>CAVSVB010000006.1:0-184772 GCA_963731155.1 uncultured Acidobacteriota bacterium
AGGAGACCGGAACCATGGCAATCGTTAAGCGACCACCCGAATCCGTCAATCGCTCGCTGTCGCTCGAAAAACCTGTCAGCGAACTGCTCGATGATTACTGCAAGTTCGTCGACTGCACCCCCGATTACGTCGCCAACTTCGCGTTGAGAAAAACGCTTTCGCGTGATCCCGAATACAAGAAGTGGAGGGCATCCCGGAATGGCGCTGCCGCAGGAGCCGCCGAGGGTGCAGCCAAGAGGCACGCATGATTCAACGACTGCTTAACGCAAAAAATCTCATCGCCTGCCTGCCTCGCGGCCGCAACGGGAATGACCCTGTATCTGAAGGCTCCCTTCCCGGAGAACAATTTCTTTCTGGAATTGATCTTTCTGTGGTCGCGGCGAGTGTTCTTCGGATTGCAGTATTCCTACTACGTCTTCCTCTACACCACGCCCTACATTATTTATTCCGTTCTCCTCTCAGGTTTTTACATCTTTGCCCTCAAGTTCAAGCGCCGCACCCGGCCTGGAACGCTGCCGCCGTATCCCGCCCTTCAGGACCGCGTCGCACCAAGCGTAGTCATCGGCGAAGTTCACAACCCGCGCAAGCTCGGCCCTGCAGAGGCTCCTCAGTGGCTGACGATACCGGAACGAGGCCTGTTTACCGGCATAGCGATTTTCGGCGCCGTGGGGAGTGGGAAAACGACGGGATGCATCTATCCATTTTCCGAGCAACTGCTCGCGTACAAGGCAAGTGACAATACCCAGCGAATTGGCGGGCTTGTTCTCGAAGTCAAAGGCGACTTCTGCCACAAGGTGCGCAACATTCTCTCGCTCCACAAACGAGAAGAGGACTACGTCGAGATCAGTCTCGATTCCCAGTACCGCTACAATCCCCTTCACAACGACCTCGATGCCTACGCGCTGGCGTACAGCATCGCATCCCTATTGAACAATCTCTTCGGCCGCGGCAAGGAACCGTTCTGGCAGCAGGCCTACACCAATCTCGTCAAGTTCATCATTCTGCTG
This sequence comes from uncultured Acidobacteriota bacterium, assembly GCA_963731155.1. Taxonomy (GTDB): domain Bacteria; phylum Acidobacteriota; class Terriglobia; order Acidiferrales; family UBA7541; genus Acidiferrum. The sequence goes on from CAVSVB010000006.1 coordinate 1,008, forward strand.
CACAAAGTCGCCTACAACTACGTCACGTTGTTCGACGTCTATGAATGCACCATCTCACCTGATGTACTCGAGCGCAAAATCCAGGATGCAGAACGGCGCCTCGAAGAGCGTTATTTTCTCCTCATCACGCCTCAAGTGTGGATGGAGTATGTCAGCGAACTAAAGCTGTTCGAATTCCTCTTCGAAGAACCCACGGGGATGTACCGCTCGAAAGACTCTCCGGGACTGCGCTCATTCCTCGAGAGCAACTTCATCGAATTTGAGTGCTTGAGCGAAGCGGGATTTGACCAGATTGATCCCGATCGCCAACAGCAGTTGGCGGCAGTGAAGCGCTGGTATTTCAACGACTGGAGACGCATAGAGCCAAAATTGCGCACATCCATTGTCGAGGGAATCTCCGTTTTTCTTTCCTTGTTCGATGACAATCCGGCCGTCAAGCGGACCTTCTGCCCGCCGCCTGAATGCTACGACGAACGGGCCAACGCCGACTTCCGATTTGGCAAGCCGCTCCCTTCGTTTAGCTGGCTCATAGAAAGTGGAGCCGTGTGTGCCTTGAATTTCCCTGTCGCGATGAACCCCGGTCTCGCCAAGGCCATCGGAGTCATGATGAAGCTCGATTTTCAGCGTGCCGTCCTGAATCGCATTCCCGCCATTGAGGCCCATCCCGAAAAGCATTTCCGCCAAGTATTCTTTCTGTGCGACGAATACCAGCACTTTGCGACGGTTGGCGAGACGGAGCCAACCGGCGATGAAAAGTTCTTCAGCCTGTCGCGTCAGCCCAAGTGCATCCCCATCATTGCGACACAGAGCATCAGCTCGCTCAAATCCACGTTGCCCGGCGAATCGTGGCGCACGCTGCTGCAGACCTTCCGAACCAAGATCTTTCTTGCTCTCTCGGACGACTTCTCCGCAAAGACCGCCAGCGAACTCTGCGGGCGCGAGGATCAACTGAAGACCAGCTACAACTTGTCGGAGAGCGGGCACGATGCCCACGTGAGTTTGCTCACCGGCAAATCCATCTCTCACAAGGCCAACATCACGGCCTCCAAGAGTTATTACCCGCATTCCGATTTCCGATTCGACACGAAAGTCTTCACGGAACTCAAGAACGCCCAGGCCGTTGTGATCGCTTATGACGGGCTCAATCCTATGCCGCCGACGTTCTGCTATCTCAAGCCTTATTACAACGACCCGAACAAATCGTATTTTCAGCAACTCGCTGAGGGAGCACTGTGATGAACGGATTCGAAACAATTCTTCCCTTTCTCAAGCCGATCGAGCACCTCATTGTCGACGATTCGATCAGCGAGGTCATGGTCAATGGCGGCGACTGCGTCTTTTTCGAAAAGAATGGCTTTCTCGAGCGGGCTCAGGGAATCTCGATCGGCGACCGTGCTTTGATGGTCGCTGTCAAAAACATTGCCCGCCGTCTCGGCAACGACATCTCGGAGGCGAGCCCCATCCTCGATTCCCGCTTGCCCGATGGAAGCCGCGTGGCCGCCGTGATTCCTCCGTGCAGCTTGCGCGGTGTCACGCTCACGATCCGCAAGTTCAACACCCGGCATTTCGAAATGCAGGACTTGATTCGTGCCGGAACACTCGATCAATCCCTCGCAAACCGGCTCGAAGACTACGTCTTGTCCGGCAAGAATCTGCTCATCAGCGGTGGCACGGGACGGGGAAGTCGACAACTCTCGCAATCCTCGCCAAGTTCATTCCCGATGACGAACGCATTCTGCTCATTGAGGACACTGCCGAGATCCAATTGAGTCACGCAAATCTCGTGCGCTTCGAGGCGCGCCAGGAACAAAACGGTGTCCGTGCCGTAGCGATTCGAGATCTTCTGAAAGCGGCGCTTCGGCATCGGCCCGATCGAATTTTGCTCGGTGAAGTCCGCGGCGGTGAAGCCTTCGAATTGCTCCAGCTATTGAATACAGGCCATTCCGGGACGCTGTCGACGATTCACGCCAACTCCGCAAGGCAGGGCCTCGCTCGTTTCACAAGCTGTGTCCTTCAGAGCGGCGTCGAGCTGCCGTATCGCGCCATTAAAAGCAACATCGGCGATTCGCTCAATGTGGTCATCCACGTGGAACGCCGGCCGGGTCGTCGATTCATCTCCGAAGTGCTCGAAATCAATTCGTACAACACTGAAGCCGATCTCTTTGACTATTGCGCCGTATTTCAGAAAGAGGAATCCAAACCGTGAACGACACCAAACATGAAGACCCGAAAGATGTATCAACGCCCACAGAATACATCCGGGCCAACTTTGAGTCCTCCGATCGCATCGCCATCCTGGTGCGGAACGCGAAGCGTGGTGAAACTACGCAGCGCATTAGCACCACTGCCAAAGTAACCGACACTCCCTTTCAAGACTGGATGCGCTTCAAGAACGAACACGATGGCTGCGATATCTACGTCGGCATGAACGCGCTCAAGGCCACCGCGTTCACGCGGACGAAACACGACGTTCTCGCCATACGCCATCTCTACGCCGACCTTGACCACGATGGCTCCGCGTCTCTGGCCGCCATCGAGAAATCCTCGCTCGTGCCCACCCCGAACTATGTTCTCAACACTTCACCGGACAAATACCAAGTGATCTGGCGAGTCGAAGACATCGACCTCACACAAGCAGAAACGCTATTGCACGCCATCGCCCGCGAATTCGACGGCGACCAGGCCGCGACGGATGCGGCGCGCGTTCTCCGCGTGCCCGGTTTCATGAACAAGAAGTATGACCAGGACTTTCTGGTCAGCGCTCAACACCATTCGGATCGCATCTATCACACGCGAGACTTCAAGCTCCGCACCGAACCCGTCGATTCGGGCTACCGTCAACTCCGGCACTCACCGCTGCAACCGAACAGGTCCGAGCCACGACCCATCAGCCAATCGGAACGCGATTGGGCTTACGTCAAGAGTTCGCTCGCTAGTGGCGCAGATCCCGAAGAGCTTATTTCGCAACTGGCCCGCTCTCGCGCTGCCGACAAATCCGATCCGCAATACTACGCACGACTCACTGTCACAAAAGCTGTCGCCGATCTCCAAATGCGGGCTGTACATACCGCCAACGTTCCCGAGGGGGAGAGCCACAGGGAGACGGAGCACTAGATTTTCCTGTAGTGCGCCGCAAATTTCTCGCAAGGAGACTATATGGAGACGAATGTCCGAGAAGAGACGCTCCTCACCGTCGATGAAGTTGCCGAGATCCTCAAGGTTCCGCGTTCGTGGGTATATGGCCATACACGCGACACTTCCAAGGACCGAATTCCGGGATTTCGCGTTGGCAAATATTGGCGCTTTGTCGAAGCAGATGTTGTCGCGTGGCTGGCCGCCAGACGAATGAACGGCCATTCCGGCGCATAAAACATCAGAGTGCGATTGAGCACTACCCGAAATACCCTGCACGATCCTGAACTATCCCACTGTAAGGAAAACTACCGTTGCTGACAGACACCACCATTGATAAAGTCGCTCCAGCGACGCCAGAAAAGCGGAGAAGAGGAAAGAGCATGAACCGCCGATCTGGTCAAAGTGGTCATATAGAAAAAAGTGGTAACTGGTACGTGGTTCGGTTTTGGATGGACGTTCCAGGGCAAGAGAAGCGAAAACATATGTGCGTAAAGATTAGTCCAATTAACGGCCTAGGGAGTTTGACCAAACCCGAACGCGAAAGGAAGGCAAGGGAAATCATTGCCGAAAGCGGAGCCGATACACCGGAGTGCCTAGCAAACGCGCAAGGTATTTCTAGCGGTGTTACGTTGCGTCAGCAAGCGGCATGGTGGATCAATCACGTGCAACAACGAAAGCGCAAGCCAATCGCTCCAGCAACCGTCGAATCGTGGCAAGGCTGCCTTGATGTGTGGATTCTGCCGAACCTTGGAGATGTTCCCCTGGCAACTGTGGGGAATCTCGCTCTCAAGGGGCTGGTGGAAAAAATGGTCGAGGCGGGCCTCTCGCCCAAGACGGTGAACACTTACTCGCAGGTCGTGAAGTCTGTCGTGGCTTCTGCCGTTAACGAGGAAGGCGAACAACTCTTCCCTCGTAAATGGAACCACGAATTCGTCGACATGCCGGTCGTGGACAAGAGCAAACAGAACACACCCCACTTCACTAGCGAAGTCATCGCCGGGATTCTCACCTCCACCAGAGGGTACAAACAAATGTTCTGTGCTCTGTTGGCGGGAACCGGAGTCCGCGCCGGAGAAGCAATTGGGCTCGAAGTCGACAAGCACATCTCAGCAGACTTCAGAACACTCTACATTCGCCAGAAAGTTCGGAGAACGAAGTTAGAACTCTTTCTCAAGACTGATGCCGGACGTAGAGACGTTGATCTCTGCCCTAGGCTCGCAGCACTACTCAAGGCCTACGTGGGAGACCGCACTTCCGGTTTTCTCTTTCAGAATCGGAAGGGGAACTTCCTCTCACAGACAAATCTCTTGAGGCGCGGATTACACCCCGCTTTGGAGAAATTGAAGCAACCCAAAGCAGGCTTTCATGCCTTCCGCCGTTACCGGCTTACATGGCTCAGAAAGAATCGCGTCCATGCTGACTTGGAACGATTTTGGATGGGACATGAAAATGAGACTGTGGGAGACGGCTATAGCAAGATGAAAGAAGATGTCGCATTCCGTTTGGAACAAGCAGAAACGGTGGGCTTGGGTTTCGCACTTCCGCCCAAGATCGCCGATGTTGTCCGTATTGTCCGTAAAAACGAAGCAAAACCTGAAGTTGAAAACGCAGCGTAAGTTGTTGAATCGAGAGGGGAAATAATGGTCGGGGCGAAAGGATTTGAACCTTCGACCTCCTGGTCCCGAACCAGGCGCGCTAGCCAGGCTGCGCTACGCCCCGACAATTGCCACACGCAAACCTAAAATGTCCTTGCGTGTTAGGTAGAATAGCACACCAAACATAGGCACACCAGATTGTTGCTGCGAGCTCCTGCAGCAACTCGGAGTAAATCGTCAAACTGAAAGCGCAAGGCGTTTTGAAAAGCGCTCTCTCCGGCGACAACCGACATGCGGCTCAACGGATCCGAATGCGATCTCAGATTTTCTCCCCTACTCTTAGAACGAAAGCCGCACAGCCAACTGGATGATGCGCGGATCGTACGTTGAGGTGATTTGTCCAAACACTCCGCTGTTGATATTGACGCCGCTACCGTCGCCCGAAAAAGTACCGTTGCCCGAGTTGGTTACGCCGGGATTCAGGAAGTTGGCGTGATGAAGATGTTAAAGAATTCACCGCGGAATTCCACCTTCAGCCGCTCCGAGATGGCGGTCGTCTTCGAGAAAGCCATGTCGAAGTTGACGTAGCTGGGTCCGCGCAGGAAATTGCGCGGCAAAGTCCCGTACGTTGCCAAAGAAGGGTCGGCCACAATCTGCGCGTTCGATGGGAACATGCTGGACGATGGAACGCAAGTGGGGTCCGAAGGATCACACTGCGTGTTGGTAAAACTGTTGGGATTTATCCAGTAATTGCCCAACCCGGATCCGAAATCTTGGGCTGTTCGAGGATTAAGCGTGTTAGTAGGACCCACGACATTTGCGTGAACGTTATACGGATCTCCCGCGCCGGAGGGTCCCTCTGCCCCCGGATTGTAGCGGTCGCCAAGCCGCGCGAAGACATCGAAAGGAGTGCCAGTGCGCCACGTAACCACCGGAAAAAGACTCCAGCCCTCAGTCAAACGCTTGGGCCCGGATTTCTACATATTGGCGAACGGCAGGTCCCAGCCGCCGCTGAACGTAATGCGGTTTCGGATATCCTGATCACTCGAGGCTCGGAACAAATTGGGATTGTAGCTAGGTACCGAACTATTCCGTTGCCGGAAGCCTGAAACATTGTCAATGCTGTGCGCCCAAGTGTATGCGAACGTGAAATAGGTCTTTCCTAGATACGGCGTGTTCGCGATTTGCTTCGTCAGGCTGGCCGCCAGGCTATTGTAGTTGGTCCTCTTGCGAGTTGGGGCACACCCTGTGGCTGATCGCACTCTTGGCGGAAGGTCTTGCAGCGTTGGGCTTTGCGCAAATCCACCGATGCACCACGGGTCTCTTAATTAATTGGATAATCTTTTAGGACGATTCTAGCCGGATGTCAATACATGTTCTTCAATACTGTGGTTCATAAATTTTAGTTCTGTTTTAGATTCGCGACATTGATTGACCAAATCTAAGAAATATTGCACCTTCGCAGTTGCAGTCCTGATCGCCGTAAGCTCTTCATCACCTTTGACGTGAATTCCAAAAGTACCTCACGAGTCCTTCACAAACAAGAAAGCCCGCCAGGAACTCTCGTTCCCAGCGGGCTTCCTGACCTGCGTTGGTTCGGATTTCTAGAACTCGTAGCGCAATGCGAACTGCATCACGCGCGGATTCGTCAGCAGCCCCGTATACAACCCAAATGCCGCGCCAGAATCGATGTTCAAGTTGGCGCTTTGCACGTCGAACCGATGCAAGTTCGGAACGTTGAACACTTCCCAGCGCAATTGCAGGCTGTGTGATTCCTTCCACGGCATGATCCACCGCTTCGACAATCCAAGGTCCAGGCCCGCAAAGCCCTGCCCGCGGATCTGGTTTCTGCCGCCGCTTTCACCAGGGAAAGCGTGTGCGAAGGCTCCAATCCCCGTTGCGCCTTGCGCGTCTTTGAATATGCTGATGGTTCCGGTTGTAGGATCAACGGTCGTACCCGTTGCAATTGGACCGATTTGATCGGCGCCTCCGCCCAACTGCCAGTTGGTTGGCCAAGTACCGCCATTGAGCACGTTCGCCGGGAAACCGCTCGTCCATCGAGCCACGCCGGAGAGTTGCCATCCTCCGATCACGGCGTCCAGAGGTTTGCCGGCATCGCGTGCGAATGTACGGCCTTTGCCGAACGGCAGTTCGAGCACCCAATTCGCGTTCACTTGGTGCGGAAGGTCAAAATCGGAAACGGCGCGCCGCGCGTTCGGATCCCAGGAATTGATGACCTGGCTCTGTAGACCGCCCCATTCCGTAATGCGCTCGGCATCGGACATCAAATCAATGGATTTCGAATACGTGTAGTTGAAGTCGAACTGCAGGCCGCGCGCCATGCGCTTGTGCAAACTCACTTGCAGCGCGTTGTAGTTGGCATTTCCATTCGAACGCCACGCGTACAGCGACTTGAATTGTTTGTTGAAAAACGCGGCCGGTCCCAGTTTCGTCGGATAATAATGTAGCGGATTACCCGAGGAGTCGGTAGCCACGCCCGCGATTCCGGCGTTCCCGGAAAAGTCGGACCCTACTTGATCCAGTTGCCAGAGCGGAGTGGTTTCGTTGAAGACGTTGCAGTTGTAGAGATCATAGACGGCTTGCAACGGGCTCGTTGTCGATCCGCCGCTGCATGCCAGCGAATAAGCGTCGCCAGGCGCAAGTGGCGCCATCAAATTTTGCCAATACGGCGCGGTTGACCCAACCAGACCCGGTGTTATCGCCGAGGTAGGCGTCCCCGCGGCACCCAATTCTGACAAGCGTCGAGCCGCTTGAAAATAAGTTACGCCCGAAGCTTTGTCCGTAAGGTTCAGAGGCATTGCCAGGTCTTCTTGAACCAGCAATCGATGCGCATACCGTCCCACATAGGAAACTTCAAGGCTGAATCCCTTCGCGAATTCGCGACCGATCGAAAAGTCCACCGTGTATGAATACGGAGTCTTGATCGAATTGTCTAAACCCCAGTTGATCGCCAGGCCGCCCTCTTGATCCGGCGGCGTAAACGGGAATCCTCCTGGAGGTGCGGTCGGGAAGAGAGGGCTCGATGTCGGCAAGTCATTTAGTCCGGTCACCCGTGGAGCAGTGGCGACTGACGGCGAAGTCGTGTTTGTCAGTTGCGTGGATAGCCCGAACGATCCGAATTGATCGAACGTGCTGAGCAGGCCAGCTCCGACTCTGTCGTACACCATTCCAAAGCCTCCTCGAATCGAGGTTTTGTTGGTTCCGAAAAGAGCCCCCATTAAACCCGACGACGGATTCGGTGAATAGGCAAACGCCACTTTCGGCCCGAAATTCTTGTAGTCCCAGTTGTAAAACCCTGGCTTGCCATTTGCAGGTCCGGCCAAATCCAGCGTAATTGTCGGATCCTGATTGGATCCAATCTCCTGCGCCATGTCGCTTGCGCGTTGCGCAAACCAATTCCCCAATCCTATGCTCGGTGCGACTTGGGTTCCGGTCGTCTCCCAAGGCGGCGAAAACAACGAATAACGCAGTCCCAGGGTTAACGTAAGATTCGGCTTGGCTTTGAAAACATCCTGAACGTAGAACTCATATTCGTCTGCCCCCCAGCGGCGTTTCACAGCAGAATTCGTCGGTAGCAAATTTCCGTGTTTGTCGTAGTTATAGGTGGCGTCGAGTTCGCTCATGATTCCCATCAGCGCCATCGTGGGATAGTCGTAGGAATTATTGAAGCCTGCGGCTACTGCCGGAAATCCGTTCGAACCTGGATCCAGCGGGCTGGCCTTGTTGGCCAATCCTGCAGTGTCCAGCCCCGAAGAGTTGGTGACTGCCCGGCTAAACGACGACAGGAAATTCTCTCTTGGATTGCGAATGAAACGCACATTGGTCCCGAATTGCAGCGTATGGCGCCCGCGAATCCAGGACAAATCATCCACAAAGTTATTCACTGGCGTTTGGTAGTTGAAACTGCGCGTGACGGCCTCGGAGGACAGTGCTGGTGTGCTGTTGTCGTTCAACCCCCGGAAATAAACGAACGGCTGTGTATCGTTGTTCCCCAGAACCCCGATGCTCTGTCGGGTGTATCCCCAGCGGAAATTGTTCAGTAGATTTTGTCGAATAGTCGCGGTGTAGCCGACCGTGAATCCTTTGCTGTAGTCAACGTTCGATTGCAGCGGACTTTGTCCAAGGAAATACGGCGCAGTGGAATGTAGGTCATTGCGAACCGCGCCGCGCCAGAACAGTGTGTGATTGCCGCTGGCCGTCAGCTTGTAATCCAGTCTAGCGATGTACCAGTTATTCGTGGTCGGAATCGGACCACGGAAACGGTAGCCCACAAAATTATGCTGGTCGCCGAGGGTCAGGTCATTGGCCGCCGGAAAACTGTTGAAGTAATTCAACACAACCTGGTTTGGTCCGATATGCAGTGGATCCATCGCAGTCAGATTGCCTGGTGTCAGCGCCGCGAATCCAGCCGGCGTCGCAAAATTCGTCCCGGAAATCGCTCCTCCGGGGCATTGCGCGGCAACCGCGCACTGGTAAATCACGATTCCCTGGCGCAGCGTGTCGCTGGGCACAATTCTCTGTTCCGAAGCCTCTTCCGCCTGCCGGTATCCTTCATAATTCGCGAAGAAAAATAAACGGTCCTTCTTGATCGGTCCGCCAAGCGAAGCTCCGAAAATGTTTCGGATCAATTTTGGAGCGACATTCGGCTCGCCGCTCTGCAGCTCGGCGCTCTTCACAAAATAATCATTTGCGCTGGTGAGCGTGTTGCGGTGGTATTCGTACGCCGATCCGTGCAGGCTGTTGGTCCCGCTCTTCGTGACTAGCGTAACTTGCGCGCCCGACGAGCGGCCCTGGTCCGCATTGTAACCAGTGGTCGTTACTCGGAATTCCTGCACCGAATCCACCGACACCGGCAACACCGAAGTAAACGCGTAGCCGTTCACTTGGTCGTTCACGTCCACGCCATCCAAAGTCAGGTTGCTCTGATCGCTGCGCGCTCCATTCACCGCCCCGCTTCGCGTATCTGTATCCTTGTCGATGTCGCTGCGGTTGCCCGTGTAAACCACGCCCGCCTGCAGCGAAAGAAGCTCTGGCACGCTTCTTCCTTCCAGCGGCAATTGCTTGATCTGATTTTCGTTGAACGCCGAGCCAATCGACGCATCGGTGGTGTTCAGCGTCTCGGTGGTGGCCGAAACTTCCACTGTTTGAGCGCTCGAACCCACCTGCAGCGTTACTGTTTGTGTGGCTGGTGTATTCACTAGTAATTGTATTTTGCTTAGTTCGAATTTCTGGAAATTTTCCTTTTCCACCATCAGCGAATAAATTCCCGGCGTCAATCCGACGAATTCGTACGCCCCGTTTTCCGAACTGCTCACGGTGCGTTCGAACCCCTGCTCCGAATTTGACAGTGTGACCCTGGCCCCGGCGACCGCTGCTCCGCTTTTGTCCAAAACCGTGCCGCGCAGCGAAGTGGTTCCCGTCTGCGCCAAAGCCAGATTGCCACTCGCGAGACACACCAATACCCAAACAATGCAAAGGCCTTTCAGGCCTTTTAGTTGCCGCCACATGAACTGCTCCTTTTCCGCACCACTTCGTTGTTGGTATTCAGCGAGCCTGTATCGCGAATTGGAGACGCGACGACCTTTGCTCGTTCTGCCTGGTGAGAATCTGGCCGCACCTATTGCGCACGAACCCACCGGGGACTGCAAACTACATTGGCCCACTTCTAAAATGGGCTCGCAGGTGAGTCAACGTAAGTTCCGATAATTTATTTTTTATGTAGGTAAAATATGGCGGATTTATTACGAAATTATCTATAAAAACAAAAACTTTTTAGAACAAAGCAAAACCGCCGGGAGAAACTTACCTCCCGGCGGTCCCAAAAAGCTGCTCCAGTTTTATCTAAAACGCCAGACGCAGCGCCAACTGAATGATGCGCGGGTCATAGGTTGAAGTAATTTGTCCAAATTGACTGCTGTTGGGATTGTTACCGGTGGCGGCGCCTGAGAACGTGCCGTCGTTGTTATTGTTTACGCCAGGGTTCAGGAAGTTTACGTGATTGAATAGGTTAAAGAACTCCGCGCGGAATTCAAGCTTCACACGTTCGGTTATGGCCGTTGTCTTTGAAAACGCCATATCGATATTGATATAGCCCGGCCCGCGCAGGAAATTCCGCGGCAGCGTTCCGTACGTCGCTAACGCCGGATTCGCAACTACCTGCGCATTCGACGGAAAAATCGTTGCGCTCGGGACGCACGTGGCGATCGGATTGTTTGCGTCGCCGCATTGTGCGGTAGTAAAGCTGTTCGGGTTGAAAAAGAAGTTGCCGGTAGTGCCGTTAATGGTTTGCGGGTTGCTCGGATTAAACGTATTCGTTGGGCCGGCAATATTTGCATGCACGTTCGTGGGATCTCCCGCGCCCGATGGACCTTCGGACCCTGGATTGAAGCGGTCTCCGAGCCGGGCGAAAATATCGAATGGATATCCCGTGTGCCAGGTAACGATCGGAAAGACGCTCCAACCCTGCGTCAAGCGCTTGGGTCCGGAACTCCACATCCGATCGAACGGCAGGTCCCACCCACCACTGAACGTAATCCGGTGCCGAATGTCCTGGTCGCTCGAGGCGCGGAACAATTGCGGATCGAACGACGGCACCGAGCTGTTGCGCTGGCGAAAGCCGGAAGCATCGTCAATTCCATGCGCGAACGTGTACGCCAGGGTGAAGTATGTTTTGCCGATATAACGCGCGTCGGAAAGTTGCCGCGTCAAGCTGGCCTGCAGGCTGTTATAGTTCGCGTTGGCAACGTTCTTGAATTCCGGCAAAGTCGCAAAACTGCAAGTAGACGCCGGGTCAACTCCGGACGAGCTGTTGCCGTCCTCGTCCACGCAACTGCTATCACCCGCCCCTAAATTCAAGACTCGGTTTGTCGTGCCCAGAATGAATGGATTGATGTCCTGTAAGGACGTAAGCCCGTGCGAACTGCTCCCGACATAACTTATTTCAACCACGGTGTTCTTTGCGACTTCGTGCTGCAGGCTCAAGTTGTACTGATAGGTGTAAGGAGTCCTTAGATGCGGATCCACCAGGAAGACGAATCCATTGCCGTTGATCGGCAAGATGCCCGCATCCAGAAAGTTAATATTTGACGGCGGCGTATGGGATGGAAACGGATTTGTTGCTCCCGCCGAACCAAATGGGTCAGTGAAGAAGGGAATAGTGGAAGTCTGGCCTGTTGACGCGCTCGGGAAAAACAGACCGGCGTCGCCGAAGAATGGCGGTTGTCCGTTGAACTGAAGATTATCCTCGCCCTTCAGAATGTCGTAGAACACTCCGAATCCACCACGAAGACTGGTTTTGCCGTTTCCGGTGACATCCCACGCAAATCCAACGCGCGGCGCCCAGTTTTTTCTATCCGGGAAATTTACACCTCTTGGTGCACCCGGATCACCCGGATACACCAATCCCGTCGGTGCATTGGGAAATACCTGCGACTGCAATCCAGGTATGACAGAGAAGGAACGTCCTTGGGTATCTTCCTTGGGACTGTTGTATTCGTACCGTATGCCCAGATTCAGGGTGAGTCTTTTCGCCAGCCGCCACTCATCCTGAAGAAAACCGTAATAAGACTTGCTGCGAATGTTTGAGGGAGCGGCAGGCGCCTGAAAGTAAGATTGCGGAGCCCCGATGATGAAATCGGCAAGAGAATTACCAGTCGCAAAGTTCGCGCCACTTACAGTGGAATTGAAATCAAATTCGCCGTTCACGACGAAATCAAAAATCGTATTGTTCTGATACGCGGAAATACCGCCGCCCATTTTCCAGTTATGTTTTCCATGTATGTAAGTCACGGTGTCGGTGAACCCAAACGTATTGTTAATCAGCGATGTCGGCCCTTGCTCGCTGAACCCCAGCGAAAGTCCGTTGTCAAACAGCAGGTTCGGCGGTCCCACCGGATTATCCGGCGTGGTTCCGATTCCCAGCGCGGCCGCGTTAGGCAGTGTGGCCGCGACCTGGTCCTGCAAAAAGTTGTTTCGTTGCACGAACAACCTGAACTCGTTCACCAGGTTTGCTGTAAAAACGTGGCTGTACGCTGCGTTTGCAAAATAATTATTGTTCTGCGTCAGATTAGGAAACCCGGGTGCCGTGGCAAACTGAAACGGATTCAGTTGCGGATTGCGAATCCCTCCCAGTGTCGCGCTTACCTTGTCTCTCTGCGAAATCGCGAAATCAAACTTCATCGTCAGTTCGTTGTTATTGCTGGTGTGCGCCCCCTGATAACTGGCCAGACCAGTCGGCGAACTCGGAATCACTCCCGCTGCGATGTATTTCGCGGATACCGGATTGATTTTTGTCGGATCAATGATTCCGCAAGCCGCACTGGCCGCATTCGGTTGAAAAAATGGGTTCGCCTGGAGGAAGGCGGCCACGTTCGTGTCTGCACTGGGGCAAGCCGCGGGCTGCCCGTTACCCGGCGTACCCGCCTGTGAGAAATCTCCGTTCAGTTCCGCCGGCGTGAAAACTGTTCCCTCACCAGTTGTATTTTGCGATGACAAACGTTGCCCCTGGTACCCTACGAAAAAAAAGAAGCGGTCCTTGCCGTTCACCAGCTTGGGAAGACTGATCGGACCGCCAAAGGTCCCGCCATACTGATTGCGCTTCAAGACATTGCGAGCAAGGCCGTTTTCGTTATTGAAAAATGTGTTGGCGTTGAAGTCGTCGTTCCGGACAAATTCAAATGCGCTGCCGTGCCATGTGTTAGTGCCTGATTTCGTTACCACGCTGATCACGCCGCCGCCATTGCGCCCATACTCGGCCGAATAGTTGCTCTCCAGAATTCTAAATTCCGCGATCGTATCCGGATTCGGATTGAAGACCACGCTGTTGTCCAGAAGATTGTTGTTCAATCCTCCGTCAAGCAGAAACGTCACCGAATCACTGCGCCCGCCCGCGATGCTGTAAGTTCCCGCCGCTGTCGAGTCTCCGTTTGTTTCGGTTACGCCGGGTTGCAGTTTCGCGAGGTCCAGCACGTTCCGCCCGTTCAGTGGTGCTTGCTGAATCGCCTCGCCCACCACCGTGCCGCCGACAGTTTCGCTTTGCGTTTCGATATTTGCAGCCTGCGTCGTCACTTCGACCACGTCTGACTGTTGCCCGATTTCCAGCTTGGCATCAACGCGCAGCGACTGAGCAATTTGCAAAACCTGATGCTCGAATACTTGCTCGCGAAATCCGGTGGCCATGACTCGCACGTCGTAGGTGCCAATCGGCAATGAAAGTATTTCGAAGAATCCTTCCCGGTCCGTTTTTGTTTCCTGGGAAACTCGCGTGGCCACGTTTGTTGCTTTGACTTGTACGCCCGGAACTCCAGCGCCGCTGGGATCGGTAACATTTCCAATAATCCTTCCAGTCGCTTGCTGCGCGCGGGCCGGTTGGCTTGTGCCGAGTGCGAAAATCGTCATTGCCAGAAAAATCGTCAAGACAAACTTCAACGAATATTTCACAGGTGCTACCCTCCGAAAATGTGAATTGCCAGAACAGCTTATGGCCGCATTCAGGACCGCACATTTCGCGCGGTAATTAGAAAGTGCGTGGCGCCGCGGCTGGACGCCGGAGCGGCGCAAAGGGCATTGCGCCAAAAAGATTCCTTGTCCGCACTTCGTCTTGGTATGGATGAAGCTAATTTACGTTGCGAACTGGCGCACTCTCGCCAGATAATCGGGAGGATTTCTTTGCGCTCAAGACTTGCGCGCCTCCTCCGCACCCACGACAGCAAACGATTTTTTCTCTTTTTAACTTTTATGACGAGCTAGAGGGATTGTCAATAACTTTGTTGATTCATTTTTTAGTTACAGGATTGACAATAAATTGTCGCGAAATTGTAAACTGTTTCCGGCGCATTAATCTTCCAATCGGAAAATGCGGGCTTCGGTGATGGCTTTGATCTGGCGAATTTCGCCGACGATCGAATCGTCCACCGGACCGTCCACGCGCACCAGCGATACGGCTTCCGCGCCGCGCGTTGCTTCTCGTCTGCCAAGCGCGAAAGTCGCGATGTTGACGCCAAGGCGTCCCAGTGTGTTGCCGACCTGGCCGATGACTCCGGGCTCGTCGTGATTGCGCAAAAAAAGGATGGTGCCGCCCAGTTGAGACTCGAGCGAAATTCCGTCGATCGCCAGCACTCGGGGCGAACCGTCGAACAAAACTGTTCCCTCAGCCGTGAAGCCGGTGTCGCTGGCTTTTTTTGAGAGTGAGGAAACTTCCAGCGTGTTTGGAAATGCGTGTTGGCGTTTCCTCGTTTCTTCTTCCACCGTGAGGCCACGAGCCGCGGCCATCGCCGGAGCATTCACTACGTTCACTTTTTCGTCCAACACTGCGTTCAAAACGCCCGCAAGGACTGCACTGCGCAAAAGATGGGTTCCTACTTCCGCGACTTCTCCCGCGTACCGAATGCGAATCCTCTCCGGACGCGTGGCTGTCGCCTGCGAGACCAGCGAGCCAAGCCGCTCCGCCAGTTCCAGATACGGGCGCACGCGACGATACTGATCTGCGGAAAGCGCCGGCAAATTCACCGCGTTGCGAATAATTCCGTCGGTCAAGTAATCGCGGATCTGCACGGCAACCTGCGTGCCAACTTCTTCCTGCGCTTCCGCCGTCGAGCCGGCGATGTGGGGGGTGCAAATTACATTCGGCAATCCGACCAGGGGCGAATTTTTCGGCGGCTCTTCGACAAAAACGTCGAGTGCCGCTCCGGCCAGCCGTCCGCTTTTCAAAGCTTCCGCCAGCGCCAATTCGTCAATCAATTCGCCGCGCGCCGCGTTCACAATGCGTGCCGACTTTTTCATTTTTTCGATGGACTTGGCATTGATCATTTTTTGTGTTGCGGGGCTTAGCGCCGTATGCATGGAAACGAAATCGCTTTCGGCCAGAAGTTTTTCCAGCGACACCAGCTCGACCTGCAACTCTTTGGCTGCTCCTTCGCTGATGTACGGATCGTAGGCAATCACTTTCATATCGAAGGCTTCGGCGCGCCGCGCGACTTCGCCGCCAATTCTTCCCAATCCAATCAGCCCCAATGTCTTCCCGCGCAGTTCGGTGCCGCTGGATGATTTTTCCCAACGGCCTTCACGCAATGCTGCGTCCACTTTGGGGACTTGCCGTGCCAGCGCGAGCATCAGCGCAAAAGTGTGTTCGGCGACGCTGACCGCGTTGCCGCCGGGCGTGCTCATCACCAGCACGCCGCGCTTGGTCGCCTCCGGCAAATCGATATTGTCCACTCCGACGCCGGCGCGGCCTACCGCGCGCAACTTGAGCGCCTTGTCCAGCAATTCCGGTGTTACCCGCGTCGCGCTGCGCACGATCAGCGCATCCGCATCCGCCAGCTCCGCTCCTATGGTGTCCTTGGTGGTCAGCACGGTGTTCAGTCCCGACTTCTTCAACAATTCGACTCCGCGCTCGCTGATCTTGTCCGCAACGATGACTTTCATTACTCCCCTTCTGTGCAGTGAGTAGCCGGCACCTCGAGTGGCTGAGAATCGGCAGACAAGTATTGTAGCGGAAAGAGACAGAAGTAGAGGAGGTTGAGGAAGGAGACGGGTCGCGGGGAAGCGAGTTTAACTTCAGACACACTCGGTCCTGAGGCGGGTTTGTTATCGTGGCGGACGAGGAGTACAAGGAAGAGAAGCTGGATGAGCTGCGCAAACTTTAGTCGTTAAGGATGGCGAGTCGCGGCTGTCGCGATGGCGGTTCTTATCGGGAGGGCGGCTCGCGGTTATGATTTCCCGCTTTCCCAAACCGCGATACGAGACGCATATTTTCTGGGAACCAAAGGCCCCAGCTCGGGCAGCGCTTTTCTGGGCGAATACACTCACAAAGTGAATCAGCTCAAGGTCGGAGCATGGATGTCGGAGATCGGCTTGGAAACTCCGTTTGCTCACGTCGCGATCCATGCCAGCAAGGCTGTTAACTACAGCGCGCAAGATGCCGGCAAAGAGTTCCTCGGCAAACCGGTTGTCTTCCGGATGCACCTTGATATTTGTTATTTGTCGGGCGCGCCGGAGAACGCAATAAGAGTTACGGTGCTGCAGAACAACAAGACAATCCAATGGACGTCCGAAAATCGCACACCCTTCTTAAATACTTGGCACTCGGGGTGGCCCTGTCCGCGAAGCCGTGAACCCGGCGCTCAGCGCGGCTCGCTGGCCACCACATCCTGCCGCTGCTATATTTCATGCAGGGGAAAATCGATGACGCTGGCAGAGCAAATCCAGACAGACATTGTGGTGGCGATGAAGGCGCGCGACGATTTCAAGCTTAGCGTGTTGCGAATGGTGAAGTCCGCGATTCAACTGAAGGAAGTGGAAAAGCTGCGCAAACTCGACGATGCCGAGTCCATCCAGCTGCTGCAAACCATTCTGAAGCAGCGCAAGGAGTCCATCGAGCAATTCACCAAGGGCAACCGGCCAGAACTTGCGGAGAAGGAAAAAAAGGAAGCCGCGCTGATCGAGCAATATCTCCCGGCGGGGGCTTCGGCGGAAGAAATGAACGCGGCGATCGATAAAGTTATTGCGGAAACCGGCGCAAGCTCAATCAAGCAGATGGGCGCGGTGGTGAAAGCGGCGAAGTCCGCGCTGGAAGGAAAAACCGTGGACGGCAAAGCGCTGAGCGACCTGGTGCGGGAACGGCTGGCGAAGCTCAGCTAAGCGGAATGCTAGAAAGAAATCTGGGTCAGACGTATGGACAAGCTAGGGCGCAGCATGCTGCGCCCCTACAAGGGATTCAGCACCGCAATCCGATAGCTGATGAGAAATACAGACCAGGATCTTCGCACCGAATTCGAGCTACACACGGGAAATGAAATCCGCGACTGATTCGCAATTCACGAACGCAAAGGCGATGGCTTTCCTGCGAATCTCGGTAGGAATTCTGTTTCTAATCTTTGGACAATATAAAGTTTTCGGAACGCAATTCACTTTGCACGGCGGATTCCGGTTCTGGATCAACAAATTTCTGGAAGACGGCGCCTACCCGTTCATGGTTCCAGTGCTTCGCGGTTTCGTGCTGCCCCATGCCACGGCGATCGCGTTTCTGGTGGCGTATGGCGAACTGGCCATCGGACTGGCTCTGGTGCTCGGGTTAGTGGTCCGTCCGGCAAGCGCCTTTGGATTGCTCTACATGCTTTCCTTGCTGTTCTCCGCAAATTATCCGGGCGCGCACGCACCACTCTGGCAATATTTCGGCGCGTCGCTGGACCATTCGGTGTTAGCGCTGTGCTTCATCAGTTTCCTGATTGGAAATTCCAGCGTCGCGTGGTCGCTGCCTGCGCTGCGCGGGCAACGAAAGACTCCGTCCTGAGCAGCTGAAGGGTTGCGCACGCGAGACTGCAGATCGCCGATGCTTCTGGTGGCCGACGCTAGGGGTCGCCGATGCTTGTGGTGGCCAATGCTTAGTGCGCCACCGGTTTCAGCACCGCGGTGTTGCGTTCGTCGCCGGCAATGATGCGATAACATTTCTTCAGATCGTCCATCTTGCTCATCGGTACCTTCAGTTCTTTTATTTCAAAGGTGCGCGTGTATCTCAGGATATTGCCTGAAGCCTCGGTCTTGCTGTGATAGCTGGCAAAGCTAAAGTCCACATCCACCGGCGGCGGCAATTCATCCACTTCGAATCCCGGCGGCATGGTTATTTCGAAGCGGTCGCTGTCTTTTCGTGGACCGTCAAATACCACGGGCAGCTCGCGCGGTTCTTTCGTTTCCAGCAATGCGCGGGTCTTGACGCCCACCAGCCGCGGACGAACCAGAATCAGGTCGCCTGCAGTCTTTGCATAGCGTTGCGCAACGATCGAATAGTTAAGCCCGAATGGTTCATTGGTATCTGTCAGATTCGTTAGCGTTGCCTGGGTAATCCCAAAATTCGCGAATGATTGCGAAAGCATTTGTTCGATGATCTTGACGCGGTCTTTGTCTTTGGTCAGGTTGCGGATGGCGGCGCGTTCTTCGGCGGCCGCGTCGCCCAAGCGGACTTCTTTGAAGGTGCCAGTCATGTTGCCTTCCGCGTCCAGCTTTACGACCGCGGTCCGCGTCACGCCGGTCAGAGCGGCAGGCAGCATGGGCAGATTATAAAGTTCGCCGCCATCGGGAGCGACGAGCAGCCCAAAGTTATCCTGAAGAGCGCCTCGGAGGCGGCCAAACGGCGTCATATCGTCGGTCGGATCGAAAAACAGAATTCGGCCCAATTTCGGATGCTGCACCATGGCGACCAGCGACGGATCATTCACGGAGTCCGGCAACTTAATCGCGATGATGGCATGATCGAACGCGCGAATTTGCGCCGGAGTGTCCGCACTGACGGAACCGCGTTCTGAATTGATAATCACATAGTAGGAATCAATGCCAATTTCATTGAGCATCGTGCCCATCAGCGTGGCTTTATCTTTGCAGTCTCCATAACGATGGTGAAAGATGTCCACCGCGGCGTGCGGCTGGACGCCGCCGACTCCCAGTTCGATGGCCACGTAACGAATGTTCTGCTGCACGAACTTGGCGAGGGCGGCCATTTTTGCCACGGGCGTTGTTTCCGCCGCGGTCAGTGAGGCAACTTGCTGGGTAATTTCCGGCGACGAGCCGCGCCGGCCCTTGGCCAGAGCCGTGTACCACACTCCCATCTGCCGCCAGTCCTTGAAGACGTGGTCGCTGGCGCCACCCGGAGGAAAAAAACTGACAACCATCTCGCCCGCCACGCCGGTCCACGGGGGCATTTCTTCTTCGGGACGCAAGCCTTTCACGTCGCTCAGCGTCCATTGCCATTGATTGTTGCCAATCTGCGAAGCCTTCGTTTCGGCGTGATTGCGCCAGACCACGGAATATTCCCACGACGGCGGCAGCAGCAGTGTGAATTTCGTATCTTTTACCGGATCAGTCTCCTGAAACTGCCACACGGTCTGCAGCACCAGTGGAGACTCCTCGACTTCGTATTCGTACCCCACGATATTTCCCGGGTCCGCCGCAGGAATCTGCAGCACCCTGTCTTTTACGTCCGAGATCAACTCGCTGCCGGAAATCCTCGGCAGGGAAACTTCCATGGCGTCCTTATCTTTTACTTCGTAGTCCTTTCCCTGCGGCGGAATACACCAGCCGTGCAGGTTGATAACTTTGCGGCTTGGATTGAACCACACGGCGACCACGCCGTGCTCGCGCCCACTCGGCCTGAGAATCTTATAAGCCTGGCGGACCGTCTCTTTTATTTTGTCGGCGGACTGCACGGTCAGAATTTCTTCCGAGTACAGGATTACCGCATCGGTCTTGTCGTCGTGCGCGGGCAATGGCGCGTTAACGAGATTGTGCATCCAGGAGGGAGCGTCGGCCTTCGCGGTGTCTGCTCCTGGAATCGCGAGCACGACGAACAGCGCCGCGGCGAGCGTGTGAGTCTTCATCTCAATTCCCCGCCAACGAGCTGCCCGGCTGCAGCACCACTTGCTCTTCATCGCCTGTTCGCACGACTTGAAAGAACGAGCGCAGCGCTCCATAACTGTTAGGTGGCACCATTACCAGGTCGCTGCGAAGCAGTCGCGTCAGGTGCAACGACCCCGAATTGTCTTCCGACTTCATCGTGTACGCGGCGGCTTTCACATCTCGATCGACGGATTTCGCGAGCGAGGCGACCTTCCAGCCCAGCGGCAACTCAATCGTAATGTCGTCAATCTTCCGGTAAGGATAATGAAAATAGACGGGGTGCACGCGACCGGAATGTTCGAAGATACTTTTCTCTGGCGACGAAAATAGTCCCACGGGAAGGAGCGCTCGCTTTCCCGCGCCCGCAACCCACCCGGGCACCTTGAGTGAATACTCCGTCTGGAGGGATGGCGAAGAGCTGCTCCAATCCGGCTTGTTCACAAGATCTACTTCAATCGCCGCCGGGATTGTTTCTCTCACCATATCCTCTAATAATTTTTTCCTGCTGGTTTCGTCCTCAATTCTTTCTTCGATTCGAAGGCTTTGCGCGTCGGAACCCCAATACGTCACTGTCAGTTTTCCGCTCAGGGTTCCTTCGCTGTCCAGTTTGAGCTCGGTTTTGCGTTCAATTTTGCTCTGGGTCTCATCGTTCAGCGGCGTTTCAACCCAACCGCCGCCATCTTTTCCTAACCTCAGCCCTGAAACCGAGGTTTCCCACCACGGCAGCATGCCGTAGGGCGTGAACGCGGTCCCCGGATCGAAATACAAATCTTTTCCGTCCAGTTTGACTAGTACCACGTTGTCGTTCAGTTGCCGCGCGTTCATCACTATGGCTTTGAAAAAATGATCGCTGCGCCGCGCGACCAGTACCGGAGACGCATCAAATCCCGCCGCGCGCGCAAGCGCCATAAACAGCCAGGTAATCTGGGTGCCGTTGCCATAGCCGCGTTTTAACAATTCTTCGACGTTGGTCACTTCTTTCTGCTTTTCCCGCTTCTGCTCCTGCTGGGACTTCTCGTTTTCGTAATTCAAATTGCGCAATTGCTGTACTTTCGCGTAAATCTTGCGCAGTTTCGCGTCTTGTGAATCGCCGGGCGCCACGATTTGCGCTACCGCCTGCTCCATGGCTTTCTTCTTGTTTACGAAATTTTCCACTTTGTCGTTCTGCTTTTTCGATTCGGCCTTCCAGAATTTCGCCGGATCCTTTTCCAGCGATGTCTCTTCGCTGTAAATAAAATCCACTCGAAACTTCATTTCGTTTTCTGGCGGCATGAAATCCTCAACCAGAAATGCCGGAATATTCTGCGCCTCCATGCGGATCGTTCCGTGATCCTCTTTTGGCGGCTGCGTTCCAGCAGGCAGCCCTTCCGGCCAGTTCCACCTAAGCGCAAAATCCGGGTTTGGTTTAAGGCTGAATTTGGCGTGCCTGGTAAACAGCTCGTTGCTCAAAACCCAATTGGAATCGTAAACGTAGGCTTCGTTGTAATCCGTCATGTAGTGATATTCGATGATGCTCCCGATCTGCACGTCGGGAAGCGTGAACGTCTTCGCCAGGTATTTGAAGCCCTTGGCTTTTACGATCGTCTGTTCGTAAACCTTGCCATCAAATTGCGCGATCGAACCGTCAGCGCGAATCGAGCGGGCTTTGATGCCTAAAACAGTCCCGGTTTCTTTCAAGAATGGAATCTCGACGTTCGCGTATTTGCGTCCCTCCTCGGTCAAAATCTTGATGCGAACGTAATTGAATTCATGTGCCGACCTTCCGTCGTCGCGATCCACTTGCCGGTACAGGATCACCGCCGCCGCTCCCGGGGCCTCGGGCAAGCTGGTCATTTTCAAGTCTTCCGGAGAGATCGGCTGCCAGTCGTCGGCGCTCGTCGTGCTGGCGCACCATGTGGCTAACGACGCGACGATCGCACAAAATGTGCACACCACCACCCACGCACGCTTGTTCACTGGTTTTCTCCTGGGATTTTCGCTGCCACTCGGGCACACGGGTCCGGTGAAAGACACACGTGCATTCACAGGGCGGTTCGAGACTGGGTTCGGCATCGTACTTATTGGTAACCTAAGCACCTGATGTTGCGAGAAAGTATCCTGTTAGCAAGCTGCTGTCAAGAGAACGGGCGGTCAGCTTTTCCCTGAACGATGCCCTTTCCCAAGTGCCTGTCCCTGCGGCATAATCCCCGCGCACCTTTGTTGCATCTCAGCGTTGTCGGCATGACTTGGAGGATTTTGTGAGCAATCGTCCCTGGAGTTCCACCGCGCCTCCCGGCGAATTCCGCACTTACATTTCCGCCGAAGAAAGTCTCGCGGAATTCACCGTTCGCGCCATCATTCTTGGCGCGCTCTTTGGACTGCTTTTCGGCGCAGTCACGGTTTACGTCGGCCTGCGCGCAGGCCTCACCGTCTCCGCTTCCATTCCTATTTCTGTTTTGTCCATCAGCATCTTGCGCGCCTTCGGCCGCTCCACGATCCTCGAAAACAATATCGTGCAGACCACCGGCTCCGCCGGAGAATCGCTCGCCGCCGGCGTGATGTTCACCATCCCGGCGCTTATCTTCCTTGGCTTTGGAAAAGAGTTCACTTTCTGGCGCATCTTCCCGCTTGCGCTTCTCGGCGGATGGCTCGGCGTCCTGTTCATGGTCCCCATTCGCCGCCAGCTCATCGTGAAGGAACACGGAAACCTTTCTTTTCCCGAGGGCACTGCATGCGCTGATGTGTTGGTCGCGGGCGAACGCGGCGGCTCCTTCGCCAGCCGCGTTTTCTGGGGACTTGGCCTCGGTGGTATCTACACGTTTCTGATGAAAACTTGCCTCGCCTGGACTGAACAGCCCGATGGCCGCCCGAGTTGGTTTCCCGGTGCGTCATTTCGCGTGAATATCACTTCGGAATATCTCGGCGTCGGCTACATCATTGGCCCGCGTGTCTCTGGAATTCTTTTTGCCGGAGGCATCATCTCCTGGCTGGTGATGATGCCCGCAATCAAGTTCTACGGTCAGCTCGCCGGCAATACTCCGCTGTACCCTTCGACAGTTCCCATTCCGCAAATGACGCCAGAGCAAATCTGGAGCAGTTACATTCGTCCGATGGGCGCAGGCGCGGTAGCCGCAGCAGGTCTCATCACTCTGCTTCGAACCACGCCCACTATCATTTCCGCACTGCGCGCGGGCCTGAAAGACGTTCGCGCGCAGGGCGCGGTCGGAGCTGAATCCGCCATCAGGACCGAGAGCGACATTCCCATGCGCACCGTCGTGATCGGCTCGATCGTCATCATCGCCATGCTGTGGGTTCTGCTGACGTTTCACCCAATCGAAGGCGCGGCTACCCATTGGTACCAGAATCTTTTTGCTGCTGTTTTCGTTGTCGTTTTCGGTTTTCTCTTTGTCACGGTCGCCGGTCGCATCAGCGGCCTGCTCGGCAATTCTTCCAATCCCATCAGTGGTATGAGCATCGCCACGCTTATGGCTACCTGCGCAATTTTTTTCGTCGCAGGATGGACTGCCCCCAATTATGCGGTGCTCGCGCTGATGATTGGTGGAGTTGTCTGTATCGCCGCGGCGATCGCGGGCGCCACTTCGCAAGATTTGAAAACCGGTTATCTTGTCGGCGCAACGCCTCGCCTTCAGCAACTCGGCCTGCTCGTCGGCGTCACCGTCTCGACCATCGCTATCGGCGCGACCCTCAACTTGATGAACCGTGGCCTCGAACGCTACATTCCTACGCAAATTCCCGTCACGCTGCAATCTCTTCCGAGCGGCGTGAAAATCGAGAGCGACACGTTCGAACATCAGGGCAAAAAATATGTGCTGATCAATTCGCTGGGCTCGCACGAAGTGCCTGACGGCGAATATCTTTACGACCCTGGCACGCAGCGCATCGAGCTGCAGTGGGCGCAAGGCATTGGCAGCGAAAAAGCTCCCGCTCCGCAGGCTCGCCTGATGGCCACTGTCATCAACGGCATCCTTAATCAACGGCTGCCTTGGCGCCTGGTTTTAATGGGAGTCGCTCTTGTTATCGCGGTGGAAATCTTGGGTGTTCGTTCCCTCGCTTTCGCGACAGGATCGTATCTATCTATCGCTACGACCGCTGCCATGTTCGCTGGAGGATTAGTCCGTCTGCTCGTCGAAGCGACCACCAAAAACAAAGATGAAAGCGAGGCCAGCCCCGGCGCTCTCTATTCTTCAGGCTTGATCGCTGCCGGAGGTGTCTTCGGCCTCTTAGGCATCATCATCAATCTCTTTCAAGATCCCGAAATCTCCAACAATGTCCCGCACTGGCTCACTACCACTCTTCGTTTGCCGTGGCGCCCCGACCTGTTCGCCTTTGGCCCCAAAATTTTCGGCGCTCTCGCCACCAGCAATCTCTTCGGCATCTTTATGTTCCTGATGTTAGGCGCCTCCCTGTTCTACTTCGCCCGCAAAAAACTCGACTGAACGACAGAAAAGGGTACAAAGGTTAATGAGTGTGTGTAAGAGTATAAAAGTGAAACCGATCTCGGCGTTAAAGCAAGGAGTCAAATCGTTTGAGGAGTTGTATATCTTTCAAGGCGCTCGAAAGCTGTGCGTTGATGACTGGAATTTCACACGAACCGCGCCAGCTGCAAAGCGCTAAAACCGCATTTTTCCACGCCATGACTTGCGGCCAGGCCACGCTCTCAACCCCGCTTATACTCTTGCACTCTTATACTCTTGAACCTCTTTCTTTACTCCCACGCTTTTCGACCGTAAACTGAAAAAGCCATGGCATCCCGCACCGGCGTACGCACTCACCGGATCAGCTTCGATTTCTACATCACTTCGGGTGTGCAACTCCTGGTTATCGCCAACGTCGCCGTGTACATTCTCGAAGCCTTTATCCATTACTTCGGCGGTGTCAGCGGGTACAACTGGCTCCTCAAATGGTTCGGTCTGGTCCCGGCCGGAGTCATTCCACTTCTCCGCATCTGGCAGCCCTTTACCTATCTTTTCCTGCATGACATCAACAGCATCTGGCACATTATCGTCAATATGTTCACATTATGGATGTTTGGCCGCGAAGTGGAACTGGTCTGGGGCCGTAACCGCTTCCTTCGCTACTACTTTCTCACCGGGGTGGGCGCCGGCTTGCTAAACGTCGTCGTCAACACGGTTCCCATGCTGTGGGGCCGCGAGAACTCTTATGTGCCGACCATCGGCGCATCCGGCGCCATCTTCGGCGTCCTTATCGCCTGCGCCATTCTGTTTCCCGATCGCCGCGCCTATATCATCCCGATTCCGATTCCGATCAAAATGAAATGGATTGTTGCCGGTATGGCGGCGATCACCTTTCTCGGAACTTTCGGCCTGGGCGACAACAAGGTCAGCCACATCTGCCATCTTGGAGGGATGCTGATCGGCTATCTATATCTCCGCCGCGATTCGTACCTCTTCCGCCTGCGCAACGAAGTCTCCGACTGGAAGTACCAGCGCAACCGCAAAAAATTCGACGTCTACATCAACAAAAACAAGAACGAGCCGCCATCCCGCCCCGACCGCTGGGTCAATTAGCTCCTCTTTCACTTATCTCTTGCTTCGTTCTGAAATCGGCATATAGTCCTTCCCACAATTCACATTTCTAAGCGGCTCGTTTGGACGGCGTCATCAGCCCAATCATTTGAGTTGCCTCCACGATTTGTGATTCGGCCACGTATTTCCCCGACGCAGATTCTGCAATTTCGAAAGAGAGAGGTCTTAATGGTAATGAGAAAAATTCTAACAGCTTTAAGCATCGTGCTCCTTGCCGGAGCTTTGGGTCTCGCGCAGCAAAATCCCGGCACCATCGCCTCGCTTGAATTTCAAACTCCTAAGAGCGGCATGGCGAAGCAATACGAGGATGGACGAAAACAAAAATCGGAGTGGCACAAACAGCAGAAAGACTCGCAACCCTTAATGGTCTGGGAAACAATCACCGGCGACCGGACGGGAACCTACATCGTTGGCAGGCTCGGACAGCACTGGGCTGATTTCGACAAACCCTCGGTACCCGAGCAAAGCGACATCGACGAATACAACAAAGTCATCGGGGCGTACGTCCAGTCGCTTGTCACCCGATACTACGAATTCTTGCCCAAGATCAGCAAGCCACTCGACTCCCCGCAGCCCACAAAGTACTCGGAAATCATCACTTACATTTTACGCCCGGGCAAAGCAAACGATTTCCGCGCGGCAATCACCAGAATTACCGAGGGCATCGAAAAAACCAAGTGGCCTGTCCACTATTACTGGTATTCGCTGGCCACTGGCGGCTCGAACGATACTTATGTCCTTGTTATCCCGCACGCAAATTGGGCGGACTTGGAGGACAAACCGGACATGAAGCCGTTCCCCGAAATGCTCAAGGATGCCTTTGGGCAGGCGGAAGCGGATTCCCTCATAAAACGCTTGGACTCCGCTACCGAACACGAAACAAACGAGATGATCCAGTTTCGCCCGGATCTAAGCTATCTTCCGAACAAGTAGATGTGTGCGGATTTGTGCGGCGAGGATCTCGCGCTCGCGGTTTGTGACCAGAGTGCAATGCCTCGTGTTCCTACAAAAATATTTACTGATTTTTGGACTCGCCGCACGGTACGTGCGGCGAGTTTGTTTAGGTCCACTCGCGTTAGACCGACAATAAGCGGCTGAAAAATGGGCGGTATCTCCGCAACGTCAGTCGCAAATCTTCCGTCGAAACGTTTCGCCCTTATCCCATTGGCTTTCCAGCTCGTTGCCTTCATCCGCGCAGATTTCCGCCAGCCGTTTCATAGTTCCCGCCACCAGGCAGTCTGCCTCTGCCCTTTTGTTTCTATGGCAGCCCGCCACTCTGGCGCGCATCCGATTTAGGCCTCAAACGTCCAGCGGCCTCCGGCCATCGTGCGTTCCACGGGAATCGAGATCAGTGTAGACGGGTCCTCCTTCAACGGATCCCGGCCCAGCACCACCAGATCGGCGACCTTTCCGGGTTCCAGTGATCCCTTCAAGTTTTCTTCGTACGAAGCAAACGCGCCGTTTATCGTCCCTACTCGAATCGCTTCCTCCACCGCAATCTTCTGTTTTGGCCCCCAAACATTTCCCTTGGTGTCGGTCCGCGTCACTTCCGATTGCAGCGCCATCATCGGAATAAATTCTCCTGGCGGATAGTCGGAAGCTTGCGTCGCGCGGATTCCCGCATCCAGAAAGCTACGCAACGCAAACATGTGATTCAGCCGCTCTGCCCGTAATACTTCATTTTTTCGCCGTGATAATAAACGTAAGTGGAAAAAGGCGTTGGAATCGCGCCCAGCGCTTTGATTCTTCGCACCAGGTCATCATTGATCACGGTGCAATGTTCCAGACGGAATCGCGGATCGCGCCGCGGGTTTTCCCGTTGCAGCCGTTCATAGACGCGCAAAGTGGTATCAATCCCCACGTCGCCATTCGAATGCGTGCCGATTTGCCAGCCGGCCAGATGGGCTTTGCGGCCGTATGTGTAGAGCTCTTCTTCAGTCATCACCATAATTCCGAAATCGTTTGGACGCCCTTCATACGCTGTCGAGAGACGAGCGGTGCGTTCTGAAATCGAACCATCGCACACCAGCTTCATTGCGCCCACTCGCACCCAATTATCGCCCAATCCGGTTCGAACTCCCGCAGCGATCATCGAATCTATGTAGCGGTAATTGATGAAGCAGTACGCGCGATACAGTAGCTCTCCTGCTTCATGCGCGTCCTGATATGCCAGTAGATCTGTCGGTGTTCCCTGCGCTTCATGCGCGGAGGTGATACCTGGTCTTCGCCAACATCTTCGAAATCAGTTTGACGCCTTCGCGATGGTCGTCACGGGTCAAGGTCTGAGGGATTGCTTTGTCCAATATGGCGCGCGCACTTTCCGCAACTCGTCCGCTTAATTTTCCCGTCGCCGGATCATGGTCAATCTTTCCGCCCGCCGGATCAGGGGCTTTCTCGCTGATCCCGGCCTTTTGGAACGCCAACGAATTGCAGTACGCCGTGTGCCCGCCGCGATGTTCAATTTGGACGGGATGATCCGGGACGGCCGCGTCCAAATCGCTGATGCTCAGTGGCCGGCCGTCGGCGGTCTTTGTATCGTCATACTTGAAGCCGAGAACCCATTCGCCTGCTGGAGTCTTCGCCGCACGGTCCCGCAACGCTGCCTGGATCGCGGGAATCGACCGCAAATCGCAATCCACCATCCGCAGATGCATCACCCCGGCCAGTGCAGGATGCGTGTGAGCATCAATAAAACCCGGCAGGGCCGTTTTTCCGCCAAGGTCGATCTTCTTCGAACCCGTAGCGGCCAGATGCAAAACATCCACATCGCTCCCCACCGCTACGATTCGCCCACGCGAAATTGCAATAGCCTGCGCGCGCGGCTCCCGTGGATTTACGGTCATTATATTTCCGTTGTGCAGTATGAGTTCCGGCTTCTCCTCGTGCAGCGGAAATAGCGAGACCGCCGCGATCGAAGCAAGAAATTCCCGCCGACCAGGATTGATAGCCATGTTTTCCTTTTGGAACAGGTAAGAGAATCCCGCAGATGCTATCGGTATGGTGCGCTCGCGTCAATTCCAGCGCCGCAAATTTATTCCAGTGCGCCGCCAATCACATGGAACTTCATGAAGTTGGTCGTGCCGCGCACGCCCATCGGCGTTCCGGCCACAATCGCGATCACATCGCCTTTGCGCACCAGTTTTTCTTGCAGCAATCGCTTTTCTGAGATTTCCGCGAGCTGATCCACTTTGCGTAAATCCGGAATTGCCAGCGGCGCCACTCCCCACACCAACGCCATCCTTCGCCGCGTTTCTGCTTCCGGAGAAAAGGCCACAATCGGCACCAGCGGCCGGTAGCGCGAAATCAGCCGTGCCGTGAATCCGCTATGCGTGAACACCACTATCCATTTCATGTGCAATTCGCGCGATGCGTGGCACACCAGTTCGGCCACCGTTTCCGCCACTTTCAATTTTTCCTGAGTTTCTGGACGCGCGAATTCCTTAATGCTGGTTTCCGCTTCTTCGATGATTCGCGCCATCATGCTGACCGCTTCCACCGGATATTTTCCGCTGGCGGTCTCCGCGGAAAGCATCACCGCATCAGAACCATCGAAAATCGCGTTGGCCACGTCGGAAGCTTCGGCGCGCGTCGGCCGGGGATTTTCCGTCATGGACTCGAGCATCTGCGTAGCGGTAATCACCGGCCGGCGAAATTCGCGGGCCCGCGCGATAATATTTTTCTGGACTACCGGTACCTGTTCCGGATTCATCTCCACGCCCAGGTCGCCGCGCGCCACCATCACGCCATCCGAGACGCGCAAAATTCCTTCCAGGTTTTCGATCGCTTCGGGCTTCTCGAGTTTCGCTATGACGGGAGTTTCTTCTCCTGCGCGACGGATCAAACGCTTTGCCAGCAGCACATCTTCCGGCCGGCGCACGAAACTCACCGCGATGTAGTCGGCGCCCTGGGCCAGGGCGAATTTCAAATCCGCTTTGTCTTTCGGCGTCAGCGCCGGCACGCGCAGCTTCACTCCGGGCAGGTTGATTCCCTTGTGCTCGCCCAACGCGCCGCCATTCACCACGCGGCAATTTACGTCTTTCAAGCGAACAGATTCGACGCGCAACTCAATCAGTCCGTCCGACAAAAGGATGCGATCTCCGCGGTGCACTTCTCTGGGGAGCGGCAGAAATATAGTGCTAACGCGGGTCGAATCGCCCAGAATTTTCCTGGTGGTGATAGTAAAGTTCTGCCCGGTGCGCAGCGTTACCGGTACGCCGCCGGCGGCCAGTGCGCCGGTACGTATCTTTGGACCCTGCAAGTCGGCAAGGATCGCAATCGTCCTGCCGAGTTTATGAGCCGTCGCACGCAACAATTGAATGCAATTCAGATGTTCGGCATGGCTGCCATGCGAAAAATTCATTCGCGCTACGTCCATGCCCGCTTCGAGCAGCCGCTTCAGAATCCGCGGATCGCGCGAAGCCGGACCGATCGTGCAGACGATTTTGGAATGTCGAAAACTCATGGCGATAACCAGAAACCAAGATGGAGAGATTCCTCGTTGCGCCCGGAATGACGATTAGAAACGTTTTCCGCGCAGGCCAGGCAACTCAGTGCGCAACCGCGAATTCGTTCACCAACCGCACCATCAGGTCCACGCCTTTCGCAAAAGCCGCCACGGGAATTCGCTCGTCATCGCCGTGCATGCGCTTGATGTCGTCATCCGATAGCGGAAACGGCACCAGTCCGTAGGACTGCACGTTGTGCAAACGCAGTTGCGACGAATCCGTCGCCCACGTCGATTGAAAAGGCACCACTGGCGCTCCGCCAAATTCTTCCGCCGACGCTTTCACGATGGCCTGGTAGAAATCCGATTCCAGTGAAGAATCCGGCGCCGCCAGTCCCCCGTCGGGCTGCACTTCCAGCTTTACCTGCGGATCGTTCACAACCTTGTTCAGTTCGCCGAGCAGCGCGGTGATGGTATTTCCGGGCAACAGTCGAATGTTGAGCGTCGCAGTGGCTATCGACGGAATCACGTTAGCGCGCACACCGGCGCTGAGCATGGTCGGCGAAATGGTGTCGCGCAGCATGGCGTTCCACATCGGATTGCTGTCTGATATCACGCGCGCCGCATGTTCACCGCGGTCCGCGGTATCCAGCGAACGAATCCATTTTGAGATTTCATCATCCTGCAATGGCGCGACCCCTTCAAAATATCGCCGTACGATGGTGGTGAAATGCACCGGCGCGGTATAGTTGGCGATTTTCTCCACCGCCGCGCACAGATGCGTCACCGCATTGTCTTTCAGCGGTATGGACGCATGCCCGGACTTCCCGTTGGCAGTCACCGTCACGCTGACCGAGACTTTTTCACTCGCTTGTACCGCCACATATTGCACTTTGCCGCTCTTTGCGAATACGTTTCCGCCTTCATTGATTGCGTATTTCGCTGCAATTTTGTCCCAGTATTTCGAGACGAGCACTCGGATACTGGCGTCGCTGGGACCTTCCTCGCTCGCCGTCGCCAGAAAAATCACGTCGCGGTTCAGCCGCGCGTTGGACCGCTTCAGCGCCACAAACGCCGCCAGGTTCGCCGCCAACATTCCCTTGTCATCGATTGCGCCACGGCCGTAAATGTAGCCGTCCTTCGGCACCGCGCCGAACGGATCGACTGTCCATTTCGCGCGCTCTACTCCGACCACATCCATATGCGCCACCAGCAGCAAAGCTTTCGATGGATCAGAAAACGCCGAACTCTTCAACCTCGCCACCAGCCCGCTGCGCCCCGGCGTAAGCGGCAACAACTCCGCCGTGACTCCTTCTTTTTGTAAAATCGCTGCAATATATTTCGCGGCAGCTTCTTCATTTCCGGGGGGATTCGCGGTGTTAATCTTGATCAAGTCTGCGAGCCACCCGGTCGCTTCCCGCGCCAGCGCGGAAGTGTCCCCGAACGGCGCGGTGCTCTGTGCCGCGGATGGCGGCACCATCCCCGGAACCTGCGCGCTCGCCAAGGGCAAAACTCCCGGGCAAAGCACACAAAACAGCAAATTCTTCAGGACTCGCGTACGAATCACTGTGTTTTCTCCTCGTCGGGCCTAAATCGCACATTGCGCGACCAATTAGCAACCGTTTTGCGGCAATTCTGCTTCATACTAACATGCCATCAGCGAGCGCCCAGCCGTTGCTGTTGCTGTGCGTTCCTAAGTTCCACCGTCGCGCCGGTGAGGCGCGAGGATAGAAGGCGGCTACTGGCGAGCCGCACGCTGGGTATATGGGGGATGGGATGAACGGGATTGTTTCCTTGACTGCTGCAGACACTTTTCGCCGTTTGCTTCTTGCCGCATGCATGGCTGCTCTGTGCGTTGGTTTCGCTTCAGCGCAGGCGCCTACCGGGCCACAATCCGGTGGGCAGCCGCAACCCACGCCACCTCCGGCGCAAACTCCACCCGCGCAGAAGCCGCAGGAAGGCGGCCTATCGATCGCCGTCGAGGTCCCGGTGGTCTCGCTCGATGTTGTAGCTACCACCAATCACGGCGACATCCTTACCGGACTGAAGCGCGAAAATTTTCGCCTGTTCGAAGACGGTGTGCCACAAACCGTTACCAACTTCGGTCCGACCGAGGCACCCATTACCATGGTCATCCTGATGGAATTCAGCGCGCGCTACGGCGGCCGATTTTCTTATCTGGCGAAATATTGGGCCGACGCGCTCTTCCCGAGCCTGAAACCACAGGACTACGTCGCGCTGGTAACTTTCGACATGAAGCCGAAAATGGAAGTGGACTTCACTCAGAATAAGGATGAAGTGCGAAATGCCATCTACCACTTATATTTTCCCGGGTTCAGCGAATCGAACGTGTACGACGCGCTGCTGGACACTGCGGACCGCTTGAAAGACGTGCCGGGCAAAAAATCGATTTTGCTGGTAGCCACTGGACGCGACACTTTTTCAAAACACACCTATGACCAAACCATGAAAGCGCTGCACCAAACCGACGTGCCGGTTTTCATCGTCGGATTGAGTCAAGTGGTCATGCTTACGCAAGAGATGCGCGGCCGCGGTGGAAGCGAAATCGATTTCGTGCAGGACGAAAATCAGATGAGGACGTTTGCGCACGAAACCGGAGGATTTGCCTGGTTTCCGAGATTTGAGGGCGAAATTCCGGGCATCTTTCAGCAGGTTGCAGCGTTCCTGCGCAATCAGTACAGCCTGACCTACAGCCCCACCAACCGGAATCGCGACGGAAAGTTCCGAAAAGTGAAAATCGATCTCGTCAATCCAGACGGCTCGCCACTCGCTCCTACCGATCAAAAAGGAAAAAAGCAAAAATACGTCGTGTACGCGCGCGAAGGCTATGTGGCCCCCAAGGCTGGGATCGACTAACCAGTTTTCAGCGACGCAGCAAAGGTTGGCAAATTCTTGTAGGCGGCGCAGCATGTTGCGTCCTGGTTATGCACGCAGGATTCACGTTGCACTCGGTGTCGGCCTCCATCATGCCATTAGTTCAGTAGCCGCGCGAAAAATCCACCCGATTGGAGAGCTGTTTTCCATCGAACCACTCGTCGAGCAACTTCAGAAATAATTCCGTCTCGCGCAGCCACAGCCGCTCGCTGATCGCACTGGTATGCGGTGTAATCAACAAATTCGGCGCGCGCCACAGTGGAGATTGCCCTGGCAACGGCTCTGTGGTGGTCACATCGAGTGCTGCGCCGCCCAGCGCACCACTTTCCAGCGCGTTCAACAACGCCGCTTCGTCCAACAGAGATCCGCGCGCCACATTGATCAGCCGGGCTCCGCGCTTCATCCGCGCAATTTGTTCGGCTCCGATCAAATGCTTCGTCTCCGCAGTTTCCGGCGCAGAAATCACAACGTAGTCAGCGTCCGGTAGCGCTTCGTTCAACTGCGATACGGGCAGAATCTTTTCGGCATGCGTCGCATCGCCTTCACCCGAACGCGTCACTCCCCATACGCGCATATCGAATGCTTTTGCGCGCCCTGCCAGTTCGCGCCCGATCGATCCGTAACCGACAATCAACAGCACGCTGCCGTTTATTTCCGTTAAATGTTGCGCCTTGTTCCACAAGTCCTGCACTGACCATTTCGATTGGTCCTGGTAGCGGACCGAGTCTGGAAAATTGCGCGCCATGGCCAGGATCAAGCCCAAGGTGTGTTCGGCCATCGGCACAGAGAAAATTCCACTGGCATTTGTGACGGTGATTCCGGATTGTCGCAACTCCGGATACATCAACTGCGCCACGCCTGCCGCCGTGGAATGGATCCATTTCAGTTCGCGTGCATGGATGAGTTGTTCAGCGCGCAGGGAATAGCCAACAAAGATATTCGTATCCGGCAATTCCAGCGGCAGTGTGTCGTAGTTCGGCAAATGTAGCACGCGCATTTCGGGATAGCGTTCGCGGATCAAGTTCGCAAGCGCCGGCTTCGGCCGCCATTCCGAGAATGGGTGCCATACGCAGATCACGAGTTTCGTTTTTTCCGGCGGCGGTCTCACCGTGGTTGACGCTGACGTCACGGCAGGATGCGCAGGTCCGTGCCGGTCATGTCGGCTGGTTGCTTCTGGCCTAGCACACCGAGCAGAGTGGGAGCGATGTCGCGCAACGCGCCGCCCGCTTTCAACTGCAGCTTTTCGTTTCCGGTCACCAGAATCAGCGGAACAGGATTGGTGGTGTGATAGGTGTGCGGGCCACCGGTGGCCGGATCAATCATGGTTTCCGCGTTGCCATGGTCCGCGGTGATAATCCATGCGCCGCCGCGCGGCTTCAGCGTCTGAAAAATTGTGCCTAGCCCGGTATCCACTGCTTCTACTGCCTTGATCGCGGCTTCCAGCTTCCCGGAGTGGCCCACCATGTCCGCATTGGCGTAGTTCATGATGATGGCGTCGAAATCGCTCTTCTCGATCGCGTTTACGACCGTGTCGGTAATTCCCTGCGCGGACATTTCGGGCTTCAAATCATAAGTGGCGACTTTCGGCGACGGCACCAGGATGCGCTCTTCGCCAAAGAAGGGTTTCTCGACTCCACCATTGAAGAAATATGTCACGTGGGCGTACTTTTCGGTTTCCGCGGTGCGTAGATTCTTGTAATTCAGGTCGGCAAACACCTGCGCGAGAATTTGTTCGAGTTTGTCCGGCTTGATCACCGATTGCAGCCACGGCCAGTTCTTGTCGTACTGCGTCATTGCAACGTAAAAAAGATTTTTCGGGCGCTTGGCGTCAGCGAACCTGTCGAAACCGGGCGCGGCCAACGCGTAGGTCATCTGGCGCGCTCGATCCGCGCGAAAATTATAAAAAATAATCGCGTCATCATCGCGGATCAGGCCGACGGGTTTGCCGCCAGCACTCTCCTCGTTCACAACGACGATCGGTTTCACGAATTCATCGGTCACTCCGGCTTCGTAACTGGCGTTTAGCGCGGCGACAGGATCGGCAGTGAGGGTTTCGGCTTCGCCGTGCACCATCGCGCGATAGCCAAGCTGGATGCGTTCCCAGCGATTGTCGCGATCCATCGCGTAGTAACGCCCGACCAGTGTGGCGATCTTGCCGACGCCCAGTTCGCGCATTTTCTGCTGTAGTTGCTGCACGAATTCGCGGCCGCTGTGCGGTGGAGTGTCACGGCCATCCATAAAGCAGTGCACAAAAACATTCTCCACTTTGTGCTGCTTGGCCATTTCCAACAGCGCGAATAGGTGTTGGATGTGCGAATGCACTCCGCCATCGCTCAGCAGTCCGAGAAAATGCAGCTGGCGCTGCCGGCCGCGCTCCATCGTTTTTTGGAATAGCGGAACCTGATCGAGCGTTTTGTTCGCTACCATCAGATCGATTTTCGTGATGTCCATATGCACGATGCGTCCGGCACCGATGTTCATGTGGCCCACTTCGCTGTTGCCCATCTGTCCTTCGGGCAAGCCAACAGCAGGCCCCGAAGTCTGAATCAGCGTGTTCGGAAAATCTTTAATAAGCCGGTCGTAGTGCGGCTTGCGCGCAAGAGCGATCGCGTTGCCCTTCGTTTCCGCGCGATATCCCCAGCCGTCCAGCACAGTCAACACAATCGGTTTCGGTCGTTTGCTCATTTTTCCTCGGGATTTTTTTACGATGCGCAAAACTCTTGCAGCGCGCTCAGCAGCCGGTCCACTTCGTCCACGGTGTTGTAGTGGACCAGGCCGACTCTTAGAACGCCGCCGGCTTTTTCCACTCCAAGGCGTTCGGTCAGATTGAGCGCGTAGAAATTCCCATCCCAGGTGAAGATGCCACGTTCGCCCAAAAACATTGCGGCGTCGGTCGGTGTACCTTTGGGCAGGCAGAAAGAAACCGTCGAGCACCGTTCGCCAAAGCGTTGCGGATCGGCGATGCCGAACAATTGCAGGCCAGGAATTGCCAGCAAGCCCGCAATTAATTTTGTTACCAGCGCACGCTCGTAGGCGACCGTTGAACGGTACGCCGCAAGCAGCGCTTCGCGGCGGTCTTTCGCAGTTGGATCGCAGCGGCCGCCAAGTTCAGCGATATATTCAACAGCGGCGAAAATTCCGGCGATCAATTCTTGTACTTGCGTTCCGGTTTCCCAACACTCAGGAACCGAATCGGTCGCAGGACGAACTTTGTATGGCTTGAACCGCTCGAGATGTTCTTTCTTTCCGTAAAGTGTTCCCATGTGTGGGCCAAAAAACTTGTAGGGCGAGCACACCAGAAAATCGCAATCGAGCCCCTTTACGTCAATCGGGCCATGGGGCGCGTAGTGGACCGCATCCACATAAATCATCGCGCCGGCTGCGCGTGCCAGCTTGGTAATTTCCGCGATTGGATTGATCGTGCCAACGATGTTGGACGCGTAGCCGACCGCCACCAGTTTCGTTTTTATGTTGAGCTTGCTTTTCAGGTCTTCCAGATCGAGGGTACAATCCGATTCGCGAATGTCCACAGTACGAATCACGACGCCTTTTTCTTCCAATACCTTCCAGGGCGAATAGTTCGCGTCGTGATCGAGAATGGTCAGCAGAATTTCGTCGCCGGGTTTGAGGTCGCGGCCAATCGCGCGTGCCAGCCCCAGCGTGATGGTGGTCATGTTCTGCCCGAAAAACACTTCTTCCGGCGAACAGTTGAAAAGATCGGCCATCGCTGCGCGTGCGTTGGCAATCATTTCAGTGGTGCGGCGGCTGGTGAGAAACGCCCCGTAGGTATTGGCGTTTGCCTCCAGAAAATATCTCTGCACCGCGTCCATCACCTGGCGCGGCACCTGTGTTCCCGCCGGGCCATCCAGAAAAGCGGCTGGCCGGCCGTTCACTTTCAGTTGCAGAGATGGGAATTGTTCGCGAACCCAGCCAATATCGAACGTCTTTGAGATTGCTTCATGCAAAGCCGGTGTGCTCATTAGGGTCCTCGCCGCGAAGTTGAAACCGTTAGTTTCTCACAGTCGCGTAAACGGGAAAACACCGCGGCGTGCTAGCATCGCAAGATAAGTTCACACATGCCGCGTTGGCGCCGGCTAAAAATCAAACCAGCAGTCCGGAACAGGATTCGCTCCGCGCCACGATTCATCCCAGGAACCGCATGCCCGAAAATGTTGCCATGTCAGACCGGACGCGCATCGTGCGCGAGCCGCAGCGCGCAGTTTACGATCGCGAAACGATTTATAAAATTTTGGATGAAGGATTCGTGTGTCACGTCGGCTTCACGGCGGACGAGCAGGCCTTTGTAATTCCCACGATGTACGCACGAGTGGGCGATGCGATTTATTTTCACGGGTCCGCCGCCAGCCGCATGTTGATCGGAGTCGGTGGCGGCCTGAACGTTTGTGTCGCCGTCACGCTGACAGACGGGCTGGTTCTGGCACGCTCCGTTTTCAATCACTCGATGAATTACCGCTCCGTGGTGGCGCTAGGCAATGCCGCAATCGTCGACGAGCCCGGCGAAAAATTGGCGGCGCTGCACGCGTTTACGGAAAAAATCCTACCCGGCCGATGGAATGACGCGCGGCAGCCCAATCAAAAAGAATTGAAGGCGACCAGTATTCTGCGGTTACCGCTTACAGAGGTTTCGGCCAAAGTTCGAGTGGGCGGAGTCGAAGATGACGCGGAAGATTACGCGCTGCAGGTGTGGGCCGGAATTGTGCCGCTGCGCCTGGTCGCTGATACCCCGATTTGCGATGAGCGCTGCGACGCGACGCTGCCCACGCCTGCGTATGCCGTGAATTTCCGCACCGGCGGAAATTAAACTGCCGGGCGAACCGCGCGCAGAAAATCGGCGAGCAAACCGTATGCGGTGGCGTCGATCCCGGGATTGTGCTCGACCAGCGATAACCCGAACACGTCCAAATCGAAATGAATCGCCGAGCTGGTGCCTTCAAGGTTTGCCAGTGGATCACTGGCAAGCAAGAGTTCCGGCCGCACCTGGCAATCCACGCCCGCGCCACGGCGTTCGGCGCGGCAGACCAGTTTGTAGCGCATCCCCGCAACGCGCACGCTACGGATTTTTTCCTCGCTCAGGAAGCGAA
Organism: uncultured Acidobacteriota bacterium; assembly: GCA_963731155.1. Lineage (GTDB taxonomy): Bacteria > Acidobacteriota > Terriglobia > Acidiferrales > UBA7541 > Acidiferrum. The sequence goes on from CAVSVB010000006.1 coordinate 39,130, forward strand.
TTCCCGTGCGCTGCACCTGCTCCAGCTTCACCGGTAATCCCATCAAGATAATCGCGAGCGCAACCACTTTCACCGCGGAGTCCCATCCATCCAGATCGTTCGAAGGATCGGTTTCCGCGATACCCAGAGCCTGCGCGCGGCGGACCGCGTCATCGAAGGAAAATCCCTTTTCCACTTCGGTCAGCACAACGTTGCTGGTGGAATTCAGCACACCAGAAAATCCGCGCAACTCAGTGGCTGGTAATCCGGAAGGAAACATGGAAAAGATTGGCACACCGTCCATCACTGTCGCTTCGCACAAGAACTTTTTGCCGCGTTCACGCGCCAGCGTCATCAGCTCTTCGTAGGCGTGAACCACCGGGCCTTTGTTCGCGGAAATCGCGTGCGCACCTTGATTCAGCGCTGCCTTGAGGTGATCGGTGGCCGGCTGCCCGCTCTGCGGATTCAACGAACTGCTCTCGAAAAAGACATCGGCACGCGACTGCTCCAGCCATTCAGCAACATTTTGCGGAACCGCCGACGATGCGCGGGGCGCCGGCAAATGTCCATTCAGCAGCGCAATTGGATTCAGGCCGTCGGGATCGGCAACCCAACCGGCACGCCGCGTGGCGACGCCGGTGAGCCGCCAGCGTACGTCATAGCGGCGCCGCATCTCGGTCTCCTTCGCTACCAGGAGCCGCAAAAGCGCACGGCCGACGTTTCCAAAACCGACGATGGCAAGATTGTAGAGAGGAATATCAGCCTCTGTTCAGCATAAATTTACCTGACCGCTGCGTCCAATTTTTCCGCGAGGGAGTGGATGTGCGCGGCTTCCGTTTCCAGAACCTTCGCCGTCACCACGATCCCCGCATCAGCTTCTTTCCACTGTTTTTGTTCGATCGCTTCGCGGACCACGGGAAGCGTTTTGGCTTCGTAGCCGGTGTACTGGCCGGGAGCATCCACAAAATGTTTGAACCACGGACGTCCCGGCAATCCTTGCTCCAGGGTGAGCTTGTGTTCGCTCTCCATCAGTCCTTGATTCACTTCGGCCAGCGAAACTTTGGCGATCGCAGCTCCGCCATTGGCCGTAGCGCGATCAAGAGCCTTGCGATATTCCGCGCTGGCGCGAGCCAGTGCGTCCGTCGCGTTGTCGAGCGGCGCAAAATTCAGATACGGCGGGACAGCTTCCTTCGCTGGCGGTACCGACTTCACGCGCGGATCGGTCATCGCGGCAAATACGCCTTCTTCCAGTTCACGATTACGCTCGATAATTTCATCGCGCGATTTTTGCGCAAGCGTTTTCAGTTCTTTCACGTAAGTCTGCATGGTGTCTGAAAAATTGTTGAATTCGAACGGCAGCAAATCCGCATCGGCCAGTCGCATGATTGCGGTTCCGGCGGTCTGCGCCAACGCGCGGCCATACACAAAATCCGTATCGCTGAAATGCGTGAACCAGTAGAAATCATCGTAAATCGAATGGTAGATTCCCCCGCCGTCTTCGCCGCCAAAGCCCAGATTCAGTGCGGCGACTCCGTCATGTTGAAGGAAAGCGCCGTAGTCGGAACCTGAGCCAAGCGCGCCGATACGCAAATCGGTCCGGGCACGCGCTTCCTGTCGCTCGGAAATTTCATCTGGCCTTCCTATTTGCCGCAGTTGCGCGCGTTTCCAGACCGAAAGTTTCGTCTCCGGATCCTGGACATCGCGCGCCACATCGTTAATAAATTTCTCCAGCGTATGCGAACCTTCCGCGCCAAAATATCCGCGCGCATTAACATCGGAATTGATGTACACGACCGCGTGCGTCTTCAAGTCGTCGGCGTGTTCTTCCGCAAATTCCGTTGAGCCAATCAGGCCCGGTTCTTCCGCGTCCCACGCGCAAAAAATAATGGTGCGCTTGGGCTTCCACCCCGCTTTCACGAGTTCGCCCATGGCACGCGCCTCTTCCATCATCGCGATCAGCCCGGAGATCGGATCTTCCGCGCCATTCACCCAGGCATCGTGATGATTGCCACGAATGACCCACTGATCTGCGTTCGTGGTTCCGGGAATTTTTCCGATCACGTCGTAAATCGTTTTCAAGCCCGCCCAATCCGATTTCACTTTCAAGTGCACCTTCGCGAGCCCTGGGCCGACGTGATAGGTCATGCCCAGACCGCCGCGCCACGCTCGCGGAGCAACCGCTCCGGTAATCGCCGCCAGCAGAGGTTCTGCGTCGCCATAAGAAATCGGCAACACTGGAATTTTTGTAATGACCGGCACGTCCTTCAGGTCGAGCCGCTTCGCGTTTTTCGTTGCGCCAACACCCGGCGTCAGCGGATCACCCGGATAAATCGGATCGTCGGCCACGCTGCCGCGCTGTACGCCATCGCGCGGACGCCACGCGCCCGCCGGAAAAGTTTCGCCCTGCTTGAATCCATCTTCATTCGGATCGGAATAAATCAGGCAGCCCACCGCGCCATGCTCTGCCGCAACTTTCGGCTTGATGCCGCGCCAGGAATGGCCATACTTGGCGATCACGATCGCGCCCTTTACCGAAACGCCCAAGCGATCGAGCTGCTCGTAATCTTCCGGAATGCCGTAATTCACAAACACCAGCGGCGCCGTCACGTCGCCGTCAATCGAGTAGGCGTTGTACGTTGGCAATTGTTCGCTCTGCTGATTCGAAGTCGGGTCACCCGCGACAGACGGTTCCTGTAACTTCGCGACAAACTTCGGAGCGCCGGCTACCAGCTCGACGGCGCGCTCTTTTGGCGTCGGATACAAAACGTCAAACGTTTCGATGTGCGTATCGAGTCCAAACTCCTTGAATTTCGCCGCCAGCCATTCCGCGTTGTCTTTATCGTATACCGTTCCAACGTTGTGCGGCCGCGCGGAAAGCCGCTGCATGTATTCGCGCATCAGTTGCGGACTCGGAATGGCTTTGAATTTTTCTTCCCACTGGCGCTCTGCGTGAGAAGATTCTGCCGAGAAACCCGAGAGCACTGGCTCGTCGCTCGACGTCGAATGCAACCATGGCAATGCCACCGTTAGACTTAGCAACAACACACTGGCGCAAATGATTCGTTTCATAGGCTCCTCAGATAGTTTAAGAAATAGGTTGCTCAGGCAAAATTTTGCGCAGCACAAAATCTCCAATCAGCGGGAAACGCGCCCATTCCCCCTGATTCGCCTTGATCGCATAAACAATTCCGAGAACGAGGTTCAAGACCCATCCGCCCATTCCCCAAAGCCAGACCAACCCGAATACACCGAAAAAAGCCAAAGGAGGTGCCTGATCCGGAGCATTGTGCGGGTGCGTGATGATCGTAGAAAACATGAAAATCATCGCGATGATCATGCCCACAAAGAAAATCAGCGCGTAGGTGACATGCCAGATCAGCACCTGCAGCGAATAAAACGACACGAACCGCGAATCTTTCTTCACGAGATAAAAAATCAGCGGCGCAAGAAAGCTGGAGACAATTGCCGGCACGTTGACCAGCAACGCCATCGTCCGCTCGTCCTGGGTTGGAACCGGCAGAGCAGTAGGCGTCGGCGCAGTGGTCATGAACTCAGTTTCCTCGACGTCGAAGGTCGCATCGTCGTAGGCTGAGGATTATTTCGCGGGCAGCCGATTCGTGCAAGTGCACATTTTTTCGAATGATTAGAGGCAGTCGTCTTTCTTAACGTGCGTAGTATTCAGAATTTCGTCGGGAATACGCAGCCGCTCGACCGGTTGGCCATGCAAAATGTGCGATTCAATAATTTCGTCCACGTCCTCGGGATGGACTCCGCCGTAGAAGACGCCGTCGGGATAAACAGCCACGGTCGGTCCAAGCTCGCACTGATCCAGGCAGCCGGACTTGTTCGCGCGCACCAGTTTCAAGCCGCGCTGGGCCAGTTTGACCTTGAACAGACGTTGCAATTCACCTTGTCCGGTGGGATCGCAGCACCCGCGGGGGTGGCCCGCTTCGCGCTGATTCATGCAAATAAAGATATGTTTTTCGAATTTTGGCATCGGCTTGCGTCGCGTCTACCAAGATACCGGGCCGCGAACCCAAGCACAAATGATGCGAAGCCGGGGACTGAATTCCACGCGGAAGGACAGCGCGTTTTCGCGATTCTGCATTTCCTTTTTTGCGTTGGCGCGGCAATGGAAAATCACTTTCGCGGACTCGGGATCGATGGCCAGCCCGCCATGCCGGTGACTTTTACGATGCACAATTTCTGGGCTGTGAAAGATCCTATGCTGCGGCAGATTCAGATGGCGATGTTCCTGAAGAATATTTCCATGCTGGGTTCGGCGCTTTTCTTCGCGCAAATCGGAACGGGCCCGCTAAGCCTCGATTCGCGTGGCGGGCGCTGATTCAAAATTACGACGTGGAGCTAAGTCGTTCAGCATTTTTCGTCTGAACTTAAGGGAGCGGCCCACATATCAGCCGTAGGGACAAATTCTATTGGCACGCTTGTAATGAAGGTGCGCAGCCAGCGCGCACATTCCTCCATGCCCGCTTGCTCGGACGCGATATGGCCAAGCAGAATCAGCGCCTTCGCGCGGCCTTCGGTTCGCGCGTCAGTAACATATTCCACGGTTTCCCATTCGTGCGTTTCACCGGCGATCAACACTTGCACGTAGGGCATTTCCAGCGCACCAGTTTCGCGGTGAAATCCCGCCGACCCTGGACTGAACGCCACGCGTGTAATCTTCATTTCACGATCGCCCGCAATGCGCGGCACCGCGGCGCGTAGCTTCACGCGCAATTCCTCGGCTAATTTCGCCACCGTCGTTTCCGGAATCGTGAACAGATATTGATTCGCCGGATCCTGATATTTTTCCCAGCCCAGGGCATGCACGTTTCCTTCTTCAATTCCGTCCGGTTTTCGCCGGTGCCAGTAATCGTGGAATCGCCAAATCACAAGATGATGTTCCGCGATGAATTCGCGTTTTTGCTTCAGCACCGCGTCGTCTTCGCCCTGGGGCAATTGCTCGGGATTGTCCAGGTGATCGAAAAACGTCGGTTCGTGCGTGATGACCAGGTTTTGGCCGTTCGCCGCAGCGCGCTTTAGTACATCCAGAGTCGTCATCATGGTCACAGCGATTCCCTTCACGGGACTCCGCGGATCGCCGGCCTTGAACGTATCTACGGTCGGCTCTTGCCAAGGAACGCCGACGTGCGCCTTGATCTGATCAATCACGTCGTTCGCGGTGACAATCTTTCCGGTTTTTGCGGATTCCTGCGTAGTCTGCCCCGTCGCACTGGAACCGAGAACGAAAATCATCACAGCAGTGATCGCAATTTTCATGGAACCCTCAACATGGTGCGCTTTTCGATGACGCGAGTCTACGACGCGCAATTCTACATCGTGCGCACAGCGATAAGCGCTTCCGTGCCTATCGGTTGTAGCCGCCTTCCGAGGCGGGCGCCTTTCGTCAAACCGCCACGATCCAATTTTCACAAGCGCTTGGACATAACGATGAAGTGGCTCGTCACTTTGAGCGGAATCGAATCCGGTATCGGCGCGGTTCCCGTTGCCACGTAGCCAAGCCGCTCGTAAATTGGCGGGAGCTCGGTTCGTGCGCTGACGATGCGCAGATCCACGGCCTCGCAATCTTCTTTTCGAAAGAAATCTTCCGCGGCCGCCGTCAGACGCCGCCCAAATCCGGATTTTTGGCGGCCGGGCCGCACCCCAAGCAGACCCAGATAGCCGCGCCTGCCTTTCACTTCCACGTAAACACAGCCGACGAGTTGATCGCCTTCGTACAACAGCAGAAAATTGCCTGTTTCGAAAAGCGCGCGCACTTTTTCGGAATCGATGCGCTCGCCTTCGATCACAAGTTTTTCCACGGCGAATGCCTCATTGATCAGGCGCACCAGCGCGTCGGTATCGGTGGCTTCGGCCAATCGCACACGAACCTTCGCCGATGAATGAACCGCGCCCGTCATCATTTCTGCCCTCAGGAAAAGATGGACTTGCCGGGAAAGCGCGCCGCGGAGCCGAGTTGCTCCTCGATGCGCAAAAGTTGATTGTATTTCGCGATGCGATCGGTACGCGAAGCCGATCCCGTCTTGATCTGTCCCGCCGCAGTCGCCACGGCAAGATCCGCGATAAAGGTATCCTCGGTCTCGCCGGAGCGGTGAGAAATAATCGAGTTGTACCCGGCTTTGCGCGCCAGTTCGATGGCATCAATGGTTTCGGTCACGCTGCCAATCTGGTTGAGCTTGATCAGAATCGCGTTAGCGATTCCGTCGTTGATGCCGCGCGAGAGGCGCTCCGTATTGGTTACAAATAAATCGTCGCCGACCAGTTGAATTTTTTTCTTGGAAGTTTTGGCTCCCACAGACTGCGTCAGCGTTTTCCAGCCGGCCCAGTCGTCTTCCGCCATGCCATCTTCGATCGAAACGATGGGATATTTTTCCGTCCAACTGGTCCAATACGCGGCCATCTCCTCAGAAGAGTGCGTACTCTTGTCCGACTTTTTGAAAACGTATTTCCCGCTGGCTCTGTCGAAAAATTCGCTCGAAGCCGGATCAAGCGCGATGCTCACCTGTTCGCCCGGCTTATAGCCGGCCGCGCCAATCGCTTCCAGCACAATCTGGATCGCCTCTTCGTTGGACTTGCAGCTTGGCGCGAATCCGCCTTCGTCCCCTACCGCGGTGCTGTAGCCACGCTTTTTCAGCGAAGACTTGAGCGCGTGAAAAATCTCGACACCCCAGCGCAGTGCCTCGGAAAATGAAGGCGCGCCAATCGGCATAACCATGAATTCCTGAAAGTCTACGGAGCTGTCGGCATGCGCGCCGCCATTCAGAATATTCATCATCGGAACAGGCAGCAGATTGGCGCTGCGGTCGCTCGAATACTTCGCCAGATACTTGTAGAGCGGCTGCTTCGTCGCCGCGGCGGCAGCACGCGCAGCTGCCATGGAAACGGCCAGAATCGCATTTGCGCCGAGCCGCGACTTCGTCGGCGTGTTGTCCAGCGTGATCATTTTGTGATCTAGCCCGCGCTGGTCGGACGCGTCAAATCCCGCCACAGCCTTGGCGATTTCGCCGTTCACGTGGGCAACGGCTTTCAGTACTCCCTTACCGAGATATTTGCTCTTGTCCGAATCACGTAATTCCAATGCCTCGTGCTCGCCGGTCGAGGCGCCGCTTGGAACCGCAGCCCGGCCCAACACATCGCCTTCCAGAATTACATCCGCCTCAACCGTAGGATTCCCGCGCGAATCAATCACCTGCCGCGCATGCACTTTCACAATCTTCGTGGACATTTCGATTCGTCTCCTGAGTGCAATTAGAATCCAATATTGTACAAGACTGGCGCAGCAGTTTATCAACTGTGCCGATTGCAGGCGAAGATTTCGCTTATCGGCCGCAGGAAGAGCCGATAACGCTTTGGTTTGGATTTTTTCTCAGATAAAGACGCGGGAAAACTCCTAATATCCCTCATGGACAAACGAGTTGAACATCTTCGCGATCGGGCTTGAAGGTTTGGCGTTGCTGCCGCCTGGATCGCTCTTCGGCGCATTCGACGTAAATCTTTTGATGACAAATTCCTGCAGAACGTTGGCGGCGGCGGTCGCTCCGATTCCGATGAGCGCATTTTCAAAAGTCAAATCCGCTCCTTCACGATCTTTCGCCGGATAATAGAGATTGGATATCCCGCCGGAGGCGAGGCCACCGATAATGGCGGAGTAATTCGCCTGCCAATGTCCGTTGTCACCTTTGCAGATTACGGAATTCGCGATCGCGTACAGCAGCCGCGACCGTTTGCTGCCGGTTCCTTTGTAAAAATAACGCGGATCTTGCTTCAGCAGCGACGGCAGTATCGCGCTCCCAATCAATGTGCTCGTAACCATGTCGCCGTACGCGGCTCCATAGCGCCTTCCGTATCCTTCCGCGCCCTGCCCGTACCCGCTGAAATCATTTTGTGCCTGCTGCACGCCTGCAATCGCTCCAGTCAAGCCGAACGTCACTGGATCAACCATGGACTTCCAGGCCAGGCCGAATTTTTGCCCCGGCGTCAGAGGAGCTGCGTCCGGAATGTACGTGACATAAAAATTCGGAATGATGCCCAGCGCGCGCTGCTTCTCTTCTTCCTTGATCTGTTCCCGCGCGATCTCGACCTGCGACGGAGGTACGACACGCACCTCGGTACTAACGCTTGCCACCGTCAAAACGATTTGCGGAACTGTAAAATTTTCCGTGGAACTTAAAATTCCAGAAAATTCCTGCGCCGCGAAACCCGCAGCCGTGATTGTGAGGTGAAAGGATCCGGGCCTGGCGTTTGCAAAAGTAAATAGTCCGTCATCGCCAGTCAGCGCTTCCTGGCTTTGCGAAGAATCTTCGCAGGCAAGGGCAATTCTCGCCCCGACGACGGCGACTCCAGTTTGATCGACGATTCTGCCGCTGATGCGCAGCGCCAACTGCTGTTGAGCGGACACTTGCTGGTTGGTCGGTTGCGCGCCGGCTGCTGCCGTTCCCTGTGTAGCAGGCTGGCTGCCATTTGAGCCTGTAACATCGGAAGTCTGTCCAGACAGAGCCGGAACGCCTGCGAGCAGGAGGCTCGCGACGGCCAGAGCCTGGGTGACGCGTGGACAGATCCAAATCCAGGTGTTTCCGCTGCAAAATTTCGTGTATGCGTGTTTTTTCTTAGAATTCACGGCTCTTTCCTGCCGCCTTCCCACCTGGTTTGTTCACGTCTCTGAAATAAATCACTCCCCAATAGTAACAGAGCAAACTCTGTGTTCTTTGGATGCAGGAACATTGTTCCAGGGAGAGGTAGCTGCGAATAATTGGGTATTGAGCCAGGAGTCAAGCCGGAGTATAGACGGACCCGGCACCGCGAATCCGGTGCGATTAAGCCGTTTCCGGCTCTTCGATGAGTGATTCCTGGCGTACCACAATCACAATTCCGGAGTCGGTGACGTGAAACCGGCGTTTGTCGGCTTCCAGGTCGTAGCCAATTTCTGCGTGCTCCGGCAAATTCACGTGGCGGTCGATGATCGCGCGGCGAACGCGGGAGTGCCGTCCGATATTCACGTGGTTATACAAAATACTGTCGCTTACCTCGCAGTAGCTGTTCACGCGCACGTTGTAGCCAAGCACCGACTTCGAAACACGGCCACCCGACACAACCGAGCCGCCGCCGACAATCGAATCCACGGCCACGCCCATGCGTTCCGGATCGGCGAAAACAAATTTTGCCGGCGGATATTGATGCTGCCAGGTGCGCAGCGGCCACGCCATGTCGTACAAGTTAAACACCGGCGACACACTCACCAGGTCCATGTTCGCCTCGTAATAAGCGTCAATCGTGCCGACATCACGCCAATAAAGCGAAGTCTGCTTGTTTTCATCCACGAAGTTATACGCGAACACGCGATGTTTCGAAATGATTCGCGGCAAAATGTCTTTTCCAAAGTCGTGATGCGATTTAGGATCCTCGGCATCGGCCAGCAAAATCGGGATCAGCAAATGCGTATTGAAAATGTAGATGCCCATCGAAGCATTGCACTGGCCGGGATTGTGCGGCGATTCCTTAGGATTTGCGGGTTTCTCTTCGAATCCAACAATGCGCCAGTCCTTGTCCACTTCGATCACGCCAAACTGTTTCGCGGCTTCATGCGTGGGAATCTGGATGGTGCCAACCGAAACATCCGCGCCCGAATCGCTGTGCTGCTGCAGCATCTTGGCGTAATTCATTTTGTAAATATGATCGCCGGAAAGAATAAAGACGAATTTCGAGCGTTCGCTGCCAATGGAATAAATATTTTGATAAACCGCATCCGCGGTTCCTTGGTACCACTCTTTCGAAACACGCATTTGCGGCGGCAAAATTTCGATGTACTCGCCAAGCCCTGCCAGGCCGGACCAGCCCGCGCGCACATGGCGGCTCAAGCTCAGCGCTTTGTATTGAGTAAGAACAAAAACCCGGCGCAAACCGGAATTCACACAATTCGAGAGGGTTATGTCAATGATGCGATACAACGCACCAAACGGAACCGCGGGTTTCGCGCGATCCCGCGTCAACGGCCATAAACGCTCGCCCTGCCCGCCCGCCAACAACACCACTAACGCATCGCGCATGTCTTGCATGGTCAACTCCCTCGCGGCGGGCCGTTTCAGGGTTTGTACTTGCAAACCCTGACATAAATTGCGCAGCCGCGCCATTCTAGCAGCACTTGGCCCCAATTCAAGACGCGGGATTCCCTGTGCAAACCTGGCATTTTCAGGTACCCGCTGCCGATACATCGTCTCGTCAGGCAGGGTCCAAAGGGCTGAGGCATCGAATCGCGACTACTCTAAAAGCAGTGCATCAACGCAAACGCGTTTCGCATCTCCTGCCCTTGTTGCAACAGAAAGCGGACACCGCCCATCTGGAAGAATCTCAGGCGCATTACAAAAAGGCTCGTAACAAATTGAATGAGCTGGCAAATGGTGAACCCGGCAAAATGCCGATTCATCCGCAGCACCTCAGCACGGTTGTGAGCCGGATCGCCTCAGACGATGCGATCTTTACTTGCGATGTGGGAACGCCAACCGTGTGGGCCGCCCGATACTTCGCCATGAATGGCAAGCGCCGCCTCCTCGGCTCTTTCAACCATGGCTCGATGGCGAACGCATTGCCACAAGCGATCGGTGCGCAGACCGCATTCCCCAATCGGCAGGTGATCTCACTTTCGGGCGACGGCGGACTTGCGATGCTGACGGGAGAGTTGCTCACCTTGCGCCAGCTCAAAGCGCCGGTGAAAATGATTGTCTATCAAAACGATGCGCTGAGTTTCGTTGAGCTCGAAATGAAGGCTGCTGGGATCATCAGTTTCGGTACGGACCTGGTGAACCCTGACTTCGCCAAGGTCGCCGATGCTTGCGGAATCCTCAGTCGTAATGTGCAAGACCCGGGAGAGCTTGAGGAAGCCCTCCGTGCTGCCCTCGACCATCCCGGTCCGGCGTTGGTGAGTGTTAAAGTTGCAAGACAAGGGCTCTCGATGCCACCCACGATTGACTTTGAACAGGCGAAAGGCTTCGGAATCTACCTGGTAAAGGCCATGCTCAACGGCCGAGGCGATGAGGTTCTAGATCTCGCAAAAACCAATTTGCGGGCGCTTCTTTAAGGCCGCACTGAACACGTGAACGCTGTAGCCCTAACCCAGGGCAGAGACCCTCCGTAAGACCTCAGGGTAGCTTCCGGCCTCATCCCAGGGCGTATCGTCGAAGCATGTAAAGATTGCTTGACACCCATCGCTGAATTGATTAGAACGTGGGCCATAGGTTGTCCTCGTTAAAGGTGTAACCGCCTAAAAACTTGGCTGCATTTGCCGAACCGGGTATTAGGCCCCGGACAATTCGGCGTGCGATAATGTGAAAGGTGGAAACCGGCACGTTCCCAGGTTTCCGAACTAAAACCAATCCTAACCGGATTGGGGGTGAATTACTAAGTGGCTGAAGTCATTATTCAAGAGAGTGAGTCACTGGAAAATGCCCTGCGGCGTTTTAAGCGCAAGGTGCAACAGGAAGACATCATCAAGGAAATCAAGAAGCATAGCTTCTACATGAAACCCGGCGAGAAACGCCGGGCCAAGGAAGCGCTTTCGCGGAAGCGTCTGCGCAAGAAGCAGCGGCGCGAACTGGATTGACGGATTAACGAACGCCTTGCGGCCATCACAATGACCGCAAGGCATTCCACAGTTCGAACCAAAGCTTGGCGCCCCGCTCCGTGATTCAGGCCCCGGTCAGGTAGTGAACGGAAGTTTGTAAGTAGCAGATACGCTCAAAGGCCCCAGGAGCCCAGCCGGTTCCCCGGTCCACAGTGTCATTTCTGTGTGATCCAGCGTCCTTTCGTGCAAAGTTCTGCGCGTTCCCTTTCCCGTCGGGGTCCCAGGGGGAACGCTTCCATGGAATACCATGACAAGGTTCTGAAATGCTCGGAGTGTGGCGCCGAGTTTGTATTTACGGCCGGCGAACAGATGTTTTTCGCGGATAAGGGCTTCAAGAACGAGCCCAAGCGCTGCAAGGCTTGCAAGGCCAAGCGCGCGGAGTCCTCGGGCGGCGGCAACGGTAGCCCGATGCGTTCAGAAACCAAGACCAGCTGTTCGCAATGCGGGAAGGAAACCACCGTCCCGTTTCGCCCAACACAAGGACGTCCGGTGTTTTGCCGCGAATGTTTTCAACAGCGGCGTGCCATGGGCGCGGCGTAACGGAAGCTGCTTCGCTAAGGCGATTTTTCTGTGATCTCAAGCCGCCCGCGGACTTGAAGAAACATCTCATAACGTCATTCCGTATCTTCCTATCTGCGAACGATAACGACGGCGCCTTAAAATGCGCCGCAGTTTCCGTTTGTCGTCGCCCGCAGTCTTGCACACCATATCGGTCATTCCGCCACGAGCGCCGGTCCAGAGTACCGAGTGTGGACCAGCTGCGCGAGTGCGTTTGGGCTGAGAAATGTTCTGCCTCCCGGGGAGAGGTTGAGGAAACGCTGGAAATCTGGGGTATGATACGGGCGAATCCCCAGTCGAGGCTGCTGCAAGCGGTCGGCTTGCGGCGAGCGCTCAGCGGTTTCCTTTGAATGAAGCGCCCGGTCATCTTTCTTGGCTATACGGGCGGCTATGTCAAGCGAACGGAGGGCCAGCCATGGCTCACCGCTTCACCATCGGTGTCGAAGAAGAATTCCAAATCATCGATCCAGCGACGTGCGAACTGCGTTCGCACGTAATGCAGCTGGTGAATGAGATCTCGCCGTCGATCCAGGACCAGGTGAAGCATGAAATGCACCAGTCCATCGTGGAGACCGGAACGAAGATCTGCGAGAACGTGGGCGAGCTTCGGATCGAGATGCACCGGACGCGCGGAGAATTGATTGCCGCGGCGGAGCGAGCGGGACTGCAAGTGGCGGCGGCGGGGACGCATCCTTTTTCCAGCTGGATCGACCAGGTAATTTCGCCGGGCGAGCGCTACGAACATATCGTGGAGGAGCTGCAGCAACTGGCGCGTTCGCTGCTGATTTTTGGGATGCACATCCACGTGGCGATGCCGGACAAGCAGACTACAATCGATTTGATGAACATGGTGCGCTATTTTTTGCCGCACCTGCTGGCGCTTTCCACCAGTTCGCCATTCTGGATGGGACGGAACACCGGGCTGAAGTCTTACCGGACGACCGTGTTTCGCAGATTTCCACGGACGGGATTGCCGGAGCATTTCCGATCTTGGAGTGAATATGAAAATTTTACGAATTTGTTGGTGCAACTGAACTGTATCGATAATCCGAAAAAAATCTGGTGGGATGTACGGCCGCACCCGGTGTTTGGCACGCTGGAATTCCGGATGTGCGACGTGACGACGAAAGTGGAGGAAGCGTGCGCGATTGCCGCGTTGACGCAGGCGATTGTGGTGAAGCTGTACCGGCTGTATACAAGCAATCAAAGCTGGCGAATTTATGAGCGCGCGTTGATTGAAGAAAATAAGTGGCGCGCGGCAAGATATGGAATCGAGGGCAAGATGATCGACTTCGGCAAGGAGCAGGAAGTACCGATGAAGCGGTTGATTCCGGAATTGCTGGAGCTGGTGGATGACGTGGTGGACGATCTGGGCAGCCGGAGCGCGGTGAATTACGTGCACACGATCTTGAACGAGGGGACGAGCGCGGAGCGGCAACTGCGGGTGTTCGAGCAGACGGGCGATTTGCGGGCAGTGGTGCAACATGTGGTGACGGAAACGCGAGCGGGTACGATGGAGCCGAGATCGTCGTCGCATGCCGTGAATTGAGATAAGCGACGAGTGGCGAGAAGCCTGGCACCCTTAGGAATGAAGAAAAAAAGCAAGAGCAGCGGGATAAATCCGCTGCTACACAAAGCCAAGACAGATCAAGATTGGTTTTGGCGGGAGCGCAGAGATGAAAATCGTTGGATTGCTTTGTGGGCGGGAATATTCCTTCCCGCCGGCGTTTATTGCACGGGTGAATGAACTAGGCGCGAAGGATGGAGTGTCGGCGGAATTTGTGAAGCTGGGCGGGACGAAGATGGGCGAGCGTCCGCGCTACAGCGTGATTGTGGACCGGATTTCGCATGAAGTTGAATACTACCGTGGATATTTGAAGCATGCGGCCATGGAAGGGACGTACGTCATCAACAATCCCTTCTGGTGGACGGCGGACGACAAATTTTTTAACTACGCGGTGGCGGCGAAACTGGGAATTGCGATTCCGAAAACGGTGCTGCTACCGCAAAAAGGCTATCCCGCGGATGTGGATATCACCGGCGAATCGCTGCACAACCTCGAGCATCCGCTCGATTGGGACGGGTTGCTGAATTTTGTGGGGCGGCCGGCCATTTTGAAACCGTATTCGGGCGGCGGGTGGAAACACGTTTACAAAGTACACGACAAGAAAGAATTGCTGGAGGCCTACGACAAGACTTCGCCGTACTGCATGACGCTGCAGGAATTCATCGATTTCGATAAGTATGTGCGGTGCTTTACGTTTGGAAAAATGGACATTGTTCCTGTGCACTACGATCCGAAAGCGCGGCAATACCTGGTGGACCACGAATATTTATCGCCAGCGGTGGGCGCGAGGGTGGTGAAAGATGCACAGACGATTAATCAGGCGCTGGGATACGAGATGAACACGATTGAGTTTGCGATGCAGGGCGATGTGCCTTATGCGATTGATTTCCTGAATCCGGCGCCGGATTTTGAGCGTGACCGGATTACGCAATTTTATTTCGAGACGGTGGTGGAGAAAATGGCTCGGCTGGTGATTGACCGCGCGTTGAATGGCGCGCCGTCAAATCCGTGGCCGCGCTGGGAAGAAATGCTGGGCGTGGGAGCGGCGGCAGGATTTACGGGAGCGCCCAAGGCAGTGGCGCAGACGGCGACCGGGCATGTATCGACCACGGCTCTAGGGCGCGGTAGTTCTATGGGCGACAGTCCGGGCGGCGGAGCCAAAACGAAATGAGCATGGGTGCGGCGCCGACATCGCCGGTTGGCAATATTTCAAGCGACGCAGCGGAGCAGTGGCACAAGCTGCTGAAGACGAAGCTGCGGAGTTCGCAGAAATTCACCGAACATTTTTATGCTCAGTTGCACGCCGCGAAACTGACGTTTGGCAGTCGTGTGCATTGCCCCTTTTTGCGGCCGTTTTTTCTTTCTTCTGAAGATGAACAACGCGTGCGAGTGGTTGCCGAGACCATGGCCGAGTTGGCTGAGCGCGTAACAGATGTGGCGATGAAAGATGCGGCGCTGTTGGCGCAATTCCATTTGCGTGACGAGGAATTGCGGCTGGTGCGGCTGGGAAAAATTGCGGGACCGGCAAGCACGGCTTCGCGGTTGGATGCGTTTCTGCTGCCGGATTCGCTGAAGTTCGCGGAGTATAACGGCGAATCGCCGGCCGGCGCGGGGTACTCGGAAACCCTGGCGGCAATATTTCGCGGACTGCCGGTGATGAGCGAGTTTCAAAAGTCGTATGAGATTCACAGCTATCCGTTGAGCGCGAAGTTGCTGGATGCGCTGGTGATGAGCTACCTGGATTGGGATGGAACGTCAAAGCGTCCGCAAATGCTGATTACCGATTGGCGGGAAGTGCCCACGTGGACGGAATTCGAAATTTTGCAGAGACGGTTTGAAGAAATGGGCGTGCCGGTGGAGCTGGCTGATCCGCGCGACTTGCACTTTGACGGCAAGCAGTTGGTGGCGAACGGGAAAAAGATCGATCTGGTTTATCGGCGGGTGTTGATGAATGACATTGTGGCGCGCGCGACCGAATGCAAAGCGCTGGTGGATGCGGTGGCCGCCAATGCGGTGTGCGTGGCGAATCATTTCCGTTGCAAAGTTCCGCATGTAAAAGCGTTTTTCGCGGTGCTTACGGATGAGAGAAACGATGGGCTGTTTTCTTTTGGCGAGCGCGAGCTGATTCGTAAGCATGTGCCGTGGACGCGGGTGGTCGCGGATGTGCGGACATCGCATCACGGCGATTCGGTTGAACTCCTGGCACTTTTGCGGAGTGCGCGGGAGAACCTGGTGTTGAAGCCGAGTGACGAATACGGCGGTACCGGCGTGAAATTGGGCTGGGAATCGAGCGAAGCGGAGTGGGACACTGCGATTGAAAAAGCAATGGCTCCTTCGCCGGGATGCTGGATCGTGCAAGAGCGAATTCCGATCCGGCGCGAAGTGTTTCCGTGGATTCAGCCAAACGGCGAAGTGGAATTTCGCGACATGCTAGTGGACTTTGCGCCGTATCTTTTCCGCGGCAAGATGAGCGGCTTCTTGACGCGCTTGAGTGCAACGGGATTGGCGAATGTTACGAGCGGCGGCGGGCAGGTTCCGGCGTTTCGCGTGCACCTGCGCAACTGAAAAGTAAATAGAAAAAATGCCAGTGAGTGGTAATTTTATGAATCCTCTGTAAAATTATGATGATGGCTTTCCGAGATTCCCAACCAGAATTGATGCCGGGCGCCAAGAACGCCGTGGAAACTTGCCTGGCAGTGCAGGCGGGCGAACATGTCGCGCTGATTGCGGACGCCGTGAGCGGCGCAGTGGCGGCCAGCCTGGCTGCTGCTTTGCAAAACGTGCAGGCGACTGCAACGGAATTATTGCTGGAAGATTTTGGTCCGCGGCCCCTCCGCGGTGCTCCGGGGCCGGTGCTCGAGGCATTGGAGAAGGCGGACGTTGGGATTCTGGCGATGAATCCGCAGCCAGGCGAGCTGACGGCGCGGATGGCGATCGTCCGTGTAGTGGAGCGGCGGCGCATTCGCTACGCGCATATGGTGGGAGTGACTCCGGAAATCATGCAGCAGGGCATGCGTACGGATTACAAGCTGGTGGACCAGCTGAGCGACAGATTGCGCGAGAGGATGTTGCGCGCGAAAACTTTGACCGTGAAAACGGAAGCGGGCACATCGTTTGCGGCGCATTTTGATCGCAGGCTTGACTGGGTGAAAACGAGCGGGTTGATCAGTCCGCGCTATTGGTCGAATCTGCCGGCGGGAGAAGTTTTCACTACGCCGGCGACGGTGGATGGAACGTTTGTGTGCGACGCGACGGCGGGCGATTATTTCAACGGGAAGTATGGCGATTTGCAGTCAACTCCCATGAAATTGACGATTGAGGGCGGACGGCTGGTACACGTGGAATGCGCGCGTAAGGATCTGGAAAAAGAGTTCTGGGAATATTGCCATACGGATGAGAATAGCGACCGGGTCGGAGAATTGGCGTTCGGGACGAATCTTGGGTTGTCAGAAATGATCGGTATTTTGCTGCAGGATGAAAAATTCCCCGGAGTTCATATTGCGTTCGGCGATCCTTATGGAAGCCAAACACATGCGGACTGGAAGTCGAAAACGCACGTGGACGTTCTGACGCGGAATTGCGACGTATGGATTGACAGCGATCAGATTATTGCCAAAGGCCACTACCAGATGGACCATCTGGGCCTCGCCTGAAGTTCTAGCCACCTTATATCCGTACGGGAATCTGCCGACTTGCCCCCCAGTCTGTAGTGAGGATACGTTCGGCTTGAAGTTCGAATTGACGCATCTGGCCGCGCAAATAAGGGGAAAGATGATGCCCGAACCGGAAACAATCGAAAGAGCAGAACGCGATAAAGCAGAAGGAAAATCACCGTCGACACAGGCGGGCGAATTTGTGCGCGAAGAGATGCATCATGTGCGCGAGGGAAAGCACGGAGCAAGATCGCCGCAGCAGGCGATTGCGATTGGATTGTCGAAAGCACGCCGCGCTGGCGCGAAGTTGGGGCCGCCCAAGGCAGGCCGTTCGAGGTCTCGAGTGCGAAAACAGGCGGCGCGGGACCGGGTCAAGGGCCGTTCGGGGAAACGGAGGCGTTCGTCGCTACACAATGCGGCTATGAAAGCCGTACACACGAAAGGCAAAGAGGGATTGCGGCGGGCTGGGCAAAGAGCGGCGTGCACCCGGCAGCGACATTCGCGGTAGCTGAGACCCGATAGTTGAGACCGTTCGCGTCGCGCATTATTTTGCGTCGTGATAGATGACGCCGAGAGTGTATCTCGTGCCGCGTCGCACTGGGCTGACTCCGTGCCTCAGTGTCAGGCGGAAAAAACCACGAGCGCCTTTCGCTGGCCGATAGCGAGTGGTAAAAACAATTCCGTGGCCTTGCTCAGCGGTAATTACGCGAGCGCGCGACTGCGCTCGCGGAACACTTTCCACCAGCACGAACTCGCCGCCATCCCAGTCACGTCCTTGCTGGCCGAGCATCACGACCAATTGCAGCGGAAACGCGATCTCTCCATAGATATCTTGATGCAGACAGTTATAGCCGCCTGCTTCGTAGTGGAGCATCAGCGGTGTAGGTAAATTCTGTCCGGCGCGCCGGCATCGAGTGAGAAACTCTTCGTGTATTGCGGGAAATTCGGAACTCTCGTCGCGCAGCGCAGTTCGCCACTCGTTGGCGATTTTCGCGATCCTGGGATACGTGGACTCCCGTAATTGTTGGACGATCTTTGGCAACGGGTAGCGAAAATATTTGTAGTCGCCCTTGCCGAAGCGAAACCGCTCCATGACGACCCTGCTACGAAACTGCGCTTCGTGGTCATAGAGAGAAACTAGCTCCTCACATTCCTTGGTCGTGAGAATTGTTCCCGTCAGTCCATAGCCGGAAGCGGAGAGTTGCGCGGAAATCGAGTTCCAGTCACAATTGGCGATGCGATTTTTGATAACGCTTTCCATGCTCTCGAATATGACGCAGAGCGCTTCTGCAATCTATCCGAAAACTTAACTCGAATTTCGCGCGTAGGGAGTTTGCCCCGCGACGAACACCGCTGTCGCGAGGCGAGAACGCTAAAAAAGATGCGAGACGTATTCGCGCATCTGGTGTTTCCAGTAGGGCCAATCGTGGCCGCCCATCGGCCCCCAGTTGTCGAGCGAATGACGAATGCCTTTGCTGGCGAGGATTTCTGAAAAATGATAAGTGGGCCCGGAATTTTCCCACTGGCCGGTGCCGGTCGAAAGGTGAATGTCGCAGGAGGCGAGCTGACCATAGACCCAGGGATCGCTAAGATTGGAAAGATAGTCCACGGGATTATTGAAATAAAAATTGTCGTCGAACATGCCGTCCATGAAATTTTTCAGATCGTAGACGCCGGACATGGCGAAGCAGCGTTTGATTACATCGGGATGCTTGAAGAGCGAATTGGCGGCGTGATAGGCGCCGAAGGAAGCGCCCATGGTGGAGATGGCGATGCCCGGTGATTGACAATTGTCCCAGATGAAAGGGACGACTTCTTCGCGAAGGTAAGAATCGAATACGGACTGCACGTAGCTGCGATGAAATGGATGAGCTCCTTTATTGTAAAAGCTCAGGCCGTTGATGGAATTCACGCTGTAAAATTTGAGTTTGCCGCCGTCGATGAAATCGGCGAGAGCGCCGATCAGGGACTGCCCTTCCAGTTCCCATTCGTCGCCGGCGCTGGTTGGGAAGCCGATCAGAGGCGAGCCATAGTGGCCGTAAACAATGACGCTGAGATCGAAGCCCAGGCGATGCGAATACCAGCGATGGACTTCACGTTTCATCGGAGCGGCCTCGTGGAAAAAGTGGGAAGCGAGAGTATGCCAGCGCCGCTGTGTCGAAGCAACTGCGGCTTGCCCTCAGTGGCTTACCATGATTCTATTCTTTGCGTCGGCTTCAGTTCGGCCACAAATTGAGCGCGGAAGGAGCTAGTCCTGATGGCAATCGACATTGAGCACCTGAAGCACTTTCAGTTGGAACAACTTGAACAAAAGAACATTCAGACCTCAGCGAGGATCCCTGTTCACTCTAGAACAATTGAATGGGCGCTTATCGAGATCGTTATCCTGTTGACGGGAATCGGTGACAGTCTCAAGCGGATGGCAGACAGACCTTAGGCTACGTCGTTGGCAACTCCTGATTAGCGCCAACCGGACTACTAAAACTGCTTAAGGGAACGCTCGTTCTGACATCTCTCCTATCCCGCGCTATACTCGGATTATTCGACATCTGGTCGACATCGGCGTTCTTGCCGAGAAGGAGGTGATCCAGTGAGGTACGGTTTACGTTGACGCAGTAGAGGAGGCGCTTGTGAGACTACCCAGCGCCTCTCTCCTTTTGTGCCCCTGCTCGAGTTTCCCCGATTGATGAATTCAGCTTTTCATCCCTGGCAAGTATCTTAAACGCGCCCACTACCGGTGCTGGTTCCCGGCAGAATCTCTTGAACACCGCGGCACAAAAAGGCGTATAAAGAGAGCGACGAATTTGATGCCCGCTCCCCACCGCGCATCGTTGTCAGCCTAATGCAGTTAACCCAATACGCCGGTCCAAACCGGAGGGAGAACATTCATGTCAACCGCAGCCGCGTCCAGACCAAGCCCGGAAAAGATCTTTGAAGCCCTGACACGCTATCAACAGACTTTCGCCCTGAAAGCCGGCGTCGAAGTGGACCTCTTCACGGCCATCGGTGAAGGCGCAAACGAACCCGCATCGCTGGCCAAGCGTACGCAGGCCGCGGAGCGCGGAATCCGAATTCTGGCGGACTATCTGACGGTTCAGGGATTCCTGAACAAGGAGAACGGCAAGTACGCCCTGACGCCGGATTCGGCGGTGTTTCTTGACAGGCGATCGCCGGCATACATGGGAGGGATGGCGGAGTTTCTGGTCAGCGATCAGAACCTGGATAATATGAAAATCCTGACCAAGTCGGTGCGCAAAGGCGCCACCGCCAGCGAGATTGGTGACAACAGCAAACCGGAAGATGACCGTTGGGTGAATTTCGCGCGGTCGATGTCGGCCATGGCCGTGCCCATGGCCGGAGTGCTGACCCAAATGCTCGCGCCCAGCAGCGGACCGATCAGGGTGCTGGACATCGCGGCGGGGCACGGGATGTACGGCGTCACCGTCGCCAGGAATCTTCCCAACGTGCATGTCACCGCGGTCGATTGGCCGGCGGTGTTGGAAGTCGCCAAAGAGAATGCCGCGAAGGCCGGCGTTGCCGACCGCTTTTCGACGCGGCCCGGAAGCGCTTTCGATGCGGACCTTGGCGTAGGCTACGATTATGTTTTCATTACCAACTTCCTGCATCACTTCGATTCGGCAACCAACGAAAAATTGTTGCGCCGCTTTCACGCCGCGCTCAAGCCTGGCGGCAAGGCTCTTACCGTTGAGTTTGTCCCCAACCCGGATCGCGTAACGCCGCCAATGGCGGCTGCCTTTAGCCTGGTGATGCTGGCTCACACCGATTCCGGAGACGCCTACACCTTTGCGGAATACCAAGAAATGTTTAGCGCGGCAGGCTTCAAGAGTTGCAGCCTGCATCCGGTTCCGGAATTGCCGCAGCAGGTGGTGATGGCGGAGAAGTAGAAATGAAAAAGTCTCGCGGGAGCAGAAGCCCCAGAAAAAATGACCCTGACGCATCGCTCCGGCAGCATCTGGTTGAACTGCTGAAGGGAGGGGAAGCTCACATATCGATCTCCGATGCTGTGGCAGACTTCCCGGCCGAGAAACGCGGTGTTGCCGCGAATGGATTACGGCACACCGGTTGGCAATTACTGGAACATATCCGCATCGCGCAATGGGACATACTCGAATTCAGCCGCGATCCGAAACACGAATCACCGGATTTTCCAGGTGGCTACTGGCCGAAGACAGCCGAGCCGCCGAATGATGCTGCTTGGAAGAAAAGTGTCGACGCCATCCAGAAGGATTTGCGCGCGATGATCGCATTGGTCAGCGATCCGCGTTCTGATTTACACGCGCCGTTCCCGTGGGGCGGCGGACAGACTTTGCTGCGGGAAGCTTTGTTGCTGGCGGATCACAATGCATATCACGTCGGGCAGATCGTGGATTTGCGGCGGGCGCTGGGAACTTGGAAACGTTCGTAGGCGCCAGCGGGATCAGAAAGCTGGAAAAAAGCGGGCACGGCGCGAGCGCTCCGCGGTGAACATGCCGTGCCCTTCATAGACACGCTTCGGTTAGTGGCGCGAATCGAAATTGCGGTAGGATGATGAGCTGGAAATCGCCGAAAAAGCGGAGGGTTCCTTGATTGCAGTCGAAAACATTTCGTTGCCTGAAAGCAAAGCTGGAAGTACGCGGCGCGATTTTTTGCGCGGGATGGTTGGCGCGGGAGCGTTCGTGCTGGCGGCGCGCTACCTGCCTGGCGACGCGTTCGCTGCGGGCGGCGCAGCAGGGACGCCCGCCGGAGTCGCCGACGTTGGCCTGAAGGGACCGCTCTCACCGAGTGTTTATCTGGCGATTGATACGGACGGAACGGTTTATGCGGTCGCGCATCGCTCAGAGATGGGCAGCGGGAGCAGGACGGCTCTGCCGCGAATCATCGCGGATGAACTCGACGCCGATTGGGCGCGAGTGAAAATCGTGCAGGCCACCGGCGATGAAAAATTTGGCGATCAGGATACGGATGGTTCGCATTCGGTGCGCGGTTCGTTCGATACGCTTCGCGAAACGGGCGCTTCGGCGCGATTGATGCTACTGCGGGCAGCTGCTCAACAATGGGGCGTGCCAGAAGCGGAGTGCTCAACCGGAGTGCATGAAGTGCTGCACACCAGGTCCGGGAAGAAAATCGGCTACGGCGAGCTGGTGACTGCTGCGGCGAAACTTCCCGTCCCGAAAAAAGAAGAATTGAAACTGAAGCCGCGCAGCGAGTGGCGCTACATCGGCAAGGGCGTCGCGAGTTACGACCTGAAAGATATGATCACCGGCAAGGCGACCTACGGCATCGATACGCAAATGGACGGGATGCTCTACGCGAACGTGGCGCATCCGCCCGTTTTTGGCGCGGCTGTGAAGTCGGTGGACGACAAAGCAGCGTTAGCGGTGCCAGGAGTGAAGCAGATAGCGACGATTGATCCTTTCAAGCCACCCATACTGTTTCAAGCACACGGCGGAGTTGGCGTGCTGGCGAACAGTACCTGGGCCGCGATTCAAGGCAAGAAAAAACTGAAAATCGAGTGGACCGACAGCGATAACAAATCCTATTCGTCCGATCCTTACAGGGCGGAACTGCAAGCAACTTCGCGCAAACCTGGAAAAGTGGTGCGCGAAATCGGCAATGTGGATGAGGCATTCGCCAAGGGTGGAAAAACTTTCGAAGCGGAATACTATGCGCCGATGCTGGCGCACGCTTCGATGGAACCGCCAGCGGCGCTAGCTCACTACAAGGATGGAAAAGTGGACGTGTGGGCCGCGACGCAGAATCCGCAAGGCGCGCGCGAGGCGGTCGCCGCGGCAGTCGGCGCCAAAAAAGAAGACGTGACGGTAAACGTAACACTGCTCGGCGGAGGATTTGGTCGTAAATCCTTCCCCGATTATGCGGTGGAAGCGGCAGTGCTCTCGAAGAAATCCGGCAAGCCGGTGAAAGTTGTCTGGAGCCGGGAAGACGACATTCAATTCGATACCTATCACAGCGTGGCGGCGATGTATTTGAAAGCTGCGCTGGGCGCGGATGGAAAACCCACCGCCTGGCTGCAGCGCAGCACGTTTCCGCCGATAGCCTCGACGTTTGACGCTAGCGCGCTGACCGCGGACGCGGGAGAAATCGGGCTGGGCTGGAGCGATTTGCCCTACGCCATTCCCAACCATCGCGCGGAAAATGGCGAAGCTAAAACGCATGTGCGCATTGGCTGGTTGCGCAGCGTCTGCAACGTATTTCACGCCTTCGCGGAACACTCTTTTGCCGACGAGTTGGCGCACGCGGCGGGAAAAGATCCGCGTGACTATGTTCTGGCGCTGCTCGGTCCGGACCGGATTATTCCCAAGACGGAATTGCCGAAGGATTACACCAATTATGATGGCGACTACGAGCAATATCCGATCGACACAGCGCGATTCCGGCGCGTACTGGAAATCGCCACGGAAAAAGCCGGCTGGGGCAAAAAGAAAAACGGCAATGGATTCGGCATGGGCCTCGCGATTCACCGCAGCTTTTTGACTTATGTTGCCACCGTTGTACAAGTCGAAATGGACAAAGACGGCAAGGTAAGAATTAGGCGCGTAGATTCCGCCGTGGATGCCGGAACAATCGTCAACCCGGAAATGGCGCGGCAACAATTCGAAGGGGCCGCGACGTTTTCGACCAGCCTCGCGTTCTACGGAGAAATTACCGCGAAGAATGGTCTAATCCAGCAGGGCAACTTCGACACTTATCCGATGGCGCGCATGAACACTGCGCCGCGCGAAACGTACGTGCATCTGGTGGAGAGTGAGGCGCGACCGGCGGGGATTGGCGAGCCGGGCGTTCCGCCATTCACGCCAGCGCTGTGCAACGCAGTGTTTGCGGCCACTGGCAAGCGCGTGCGCGATTTGCCATTCAGCAAGCTCGGGCTTGCATAAAGAGCTGCGCGGGCACGATACTTGCGCCGTGAAAAAATACTTTCCGTTCTTCCTTTTGGCCATTGCCATTTTTGATTCGCCGCTGCTCGCGCAGCGCAGGCCCGTGCTTCCGCAGATTGATCTTCCTCATCCTTATTACTATCGCGAACTCTATTTGCCGCAGTTGACGAGCGGTCCAAGCAGCGTTGCGTGGGCGCCGGATTCGAAAGAAATTGCGTACTCGATGGCGGGCTCTCTTTGGCGGCAAAAGCTTGATTCGAAAGAAGCGGTGCAGCTTACCGATGGCGCCGGCTACGATTACCAGCCGGATTGGTCGCCGGACGGAAAAAGCATTCTTTACGTTTCGTACCACAAAGACGCGATGGAGCTTTGGCTGCTGGATGTTGCGAGCGGAAAAAGTACCCAACTAACGAGCGGCGGCGCGGTGAATGTGGAACCGCGCTGGTCGCCAGATGGGAAACGCATCATTTTTGTTTCGACGCAATTCAATAGACGCTTTCATATTTTTCGCGCGGATGTGCGCGATGGAAAACTGGAAAATGTTGTTCGGCTCACCGGCGAAACAAAAAGCGATCTGCCGCGCTACTACTACAGCCAATACGACACGGAAATCAATCCGGTGTGGACGCGCGACGGCCAAGACATCCTTTTCATTTCCAATAAAGGACACATTCACGGAACCGGCGGCTTTTGGCGCATGAACGCGGAGCCGGGAGCGCAAGCGAAAGAAATTCACTACGAAGAAACAAACTGGAAAGCACGGCCGGACTTTTCGGCGGACGGTTCGCGCATGGTTTACAGCTCTTATCTCGGCGGGCAGTGGCACAACTTATGGCTGATGCCGGCGAATGGCGGCGATGCGTTCCCGATTTCGTACGGCGATTTTGATCACACGAACGTTCGCTGGTCCCCGGACGGCAAGCTCCTGGCTTCCATCTCTAATCGGGCGTTCAACACAGAAATTGTGCTCACGGAAGCAGAAGGAGGAGGCGAGAGAACGCTGTCGAACGAAAAACGGAAGTGGCTGCAGCCCCGGATGTCAGTCAGCATTTCCGTTCACGATGAAAAAGGGCACCACGTGCCGGCGCGGATTTCCGTCCTGGACCAAACAGGAAGATTCTACGCGCCCACATACGCGCTGATTTACGCTGACGACGGATACAACCGGAACGAAATGCCCTTCGAGGCGCATTATTTCTATTCTCTGCGGGGCCGCGACACAACCGTTGAGGTTCCTGAAGGAACAATCTGTGTTGAAGTATCGAAAGGCCTTCGATATCAGCCCCAGCAACGGACCATCGAGGCAGGGACAGCCGCCGCAAATAAGCTGGACGTTGTTCTAAAAAGAATCGATTGGGAGCACAACGGGAAAACCAGTTGGATAAGCGGCGACCTGCACGTGCATATGAATTACGGCGGCACCTACCGAATCGAGCGGATACAGCTTCTGGAACACGCCGAAGCGGAGGACCTTCAACTTGTAAACAACCTGGTCGTCAATAAAGAGCAGCGCTTCCCGGACATTCATTCGCAATACTTCGGGGAGTTCTTGAAATACCTTTCATCGGAATCAGAAACGGTGCTCGGACAGGAATTCCACACCAGTTACTGGGGGCACCGCGGAATACTGCGCTTGCGAGATCATTTCTTGATGCCCGGATATGCGGGATATCCAAACACCGCTGCTGCCAGTTTGTTCCCAATGAATGCGGACGTGTACGACATGGCGCACGCTCAGGGCGCGCTGGTCGGAGAAGTGCATCCGTTTGATGAAGAGCCGGATCCTTTCGCAAATCCCCCGCAACGAATTACGGACGAATTGCCGATCGATGTGGCGCTGGGAAAACTGGATTACATGGAAATTGTTGGATTCAGCGATCACAAATCCACGGCCGCTGTCTGGTATCGGCTGCTGAACTTGGGATTCCACATTCCAGCGGGCGGAGGCACGGATGCTATGCCGAATTACGCCGCTCCCATTCGTGGCAACGAGGGTTTCGACCGGGTCTACGCGCAAGCGTCAACCGACGGAATAATTGGCGCGAATCTGGATTCATGGTTTGATTCGCTAAAAAACGGGAGAACCTTTGCGACCAACGGCCCGTTGATCAACTTCACACTGAATGGCCAGATCGTCGGCAGCGAACTGAAACTGGAAAAACCGCAGCAGGAAATCCCGTTCACCGCGCGGCTGCGTTCAATCGTGCCGGTGGATCATCTGGAAGTGGTCTGCAACGGGCACGTCGTCAAAGATCTAAAGCTCGAAAGCTCGCGCGATACCGCCGACGCCACCGGAACGATTCCGTTGAATGCGAGCGGATGGTGCGTGCTGCGCGCTTGGAGCGGCAAGGCGCAATATCCGGTGATGGATAATTACGCGTACGCGACCACGAGTCCTATTTATATAAATGTTGCGGGCGCGAAACCTCGCTCGCCTGAAGACGCGAAGTATTTCGCCGCATGGATCGCGCGAACCATCGAAATAACAACGACGTATCCGGATTGGAATTCCGTGGAAGAGAAGGAACTCGTACTCCGCCGGCTCAACGAAGCGAAGCAGATATACGAAAAGATGCAATAACCACCGTCAAGATTTCGCAAACAGGTTTTGGTTGGACATTCCCGGAATAGCGGATAGAATGCGGGGTTGGTGTACACGGAATGATGGTGTTCGGATCGGATTCAGACGCTTGGCATGAAGAACAATTCAGTCCACGGCGTGCGCGAATTAGCGCTCTCAGCTTGGCGGCCATCGCTATTCTAAACATAGCTAAATCGATTTATTACTGGCGATTTATCGCGGTCGGCGGAGCCTGCTCATGATCGTCGGCGTGCCTCGCGAGACTTATCCCGGAGAAAAGCGGGTAGCCCTGGTACCGGCGGTTCTCGGCAATCTGGCCAAAGCCGGACTGCAAGTGCTTGTCGAAGCGGGCGCCGGCGCAGCTGCGGGATACCCGGACGCCGAATACTCCGACAAGGGTGCGAAGATTGCGTCCAGCCGCGCGGAAGTTTTTTCCCAGGCGGAAATAATCACGCAGGTTCTTTGCGATGGCGCCAACGACAAAACGGGCCACGCGGATTTGCCGCTGCTGCGCCGTGGCCAGATTCTGATTGGATTCCTGAGGCCACTGGGTTCATTGCAGATTCTGCAGGAACTGGCCGTGACTGGAGTGTCATCTTTCGCGGTCGAATTGATGCCGCGCACCACACGAGCGCAAAGCATGGATGCGCTTTCGTCCATGGCAACCATGAGCGGCTACAAAGCGGTGATCCTGGCGGCGGATACGTTGCCGCGAATTTTTCCGATGTTGACCACCGCGGCAGGAACAATTACGCCCGGACGCGTGCTGATTATCGGCGTGGGCGTATCCGGATTGCAGGCCATTGCCACGGCACGGCGGTTGGGCGCGGTGACATCGGCATACGACATGAGGCCGGCCGCAAAAGAACAGGTGCTGAGTCTGGGCGGGCGTTTTGTGGAATTGCCGATCGAAGCAAAAGATGCGCAGGATGCGCGCGGCTACGGCACGGCTCAGGGCGAGGAATTTTACCGCAAGCAGCGCGAATTGCTTGGCGATGCGGTGGCGGCGAACGATGTGGTGGTCACGGCAGCGGTGATTCCCGGGAAAAAAGCTCCCATACTGGTCACCAAGGAAATGGTGACGCGAATGCTGCCGGGCTCGGTGATCGTGGATCTTGCGGCGGAGCGCGGCGGCAATTGTGAGCTGACGCGGGCGGGCGAAACCGTTGTCGAACACGGCGTCACCATCATCGGAGAGACCAATCTGGCGAGCACAGTTCCCTACCATGCCAGCCAGATGTATGCGCGAAACTTGAGCGCGTTTTTGTTGAACCTGGTGAAGGATGGAAAATTTCAATTTAACGAAGCGGATGAGATTCATCGGGAAACTTTGCTGACGCGCGACGGAGAAATCGTAAACGCGAGAGTGCGCGAATTTCTGGGATTGCCTGCTCGTGCCGCGGAAAAACCAACGGGAGCCCGAAGCGAATGAAGCTCGATTTGCTGACGAGTTTGTACGTTTTTATGCTTGCGGCGTTCATCGGGTTTGAAGTGATTCGCCGCGTCTCTCCGCTTCTTCACACACCGCTGATGTCGTTGACCAACGCTCTCGACGCCATCGCAGTCGTCGGAGCAATCATCCTGGCCGGCGAATTTCACGAACATCATGCGACGTTGGCCAAGGTGCTCGGCACCATTGCCATCGTCGCGGCTACCAGCAATATCGTTGGCGGATTTCTCATCACCGATCGCATGCTCAAAATGTTCAAGGCCAGCGGGTCGAAAAAAGCATGAGAGCGCTCCTGAACAGCCAACTTCTTCTGGAAACGATCTATTTGATCGCTGCGATGCTGTTTATTTTGTCGTTGAAATGGCTGAGTTCCCCGGCCAGCGCCCGGCGCGGCGTACGGGCCGGCGAAATCGGCATGCTTCTCGCCGTGGTCGGAACTCTTCTGCATCACGGCATAGTGGATTACACCTGGATCGCGGCTGCGCTGGTGCTAGGCACAGTCATCGGTGTTCCCCTCGGCTTTGTGCAAATGACCGCCGTTCCCCAGCGGACTGCGCTGAGCCACGCCTTCGGCGCGTTGTGTGTGACGCTGGTTGGCACCGCGGAATTTTATCTGCGCGCGCCCGCCGTACCGAAATTCATGATGGCGGTGCTTTCGCTGGAAATTATTTTAGGTTCGCTGACATTGACGGGTAGCTTGATGGCTGCAGGCAAACTTCAGGAAGTTCTGCCGCAACGGCCCATCACCTACAAGGGACAAAATCTGGTCAATCTTTCGCTGCTGGGAGTCGCCATTATCGTTGCGGTGCTGCTGGTACTTGATCCGTCGCGTATGTCGCTCTTCCCGCTGATTGTGGTGATTCCGCTGATTTTCGGTGTGATGATGATCGTGCCCATCGGCGGGGCGGACATGCCCACGGTGATCTCGCTCTTGAATTCATACGCAGGGCTCTCGGCGGCGGCGATGGGATTTGTACTCGATAGCAAACTGTTGATCGTGGCGGGCGCTCTCGATGGCGCGTCGGGGTTCATCCTTTCGGTAAACATGTCCAAAGCCATGAACCGTTCGTTCACGCAACGTGCTTTTTGGCGCGTTCGGCCAGGAACACACTACCGCAGCGCGGAAAAGTAGAAGCCAAGCCGGTACGCAGCGCAACGGCGGAAGAAGCCGCCGCGATTCTTGCAGCGGCCAACAAAGTTGTCATCGTGCCGGGATACGGAATGGCGGTAGCGCAAGCGCAGCACAAAGTCCGCGAACTTTACGACGCGCTGACCAAACGCGGAGTGGACGTGAAGTTTGGTATTCATCCCGTCGCGGGGCGCATGCCAGGCCACATGAATGTGCTGCTGGCGGAAGCGGATATTCCATACGACAAGTTGCTGGACATGGATGAAATTAATGGCGATTTTCCGCAGACCGACGTGGCACTGATTATCGGCGCGAACGACGTGACGAATCCGGCGGCGCGCAGCGATACCACCAGCCCGATTTACGGAATGCCGATTCTGGACGTGGACAAAGCGCGCACGGTAATGGTGATCAAGCGCAGCATGGCCGCGGGCTTTGCGGGAATTGAAAACCCGCTTTACCACCTGGATCGCACGTTGATGCTTTTTGGCGATGCGAAAGGTTTTGTCGGCAACATTGTGCGGGAACTTTCCGGCGGCGGACATAGCTAGAAATGCTGTATCTTGAGCCGTAAAATTGGGCCAGTTTTTGACCCGTAGACGGTCAAAATGGAGCCCGCTCTCAGATTATCAATTGTCAACTAACTCCTTTACTTTTCAATAGTTTGGCCATATTCTAGGTCTCGGGAAGCCAGCGTAGCCGAGTCCAATCCAATGACAAAATTTAACTCTATTTTTGGGCGCCGGATGGTTCTTGCGCTTGCACTATTTTGCGTCGTTCTGCCCGCCAGCGTGTTTGCGGTAGAAAGTGACGAGACTGCGACTGCGAAGACGAAAGGTCTGGAACCAATCCTGAGCTACATCTCGAAATCCTGGGATACGCTCACCAGATCGATGGAAGACTGCACAACCGTGGTGGACCCAAAGCTGGCTGAAAATTCCGTGCTTTACCTTCCCGCGGATGTGCCGGTATCGGCGCAAGTGGAAGAAATGCAGAGACGGTGCCACGTGCAGGTGAAAGCGCTGCCAGAAAAAATTGTCCGCCCAGGGCAGTTGGACACCAGCAAACTCGATCCTCCGGGGTTGCTCTACCTGGAGCATAAATACGTGGTGCCGGGGGGACGATTCAACGAGATGTACGGGTGGGACAGTTATTTTATTGTGCGCGGACTGGTTCGTGAAGGGCGCATCGAGCTGGCGAAGGGAATGATCGAGAATTTTTTCTTCGAGATCGAGCATTACGGAACGGTCTTGAATGCCAATCGCAGCTACTATTTGAGCCGGTCGCAACCTCCGTTTCTGACGTCCATGATTCTCGCCGTGTATGACGCTGAGAAAGCAGCAGGAGTTGACGATAAAAAATGGCTGGAGCGGGCGTACGGGTATGCGGCGAAGGATTGGGAAATGTGGTTGCGGGCGCCGCATCTTGCTGGGGATACCAGCCTGGCGCGCTATTACGACTTCGGCGACGTGCCTGCGCCGGAGAGTTTGAAGGATGAGACGGATCACTACCGCAGGGTGGCGGCCTACTTCCTGAACCATCCGGAACAGGATCGCGGATATTTGGTGCGCAAAACGGTTGATGCGAAAGACGTGGCGCACGACGCGGTTGGCAGGCGCTATTCCGTGCAGATCTGCGACGCGGCGACCACGATGGAAAGAACCGGATGCGATGAAGCGGAGGAGATCACGTTGAGCCGGGATTTTTATCGCGGAGACCGCTCGATGCGGGAATCGGGATTCGATGTGTCCTTTCGATTCGGTCCGCACGGCGCGGCGACTCATCATTATGCCGCGGTGTGCCTGAACAGCCTGCTGTTCAAATACGAGAAAGATCTGGAAGAAATCAGCACGACGCTGGGCAACGGAAGAGATGCCGACGAATGGAAAAGGCGGGCCGAGCAGCGAAAAGAAAACATCCGGAAATTTCTATGGGATGGGCAAGGCGGATTCTTTTTCGATTACAACATCGACCGTAAAGAGCGCTCGACGTACCAATACATCACGACGTTCTACCCGCTGTGGGCGGGGCTGGCCACGAAAGAGCAGGCGGCAGCAGTAATGAAGAATGTAGGAAAACTGGAGCAACCGGGCGGTTTGGTGATGAGTCCGTACGAGACCGAAGGGCAGTGGGATTTTCCATACGCCTGGGCGCCGACACAACTTTTGGCTATCGAAGGAATGCGCAAGTATGGATTCAACACGGATGCGGACCGCATCAGCTATAACTTCGTGAGCATGGTGGCGCAAAACTTCAGGCACGATGGAACCATCCGGGAAAAATACAATGCGGTGACGCGATCTTCTGAGACCGCGGTGAAGGCCGGCTACAACATCAATGTGGTGGGATTTGGCTGGACGAACGCGGTGTTTTTGGTGTTCCTACACGACCTGCCGCAAGCGATGGCGGAAAAGCTGGCTGAGGAGCAGCTGCATCCCGTGGAAGCGGGAAATTAGTAAGAGCGAGCGATCGGAAATCAACAATCAATAGAATATTTCTGTCGCGATCAGCCGGAGCGCCCCCCCTCCCCCTATTCTCATTTTAAAGGAGTTGCGGAGAGGTGTTTCCGTAAGTATGGAGTCTAAAGGAACTTAGCGGAGCGGGTTTTTGAAGTATTGAAATTAAAGAGTTTAGAGTACTGGCAAACGACTGGCGACCCCGAAGTAATCTGCAGTGAGATGAATTTGTCAAAGAGCTACGGTTTTACACAGGGTTTCTAAATACAAAACCCAAACCCGAGCCAGTCCAGCTGGCCCCTAATGCAAGCACCCATAATCTCGCGGTTTGATTGTCATATCAAGAAGAATAGCTAACGCATAAGTATCGGTTCGAACGACAAATGAGGGCCAGCGATTGAGATCGGCGAAATGGCTGGGTTACGAGTTGGTGACGCGGACTTCGGCGAGGATAGCGGGGTCGGCGGCAGGCATGGCGCCTTCCTGGGAGGCGACCCAGGCGCCCATGCGGTTGGCGGCAGTGTTCATGGTGGCGAGCGAGGAGCCGCGCAGCGCGTGATGGACGAGGGTGGCGGTGAAAGCGTCGCCGGCGCCGACGGTGTCGGCAATTTTTACGGAAAATCCTGGGTGTTCGTGGTGGGAGTTTGCTGTGACGAGGACACTGCCATTGGAACCGCGCGTGATACAAACCAGGCGGATGCCGAATTCACGACAAAGCCAACGAGCGGCCGAAATATCGGAGTAGTCGCCTGGCGCGCTTCCAGCGCGCGCTGAATTTTTCAGCGGGGACTGCATAAGATCGAGGAAGCGCGGAAATTCTTCGTGATTGAGTTTGAGGACTTTGGCGTGACGCGCGGAATCGCGCAAGATTTCCGGACTGAAGAAAGACTGGCGAAGATTTACATCGAATATGCCGATCGCAAAGGACGGGAGCGCGGAAAGAAAGGCGCGAATGGTCGAGCGCGAAACGGAATTGCGCTGCGCAAGAGAGCCGAAGCAGACAGCATGCGCGGAACGAGCAAGTGAAATCCAATCCTCGGAAAACTCCATGAAATCCCAGGCAACATTTTCGGCGATCTGATATTCGGGCTGGCCTCTGGAATCGACTTCGACTTTAACGGTGCCGGTGGGATGAGAAAGATCGCGTTGGATGCGGCTGACGTCCAGGGCGCAGGACTTGAGATGCCAGAGGGCTTCCTGGCCGAGGCGATCGTCGCCGACGCGGCTGGCGACGACGCCGGAATCGCCGAGCAGTGCGGTGATGTACGCGAAATTTGCGGGAGCGCCGCCAAGTTGTTTACCGCTCGGAAAAAGATCCCAAAGGAGTTCGCCGAGGCCGACGACGATGGGGCGCGGGGTGGGCATGGTCAGGTGGCGGAGCCTGTATCGGAGCGAAAGGGAACGACACGACGGAAAAAGAAAGCTGGCCACCTGAAGGTGGCCGCTACAAAGGAAAATACAAAGGAAAGAAAGAGCAGCGGGATAAACCCGCTGCTACATGAGGCGAGAGCGAGACGGCGGAGAGGAGTCATGGATTTTGTTTGGGATTGGAGGATAGGAGTTGTTCGGCGAGTTTTAGTTCGCGCTCGGCGTCTTCGGTGCGGCCGAGGTCGCGGTAAGCAAGCCCGAGAAGATGGTGCGGGATGTCGTTGTTGGGATCCATGGAAATGGCGCGCTGCAACGCGCGAATGGCGAGTTGGGTTTCGCCTTTTTTCTGGAGAACTTTGCCGAGAAGAATATAAGGGCCGGTGGAAGTTGCGTCGAGCCATATGGAGCGCTGGAGGAGTTTTTCTGCTTCATCAAATTTCTGGACGCGGGAATAGGCGTCGGCGAGTTTGTAGTACGCGACGGGATTACCGGGATTGATGGCCACTTCCTGTTCGAGTTGCACGATGGCTTCAGGAATTTTGGATTGGTAGAGATAGAGTTCGCCGAGCAGTTGATGCGCAAGCGGAAGCTTGGGATCGAGTTCAACGGCTTTTTTGCCGTACTCTTCGGCAATCGGACCGAAATCGAGTCGGAGCAGCAGACGCGCAGTGAAAAGATAGGCAGCGGCGGAATCGGGAAGGACCTGAAACATTTTCGCGAAGGCGGCGCGGGCGCTAGGATAATTCCTGATCTGAATGTAGGCGACGCCGAGAATGTAGGAGGCGTCGACGTTGGCACTGGGATACCAGGACTGGACTTTTTCGAGATAGGGAATGGCTTCGGCGTGACTTTCCGGAGAGATAGAGAGAAAGACCTGTGAGCTGAGTAGCTTCAGTGTCGTTGGGATTCTCCGCGATGGCGCGCTGAAGTGAAATGATGGCGTTGGCGATAATCACCTTTGCGGTAGTAAATGATGCCGAATTCGCGGGAAAGATTTTTGGGGGCTGGATCGGATTTGGAAACTTCTGTCAGCGCGGCGAGAGCTTCGTCAAACTTGCCCTGATCGGTGAGTCGGTGAATTTGCGCGAAGGATGGCGGAGAGGGTGGCGCATCGAGCGTGGATTGCGCGTTTGCCGATGCCATGAATAGGAGAGAGAGAGTCAGGAGAGGCGGCAGATTGCGGGCGTAAATTCCGATTTGGCGGAAGCGCATAACAGTAAAAAGCTGCAGCCAGGCTGCCGCACTCCAAATAACCACCCTTCGCTTGCGCTCAGGGTAAAGCGTACTGCAAATAAGGATTAGAACATAAAAAACGGGGAGTCCGCGAGGGACTCCCCGTTTTGTTTGGGGTGTTAGGGGTTAGAAAGTGAGCTTAACTCCGAACTGGAGTTGCCGCATGCCGATGGGGGCACCCGGGGCGGCATCAGCCTCGATATCCGAAATCTGCCCAGAGCTGCCGCCGCAATCCACGCAGTTATTGAAATTGTTGTTAACGCCGAGAACCGGGTGGTTGAAGAGGTTGTACGCATCGAAGCGGAACTGCGCCTTGAAACGTTCGGTGATGGTGAAGGTCTTCGAGAGGGCCATATCGTCGTAGAAGGCATGCGGTCCGCGATAAGTATTGAATCCGACATTGCCGATTTGTCCGCAAGCGGGCAGAGAGAACGGCCCGGATACAGGACGCGCCGTCTGGCACGAGTCGCTCGTTCCACTAATGTCGGTTGGCGAGTTCTTGATTTCCGGAAGGTTCTGAGTGAGCGTTGCCACCGGAGTGAACCAATAGGTGCAGTTTGTGGAGCTTCCCGAGCTGCACGGCGCGGTAGTCTTACCCGTGTGCAAAGTCTGGCCTTTCACTATGTCTGGCCGGCAGGGACCTGCGTCAGAAACCTGGCCGCAGTTCTGGAGGCTAGGAGTGAAAGGCAGGCCCGTCCCGTAGGTCAAGGTGTTGGTCACCTGCCAACCTCCGATGACCAAGTCAGCAGCGCGACCCGCACCGCCCATAAACTTCTTGCCTTTGCCGATCGGCAACTCATAAATGGCGTTGACCACGAAAACTTGGTTGCGGTTGAACGGATTCGGACCCCACGCAATTTTCTTATTTACGTCAAAGTAGTTGTTGTCATAGGCGTAAGCGTGAGAGAAAGTATAGTGCGCCAGGAATTGGAGTCCGAAGCTAGTGCGCTTTTCAGCCTTCACCTGGAGAGCGTTGTATTTGTTGTCAGCATCGTTACCGAACCAACCAGTATCCACCGCGCAACAGGTCAACGGCACCTGCGTCGGCACACCGTTAACCACTCGGGTAATCGTAAAGCCAGGATAAGTAAACGACGGAACGCCGTTCAAGAAAAACTTACGGCGATCACTTTGCGGAATGGAGGGTACGAACGACTGCTTGCAGTCAAAGGTTGTTGCCGGCGCAGGGTTAGGAGTGCATTTATAGGCATCCGTTCCAGTGCCGATGGCAGGTTCGTTGTTGTTGTAAGAAGGTCCAGTACCAGCGAACACGTGAGTCCCCTTGTTGCCGACGTAGCTGACGGTAAGACTGACGGTCGGAGTGATCTGGCGCTGAACGGTGGCATTCCACTGATCAATGGTAGGAAGGCGCTGAACGGTCGGGCGGATTCTGGGCTGCACAGTACCATCTGGTCCATACAGAGGCAAAGTACCGCCGGACGAGATGGCGCCAAGGATATTGGCGAAACTAAAAGGCTGCGGGCCCTGAGACAACGTAAACACTGCGCTGCGATTGTTGGTATTGAGCGGATTCAGGTTTGTGTCCTGGATCGACTGTTGCGCGAGAACGGGCAAGTTCTGCGTGACAACGTGGCCAAAGTTGGAGCCGAAGACGCCGATGTCAAAGCCGCGACCGTATCCGAGGCGCAATACAGTTTTCGGGTCAAACTGGTAGGCGGCGCTGAGACGAGGAGCGAACGCTTTCAAGGTGTTGTCGATATTGCCATTGAGGCCGATCGGACCCTCACCCGCAACGCGGATCACACCCTGATCAAGGTTGGCGAAACCGCCCTTATCCTTGCCGTTGACGCTTTCCGGGAAATAGATTTCCCAGCGAAGGCCGTACGTCAAAGTGAATCTGGGGCTGACACGCCAGGAATCCTGGCCGTAGAAGAACCAGCGCTTCTGGCGTTCCGCGGCGTCCAAGCTGGTGCTGACGAAACGCTGGAACGACGTGACGTCACCCAACAAGAAAGTAGCGAGAGCCAAGCCTCCGGCTCCTCCGTTGGAAGTATCGCCGGAATCGAAATTCAACAGACCGGTACGGCTGGCATCGCTAGGAACACGAAGGTTCATGGCATAGCGAATGTCCGCGCCAAACTTGATGGTGTGGTTGCCTTGCGTGCGCGTCCAGTTGTTTACAAATTGGAATTGCTGTTCGCTTTCGGTCAACGGGCAATTGCAACGGCCGATGTTCAAGCCATCCCCGAATGAAGAAAGAGTGCCGTTTCCAGAGCCTGCATTTCCGCCGTTCAGAGTGAACTGGAAGCCGGAGAGTCCGCCAGTCTCCGGAGGGCCGGCAATGCCGGGGCCGGAGTTAAGCCCAGGAAATCCGAGAGCGTCCATCGGAGCCTGGGTGGCATCGGAATAGGCCGTTTGCGGATTGTATTTGAAGTATCCGAAGCGGAAGTCGGTGAGCCATTTGGTGCCAATGGGCTTGGTGAAGCCGGAAGCCAAGCTATAGTTGTGAACATTAGAACTGCCATTCAAGCCGCCCGGACCAAAGCCCAGGCCACCCAGTGCGCCCAAACCGCCTTTACCCGAGAGCGAGAAGTAATCGAGGCTGAAGCGTCCGAAAACTTGATAGTTGTGAGGAGCGCTGTAGTCGATCCGGACATCCATCGACTTTTGATCGAACGGTCCTGCGCCATTTGACGAGAAGTTATTGTTCACGCCGGCAGCCGTCGGGGTCGGGAACAATGCCAACACATTACCCACATTCTGCGCGACGCGGCCGATGGGAATCCAATTCGCCTCTGTTGCACATCCGGCAGGTCCGCAAAATTGAGTGCGGCCGACGCCAGTGAGCGGGCTGCCCGTCGAGGGATCAAAAATCGCATTTTCGGAGGCATACTCATTCAGGTTACAGAAGCCTGGCGAGGAGCTTGCGGCGTTGGTCGCGGGATTGCAGCTCTGTAGCACGGTTGAGGTGGGAATCGTGTACAGATTGGTAATACCCTGCTCCTGCTGAGTTCCCTGGTAATCGCCGAAGAAGAAGAGTTTATTCTTGATGATGGGGCCACCCACAGTGCCACCAAATTGCTTCCAAGTCGCCGCGGCAAGTGGGACGCCGGGCTTGTTGGTGAACGGGTCACGCGCCTGTTGGTCACTGTTGCGGTAATACAGGAACCCGCTCCCGTGGAACTCATTCGAACCGGACTTAGTCTGCACTCTAACTATGCCCGATGTGGCCTTGCCGGATTCGGCGTCGTAATCCTGAAGAGCGATTTTGGCTTCACCGATGGCGTCGAGGTTAGGATTGACGACGATGATGCCGAGGATGGGATCCTGGTTATCGGTACCGTCGAGCTCGAAGTTGGTGCCCGAGAAGTGCTGTCCATTGACCGAAATCTGGCCGCCGCCCTGGGGATTCTCGGTCGCAGCGTGGCTGAAGCCGGGCAATTTCTGAGTGCCGGGCGAGAGCAATTCGAAACTGGTGAAGTTGCGGTTGAGTACCGGCAAATCTTCAACGTACTTCTGGCTGAACTCGACGTCCACGTCGGCGCGGTCAGTTTTGAGCTGAGGAATTTCGCCGGTGACTTCGACGGTTTGCGTAACCGCACCTACTTGCAGAGCGGCATCCACGTTTACCGAGGAATCGGCGGTGACGGTAACGCTGGCGACATCGTATGACTTGAAGCCTGTGGCTTCGACGTGAATCTTGTACTGGTCCGGAATTAAGTGAGTAACCGCGTAATTTCCACTGTCATTGCTAGTGGTTTCAAAGACCGTGTTTTTTGTGAGTGAAGTTACAGTAACTTTAGCTCCGGCCACGGCGTTGCCTTGGCCATCAGTGACCGTGCCGATGACGCTGCCGAAAACGGCTTGAGCAGACGAATTTGGCGCGGACATCGCGAGGACGAGACAAAAAACTACGAAACAGCCAAATAACGCACGACTTCTCATTCCACCCCTCCTGATATGCCTGCATGCCGGATTGCGTCGGCTACCCCAGCCGCGCAAAAGGCATTGCTGCGAGAAACAAAACACTAAAATCCTAGACGCACTAAGACAGGGAGAACGTCACGAGACGGGTGACCAAAAACAAGCGCGCACCAGCGCGTCCCCAGAATCGCCCGCTCCCAGCACTCGACAGGATCGAAATGAACCGTGAAATGGATTCGCGGTGGAGTGATCGTTACAGAAAGCGGACATAACGACACACACCCGATCGCGCCCTTTCGCACCCAGACACTTCGAGAGAAAATATGATGCAACTTATCGGCTTTTTAACGGCAAGAGGCAAGTCTCTCTGCGTCTGATACTGTTACATCACTTAAAGGTCGATCTTGCAAGGAGATGCACGAGTTGATAGGCTCCTGTTACATCAAGGTAACAGGAGTTTCGTTGACGGAGAGAACCCAATTTCAGGCGGAAATTGAGAAACTCGTGGCGAGCCATGCGCTGCACGGGTCGGAGTCCTTGTGCAAACTGTTGCGCTACCTGGGGAAGCAGGCGTTGGAACATCCAGGAACAGCGGTTAAAGAATATCAAATTGCGACGGAGGTGTTTGGACGACAGGCCGACTTCGACCCTCAGCTGGACTCGATGGTGCGGGTGCAGGCGGGGAGGCTGCGGACCAAACTAGCGGAGTATTACAACACTGAGGGCGCTACCGATCGAATCGTGGTGGAGTTGCCGAAAGGCAGCTATGCCGTGGCGTTCCACGAACGGGCGAATGCGGCAGCTGCGCATGGAAATGGAGCCGGCACCGGAACTTGGGCTAACGATCGGGTAGAAAGCACCGCGGCGGCAGCGGCAAGGC
This sequence comes from uncultured Acidobacteriota bacterium, assembly GCA_963731155.1. Lineage (GTDB taxonomy): Bacteria > Acidobacteriota > Terriglobia > Acidiferrales > UBA7541 > Acidiferrum. The sequence goes on from CAVSVB010000006.1 coordinate 78,400, forward strand.
GGTACCTGCCGCCGGTGTTGAGCGTCGCGTTGATTGTGGCACTGGCGACGATTGGGTGGCTGTTGTGGACGCGGCGCGAGCCGGGTGGGTCGTCTTCGGCCAACGTTGCCGGAGAGATTTTGGCGCCCGCGCCGATTCGGATATTTTGGAAGGGATTTGTGCGCGGGTCGGAAGAACCGTGGGTAATTTTCAGCAATGCGGCGTTTGTTGGGCGGCCGAACACCGGGATGCGGTATTACGATGCAGCGAAAGACGCGAAATCGCCGATCCTGGACCACTACACGGGTGTGGGAGAAGTGCTGGCAGTGCACAGCCTGGATATTGTGTTCGGCCAGCTGCACCAGGCTTTGCGTGTAAAACGCGGCAGCTTGTTTTCTCTCGATGATGCAAAAAACAACGATTTGATTTTCATGGGATCGCCGTCGGAAAACCTGACTTTGCTGGAAATACCGAGCACCACCGAATTTGTGTTCAAAAAAGTGGAAAGCGGGCCGCAAGAGGGAAACGTGGAGATCGTGAATGTACACCCAGTAAAAGGCGAGGCTAACAGGTATGTGCTGGGCCCGTCGAACACTTCGCTGGCGGATGATTATGCGGTTGTGGCGTTGGTGAAAGGAATCAGTCCGGAACATTCGGAGTTGATTCTGGCTGGTACGACAACGATTGGGACGCAAGCTGCGGTGGAGTACGTAACGCGGGAAAATTATCTGGATGAACTCTTGAAGAGGATGAACGTGACACAGCCGAGCGAACTAAGACCGTTCGAAGCGGTGATTCATGTGAAGGTGGCGCGAGGAGTGCCGGTGGAATCGTCACTGGTGGCGCTGCGCGTGTTGAATTGAACGTCTACGGGCGGCAGCTGAGTTGTGTCGGATTTGAGTTACCGAAATTATTGTGCAGGGGCGACGAGTTTGGGATCAAGCGCGGCAGCTTTCTGAAATTCGGTTGCGGCTTCTTCCTTTCTTCCTGCCTGGCGTAGTGCAATTGCCAATTCGAAATGCGCGGGCGCGTAGTCCGCGACAGATTGTATGGCGGCCCTGAATTGCGAGATGGCGCCAGTCAAGTCTCCAGCGTTGCGCAGACGGCGGCCGGAGTTTGTTGCGAATAGTGCAGTTTGTAAATTCGTAGTTTGTTTGGCAAGTTCGCCGCCTGCGCGAGATTCGCTGGCCGCCCCGGGCGCATCTCCCAATTGGCGGAGAACAGCCGCGAGCGTAGTGTGGGCGCCGGCAAAGTCGGGTTGCAGGCGAATGGCTTCGCGCAATGCAGCGGCGCTTTCCTGAAATTTCGATTGCTGCTTTAAAACCGTGCCGAGGGTGTAGAACGCTTCGGCGTAGTCGGGCTTTACGCGCGTGGCTTTCGTGAGTTCCTCGATTGCGCCATCGGCGTCGCCCATTTGCCAGAGCGTGACGCCGAGGGTGTAAGGAGAATCTGGCTGCGATGGATCAATGGCTTCGGCCGCGCGTAGCTCGGCGACGGCTTCGGGAAGTTTGTCCTGAAGCTTTAGCGCCAGGCCGAGGTTATAGTGCAGCAACTGGCTGTTCGGAGCCGCCGCGAGCGCGTCGCGAAACACGGTTGTCGCGGCGGCGTAGTCTGCTTTCTGCAGATAGGCTGCTCCAAGATTGCCAAGATAGGCGGAATCGCCGGGATGAATCTGCAAAGCCGCGCGAAAAGCGGCGATAGCTCCGTCGCCATCGCCAGATTGGAGAAGTGCCAAGCCGAGATTATTCTGGGCTTCGGCATTCTGCGGCTGAATGCGAAGCGATTCACGAAAAACCGCAGCGGCATCCGCGGGATTACCGACACGTTGCAACGATAGGCCAAGCAAATTGAGGATGTCCGGCTGGCCGGGCTGAAGTTTGAGAGAGGACTGGAACGCGGAAATAGCGTCCGGCAGGTTTCCCAATTCGCGCAGGCTCCTTCCAAGAAAATTTTGCGCGAGATAATTTTGTGGATCGAGTTCGACGGCACGAGCCAGATATTTTTTGGCTGGTTCGAATTGCTTTTGTTCGAATTGTAAAACGCCAAGATGAAAGAGTGCTGCGGGCAATTGCGGACTTAATTCGAGCGCTTTCTGAAATTCCACGGTGGCGCCGGAAAGATTGTCTTGCCCGACGAGCAGAGTGCCGAGGTTGTCATGCAGATCGGCGCTCGTGGGAGACAATTCCAGGGCGCGGTGGATGGCGGCGACGGCGGCATCGAGATCGTTCGCAGCTTCCAAGGCGCGCGCCAGCGCGACGTGCGCGTCCGGCTGGTTAGGAGCAATGTGCACGACGGAGCGCGCTTCTCTTACGGCGCCCTGGACATCGTGAGTTTGCAGCAGCGCATTGGACAGGTTGATGCGTGCGTTTACGAAGGAAGGTTGCACGCGAAGCGCGGCCTGAAATTGTGGAATCGCGGAAGCGGCATCGTTTTGCGCGAGCATGACGAGACCAAGAGCATTAGCGGCTTTGGCATTACGAGGGTTTTCGAGAATCGCTTTCGCGAAAGCGGCGCGAGCAGCCGGAAGATCACCTCGCTGCAAAGCCGCGGCGCCTTCCGCAAATGCTTTGCTATTCTCCGGCGGACTTGCGCGCGGAGGGGTCTGCGCGGCGAGCAAAATCGGAATAAGCAACAGCGGAAGCAGTCGAAGCAAGCATTTTCCGTTGATCATCCGAGCGCGTGGGTACAAAGTTGTTGGCCTCCGGCGATTACGCGAACTGAGAAACTTCATACTAGCATTAAGATAAGAACCAGTACGTCGGTGACATTGCACGCAGCGCAAAAAACAAAATGGACAGCTGTTTCACGTTATACAAAATAATAAGCGGAGATCGAGGCGCAAATTGACGAACATCGCGGTGCGGCTCAAGAGCGTGGCGTCGTGCTTGACGATATTGGCCAGCGCATTGGTTTCGCCCGCAGATGCGCAAACGTCGGGTCGCACCGGCAAATCAGAACCAAAAAAAATCGCTTACTTCCTGGATGAAGCGGCGAAAGCAGGCCTGAGCGCGCCGAACACGTTTGGCGGAGTGGATACCAAGAAATTCATTCTTGAGACGACTGGTACGGGGGTGGCCATCTTCGATTACGACAACGACGGATGGCCGGATATTTTTGTGGTAAACGGAACGACGCTTGATCCGCTGCCGGGAAAGACAGCACCGACGAATCATCTCTACCACAACAATCACGACGGAACATTTACGGACGTGACGGAAAAAGCGGGACTGGCGCATACAGGGTGGGGACAGGGAGTTTGCGTTGGAGATTACCAGAACGACGGGTATGAAGACCTGTTCGTGACGTATTACGGAAAAAATGTTCTGTATCACAACAATGGCGACGGAACGTTTACGGACGTAAGCGAAAAAGCGCGTGTGGCGGGAAATGGCGCTTGGAGCACCGGATGCGCGTTTGTGGATTATGACCGCGACGGAAAGTTGGATCTGTTCGTGGCGACCTACGTGGACTTTGATATCAAGACGGCGCCCGGTCCGGGCGAACGCGCTTCATGCATCTGGAAGGGCGTTCCGGTGATGTGCGGGCCGCGCGGGTTGCCGTGGGGAAATAACGTGCTGTACCACAACAATGGCGATGGCACGTTTACCGACGCAACTAAGAAGGCGCAAATTGACCGGACGAATGGGCACTACGGATTCAGCGTATCCACGTTTGACTTTGACGATGACGGCTGGCCGGATATTTTCGTCGCTTGCGATAGCACGCCCAGCATTCTTTATCACAACAATCACGACGGAACATTTACCGATGTGGCGGTGGTAGCGGGAGCCGCGTTTAACGAAGACGGAAAAGAGCAAGCGGGGATGGGATCGACCATCGGCGATTACAACGGAGATGGACGACTGGATATTTTCAAGACGAATTTTTCCGACGATACCGCAACGCTTTATAGAAACAATGGCGACGGCACATTTGATGATGTGACGTTTGCGGCGGGATTGGGTCTGTACACGAAATATCTGGGCTGGGGCACGATGTTTATAGACGTAGACAACGATGGCTGGCCGGATCTGTTGTTGATCAACGGACACGTCTATCCAGAAGTTGATACGCAGCATCTCGGGAGCGACTATCAAGAGCCGCGAATTCTGTATCACAACAAAGGCAACGGAGCGTTCGAAGATATTTCAGCCAATGCGGGGCCGGGCATTACTACCGCTAAATCAGGACGCGGACTAGCGGTAGGAGATTTGTGGAATGACGGAAGAATGTCCGCGCTGGTGAGCAACATGAATGCGCCTGTGAGCCTGCTGGTGAACCAAGCGAAGTCAGGAAATCACTGGATTGCGTTCAAGGCTGTTGGAACAAAATCAAATCGCGATGGAATTGGGGCGAAGATTCGCGTAAAAGCAGGCGAGAGGATATTGGTAGACGAAGTGCGCAGCGGCTCCAGCTATGATTCGAACAACGATATGCGCGTGCACTTTGGACTTGGGCGAAATGAAAGTGTGGAATGGGTTGAGGTTCGCTGGCCAAGCGGAATGACGGAAAAATTCACGGGGCTGCGTGTAGACGGAATTCGAAATTTGCAAGAGGGTTCAGGCGCGGCGATCAACAAAGCTGCTCGGTGATGTGGTTTGGCGTTGGACGGATCTACTTTCCGGAGACGGAAGGCTGTTCGGACAGCTTTCGCAGACGGGCGGTGGCGGCCGCAAACCGGAACCGCATGCGTTCTCCCTCGCGGCCAGTAAAAAATAGGTTACTGCGCGCCGCCTGCTGCAACTCGGGATCCTGCCAAACGGCGGACATCAAGCCGGTTGGGGAGTGAGAAGCGGTGCCGAGCAAAAGGTGCCCCAGTTCGTGAGCAATCACACATCCAAGTAACTCGCCCGTAGGGACCGTCGTAGGGGCCCTAAAAGTTTCGATACTGGGATAATACACCAGCACATAATTCCCTTCTCCTGCGGCGTCCTGAAATGTTTGCCCGAAAATGTGTTCTTTTACCGGGCTGACCTTGGGCACCACGCGAACTGACAAGTGTGTCGGGTACGAAATCGCGCTGCAATTCGGATCTGGCACTCGGCTAGCTCGAAACCCGCAGTCGAGCCAATTCAGCGATATTTCTGAACGCCGTATGATTTCGGTGGCGCGGCTTTGCGCTTGTGACCAGACGGATGGCTCGACGCCAGCGTCATTGAATACAGACACGGTAAGGTTTACTGCGGAGGATTCGGCGTGCGCGCGGGCGAAGAGTGCTTTTGGAAAAAAGCTGCATACCAGAACCAAAAGACCCAGTATCGTAGTTTTCATGAAGCCGCTCCCTGCTGGAATGCGCAAAAGTGCGGCGAGCAGCGGGGTGCCTCAAGGCCCGACGGGTAACCTGATACTGAAACGTAGGTCACGAGCTAAGGGCCGTCTTTGCAGGATGTTACGAAGCGACGTGACATGAAAAATGCATGGTTTTATGAACATGTAACGGAACGGAATCCGGCTGCGTACGTAGAAGTAAGAGAGATACCGTGCAGCGAACGTCGAGCGTCTAAGTAATCGAACAGGGTGAATTCAAGTGGCGACTGGGCTCAACGGGAATTTGGGAAGCGTAGTGCGGTTCGGCGCGTACGAAGTGGATCCACATGCAGGGGAACTCCGCCGGAACGGGGTGAAGGTCAAGCTGCAGGAGCAACCGTTCCAGGTGTTGACGATGCTGCTGGAGCGTCCTGGGGAAGTGATCTCGCGGGAAGAACTGCAGCGAAGGCTTTGGCCCGCGGACACCTTTGTTGATTTTGACCATAGCCTGAATGCAGCCATTAAGAGGTTGCGGGATGCGCTGCGAGATTCGGCGGACAATCCGCGTTTTGTGGAGACATTGGCGAGACGCGGATACCGGTTTGTGGCTCCGGTGGCTGGCACTGTCCCGAACGGCGGAAAAGCCGAGGTGATATCTCGGCCCGGTCCCGGCTACATCGCGCGCTGGGTTGTGGGCACGCTCGTAGTCGTCGCGGTCTGTATGGTTGTAGGTTGGCATGTGGTCCGCAGTACTTTCGCCACACCCGCGTTGCGGGAAAGGCGTCTGACCGCAAATTCGCCGGATTTGCCCGTGTATAACGCGGCCATTTCACCAAACGGAAAATTCCTGGCGTACTCCGACCCGCGGGGAGTCTTTCTTCGCGCTCTGGATACTGAAGAGTCGCATCCGCTCTCGGTACCAGAAGAATTTCGAGTCCACGGATTGTCCTGGCTCCCTGACGGAGCACACCTGCTGGTGACGGCAGTGAATGGTCCGATGGAGAGGCCGAGCCTGTGGAATGTTTCGGTTTGGGGCGGGCCGCCAAGAAAAATAGCCGAAGGCTCGGGGAGTGGAAGCGTTTCTCCAGACGGAAAGACGATTGCGCTGCTTCGCAGCAACCGATTAAGCCAGACGGATTTGTATTTGACGAACGCTGAGGGAAATGACGAACGGAAGGTGGCCGAAATTTCCGGGTACGTGTTTGCACCTCCTGCGTGGTCGCCGGACGGCCTGCGGCTGGCTTATCCGAAAGCAATTTTCTGGCAAGGATACAGCGACGAAAAAGTTGAGTTGGAAAGCTTCGAACTGAAGAGTGGAAAGACGAAAACCATACTATCGGACTATCGGCTGGAAGAGGGTGTGGCCTGGACGCGAGATGGAAGGCTTCTGTTCTCGCTGTCCGAAGAGCCACCGAACCAAGTGGAATCCAACGTCTGGGCGCTTCACATCGACGGCCGCACCGGGGAACCCGTGGGAAAGGCGGAGCGGATCACGAGCGGACCCGACGCCAAACCTCTCGAAAGCGTTTCGACGGATGGGAAGCGCATGGCTTTCATCCGCACGAATATCGTTCCGACGGTGTACATCACGGAAGTAAATCAGCGGACGAAGCAGATCGGCCCGCTGCAGCGATTGACGCTGGACGAACTGCAGAACCGCCCGTACGAGTGGACGCCGGACGGCAAAGCGGTTCTGTATGTTTCGAATCGCGACGGAGGTTTTCACATTTTCCGGCAAAACATTGATTCGGCTACGCCGGAGCAGGTGGTTGGAGCACCGTATTCCACAAACATCCTGCGCCTGAATCCCGAAGGCACTGAGATTTTCTTCACAAATGAATCGCCAGCGACGGAAAGCAAAGACAACCCGGCCGAGTCTGAAACAGGGCATGAATTTCGCTCGCGGATGATGCGTATGATGCACGTACCGCTTTCGGGAGGAACGCCTCAAGTGCTTTTCCAAGAGCCGGGGATCAATAATTTTCAGTGCGCTCGGGCGCCATCGCAGGCGTGTCTTTTCAGCAAGTTCGTGAAGGGCGCGATGGTATTTTTCAAGTTCGATCCTGTCGGCGGAGCGACAAAAGAATGGATCCGCGTGTCCGATGCGAGTCCGGAGTGGGAAGGATACAACTGGACGCTGTCGCCCGACGGCAAAGTGGTAGCTTTGTCCAAGGGAAAGATGCACGTTTCCACGGGCGCGGATATTCGCTTGGTGCCTCTGGAGGGGGGAGCCGAGAAAGTGCTTCATGTCACGGAATGGGCAGGACTTTCAACGATTGATTGGGCTGCGGATGGAAAGAGCTTGTGGGCCAGCGCAAGACTACGCGGAGAAACCCGCACGCTGGTGAACATTGACCTGCAAGGCCATACCAAGTCTGTGCTCGAAGAGAAAACGCCGCACGTGGGCTGGGCCATTCCTTCGCGAGACGGAAAACGACTGGCGATTCTGGAGGCGGCGGGCGATTCGAACGTTTGGCTGATGGAAGGATTTTGAGCAGGGCGGGAAGCGGTTTGCGACCGGCGTCAGGAACGATTTGTGGGCGGAAAAGTCTCGGTGCGGGTAATTCCCTGGCCTTCGGTTACATAGTAAAGGCGGTTGGGCTTTAGGTCTTTTAGAGTATCGAGTTGGCCGCTGGGCCAGCGGATTTCGAGTACATCGACTTTTTCGGCGGAGCTGATGCCGAAGTGCACGCGCAAATCGTTCTGAGAGAAATAGCCGCCTCCGCTGCGCACTTCGTCAATTTGCTGATGCTGTTTTGCTTCACCTGCGACGTGGGTAACGCAGCGTAGGCGCGCGCCGATGCCGCTGCGATTGGATTTAGTGCCGATGGTGCGGATCTTGATCCAATTATTTTTCAACGAGGAATCGCAGCGCAGTAGCTGCGGGTAGTCGTTGACGCAGTTAACGACTACGTCGATGTCACCATCGTTATCGAAATCGCCGAAAGCTGCTCCGCGCGAAGAAGAAGACGCGGAGATTCCGGGGCCAGCGTTCAGCGAAACGTCTTCAAAGCGGCCGTTGCGTAGGTTCTTGTAGAGCAATTTGCGCTGAGGATAGCCTGCTTCGGTAGTAAGCTGTTCAACTTCCGGGTACACGTGGCCGTTGCAGATTAAAATGTCCGGCCAGCCATCGTTGTCAAAATCAACAAAACCGCAGCCCCAGCCGAGATATTGCGTGTGTTTGCCCAAGCCGGCGTTGAACGTGGTGTCTTCAAACGTAGCGCCACCGAGATTGTGGTAAAGCGAAGGAGTGTCACCGGCGAAATTTGTTTTGACGATGTCGAGGTTGCCGTCGAGATCGTAGTCGGCCGCGGAGACGCCCATCCCGGCCTGCGGCTTGCCGTCGGCGCTGAGGGCGCAGCCGGCTTCCATGGCGATGTCGGAAAATTTTCCATTTTTCAGATTTTGATACAGAGCGCTGGCGGTGGAATCGTTGGCGACATAAATATCCGGCCAGCCATCGTTGTCAAAATCGGCGGTGAGAACTCCGAGGCCGTAAGTGCCGTTGGCGGAGAAAATTCCGGCGGACTCGGAAACGTCTTTGAAGGTGCCGTCCCCATTGTTGTGATAGAGAATATTTTTACCGCCGATCAGGCCGGGCGGGCCGCATGCAACCATTACACCTTTATATAAGCAGGGACCGGACTCGGGGACCGGCGCGGTCGCGAGATCCATATCAATGTAATTAGCGACGAAGAGATCGAGTTTGCCGTCGCGATCGTAGTCCACAAAGGCGCAGCCGGAGTTCCAGCGCTTGCCGTTGCCCGCTACGCCGGCTTTTTCACTGACGTCGGTGAAAGTCCCATTGCCGTTGTTGTGATAGAGAACATTTTTGCCGAAGTAGCTGACGAAAAGATCGTCGAAGCCGTCGTTGTCGTAATCGCCAATGCAGACGCCTTGTCCCCAGCCTGAATGTGCGAGCCCGGCAGGAACGGTGACATCGGTGAAAGTGCCGTCGCGATTATTTTTGAAGAGATGGGAATGCGGTTCCTGGCCTTTGGGAAAACCTTCTAGGCGCCAGCCGTTGACCAGGAAAATGTCCAGCCAACCATCGTTGTCGTAGTCGTAGAAAGCTACGCCGCAGCCGGTTGTTTCGAGCAAATATTTATTCTTGTGTTCGCCGCCGAAGATCGTTTTTGCATTGAGGCCGGATTCTTTGGCGATGTTCAGGAAGTTGACGCCGAGGGGTGGCGTCGTCGATGGAACAGGCGCAGGCGTGGCGGTTTTTTGCGATGCGACTGGTGATTGGGTTCGTCCTGCAAAGAGCGGACGAACTCCTGCCAGGACATTTTCCAGCGAGAGAACGAGCGCGGAACGGCTGAGAGACTTAAGGAAGCTGCGGCGCGGGAAAAACAATCGAGCGATACCTTTCCGAAGCGGGCCCGAAGCGGACTGGCTATTGTCAGGCAATGTCGCGTGCTACACTCTGGCCGTTTCGTTTATAGACAGTGCAGCGAGGCTTTTGCAAGCGAGGCACGCTGTCAAAAGTTTCTCATGCAAACCAAAATGCGACCACTCATTCACAGGTCCAGTTCGATGATTGTTCGTGTCCTCCTGTTGGCTTTCATTCTGCTTCCATGCGGCTCGATAGTTAGCTTCGCCGGACAACCGTCAGCGCAGGCTGGAGCAGTCCCGAAAAAACTGGAAATATCCCGCACGGCGCGGCCATGGGAGTTCCTTGCTGCAGTCGGAAAGCGCGCTGGCCTGCTGGGAAACGAATCGGGAAAAGTGGAGGCGTGGGTTTACCCGCTGAAGATTCTGCGGGACTTGAAACTGACCGTGCTTACCGAAGGACGCGAAATTCCCGCTGAAACACTGGTTCGAACGGTGATTGCGCGTCCGGAATCGACGACGCTGGTGTACACCGGAGACACATTTTCGATTCGCGAGACATTTTTTGTGCCGGTGGATCAGCCGGGAGCGGTGATTGAGATTCAAGTGGAAACCGAGCAACCGCTCGAACTGCAGGCAAGCTTCATTCGCGATTTTCAGCTGGAATGGCCGGCGTCTATGGGCGGGGCCTATGTTGGTTGGAGCAGCGAGCTCCATGGATTCGTGTTTGGGGAAGATCACCAGAAATTTGCAGGGCTTGCCGGATCGCCCACGGCCGCCGAACCGCGACTCGAGTACGAAACGAATTATGGCGGGACGCATACCAGTTCGATGAAATTGGGGGTAATCAGCAAGGGCCGCGATACGAAAATCATCGTGATTTCCGGATCGGTAAATGGCCGCGCCGACGCGGAAAAAAGTTATCGCTTGCTTACGTCGGATTATCAGCGGCTTTGGAAAGAGTCCGCGGAGTTTTACCAGCAATATTTGCAACGTACGACCAGCGTGGAACTTCCTGACCAAGAGCTGCAGAAGGCTTACGACTGGTCGCGCGTGAGTTTGATTCAGGGTCTGGTCTCAAATCCAACGATGGGAGACGGATTGATCGCTGGCTACCGGGCTTCCGGCGAAAGTTACCGGCCCGGTTTTGCGTGGTTTTTTGGCAGAGATTCGCTCTGGTGCGGACTGGCTTTGAATAGCGAAGGCGATTTTGCGACCACCAAGACGGCGCTTGAATTCATTGCAAAGTTTCAGCGGGAAGATGGAAAAATCCCGCACGAGATTGCGCAGGGCGCGAGTTTTGTGGATTGGTTCAAGGGCTATCCGTACGCATTTGCATCGGCGGATGCAACGCCACTATTTATTGCCGCGGTGGATGATTACGTTGCGAGCAGCGGCGATGTCGCTTTTGCGAAATCGAATTGGGGTCACGTCGCAAAGGCTTACGAATTTCTGCGCTCGACTTACGATACAAACGGATTCCCGAAGAACTACGGCATCGGGCATGGCTGGATTGAAGGCGGTCCAATGTTGCCGATCGAGAGCGAGTTCTATCACAGTGGTCTGGCAGTGGCGGCGATTCGGGGGCTCGCTCACCTTTCGCAGCTCACCGGAAAAGAGGCCGAAGCGAAATCGCTGACGGAGGAATTTGCGAAGGAACAAAAACAACTGAACGAAGCATTCTGGTCGCCCGAGAAAAAGTTTTTCGCGTTTGCGGTGGACCGCGAAAACAAACGTGTGGACGAGCCGACGGTCTTGACGACGGTTCCAATGTGGTTTGGCCTGACGGATGAAGCAAAATCGCAGCAGACGATCACGGAGCTTGCGAAGCCCGAACACGAAACCGACTGGGGCATGCGGATTATTTCAAATCGCGCGCCGAAATATAGCGGCGGCGGATATCACTACGGCTCAGTGTGGCCGCTCTTCACAGGGTGGGCGTCCGTCGCGGAATACCGGTATCACCGGCCGCAGCCTGCTTACGATAATTTGCGCGCGAACGCGCTGCTGGCGCTCGATGGATCGCCAGGACACGTTACCGAGGTTTTGTCCGGCGATTACTACCAACCGCTCTCGACCAGTTCGCCGCACCAGATCTGGTCCGCGGCAATGGTGATCAGCCCGATGCTTCGCGGAATGTTTGGACTGCAGTTTGACGCGCAGGCTCACACGCTCAGTTTTACTCCGCACGTTCCAGGGTACTGGAAAGACTTCGCGATTCGTCACATAGCGGCTGGGAACGATTTTCTGGATTTGGACTTTTCGCGGACGGTCGATTCGATAACAGTGACCGCGGACCGCCAAGGTGGCGCGGACCTGAAGATGGATTTTCGACCAGCTGTCAGTCCAAGGACGGAAGTTCTCGGCGCTACGTTAAATGGCCGGCGGGTACCGTTCCGTATCGAGGCGCACGACAGCGATCAGCACGTGGTCGTGGAGACGAGCCTGGCACCAGGCCGAAATACTCTGAGGATTGTCCTTCGAAACGATTTCGCCATCACATATGAGCCGCACCTTCCGGCTTTGGGCAGTGCGAGCCAGGGCTTGCGAATCATTTCTGAAACATGGAGTGACTCGCGTGACACTTTAACGCTGCAGACGGAAGGACTTGACGGCCACACGTATGCGCTCTCTGTTTGGGGCAAAGAGCAGATCAAGTCAATCGATGGCGCACGCCTGACGCCCGGCGGCGCGATCCAAGAAACGTTTGCGGCGGCCAGTGGAGCCTCCGAATCGCAGAGCCAAACGATCACAATTCATTTCATTGGTCAGGCACAAAAACCGCGACAAGCAAGCGCACACAATTAACACGGAAACTTTTGATTCGAGGAGGAATTATGTCCGCACGCGCAAAGATTCTAGCAATTCCAGTACTGATAGCAGTTCTTTTGGCTCCGGGCGCCAGCGGGCAGAAACCTGAATTGGATATCGAAGGCCATCCGTGGTGGCAACACGCAGTCTTTTATGAAATTTATCCGCGCAGCTTTGCCGACAGCAATAACGACGGCATTGGCGATCTGAACGGAATTACGTCCAAGCTGGACTACTTGAAAGATCTTGGCGTGGATGCCATCTGGATTACGCCCTGCTTCCCTTCTCCGCAGGTGGATTTTGGCTACGACGTTTCGGATTACGAGGCGATCGACCCGATGTACGGCATGATGGCGGATTTCGACAAACTTTCTGCTGAATCGAAGAAGCGCAACATCCTCGTCATTCTGGATTTTGTGGTGAATCACACTTCCGACCAGCACAAATGGTTTCTGGATTCGAAGTCGTCGCGATCATCGGAGCATCGCGATTGGTATATCTGGCGCGACGGCAAAGGCCCCGGCCAGCCGCCAAACAATTGGCTTTCCACTTTTGGGCTCTCCGCATGGAAGTACGATCCGACGACCAAGCAGTATTACTACCACTATTTTTATCCAGAGCAACCGGACCTGAACTGGCGCAATCCAGCGGTGGAAAAGGCGATGTTTGACACCACGCGCTTCTGGTACAGGCGCGGCGTTTCGGGTTTTCGGCTGGATGCCGTGGACACGCTATTTGAAGATCCGGCACTGAAAGACAACCCGGTTATTCCCGGTAAGGACAAATTTGGCCGGCCCAACATGGATGAGAAATACAACAAGAAACTTCCCGAGGTGCACACGGCGCTGAAGGGTCTGCGCAAAGTAGCCGATGAATATAACGCAGTACTCATCGGTGAAACGTGGACGTCGGACGTTTCCCAGCTCAGGGAGTATTACGGGAATCACAATGACGAACTGCAACTGCCGATGGATTTGCTGCTGAATGGACTGCCGTTTTCCGCCGGAACGTATCGCAAACATGTGGCGGCCATGGATTCCGCCGGCGGCTGGCCAGTGTACGTGATCACCAATCACGACATCACGCGGTCTTACACGCGCTACGCCGATGGAAAGCACAACGACGAAATTGCGAAATTGATGGCGGCGTTTTATTTGACGTTGCGCGGCACAGCCATCATGTACTACGGCGAGGAATTAGGAATGGAAAACAATGATCCCAAATCGCGCGACGAGGTGCAGGATCCCGTGGGAAAGCTAAGCTGGCCGAAGGATAAAGGGCGCGACGGCGAACGCACGCCAATGCAATGGACCGACGGCAAGAATGCTGGATTTACAGAAGGCAAACCCTGGTTGCCAGTTCCGCCGAGCGCCAAGACGCATAACGTCGCGACGGAGGAAAAAGATCCAAATTCGATTCTCTCGGTTTACAAAAAAGTTCTAGCGATGCGGCACACGGAACCTGCGTTGATCGAAGGCGATTATGTTTCGGTGAACAACGACGACCCGAACGTCTATTCGTACTTGAGGCGATATAAGAACGAGGCGTTTCTTGTGGTGTTGAATGTTTCGAAAGAAAAACAAACGGCCGAATTTGATTTCGCGCCACTAGGATTTGCCGCTGGGAAAACAAAACCAGCACTGGCGAGTGGCGCGTCGGCAGCGGACGGGCACACCGTGACTCTGGAGCCCTTTGGTTTTTACATCGAAAAGCTAACGAAATAAAGGGCAGAGTCTGCCCACCATTTCCGGTGGGTGAAGCTAGGCGATGCCAAGTTTTTTCTGCATGTCCTCAAGCGTGATGCCCTTGGTCTCCGGATAGCAAAGCAGAACAACAAAGAACTGCACAGCCATCATCAGCGAGAAAAAGACAAACGGGTAACCACCCGACTTTGCCGCGACCGTGGGAAAACCCAAGGAAATAATTCCCGCCATCACCCAATGGGTGAAGCTGCCAAGGCTTTGCCCCGACGCTCTCACCCGGTTCGGAAAAACTTCTCCGATGTAAACCCAGATCACTGCGCCCTGTGAAAAAGCAAAGAACGCGATGTAGCAGACTAACAGCGCCACCAGAATATTTTCGTGGCTGTGCGACAGAAAAACGTACGCGACTCCTGCAAGGCATAATGCTGTTCCCACCGCGCCAGTCAGCAATAGCTTTTTCCTGCCAACGCGGTCGATCAATGTCATGGCGATCATCGTGAAGATCAAATTAGTGGCTCCGATCGCAACCGCCTGCAGATCGGAAGAAACCTTGTTGAAGCCGGCCTGCGCAAAAATCTGGTTCAAGTAATACAGAATCGCGTTAATTCCCGACAATTGATTGAACATCGCAATCGAAACAGCCAGAAAAATGGGAAAGCCATATTTGCCGTTGAAGAGCGAGTCGCCCGCGTGATGTTCCGCGTCAATGGACGCTACGATGTCCTGCAATTCCTGCTCGTAATTCTCCTCGCCAGTGATGCGCAGCACTTCGCGTGCTTCGTCAATATGGCCTTTTTTTACAAGCCAGCGTGGGCTGCGCGGAATGCCGAACAGCATCGTCAGGAAAAAAGCCGCCGGCAACGCAGCGATGCCCAGCTTCCAGCGCCATTCCGCAGTGCCGAGGTCCAAAGTGCCGATCACGTAGTTGGAAAGATAGGCAAGCAAAATTCCGAACACCACGTTGAACTGAAACAGCCCGACCAGCCGTCCACGATATTTTGCCGGCGCGATCTCCGCGATGTACATCGGACCCAGCACCGAAGATCCGCCAATGGCCAGGCCGCTGATCACGCGAAAAACGACCAGGGCACTCCAACTCCATGCGAAGCCACAGCCAATCGCCGAAATGAAATAGAGAATTGCGAGAATGCGCAGACTGTCCCGGCGTCCGTAGGCGTCGCCGGGAATTCCCGCGAGCATGGAGCCGATGATGGTGCCGGCCAGCGCACTCGAAACGGTTATGCCCAGCGCCCACGGAGACAAGTGGAACAATTCAGTGAGCGCTTGCGTGGTTCCGGAAATTACGACGGTGTCGAATCCAAAAAGCAATCCGCCCAGGGCAGCGACTACGGTGCTGCGGAGCAGGACTGAGTTCAATTTCATGACTGGCACTCTTTCCGCAAAAAGCTGGATTCCGCGTTCGTGCCTCGCGCTGCGTAACAACGAACCAACAAGTTGAACTTCGGTTGGACTCTGCCAGCGCGGCATTGTATGGGATTCGCGACCACGTCGGGAGAATTATTTTCAGGTGTCCCTTTGTGCCGAACCATGCCCGCAATGGAAACGCTGGGCCTGGTGGAGTATCGTTTTCAATGGCGCGGGTTCAGTGGCGCAGCGATGATTGTCTAATTTTGCGAAGACTGGCCAAACACGAGCGATACAGAAGAACATGCGCACTCAAATCGGAATTATCGGAGCGGGTCCGGCGGGGCTTTTTTTATCGCTATTGCTGCAGCGCCTGGGCATCGAATCCGTCGTGCTCGAAATGCATTCGCGCAAGTACGTCGAAGAAAGAATCCGCGCCGGCGTACTTGAACAAGGCACCGTTGACTTGATGCATGAACTCGGAGTGGGCGAGCGGCTGAAGCGGCAAGGCCTGGAGCATGGCGGAATCGAGCTGCGATTCGCCGGGTGCGGACACAGGATCGATTTTCGAGAACTGACCGGCGGCAAGTGCGTCACGATCTACGCGCAACATGAAGTGATTAAGGATTTGGTTGCAGCTCGATTGGCGGCGAACCGCCCGATTATTTTCGAAGCGGAGGATGTCAGCGTTCACGGCCTGGAAAGCGCGTCCCCCACGATTCATTTCCGCGCAAATGGAGTCGCCGAAGAGTTGCAATGCGATTTCATCGCCGGCTGCGACGGTTTCCACGGCATCTGCCGCACATCGATCCCGGGCGGCGCGCTGCAAATTTACGATCGAGACTATCCGTTCGGATGGCTGGGAATTCTGGCGCAGGCGCCACCTTCCTCACATGAATTGATTTACGCGAATCACGATCGCGGGTTCGCATTGCTCAGCATGCGTTCGCCAGAAATCAGCCGTCTTTATCTGCAGTGTGAACCGGACGAGGATATTGCGCTCTGGCCCGACGAACGAATCTGGCGGGAGTTGCATCAACGTCTGGCAACAACGGATGGATGGCAACTGACGGAAGGCCCGATCATCCAAAAAGGCGTGACCGGCATGCGCAGTTTCGTGACCGAGCCGATGCAGTTCGGCAAAATGTTCTTGGCGGGCGACGCAGCTCATATCGTTCCTCCAACGGGAGCCAAAGGGCTGAATCTTGCCGTAGCCGACGTTCGCGTGTTAGCCCGCGCACTGGGTGAATTCTACAAAAACGGAAAGACGGAGTTCGTCGATCGTTACTCTGAGATCTGCCTGCGCCGCGTCTGGAAAGTGCAGCGATTTTCCTGGTGGATGACTTCCATGCTGCACCGCTTTGCGAACGACAATCCATTCGACCAACGCCGCCAAATCGCCGAACTCGATTACGTGACCAGTTCGCGCGCCGCTGCGCAAACCCTGGCGGAAAATTACGTTGGTCTGCCAATGGACTACGCTGGATTTTCCGATTCGCACTGAAGACAGAAAAATAGCCCGCCGACGGAGTGCCGGTCAGAACGTTCCTTGCTCACTCGTTCTTGGTAATCAGGAGACCTGCAACACGGCCGCTCCCTCGATCGCATCATTCTTCAACGCGTTGAGCGCTTTGTTCGCTTCGGCCAGCGGATACAGCTGCACTCGCGTTTTGATTGGAATCTCCGCGGCGACACGTAGAAAATCTTCGCCGTCCTGCCGGGTGTTGTTGGCCACGCTTTTTATCGTTCGCTCCTGATAAAGCAGTTCGTAGTCGAATGAGGGGATCGCACTCATGTGAATTCCGCCGAGCACGAGCGTTCCGCCCTTGCGCAAAGCCTTGAGCGCCGCCGGAACGATTTCACCGGCCGGCGCAAAAACAATGGCGGCATCAAGTTTTACGGGAGGCTCGGCAAACGTTCCGCCAGCCCATTTCGCGCCGAGCTCCATAGCCAACCGCTGGTGCCGCGCGTCACGCGTCGCCGCGTAAACATCTACACTCCAATGGCGCGCCACCTGAATTGCCACGTGAGCCGCAGCGCCAAATCCATAGAAACCAAGCCTTCCTCCAGATTTAATTCCTGAAAGACGCAACGAGCGAAAGCCGATGATTCCCGCACATAAGAGTGGCGCGGCTTGCTCATCTAGAAATTTCTCTGGAATCGCGTAAACAAACTGTTCCGGCGCAACCACATATTCCGCATAACCGCCGTCCACGGTGTAGCCGGTAAACTCAGGATGGTCGCACAGATTTTCGGCTCCCATCCGGCAGTAAGGGCACGTTCCATCTGTTTTGTGCAACCAGGCAATTCCGACGCGGGAACCTTCAGGAAATCGCGTGGCGTTGCTTCCGGTCTTTTCGATAATTCCCACAATTTGGTGCCCGGGAATAACCGGCGATTTTTTCGGAGGCAATTCGCCTTCGACGACGTGCAAGTCAGTCCTGCAAACTCCACAATATCGCACGCGCACCAGAACCTCGCACGAATCCGGTTGGCGGGCTGTAACCTCAGTGTACTGCAGCGGTTGCGTTTCTACGGGAGCGGGACGAACGAGGAGACATGCTTTCATCGAAGCAATCTTGTCTTGGTCACGACAAGGACATTCAAAGTATTCTACGCCACGCGGATGTATCAACGACTATGGCCTATTACATTTTACCAGATCTGGAAGGCGCGAAGGCTGGAATGAGGAAGCTCGACAAAACCCTACGCACGAAATATGGTATTAAAGGTTAGGGCTCATAGCTCAATCGGTTAGAGCATCGGACTCATAATCCGCAGGTTCCAGGTTCGAGTCCTGGTGGGCCCACCAAAACTCTTCAAGCTGCCTCACTCCACCAGCGCTCAAGCTCTGTCCGGCTGAAACGTAAATACTTTCCAACACGACGGAACGGCAGGGGATGCCTGCTGCGCTTCCGTGTGAGTTCGTAGACCGTGCTCGGCTCGGCTCGACTCGAAGGAACGCAGCAACTTCCTCTTTGGTTATAACGTCCTGTCTGACCGAATCAAGGTCTTTGTTCGAGAGCAGACTTGGTTTATAACGTTCCCGTGAATATGTTGACCGATGAAAAGAAATCGAAATGACAAAGCAACAGCGAATCACGCCGAACTCTCTACTGCCTGACGCCTACCACAGGGTTGCTCCTTCGTTCGGAAGAGTTAGCGGGAACAAAGCATCAACCTTTTCTAGCAACTTTGAAACACCGTCCGCCTTAGAAATGAAATCAACGTCGATGGCTGCGCACAAAGTATCAACACGCAGCTCGGTCATCGTAAATAGGATGACTGGCGTTTCCGGCATATCATTCTTCAGGACCGCAGCCGCTTCGGCGCCGTTTAACCCGGGCATGGAAAGGTCCAAAAGTATCAAATCGGGGTGCCACGTTTTCGCCTTCTCGATAACGTCAACTCCGTCAACCGCTTCGCGCACCACGAGTTCCTTGTGCCGACCCTGAAGTAAGAGCCGCACTGATAGACGCACAGACGCGCTATCATCGGCAATCAGTACGGTTTTACGCACTTAGTGAGTCGATGCTTATTCGGTCTCAAATGCAATACAGGAGAGCCTGTAATTCCAGGGAATAGGCTTCAGTCGGCTTGCTATTCGATCAGTTCTTGGCTACTGGTTTGGCACGCGAACCACGCCGATTCCAATTTTCCTACGCTCGCGGTCGGGATATTTGCGACGCGCCTTCTCCGCTAGTTCTTTCGTCTTGAAACCCTTCGACAAGATGACGAGTTCGAGACCCTGGTATTCGAACAAAAACCATCGCACGGATGTTTTCATTCGGGGATTTTATAGCACGGTTTGTGCTTGTTCAAAATTCTGGACGGAGCGCTGTAGCCGTTTCCGCTCCGTTCATTCATCCGAATAAAATAGGCAGCAGAGGTAATTCGTAAGCGATACGTGAAGCACAGCAGAATGCGCAGGCGCTTACGATGTAGTTGACTTTCACGTGGACGATTCACACAGCGTTATTGTGGGCATAAGCTACGATTGGGAATTTTCCGTACCAAGCAAGAGACGCGTCTACCACGGCATCGGACATGTGAAAGCTTTATTTGAAGTTTGCAATTTTAGAGGGGGTGAAATGAAAAAGATAAAAGTATTCGTCACTCTCGACGTTCTGGATGACCTGCTTTCTGTATTCGGAGCAGACTACGTGCGAGAGATGTTACGCGAATACGAATTGGTAATTCGTGAAGTCTAAGCAATCGTGAGACCCCGTCCGTAGTTGAACGTGCGACGGGGTCTTCGTATCTTTCGGCAACTGAAGTGCTCGAAGGCCGAGTATAAAGCTTCCCAATCAGGCGGCCAACCGCAGCGTCAACCGCGAAGCTTCCCGATCAACGAGCATTCGCGTCGCAGTTCCACCAGCTTTTGAGTATTCCGGTAGGTCTAGCCCAAGACTGAATGCCTTGTCCCACACCGCCAACCACAAGCAACGCTGCGCCGCCGTCTGAACGGCTTTAAGAATCACCGACTCTTCAACACCTTCCGCGTCTTTCAACTCAGCGACTAGGAACTCAGTCACGTATTCCAGATCGGCTGCCGCGTCGTTAATCGCGCGCTCCAACTGTTTGATTTGGCCTGCGGTTGGCTCCTTCATGGTTTTGTCCTTGGGACATTTGCCGAGGATGCGCCAAGGCGATGGTTTGGACAATAGAACGTTCGTATTATGAGTACTACCATAACCAGTAACAGCTATTATCTGGTTTGGGTGGAAAAGCACTTGTTCAGCCCCTCCCGCATACATGAATTCGCGACGCGTAATACCGTTTCCTATGTAAGCGACCGCACCGCTTCTCTGGATTACGATTTACCTCCACCAAAGGCCCTATATTCACGTTTCGAGGGCACCACATGTCCGACAGATACGGTATAACGCATGACGGCTACGAGTTCAAAGTCAGTCAGATTGCTGGGGTGACAGTCGGCAGGTACAAGACAGAACAGGAAGCGCAACAGAACATCGCAGCTTGCGAGCAAGATGACTTGATTCTGAAAACATCGAGAAGTCTGGTCAAAAAAGCTGTCAATGCCCTGATGCGGACGCATCATTTCGACCGTCCGACTGCGCAAAATTGGATTCGAGAAGCGGCGGGTTAGAAGCCGCGGCGGGGGCAATGCATGACAAGAACGCACGACTACCAAATCATCAGCGATACAGCACCAGCGATTGAAAGCAGGCTGGCAACACAGGCGGCAGAGGGCTGGCGACCTATTCTTATGAGCACTGCAACAGTAAATACCGCGGTGCAAGTTTTTATCGTGTTGGAGAAACCGATTCCGTCTCCTTACGCAAAATAAGTTTCTTGGCGCTAATGTCGCATTTCACACGTCCATCGAAGTCTGCGACTGGCCGAGTTTACTTTCCTGCTTTGCACGGAAACGCCCGCGCCAACGCCACTGAGGCGATGAAACGAGTTGCGCGATGCGCTTTGTCGGGATTGTCAGCGATGTATTTCCTCATCACGCGAATGATTTGTACTGTAGTCACTCCACGGGGCACGCAGACCATCCTGTCCTTTTCCGGCACGCCTAGCAGCTCATCATGCACAGTGAAGCCATCTCGGAAGCCTTCAACCCAGGCCAGACACGTGGCATTGTTGTGGATGCTTGGGACGGAGCCAGTCTTTAAAACACCGAAAGACAACTGGGCCGAGGTCTTGTCGTACATCGTCGATGAGGATATCTACGTCGTGCCACGAGACCGGATGCGAAAGAAACATCGCTATCGCTAGATAGCCAGCCGTATTTACGACTACAGAAATAGCTGGTGCGTGCTGGACGGGGTCGATCCAACGTCGTGGGCGGAGATGAAGGAATATCGACGCCGAATGCAATTCGAGGGAACGGGCTGAGGGATCAGGATTCAGTCCATCCAAATCGCATCGTTGGGCGGAATGGCGCAGGCGGCACCCAAGGCTGTTGTTGAGTGCAAGCTTGTAAACGAAGCGGCACTGCAAGTGTGACAAGCGGATCGCCCAACGGATGGACTGACGGTTAGCAGCTTTGGTCCCAAAATCAGTCCCATCATGGTCCCAAAAAGTTAAGTCATTGAAAACATGGGAGCGACGAAAGTGGCAGATCGCGTCCAGCCGCGCGGAAGTTTTTGGCGTCAACATAAGGATTAGGAGTCCGCTGCTCTAACCGCTGAGCTACGAGCCGCTTCGCCTTCACAAAGATACTACACCGGAACTACGGAACATTCTGAACCGGCTTCAATACACGACATGACGGTTTTCCCCAAGTATGGGCGCATAGCAAGAGCTTGCCAAATCACTTCGACGGCTTGTGCTCGCGCGTTCCCAGGTCCGCAGTCGTCGCGTCCAGTTTCTTCAGCATGGTCTGAATCTCAGGATTGGAATGGAAAAGTTTCCACACCAAACCAGTTCGATAATTTTCAACCATCACGGTGATCGGCGCCTGATTCAGACCCATATAGATGGGCGACCACCAGTCGTCATCAAGGTTGTATGCGTCGATTGGACCATAGATGCCCCACAGGCGATCGCCAAGATCGCGATAAAAATGTTTGAACGCTGCCATGGAGGCGTCCGGCGTATAGGGAAACGACGCCAGCGCACCGGTGGGAGCCAGCGTTCCTTTATCGTCCTGCGGATCCGGCGCCTCGGGGACGTAGCCTCCTGGCCCATCGCTCGCGGTGATGCCCCATGCATCAGCGCCATAAGTTTTATGCTTGCCCGGATTGTCGATCGCATAGGCGCGATTGATCAACGCAAGGTTCCGATTGTTCTCAAAATAATTGGTATAGAGATCGGTAAGCGAATGCGGATCGAATCCCATGTACGAGTAATGCGCGAAAAATAGCGGTCCGCCGCTAGCAACTCCCACATCCAGCTTGATTCCGTAATACTTGGTTCCGTTTGCGTAGTGCTCGCCTTCTGATGAGCCTGACCACCCTTTGCGATAAAGCTTGGCCGCTTCCGATTGCCCGGCCCAACCCGTGTAGTAAAGCTCCGGCGCAACGCCGTGAGTAGGCGACGCAATCGCAAGGAGATAGACCATCATCGTTTCATTGAAGCCAGTCAACCGGTGATTGATAAACCAGCTCCACTCGGGCGTCCAATGCCAGTACAACGCATCGCTATCCTGTGATTTGCGGTACCAATCCCACTCCACCGTTTCCCAGAGATGTGTAATGCGCTTTGCGAGGGCAGTCTCCTCTGGCGTTGAGCGGTTGAAATACTGACGCGCCGCGAGAAGTCCTTCGATTAGAAATGCGGTTTCGACCAAGTCGCCCCCGCTGTCGATTACATCGAACACAGGGAGCGATTGCCGGGTCCTGCCATCCATGAAATGCGACCACGCCCCGTGGTAGCGCGGCGCTTTCTCCAGAAACGTTGTGATTTTATTAAGCCGCTCGACACCGTGCTCGCGCGAGACAAATCCGCGTTCCACTCCGACGACAAGAGCCATGATGCCGAACCCGCTCGCGCCGGTTGCGACAATTCGATCGTTGCCAGGCAGATTTTCGCGGATCATGCCAGAGTCAGGATGCGCCCCTTCCCAGTAATAGCGGAAACACGCTTCCTGGAGCATCGTGAGAAGTTCGTCGTCGGTCATGCTATGCGTTGTTGCGGAGACGATCCCTGAGGGAGCTGATTCGCCATAGCTCGCGTCAGATGCGACAACCTTGTAATAAGCCTTCTGGCCGACTTTGCCGAGAAAATCCGTGTAACGGTTCACGCCCGGAGTCTGTGCCCCGATCGGCTGGAAGTTCGAACCGTCGAACGAACGGTAAACGATGAAACGCCCAAGACCAGCTTCCTCTTCCGAGTGAGCCTGAGGGACGTCCCAGGTCAAATCAATGTGGCGTTCGTATCCGTAAGCCTGAAGATTCTTTGGTGCTGTCTGCGCTGCTTGTCTGGAATCGTCCGAAGCCGGAGCGTTCTCGATGCGCACTTCGTCGATAAATAAGGTATGAGCCGCGGAGTCAGCTGCTCCTTGCTCGAAAACCATCGAGCTGAGTCGGTGTGGATCGAACGAAGTTACGGATCCGGCTCTGATTCTGGAGAAGGGAATACGCACTCGCGTCCATTTTTTTGCTGCGATATCACCGGAGAACTCGCCGACACGAACTGGCTCCGAAAATCCTCGACTCGTGTCATGCAAACGAAGCCCGGGAAGCGCCAATGCCAAAATTTTTTCTTCGGAGTACAACCAAAACGAGAGCGTGTTCCCTTCGAACAGAATTTCCCGGTCACGGAACTCTAGTATCTTGATTTGCGCGGCCCAGGAACCACCGGCATTGGATCGCCACGAGATTCGAAGCGAATTAGGCGGCGTGAAAAAGACCTCAGAAGTGAGCGGCAACTTTTTGTCGTAAGTCTCGAGAGTGCTCGGCTCGACCGCTTTACCGAAAGAGTAGAAATACGTCGAAGTGCGGGGCCCATTGTCAAAAAAGATGTGGCGATAGTAGGAAGTCTGCGCGATGCTGCAAGGGGCTACGATCAGGGAGAGTGCCGCAGCACCTACAGCGATAAGGATGGACAGCCCGTAGTCCCGGCCAGCGCACAGAAGTCCCCAATTTATTTCAAGTGCTCGATGGCGAGCCCACATTATCTTGGTCCCTCGTAACGTCCTTTAAGTCGGACTAAGTCGCTTTAATCGGATTAAGTTGGCGAGCTCCGCTCTGTCAACTGCTCGGACCGAAATCGCCGCAGTATAGCTTCCCGCCTCAAGCTCAGTTAAAGTCTAGTAAATACACATTCTTACTGATGGACAGTCCAAGCACCGAAATTAACAATCGTTGACAGGCAGATTTTACATGACTATATTTCCAAACAGTAGTACTTAACCGATTTAGTAGAAAGTTGGCACGGGTACGGGGGCCTGGCCAGCGACTTTTCTTATAGGGGTGGCAAAATGAAAATGGGGAAGATTGCTTTTAGGGGATTACTGTGTCTGATCTGCTTGGGTATTTTGCTGCCTGGAGCCTCCGCTCAATATCGCGCTTCACTCCGTGGAACGACGACTGATCCCCAAGGCGGCGTGGTTGCCGGCGTAACGGTGACTCTGACGAACACGGACACGAACGCTACCTTGGTTTCGACCTCCGACGACAACGGCATCTACCAATTCAACGCGCTGCCGCCGGCCCCCTATCGGCTCACTGCGGAACACTCCGGGTTCAAGAAGAAAGTGCTGGAGCGCGTGCAGATCATCCCAGAGCAGCCCAATGCGTTGGATCTTCAACTTGAGGTGGGTGACGTTCAACAGACTGTAACCGTGACGGAGACAACCCAAGCTCTTGACACCGAAACAGCCAACGTGAGCGGCACTGTTACGAGCAACCAAATCCAGCACATGCCGTCCTTTGGGCGGGACGTTCTGAAGCTAGCGCAGTTGGCTCCCGGCTCATTCTCTGACGGTTCGCAGGCAAGCGGCAGTGACAACTATAACCTTCCCGGCACACAGACTGGGGGGGGACAGTCGGGTGGGGCAGACGGCATCTTCAAGACCGAAAACGGCGCGCAGGTCATCGCCAATGGACAGCAAACAGAGAATAACGGCATTTCAATTGACGGTATCAGCACCACCAGCGTCGTCTGGGGCGGAGCTACAATCATCACACCGTCTGAAGATTCTGTTGACAGCGTAAAAATCGTTTCCAATTCCTATGACGCTGAGGATGGCCGCTTCAGCGGCGCTCAGATTCAGATCACTTCCAAGAGCGGCACTAACGACTACCATGGCAGTCTCTTCATTACCACCCATCAACCCAACCTCAATGCTTATCAGCGCTTCAACGGCGCGGGTCTTCCCGTGACGCGAGACAACAATAAGTTCGAACAGTTCGGCGGTAGCGTCGGTGGCCCAATCTGGAAAAATAAGATCTTCGCCTTCTTCAACTATGAGACTGTTCGTGAACCCGTCTCCAACCTCCAAGGCAATGGTTGGTTCGACACCCCGGCTTTCGCGGGCTTAGCGCCTGCGGGAAGCATCGCCGCGCAGTATCTTTCCTTCCCCGGTAACGGTGTGGTTGGAACCCTCAATACTGCCGCCACGTGCGCAACCGCCGGCTTAACAGAAGGGGTGAACTGCAGAACGATTGCGGGCCAGGGCCTGAACGTCGGCTCGCCTTTGACCACGGCCTTGGGTACGCAGGATCTCACCTGGACCAGCCAGAGTAGCCCCGGCGTTGGCAGCGGCCTAACTAATGTGGCCGACATTGCGAACTACAACACCGTCAATCCCACCAAGTTTACGGCTGCCCAGTACAATGGCCGCCTGGATGCCAATGTCACCGCAAAGGACCGCATCAGCTTTGCCATTTACTGGGTTCCCCTGTCCAAAGACAACTTCAACGGCAACCGTGGCTACGACATCTTCCATCATTCGCAGATCAATAACGCGTTGTCGGCAATCTGGGATCATACCTTCTCGCCTAACTTCCTCAACGAATTTCGCGTGAATGCCGCCAGCTGGCGCTGGAATGAAGTCAGCTCCAACCCGCAGTCTCCGGTCGGATTTCCCTCGGACAATATTGATCCGACCGGCGGCATTACGCTCAATTCTTTTGGGCCGAACGTCGGCAGCATTTTGGACCAGTGGACTTACACCTTCAAGGACGTGGCCACCAGGATTTATGGGCGCCACACCATTAAGCTGGGCGCGGAAGTCACCCACCTCCTTTACCTGCAAAACAATACTGGTCAGGGTGTGCCCAATTATAGGTTCTTTAACATCTGGGACTTCCTCAACGATGCGCCGCATCAGGAAGCCAACACGAACTTCGATCCTAATACCGGGTTGCCAACCACGGTTCGCCAGGACGACCGCGAAAATATCTTGGGCTTCTTCGTCCAGGATAGTTTGAAACTTCGCCCGAACCTTACCATCAATTTCGGCCTTCGCTGGTCCTATTTTGGTCCGTTATACGCAAAACAGGACAACATGTTCCGAGCTATCCCCGGTGCTGGGGCGAACTTCCTGACTGGATTGGTCGTCCGGAAGGACGATTCATGGAACGCTCAAAAGAACAACTTCGGCCCCCAGATCGGTATTGCCTGGAGCCCGGCTCGCTTCCACGACAAACTGGTGGTGCGCGGCGGCTACGGCTTGAACTATAACGGGGAACAAATCGCGATTTCGGCCAATATCGTCCAGAATCCTGGATTGTCGGTGCTACCGAGTTTCGTCATGGCGACGCCGACCTCGCCGAATCCGGGAATTGTCTACGCCCTTTCATCAGATCCGCACAACCTTAACGGCTATCCGGCGAACCCCAACACGGTTGTAACATTTGGGCCGAATGGACTGCCTACAACCGGCACCGTTAACGTTCAGATCTTCCCCAACACCCTGCCCACAACGCGCGTCCATCACTACTCGGCGGACGTCCAGTACGATCTGGGTCACCAACTCGTAGCATCGCTGGGATATCAGGGAAGCTTGTCTCGTGACATCTACTTCCATCAGAACCCGCTTGCCGTCCCTGCAACTTTAGGTGACCCCTTCAACCCGCAGATCGGCGGCGGAGACAACTGGAGCCTGAACGGCCGCGGTAACTACAACGCTATGCTCGCTGAACTAAAGCATCAGTTCGCGCGCCAGTTCTCGGCCGACGCTCAATTCACTTGGTCGAAGTGCATGGACACGAGCTCCGCGCCATTTTCCGAGCAGCCCTACCCGTTCGACCTCGGCCTTAATTACGGACGCTGTGACTACAACGTCGGCAAGGGGTTTAAGGTTTTTGGCGTGTGGCAGCCGGTCTTCTTTCACGGCAGCAACAGCTGGATCGAAAAGATCGCCGGTGGCTGGTCCCTCAGCGGGATCTTCAACATTCACTCTGGATTCCCGTGGACTCCTATGGTGAGCGTCACTGGCGGAAGCCTCTATTGCGGACAATGCGGTTACGGCTCGCTGTTCCCTGCTGCAAACCTGGGCGGCGCCGGCACCAGCACCAGCACCGATGCATTCAAAACTGTCGCGAACTCGAACTTTCCTAATGGTGGTGCCGCGTATTTCTCCACGCCGGCCTTCACTGCTTTCAGCGGCACCGCCTCAGGAACCGCAGCTTCCTCCGGCTCCTGGCGTGCATCGCAATTCGCTCAACCTCCCCGGATATAAGGCCGTGGACCTGACGCTGGCCAAGGCCTTTGGCCTGCCCAAGGCACC
The DNA here is from genome assembly GCA_963731155.1 of uncultured Acidobacteriota bacterium. Lineage (GTDB taxonomy): Bacteria > Acidobacteriota > Terriglobia > Acidiferrales > UBA7541 > Acidiferrum. Next base: position 105,985 of record CAVSVB010000006.1, read on the forward strand.
GGTGCTCGGCGAAAACGCCAGGATTGAGTTCCGCGTTGATGCCTACAACCTGTTCAACAATTTGAACCTCAACCCGAACCAAATCTCGAACAACATTGGCAACGCAAACTTCGGCACGATTACGGGTGCTCTCGCCGCCCGCGTCGTTACGCTGGGAGCTCGCTTCAGCTTCTAACCCAGAAGGAGCCCGGCGACTAACCCCGGCCGGTCTTCTTCACCACCCCGGAAGCTGTCAGCCGTGGACACGAGTCGCGTCCCGGTTGGCAGCTTCTTTTTTTGTCGGAATTTTTTTGAGCGCCGCGCCATCGTGCCGGAAACTTCTGAGTTCCGCCTTTCGGGCTCAGCGGTCGGTGATTTCTAACGTTGCACTTTCCCCTGCCGAGCTGTCCGGCGCGATCCAGACAGTCACGTGAGCCGGCTCAACTCCAAATTTATTTTCCGCGCCCCAAAACGCAAAGGTATCCGCCCCCAGTTCGAATGTAACCTTGCGCGATTCCCCCGGTGCAAGCGCGACCTTCTGGAAGCCTTTTAACATCCGCACCGGCATCGCTACGCTGGTCCCTTCGAGTCGAATGTATAGTTGCGCCAAAGTTTCGCCAGTCCGTGCTCCGCGATTCGTAATTTCGGCGCTAACCGAGAGAACTGCCGACTGGCGCGTTGGATTTGCCAGCGCGTTTTGCAGAGTCGCAAGCGTAAGCTGCTTCGCGCTGGTTTGCGTAGCCCCGTAACTAAACGTGGTGTACGTCAGTCCATATCCAAACGGAAATTGCGGCGTGATCGGCTCGTCGATGTAGCGTGAGAGATATTTCTTCTCGCCCTTCTCCGGTGGATGCTCCGGGTCGTCCATCGGGCGTCCGGTGTTAAGCGCGTTGTAGTAGAGCGGCTCCTGCGTAACGTCGCGCGGAAAAGTCAATGGCAAGTGTCCGGTTGGTGCGGCGGTCCCGAACAGCACGTCCGTGATCGCATAGCCGGCTTGCACCCCCGGAAACCACGCGGCAAATACTCCTGGCACGTGTTCGAACGCCCATGGAAGAGTGAGCGGCCGCCCGCTGAACAAAATCAGCACCACCGGTTTTCTCGTGGCGACAACTTTTTCCAGCAACTCCTCCTGCCGGCCCGGCAATCCCAGCTGCGTACGAGAAGCGGCCTCGCCCGTCATCGTCGGTGCATCTTCTCCCAGCGCCAGAATGGCAACATCGGAGCTTTGCGCCGCTTTCACTGCAGCCGCGATCTCGCTGTCCTTCCCATCCAGAATGCCGGCGCCTTTCGAATAATGAACGTTCGAATCGCCAAGTTTTTCTGTTAACGCGCGCCGCAACGTCACAGCATCGGCCGCCCGTCCCAAAGCCCCCCACGAACCGATCATGTTGCCGGCATCGTCGCCAAGCGGTCCGATCAACGCTACCGAGGAAATCTTCGCTGAAAGCGGCAGGATTGACGAACCGGAAACCGTTTCGTTGCGCAGCAACACCAGCGAGTGCGTCGCGGCAATCTTGGCGAGGGCCACACTCTCCGGCCGAAGCATCGCCGATGATTCCTTGCTCTCGTCGGTATATGGATGGTCGAACAATCCCATCGCATATTTCACGCGCAACACATTGCGCACCGCTTCATCGATATCGCGTTGTGCAATCTGCCCGGACTCCACCAGTTGCTGCAGGTTACGATGATAAGAATTGCTGACCATGTCCATGTCCACGCCCGCCTGGAACGCTTTGCGCGCAGCCGTTGCGGTATCATTTGCAATACCGTGGGCCTGAAGTTCTCCCACTGAATTCCAGTCGCTCACCACAAATCCCCGGAATCCCCATTCTGTTCGCAGCACCTGCTTCAACGTGAATGCATTTGCCGTCACCGGAATTCCATTCAAGGCGTTGAACCCGGACATGAACGTGCCCGCTCCCGCTTCCTCGGCGGCGTGGAACGGCGGCAAATAAAATTGCCGCAAGGTGTGTTCGGAAATTTCCGTCGAGTTATAATCCCGCCCGCCCTCCGCGGCTCCATATCCCACATAATGTTTTGGGCACGCCACAATGCTGTCCGCTGCATCCAGGCGCTCCCCTTGATACCCGCGAACATACGCGCGCGCCATCGCCGCTCCCAGGTAAGGATCCTCGCCCGCGCCTTCCGAAATGCGGCCCCATCGCGCATCCCGCGCGATGTCCACCATCGGAGAAAATGCCCAGCGCACTCCGCTCGCCGACGCTTCCAGCCCTGCAACGCGCGCGGCTTTTTCAACCACTTCCGGTTCCCAGGTCGCGGCAAGTCCAAGCGGAATCGGAAATGTCGTGCGAAATCCGTGAATTACATCCAACCCGAAAATCAGGGGAATTTTCAGGCGCGAATTCTCGACCGCGATCCGCTGCAGCGCATTTGTCTCTCGCGCACTGGTCACATTGAACAGAGAACCAACTTGGCCCTTGCGAACCATGTCCCTGTCGTCAGTTCGCCCTGAAGTCGGTCCAGTAGCCTGCCCGGCGGAGTACTGGACCAACTGACCGATTTTTTCCTCCAGCGTCATCTTCTGTAGCAGCGCTTCCACTTTTTCATCGAGGCCCGGAGCATTCAGTGGATTGGCTTTTGCGACGTCGCCCTTGACTTGCGGCGCCGCCGTTTGTGCGCAGGAAATCTGCGCCACCAACGACACCACGCATAACAAAAGGATTAGTGAAAAAAGATACGTGCAGCGGCGAACGCAACCATTGCGGTCGGCGTGTTTGCGCCGGTAAATTTGTGTGTGTGAGATGATCGCACCTTCGTCTGAAAGAGTGTTTGCAACGGAGAAGCAGCGGTCTGCGCGCCAAACGAATCGACTGGAGTGATAGACCGGGGTTTTTCCGCAAAACTATGCCAGCAGCTTACTCCATCATTCGCCTTAGGTAAATCGATTTATCAACAGAGCCTGGTGCGTCCGGACACGGAAGTCCGGCTCACAAATACGATCATCGGCATAGCTTGCGGCACGCTTTGACCTGTGACAGACTACGCAGCCATTAACCCCATGGCGCGCCCCAAATCCAATAAACGCGGCATTCCACAGGAACCAGCGGAGCACAAGGTCAATCTCCGCGAACTGGCTGACCATCTGGGATTGTCCGTCGCTACCGTGTCGCTGGTTATGAACCGCTCGCCCGCTGCCAGGTCCATTCCTCACCACACGCAGGCCCGAGTTCGTGCCGCCGCGCGCGAATTGAACTACCGCCCCAACGTGATGGCGCGTATGTTGCGTCAGCAGCGCAGCTTCACCGTCGGCGTAATCGTGCCGGAAATCAGCGAAGGCTATGCCGCGCTCGTTCTTTCCGGAATCGAAGACCACCTTCTGCAGGAAGGCTACTTTTATTTCGTCGTCAGTCATCGCCACCGTAACGATTTGATCGAGGAATATCCGCGCTTGCTCCAGCAACGAGCCGTGGAAGGCCTGATTCTCGTGGACACTCTCTGCCAGCCGGGTATTGCCGTGCCCATCGTTTCCGTTTCTGGCCACAAACATCTTCCCGGCGTGACAAATATTTCATTGAATCACAGCAAGGCGGCCCGTCTCGCGCTCGATCACCTGAAAAATCTCGGCCATCGCAAAATCGCTTTTATCAAGGGCCAAGCCTTCAGTTCGGACACCGAAATACGTTGGCAGGCCATGCGCGCCGCTGCGCAGAAACTGAACATTACCCTGAACGACAATTTGACCGTCCAGTTGGATAGCGAATCCCCGACGCCGCAGCCTGGTTACGACGTGGTCTGCAAATTGTTGCGGACCGCGCCGCCCTTCACCGCGCTCTTTGCGTTCAACGACATCTCAGCCTTAGGCGCAATTCGCGCTCTAAGAGAAGCGGGGAAAAGAGTCCCGGAAGATGTCTCGGTCATCGGATTCGACGATATTCAAAGCGCGGCGTTTCAGAATCCCGGCCTCACAACTATTCGCCAGCCTCTCCGCGAAATGGGAATGACCGCAGCGGAAACTCTGGTCCGCCGCATCAGTAGCCCAAAGAAATCCGAATATCCCAAAAGCATAGTCGTTGAGCCAGAATTAATCGTCAGAGGCAGCACCGCGCCTGCATTGTAGTAAGACAATTAAACTCGACCGTCTTCGACACAACGTTTCGCGTATCACTCTTCTGTGCGAGGTCCTTCTTCAGTAGGGGCGCGGCGTGCTGCTCCCCTTGCCCGGGGGCGAGATTCTAAGCTGCCATCCTTTCGCGTATCATTCGTTTGTGCGAGTCCTGGTTGCAGAAGACGATCCCGGCGTGCAGCGCTTCGTCGCCAAGGGCCTGAAAGAGCAGGCCTACGCCGTTGATGCCGTGGCTACCGGCCCGGAAGCTCTCGAACAGGCTGAAATCAATTCCTACGACGTAATTATTCTGGACGTCATGCTCCCCGGTCTCAGCGGTTTTGAAGTCTGCCGCCGACTGCGCGAAGCCGGACTTAAAATCCCCGTGCTCATGCTCACCGCGCGCGATGCTGTCGAAGATCGCATCGCCGGACTCGATCACGGCGCCGACGATTATTTAACTAAGCCATTCGAATTCCGCGAACTCCTCGCCCGCCTGCGCGCTCTTCTTCGCCGTCCGTCAGAACTCAAGCCTGCGCAATTGTCCGTCGCGAACTTGACTCTCGATACCGCCGCGCAAGTTGCCACTCGTGGCGATCGCCGCATTTCTCTTACCCACAAGGAATACTCGCTGCTTGAGTATCTCGTCCGCAACACCGGACGTATCGTCGGCCGTGCTGAAATTGCCGAACACGTCTGGGACGAACACTTCGACCCCTTCTCCAACTTGATCGAAGTCTACGTCAATCGCTTGCGCCGCAAAATTGACGCTCCCAGGGAAACTCCTCTGCTGCACACTAAGCGCGGCGCCGGCTACATGGTCGGTAGCAGCGAAGAATCGGCTTCGTCTGAACAATCCCCTCCGCCGCAGTCACGCGGCAAATCGAAATCGCCCGGCAAAAAGTACGATGTTTAGTTCTGTCCGCAGCCGCCTCACCATCTGGTATGCTGCCGTCCTTACCTGCACGCTTTTATTCCTTTCGCTGGTCATCTATTTCATCGTCAAACAAAGCGTCTTGGCTCGCACCGATGCCGGTCTGGTCGAACTCTCCGATTCTTTTCTCGCTACCCTCGAAGCGGAATTGACCGACGCACCCAGAGCTGAAGGAATCACGCCAGCCGCCCGCCAATCTATGCTTGAACATCAATACCCTGGCCACACTTTTGCCGTTCTCACGGCCAGCGGCGATTTGCTCGCAACTTCGTCCGATTTGCCAAGCGCCGTTCAGCGGGCTCACGCTGAGCCAAATCCACGGCTCACTTCAGAGGTCGTGCAGGCATGCCTCGCTTCACTCGCGACTCCCCTCCAAATCCTTCCGCTCTTTTGCTGGTAAACACGGTGGCGCTCGCTGCTACGCGCGAACCTTTTCCGCTGCGGGAAATTCCTACCAGCTCGTGATTCTCGCCTCGCTGCGTCCCGAAAGCGCGCTCCTCGAAAATATTCGCATCGCTCTCGGGTGGTTGATTCCCTTCACCGTCGTCCTCGCCTCCGCGGGAGGCTATTTCCTCGCGCGCAAAAGTCTCGCTCCTGTCGCCGATATGTCCGCGCAGGCCGATCACATCGGCGAGTTCACCATTCACGATCGTCTTCCCATTCAAAATCCGCACGATGAACTCGGCCGCCTCGCCGCTACCTTCAACCGCCTTCTCGACCGTCTCGACGCCGCATTCGAACGCCAGCGCCGCTTCATCTCTGACGCGTCCCACGAACTCCGCACTCCGCTCGCGATTCTCCAGGGCGAATCTGAAGTCGCGCTCGCCAAAGAAGTTCGCTCCACTGACGAATACCGCGAATCGCTGGGCATTCTTCATCAGGAAGCCGTCCGCTTGTCACGCGTCGTGGATGATATGTTCACGCTCTCGCGCGCTGACGCCGGACAATATCCCGTGACATTCCGCGAATTTTATCTCGACGAACTCTCTTCCGATTGCGTGCAATCCTTGCGCAGTCTGGCCGCCGCAAAATCCATTTCGCTCTCGGCAAATTCCGATCATGAGTTCCCCATCGTCGCCGACGAATCCCTTGTCCGCCGCATGCTTTTGAATCTTCTGGACAATTCCATCAAATACACGCCAAACGGCGGCTCAGTCTCAATTAGCACCCGCGCAAACGGTGATGCCGCCGAAATTTCCGTGGCCGATAACGGCCCCGGAATTCCCGGCGAACTACAACCCCGCATCTTTGAGCGATTCTTTCGCGGCGACCAGGCTCGTTCCCGTTCGAACCCCAACAGCGGCGCCGGCTTGGGTCTTTCCATCGCCAAATGGATTGCCGAAGCTCACCACGGTTCTCTGCAACTCACCCGCTCCAGTTCCGCAGGTACAGTATTCACCGCACGCCTACCTAAGTCTCCCGACTCCTCAACATGAACTGATTAATCGTGCATTTATCTCGTATTCGGTAATGTTTCCTTAGTCGATTCTGCGAGATCGAATCGCATTACAAATATTGTGCAGGTTCTCTATCAATTTCGCCTGAGCACAGTGCTCAAAGTCCTGCTCGCCGTGGCGTTTGTCGCTGCTTCATCGGATTCTTTTGTTCGCGCGCAAGAAAAACCCGAAGCGCCTGCGCCTCAACCGGCCGCAAATGCGACACCGGCTCCATCCGATCCCAAGGATAATAAAGACAATCCGGTGCAGCTTTCTCTTTCCTCCGCTCTCGCTCTGGCCCGCAAAAATAGCACCGTGTACAACGCTGCATTGGTTGAAGCCGGCTCTGCGAGCATCGATCGCGCCCTCGCTCGCGACACACTTCTCCCACAAGTGAATTTCAACAACGAATACCTGTACACGCAGAGCAACCAGCACGGTGGCGTGCGCTTCATCGCCAACAATGCGGTGCACGAATACACCAGCCAGGGCAATGCGCACGAATCCCTCGACCTCGCCGGGCTGGCAAACTACCGCAGAGTTTCCGCGGCCGCTGCTCTGGCGCGCGCCAAGGCTGAAATCGCTTCGCGCGGCCTCGTGGTCACCGTGGCTCAGGCTTATTTCAGTGCGCTCTCCGCGCAATTCAAGCTGGAAGATGCCAGACGCGCGGCCGACGAAGGTAATCGCTTTCTCGAGTTGACGCAACAACTGGAACATGGCGGCGAAGTTGCCCACGCTGACACCATCAAAGCCGAACTTCAGGCCCAGGATCGCCGCAGACAATTTCAGGAAGCGCAGCTTGCGGTGTTGAATACCCGGCTCGATCTGGCGGTTTTAATTTTCCCGAACGTCCAGGACAATTTCGTTCTTACCGACGATCTTCGCGCCACCGCTCCTCTTCCTTCGCTCGAAGAAGTCCAACAGCAAGCAGCGCGCGACAATCCCGATCTGCGCGCCGCTCTCGAATCTGTTCAGATGTCTTCCAACGAAGTTGCTGCCGCACGTGCTGGATATCTTCCCTCGCTCAATCTCGATTATTTTTACGGCATTGACGCACCGAGTTTCGCAACCCACAGTTTTTTTCAGGGCGAGCATCTGGACAATCTCGGATCATCCGCTTTGGCTACCCTCAACATTCCTGTATGGAATTGGGGCGCCACGCGCGATCGTATTCGTCAAGCCCAGCTTCGCCAGAAGCAAGCCAAGCTTGAACTTTCTTATTCCCAACGCAAACTCATCGCTGAAATTCAATCGCTGCACGCCGAAGCGGAAACCGCGCTCAACGAACTCACCGGACTCGCACGTTCCGCTGAACTTGCCGCGGAAAGCCAGCGCCTCATCTCTTTGCGCTACAAGGACGGCGAAGCCACCGTGCTCGAAGTCGTTGACTCGCAAACTGCCTACGTCCAGGCCAGCAATAATTATCATGACGGCGCGGTGCGCTATCGCGTCGCTCTTGCCAATCTGCAAACTCTCACCGGAGTGCTCACCACCCCATGACCTCGCGCCTTGATTGGCTCCGTCGAATATATCCGCGAACGAAACTTTTCTTTTCGCCGCTGCCGTTTGCCGTTGCACTTTTTATTCTTGTGGGCTGCTCGAAAAAAGAAGCTGAAGTGGTGCCGGAAGTTTCCGTGCAAGTCAGACCCGCAAAAACCGGCGATGTCTCTCGCATCGTCAGCGCCGAGGCTGTGGTTTTTCCGCTGCAGCAGGCCGTCGTTTCACCAAAAATTACTTCTACAGTCAAATCTTTTGCCGTGCAGCGCGGCGCTCGCGTTCGCAAAGGCCAGCTGTTGGCGGTTCTGGAAAACGCCGACCTCTCCGCTGCTGCCACGCAAAGCAAAGGTGAATACGAACAAGCCGAAGGCGCTTACGTAACTTCCACTGCTTCCAGTATTCCGGAACAAATTCAGAAAGCCGAACTCGACGCCGCGTCTTCCAAGGCGGCAGCCGATGCGCAGAAGAAAATCGTGGACAGCCGCAAGGAACTTTTCCAGCAAGGCGCTCTTCCCCGCCGCGAACTGGAAGCCGCGGAAGTAGCTCTCGCGCAAGCGGAAAGCCAGTACCAGCAATCGCAAAAAGTCCTGGATGATTTGCGCCGCAGCGGCAAAGAGCAAGCCGTCAAATCCGCCAGCGGCCAGTTCAACGCCGCAAAGGGAAAGCTTCTCGGCGCCGAAGCGGTCCTTAGTTATTCCTACATTAAAAGTCCAATCAATGGTGTAGTGACCGACCGTCCGTTGTATGCCGGCGAACTGGCCACCGCCAATCAACCGCTGCTTACGGTCATGGACAACACCAGCTTGATTGCGAAAGCTCACATCTCGCAGGCGCAAGCCGTGGGCTTGAAAAAAGGCGCGGAAGCGGAAATTAAAATTGCCGGTCAGGAAGACTCCATTCCTGCAAAGCTTAGTCTGGTGAGCCCCGCGCTTGATCCTGGCAGCACCACCATCGAGGTTTGGGTCCAGGCAGCGAAACCTCCGGACTCGCTGCGGCCCGGCATGACTGTACAAATTTCCATCACTGCTGCCACCGCGAAAGACGCCGTGATCGTGCCCAACAATTCCATTTTTCAAAGTAACGATGGCGCGAACTATGTGGTGGTCGCCGGCTCCGACAATATTGCGCACCAAATAAATGTTCAGCTCGGCATTCGCGGCATCGCCGAAACGCAAATCGTCGGCGGTATAAACGCGGGCGAATCCGTAATCACTTCCGGCGGATACGGATTGCCCGACAAGACCAAAATTAAAATCGAAGCTCCCGAAACAAACGAAGGCGCCGATAACTCCGGCGACAAGTCCGACCAGAAAACCGAAGGTTCATCGGACAAAAAGGCCCCGGATAAATCCGGCACCAAGAACACTGACAAATCAAAACCTTCCGGCTCGGAAAAGGAGTAGCGCGCATGCCAAAGCCGCTCCTTCCTTCTTCTCAAGCAAAACTCGCAGCGGACAAATTGCAGTGGTTCCAGAAAATTTCCCAGCCGGTTTTATTTCTGATCATCAGCCTTGCTCTCGTCGGCGGCTACCTCGCATTTAGTATTCCTGTTTCTGTTTTCCCCAGCACCGATTTCCCCCGCATCGTCATTGGCATTGATAACGGCGTTATGCCCATCGACCAGATGCTGGTTACGATTACCAGACCTCTCGAAGAATCCGTAAACAACGTTATCGGCCTGCAGCGCGTGCTTTCCATTACCAGCCGCGGCTCCGCGGAAGTCGATCTTTTTTTTGATTGGAACGTGGACATGGTTCTCACGCTGCAGCGCGTGGACGCCGTCGTAGCGCGCATGCAAGCCGAACTCCCCGCCACCGCGAAACTCGAAACGCATCGTCTCACCTTCGCCACTTTCCCGATTCTGGGATACAGCCTCACCTCCGATTCTGTCTCGCCGGATCATCTCTGGGAAATCGCCACTTACGACATTAAGCCGAGAATCAATCGGCTCGATGGCGTGGCCTCGGTCATCGTCCAAGGAGGCCGCGTTCCGGAATATCAGATCACTCCTGATCCCGCGCGCCTCGTTTCGGCGGGAGTCACCGTTGCCGACATTCTCGACGGCGTAAAAAAAACCAATCTCATCGATTCGCCCGGCCTTTTCGAAAACAATCACCAGCTGGTGCTCAGCCTGGTCAGCGGACGCGTTCATTCTCCGGATGAGCTCGGGCAGATCGTCGTCAAGACTTCCGCCGCCGGTGTTCCCATTCGCGTGCGCGATGTCGGCGCCGTCGCGCGATCCGTTGCTCCGGTCTATACCATGGTCACCGCCAACGGAAAATCTGCCGTGCTGCTCAGCGTCAATCGCCAGCCGGACAGCAACACGCTTTCCGTCGCCGATGAAGTTCACCATCAAATTCAATCGCTCAGCGCCGGCCTTCCTCCCGGCGTTCATCTGGAACCGTTTTACGATCAGTCCACCATCGTGCGCGATTCTATTTCCAGCGTTCGCGACGCAGTTCTTATCGGCATTCTTCTTTCCGTCGCGATACTGATTTTGTTTTTGCGCGATTGGGGCGCTTCCATCATCGCCGGCCTGGTTATTCCTACTACTCTCCTGCTCACCTGCATCGCGCTGAAATTTTTTGGCCAGAGTTTTAATTTGATGACGCTTGGCGGACTGGCAGCAGCTGTAGGTCTAGTAATTGATGATGCCATCGTTGTTCTGGAAAACATCGTTTTGCATCGCGATGCGGGGCAGGGCCGCTTGCAGGCGATTTCCAGCGCGCTGCGCGAAATGGCTGTGCCGCTGGTTGGCTCGACGATCACTCCCATTGTTGTTTTTCTTCCACTGATTTCCATCGCCGGTGTGACCGGCGCTTTTTTTCGCGCACTCGCCGTGACCATGACCGTCGCGCTTCTAGTTTCGCTGTTTCTTGCGATGACCTGGACGCCGACGCTCAGCCAGTATTTGCTGAAGGACAAACGCAAAAACAAAGACGAAGTTGACGCGCATTCCGCGGCGGGAAATAAAGCTAGCAACACTGGCGCGATAGAAAATATCGATCCGGCGGCACTGCTCGCCGCGGAGGAAGCGCACCTCTCCGGATTTTTCGGGCGCATCGTCAATTTCTATACACGTTTCATGCAGCGTGTTCTTCACCATCCGTTGCTTCTGGTCTGCAGTTCCGTCGCCATTATTTTGCTTACCGGATTTTGCTATCACTTCCTTGAAACCGATTTGCTGCCGGCAATGGACGAAGGCGGATTTATTCTCGATTACTTTACGCCGCCAGGCAGTTCGCTTACCGAATCGGATCGCATCCTGCAACGCGTGGAAGCCATCCTCAAGGAAACTCGGGAAGTGGAAAACACTTCGCGGCGCACCGGTTTGCAGCTGGGCTTGGCCGCGGTCACCGAAGCCAATCGCGGCGATTTCACGGTGCGGCTAAAGACGAAACGCAAGCGCGACATTGACGAAATCATGAATGACATCCGCGACGAAATTAAGAAATCCGAACCAGCCGCCGACGTGGAATTCGTGCAGGTTTTGCAAGACATGATTGGCGACCTCAGCAACGAGCCAGAGCCTGTTGTCATCAAGCTGTACTCGCAAGATCCGCAATTGCTGCTGCAGACTGCGCCGAAGGTCGCTGAGGCCATCGGAAAAATTCCCGGCGTGGTTGACGTGCTCGATGGCGTGGAAAATACCATTAGCGGACCGGCTTCCACGTTTCAAATTAATTCCGCCACCGCCGCGCGTTCCGGATTTACGCCGGAAGAGATTGCGATTGACGCGTCGGCAATTCTTGAAGGCGAGCCCGCGGCAACTCCGGTAGTTTTGAACGATCGTGTGTATCCGATTCGCGTGCGTTTTCCGGAAATGAATCGCAGCTCTATCGATCAGATGACTAATACTCCGTTGCTGAGCGCGACGGGAAAAACCGCGACATTAGGATCGCTGGCGACGCTTTCGACCGATCCCGGACAAACGGAAATCCGCCGGGAAAATCTGCAACGGCTGATGCAAGTGACTGCGCGCCTGGAAGGCGTGGGCCTCGGCTCGGGAATTGCCGCGGTGCAAAAGGCGGTCAACGATCTTCATCTTCCTTCCAGCATCCGCATCGAATACGGCGGGCTGTATCAGGAACAACAAAAATCGTTTCGTGATCTGCTCAACGTCCTCGTTCTCGCGCTACTTCTCCTTTTCATCGTGCTGCTCTTCGAGTTCCGCACTTTTTCCGCCCCCGCGGCGATTCTGGCTTCCGCCTTGCTTTCCACTTTCGGCGCGCTGTTCGCGTTGCTGATCACGCGCACGACTTTCAATATTGCGTCGTTCATGGGGCTGATCATGGTCGTCGGCATCGTGGCCAAAAACGGCATTCTGTTGCTCGACGCCGAACACCGGTTTCGGGCATTGGGACAATCGGCGGAAGAAGCGATGATCCAGGCTGGCCGGCGACGCCTCCGCCCCATTGCCATGACCGCCATCGCCACTGTCGCCGGCATGTTTCCCCTCGCCATCGGTCTTGGAGCCGGCTCCGAAATGCTCAAGCCACTTGCGATCACGGTGATCGGCGGCCTGCTCAGTTCCATGATTCTGTCGCTGGTGTTCACGCCGACCATCCACTACTACCTGCAGCGGCACCCGGAGACGGCGCGCGCGGCGTAGAAATGTTTAAAAGGATGCGGCGCGTGTTCCATTTTGGGACTGCGTTAGCTGGAGCACGCCCTACCGCGGCCAGCGCGGGACAACCATGCTCTAACGTCGGAAACGTCGGCGGGCAAACCTCAGCCCAAAGCTATTCCACTTAACATATATGATAGGCGTCTTCAGTGACAGGTCCCGGCACCGGAATCCTGGAACGATTTGCCTGCCTGCGGGATAAATTCCCACTGATATCGGCCGGGTGCAAGCGTCAACTTCAACACGCCGAACGCCTCCCGAGAGCGCACTTCGCTGTTGGCATGAACCACAGTAAAGGGACGGAGATTCTTGCCGCCGGTCCCTACGACGAATTCGCGGATGCCGCGGCTAGGGTCGGCGATGCCGTCAGGGGTTTGCGGCGCGAATCGTTCGTAATCGTGGTCATGGCCGTTAACGATCACGTCCGCGTTCGCTACGTAAAGAGCATCCCACAGAGGCTTCATACCCAGATCGTTGCCGTGCGCGCCGCCGGAACTGAAAAGCGGCTTGTGAAAGTAGGCTAGCGTGCAGGCAACAGGATGCGCCGCGAGATCTTCGCGCAGCCATTGGCCCTGCGCGGAAGCTGCGTCGCATCCGCCCGCCGCCGCGCACTCACTGTTGAGGACTACGATGTGCCAAGAGCCGAGTTCGTAGCTGTAATAACCTTTGCCTGGATCGCCAGCGGTTTCGCCGAAATATTGGAAGTAAGAAGCAGCGCCAGCGGAATGGAATTCGTGATTGCCGGCCGCCGGACGGGTGCGATTCTTCAGGCGACCCCAGGTTTTGTCGTAGCACGCAAAATTTGCCGGGGTGCCATCCGGGTAAGCGAGGTCGCCGACGGCCATCACGGTGCCGGGAATTTTATCGAGCAGGGTTGCGGTGGCTTGCGCTCCGGAAAGGTCCTTGCAATCGGCGATGTCGCCTGCTCCGACGAGGACGGCGGTGTTTTCCGTTTTGGCCGCGACTCGACGGGCGGAACAACCTTGCAGGCCCATGATGCCAAGCAGAGTCCCGAAAAGGAGAAATGGAATTGCAAACGCAACGGTTAAGACTCTTTGCGACCGGGCCGGAATCTTCGAGCGGCGATGCTTATCGGATCGCCGCTGACTGACAACGGGTTTTTGAATCTGGCAAATTGAGAAGTTATTGCGTATGGAAAAATAGCGGCGAATCTCAAAAAAAAGCAGGTGACTAGTCTTGTTGTGCATAGTGTTTTGGTGTGACCGGTGTGGGCGAAGCGGGGACGCAACGCAAACAAATCGCGTCCCCGGCTCACGCGGAAGTTAGAACTTGAAGCGCAGCATGAACTGGAGTTGCCGGGGCAGACCAGTGCCGGTGTTGGGCGATGCCACGTTGTCGTTGTTGACGTTGAAATTGACGGTAGAAGTGATCACGCCGAAATCCGGCTTGGAGGACAGTGCGCGAGGGTTCGCCGCAGTTGGCGAGTAATCCAGGGTCAGGTTGTTGGGATCGCCGAGCTGGGTGTGATTAAAAATGTTGAAGGCCTGAATACCAAATTGCAGAGAAAACTTTTCGGTTAGTTTGGTTTCTTTCATCAAAGCCATGTCAATTTGCCAGGTGTCGAGGGCGCGGATGATTCCATTGCCAGCATCGCCAAAGCGCGTGAAGAATCCATTGGCATCCACGGGAGGAGCTTGAAAAGCGGCAGGATTCACAAGAGGTACGCCGCCGTGACCACCACCCGGAAGGGTAAGCGGAACACCCGGGACGATATCAGGCCGCTGGTTGGTTTGATCGTTGCCGTCCGGCAGGAGGTAGGTTTGAGAGAAGGTGTCGAAGGGTCCGCCTGCGATGGATCCGCCGAGACCCATGGAAACTGTGAGCGGGTGTCCGGTATGCCAGATGCCGGTGCTGCTTAGATCCCAGCCTCCCACAATCTTCCCTACGACGCCGCCACCCTGCAGATAGGCTTTGCCTGGTCCGAAAGGAAGTTCGTAGATGGCATAGGCAGTGAAGTTGTGGCGAACGTCAAAAATGCTGGGCCCTTTGTCGCAAGGCAAGCAATTTACATTCTCGGGGCCATTGGATTCGCCGCCGCCAACCGAGCCGTCGTTGATGGAATGTGACCAGGTGTAACGGCCCAGCACGGAGAGGCCGTTGTGCAAGCGGCGCTCAAGAGAAATTCCCAGAGCGTGATAGCTGCTGGAACCGATATCACTCTTTCTGTCGACAGATCCGTATGGATCCGGATTGTTGGGGTCAGGAAAAAAAGCATCCAATGGCCGCACGCAATCGGTGCCGATACTGTTGATCGTCACCGGAAGAGTGCAGAGGTTCACAGCGCCACGGGAGAACAAGTGCACGCCATGGCTGCCAAGATAGGACGCTGAGAGGAGAAAGTGAGCGGGAAGTTCATTTTCAACGGTTAGCCCCCATTCCTCCGCGTAAAGGTCGCGGCGATTCTGCCGCTGCAGCGCGCGCGGATGGTTTGCTTGTTTGCTGCCGCTAAGTCCGGAGAGGTCGGGGATTTCTTGTTGGAGCCCGGTAGTAAGCGAGGGCGATTGAATCGAGACGCGGAAAGTATCGCTCTCGAGGGCGGCATTTAAATCGTCGTTCTGCGCCGCGCCGTGGTAGATGCCAAAGCCGGAGCGGATGACGGTCTTTCCGTGCAGCGCCGCGGGAGCCCACGCGACGCTGAGACGAGGATCGAAATTCTTGTAACTCGGATTGTACAACGCGGGATTAGTTGGGCACGGAGGAGTGTTTATCGGCGCGGGGAAGGGCGTGTTGAAAGAACCAGAACCCAGGCAAGCACCGTGGAATTCGTTAAAGTCGAACACCGTGGTGCGGTTGGTGGCTTCGGTGGCAACCCCGTAATAGTCCCAGCGAAGTCCCGCGTTGACGGTGAATGTCGGGGTTACTTTCCATTCGTCCTGAAAATAAGGCATGTAGAAGCCGCGGCGGAGGCTATGGCAGCACCACGGGGCAATGAAGCTGAGGGTCGTTAATTGCGCCCCCACGAGGCTATCGTTGTCGCCGAAATTAAGGTTGTTGTTCGCGGTTTGTCCCTGGTTGAGGCGAATCCGGCGGATCTCGATACCCATTTTGAAGGCGTGCTTGCCGTGGGCCCAAGTGAGATTGTCGATCACACCGTAAGTGGTACCAACTTCAATGTCGGCGGACTCGTTGGGAATATTGGTGAAGTTGTTGGTGTTTACCGCGAAAAGCAGAGTACTCGACTGCGGATTGTGGTACGGGGAACGATTCACGAACACCTTGGTTTCGTTGAAAATAGTTGGTGAAAAAATGTGCTGAAGTGCAAGGAGATAGTTGGCAGGATGGTTGATGGTTTGCGCCTGGTCGAGGCCGCTGGTAACGCCGATCTGCGCGTCAACCAGGCTGATATCGCGCTGGGCACGACCGTAGAGAGTGGTCTTGTCGGTGAACTTGTGATCAATCCTGACCAGCCAGGTGTCTTCATGGACGGTGGTGCGAATGTTGTGCGTGAAAGCGCTGAAGTCCCCAGCCTGATCGGTTGAATCAAGATTTAAACCGCTAAGCTGGTCCGGGGTGAGGGGGGCAAAAGCTGAATCAGGAAAGACGATTTTGGGCGCGCATCCCCCAACAGTCCCCGTGGACTCACTCCACGGAAAGCCTTGAAGAATGGTGCACATGTCTGGCGAGGGTCCCAGGCCATCGCGGCCAGTGACGAGGATGGTATTGAGAAAGCTTGGGCTGGGCACAAAGATGGTTCCGGCGGTGCTGGATTCCTGCAACTGGCGGAGGCCTTCATAACTTAAGAAGAAGAAGGTTTTGTCTTTTTTGATTGGGCCGCCGACGGTCATTCCGTACTGCCCGAGACGGAACGGCGGAATGGTTTGAGGATCGGTAAAATTGCGAGCGTCGAAGACGGAATTGCGCAGGTAACCGAAGACTGTGCCGTGCAGGTCGTTGGTGCCGGACTTGGTCACGACGTTAATCTGACCGCCAGCTTGCGTTCCGTATTCGGCATCGTAGAGAGCGCCGTTGACGCGATATTCCTCCACCGCGTCCTCTGAGATCTGCAGGCGCACCTGTGATTTCTGGGCTTGTTCCTGAATGCCGCCAGCGTCCACACCGTCAAAGTTGAAGTTGTTGTCGTCGCGGGCGCGGCCGGCGAAGCGGATGGTGCGTTGGTCGCCGCCGCCATCGTCCTGAGCAAAGGGAGCGAAGAGCGTTAAAGCGGCCCAGTCTCGGCCATTCACTGGAAGATTAGCGATCTGCTCGGTGGTGATGACGGTTGACGCAGCGGCAGTGCTGCGTTCGGCAGGACCTGCCTCCGCGGTGATTTCAACTTTGTCTTCGATCGGACCCACGTCCAGGGATGCATCAAGCGTGTGAGTCTCTCCCACCAGAAGAATGACGCGATTCAGGACTTTGGTTTTGAAACTGGGGTTCGAAACCGTAACGGTGTATTCGCCAACAGCGAGGCCCGGAAAACGATAGTAGCCGCTGGAGTTCGCTTTGCGTTCCTGGCTGATGCCTGTAGCGACTTCCACAATCTTGACGTCTGCACCGCTGATAGCGCCACCGGAGGAATCCGTGACGGCACCTTCGAGCGTTGCGCGATCGGTTTGCCCGAGTGCGATGGTTCCGAAAAGAACGTGCGCGAATGCAAAAAGAAACACGAGTGCGAATGTTTTTATAAAATTGCGCATAGAACACACCCTTATTTAGGGTCTCGGAGCCGGGAGGAGCGCTGGATCTTAAATCCTCAAACGACACGTCGCCCGAGACATTTAGCGAGCAGGTGATATTTCGCCTTATTCATGCGAATGGTCGGTAACTGGGATGTGACGAATCGTTAAAAATTTGCGGAAGTAAACTGCTGAAAATACCTAAGTTTAGGTCTGGGCAAGCCGCGGCACAGCATTCCTTCGACTGCGCTCTGGACAAGGCTGCGCCCCTACGGGTAATTCGGTTAGGTCCACCAGGGTTCGACGGGCGGGTCGTGGAGGACGATGCGGGAAAGAAAAGCGGCGGCGGACTCCAGGCCTTCGTCTACCGAGGCGAGGGCGTCTTCGTGTTCGATGCTGATGACGTAATCGTAGCCGGAGAGACGAAGGGCGCTTACGATCTGCTTCCATACGAGCCCGTCGTGGCCCCAGCCGACGGTGCGGAAAAGCCAGGAGCGATCGGCCATCTGACGATAGCTTTTTGCGTCGAGGACGCCGTTGCGAGCGACATTCGAAGGGTCGAGGGCGGAATCTTTTGCGTGTACGTGAAAAATGCTGTCGCCCAGAGCGCGGATGGTGACTGGAATATCGGCGCCCTGCCAGAAGAGATGGCTGGGATCGAAATTCACACCGATGTTTTTGCCCGCGGCTTCGCGCAGGCGCAGAGCAGTCTCAACGTTGTAAACGACGAAGCCGGGATGCGGTTCGATGGCCACTTTGATTCCGTAGTCGGCGGCAAACTTACCGGCTTCCTGCCAGTAGGGAAAAACTTTTTTGTCCCACTGCCATTCGAGAGTTTCGAGAAATTCCGGCGGCCAGGGCGCGACGATCCAGTTGGGACACTTGGCGTCGTCGCTGTCGCCGGGGCAGCCGGAAAAGGTGACTACGACAGGAACCTGGAGTTTTTCCGCAAGCTTTACGGATTTGCGAAATGCTTCGTCGTGTTCGCGGGCCATATTGCGATTGGGGTGCATGGGATTGCCGTGGCAGGAGAGAGCGCTGATGGTGAGGCCGGCGTCGCGAATCAGGGAGCGAAAATCATCCAGCTTATGCGGACTGGCGAGCAAGGAATCGACTTCGACGTGATCCCGGCCGGGCCAGCCACCGGTGGCGAACTCGATGGCGCTGACGCCGGAAAGAGAACGCATTTTTGCGACTACCTGATCCAGAGTGCGATTCACGAAAACGGGCGTAAATACCCCAAGCTTCATCGAGACGGCTCCCTTCGCATCGCGCATAGCATACGCTTTGAAGAGTCGAAGGTAAATTGAATGCAAAGATGTTGGTGACCAAAAATTGTTACTTTGCTTCGCATACGAACCGAGGAAGTGTACTTCCATCATCTTTTATCTTTAAATCGTAGCGGTACAATCGCTCGCGAGGATCGCGGTGCGGTTGAAATTTTTTGGAAGGGGCACACATGAGCAGCAGGCGCGGATTGGACTTTGAGTCCATCTCGCATCTGCCCATCATGCGGCGCTGCGTTGTGCGAGGGCTGTTGCGGGTGTATCCTCAAAACTTGATGAGTACTAAGCTATTGATCTCGGTTCTGGTGCTTCTACTGTCGGGAGCCGACTCCGGTGCCGTCTTGAGCTGCGCCGTGTCTTGTATGTCGTCCGCACCTGTAGCGGCGGCCGTAGTGCATTATGAAATGCCAACCGCGGCGCACGCCAGCCAACACGCTCATCATCACGGCGCTCCGTGTGGTGAATGTCCTCGCAAAGCCGGGAACAGTCTGAACCAGAAGCCTGACTGCAACCGCCTGTCTGAGATTCAAGCGCTGAAGGAAAGCGCCTTTTTTCTCGATGCACGGACCGGAGTCGCTTGCGCCCTGTTCGAGAGGCCCTCTGCCGATAGCCTTGCCTTAGGTTCTGATGGTCAGCAGTACTTCCTCTTCGCAGATTCTGCTACCAGCAGAAGTTCCCCGCCTCTACTACCCCTTCGCATCTAGCAAGGACCATCAAGCCAGGCTGTTCATTTTGAACGCAGCGTCAGCGCACGTTTGCGTAGGTCTGGATTCACCGGCACGTAACAACCAATTCACGTTTGGAAGTTCGGCTATTTAGTTTTGAAGGGAGAAAACATGAGCAGCAGGCGCGGATTCATACGCAGGGCGTTGGCGGGAGCGGGGATATTTGCTTCGGCGCGAACTCTTTCCGCCGGAGAGCTGGTAAGCGCTGGAGAGTCAGCGGAAAAAACCAATAAGCCGAGCGCAAGTTCCGCGCACGCCAGCAGCCCACCCGTGCTTGTGCAGACGCCGGACGTGCCGGTTCTGGCGCATGAAATGGACGGCGGAATAAAAGTCTTCAAATTAGTGGCGGAGCCTGTGCGGAGAAAGATTGCGCCGTGGAAGACAATAGACTGCTGGGGATTTAATGGCGTGTCGCCGGGGCCCGCGATACAGGCGTATGAAGGCGACCGGGTTCGAATTGTGCTTGAAAACCGTTTGCCGGAATCGCTGGCGATCCATTGGCACGGGCTGGAAATTCCTTATGCGATGGATGGCATGCCGTATATTTCGCAAAAACCAATCGCACCCGGGGCTCAGTTCGCGTATGAATTCACGATCCATCAGAATGGAACGTTTTTTTATCATTCACATTCGCCGATGCAGCAAATGATGGGGCTGATGGGGCTGTTTATTCTGCACCCGCAACGGGCGCATGCTCCGGTGGTCGATCACGATTTTGGAATTGTGTTGCAGGAGTGGGCAGTGCTGCCGAACAACACGGTGCCGAATACGGCGAACATGGAATGGAACTGGCTGACGTTTAATGGGATGTGCAGTCCGATGACTACGCCGCTGGTGATCCGACTGGGAAGCCGCGTGCGGATACGGTTTGTAAATCTGGGGATGGACCATCACCCGATTCACTTGCATGGACATACGTTTGTAGTTACGGGTTCGGAAGCGGGGCGGCAACCGCAAGCGATCTGGGGTCCCTCAAACACTGTGCTGGTGGGAGTGGCGCAGGCGCGGGACATTGAGTTTGTGGCTAATAATCCGGGCGAGTGGATGATGCACTGCCACATGCCGCATCACAATATGAATGCCATGAGCGATTTGCTGGGAGACCGCATGATGATGACCGCCGATACCGAGGACGAGCGCGCGTTGAGCCAGATGCAAACACTTGCGGATCACGCCGGATTCGAACATGTACATCACGCGCCGATCGCTGCGAATGCAAACAAGGTGCCCGGCTTTCCGCAGGATGCGTTCATGGATATGGGGATGGATGAGGTGGTGGCCAAGCCGCAAAACAACGGCCTGCCGAGAAACTGGAGCGCGATGATGATGGGAATGATGACGCTGGTGCGAGTGCTGCCGCCAAATCTCTATGATGTGGTGATGAACGATATTCGCGACGGATATGTGGCGCCTGTTCCACCAGTGATGCAAAAACATGTGCATGCGCATCCCGAAGGGAGCTCGCGATGAGTGTGCGACGCAAATGTTTTCGCGCGATGCTGGCGGGTTTGTTGACGGCGATGGGAGCGAGCGCGGCGTTTTCGCAAACGGCCGCACCTGTTCCTGCTCCGCAAAAACCTGAAGAAGGGAGCGAGCAGAAACCGCAACACGCGAGGCCGGAGGTTTTCTTTCCGATGACGGAGCAGCCGGAAATGGAAATGCATCATCATGGGCAGATTTCCGTGGTGATGCCGCAATTTCCACGATTGGGAGATTCGCAACGCGTAATTTCCGGGCCGATCTATGAATTGAAAGATCTGGAGAAAATGGCGAGCGAGCACAATCCATCGTTGGCGCAGACACAACGTGAGATCGAAGCGGCGCGCGCGCAGACATTGCAGGCGGGGCTGTATCCGAATCCGAAGGTAGGCTATAAGGGCGATGAAATTCGTGGAGGATCGTACGGCGGCGGCGAACAAGGATTTTTTGTACAGCAACCGATCATCCTG
Organism: uncultured Acidobacteriota bacterium; assembly: GCA_963731155.1. Classification (GTDB taxonomy): domain Bacteria; phylum Acidobacteriota; class Terriglobia; order Acidiferrales; family UBA7541; genus Acidiferrum. Next base: position 127,121 of record CAVSVB010000006.1, read on the forward strand.
GGCGGAAAACTTGGGTTGGATCGCAAAGTGCGCGGGGCTGAGGAAAAACAGCGTGAAGTTGAAGCGGATGCGCAACGCCAGAGAGTGGAAAATGATGTGCGCATGGCGTACTACCGGGTGCTTGCCGCGCAAGAACGGCTGGCACTGAAGCGAAGCATCCTCGATATTTCGCAAAGTACGGTTCGGATCGTCGGACAACTGGGCCGTGTCGGCCAAACGGATGAAACGGAAATTCTGGAGGCGGAAGCTGAACAGCAGCGCATGGAAATTGCCGTGGGGATTGCCGAACACCTGTTGCGACGGGAGTGGACGGTGCTGGCTTCTGCCGTCGGCGTGCCATCGTTGCCTGCCGGCGGCGTTGCCGGACGGATTGATGCGGACTTGCCGCCGCTGAATCAAGATCAGTTGCTGGCGTCGCTGCTTGCGGAAAGCCCGACGATCCGATCGGCGCGAGCGAATGTGGAGCGCGCTGAAGCTTCGCTACACCGAGCGAAGCGCGAACCGATACCGGACTTAATTGTGCAAGGCGGATTGCAGCAAAATCTGGAATCGCTCGACACTTCACAAAATCGCAAAGTCGGGTTGCAGGGATTTGCCGAAGTCGGCGTGCAGTTGCACCTGTGGGATCGCAATCAGGGAGCCATCGCAGCCGAAGGCGCCGGCGTGGCAGCGGCGCGCGAAGAAGTGCGGCGCGTCGAACTGGAGCTGCGCAATCGCTTCGCGATGTATGGCGAAGATTACGGCAGTTCGCGGTTGATCGCCGACAAGTATCGGGTGGAGATTCTTCCACGGCTGGAACGCGCGTACAAATTGATGGTCGAGCAGTACGGTCTGATGACCGCGTCGTTTATACGCGTGCTGATACTGGAGCGCATGCTTTACGAAAATGAAACGGCGTATGTGGATGCGTTGGAACGTACGTGGACGAGCAGCATCGCGCTGCGGGGATTTTTGCTTGAGGGATCACTCGACGCGCAGAATTCAAGAAGCCCCGGCCGAGCAAACAGCGGTGGGGACGCGTTACCGCCGATTGGCGAAGGAAACAGCCTGATTGGGTCGCCTTCCGGGCTTGGGTTCAAATAAGGACCGGAATCCTTTTCGAGGGCCGCGCGCCAGGCGAAGCATACCGTTTTGATACTTATTTGCGACGGCGATCCGCGGCGCAGACTTAATGGCGCTGGGAATTTGCGGATTGGATACGGCTACGGCCGTCGCTACGCGTGTGGAGCGGGCAACCGCCCACGACGTGGTCGCGCATGCGCCTCGCCCAGTCCTGACGGTCCGCGGATGGAAATTATGCCGCGAGTTGGCCACGTGCTCGTGAAAATCCACGAGGGTTAAGATGATTAAAAAGGTGAAAGCCGGTTACAAAGTAGTTTCCAGCAAGGGCAAAAATCTGGGCGGGCCGTATAAGACTATGGAAGAAGCGAAAAAGAGGCTGCGGCAGGTGGAATTTTTTAAGCGCAGTAAATGATAACCGCATTCAGAAGGCTTTGCGTCGACGAAGGCATGCGACAGCGAGTCAGGATCCGGCCGAGGGGTGCGAGGAGAGTTTCCAGCACTCGCGGGCGATGGCCCAATCCTCTTGTGCGTGAATGACCAGGATCCGAACGGCTGAATCCGGCGTTGCGATGTCAATGTCGGCAGGCTTCGCCGCGTTTTTTGCCGAATCGAGTTCCAAGCCAAGAAAAGAAAAGTTGCCGCAAGTCGCAGCACGCACCTCGGGCGAATTCTCTCCGATGCCGGCGGTAAAAATCATGGCATCGGCGCCGCCTAGTGCAGCGAGCATGGCGCCGACTCCGGCGCACAACCGATGCACGAAAATATCGAAAGCGAGTTGAGCGCGTTGGTTGCCGCTTTGCTTGGAGACGATGATTTCGCGCATGTCGGCTGAGATGCCGGATATTCCCAGCAGTCCTGATTTCGAATTCAACATCTCGTCGAGCGCTTTGCCGTCCAGTTTTTTTTCGCGCATCAAGTAGGTAAGGATGCCGGGATCGACCGAGCCGGAGCGCGTGCCCATCATCAGTCCATCCAGCGGAGTAAATCCCATGGTGGTGTCAATGCTTTGGCCGCCGCGAATTGCGGCCAGGGAGCAGCCATTGCCCAGATGGCAACTGATCAGTTTCACGTCGGCGAGATTGCGGCCGAGAATTTGGGCAGCGCGTCCCGCGCAATATTGATGATTGATTCCGTGAAAACCAAATTTGCGAATTCCCTGCTCCGCCCACTCGTAGGGGCCGGGATAAATTGCGGCGGCATCCGGCAAGCCGCTGTGAAAGCCGGTATCGAATACCGCGAGCTGCGGCACAGAACCGCGACATTTTCCAAAAAGGGCTTCGATGAGCGTGATACCGTCGAGTTCCAGACGATTGTGCAGCGGCGCGAAGACGGCCATCTTTTCTATCGCGGACTTTACTTCGGCGGTGATCACAGTTGGACGGGTGTAGGAGCGGCCACCATTCACGATGCGGTGACCGACGACGTCAATTTCGGACAGTGATTCGAGCACGCGAGTTTTTCCGGAGGCGAGTTCCTTGAGCAGGTGGGAAGTCGCGGCGGAGCGGTCGCCTTGCTCGACATTTTCCTTTGAGACTACGCCGGATGCGGTGCGAGCTTCGAGCGCGGCTCGATCGCCGCGCCATTCGAGTTTGCCTTCCCACAACGGTTTGGGCGGATCAATCGGAAGCGATGCGCCGAGATCAAAGAGACATGCCTTCTGGCTGCTCGATCCGGAATTGAGCACCAGGATTTTCACTTAGTAGGGCCATTTCCAGTCGCGAATTTCCGGCATGTCGTCGCCAGTTTCGCGAACGTACTGTTTGTGTTGGACGAGTCTGTTGCGCAGATGTTGTTTGAAGTGCGCATTCACGGGCCGCAAACGGGCGACACGATCCACAACATCGCCGGCAAGATGGAAGCGATCCAGCTGATTGAGCACTGTCATATCGAAGGGAGTGGTGGTGGTGCCCTCTTCGCGATAGCCATGCACGTGGAAGTTCGCATGATTGGCGCGTTTGTACGTGAGGCGATGAATGAGCGCGGGATAGCCGTGGAACGCGAAAATCACCGGCTTGCCGGTGGTGAAGATGGAATCGAATTCGCTGTCGGCGAGTCCGTGCGGATGTTCGGAGGAAGTTTGCAGAGTCATCAAATCGATGACGTTGACGACGCGGATTTTGATATCGGAAAAATTCTGGCGAAGCAAGTCAACCGCAGCCAGCGTTTCGAGCGTCGGAATATCGCCCGCGCAGGCCATCACCACGTCCGGTTCGACACCAGCGTCGGTGGACGCCCACTCCCAGATGCCGAGTCCAGCGGTGCAGTGCTCGATTGCCGATTGCATATCGAGATATTGCAACGCCGGCTGTTTGCCAGAGACAATCACGTTCACGTAATTGCGACTACGCAGGCAGTGATCGGCGACGGAGAGCAGCGTATTGGCGTCGGGAGGCAGATAAACGCGGACGATGTCGGCCTTCTTGTTGACCACGTGATCGATAAAGCCGGGATCCTGATGGCTGAATCCATTGTGGTCCTGACGCCAGACATGCGACGTGAGCAAATAATTCAGTGAAGCGATCGGACGGCGCCAGGGAATTTTCCTGGTGACCTTCAACCATTTGGCGTGCTGATTAAACATGGAATCGATGATGTGGATGAAAGCTTCGTAGCAGGAAAAGAGTCCGTGGCGCCCAGTAAGCAGATAACCCTCGAGCCAGCCCTGGCACATGTGTTCGCTGAGAACTTCCATGACGCGGCCGTCATGCGAGAGATGCTCGTCGGTCGCGAGCATCGGCTCCATGAAAACTTTGTCCGTAGCCTCGTACAGGGCGTCCAGACGATTGGATGCCGTTTCGTCGGGGCCGAAGACGCGAAAATTTTTATTGGCGGAGTTGCGCCGCATGATGTCGCGCAGAAGCTGCCCGAGCACGCGAGTCGATTCGGTGAATTCGGTTCCCGGTTTCGCGACGGGGAACGCATAGTCGCGAAAGTCCGGTATGGAAAGATCGCGGAGAAGCAATCCACCGTTGGCGTGAAGATTTGCGCCCATGCGGCGGTTGCCCGGCGGCGCAAGTTCAGCAAATTCGCAGACGAATTTACCGGCCTTGTCGAAGAGTTCTTCCGGTTTATAGCTTTTCATCCAGTGTTCGAGCAATTTCACGTGATCGGGTTTTTTTGCAAAATCAGTGAGAGGAACCTGATGCGCACGCCAAGTGTCCTCGACCGGTTTGCCGTCAACCTCTTTCGGGCCGGTCCAGCCTTTCGGCGTACGCATGATAATCATCGGCCAGGTTGGCGGTGCCGCAGGGTTGCCACTACGGGCGGCGAGTTGAACGCTGCGGATTTCCTCGAGGACGACATCCATGGTGTGCGCCATGAGTTGATGCATCGCTTCTGGTTCGCGACCTTCGACGAAGTGCGGTTTATAGCCATAGCCGGTGAATAGTTGAGCGAGCCTTGCGTCATCCATGCGGCCGAGAACGGTGGGATTGGCGATTTTGTAGCCGTTCAAATGGAGAATCGGAAGGACGGCGCCATCGCGCGCGGGATTCAAGAATTTGTTCGAATGCCAACTTGCCGCCAGTGGTCCGGATTCGGCTTCGCCATCTCCAACAACGCAGCATACGAGCAGATCAGGATTATCGAATGCAGCGCCATAAGCGTGCGCGACGGAATAGCCAAGTTCGCCGCCTTCGTGAATCGAGCCCGGCGTTTCCGGAGCGACGTGGCTGGGAATTCCGCCGGGAAACGAAAACTGTTTGAAGAGATGCTGCAAGCCTTCTTCGTTTTGCGGAATGTGCGGGTAGACTTCGCTGTACGTTCCTTCGAGGTAGGTGTTCGCGACCAGACCTGGCCCGCCGTGTCCCGGACCTGCGACGTAGATCACATCGAGGTCATGCTTCTTGATCAGGCGATTCAAGTGCACGTAGATAAAGTTCAATCCCGGCGTTGTGCCCCAGTGTCCAAGTAGGCGAGGTTTGATGTGCTTCAACTGCAGCGGTTCGTGCAACAACGGGTTCGCAAAAAGATAAATTTGTCCGACCGAAAGATAATTTGCGGCACGCCAGTAGGCATGAACTTTGCGCAATTCTTCGGGTGCGAGAGGCTGCCTTAACTCGGCGGCCTTGGCGGTCCCAGTGGTGGAAGCAGAAGGCATGTTTTTCTCCTTCGGTCAGATTCTAGCGCAAGCAGGCTTTTGGATACTCTTGGAAAGAATTAATCGCGGGACATCTTCAGAAGCTCGAGGTTGTTGCGGTCTAAAACCGTTTGTGGAACTTGCCGTCGACTGCGAAGCCGCCGTTTTCGTCGCGCGTCACGCTGGTGGACCAGCGCTTATTGAATTGATATTCACCCTGTATCAGCTCTCGCTGTGTGGAGGTAACGTCGGTTGCGAAAGTGAACAAAAAGTTGTTGGTGACGCGCTTTTGCATCGCGATGCGGGCGCCGGGGTCGGCGTTATTGCCCCCCAGAGTCGGATCGATGGACAAGCTGGACAGACCAGCGAGCTTTTGGATTCCACCGCTTAACTCGCTTGCAGCCCCCTGGGCTAGAAGCGAACTCGCTCCAAAACTGGAGGGTGTAGCTGCGGCTTGCTGGGTGGTTTGTCCCCGGGCAATCAGATTAATGATGTCGGCTGTGGGCAACTGCGGGTCGGAGACGTAATTGGTTTGCAGTTTGTCGAGCGGTCCGCGAAAAGTCAGGCTCAAGTTGTATTGGTTTATCGTGCTGGTGAGCAGTATGTTGAGCACGGGTTCGGTGCGGTTGGGATTCGCGAACTCGATGATGCCGCGCTCAATTTGGTAGCGCTGGTTCACCAGGAAGATATCGCCACCCGTGAACTCCGTTCTCCCAAGAATTACCGGATCGGCGGCGCTGCCGACCACGCGGAGGTTGGCTTGCCCCTGCAGGCTTACGGCGCTGCTGGTAAGGTTCAGGTCGCGAGCAGTTTGTACGGCGATATCCAGCTTGATCTTGTTGCCCATGCCCTCGCTGGGAACGGCTTCCGAACCCGATTGAACTTGCCCGGCGAATGTTGCCAAGTCGAAATTCTTGGTAAAACTCAAGCTGTCGATGAGTACCCGGCCGCTCAGAGTCGCTGCTTGCCTCGAGCCGACCAGATTGAGATCACCGCCCAGAACGGACCGGATCGCGTCCTGGTAGCGGATGCGAACATTCTTGGCTTGAAGAGCGACATTCATTTGAAGCTGTGGCCGGTATCCGATAACCCCTCGCGCGGAAATCTGTCCGCCTCCCGACTCTCCCGCAAGTTGGGTGATCGTGACTTGATCTTTGCTCACGTCGAGGACGCCATTCAGGTTTTGCAGGCCGACGGGTGCATCGGTGTGCGTCATGGAAACGTCTTGTAAACGCAGCTGGCCCTGCACAGTTGGATGATCGGTCGGACCGGCGGCGCGAACATCGATCTGTAGCTTCCCTGAACTCTGAACATCACTCTGAAAAAAACGCAGCAGCTGCATATTCACACTGCCGACAGCGGACAGCGTCACAGGCGCGACGCCTTGCAATGGAAGCTGACCTTGCAGCCGCAGTGTTGTGTCCGTGCCAGAAATTTCCGCCGCGTCGAGCGAAACGATGGAATTCGCGTAATGCATGCGAATGGGTTGCGTATTCCCGATCTGCAAACCCTGGTACTCAGCTTTTAGAGTTGGAATGATGACCTGCGCTTGCATCCGATTCTTGTCGTCGAACGGTCCTTCGGCGGACGCATGAACTTCCACGATTCCGCGCGGACCGTTGCTCTTGGCTGGGGCGTACAGTGCGAGAAGGCCTTCGATGGGCATCCCTTTCGTGTCCAGGCTGGCCTGGATATAGTGTCCGTTGCTGATGTTCAGCGTAGCGTGAGCTTGTACCGAGGTTTGCGCAACTTCCGAATCCAGATCCAAATGTGCCTGGCGATTTGCGACGTTGAGGTTTGCCTTAACACCGGAAATACTCGCTTGGTGCACTTGGAGCTGAGGGATTTGAACGGTGAAGGTTAATTGTGGATCGTCGATGGTCCCATGGCCCTTGGCGCTCGCGGTTAATACTCCAGCGACTCCCAAGTTTCTTTCCTGCACTGCCTGGAGTTGGGCCAAGTTGATGGCAGAAGAGTTGAGTTGAAGTTCGTAGCCTTCGCGTTTCGGGTGGAGAACGAGATTGCCTTTAACCGAGCCCGCCGACGTGTTCACTTCCAGCGTAGAGGTGAGTGTGTCGCCATTTCCTTCGGACTGAACCGACAATTGTTGCAGCGACTGTCCGTACAGATTTGCTTTCGTCAACCGCAGTGATGCTTTTCCCGCCGGGTTCAATTGAGAACCATGCATCGAGACATCAACCGAGAGATTACCGGAAATGGGATAGTCAAGCCTGGCGAGTTGCAGTAGCTGATTGATCGCAAGATCCCGGGAACTCACCTGCAGCGTGACGGGGTTCGACGGCAAGTAATGCCAGTTTGCCAGGTCGGAGCTCAGAGCAAAATTGAACGAGCCCTGTTGGGCATTTACGAGAGAGCCATTCCGGATCGAGATGCCAGATTTGCTGGCTTGTACCTTTAGTTCCATGCTGCGCCACTGGGTATTTTCCACCTGAAGGTTCCGACCGGCCAGTTGACCTCCCAAACGAGGGTCATTGATAGTGCCCTGGACGAGTAGCTGCAAATCCGCGGCGCCGGCGAGATTCATGGAACGCGGAGGCGCGGTGCTTGCGGGTTGTGCTGATCGGGCGTTCTGCAATGCGACGACCAGAGCATCCATTTCGGTTAAGTCGGCTGCATGCGCTTGTGCCTGGAGATTGAGGTTGTGGCCGGCTGTTCCGTTTATTTCGAGACGCGTCTGCGGGGTGTGAACGGATGTGTTGGTTAAAGTCGCCGTTGCGGATCGGCCGTCATAGCTCACGTGAACCTCACCATCGACGGGAACAGGTCCAGACCCGCCGTGAGTGCCGGTGAGAGCAGCATTCAGAGTGACGTCCGAACGAGCCTTCATATTTCTTACGTCACCGGTCCAAGCAGCTTCAGCGGTTCCGCTAATCTGTCCGTCTATCGGCATTGCGTTGAGACGCGCGGTTCGGAAGGCGTCGTTGGCGGCATTCAACGAGATCGCCTGCATGGACGCGTGGACGCTGGCAATCGAGTCGGCGTCAAGACGCTGCATGGTTCCCGTCGCGGTTACATGCCCGTGCAGAAGGTCTGCTTCGAGTCCACGAACATCGAGATTCCCGTTGAGAAGCTTGAACTCGCCGCGGATATTGCGGACGACGGTACTCAGGTCGGCCGTGCTGACCGCCAATTCTCGGCCCTTCAAGACGCCATCCAGAACCAGCCTGCGTATGGCCGGTACGTTGTCCTGCTGCTGATAGCGCACAGAACCCGCCAACGTAACTTCACCAGCGGGAATAGAAGCATTCTTAAGAGCAGGCCTGGCGTCCTGCGGATGAAGCGTAATTTTGTAGGATCCGCTGGCGAGCGGTTGCGAGTAATTGCGTACTTGTCCTTGTAATTCGATCGTTGAGGAAGCCACTTTGAGAACCAGAGGCTTGAGTGTCAACTCGGAAGGATTTGCATTGAAGCTGGCTGTCAGATTGTGCGGAAGGGGCTTGGTGTCACCGTACTGGATGCGTCCGCTCCGATAGGAAATATTGCCATCGTAACCTTTTGCAGCGAGCTGAGCCTTAACTTCAAATTGTAAATCGTGAAACTCGGCGTCCAGCGGGGTTTTGGCGTCGTTGTAATAGATCTCGCCATGCTCAAGCAGAACATGTTGGATTCCGAGATCGAACGGGTTCGTGGAAGTTTTGCCAGTCGATTTCGGAATCGCTGGAAGATTCGTAGTTCCGTCCTTGCCAACCTGCAGATTCACTACTGGATGGCGAAGGATGATTTCGTTCAGATCAACCTTCTTTCGTAGCAGCGAAATGATTTTCAGCCGAATCGTGAGTTGGTCCGCTTCAACGAGCGGGTGCGCGGACGGCTGCTCTGTGCCGCGAACTGTAATTCCGTAAGCCTCAGCGGAGAGCCGGGAGAGATGGAGCGCAAAATTCTGGACCCGCACTTCTGCTCCCGTGGCATCGCTTGCTCGTTTTTCAATCTGGGCGAGTAAGTATTGCTGGAATCTCGGGCTACTGAGTACAAGATACCCGGCCACGCCCAGGGCCACGATCCACGTCACGAGGACCAATGCTATCCAAACAAGTATTAGTTTCCGTTTTCTTTCCTGCGCCACAGCAGCACCTCTTGGTGGACTTCAGAAAGCCTGTCCCAGAGTGATATAGAACTGGGTAGCTTTTAGTCCTGTAACCGGGTTCAGGTTGCGTCCGATGTCAAACCGAATAGGGCCCACGGGGGTCTTATACCGGAGCCCCACGCCTATCGTATTTGTGTAGTCTTGAAGGAAATGGCTAATGTTGATTGCGCGGTAGACGTTGCCACCGTCGTAGAAAACCGCAGCGCCCAACCCCTCTTTGATGCCCAAAGGAAAACGCAATTCCGAATTGAAGATGAACAGCTGACGGCCTCCAGTCGGTACCAAGAGGTTCACGCAAGTGGACGGGTCAGCGGGGTTGCTGCACGCGGGTACCGCGCGTTGCGGCCCGGCCCCGTTGATAGGAAAACCGCGAAGAGTGGTTTCCCCTCCGGAGAAGAAGCTTTCACTGGTAGGCACGTCGCTGTTGCCGAAAGCCTTGGCCAGGCCCAAGGTAATTCTGCTTGCCCACACAGTCGGGCCGAACGGTTTGTAGTAGGAACTCTGCCCCAGGAAACGTGCGAAGTTGGCGCTCGAGCCCAGAGCTTTTGGGGTGATTCCCAGGTCCAGAGTCTGGTAGAAACCGCGGCTAGCGTCCAGTGGCTTGTCACGGGTGTCGCGAATCCAGGTGGCGGAAAGTGTCGAAAGGCGGACTCTCTGGTCCTGCGGCAACACCAATCCAGGAATTAACAAATCGGACAGAATCGTTTGGCCGAAGCGATAGCGGAGTTGAATTCTTCGTGTTTTATCTTTGTTGAGCGGTTTCTCGAGTTGCCATGAACCTTCCGCCAGACGCGCCTCGAAGGTGGGATTCTCGGTTGTGCGCTCGATCGATGCGCTAAACAGTGAACTCCAGCTTGATGCCCTGAAATGCGGCTGGCTGTACGTCGCAAGAGCTCGTTGATCTAGTCGTGAAACCAAAATCGAAGTTGACGCCGATTCTGCGAGACCGCGAAGATTGTAGCGGGTGAATGTGATCGAGCCTCTAGGGCTCACAAACGTCTTTTCGGCAGCGGTGAAATTCGCCGCTCCGCTAGTAATGGGCGGCAGCCCAGGAAGGGCGATCGTACCGGAGGGAATATTTCCTCCGCGGCGGGCCACTTGCAACCCAAAGCCGTAAGTAACCTCATTCCTCCCGGCTTCATGTAGCTTCACCAGTACATCCTCATTGATTTGATCAGTGATCGGGCGGCGAGGGTCGACGCTCGTCCAATCAAATACTCCCAGGTCGTACAAGCGGCTCTCGCCAGTCAGCAAGGCGCGCTGGCTGAGAGGGGCTTCGGTTGGGATATTCGCGGTTTTCTTTATCAGCGCTGGGCGCGTTTTCTTGCTGCCGAGGAGAACTACTTCGGCTACTTGAACCTGCTGTTTCTCAGTGATCGTATAGGTCACATCTACTCTGTGTGGGTAGTCAGGCAAACGTGTGACCTTGGAATCGAACTCGGAATTGAGAAAGCCGCGGTCAAAATATGCAGCCATGATGTGAGAGCGGTCGTCAGCCAAAGCTTTCCGAGAAAATGGCTGGCCGGACCTGAGCCGGAGACCGCCTTTCGGCGAAAGAGTCGAAGCGGGCAGGTGGGAATTTCCCTCGATTGTGAGGTTATCCACCAGCGTTTGCGCGCCTTCGGCGATTTGAAAAGTGATGTATACCTTGCGTTCGCGATCGACAACATCCGGGTCAACCTTCACATCTTCGTATCCCTGGTTTTTGTAGAACTCCGTAACGGCGGCCACACTTTGACGGAGCAGTTTGTTGCTGAACTTGCCTCGGGAGAGCAGAACGAGGCGGTGAGGCTTCACCGCGACCTGCCGGATCAGCACGTCCTTGTTGAAATGCTTGTTACCCTGGAAAGCCACCGTCTCTACGATGTGACGTGACCCACGCTCGACTTTGTAGGCCACCTCGACGTTCGCAGCTTCGTTTTGCAGATTCGCCGTCACTTTCACATTGAAATAGCCCTTGCCCTGAAAAAAATCGATCAAATTCCGGCGGCCCTCTTCCACCAGGTCAGCATCGACTGTGCCCTCAGAAAATATGGGAATCAGTTTTTTCATCTGGCGGTCGCGCAGGAAGGGAAGCGCTGAAAGCTTCGCACCCGTGACGTACACTTTGACGATGGGGCCGGGCCGGGCATCAATAACCAGGTCCGCGCGGTTGCTGTCTTTGTGATATTCGGGGTGATCGAAGCGAACCTTACTGGCGAGGTGATTTTCTTTGGCGAGCTCTCGCTTCATACGCGCGATGGCAGAATCGATTCGTTTGGGAGTGTAGGACTTGCCAGGCTTGAGAGACTCACCCGTAACGGTCGCCCGGAGAGTACGCGTCGCACGGAGGAGCCGATCTACTTCACCGGGTTCTGTTCCTTGAACGACTATGTTTCCCAGCTTGGCTCGTTTTCCCAAATCGATGTCAAAAGTCACATTGGCCAGCATGTACGGCTCATCGAACTGGGAATGCTGTTGCACCTGGGTTTGAAAGAAACCGGAGGAAACCAGAAATTGATGAAGATTATCTTCGGCCTGCGATACCAGGTCCTGTTTGTACGGTGTTCGGTTCGGGATGTCGACCACTTGTAAGAGCCTGGTGTACGAAAAGCTCTTGTCCGCACCCGCGAAGTCGAAAATTCCAAAGTACAGCGCGGGCTCCAAAGTGAAAGTCACGTGCAGCCCGCCGGGGTCCGGTTTAACATCGACCGCTACCTTGCTGAATCGTCCGGTTCCCTGCAGAACGGAAATCGTACTGGCCACTTTTGAGTTTGAGTATGGTTGATCCGCTTGCTGTTGCACCAACGGTCGCAGAGAATCCACCGAAATCTTCGGATTCGCGACCAGTTCAACTGCCGTGACCTTTTGGCCTTCGTACGAAACTTTGTTGCTTTGGCTGGTCTGCTGGCACCGGGTGCATGAAGGCCACCCGAAAACGACGAGAATCAGAATGACCCAGCTGCGCATAAATAAAGGGCTCGCAGTACGTGTCGGTCCAAATCGATGCCATGGCAAAATCACTGAAACGAAAACTGCGTGCTGGGCAGAAATTCATATTGGCCTCAAGCTGGACATGGCCTCCAATTAGTCTAGGTCGAGGCAGGGTGACCGCAATCCCATGAATAGTGTAAACACCCGAGGCGGTTCTGGGTACCCGGTTGGCGATACTAACGAGAGAAGCGAGGACGAACGCCTGCCTGCAATTCCACTTGAACATCCATAATCCCTGGTATGGTCAGCGTTGCATTGACCGTAGAAAAATCGAGCTCTGATTAAGCGTTTTGAGCGCGTTGCGTAGTGAGAGAATCCGTGAAGTCGTTGCCGTTAATTTTTCGGTCAACCAAGTCTCTGGGAACTCCCTGGCCGACACCAGAGGATTGACCGCGTATCACGTGCAGAAGTGTATGGTTTCTCCGTCCGCGAGTTCCGGCAAGGTTGAGAGCCACTCAGTTGAAGCTGGGGTAGGACCTGTTTCTACGTCCGAGAACGAACGGAGGCTGCAGGCCCGAGCTGACCGGGAAGTACGTTTGTTCTTTGGGCCCAGGGCGATTTCCGCGCTACTCAAATGCGCGTATTTGGAATGGAGCAAGGACAGAGCGCCTCGGATGGCGGCAGCATTGGCTTATTACACCATTTTTTCCCTAGCTCCGCTTCTGATTATCGCGGTTGCCATTGCGGGCCTAGTTTTTGGAATGGAAGCCGCGCAGGGCGGGATTTCTGGGCAAATCCAGGGGCTCGTAGGACGAGATGGCGCGAAAGCCATTCAGGCCATGATTCAATCGGCACATAAGCCTGTTCACGGCGTAATCGGAAGCATGATCGGCGTATTCGCATTGTTCTTAGGTGCGTCCGGGGTATTCAGCGAAATGCAAGATGCTCTGGACAGCATTTGGCACGTGAGTCCAGACACGAAGGCCGGCATTTTAAGCCTGGTCAAGGAACGTTTCCTGAGCTTTGGCATGGTGCTCGGCATCGGATTCCTGCTTTTGGTTTCGCTGTTGTTTAGCGCGCTTGTGGTAGCTGTCACAAAATATCTTGGGGGCATGCTTCCGATTCCGGCGGTCTTGTTCGAATCGTTTGATTTTCTTCTTTCACTGCTTTTCATCACAGTTTTGTTCGCAATGATGTTCAAGCTTCTGCCCAGTACCAAGATAGCGTGGAGTGATGTGTGGATCGGAGCGGCGCTCACTTCTTTGTTGTTTACTGCCGGAAAGTTTGTCATTGGGTTTTATATCGGGAAGAGTGTGTCGGCTTCCGCTTACGGAGCTGCCGGCTCTTTGGTAGTCATCGTCGCATGGATCTACTACTCCGCGTTGATCCTGTACTTTGGCGCGGAACTGACGCGGGTCTACGCGCGCACGCATGGTTCGCAACGCAACGGAGAGGATCTAACCAATCGCGGCGGACCTTCGTTTGACCGCGCTACGCAAACCGGCATTGGCTGCATTCTTCCGTGAGCGCCGCTTTCGCCCGACTATTTTCGGGAGATCAATGCGCCGTCGCTTCTCGAGCGCGATCGAATTTACGCACCACCGGCAGTACTTGCATTTCTCCGCGAATGCCGTTTCTGGATAGTTTCCGGGCCGATAGTCCGGGAGTCGGTCCGTCAATGAGCACAAGGGCGTCTTGTCGATACCAATCCGGAACTGCTCGAAATATGGGAGTGCGCCGCCGACGAGTAGGGGCAAGTTGGCTTTGCTCGGGTCAACTTGCACTTAGGCCATCACTCGCTCGCCGTTGGAATCCAGAAGTTCGATAAGTCAGAACCAGCGAGTGGCGCCGGCCAGAGGGCGGACCCTAAAAAGTTTGGGCAGTTCACTGCTGATTGGATTGCCCTTCGTCAGTTTTGCCTGTGTCGAGACCCCGTTCCCGACTATCCGAGCTTTCTCCGTTTTGGTCCTTACCGGGTAGCCTCTGCCTTAGCCAGCATCACAGCCGACCTTCGGGCCGCCGCTTCGTAATACCGCACCATTCGTTGCGGTTCCTCCGCCTTGTAACGCGCCAGATTATGCGCCCACCGAAACCCGATGGGTTGAAACCAAAGCTCCGCCTCCAGTTTGAACGGCCCCGTTGCGTTTCCGGTCGAAACCACATAGCGTACCGAGCTTCCGCGGTCTGTGAATTCCGGATCGTTGGCCGCGTCGCCTGTCACCGCGATATCCTTGTTCGCTGTGGCCTTATCGAAGCCGTGCGGCAACAGCCGATTGTCCTTCAAGTATCCGACAGCATGGAGCAGACCGGTCGTAACCTTCCCCTCCGAATCCTTGAGGATCGGTTCGTAAATTTCCACTTCCTGTGAAGTCGTAATCTCGCGATAATGTGGCTCGAACTTCAGCGGATCTTCGTCGTTGTCGTTGCCTACAATCGAGCCGTCCGGATTGAGCGCACCGGACTCAAACACCACCCGCCCATTGCCGTCCCTCACCGCAAAATGTAGCCACGCCCGCCGCGAAGGATAAGCTGTAGGAAGCTTATGCCCGCCTAGATTCTCCACATGCACATCTACGGCAAGCCCATTCGGCGTCGTATCTACCCGGGTAATCGTCACCTTCGCCGCTTGCGTCTTCAAAAACTCGGCCGTGCGCTTCATCGCCGCATCCATCTCCGCGGGCTGCGCCTCGGTCGACAGTTCATCGCGATGATCTTGCAGCATCCCTTCCATAACGAAATTCGATCCGACAAACACGTGCCGGTGCATGCCCTCGCGCGGCGGGCCGTACAACGCCGTCACCGCGACCGCCCCGTTCACCACCGGCATATGGCAGTCCTGGCAGGTCTGCTTGGTCGCGTAGTCGCTATGCTGCCACTCCTGGAACGGCATCTGCTCCGGGAACTTCGCCAGTTTCTCGCCCTTCGGCCCAAGCGCCGCAGTGTATAGCGTATGGCAGCTCCCGCAAAGACCCGCATCGCGCATATGGTCGCCCCTGGTCGGGAAGTACGTTGCCGTCGAGGAGTGCATCACGGTCTGGTGCCCTTTGTCGACGTCGAAGGGTCCATACTCGGGCCGCTCGTCGTTCTGGACTGGTTTCGCGAAGACCACATTTCCGACGAAGGTCGCGTCCGTTCCCAGCCCCGTCATCTCAATCTGGTGACAAACCGAGCAGGTAACGCCATCTGCTGCGGCGCGGTCCCCCTTTGGAAACTTTTGCAAAGGAAGACGCGAAAAGAGCTGAGTGTGCCTTCCCGCATCCCGGTCCGCCAACCGGACGGCCGGCATATGGCAGATCGAGCATTCATCCTCGATCGCCTGTTTCGACTCCGGATGATCCATTGCCTCCCGCCGCACGCTTCCTTGCCAATAAGGATCGCGGGACGCGTTAGCCATAATGCTCGCGCTCCATTCGAATCCGATCGAAATATCCTCGCCCGAGCTCGTCGTCAGCCCGTTATGACAAGCTACACACCGTTCCGATGTCCGAAAAAAAGTTCCCGTGGGCGTCTTGTCGCCCTTGGCGTTCTCCGTCTGCGACTTGCCCTGTGGCATTGCCGGAACCCCGACGACCGCGAGGCCTAGAATAATCGCACTGCCCCAACGGAGTCTCATCGCCAACCATTCCATAACTTCCCATCCGCCCGGTCCCAGAGGAGATAGAACACCACCTGCGGCGTTCGCCCCTGTGTATTCGCGAACGGCTCCCTTACGCCAAAGCCTATCCGGACGTGTTGTCGCCTGCTTACGGTGATCTGCATCTCCGGCAGCACGTCCCAATTGGTGCTCGCCCCCGGCTTGAAGTCACGTACCGCCAAAAACTCGACCATTGGCGAAAACAGCCGTCCCAGCATGTGGTCCGGAGCCATCGCTTGCCCTACCGCCACCCGCCAGAACATGCTGCGCGGAGCTATGCTCGTATCCACCGGTAGGTCTGCCCCCAATTGGGTTTGCAAAAACGTGTTCTCCTTGAACAGCTGATCGAACGCTGCAAAGGGCTCGAACTGCGTCGTCCCCGCGCCGAAGCCTCGCTTGCTGTCCCCGGTCGGCAGCAAGATACCGCCTTGCAGGCTCAGGATCGAACCCGTGCGCAGGCTGGAAAACATCTCCCGCTTCACCGCCAGGGTAATGTCCCCAAATCCCGCCGTCCAGTTGTGCGCCTGGTCCGCATAGTTCACCGGAACATCGGTCTCAAGTTGGGTCCGGGCATCGATGATGGTCCGTTCATCAATGAGATCGGTAGTCCACGCCGGCGCGCCTGATGCACTAGCCGCCGTAGAAATCACAATCTCGTTCTCTGGAAACGCCTTCTCCGTTACCAAAGCCCGTGGCAGATTTAGCTCGCCCAGCGGATAGTGGTGGACATTCTTGCAGAATCCCCGCATGTACGCGATTACGTCGTCGATCTCCTCGTCCGTCAGCAGATCCCCAAACGCAGGCATAATCTGCGAGAATCCACGCGATGGCCCGCCGTGCACGATCACTGCCTTCCAATTGCCGTTCGGCTCGGGCGTCGTCCCCGCGCAGTCCGTAAAGTCCGGAAACGTATCTGGCCGCCTGAAAACTGTACTCGCCATGGGAGCACCCTTTCCTTCGCTCCCGTGACACGCAATGCAGCCACCCTTGTAGACCTTCTCTCCATTCCTCACATCCGGGCTTTTCGCATAGTGGAGCGTCTGTGCGAAAAGAGGCAAAGGGCGACCAAGAAGCACGACAAACCATACGATGAGAACACCCGCCGACCCGAGAAACCCTGGGATGAATCTGCGCACCGGTGATTCGCGGACGGCATTCACGCGCCAGACTCCTTCAGTGCCGCAACTCTGTCGCATACTGCCGGTCTCATTCACCCTCGCTTTCTTACAGTTCAACAATCAGAAAAGCTATCCAGACCGAAAAGTACTCGCCCTGCCTACTTTCTTCACTTTTCGGCGACTACGTCAGTTCCAATAGTCGCATACGGCTTTCCAAACGTCGCCTTGGCGCTAAGCCGAGGTTTTCAAAGATGGTTCGGTTAGCTATGGAAGGAAAACCAACTGTCCGAATGTCGACAGGATAATGGGGGTGTCAGTATATTAGACCCGTTGCTGCGCCCCCGCGGAAGCCGCCGGCATCACTCAATTCGCCTGCAATTGGTATGGGCCGGCACCGGCAAAGACCACGTGGAACTCCTCTTTGCACCGCACTTACGTACCTGCGGCGCTAAGGTACTCGCCTGCCTACTCAATCACAATTCGCCGGAGCTAAGCTAAACCGAGGGACGCTAACGAATTGCAGCAAAATCCAGCGAGTCACTTCCTTAGTTTTCATTCACCCTTTATTCGCTTTCGCCCCCATTCGCCACAACTGGTACTACGTTCCTACTACGTTCCACGTTCAGGCCATTCCGAGCCTTTGCCGACCATCCGGCAATTGTGTCTAATCGTCGTTATCGGCCCAGCAAACTCGAAATCAAACCGAACCCAATGCCCAGGAGAATCATGGGAATGATCTTCAATTTCAGTCGCTGGAGCAGGAAAAGTGACAGCAATGCCCAGACCAGAGAGATCAGATCGAGTTGCTTGAGACCGACAACTCCCGATGGAAAGATCACCGTTTTCCCGAGAAAGAGCGTCAGGTCAAGGATCGCGCCGACCACGACTGCGGTGATCAGCTCCAGGACGCCTCCGATCATGGGCTTGTCTTGGGTTCGTTCGACAAGCGGCGCACCGGCAAAGACGAAGAGGAAGCATGGAAGAAACGTATAAAAGCCCGTTGCCACGAGACCCAGAGTTCCCATCCACAATGAGCCGTGGAAGTGGTTGTACGCGGCTATGAAGCCGACAAAAGCAACCACTATAATCAGAGGCCCTGGGGTCGTCTCCGCCAGCGCGAAACCGTCCGTCATTTGGGACCTGGTCAGCCAGTGCAGTTTCGTTACCGCAACCTTGGCCACGTAAGGGATCACCGTGTACGAGCCGCCGATGGTCACAAAGGCGGTCTTGGTGAAGAACAGGTCGAGATCCCGCCAAAAATGGAAGTCACCGACAAACATGTAGAAGAACGGCAACGGCAGAAGCCAGAGAAAGAATGCGCTAGCAGCCACCTTCAGAGCACGGTTTAGTAGAGCGACAGGTTCCGGAGTGATTGAACTGCGGTGGATGTAGTAGCTTTCTTCATCCGCTGGAGCGGCCGCTTCCCCAGTGTGATGGAGAAGGCCAGGCCGCAACATCCCCAGGACGATCCCCAGAACAACAGCGCCAAACATCACCACGAGCAGCGAGACATCAAAGAAGAACATCGCTGCAAACGTAGCAACCGCAAAGGCGCCTTGCACGGGCCCGCGCAGGGCTCTTCTGGCGATTCTCTGTAGGGCAACTATTACCAGAGCGATGACGACGGGCTTTAACCCGTTGAACATCGCGGCAATCCACGGCAGGCTACCTAACCTGACATAGATCATGCTGAGCGCCAGCAGAACAAACATGGAAGGCAGCACGAAGAGTGTTCCGGCAACAATGCCGCCCCGCTTGCCATGCAGTTTCCAGCCGATGTAGATCGCAAGCTGTTGTGCTTCCGGGCCGGGAAGGAGCATGCAATGGCTCAGGGCATGGAGGAATCTTCCGTTGCTGATCCATCGTTTCTTCTCGACCAACTCGTCATGCATGATGGCGAGATGGGAGGCTGTACCGCCGAAGCTGATCCACCCGAGCTTGAACCAGAAACGCAGCGCTTCCTCGAAAGAAGGCCGCTGCGGCGCAGCGAGCCGCTTATCAGGCCGCATTCCAGGTCCGACGGGACAAGAGGTCCATAAAAGAATTCCTCAAGAAACTGTAACCTTCATGACATTATAACATCATAATGATGCGCGATGAGGGGTCAAAGTTAGGCCTATTTTGGTTTCGCGCGTTCGAGTGTTCGACATCAATGCCGAAGGAGCTTTTCGCCTATGAACGAATTTCGCCAATCCTCGGAAGGGGAAAACAGCAGCCGTTTTGCATTCTTAAAAGGACCGTTGTTAGCTCGTTGGGCTCCGATTCCGCTACGGCTGATTGTTGGCTATGGCTTTGTGGAGCACGGGTTCGCAAAATTGTCCAAGGGGCCCGAAAACTTCGCCGCCATCCTGCACGCTCTGAGCGTACCCGCGCCTCATTTCATGGCATGGCTAACCATTTTGACCGAGCTCATCGGCGGCCTCGCCGTCTTGCTCGGAGCTTTCGTCCCCCTTGTTAGCCTGCCGATGGCGGTGCTTCTCTTCGTAGCGATCTTCACCGTCCACCTACCTTATGGGTTCAGCTCGATCAAGCTGATGAGTGTGATGGCCGGCCACGCCCAGTTCGGGCCGCCGGGCTATGAGTGTGACCTCCTCTACCTCGCCTGCCTCGCAGCCCTTGTCTTCGGTGGTTCTGGCCCGCTGGCAATAGATGGCCTCCTTGGAACGCGTCGGCTTGGTTCATCCCGTGACTAACAAAATCGACGAGGCTTACCATTCATGAAAGACAGGGTAGTTTTCATCACTGCGGCAACGGGAGGTCTAGCGTACTTCATCACCCGGCGGTTGCTAGAGACCGGCGCAACCGTTGTAGGCGCGTCCCGAAGCATTTCCCAGCAAGACTTTCCAGGACCCAATTTCACTGCGCTGGCCGTCGATTTCACCAAAGCGGTCGCAGTGAACGACGCGGTTCAGTCCGTAATCGCGCGGTTCGGCAGACTCGATGTGCTTGTCCACCTGTTAGGTGGTTTTGCAGGCAAAGCGTCGCAGAAACCGATGATGCAACCCGGGAACAAATGCGCGGCATAAACGTGACATCAGGGTTTTACGTGCTGCGCGCGGCGGTCCCCCCATTTGCGAAACTCCGGAAAAGGACGAATTGTGGCCGTTGGGAGTCTGACCGCAGTCGAACCGCATCCCCAACTCGGGGCGTACATTACGTTCAAGGCTGCCCTCCGATGTTGGTCCGCACGGTGGCGCTTGAAAATAAGGACGCAGGCTTGACTGCAAATGTCGTCTTGCCAGGAACCATCATCTCGCATAGACGTTAAGAACGCGCCTCCGCTCGCCGGGTCGATCCTATCGGCTTGCGCCAATGCCCATTGGCTCCATTGTTCTCATGCCTCGGTTGAGGAAGCGGGAACATCTGAGCATCGCGTCCACGCGACGATGAATGGAACTCCAAATCAGCAGGTGAATCTGGCTAAATCCGATTCCAGTGTTAATTCTGTATGGCACCGTTATCGTAACTGATACGGACACGGTGCTGCGCTCGAAAAAGCGCTTGCCGAGGGTTACCCGTATCCTGGTTAATCGCTGGCGATGAGATTCGCAGGACAGTCGAAACACCACTGCCGAATGCGGCCGACGTCCAAGTGGATGAAGTCCGAGTGAGGATAGTAGCCTACACCGCCGCGAGCCAGACCGAGAGCAGCCTTGCGCAGTTTGAAGGTGTCGATTCCGGGCATCCGCAAATCGATAGCTTCCGCCTGAATGTGAAGGCTGTTCTTTGCGACTCCAGCGGTACGAGCGCGGAGAGATTCGTTCGTCGAAGAAGTGCGGTAGCCGCAGACAACGTCGATCTCGCCGCTTGGACGACCGACCGACCTAGTGAGATCAGAGAGGATATCGTATAGGCGCGGATCGAAATGGCGAACATCGCCGGTCCGATGATCGCGCAGGAAAAAATCGAGCTTGGCGAGCGCGTCTGGAATGTATGCGTCGCCGCGGCGGTAAACAATGTCAATACGCTCACCGGTGTGCGTGTTGTAAAGCAGTAGGAGATGATCGTGGCTATCGGGAGAAAGTGTCCGTTGAGAGGAAACCTCGCGTGCTTGAGGCCGCGCGCCGACCGACAGGACCAGGAATAGCATTGCGCTTGCAATCCAAAGGCTGCACGAAATTCTTTTAGATATCTGCATCTGTCTCTTTCAAGGCAATCTAACACACGCAAGTACATCGCTTCATTGCTCCAAGTCAATCAGGCTTCAACGCTTTCCGACCCAGCAAAATCACCCGTCCCAGACAGAAGGAAATCAGAGGCGTCAAGGTGACTGAGCGTCGATTGCTTGCTGCTGCGACCCGTGCGCCAGTGGTTCTGGTGGGGAAAGAAAGGCACGCCTGGACTCTTGGTGTTACTTGCTGCAGTTTCGGGCCGACTGTAACTGGATCGTAGTAGTCTCCGGAAAGCTTTCCGACTGCGGCGTGGAGCCCCTGCCCACAATCACCATGGAATGTCCGAGGAGCTCTCTCACCGTAATAATGCTCGCTCCACGTTCCAGTAGACGTGATGCAAAGCTGATCGCGCTACTGGCCCACGAGGTTTAATGTTCTTGCGCGATATTTTGGCCGTCGCCTTCTGGCGAACGCACACCATACAGACTCACTCTCGGATTGTGGCCCCACGGCTCTTTGTAATACCAAAGCTCGACGTTTTCGAGGGAACGTTCGCCGTGGAGGTCGATGACGTAGTTCCTTGTCCCGGGTGAAATCCGTTCCCTGACGATCAGTTCCTGCATGGTGCCATCATCGAAGTGAACAACGAGGCGGTCAAAAAAGATAGCCTCGCCGCTGACCCGCAACTGAATCGTGCGACAGTGAACACCACGACGGGTGATCCGGATCAGGCTATGATCCTGACTACTATCGATCTGGGCGTAACCCAAGAAATCCCAAAATTGTCCCCGGGCGAACAAACAGGTGGCAAAGGCCAAGAATAGGAGCCCAGCGATAGTATGGCGGAAGTGCTTGCGGAGCATTATAAGTCCTAGAACTACTAGAATTATACAGTGTTTCCTGCATCCGAAGACAGCTCAGTCACCAGAGACTTTCATAATGATTAACGATGGCTGCGATTTTGTCGTTGTCCGCACGCAAGGACTCCAAGGCTGATCGAGGGTGTTTGGAACTCCGTTTTCGGAATCGCGCTGATTGCCTGTAGTTCGGATTTGCGGACCCTGTCTGAATCGCCAGTTGCGCGGCCGCCGCTGGACGTCCAAGCTGTCCCGCAGCCCGCGCAATTTGTCGAAGAGGTGTGCGGAAAACAATTTTATGAGCGCCCAAAGAATCAAATTCTTTTGTCTAGCGGTAAGTGCCACGGTTTTAGCGGGCTCGGTTACCTTTGCGCAAAACCCTAAACCAGGAAAATTGAAGATGTCGGTAAGCCCCAAGCAGGCCTACACATTTGTCGATGGCAAGGCCATTGGTCCCGGCAATCGGGTCATCAAGCTCGATGTCGGCACCCACCATGTGCTTGTGGCCAATTACGGGTACAAGTTTGTCGAGCAAGATGTCTCGCTCGATTCGGACAAGACGGTACCTGTGGACATAAAGCTGGAACCCGTTGGCGCAACCGTGCCAGGCCCGCGTGGTCGCATCCAGATTGAAGCAGGAAGGCTCCATGGGGCAACAGCCGCCGCCGTTCTTCTGAACGGCAAGAAGCCCCTGTACTTCGTAGGCCATGCGGATGAGTTCGATCACGACATTATTTGGCACCAGGAATTGGTTGTGCCACCAGGAACGCACCAAGTGACGGTCACTCGGGATGGCAAGGAACTGTGGTCCGGCCCGATTACGGTCGCGGCAGAGCAGCGCGTGATTGTTGATATCTCGAATGGAAAAGAAAAGACCAAGCCCTGGTATCGTGGCTCGTCGTGCCCAACCTGCCAGCTGCCTGAATTGGCGCCACGCTTTAGGGCCGGTATTGCAAGCGCCACCGTCGTTGTGGCTCCTGTCAGCGGATCTGTCTCTGCCAATCCGTCGAAAATCGATTGCAACCAAAATACGCAGCTAGCCTGGGTTTCCAAAGAAACTGTCGAAGCCGACATGAGCGGCATGAGCCCCGTTCCGACGTCGGGCGAGAAAACCATTTCGCCTCGGCAAACCACCGTGTATCAACTTACAGCTTCAGGACCAGGTGGCGTGGTAACGCCGAGCACGACGGTGGAAGTCAACTCTGTCGTGCAATCATCGCTGAACGCTTCACCCGCGGAGGTCAGGTACCGGCGCATCGGCGACAAGATCATCGAACAAGGAAGCACTACGCTGAACTGGTCGTCGTCCAACTCCGACGCGGTCTCGCTGAATCCGGGTGACTCCGTTGGTGCCAGCGGCACGAAGTCCATTACGCTCAGCCCAACGCAGAGCGGCACTGGTCCAGTGGACGAAGAGTTCAAATACACTCTGAACGCGACCAACGCATGTGGTGGTTCGGATACCAAGACGGTGGAGGTACACCTAAAGGGCTCCATTGAACCCATTCCAGCCGTGCTGCTGCACAGCGTTTTCTTCCCGACCGCCTATCCTACCAAGGAGGACCCGCCGTTGGGACTCGTTCGCAGTCAGCAGGAAGTATTGACAACCCTCGCCATCGGATTCAAACAGTATCTCGAATACGACCCTGACGCGAAATTGTCACTTGGCGGAAACACGGACGAGCGCGGCGCGGAGAAGTACAACGATTCTTTATCCGAACTTCGGGTGCAACGCGTTAAGGATTTCCTGGTTTCACAGGGAATCGCCGCAGAGCAGATCGATACCTCAGCGTACGGCAAGCAGAAACCGCTGGACAAAGCCACGATTAGCGACCTGCAGACTCGCAATCCTAACCCGCCTCCTGAAAAGTGGGCGCGCGATTCCCGTGCGACTCGGCTGGCTTACAATCGCCGCGTTGACATCGTTCTCATGCCTACCAACACCGAATCGGTGCGGTTGTATCCCAATCAAGCTCCGGATTCCCAAATTCTTTGGCAGATTTCCAAACCGGCCCGCAGCACGGTTGAAGGGTACAACTAAGCGCTCCCGGAAAGTAGATTGAGTGTGTGACACTCTAACTGACAACAGCACTTTCAGGGTAATCGTCCCAAGCTATCGCGAGATAAACATTCGCTTTAGAAGAGCAAGTTCCCGGTTCACTGTGGAACCGGAGACCCCTTTTCGCCGGTAGAGCTTAAAGCCTTCGATGTCAGCCGGTAGAATTTCCCTAACGACTGGTATTTCCTCAAAAGATAGGTGGGAGAAACACAGGCCCTAAAATCTTGTTCCCAAAGACTACTTCATAGCCCAGCGATTTCTCGCGGATTCACTAAGCCCCCCCGGCTCCAGCAGATTTCATTTTGGCCAGCAGAGAGCAAACCTAGCGGTTAGCAAAATGGCCATGCAGAATATAGCGAGCGGTGTGTCGATTGGACTTTCACAAGCGGAAATCTCCTCGTTGCCATCTTCCAAGCACGCACGGTCAAGACACAATCAATGGACTAGTTCCGACATCGCTACAGAATAAAGCAGCTTGAATTGCGTCTGAGAGATCTTCTCCACCACAAGCACTCCATCGTCGCAAAACATCCGAATGCGGTCGCCAATATTCAATGTTTTGGCAAATTCCTTGAGTTCTACGCGCTCCGAAGTAAAATGTAGCTGAAACGTTTGGCTGTTGTTAGTAGTTCGCGCAATTTCGAATTGATTTTCTTGCCGACCGTCCATAGTTGACGCTGCAAACCGCCAATATCTGCCGGCAGTCCTTTTACACCAGCCCAGAGCCGCCGACAGCGGCCACCGGACGGCCCAGATTCCCCGTCTTTTTGACATCCTTCACCTCCCGTACTGCAGTTAGCTTCCCGCAAGAAAAACTATCTTCGGAATCACCATAAGGATCTATGACCAGACGGGCGCTGTCGTTGCTCAAGAGCAGTAAACGGTAGGTTGGTTAAGCTTCCAGCGGTTTCCTTGGAGATACGTGAGTGTCTGTCGTCGATGGAAACGCCGCTACTAGGCCCACAGCCTGTTACTACCCTTTTCCAAAAACCTATTTCATCTTCGCGATATAGAGCAACTGCTGACAGACCGTGCGAAAATCGTCGGAGCGATTGTCTATGTCGCAACGGTACGCGTTGAACCTGCAACTGTGTGCCGATTCTGCAACCGCGAGCTCCCCCAAGCCCTCTACGGCTCTCGAAGCGTAAGGACCCGCAGGTTTTTTACAACCTGCAGCGCCAGGTTGTGCGCCAAAACTCCTGACGAAAAGTGCGACAAGAATCCTTCCGTGTTGCCGGTTTTGACGTCAAGACGCGGCAGCATGGAAGGGATTCAACAAGTTTCGCGTTTTCAATATCGCCAGGAGTATCCGGCTTACAGGCTCACGATATCGCCCAAGCGAAAAAACAAATACAGGAATCCGGCACGAAAGCCCACGGGTACTAAGACTTATTAGGTGTCCGACTTGGGATGAGGCAAATCGTAGGAGGAGTTTGGCTCCCCGGGGCTAGATTCGAACTACTATCCCGTCGGTTAACAGAAACTGGAGTTCCGAAAACGTGATGGCGGTGGGGTGGTGTGGTTCGGTCTAATGGTTGGCGCTCAGTTCACGGCGCGGCGACGAACTCTCGAAAATTTCGGTGAGCGCTCGCCCTCTCATCCGATCCGAAACAGGGAGCCCATAGACATGCAGGACCGTGGGTGCGATGTCGTACACGCTCATTGACAGGCCCATCACCCGAACGCCTTTCTTGATCCCCGGTCCCATCGCGATGAAGACACCGGGAACATCATCACCATCCTCGAAATCATGTTTCGCGATGATGGGAGTGGTGCCAGCGTGGTCGCGGTGGGCCATATGCGATTCTATTTCGCGCAAAGGCTTGATGCCGTGATCGGAAATGACGAACAGGGTGGTGTTCTCGTCGACGTGTTGCAGGATCGAGCCCAATACTTTGTCCAGGGCGCGGTACTGATTCGGAAAAGCATCGACGGCCAAAGTGTGTAACTTTGGGTTGTACCCGACGTTGTATGGCTGGATCGGATAGAGCCAGTGACCGACGCGGTCCTCGCAAGACTGCACCAGAAACGTGAAATCCGTCGGGTGATTCGTGAGCAGGTAATCGAAAAGCTTCATCTGCTGTTCGCGGATGTGCGAGACTTGCTCGAGCCAGTCATGTACAACCGTCGGCTCATGAGCCAGCAACTCGCGTTCCTGAGGCATCCTCGCGCAATCAATCGGCAGGTCGCCCACGTTCGCTTCAAGCTCTGACTTCAGGGGGGAAGGATATACGGCTTCACCTCCGTGAACTTCAGAGAGCTTGGGGGAACATAATAGCCCGTCCTCGCAATTCGTGCCTCGCGTCAGCATGCCGCTGATCATGTATCCATTCACGGGCTTGACCGGAAAGGTGGCAGGCACATTGGCCAGGCCGACGGTTACTCCGTTATTCGAGAGTTCAGACCAGAAGGCGGGAAGCTTCAGCATCGCGCTTGATGCAGTCACCCCGCCAACTAGAAAACCGGTGATACCGTTTTCTTCGGAAGCCGCGCCGGTGGCGAAGATGGAGTATACCTTCGGACAGTTGGGCGCCGAAACTGTGCGCAGTTTGCCCGAGACGCCTTGCTGTATCACGCGAGCCAGATTCGGCATTTCGCCCCGCACCAGCAATGGCTTAAGAATGTCCCACTCCGCGCCGTTCACGCCCAGCACGATCACCCGAGGCCTTGAGGCCTCAACTTTGGGCTCTCTGGGCGAAAAGCGGCAAGTTCCAGCAACAAAAAAATGTGAAAAGCAGCAGAGGCCAGAAGCATCTTTTCTTCATTTACATACTCCTTATCCGATTTCGCATCGTTCTACGTCATGGCCCCGGAAATCCGGTGCGGGACAGAAAAACATCGTCGGCATTGTTGGTGTCGCCCGGTCCCAGATTCGATGCACCTGAGACAAACGTGACGAAGCGCGCATCACCAGTGAGCACAGGGGCAACACTGCTCCCATTTCCTTGTACCCCATCGAGGGTGACCGAGAGACGAACCGTCGAGGGGGTGCAACTTACCAGGGCGCCCACGCAGGTGTCGCGCACAAATATGTCGGTTGCGTTGTTGGTGTCGCTTGAAACGAGGTTGGTGGCGTCCGACTCGAAGGCGATGAAACGTCCATCGTCGCTCAAACTTCCGCCACGACTGTCGCCATTTCCTGCCGTGCCGTTGCTCGCGACCGAGGCGCGCGTCGTGCTTGCTGTGCAGCCAACGGGCGCCCCGACGCAAGTATCTCGCACAAAGACAGCCGCGGGTTGCCCGTTGGAATTAATGGTGTCAAAAGTGACGAAGCGGCCAGTGGCGCTGATCGCGACAGCGATGGAAACTCCATTTGCGCTTTGCGACCCGTCGTCGCCGATCGAGATGAGAATCGTCGAAGGATTGCAGCCGGCGGGCGCACCAACGCAGGTATCACGGAGGAAAACGTCTCCGACATGGTCGGTGTCATCAGTGGTCATTTGATCGGCGGACTGAAAGGCAACAAAGCGACCGTCGCTGCTAATTGCAGGAGACTCACTATCGATGTTCCCCGCCCCACCGTTCGGCAGGGCGGAGACCAGCGTTGTACTTGGCGTGCATCCGGCCGCAGCCCCGGCGCAGGTATCGCGGACAAAAATGTTGAAGCTCGCTCCGTAGTAAAAATCGACCATTCCAGAACCAAAGGCCACAAATCTTCCGTCGGCGCTGATTGTTGGTTCGCCGTTCTGGAGATGAATCTGTGTTCCGTCGTTGTTCAGCGAGACTCGCTCAGTTGAAGCGACGCAGCCGGCGGGAGCACCAAAGCAGGTATCTCTGACAAAGATGTCAGGGAATTGGTTTGTATCGCCCGGTACGAGATTGTCGGCGTCGGATGTAAATGCGACGTATCGGCCGTTTGCGCTGATTGCCGGACTGAAGCTGAACCCGTTCGCTTGCGACCCGTCTGTTGCGACGGAGACTCGGACTACGTTTGGCACGCAGCCCGAGGGCGCCCCGAGGCAAGTGTCCCGCAGGAACACGTCCGTAAAGTTGTTTGTGTCGTTGGGTACCAGAGTGGAGGCGTCCGAAGAAAAGGCAACGAAGCGTCCATCGCCGTTGATCGAAACCGCCTCGCTGCCAACGTCACCTTCGGTGAGGTTATCAGCGATGCTCGATCTCTCGATCACGCCAGAGGCTCCCGGCGGCACCGGTTTGATGGTGAAACTCAAGCTGTTGGAGGTTCCCCCGCCAGGAGACGCGTTGAACACGCCAACTTGAAACGTGCCTGGACTGGTCAGATCGCTCGCCGAAATTCCGCTCTGCAAAAGCGTATCGCTCAGAACTGTCGTGGGGCGGTTGAGACCGTTCCATTGCAAGATCGTGCTGGCCACGAAGCCGGCACCGTCAGTAGTTAACGGGAAACCCGGCCAACCGGCCCAGGTGCTCGTGTCAGTGAGTGAACCAAGCGTAGGGGCAGGGTTGGACGTGAACAAGATGATCGGGAACGTAGTAGCAGGTGAGGTACCTCCTCCCGGGGTGGGATTGGAGACGGTTACTTCGGGAGTTGCCGGCGACGCCAGATCAGAGACAGTAATGGCTGCAGTAAGCTTTGTGTTGCTGACAAAGGTTGTGGCCCTGGCGCCACCATTCCAATGCACACTGGAAGTTGGAAAAAACGAGGATCCATTCAGTGTGAGCGTGAGTGGCGCAGCGCCTGCTTGCGCCGTCGCGGGGGCGATCGAGGAAATGGTCGGCACAGGATAGTTCACAGCGAAGGAGACACCGTTGGAACTCCCATCGGGAGCGACTACCGAAACCTGGGCGCTGCCCGCCGACGCCAAGAGCGCTGTCGAAATTACGGCGGTGAGCTTCGTGCTGCTTACGAACGTAGTAGTGAGGTTTGCCGGGTTACTTGAAAGGTTCCACACAACGACGTCACTGGCAACGAAGTTCGATCCCGTCACGGTCAAGGCGACGTCGGGGGCGGCAATAGTTGCGCTCGTGGGCGAGATCGAGGCAATCGAGGGAATCGGTGGTTGTACTGGAGCGGGACTTCCACCCCCACAACCATCAAGGCTAATCAGTAGCACCAATAAGGATAGGATCAATCCACAGGCTTTCTGCATGACGCTCCTCCTGATTCTGCCGCGCTCAGCCGGTTGTCGAGCTTCGTAACCACGTTGATTACCAGCGCTATCGACACTGGTCTGTTCCAGAACATAGACACTGATCGCCGACTCGCTCGCGTCATTGGATTTCACGACTAAGCCTTTTTATGCATAACTCCCAACAGAACCATTGCCGAAAATCGAGTTTTGGACATAAGCTCCTCCACTCGGTTGCGTCTTCAATCCTGGACTCGTCCGAGTGCGCCGACCTTGCCGCGAATGGACTTGCAGCGCAATGGTTGGGGCATGGTCTGCGGGTGTTTTGGTTCTGATCGTGGAGCTCTTTGAATTCAGGCTAGTTGCGGGAACCAATACGGGTGCGGCAAACAAGTCCTTGAGGGCAGCCCTGTTGGTTGATAGACTGCCGCCCGAACCCAAAGGCTTGTCATGGAAGCCACTGCCCCAAACCGCAGAACGCGCTTCGGCGCCTTCGAGGTGGACTTGCGCTCGGGCGAGCTGCACAAGCACGGCATCCGCCTAAAGCTTCAGGACCAGCCCTTTCAGGTGCTTAGGCTGTTGCTCGAGCATTCAGGCGAAGTAGTCTCCCGCGAGGACCTTCGCCAGAAGCTCTGGCCGGCAGATACGTTCGTCGACTTCGATACTGGTCTGAATAGCGCCATTAAGAAGCTGCGGGATACGCTAGGCGATTCCGCTGAGGAGCCCCGTTACATCGAGACCCTGCCTCGCCGCGGCTACCGCTTCATAGCAGCTTTGGCCGACATTGCAACAAGTGTGAATCCTCCGTTGGCTGCTCCCTCGGCAGTAGGTCCTGGGGACAAACCCGAATCGGCCGTTCCGTCGGACTCCTCGGCCCGGGTTGCGAAAACCAAAACGAAATTCGCTTCTGTCCGCTTGTCCACCTTCCTTGTGTTCGCTCTCCTTGCGCTCTGCTCTCTGGCTTTGGTGTTGTACCGCACTAGCAGTGCTTACCACAGGCGTCCACCGGCTATTAAGTCCCTGGCGGTGCTGCCTCTGAAAAATCTCGCTCCTGACTCAACTCAGGAATACCTGGCCGACGGAATGACGGAGGCGCTTATCGGACGACTTTCTGGGATCCACGATCTGCGCGTCATTTCCCGCACGTCCGTGATGCGCTTCAAGGATGCGCGGCTCTCCGCGCCAGAGATTGGGAAAACGCTAAGTGTTGATGCCATTGTCGAAGGATCCGTCATACAAGACGGCGGCCGCATTCGTGTCCACGTCCAGTTAATTCGCGCCGCGACAGATGAGCACTTCTGGTCTGAAGCCTACGATCGCGACCTGCGAGACGTGCTGGCTCTCGAGAGCGATATAGCCCAGTCCGTGGCTCGAAAAGTTGAAGCTACAGTCACCGGCGAGGAGCACTCCAGGCTGGTCGCGGCACGAAATGTCTCTCCGGAAGTTTATGAGAGCTATCTCAAAGGGCGATTCGGCAAAGGCAACACTAGGGCTGAAGTCGAGCGGAGTATTGCTTACTATCAGGAGGCGATTAATAAGGACGCAACATTTGTTCCCGCCTATGTCGGGCTTGCAGCCGCGTACGACAGACTCGGTGGAGCTTTCATGGGTGCTCCACCCTCTGAAATGCGACCAAAAATGATCAGCGCTGTGCGCAAGGCACTTGAGCTGGATCCCGAACTTGCCGAAGCTCACGTTCTGCTGGCGAAGCTTTATGTTGAGCAGTGGCAGTGGAGCGCCGCACAGGCCGATTACAAGCGAGCTCTGGAACTAAACCCCAACGACAGTGCCGCGCACCTGGGCTACGCTAACTGGCTCATGTGCCAAGGACGCATGGATGAGGCCCTGGCATGGTCCCGACGTGCCCGTGAGCTTGACCCGCTTGGCGTTACGGGCGTTATCACCGGCCTGATATTATTCAATGCGCGGCGCTACGATGAGGCCAATCGCGAACTGAGGAGCGTGCTGGCAGTGCGTCCGGATGATGCACCTGCTCTCTGGCTTCTCGGATTCGTGCTCATCGCTAACCATCGACCAGACGAAGCCATTCCTCTGTTGCAGAGAGCCGCATCAGACTCCAGTCAAAGCCCGGGCGTCATCGGTGCGTTGGTGCGGGCCTATGCCCAGGCGGGGCGCCGTGCCGACGCGCTCCGTTTGCTGAATGAATTGAAGCGGCGGCAGCAGACAGGCTATGTTCCGGCTGCGGCATTCGTGGACGCTTATCTGGGGCTCGGCGAGCGTGACCAGGCACTTGCCTGGTTTGAACGGGCCTACCAGGAGCAGGACGGTTTTCTGCAGTGGCTGAAAGTGCAACCCCTTTTTGATCCAGTACGCGATGATCCCCGATTTAAGGACCTCCTCCACAGAGTCGGGCTGGACCAGCCTCGTTAGCCCCTCTTCAAGTTGACGCGGCAAACGTTTCGCAAACCGAGCCTTGTCTTCGCTTGCGCTTTGTGTTGGTCTAATTAATAGCCCGGACAAGGATTTAACTTGCGGTTCCAGTCGGAGAACCGTACTTGACAAGGACCCTGCCAATGCTGCTCGTGTTGGAATTCGTGATCTGTGGAATCGTCTGCGCACAGGTTCCCACAGGCACTATCATTGGGCTCGTCACCGACCCCACCGGCGCAGCGATTCCCGAAGCAAGCGTTGTCGTTACGAATACAGAAACCGGCTTGAAGCGCGCTTTGCTTGCCTCGGACGCAGGGGACTTCAGCGTCTCTGCGCTACTCCCTGGAATCTACGAGGTGACCGCTGATGCCAAGGGATTTAAAGGCCTCGCGCGAGAAGCGACTGTGGAAGCCGGCAGCACCACTTCCGTCAACCTGGCCATGGAGGTCGGCCCCGCTTCCCAGCAGCTGACCGTGCAAGCTGCCGTCCCCCAGATTAGCTATGAGTCCCCTGAGATCAGCGGCATCGTAACTCCTCCCCAAATCAAATCGTTGCCCCTCAATGGACGCAGCTACCTCGAGCTGGCGAAGCTAGAACCGGGAGCACAACAGCCAACAAGGGCGAGCAACAATCGCACTCTCGTACCGTTGCTAGGTGCTCCGGCGGGGCAGAGCGGCCGTGCGACGCGCGTCACCGTGGACGGCGGCAGCGTAATGGAGATTGGAAATGGCGGGGCGGCGATGGGTTTTTCGCAGGAAGTTGTGCAGGAATTTCAAGTGGCCACCGCCAACTTTGATTTGAGTACCGCGGCAACGGCCAGCGGAGCGGTGAACGTGGCTACTCGCTCCGGCAGCAACCAACTCCACGGTTCCGGATTTATCTTTTTTCGTGACAACCATCTCTCGGCTTACCCGGGATTGAGTCGAGATCCCTCCAATCCAGATCCTTTTTTCCAGCGTAGGCAGTTTGGTGTGGCGCTGGGCGGCCCTATTCGTAGAGATCGGGCTTTCTTCTTTGGCACGTTTGAACGCAACGAACAGCGCGGCGTTATCGCCACGGAGCTAGTCACACCAGCCTTTGCTCCTCTAAGCCGCATCGTTCCCAGCCCGACCTACGTTGACCAGCTCACGCTCCGGACCGACTTCCAACTAAGCGAAAGAGAATTTCTGCTTGTCAGGTACTCGCACGAGGGTAGCTTCTCTTTCGCGCCCACAACAGTCAATGGAGTCGTTACCGCCACCTACTCTTCAGCGTGGGCCCGCCAACCCGCTTGGGCCGACCAAAGCATTCTCGGACTGACTTCGCAATTGAGCACCACGCGAGTCAACGATGTGCGCTTCTCTTATTTCTTCGTCAGTGCCGCCCAGCAAGCGCCGCAGCCGTCAGATTGTTTCCAATGCCTGGGACTTGGCGCGCCATCCATCACTGTGCGGCCCGACCTCTTCATTGGAACCTCCACCACCGACACCATTCTCGGCCGCCGCTACCAGCTAACCGACCTCTTCACTTGGCAGAAGGGCATGCACCGCCTCAAATTCGGCGGCGATTGGGAGACTGCACGAGGCGGCCGCACTGATATCGCCGACCAGCCCGTCACCATGACGTTGTTCTCGCCAGAGACCGTTCGCGCCTTCAACGCCCTCCGGCCCCCGAGTCTTCAAATCCCGCTGCCCGCAAGCTTTCCCACCTTGGCGGACATCTTGCAGTTGCCTCTGCAAAATTTCACCGTCGGCATCGGCGACCCTCACGTGCCGCAAGCTGGATTTGGCAACGCGCGAGTTGCCCCGCTCGTTTACCTTTATGCTCAGGACACATGGCATCTGCGCCCGCGTTTCGTCGTCAACTACGGCCTCGGCTGGACCTACGACGCTGCACTCAACTACGACCTTAATAAGCCCGACTATCTGGAGTCTGTTCTCGGCGCGTCGGGTCTCGCTCCAACGCACAAAAACTGGAAGGACTTTTCCCCATCCTTGGGCTTCGCTTGGAATCTCCGGGGCGACGGAAAAACCGTCATCCGTGGCGGCGTCGGTGTTTATTACGACGCCCAAACGCCATTTGGCATCGCCGACAACGAGCGCGTTTCGCTCGGGCCGCGCGGAGTCGGCCGCGGCTCGTACTTCAGCGGCGGCATTCGCGACCCAGTTACCGGCACGTTGCTGAATTTTTCCAACCGAACCACTTTCACCGGGGCTTCCTTATTGCAGATTCTGCCCGTCATTCGCGGGGATCTCGCACAGCTTCGCGGTGACCCGAACAATCGCGACTTTTCCGTCACCAACATCGAAGTGGATAAACAGGGCTCAGTGGACGCCCCTTACTTCCCCAGCGTCTCCGCCACGCATTACAGCATCGGAATCCAGCGCGAAGTCGCTCGCGACTTCGTCGTCAGCGCCGACTTCGTTCTCCGACAGTTCCGCCACATCGGTACTCCGCCGGGCCTGCTCGATGTCGACCATTTCTCCAGCGCCCGTGGCCCGGTGCTGCCACTCTGTTCGGACGCGCAGCGAGCCGATCCCGCAGCCCTGTGCTCGCTCGGACCAATCTTCGGAAACTCCGGCATTGGCGGCGCGAGGTACGAAGGTTTGCTGGTGCGCGCTGACAAGCGCCTCTCCCGGAGTTTTCAGTTTCTCGCCTCGTACGCTTATTCCAGTAATGTGGGCGACAATTTTTCCAACGGGTTCAACAACGACAACCCTTTGGACAACAAAGGCCCGCTCGATCGCGACTTTCGCCACATTCTGACTGTTTTAGCACTCACCCTTCTCCCCGAACGCTTCCAGTTCGGGCTGGTTCGGACTTCTGTCAGCAAACCCCCGTTCTCGGCTTTCCTCGGCGGCCTGGACCTGAACGGCGACGGGACCACGGGCGATCTCCTTCCGGGCACGACCGGAGACGAGTTCAATCGTGGTCTGGGAAAAGAAGATTTGCGGCTCCTCGTGAACCAGTTCAACAGCATCTATGCGGGCAAGCGGGACGCAAAGGGCGCCGTGATTCGGCTGATCGTATTGCCGTCACAGTTTGCTTTCGGCGATTCGTTCTCCACGCAGGATCTCCGTTTGAGCCGCGAGTTCCGCATCGGGGACCGCTGGAGGCTGTCACTGATTGCGGTTGGAAATACGGCAAAGCGTTTTTCGCCTGGACTCTGAAGCCTGCTGGAGCCGCTCGTTCTTTCTCCGCTTCCTGTTTTGTCCTGAATCGCCTAGAGACATGAACGAACTCAACGCCGCGCTGCCTGTGCTGCTGCTGTTCGAGAAGGGAGCATCGCTCGCGACCCAATCGCCTCACGAGGGGGACGGTTATTCTCAGTTTTACGGGCTAGACACAACGCTGGACGAAATCGAAAGCCCGTTGCGCCGTGCAAAGAAACGCGTATATGACTTTCCTTTGCTTCAGCCACTAACCATCGCCGACGCCAAATATGTCGTCGACGCGGACATCATGGCAATGAAAATCGGTCTTCCTGACGGCAGGCAAGTTCTGACGGAATCGACGTATCGGGATGAGGAACTGAATGGCGGTGACAATTCTTTTCTGGGGCGCGTCATAGGACCTCTGTTGCTAATCGCCATTCCCCCCCACGCTCACCCCGCGAGAAGTGCAAAGCATTCAAGAACACAAGATTTTCCGTGGGATGACACGAGATGCATTGGACTACGAGATGGGGTTGCGGACTAAAGAAAACGATTATGGCGGCGGAAAGCAGCTCATCTATCACACTGTTTATGTTTATGTAAATTCTGCAGGAAGAGTCACCAATTGGCAGTCGGTGGATGACTAGCCGTTCCGTTCCCCGCTCTTCCTGAATGCCGCATTCCACTCCGGGGTTTCCGATTGAACCACCGGCTAACGACTTTTCTCCAATTTTGTACCTGTAAGACCATTGGCCAACTCAGGTTCCCGGCCGTCAGCGCTGTGTTTCTTTAGCTGCGAGATGGGATGGAAACTAAGAACTAATGTTTATGCCTCCGCCGCCGCTTCACGTTCGATGGGCAAGGTGAATTGAAACGTTGTTCCACGATCAGGGTTTCCGGTCGCCCACAAGCGGCCTCCGTGCGACTCAATGATCGACCGGCTAATCGACAGGCCCATGCCGGTACCGTGGGGCTTCGTCGTGAAAAATGCGTCAAAAACCTTGTCCATCTGTTTGGGAGGCAATCCTATCCCGGTATCGCTGACCGAGATCAACAGCTGGTCAACGGCGTTCCTTTGCGACTTGATTGTGAGGCCCCCTGCCATATCCGCCTCATCGATGGCATCGATCCCGTTGCGCACGAGGTTCATAAAGACTTGCTGTAGTTGCACGCGGTCCGCCATTACATGGGGCAACTCAGGCGCCAGTTCGGTGTGGATGGAAATCGCATGCCGTTCAGCGTCGCTGCGCAGTAGGCTGATTATTTCCCCAATCACTTCATTCACGTCGACCCACTCTCGTTGCTGTTCCCCCTTCTTGAACAAAACGCGAATTCGACTGATGATGTCAGAAGTTCGGGCTACATTCTGAATGATTCTCGATGCGGATTCGCGGGCCATTTCGATGTCGGGCTGCTCGCGTCCCAACCATCGCAAACAGGTATTCGCGTTTATGGACGCAGCTGAGATCGGCTGCTTAATCTCGTGCGCTATGGAAGCAGCTAACTCGCCCATCGTTGTCACCCGGTGTATATGAGCAAGCTCTGATTGTAGTTGGCGTAACTTCTCGCGCTCCTCTTCTGCGTGCTTGAGATCCTCGATTTCGATACCACTTCCAAACCACTTCGCAACGTTTCCCGCTTCGTCCCGCAGCGGCACGTTGCGGACGAAGAACCAGCAATGCTGCCCGTCCGCCCTCCGCACCCGTACCTCACTCTCGAAAGGTCGCCCATCCTTAACGGCTACACGCCAGTCAGCGACGAATTTGGTACGGTCATCGCATTGAAGTATGGATTCCCAGTTCCATCCCAATATGTCATCCGAAGATAAACCTACGAACTCCAGTAAACGTTCATTGATGAAATCGACGGTGCCATCAGGCGACGCACTCCAGACGTGCGCGGGAACCGTGTTGATGACGCCACGAAGCTCTCGTTCACTCCGCCGAAGGTCCTCATAGAGCTTCTGAAGCTGCTGGGCGGCATAATTGAAGGCGTTCCCCAAGACAGCCAGTTCATTATTCCCGCGTAAATGGACCTTGTGCTGAAAGTCGCCTCGGGCCAGGGCCTCGGCGCACGCAGTGAGAACGGAAAGCGGACCAGTGACGGTCCGAGTGACGTACCAGCCAAGCGCCGCAGCCGCGAGCAATGTCAGCAAAGCGGCAATCGGAACGATTATGAAAAAACGTTGGCGCGCCTTCTGGGCATCTTCGATGGCTCTTGTTCGCTGCTGCTGTGCTTCTTCGTCGACTCTCTCCACCAGGGATGAACTGAACTCGATCAGGGCTGGGATCTCGATTGCCGCCCGGAGCTGAACGGCGTTCCATTCACCCGCGGTCGCCAGTCGGACCGCCGTGTCGAGTTGCGAAAGCAGTGTCACTCGCAGACTTTCGAGTGCGTCGGATATGGGTGCGTCTTGCTCAACGTCGGGGGTGGCCCTGAGCATCTGCTCGGTATGATCGACGCGCTCCAGAAATGAGCGTCGGATCGCGGCCGCTTCGGCGGAAAATTGGCGAGCGTCATGACTGCCGGCCAGAGCAGCCATCCTGCCTTGGAAGCTATAGACGTCGAGGTGAACGCGGACAACGGCGTCAGCTATTTGATCCGTCTTACTTACGCGCTCTGCTAGAGCCTCTATTTGCCAGTATTGCCATACAGCTACTGCATCCGCAGCGATAATAAAAAAAACGATCAATATGAAGCATGCGATCAGGCGTACGCGAATGCTCAGTGCGCTTGGGCGAAACAGACTTCGAATCCCGCCGCGCGTTGCTTGCTGCACCTTGGTCGCATTGGTTTCCATGTTGACGTTCCTATAGCGATCAGCCTGGGACGTCCGGTTACTCTACCTTTGTGCAGCCGTTTTATCGAATTCCGAATTAACGCGAACTGCGGGTCCCTGCAGCATTTGCTCTAGTTCGTCTTGCAATTCGTGTGCTGCTTGTGTGGCGGATTTTTTTCGGGTGAGAACCGCGTGTACTGCTTCCCAGTAAGCGCGCGACACGTCTGGATACATCTTTCCCGCCGCTCTGGATGGCCGCAAGACTACGCCCTTACGAAATACTTCTAGAACACGCGGAAACTGTGGATTGGTCGGCAACGAGCTCCGGGTCGTTATAGAGCTGAGATATGGTTGGCGCATCAGTCGTATTCCGGCATCTTGTGACCTGCTCCTCGCGGCCGGACAGATAGCGAACCAAGATTGCTGCCTCACGTGGATGAAGCGAATGTCGTGAAACCCCGAAACCAGATCCTCCGAAAGTTGCGGCCGTCCGGGCCGCGCCCGGAAGGGGAGCTATGTCAAAGCGGTCTCTTATTAGACAGGTTGGGCCGCGATCCGCGATATACTCACTTGCCCAGCTGCGCAGGAACGCCGCTTTTCCCGCTTGCCACATGTTACCTGCATCCCATTCTTTATACACGACGACCCCGGGGGGTGAAATGGACCCTACCCAACGCGCCGCTCTGTTCCATGCACGAATGCTGTGCGGGTTGTTTACCGTGACCTTGCCGGTCTCGTCGAGTATTGTCCCGCCGCCCTCCGACACCTGCCATTCCAGCGCGTTGCAGGTCAGCGCCTCGGAAGTTGCTCCTTCCCAAACGAAACCCCAGAAATCTTTGTTCCCGCTCGCGCGCTCGCCCGACTGAATCCGCCTCGCCATGACTTCGAGCTCTTCCCATGTCTTCGGCGGTGCTCGATACCCGTATTTTCGCAGCAGATCCACCCGGTAAAACAGCATCCCTTCGTTCAAGTTAGCCGGCAGAGCTACGAGCCGGCCGTTCACCGTGTTGGCCGCAATGAGCTCAGGAAAGTGCGCCTGGATCTCTTGGTCCGGAATATAGGCCTTGAGGTCGAGAAGATTGTCGGCGAGAATCCCAGGCCAGATCACGTCGATGCCGTAAACGTCTGGTACTTTTGCTCCGGCCTCCAGAAGTCTGCGATAGGTTGTCAGCTGCTCCGTTGTTGTCTCGGGTCCAGGAAGGAACTCCACCCGAATTCCAGTCTGCCGTGTGAACTGGGCTAGTTCTCCGTTGAGGCGACGCTGATAGTCCCTGCTCACCCATGTCTGATCCATAAGAGTAAGGGTTTTCACAGGTTCAGACGGGCTAGACTTGTGGCAGGCTTGCATCACAAACAAGACGAGGAGAAAAACCCCTCCGTGCGCAAAGCGACGAACACGGCCCAGCCACGAGCCAGAGACCCAATTTTCGCGCGCTCTGAATGGGTACGCCGCCATCTGGCGAACACCCCGAAATACGATAATAGCCCGCAGCGTTCAAATATCAAATCGACGAGCCGGCTGGAGCTGAGGACGCCCTCACCTCGAGCCGCAGGCTGAACTGGAAGCAGCACGAAGGCGGGGAGAGCTGGGGAAGTGCCCCGAAGCTCGGTATCGTCTGTGACGGCTCTCACGCGGAATATGTCGTTGTCCCCGTGGAGACGCTGTCGCCCAAGCCGACGTCGTTGAGCATGGCGCAAACGGCGGCGATCAGGATTCGAGGACGAAGTGTACCGCCCGGGGCTCTGGATCGTGCTAAACGATCAAAGTGCGCCTGCGAATCAGCCGCTCGGAGATGTTGCGCTGGAGCACGCCAAGGTCATCGTTAACGAACTTGTGAAACACCACTCCCTTGCCGCCGAGAGAGACTGAACGGCCCTCGCCCAGCCTCACTAAAATCGCCGGCGGGTCGATGCGATTCATAGCCACTGAACCTCCCCGGCCACAGATTAGATGTGCGGCAGTTACTCTCTGTTTCCATTATCTCCCCGGCCTGACCGGGTTTGGAACCCGCATGGGTCAAATCGTTCCGCCCGGGCTTGCTGTAAGTCGTCGCCAGGCTTCACGAAACTGTCGCAGTTGTTCCAAGTGTAATGCCCAGAAAGCCCCGATACCGCCTTGCGTTTTATACGTCGTTTCGATCTTCCCGAGCATGAGGTTCGACGCGTTAATCAACGAATCACCCACCTGAAGACCCTTCTGGCAGAACTAAGGTAATCTTCATCAGTGCTCTGGTTGCTTGACGGTTTCGTCTTTTCAGCGCAAGGCTCCACGGTTGGAAAGGTGCGAATCATGCCACTCAACTATGAAGCTGGCAACGGTTCTACAGAGCCGCAATCAGCGAAACTCAACCTGGAAAGATGCAAGAAGCGATAACTAAAGCAGAGCACGCAATTCAACAGCGACTCACCGATTGTCCATCGCCAATCATGGACGCAGCCGAGAGGCGGGCCATTGGGGATACCCTAACAGCGTTGGCGGTGCTCAAAACTCAGATTGTGTAGCGCCGGAAATTTGCATCCAACAGGCGATACATGGCGCGGAGTCTTGTGAGCGCGAGGGAACGGAAGGACTATCGGAATCTTTTTCCGGGCAAAGGCAGAAAGTCACTACCAAGGATTTACGCAGCAACCAACCTCCTGGTGAATCGGCACTTATCTCTTCCCGGGATTGGCGAGGCGCTTGCTCTTTCGTGTATTTCGTCGTGAGGTCATTCAATCGCGAGGCCTAATGATGACGATGACGCGCGTTCTTCTCGCCCTCCCAGTTCTGGCGACCGCGTTCTTGACCTGGAGCTCGGTTTCGCCGCGGACTGCCCTTTCCACCAAGCGGCCTCCGTCTGCGGACCTTTCGGAATCACAGCAATTGGAAGCGCATCAAGAGGAAGGCCAAGTCGAGGAATTTAAAGGCAAGATCTTGAAAAGCGGCGGCAAATTCGTGCTTGAGGAATCATCTAACGGCGGGAACTACGGCACCTATCTGCTGGATGATCAAGCCACCGCAAAGAAGTATGAAGGACAAAGAGTAGTAGTGACCGGAACTCGGGATGCGCCGCATAAGACGATCCACGTGCGAAAGATTGAGGCAGTTGCGTAGTCGGCAGGGGTTATTTGTGAGCTTCCCGTTTGTCGCCTTTCGGAATTCAGTACCGCCGGGCCCTTCGACGCCTGACCCAACCATTCCTCCGCCACCACCGCAACCTGAGCTGCCGCCGGAAGAACCGCCCTATCCCGACGCACCAACGCCCACTCCTGGCTTACCGCCTTTCCCTCCGCCGGATCCTACCGAACCGGAACCACAGCCATCGTCGAGCGCGCCCTGAGCCGGCGGACAGGAATAAAAGCAAAGCGGCAGAACTCTCTTGGAATTTCAGCGGTGCCCACTCTATTGAAAAACTACGGGAGTACGGGCTCGGGTAAGCCCGCGGATGGCCGCTCCTTCTTAAACTGCCTGCAATCGGTATCAGTTTGTTGCTCCATCAGTTTGGGCAGAGCCGTCCGGGTCATCCGGAGGCTGCCGATCGGGTTCGGCGAGCATTTGCTTAGGTAAGTCCACTTCCGCTGGAATCTTATCCCCGATGGAAAGCGAGAGTGCTGCGGCCTGGCCGAGCAGTTCTCGGATCGTCTCGACGAGCACTTCGGAATTCTCCCCTTTGGAGATCACGCTGCGCGCGCGCGCATTTTTCCCCTCTAGCTCGATCTGATCACTCTTGTGAAGCGTATACAAAGTGATTGGAACGGAAGGTTCGCCCTTCAGAAATCTCGATCGCGGCGGCAGACCATCAATCATGGGCATCGCAATATCGAGAATGATGTGACTCCCGTCGGCCCGACGGACGTCCTTTGTCATCGCTCTCCCCGGCGCGGACTATCATACTTGCTGCCGTCAGCACCTCGACCAACCGCGCTCTCTCCTTCCGACTACTTCAACCCAATAGCCCCAGTTGCCCCGCCTAAACCGGCACCAACGAACCTGTTTTCGTTCCATAGCCCTTTCTGGATTTCGTGACGGATGACCAACGAGCCCGCTGACCCACTTCCTGTATGAAGTGGGCAATGAGCACTGTGGACGTGGTAATCGATCTCATTACCTACACGCTTCTCATATCCCGGCGTTTCCGAAAAACGCCCGCCGAATACATCAACCCAGTGCACAACATAGCGTTCGCTCATTGCAATAACCGATCATGGGCATCGCTTCCTATTGCGGCTTGGCAGTCTTGGGGTCTGGAGGTCCCCACTCGTGAATTTCAAGGAACTGGTGCTTGAGAACCCATTTGGCCTCAACGGTGTGCAAGTAGGTCGACCCATCAGCTTCCCGTCCATCGTCCAATGGCCAGCCATTTATCAAGCAGCGGGTCGGCAGGTACCGCGTTGGTACCATCGATTGGCTGCTGACCGGATTGCAATCGGAAAGACGAACAACATAAGTGCAAGACTCACGCATTACAGGAATAGTCGCATTTCATTCCTCCGACTTATCTTTACAAACCTCATCCTTCCTTTGCTTTTAAGGGTTAGCAGGTTTCTTAGACCAGGCAAGCACGCCCGCAATTATCGATATGAACATAATGGGAAAATCTATCACGAAGATGTCGAGTCTGATCGCGGCCCTTACTGTTTTCTCCCATACGAAGAACATGTAAGATTCATAGCCTGCCACAGCAAACAAACCGAAAGCCGCGAATATAAGAGTCCACCGGCGACCATTCCCAACGAAACGTCTCGAGACAACTGAGAACATTATTGCCAAGCACGCACAAAACACGATAATAATTTGTTGGGGGTGCATTTCCTTTTATCTCTCCGGCCCTGTTCAGATCCCAAGAATTCGCCATAAACCATCTTCAGTGAGCGCCATGCAGCACACACAACGAAGCCGCCCGGCGGCGGAAACAATCTACACAAAAGACCGCTGCCGAGCGCCAGCACTCTGCCATCCGCGAGCTCTCTGACCTGGAACAATGACGGCGCGCCCGATGCCATCTGATATGGATGCGCCAAGTCGTCTGCTGGAGCGGCCCACAAATTGGAAACCGTGAGTGACCAGCGCGTCCTTAGACAGGACAGCATCGCAAAACTTATTGCGGAGAACGCTTGCAAGAGCAGCCGAGACGGCTGCCTGAGAAATCGCGGATTCCTCATCAACAGAAAATGGTTGCACGGTGTGCATCGGTTCGCTCGGTAACTGAGGCGGCGACCACTACCATAGCACTTCGTTTCAGAACCTCTTAAGTCATCAAATGTGACCTTTTTGTCTTTGGCCTCCGCACGCCTAGACACCGAAAGCTGCTACGCACGCGCGCGGGCCGAAACGAAGGGCAGATCTGATGGCTTTCTTGTGTGAAAGTTACCCAGGTAACATCAATGAGCTCCAGGGCCCGTACTCTGTTCCGGAGCAAGTGACGGAAAGGACCAACCGAAGAAAACGGCGGAGACCGCGGGCGGAATTCTCGACTGCAACTGGTAACACCATCTTCACGATAGGCGTGACATTCTTGTGACACAGGAACGGTTGAACCGGTCGCGCACTTGATTGTCACACGCTCAAGCGCATGTCCTTCTTAGAATTCCCGTTATGCGTCGACTAAAAAATGCTGTAACGCCAGCCGGCCCGGTCGAGTCGCGGGCGATCGATTCCTATGTAGGCGCAAAACGCGGCGGTGGCGGTTTGCTAATCTAGCCAACCTACATCGCCTATAGGTGTCCCTTTGCGGAAATACGATGAGCAGACGACCATCGCGGAAGCACTCCATTCGTTGACATAAGCGCGTTTGCCGGGAGAATCCGGCCAGCGACCAGCGGTTCTCATGACCAGCCCCGGCGGACACTCCGCGAAAGCTGCTCATCTGATACGGAGCGCCACGCCACGAGCGCGCAATAGGTCAAGATTGCTTGTGATCGTGCGCCGTAGCTTGTTCTTCTCGTTCGCGTCATGAATTAGAGTTGCGAGCAACTCAATATTGTCTCGAATCTGCTGGGTGACGAGTGCGCAAGTTCGCTTGTCGCTGTGGGCAATATCTCCTGCGAAAGCGACGACCTGCCTAGTACCCTTTCACCTTCGCGTCAGGCATTGTGGTGTCTGACCGCTAGTAATTGTGTCTGTTTCGGTCGCTGGTCGACTGTTCTTTTTCCCGGCGAATAATCAATGCTTCGTCGATCAGAATTCTAAGCAGCCAACTGCGAAAAGCGCCTTCATATTCGAACTTCGGCGGATTGCGAAGAAGCGGTTATCCAGCAGCCTTGCAGAGCGTTTTCCGTTTCTTCATTACTGCCTAGCACACGAGATGCTATGAAGCGGAGCAGTCCGCGACAGCGAGCGAACCTGGCGGCGAATATCGTTGGGTGTTCTTGTGCACCGTTCGAGATCGTAGGGTCCTCGTACATGTGCAACCTCATTATGGCGTTCACTATCACGGATGCTCTTTCGACCAATGAATTCGGGATGCTCGATCCCGGCTCGCGCAATAACACTGAGCGCCGAGGCCTGGCGATGCTCTGCTGTTGCGTGGAATGCATCAGCTGGAAAAATGCATTTCCACGCCGACAGCAGTCTGAATTAATTGAGTAGATTACTGACCATTTCCCTCGGTCAGTTCCGCGGCAACCGCCGTCAAATAGCCGAACAATCCTCCCGAGCCATGGTTCGGTCCGGCAGTGAAGTACAACTCTGCTGCGGGCGCGGCTGCCGCATCGTTATTCGCGGGGCTGACATTTCCCGAGCTGATTGCCCAAATGCCATTGACAGCGAGAGGCTTGCCGCTGGCATCCTGCAATAGTCCGTCAAATTTTCCGGTGCTCAGGTCATAGGCGGCGATGAATCCGCTCGATTGCGTGTCTCCACCGCCGGCGAATTGTGCGATGAGCAGGTCGTGGCTGAAGCGTCCGAAGTCGAGCGGAGCCAGAGCTACGCCCCACGGAGCGTTCAGCCAATCTCCGTGTTCGAGACGCACCAAGAGCTCGCCTGTCGAACTATAGATGTCTACAAAGCCCAAGCCTGGTCCGTCGCTTTCGAAGGGCGAACCTTCCTCGTGTAGCACATAAGTGACGACAATATCGTTGCCGATGGCTTGCACATTGAAAGGCACGTACGAGTTCGGAAGCTTTTCATCCATGAACGATTTTTGAGCGGAGTTGCCGTTACCACGTTCGGACGAATTCTGGTCGACCTGTCCTTTGGATAGGTTTACAGGCTTAAACGCATTGTCAAAAACATCCACGCGGCCCTTGCCAAAGTTGGCCACATACAGGTAGCGCTTACCATCAATGAACGCGCTGGTCAGTCCCGTGTAGGCCGATCCGTCACTAGTTTTGACAACCGTTACGGCTTGCGTGGACGGCGGCATCGCCCCTTGTGAAAGTGCTACGGTCGGATTCCATCCGGCAATCGTGCCATCGGCTGTGCAGAAGAGGAACGCGGCTGGTTTGCCAGGTGCCAACAAGAAATCTGTTTGGCTGCCATTGAAGATAGTGCCGGTGGGCGAGCCCACTGGCGTC
Source organism: uncultured Acidobacteriota bacterium (assembly GCA_963731155.1). Classification (GTDB taxonomy): domain Bacteria; phylum Acidobacteriota; class Terriglobia; order Acidiferrales; family UBA7541; genus Acidiferrum. The sequence goes on from CAVSVB010000006.1 coordinate 171,902, forward strand.
TTCTTGTTATTCGGATCGGCTGGCGGGATGGTGACGACCAAAGACTGTTTCGCTCCGGCTCCGTCGTACAGCGTACTGAAGCCTGTCGCGTTGTCTGAAACCCACCAGGCGCTGCCGGAGCCGCGGGACAAACCCCACGGGTTGATCAACTGCGGATCCGTTACCGGGGCGGCGCCTGAGGTGTTGGACACAAGATTGGTTTGGTTGTAGTGCTGGGCAAAGCAACCCAACTCTGTCATCAGCAAGAATGCTGTAGCAATGGTGAAACGCAGGAACATTTTCATTAGCAAATCTCCTTGTTCAATTTTTTAGGTGCTTCTCACAACGGAGTCAGGAAACCACGTGATGGAAGTTGGCTTGTGTCCGAGAGAGCGCCTATGGACCGAATTGTTCGGAATTCTCGATGACGCTTGGAATTCTTGATGACGTTCGGAATTCCCGGCGACGATTGACGTTTCCAAAAAAGCTCGGCCAATCCCGGATAGGCCGAACTTGCGGCGAGTCTTTTCGTTCACCGTCGCGTTTAACGCAGAAATTCGTGGCGATATTCTGTGGGGCTCGCTCCACACATTCGGCGGAACACTCGTGCAAAATGTTGTTGCGTTTTGAAGCCGCAAGCCACCGCGACATCCAGCACACGCGGCTCTGCCTCGCGAAGCATTTCCTTCGCGCGCTCTACCCTTTGCCGCAAGACAAACTGGTGCGGGCTCTCGCCCGTCGACTTGCGAAACATCTGGGAGAAATGGGCCGTGCTCAGGCCGGCCGACTGTGCCATCTCTTCGAGACTTAGTTCCTCTTCGATTTTTGCATGCACCAATTCCGTAACCCTTCGCAGACGCGCGGGAGCCAGTCCGCCGCGGTACGCCCGCACGGAATGGGTTGCATAACCGTCGAACTGCGACGTATTCCGCCAGGGCCCTTTGTGGAATCGTAATTCTGATTCGCCTGGTGTGAGATATTGCAAAACCCCTTCCACATGATTTCGCAACAGCAGCCCAGCTTCTCTCTCGCAACCGTTTTCGAGAGCATCGATAATTGGTTGGTGCGATTCGACAATTTCGGGAAGAGCCGTCGAAACTTTTCCGATCGCGGCGCGGATTCGCAGTTCGAATGAAAGCGTTTCCCATACGCGGAGCAACGCGTCGTTTTGCGAGGCCTGAAGAATGTTTCTGTGGAACTTGACGTCATGTTCAGCGCAGGCGTCGAGGTCGCCGTGAGCAACTGCCGCGCGCATGGCTGCCAATTCGCTCCGCAGTTCCGACGTGTAGCCTTTCAGTACGGTCGCGGCGGTCCGCCCGGCGATTTCTTCGACCGCGGCTCGCACTTCATAAGCTTCTTGAATCTCATCGGGGTTTGGTGAACGGACGATTGCCGAAGAGTTTCCGGAAAGCGTAACCATCCCGAGCGCTTGAAATTCCGAAAAGGCTTTCAAGACCGACTCATTGTCCAGTTCATACGCAACGGCAATCTCACGTAGCTGCACCGATTGCCTGGCCTGAAAACGACCGCTAAACAGTTCACGGGCCAACCGCGAACGACCCACCCCGGGCGGATGGGCCTCGGCGGCCATACGCACTCTCGCATTCCTGTTTCCCTGGTCCAACAACACAATGTCCTCCTGATTCGAATGGTTTTCGACCGGGATTAGCGCTGCCAACGGGGAATCGTGCCTTCCACGCTTCTCGAATGACGACCTCCCATTCAAGACACCCGACCGGTTCGCGTCCCACAATAGGGGTTCGAGAGGCCGGGTGGTGTGAAGTTCGTGTCCGATTCAGGTGGATTCTTTGTCCGCCGTTCATCTAACTGAAAATATTTGGCTTATAGTGCAGGAGAGTAGAGCCCTACTGGTCAGGAGACATCCAAAGACATATGTACCCGATGAGGCCGCCTGGGTACTCTAAGTCATCTCCGGGAGCTGTGGTTCTTGTGATCCCATCGAAGCGGGCCCTAAATGAAGTGTTTTCAGTCTTTTCGTCTTGATACCGCGGACCAGTGCCTTTGGCGCGGGCAAGAGCGAATGTCCATTCCACCCAAAGCCTTCGACGTCTTGCGCTACTTGGTCGAAAATCCAGTGCGGCTAGTTACGCAGGACGAGCTTTTGGAGAAATTGTGGCCCGAGACCTATGTCAATCCCGAAGCCATCCGAAAATACATTCTCGATATCCGAAAAATTCTGGGGGACCGGCCTGACAAACCTGAATTTATTGAGACCGTGACCAAGAGGGGGTACCGGTTTATTGCTGCAGTGACAGACGACAGCGCGACGCCCGAATCCGACAGCGCCACGCAAGAACAGCCTACGGCCCAAACCGCGCCTTCAAAATTTACAGAATGGAGACAAAGATTTCGGTCACATTATTTTCAGCGCGATTGTAATCATCCCCATCCTCGGAGTGGTTGCCGTGGCCGCGACGGCTGGCCATTTCTGGTTTACTCCAAAGAAGGCCACTCTCCCTCCGTTGACCGCCAATTCCATCGCCGTGCTGCCATTTGCGGACGTGAGCCCAGGCAAAGATCAGGAATACTTTTCCGACGGGCTCTCCGAACAATTGATTCACGAGCTCGCCAAAGTGTCAGGCCTAAAGGTAGTTGGCAGATCCTCAGCATTTCAGTTCAAGGGCAAGAACGAGGATTTACGTAACGTGGGACATAAGCTCGGCGTAGCCAATGTTCTTGAGGGAAGCGTACGCCGAGAGGGCAACCATGTACGCATCACCGCGGAGCTGGTCAAGGTGGACGATGGCTTCCAGCTTTGGTCTCAAACCTACGACCGTGAGATTAATGACATCTTCGCCGTACAGGATGAGATCGCGCGAGCCGCGACTGTGGCGCTTCAGCCAAAGCTGTTGGGAAGCAGTCAGACGATTACTTCAACCGTGCCCTTGCACAACGTTAATCCGGAGGCCTATCAAGCGTACCTTCAGGCGAACTACTTTTGGGGGCGGGGAGCGGGCGAGGGGGACGTCGCCAACGCGCTCGCGTACGCCGATCAAGCGATTAGGCTCGATCAGGAATACGCACCAGCCTGGGCTTTGCGAGCGTCGGTGCTGAATGCGATGGCGGAATCAGGTTTAACCGATGTGACAGACGGGTTTCGAAAGGCCCGCGACGACGCGGAGCGGTCCATTGCGCTTGATGCTACTTCGGCGTCAGCTTATCTGGCACTGGCCAGAACGCAAATTTATCACGATTGGGATTGGGACACCGCCAACACTTGCCTTGCGAAAGCAGCTGCCTTGGAGCCCGGTAACGCCGAAGTCTTCCGTGCCCGCTCCTACCTCGCTCGAGCGTTGGGCAATCTCGACGAGGCAGTCAAGCTTTATGAACAGGGGGTCGCTCTGGATCCTCTTCGTGCCAATTCTCATTTGGGGCTGGGATATCTCCAGTACATGGCAGGCCGATATAAGGAAGGCAAAACCTCGCTGGAAAAAGCTCTCTACCTGAATCCGCAGGCTGCTTTTGCTCATGCCAATCTGAGTAAGATTCTCCTCGCCGAAGGAAAGCCGCAGCAGGCGCTCGCCGAAATCGAGAAGGAAACAAACGACTGGGAGAAGCTTACGGACCAGGCAATGATTTACCATGCGCTCGGCCGTGAGCAGGATTCCAATGCCGTTCTAGCCGAGCTTGTCGCGAAGCACCGTAACGATTCGGCCTATCAGATCGCTGAGGTCTATGCGTTTCGCTCGGAGTCAGACAAATCTTTTGAATGGCTGGAGCTCGCCTACGAACAGCGAGACGCTGGACTGCCTGACATCAAGGTCGATCCGGTATTCAGCAGTCTTCGCCGCGATCCGCGATACACCGAACTTCTGAAGAAGCTGCGCCTACCGACGTAGACTCGTTCGCCGTTGTGCCACATTCTGGCAGTTCCGACTGCGCCTCTCATCTTGCTTGTCTTATTCAATGGTGTGATGCATACCTCATCCTGAAGAATTCCGGAAGATTTGGTCCAACAGCTATATATTCAGGCACAGCGCAATCTACTTGATGTGGTTTCTGATCGGGCTGGATGACCTTCTACTACGCTTCTTTCGTCATCTTGTTGTCAGCCCGCAATTTCTGTTTCAAATACACACCTTCCTGCTGACTCTCAGTGTCCTCTCATCCTTATTCTTCCTTGAGCGTGTGACACTCATGTGCGCGAGAGGCTGAAACCTTCGAGAAGTGGCTGGACATGTATGCACGCCAAACGCTAGCGCTTTACCGGATGCGCGTTCAAACGCGCTTGTATTGATCACACAGAAACAATCGCCGGAGAAACTTTGTAAAAGTAAAAGGAGATGCGAAAGTGCGGCACCGGAAGTCCTTGTTTGTCGACCTGCATCCGTCCAACGGCTAATCACTAAATCGCTCCGCATTGCCAAGACCAGTGTTTAAGAGGCGATTTAGCCGACAAGGGCCTGAACGCAGAAAAAAGTGCTACACCTAATTTTAATAACATTGTATAAATAGAGGCAAATTGTAGCAGAATTGTAGCAGTAGACCGCGTAAAACGACGCAAAATGGGGCAAACTCCAAAAACTGAAAACGTCGCTATCTTGCGGCTGGCAAAGGAATTAGGTGAGTTTTCAGCAAGATAGCGAGACCTTTTTTATTTTTCAAGATCGCCGGTTTCAACCACTCACCCACTCCTCCGCTTTTAATTCTAGCCTATCCTGCGAGTTAGCGGCGCTCGCGATCGAGGACCGCAAAGACGAAGCCGTCACCATGGAGGTTACGCGAGCGCAATCTGGCTTGCAGGAACTCGGCGCCCAGATTCCCGCTATCAAGGACGCCGACCTCACGGAGCATGAACGATTTCATCGCGGCTTACGCACAGGTCGAGCCACTCGAAAAGGAATACGATCAGAAACTGCAGAAATTCAGAAGCGGGCGCGCTTGGCCCCCGGAATCGCGGTTTTTGACCAAGAAGATCCGGACCACTATCGCAAGGTGGAGGGTTTTTCCGTGCAGCACGCCGTGCATTCTTTGGCGGTCGATCTCAAAACCCACCGCGTGTACACGCCCGAACAGAAAGAAGACGCTTTCACCGAATGGCAACGATGAACTTGATCCCCGCTGCGCTGAGAACTCTGTCGCGTGACGGATGGCTTCTGTTCGTCACGCGGTTTGCTCGTTTGTTCGCGTACGGTTCGCTCTCCGTCATCCTCGTTTTCTACCTCATCGGTCTCGGCCTTACGGAAGCCCAAGCGGGCCTCGTTCTTACGCTGACCCTCGCCGGTGATGTCATCGTGTCCCTCTACCTCACAACGAGGGCGGATCGCATAGGCCGGCGGCGCATGCTGATCATCGGCTCGATTCTTATGGCCGCCGCGGGCCTAGCTTTCGCATTGACCAGCAACCTGTTTTTCCTCCTCGTCGCAGGTACGATTGGAGTGATCAGTCCCAGTGGCAACGAAGTGGGGCCGTTTCTCTCGATCGAACAAGCCGCGCTTTCGCATATTGTTCCGGCTTCGGCTCGCACGGAGGTCTTTGCGTGGTATACGCTGGCCGGGTCGCTGGCAACCGCCCTGGGCGCGCTCTTTGGCGGCGGTTTGACGCAGGCGTTGCAGCACACAACGATGACGCACGTGCAAAGCTATCGCGCCGTAGTGTTCGTGTACGCTGCCCTGGGAGTCGCGCTGGTGTTCGTGTTTCTGCGCCTTTCCAAATCGGTGGAAGTGAATCCTGTCTCTAACGGCCCGGTTGGTTCTTCCAGCGTTGCGCACATTTTCGGAATTGCGCGGTCACGTAACGTGGTTTTGAAGCTATCGGGGCTCTTTGCTCTGGATTCCTTTGCCGGTGGGTTCGTCGTACAAAGTTTCGCTGCGTATTGGTTTTATCTGCGCTTTGGCGTGGAACCAGCCGCGCTTGGAGCGATTTTCTTTTGGGCGAACGTCTTTGCGGGAATCTCCGCTCTTTTTGCTTCCCGCCTTGCGTCGCGCATCGGGCTCATCCGCACGATGGTGGTCACGCATCTGCCGTCGAATATTCTTCTCATCCTCGTGCCGCTGATGCCCAATCTCTCGCTGGCCGTGCTGGTGCTTCTTCTCCGCTTCAGCATCAGCCAAATGGATGTTCCCACCCGACAGTCCTACACGATGGCCGTGGTTCCGGCCGAAGAACGGTCGGCCGCGGGTGGATTTACGGGAGTCGCGCGCACAACGGGCGCGGCCATCAGCCCTCTGTTCGTCGGGTTCATGTTTGCGCGAACTTCCTGGATCGATGTGCCTTTCTTTCTAGCGGGTGCGCTGAAGATTCTCTACGACCTTTTACTCTACAAGGAATTCGTAAAGATTCCGCCGGTGGAGGAACGGCCGTGAAAGCCGATTCGGCGTACCATGACCTACGTCCGATAGCCCGGGCTTGTGGTGGTTTGATTTATGCCTTGTTCATCTGCGTACGCAGATGATAAGGATTCGAAAAGGTCGTCGAATCTCGACCAATTTCGAGTTCATGTATCGAGTTTCAGGGAATAAGGTGTGAATTACACAGGACTTTTACAATCCGCTCTAGTTGCGCTCCTCCGAAACAAGATGCGCAGCATTTTGACGGTCCTCGGAATCACGATTGGGATAGCGGCAGTCATTTGTGTTGTAGCCATCGGCAAAGCGGGACAGGCCCGCGTCGAGCAGCAACTGAACAATCTCGGGGATAATTTTGTCTGGATTGAAGCAGGAGGCCGCGCGGTAAACGGGGTCCGCACGGGCACGCACGACACGAAGACGCTGGTGATGGCGGACGCCCTCGCCATCAAGAACCAGATCTCGCTCATCAAGAGCGTTTCGCCGAACGTGGACGATCCGGTCCAGGTCGTGTACGGCAATCAGAACTGGCATACCTCCTATCGCGGAGTCGCGCCGGAATATTTCGACATCAAGCGCTGGTACGTCGATCAGGGGGCGATTTTTTCGCAAGAGGACACGGACCGCGCCGCCGACGTCTGCGTCGTCGGCCGCACGGTTCGCGATCAGCTGTTTGGCGTGGAAGATCCGGTTGGGAAAGTCATCCGAGTGAATGGTCTTCCCTGCAAGGTCGTGGCGACGCTGCATCCGAAGGGATTGTCGCTGTCCGGCCAAGACCAGGACGATACGATCATCATTCCCTACACCACGGCGCAAAAAAAAATCAAAGGGATTACCTGGCTCGACGACATTCTCTGCTCGGCCGTATCCCCGGATGCGGTGAAGATCGCGGGACAGGAAGCGACCGCGGTGCTGCGCGATCGCCATCATCTGCGCCCCGAAGAAGAGGATGATTTCAACATCCGGAATCCCGAGGACATCATTCAGGCGCAGCTCGATGCGAGTAAGACGCTCACTATCTTGCTGATCGCCATCGCTTCCGTGTCTCTGCTCGTCGGGGGCATCGGCATCATGAACGTGATGCTGGTGTCGGTGACCGAGCGCACGCGCGAGATCGGAGTGCGTGTGGCGGTAGGAGCGACCGAAGAGGCCATACAACTCCAGTTTCTCGGCGAGTCGGTCATGCTGAGTCTGGTCGGCGGCGCGGCGGGAGTGCTCTTCGGCGTCTTCGGCTCCTATTTGGTTGGACAAACGCTGCATTGGCCGATTGAGATGTCGCTGCAGGCGGTCGTCGTCGCCGCCGTGTTTTCCATTGCCGTCGGCGTCTTTTTTGGATATTACCCGGCGCGAAAAGCATCTCGGCTGGACCCCATTGAAGCGTTGCGGTACGAGTGACAAATCCTGGGGTTGATTTCTAGGAAGAGGAAATGAAGAGTAGCGGCCGGTGGTTAATGCTGGTGTGCGCGGTGCTCGCCGCGGGGTTCTTGATTGCGTGGGGTCTGAACCGGACCACGCCGGCGCAGCATTTCACCGCAAGGGTGGAGCGCGGCGCGATCAACGACGTGGTCGAGGCGACCGGCACGATCAATGCGGTCATCATGGTGCAGGTGGGATCGCAAGTCTCTGGGACGATCGCGAAACTGAATGTCGATTTCAATTCCCGTGTGCATAAGGGCGACGTAGTAGCGGTCATCGATCCCGCTTTGTTCAAGGGCGCGCTGCTGCAGGCCGCGGCGGACTTGGAAAACGCCAAAGCCAACCTCGTGGCGGCGCGCGCGAACCTCGAGAAAGCGAAAGCCGGGTTAACACAGACCAAAGCGGATTACGATCGCGCGGTTCGACTGACCAAAGATGGCGTGATGAGCCAGCAGCAGCTCGATCTCGCGAAATCGAACTACGACTCCGCGAATGCATCGGTGGGTGCGGCCGACGCAAATGTGACACAAGCGCAAGCGCAGGTCAGCCAGAAGAATGCTGCGGTGGCCGTAGCGCAAACCAATCTGGACTATACGGTGATTCGTTCTCCAATCGATGGCACGGTTGTGGCGCGCAATGTGGATGTCGGGCAAACCGTCGCGGCCTCGTTGCAAGCGCCGACCATTTTTGCCATCGCGCAGGATTTGAAAAAGATGTGGGTGTACGCCAAGACGGACGAATCGGACGTGGGGAATATCAAATTAGGGAAGCCCGTGAGTTTCAAGGTGGACGCTTTTCCGAAGGACACCTTTCACGGCGTGGTCAGCCAGGTGCGCATGAATGCCACCACCGTGCAGAGTGTGGTGACCTATGACACCATCATTGAATTCGCGAACCCGGAGTTGAAACTGTTTCCGGGCATGACCGCCTACGTAACGATTCCCGTGGCCACAGTGGAGAACGTGGTGAAGGTACCGAACACGGCCCTGCGGTACAAGCCTCCGATGTCCGGCGAGGAGATTCTTGCGATTTACAAACAATATGGGATCGAGACCCGCGAGCAACCCGGCAGCGAAGTCGCGTCCGCGCCAAACGCCGGCTCGCCACCGGGAGCGACGACAACGGCTCCTCGCGCACCGAAAGCGGATACCGCAGTAGTCTGGAAACTCCATCCGGACAACACGATGGAACCGGTCAAGATTTCTCTTGGCATCACGGACCATGCGTTTACAGAGATAACGGGCGTCCTCAAGGGCGAACTGAAAGAAGGCGAGGACCTCATCATTCGGTCGGTGGTGGCGAAAGGCCAGACACTCGCTGGAATTCGCCGTTAAGGGCCGGCAACTCGCACGGGATTCATGGATTCTATGGCGGCACTCAATCGAATCGAAGTTGCGCCCGTTCCCTTGGGCGGAAGCGCGGTCATCGCCGTCGAAGAGGTACACAAGTATTACGACCTCGGGGAAACGCGAGTGCACGCCTTGCGTGGGGTAAGCGTCGCGGTTCAGCGCGGTGAGTTTGTCGCCATCATGGGAGCGAGCGGAAGCGGCAAGTCGACGTTCATGAACATGCTGGGGTGTCTGGATCGTCCGAGTTCCGGCCGCTACTTGCTCGAAGGAATCGACGTTTCGCAGCACGATAAGAGAGCCCTGGCGCTCATCCGCAATCAGAAGATTGGATTTGTTTTTCAGGGTTTTAATCTGCTGGCCCGGACGACAGCGCTTGAGAATACCGAACTGCCGACGCTGTACACCAAGATCGATAAGGCGGAGCGCAACAAGCGGGCTGCGGGAGCTCTCGCAATGGTGGGGTTGGCGGACCGGGCCCAGCACTTTCCTTCGCAGATGTCGGGCGGACAGCAGCAACGCGTCGCCATCGCGCGGGCCCTGGTGAACCGCCCGTCGATTCTGCTGGCGGACGAACCTACCGGGAATCTCGACAGCCGCACGTCGGTCGAAATCATGGAGATTTTTCAGAATCTGAATGACCAGCAGGGCTTGACGATTGTTGTGGTCACGCACGAACAGGACATCGCGCAGTTCGCCAAGCGCGTGTTGGTGTTCCGCGACGGGAAAATCCGGAAGGACGATCCGGTAGTGGGGAGACCACGGGCCAGCGAAGTGTTAAAGGGGCTGCCGACACTCGAGGACTGAAATGGCTCTGCGTGGGGGGCGCAGGGACAAGTGAAAAACGTACGCAACTATTGGCACGGCTGCGCTTGCGCCGCCTGTCTGGTTTTCGCACTGTGCTCGCAGCCGTCGGGCATTGCGCAATCTCGTACGGCGGGATCGCCCCAAACTCATGCGGATGTGTTCACGCAACGTATTACTACGCCCTTTCACATTTACAAGAGCGTTTTCATTCCGAACGGGCTGTACCATTTTGCCCGTCATCAACTCACCTACGAGTCCGGGCAGGATCGCCGATTTACCTATAATTTTTTCGAGCGCTTCGGCGACTACTACGGCGGGAATCTCAATGAATTCCAGGTGCGCGCCAATTATCGGCCCACCAAGAAGTTCTCGCTTTCGGCGTCCGAGACCTGGGACCGGTTTCGCTTGCCGTTGCCCGATGGTAATTTTTCGGTCGCGCTGGCCAGCCTTCAGGGAAATTATTCCTTCAATCGCTTTTTGACGTTCACCACTCTGATTCAGATGGACACGTCGAATGCGCAGGCGGTGAGCGCGAATCTTCGGCTGCGCTACAACTACCGCCCGGACAGTGATCTCTACATCATCTATAACATCGGAACGCAATTCGCCAGCATCGCACCTGCGAATCCGCCGCAAATCCGCGAGACTCGCTTCGCCGTAAAATTCACTTACTCTTTTTTCCCCTGATTTGTAGAGCTGCTATCCGGAATGGAAAAGAGGGACGAGAACGCGATTTCGGACTCTTAGTGTTCGAGAAATTAGCGGACCGGAACAAAGACACGAATTGCAGATTCATTCCCCGGGCGACGCACCGCCACGAATAAGCGGTCAAGCTCAGGGGAAAAGAAACCGGTTCGCGCTCCTTTGACCGTGGTGATCCTCGCTGATTCCTTGTAGTGATCCGGATCCTGTTGTTCGAATACCGAAATGGCGCCTTCGCCACCGATGGCATAAATTCGTTTGCCGGCTTTGTCATAGAACACGTCATCACAATCGCCGACCGCGGGCAAACGCTGGACGGTTTTTCCGCTGGTCGTATCGAAGACGAGGAGTCGCGCCGGATACCGCGTGACGACGAGCAAGCGATGGTCGGCTTCGTCAAGGGCCATCGGATAATTCGCTAACGTCATTCCGAGCGGCCAAGTGGTGATGATTGTGCGCGCTTCCCGGTCGAGGACCGCGATCTTGCGCGACTTTGGCAGGTTTACGTAAATGCGAGGACTGTTTCTCTCCAGCTGGAAGGATTCTGGATGAGAGTCGAGTTTGATCTTGCCAGCCTTGTTGCCGACCGCATCGATTTCCGCCAAGGCACCGCCGCCGTAGCCCACGTAGATTCGCTTGTGATCAGGATCGTAGCGAAGATTGTCGGCATCATCGCCGTAATCCAGAGTCTTGAGAGGAGCATACGAACTTCCATCAAATATCCGAACACTTCCATCTTTGGAATTGGCGACGTACAGCCGGTCGGTTGCAGGAACGTAAAGGACGCCTTGAGGTTCTTGAAGTCCGTCAATGGTCTTTACTCGTTTACCCGCCTTCGTATCGATCACTTCTACCGTGTTGTTGCCGAGCGCTGAAACGAACAGCCGCTCCCCTTTTACGTCGACGGACATGTGGTCGATGCGGCCCCGTACGTCCGGCAATTCGATTGTTTTCTCGAGGCGCAGGGGCTGAGTTGCTTGTCCCCAAGCCGGAGGGGCGAAAAGGAGTAGAGCGATAATTAAGCGCATTTCGATTCTCCGTTTAAGGCTTCTGCGCAGGTGCAATGGCTTCGTACACAATCATTCGGGAAACGCGTTCACCATTCTCTTGTTGTTCGGGCGCGTACACCCGGTGCGTTGCTGTGTCCACGGCAAGGCTGTGCACCATCTTCTGCACCGCGAAATCCTCCAGCTTCCGGTAGTGGTCCGCATCTACGGCTTGGATCACCGCGAGGAAGCCGCTGGAACAGGCGGCATAGATTCTTCCCAACCCAGGATCGAATTTCACAACGTCGGCTCCTGCGGGCAATGGAAAATGCGCGATCGACTTGTGCGTATCCAAGGCAAAAACCGTAAGTGTCTTGGTCCCGCCGCACAGAAGAAAGGCCCGATGGTGTTCGGAGTCGATGGCCATTCCGTGATTGTAGCGGCAGCCCTCCACCGGGTAGATTCCAAGGACGGTTTCAGTTGCCGGATCGATTTCCGCAACTTCGTTGGTGCTCCTCAGATTGACGTATACCTTGCGGCTTACGGCGTCATATTGGGGCATGCCGGTTTCGCTTTTGAATTCGAGCGTTTTTACGATTTCGTCCTTTTCCACGTCGACAATCGCGACGGCTTTCCCAAGCGTATCGGAGACGTACACCCTGTGAAACGGCGCGGCGTACGTGCTCCCGTTGGGCTTGGCGGCGGTGGCAAGGCGTTTGATCACGCTCATCGTTCGCAAATCCACAACGCCGATTTTTTCTTCACCCCAGTCCGAAGTGTAGACCTTGCGAAGGCCGGGCACGTACTCCACGCCCGTAATCCCAGGTACGCCAGGAATCGCTTTCACGAGCGTGTTAGTTCGTACATCGATCACATACAGAATTCCCGGGCCAAGATGGGCAGAAAGGAGATAATGGTCTTCCTCATCCATCGTCAGGTAATCGAAGCGCTCTCCCTTCGGTCCCGGGAGATCGATCGTGGCAATTTGCTTCAACGTTTGCGCTTGCAGGCAAACCGCAAAGGCGAGAACCGCAAAGAGATTCCGGACGAGCGATTGTTTGATAAGCAATCCCATGGAGCGACCCCCCACTCAGAATAGCAAGGCGGGCAAAGAAGCCGGAGTCTGATGTAAATGGAATTGGAGGACTAGATGCTGGTGAACATTTGCTGAACAATAGACCGCAAATGGTGCATTTCGGTGCAACTGACTTCGCGGACAGAACCGACGATGCCACAGAAACCAGTCAAGAAGACCCGTGCCTGCCAGCAACCATTTATTGTTAACTAGTAATCACTAAATTGCCCCAGCTGCGAAGAACAGTGTTTA
>CAVSVB010000007.1:0-155046 GCA_963731155.1 uncultured Acidobacteriota bacterium
ATAGTTAGGTTTTCGCTAACTGTAAGTGTCATATTTTTCTATTAGCTCTAAGTGTTTAACGATCGTATAAACGTAATGCGGGATAACGGAGGAGCCAAATGGACGCAGACATTGGTATTTTGAGCACCGACCTGACCGAGGCTTTGCGGTCGCCTATCGAGCGACGGCTGCACGCCGGGCCGCAATGATCGGTCGCAAGTTCGCGAGCAGATGTTCGACAAAACGCTCGCGGACTCCTTTCCTGCCGGCGATCCGGGGTCGAGCACCCTCGACCCCGCGGAAGAAGATTCATTTTCAGTCATATCACCATGAAGGAGAAACAGACACATGATCGACATCGGATTAGAAGATGACAATCGGAGGGAGGTCACCCGGGTTCTCAACAACTTGCTGTCGGATGAGTACCTTCTGTCGACGAAGACAAAGAATTACCGCTGGAATGTGACCGGGCCCCATTTCTACGATCTGCGCGCACTGTTTGGATGCCAATACGCCAAGCTGGATGTGTTGATCGACCAGGTTGGGAAACGTGTCTGCGCGCTGGGTGGCAACGCTTTCGGCACGATGACGGAGTTCCTGAGATGCACCCGCCTCCAAGAGCGTCCGAAGGTGCATCCGAGCGAGCTGGCGATGGCCGAAGATCTGTACGACGACCATGAGATCTTGCTTCTTTCTTTGCGGGGCACTCTGGCAGGTAATGCCAGCCTGCGCAGCGATATTGGGACAACCGAACTCCTTACCAAGGCTATACAGGAGCACGAAAAAATGGCCTCGATGCTGCAATCCGTTCTCGGGAAGCACGAGCAGTTGAAGAAATGGTTGAAAGCGCAGGACGCCATCCAAAGGGAGATCGGGATCGAAGTGCTGGCCTCGGCTGGTTCTGCCGCCTAGGTCAGCATCCGCACGTTTGCTGCAAGAAAGGAGTACACGAACATGACCTGTCCGTTTTGTGGTCACACGCTGGATTATCTAACAGAGGTTCTAGCGCTCACACAGTCCGGGACGCAATGCCCCAAGTGTTGGAGCCGCGTGTCGCCAGAGCGCGGCTCTCCGGCAAATCGATCGCCTCGAAGACCCGTGCCATTGAAAACAAAAACACGCGGTCATCGAGTGAAAGGGGTGGCGCATGCAAGCCGATGAGCAGGCATCGCGCCGGGTGCTTGCCCTTCCTCCGGGTTCGCCTTCCCGGCAAAGCACTTGAGACGTAACGAACCAAGAGTGCGGTAGGGCCGCCCAGTTCAGGCGAACACTTCACGCCGGGCGGCTTCACAAATCGCGATAACTCCGGGATGCCGGAGCTTCCGTTCGGCAGAGATTGCATAGAAACGGCCAAATACGTTCCGTGCAGTCCCTAACCGGAGGACCTTGTCCTGATTGTGAAATTGTTTTTCAAGGGTTGTCGGAACGGGAAGGATCCCGGCGCCTGTCTGCCCAAAAACGCGGAGAAGCGCGAAGTCTTCAAATTCTCCAATCACTTTCGGTTCGATCTCCAACCCGGCGAACCACTGGTCCAATTTCCGGCGTATAGCAGTGTCGTCGGTCGGAAGCAAAACGGGTGCGCCGTTCAGCGATTTCGGAAACCCCTTGCGGTAAAGCTTCGCCAAGCGTGGTGGCGCCATCCACACAACCCCGCAGTCTCCCAGGAAGTGACTGTAGACGCGCATGTTCAGGCTCGGAGTAACCGGAGAATCGGATAACACCACGTCGATCTCGTGCAACGCCAGTTCCGCAACCAAGCGTTCCAAGTTCGCTTCGTGACACACCAGCCGCACCGGCATCTCCAATCGCAGTGCCGGCTCAATGAGCCGGTATGCAATCTCCTTTGGCACAACGTCATCCAAACCAACCACCAAGCGCAACGGCCGATGCGTCGGCCGTTGTTTCACCGTGTCCATGATTTCCCGGCCGATGGAAAAAATCTCTTCCGCTTGCCGGTACACGGCCAGTCCAATCTCCGTGGCAACAAGGTTGCGGCCGGAGCGCTTCAACAGTTTTTCACCTAGTTGATCCTCGAAGCTTTTCAGTTGCGCACTCACCGTTGGAGGGGCCAGGCGCAACTCCTCGCAAGCTTTCGTGATGCTGCCTGTGCGCACGACAGTCCAGAAATAAAAGAGATGATGGTAGTTCAGCCATTCCATCCCTGAATCATACTGCGAGAATCTCTAATCGTGTCAAGCAAAGTTTCTAATTGTCCGAATATTGCTTTCCCCCTATACAGGAAGGGAGAGAAACCAAGAGGTCGAGAGACAGATGAATATCGACGTTCGCATCCAAAGTGCAGACCTGAAAGTCGCCCTTGGTACATATATCAAGAGGTGCCTGCACTTCGCGCTCGGGCGGTTCACGGGAAAGCTCGGGCGCGTGAGCGTCCGGGTCGAGGATGTCCCAACGAGCCGGCGATGTTCCGGATGCGTCCTGCCGCATCCGAGTTGAACTGCTCCTGATCACACGAACGCTACGACAGGAAGCGGTCGACAGGAACTTGTACGTCGCGATTGAGATCGCGATAGAACGCATCGCCCGCTCGTTCCAACGGGAGCTGGATTTGGTTCGTTCACTTGGGACGGTTCAGAACCCTGAGTCCGCAGCAAGTCATTCGCGCAAGAGACGTTTCAAATGACAACTTTGAAAAGCAAATCACGGAACCAAAATAAGGAGGAACAATGGAACCGGCAACAATCGTAGTAGTCATCATGACCGGCGCATTTCTTGGTCTCTGCGTGTGGATTGAATGGAACTCGAGGCGGCGTTCCGCCAGCGCAGAGCCCGTGGAACCAATGGAAGAAGCCCTGGTAGTCGCGGAAGAAGAGAGACCGCCGGAAAACTTCCGGCGCAAGAGACGTTTGAGGAGCCGAATCAATGAACCTGGCATGGACAACGAGTGAGTTCGGCCCACGAGAATTTCTTCGCCTCTATCTCCTGGGATACGTCGAACCGTTGGTTTGCATCTGGCGGTTCGCGGGTGCTCTCCTGCGGCCCAGAAAGTTGTGGCGGCGCTGCGCTCGGCAAAAGCTCGCCTTTCTCGAACAACACGGACCAAAGGCAACTCTGGCTCTAATCATGTCATCTTGGCGAGGCAAATCCGGCCGACACTGACGCTGCAAAAGACCAGCTGAGGATGAAGATTTGATATGCCGATGACTTCGCACTCAGTGACTCCGAACGAACCAAAGAGGACCCGCGGATCGCCGCACGGATATAGGCAACGTTCGCGCAACCGGGAAAATGCTCGACAAGACCCGGCCGACTTCTTTCCCGCAAGCGATCCTCCCTCCACTCTCCCGGATCCTACGGAGGATTCTTTTTGTCTTTCTTCCGTTGAGTGAATGATATCGAAACGTTTCTGACACAGCCTGCACGACATGACCAGCTGCTCCAGCAAAGATTCAATCTCATCTGATTCAAAACGAACACCTACACATGTTTCCTTCGCCATCACCTAGGCCGGAAGCGCCGGCCGATTCCAATCGATTAAACACTTAGAACAGACCTTAGCGTTTTAATTAAACTTTCTACTTTTACTTCCTACGGTGCACGGGCACAGTGGAGTTGCAGTAACGGTGCGCGGGCTCGCAGGCATTCCTACCGCTAAGACCCACGCCGAGTCCGCGCACCGATCAATTATTTTTTGGCAAGCCGGCCAATTCCTTTGCAACGTGCGCATTGGTCGCTGCCCTGGAGGAACAACTTGTTTACTACCAGTATGAAGCAAGAGCGACGGTCACAGAAAAGCTCTGAAGTCGCAGGAAAGATACTATTGGTCGATCCGAACCCCCTGGACCTAGAGACCTACGCCGACATCTTGCAGCATTTCGGCCATCAAGTCCGAATGTGCTCCTCCTACAATGAGGCCTGTCATCTGGTTGCGAGGGACAATTTCGACCTCGTGATCATCGGCCAGAGTGGATCGCAATTCGGAGGGCGCACCGTCTTAGAACAACTGCACGCCGGAGAAAACCGCGTACCGAGTCTCGTGCTTTCAAAAAACACGGATATTGACTCTCATGTTCAGGCATTGAGTTTGGGCGCGGCCGATTGTATCGGGAAACCAGTTCCTCCGCAAAGACTCAAGCATGCCGTGGATGCGTGCCTGCTTCCGGTAACGGCGGAGGTTGGCTGCGGATAAGACCATAGTGAGCGGTCACACTGGATGTCCAGCCCTTAAAGCACACTTCGCGGGCGGGTGTACCAAGAAAGCGTTGACCACAGTCGAAAGAAGCAGTGCCGCCAGAGTCGCACTGTATACTTCCGAGACGATCAATCCCGCGGCCCGCGCGATTTGAACAAGGACATAGGAAAATTCACCGATCTGTGTAAGTCCCGCTACCGCGAGCAGCGCTGTCCAGAACCGGTAACGGAACAAGCGAACTGTCCCCTTCCAGATTACGCACTTACCCAAAACCATCATTTCCGAGAATCGCAACCAGCCCTGGCACGTTCGGGAGCAGCCGTCGCGCGACACTTCCCAACCCACGGCGTCGACGAAGACGTAGGCCAAGTCTCGAAGGATTGCGGAATCCGATGTCATAACGCCTGTTCAAAAAGAGATGTAGAAATATCTCATCCGCCGCCAATACCCGATCGCGCGAAAGACAGTTTCAAAAACTCTAATCCATATCTTCGCATTATCTACTTTTTCTCACTGCGGCTGCGGTCCACAGTAGATATTGACCCCTCCAGCCCCAAGGCGGATTCCGGCTTGCGCAAGGGTGACGTGATTCAGGCAGTGAATCATCAGCCGGTGCACAACGTCGCTGAATTCGAGCAAGCCATGCACAAGGCAGGAAAGGAGGAAGCTCTCTTGCTTGTGAATCGCGGTGGAACGACTCTGTTCATCGCCGCGTAATCGCTCATCACAAAAAACAAGGCCCTATCACCGGCTGCGTCGCAAGGCGCAGCCGGTTTGCAATTCCAGGCAATCACGACAAGATGTTGCGGACGAACCTCGATATCTATCTTGCAGAATTTGCAAGGCGATTGGGCCTTGCTGCTCGGCCCCTTCCCCGCAGTTGCCACTTTATTGGACGCAATATTGGGGGTTTGAGTGTGTCTTATTCTCTCCGAAGTCAGCGTCTACAGTTCAAAGGCAGTGAAACTAGATTTGTCCGCGCGAAAGCATCTCGTCCAAGTCCTTCGTCTCGTGGTCGGAAGCGTTGCGCTGGCGTGCGTCTCCATTTGTGGTTTGGTCGGGAGTCTAATAGCGTGTAGTGCCGTGCAAGTTGCCCTCGCACAAGACCTCACCGGAGTTGCTAGGAACGGTTCGGCAAATCAGAGTGTCACGACGCACGTGCGCGTGTGACGTACTAGCTTGCCGCCAGTGCTCCGACTAGTGAACGAATCAACTGGGATCGCATTCGGAGGGAAGCGTGAAACCGTAATTTCTCGATGGTCTATCGAGAAACAACATTCGAGATCGCCGCGTCAATAGTAGCGAGTAATCGGCTCTCGGCTTGTGCTTTCACCACGTAGCCCCGTGCGCCCAGGCTCAGGGCCTTTTGCACCACGTCGGCAGAAGATTCCTGACTTAAGAAAATTATCTTAGATTCCGGGACAAGACTCCGCATTTGTCGAGCGACTTCGATTCCGTTCAGGCTCGGGAGGCCGATGTCTAGCAGAATCAAATCCGGTCGCAATTCTACCCCCATCTGAAGCGCTTCCAGTCCGTCGGACGCTTCGCCGACGACCTGTAATCCCGGTCTTTTCCCCAACAGTTCAACTACGAATTGTCTAAACAACGCGAAATCATCCACCACCAGAATACGGGCTGTCGAGAGTTGCAAACCGTTTCCTCCGAGTCGAAGTACTGGCCAGCTGAGATGAAACAAAACCCTAGAAGGTTACTAGCTCAGCGTCGTGCTGTGGTTGCTCCAGAACAACCTCGTACTTGCTCAGGGACAGTAAGCGCAGGGGGGAGGTAGGGACATTATACGGGTCCATGCCCAAGCATAACCACTGGTACAATCTTAATAGGAGGAAACACATGAGTGCTGTACTAGAAGAGTTGTTGGCAAAGAGGAAGGCGCTGGCGGCCGAACTTGGTGCGTTGGACGCGGGTATATCTGCGTACCGTCATGCGCTGAACGGAGCCGCGCCCCAGACTAAGAGCGCTGCTACCGTGAGTGTGACCAGACCGACGATGAGTTTGGCCGCGAGGAAGAAGCTCTCCCTACTTGCCAAAGCCCGCTGGGCGAAGAAGCGCAAAGCAGAAGCGAAGAAGTAGGTCTGTCAACAGAATATGCCCACTGGAGCAATCCGGTGGGCTTTTTTGTTTTTCTAAGCATTGTCGCCGAGCGCCTATCTCCTAAACCTTGGGCCGCGCACACTTCCGCCCACACTCAAAACCCCGCCAATCGGTATTCCATCAGAACTTCCACGGAAGGAATCCGAAGTTCCGCCCGTTCACCAGTCCTGAACAGACGTAGCTGCAATCACTGCAAATGCATGAAAGACCTTTATCGGACAAAAAAAGACATCGCGATAGTCAGGTTGCTGAAACGTCTCAAAAGAGAGACAGCATCGTCCCGCCACCCGGGATGTCGCTCCCCGAGATTCGTTCTAACTTGCCTTGTCCTTAGATCTGTTTCGGAAGGCATACCTGAAAAAGGATTGTCGCTTTTTGTCCGATTCACGTCCCTCACATGCCTTTTACGGCTCTGAGACTTCTGACACAATCGCCACGTCGGAGGAGTCTCGATGAACAAAATCCGCAGGTTGCCGCTCGTGATTTTGCTCGCTCTGGTTTGTTCCAGCGTTTGCTGGTCCCAAAACATTGTGTCGCAACGAGCTTCAGAAAAAACTGATCTCGCGGTCAACACCGCCGACGCTCAGCTGCAGGTGGGCACAGCGACAGAGATTGAGGACATGCACGCAGCGCGGAGGGTGAGCTCTACAAGAAGATCCTTGAGAATCGTGGGTTCCGAATGATGAGATTTTGCTTCGTCAGTACTGTAAGGGTTTACCGGACGTCAACGGTTCTCTGTGCGCTACTCTGTTTGGCGGTTGCGCTTCTCGTTGCCTGCGGGGGTAGAGAGACTCCGCCAATCAACAGCGTGGATCTCGCAGTCGCTGGTCAGACAGTCACAAAGGTGCGCACCGCAGGCAACGAGGTCGTGCTGCTTGAGGAGCGACTTACACTCCATCTTTGAGGACGGTCCGCAGCGCACGCTGGCGATACTGCAAAGCGACGGCCACACCGTGCAGCCCTACATGCCGCCGCCGGGATGGTCAGTGGTTGACTTCGCGGTGCATCCGTCCGGCGACATTTCGGCAATTCTCACCACGGCTACGCGAAGTGCGCATCGTGCGGCTCGATCCAAATGGCTCGATTCGAAGCGACCAATTATTTCTCGACCCCTCCTCCCCAACCGATCCATTCTTCAACTATGCCGGAGGTATCAAGGATGACAACGCTCTTCAGCCTGCACTGATGCATGACGCCGCGCGCCTCGCCCCGCTCGGTGAAAGCCTGGCTGTCGTGTTGCGCACCGGGCGTAACGCGATCGTTGCCTATCGTCTCGACCCTGACGCGAGCGGCGCATATCAGCGTTCCTGGCGGACGCTCGTAGAGCCCGGTAGTTCGATCCTCGGCGGAGGGCATCACAAGTGGCAGCTTCGACGTGTTCGGCCAGCTCGAGAATCATCTCAGGATTTATGTGGATGTGGATGCGGATGCCGCCGCTACGCTCGCCGTCGGTGTCGTCAATGCCCCGATGCTCAACTTCACGTTCCGGGCGCACGCAGAGTATTTCAGCGAACCCATTGCAGCATCGACAGGTGTCTTGCTCACGCGTGTGGCGAGCGCCGACGGCCGCCGCCTGGGAAGCACTGTGATCGACACTCACGACCGTGCCGAACTGCATGGCGTGCGCGCTACACCCGGCGGCTTCGTCTTGGTGGGCCGGGTTCTCTCCGAGGTGCGATCAGACGGAAGCGGTTGGAATGCGTTCGCTGCGTTTGTCGGGCGCGATGGCACTCCCGGCCCGTACAGTGTGGTCGATGTCGATCGAGGCGACGTGTTGTTTGATGTTGCAGCGTTGCCCAGCGGGCGATATCTCGCGCTGGGTACCACCGGCTACATACAGAACCCATCCGGCGCGAGTATATCCGAAGCTGCGCAGCCACTGTTGGTGCTGTTAAACAGTGACGGCTCGCTGGCCCAGAACCTCGGCTACATCGGGGGCGCCCGCCACAACCAGCTGACTACCATCGCGCCTCTGAACGGCCGCTGGCTTCTTGGCGGAATGATCAATGGTCCCGGAACGCATTCTGGCGACGCTGACCGCGAGCTCATCGTCGCCGATGGATTCTTGCGGGAGGGATCCAATTTGCCGGCCGAGTGAGCTGCGTTTTTGCCCCCCAAAGCTTCCTTCACCGACCATGATTGCAGTGGTCTATGCCTGGGGTGGACTGTCGAGCCGTGGTGGGGACTAGAAGCTAGGGGATCCGGAAGGAGCTAAAGTGGTTCCCTCTGGCGCGTTTTGCAAGGGAAATTGCCGCTATCGCCTTTACTACCACGAACTTTCAAACTTCACGGATGAAGCGCTGCGAAGTCCCACGAAGCGCTAAGAAGCCCGAAAAGTGGCGAAAAACAGTAGCCTGCAGTAGCCCGAGAAAGTAAGTCGACAGGTCTTGACTCCAGAGCCCGAAGTACCGACGATTTAACCGAATGACTTGCTCACTCGAACTTCCCCGAACGGGACTTCTTGCCCATGTAGTGGAGTTCATAGCCTAGCGGAGGGAGTTAGCGCCCTGATTCTCATGACCAACTGCCTGAGTTGCGACTTCGGGTCACACTTGGACAATCCTGCTGATCGGCGCAACCTGGCCCTATTGCTGAAGAGCGTTCCGACTGAGGTAAAGTGGTGTCATCGTGATCATCAACCTCGCGCGGCGTGCACATGACCATAACTGGGAACTGGATCCGATTACGCGCTCTCTCCTCGACACCGATTTTTACAAGCTGCTGATGCTACAGTTCATCTGGAAACAGTTCCCGAACACAAGCGCTTCATTTTCATTCATCAATCGTTCCGTAGAGGTACACCTTGGCGATTTGATCGATGCCGATGAGCTTCGGGAACAGTTGGACCAAACAAAGAAGCTGCGATTTCATAAGTCCGAGCTGATTTGGCTCGCAGGCAGATACCTTCTATGGACGACGCGTATCTTTGAACCTGCTTTCCTGGAGTGGCTCGAACGCGACTTCCGGCTCTCTGATTATGAGCTCTCTGTTCAGGATGGGCAGTTCACTCTCTCCTTTCGCGGCCTTTGGACAGAGACGACGATGTGGGAGATTTATGCACTTTCGGCTATTAGCGAACTGCAAACTCGCGCTAGCCTCAAGCGTCTGAGCGAATTCGAATTGGATATTCTCTATGCCCGGGCCAAAACCAAGCTGTGGGAAAAGATGGAGCGGTTGCGCGGCGTCCCGGGCCTGAAAGTGAGCGACTTTGGAACGAGGCGGCGGCACAGCTTCTTGTGGCAGGAATACGTCGTAAAAGCCATGAGCGACGTGCTCGGCAGCAGCTTTACCGGAACTTCCAATACCTATGTGGCCTATCAACACGACTTGGAAGCGATCGGAACAAATGCACATGAGTTGCCCATGGCTTTGGCAGCGATGGCCAAGGACGACGAAGAACTAAAGACAGCGCAATACCGCCTGCTGGAGCTCTGGCAGCAGACCTATCAAGGTGAGCTACTCGATCCTGCTTCCAGACACCTTTGGCACGTCACAGTTCCTCCGCAATGCTCCGGATTGGGTAGCGGACTGGACGGGGCAGCGTGCAGACAGCAAAGATCCTTTCCTGGCAGGCGACGAATACATTGCGTGGCTTGAACAAAGAGGGCGGGATACACGGCAAAAACTACTTATTGCTTCTGACTCCCTCGATGTGGACGCGATTCTCGGATTGCATGCCCATTTTTCCGGGACGATTCGCAATGGCGCTTCTCCCGAAGATTTCCACCAAGCGAGCGACTTTCTCGATGAGAAAAAATGGCTTCCCGAGCGCCGCATCCGGTTCAGTGCGGGTTGGGGCACGTTGCTGACCAATGATTTTCGCAACTGCAATCCTCAAGGCGGTGACGACTTTGACCCTCTGAGTCTGGTGTGCAAGCTCAATGATGCCAATGGCAAGCCAGCAGTGAAACTTTCCGACAACTTTCAAAAGGCGCTGGGGCCTCGTGAAGAGATCCAGCGCTATCAGCGGGTGTTTGGACTCGCCGGCCTTGCTCATGCACCGATTGTGACGTAGTGGGAAAGCATTTCCGAAACGGGGTTCGAGGAAGGTGAGTGAGCCCTCCCGAACCACATTAACTCCTGATCAACGCTATAGTCGGGCATGTTCGACAACCATCCTTTGATACGCTCTTCTAGCTGACGATTGAAATCAACACTGTTGCAAGATCCCAGAAGGCCAGCCTGGAGTTTGCAAGGTTCGCTACAACCGGGGTGGATCCTTGTTTGTGCCCTGGGGCTATGTCGGCAGCATCCAATGCGACCCCATAGAGAAAAAACCCTTCTTCCATGCTCATCCAGGGGCATTGGCGTACAGCTTCGGCATGCTCGGCTGTGATCTGCACTGCGGCTATTGCCAGAATTGGGTAACCTCGCAAGCCTTGCGCGACCCCGTCGCTGTGGCCGGCCCGATGCGCGTCACGCCCGCAGAACTTGTTCATGACGCCTTGCGCCAGGGAGGTAGAGTCATCGTCAGCACGTATAACGAGCCGCTAATCACTAGCGAATGGGCCGTGACTGTGTTTAAGGAAGCGCGAGCCGCTGGATTGGTGACCGGCTTTGTTTCCAACGGGAACGGCACTCCACAGGTTCTCGAATACGTGCGGCCGTGGGTTGATCTTTACAAGGTTGACCTGAAGAGTTTTGATGACCGCCACTATCGACAGCTCGGCGGGCGCTTACAGCCTATCTTGGACACCGTTCAGCGCTTACACGAGATGGGCTTCTGGCTCGAGATCGTCACGCTGGTGATACCCGGGTTTAACGACTCCAACGACGAGCTCACTCGGCTGGCCGAGTTTCTGGCGAGCGTGTCCTCGGATATTCCTTGGCATGTAACGGCCTTTCACAAAGATTACAAAATGACCGATCCAGAGAACACCACTGCTGAGACGCTGATGCGGGCCGCAGAGATCGGTAAGAAGGCAGGCTTGCGTTACGTCTATGCCGGGAACTTGCCAGGCATGGTCGGCGACTGGGAGAACACGCGTTGCCCGAACTGCCAGTTATTGCTCATCGAACGCTACGGTTATTTGATCAAAGGCTACTTCCTTACGCCTCAGGGTTGCTGCCCATCTTGTGCCGCCAGCATTCCCGGACGGTGGGACCCTGCGTTTCGGCGACAGATTACAGATCGTCCCTTTGTTCCGCTCGTGCGCTCTCAATCAGATTTTCTGGTGCTCGACTTCTAAGAAGCCCAGATCATTTCCTGGCTCTCGGGTTTCGACAATTCGTCGAGATAGTGAACGAACCTGGCAGTCTTAGCGGATTGGTTGGGCGAATGACAGCTCGTGGCCGTCTGGATCGACTAGATGGAAGTACCTCTCACCCCACGCTGCATCTCGGGGCCTTGCGGGACCGAATTCCTTTTCTTTCATGTGAGCCCAAAACCGATCTACATCTTCGACATAGAAAATTATCCGCCCCCAAACAGGGGTCACATGGCCCTTCTCTAGGTTCAGAATCGTATCCTTCACGCCAAGCGTCTGAAGGGAAGAAAAGTAAGCGTTTTCACCGCCGTAGAGAACCTTCAGGCCTAGCAGCCTGTTATAGAAATGCACTGAACTTGCCATATCATTGACTTTGATCGTGATTGCGGAGATTTTTTCTACGTTCATATCTCCCTCCTCGCACCTTCTCTTATTCAACAAGAGCCTGATTCTTCTGCTCTAGCATTCCGCGGAGCTAGTCTACAGCCGGCACAGCGGGCTTCTAGGATTGGACGGAAAAAACAGGCAACGCGGGGCGGCCATAGGCGGGTTGACGCAGAGCGCGGAGTTCAGGGTTTGTAGAGCTGGTCGATTTTGGCTGCCAAGATGAAATCGCTCTCCGTCAGACCGTTGATCTTGTGCGTCCAGGTCGTGATCTCGACTTTTCCCCAGGCAAGCGAGATGTCCGGGTGATGTCCTTGTTCCTCCGCCAGCTCACCAACGTGATTTACGAACTTGAGGGCTTCGCGAAAGTCAGGAAACTTGAAGGTCTTCGTGATGTGGTGTTCTTCGATGACATTCCAACCGTCCACCTGTGTTTCGAGGGCGGCGAGATCCTCACCCTTGAGCGGGGGCACCCCTCCACGGCAAGGAACGCATGTTTTGGCCGCAAGATCGGACATCGTAGAAGTTATTCTACCACCCGCCCGTGAGACGCTCACTCCAGTTCATTATTGTCGGTCGTCTGAACTTTTCGGAATGAGAAAGGACGAGCGGCTCGTGCAACCGAACTCATTAGGTTGCGCTTGGAAGAAGAATGTCGAGTTCGGTTTATAAATTAGGAATACGATCTCTAGTAGCGAGTGATCGGCGAAGAAGAACAGGCGACGAGTGTATTCTTGGAGGCTCCGGGTATCCCATGCAAACGGCAATTGTGATTCTTGTGGTTCTCCTCGGCACACTCGCTCTGCCGGTGGTGGCCGGCGCCGTGTACCAGGCTATCGAAACGTGGCGGGACCGCCGGCGCTTTTCGCCCCCAGGGCGGCTCGTACAATTCAACGAGAGGCGGATGCACATCCACGTAACCGGAGAAGGCACACCGACTGTGGTTTTCGAATCAGGCATGGGCGCGTCCTGCTTGAGCTGGACGCTGGTGCAGCCACAGGTGGCACAGTTCTCTCGCGCCGTGAGCTACGATCGCGCCGGGCACGGCTGGAGCGATCCCGCGCCCGAGCCGCGCACGGCTCGGCAGATCGCGCAGGAGCTGAACACGCTGCTGAATGCCACAGGTCTGCCAGGGCCATACGTTCTCGTTGGGCACTCGTTCGGTGGATATGTGAACCGGGCGTACGCGCACCTGTATCGCGATAGGGTCGCTGGCATGGTGCTGGTGGATTCGGTTCACCCTGCCGAATGGAAGAAGCCGACCCCAGAGCAGTTGCGGATGATCGAAGCGGGTTTGCGGTACGCTTGGATTGCAGCGTGGCTCGCACGTTTAGGTTTTGTTCGGTTTTGCCTCGCGCAGCTCGCACGGGGTTCACCCAGGCTGGGATGGGCGGCGGCAAGCGCGTTCGGCGTCAGCATGGCTGCAGCGGTACAACGGATTGCGGGAGAGATTCGCAAGCTGCCGGCACCGATCTTGCCGGTTGTGCGCGCGTTGTGGTCGCAGCCGAAAAATTTCTTGAGCTTGGGACAGCATGTTGCCGCATTGCCGGTCAGCGCTGCACAAGCGGCTGCAGTAAGATCGCTTGGGGATTTGCCGTTGGTCGTAGTTTCGGGAGACCATCATGCGGCGCCGCACATCGACTGGCAACGCGACCTAGCGCAGCTCTCTTCGCGTGGGCGACATCTAGTGGCGAGCGACTGCGGACACTGGGTTCATCTTGACCACCCCGAAGTGGTCACCAGTGCTATCCGCGAGGTGGTCACTGCTGCACGATCCGCTGCTCGGATGGAAGCCTCCTCACAAACGCTCCAACAATAAGAATGGACAGGCAAGTCTCAGGAGGCGCCGTATCTGGTGTGGCCTGCCCTGCCCCGCATTTTGAGACAGCAGCGAAGTTGAATCCGAGAAGGTCCTCCAAACGTCAATGAAGCTGGAATGAACCACACGCCAACTTCGTAGCCACTTAAGAACCGTCTTGGCGGCGGGATTGTACCGAGCGATGGCGGCCAGCGTTCTGTCGCTTCATGCGGCCGGGTTATCTTCGGCGCATTCTTCACGCGGGGTCGGCCGCGGTTCGCCGCGCTACACGTTGCCACGCTGGTGTACAGAGTGATCATCGAAATCTTTGATTTCTGGTGCCCGCTCACGACGTTTGAAACGTGGCTTTAGGTGCGTGGCGGCGTGTCGGCTTATCGCGGCCCTTTCCTTCTGCACTACCTCGATGCAGTGGTGTACCCCAATATTCCCCCGAACCTTCTCATTGCGGGTGCTGTCGCCGTCTGCGTCTTGAATCTGTGGATTTTACGCACCGGCGTGTCCGTGTCCGACACTCACTCGGATGAAGAAGAGGCCGCGTTGGGGTGTGCGGACTGGGGATGTGAGGGTGTCGAGGGACTATGGATTTGGTGGTGCCTTTTCTTCCGAATCTTTGGTCTTCATCAAGCTCGAAATGTAAAGCGTCACAGCGCGCCGCTCTTCCTCGGTCTTGTCTCGGAGGCGCCCGTTCACCGCCCGGGCAATCTCGTCGGTGGGGAGTCTCCGCTCATTCAAGGGCGAGCCGGTCTTTAGCGGCTTGTCGCCGCGCTCATCGTGGCCGACTTTCGGCCGGTCCTTATATATATGTGCGCTTCACGCGCACGCGGGCACCGCCCTCTCCTGAGTCTTCTTGCTGTACCGAGTCGATAATCGTATTCACACCTACTCTACCAAGAACCGCCCGTTTTGGACCTTGGCTGAAGTTTTGGCGGAACGGCAGCAATTCTTGAAGAGCTTTCACCAGCGGAGCGGAAGCGGCTGGTCGACGCTGTGCAAACCGTCCACAGTTTACGAGAGATTGGGCAGGATCTAATCCGCGATTCTGAGCGGATGACGGGCAACTCTGACCGTACCGCCGCGACATCACCCGATCATTGATCGGTGGCATGGAGGCCATCGGTCATGAAGCGGAAACCGCACTCACGAAGAAAACGTACCACTACAAAATCTGTCCTGCGCCTGCCAGACCTCGAGCACGCCAAAGCCGCAGTCTTGAATAGCCTCACCAGCCTGGACGCGCAACGGGGTTATCGTCGCGCCATCGATGAGTTCATTGACTGGTATTGTTCGGAACCGCGCTTGGCTCTCAACAGAATAGTGGTGTTGCGCTATCGGTCGCATCTCGAATCCCGTCAACTGGCACCGTCAACCTACGTCTCGGTGCCGTGCGTCGGCTCGCATACGAGGCCGCCGACTGCGGTCTCCTCAGCGCCGATTTGGCGGCTGGCATTCGCCGTGTTAAATGCGTGAAGAAGTTGGGAGTGCGCCTCGGCAATTGGCTGACTGCGGAGCAGGGCGAAGCACTTTGGCAAGCACCCGATCATCAACGACTGAAAGGAAAACGCGACCGAGCATTACTAGGAGCGTGTCTGAGAAATGACTGTTTGAGGCCGATCCTTGGCACGAAGGCGTCCACATGGGGCTATCCGGCACAGTGCGCGTTCGCCGATTGATGGGACCGCTCCTTTGATGGGCATACTCAGGATCATCGTTTTCCAACTTCCCATCTTCTTGTACTCTTTCTTCTCGCTTTATCCGTAACATATCTTGTGAAACTTCAGAAGATTGTGAGTCATACAGATCAGAGCCCACTCACCTCGTACTTTCTCCAGTCCCCGTAAGAGAAACTGCCGGAATCCGCGTGCCTGCTTGATCTGCCCGAATACCGGCTCAACCATACATTTTCGTCTCGCGTAAACGGCCGCTCCTACCTTCGTCTTCAGCTTTCGCTTCATCCGCTCCACGCGACTGGCATCTTCCGGTAAGGGCCCCCGTTTGCATGGCTCGTTCCGCTCACTGTGTTTCTGCTTTTCCGTCGCCACGAACCCTTCCATCCTTCTCTTCGCCAGATACTTCAGATTTTCCTCCGAGCAATACCCACTGTCCGCCAGAACTTCTTCCGGTCTCTGTCCCGATTGTTCTTCGATCGCCTCGATCAGCGGCACCACCTGCTGTTTATCGTTGGCGGCTTGCGTCACCGTCTGCCCCACAACTAATTGGAAAAGCGGCTCGACCGCAACTTGGGTGTTGTACCCTTGCACGAATCCATCCGACCCTTTCATGATGCGGGACTGCGGATCCGTAAAGTTGTATTGTGCCTTCGGCTCGGGCTTCGCTTCCTTGCGATCTTTGCCCTCGCTCTCGGCCTTCTCGCGCGCTCGCTCTTCCAATGCCTTCTTGGCTTCCTGAATCCGCGCTATCCGCGTTTCCCTCCGCTGTAACTCTTCGGGCAGTTCCTCACCCTGGCGCTCCCGGCCGTAACGTTTATCCTCCTCTTCATCCACGGCCTCCGCTCGCTTCAACAACTCTTGCACTTCCTTTCGCAGCCGCTTCTCGGTCTCCTCCGTCCGTCCATAACTCATCGCCTTGTGCTTGCTCGCGTTGGCTTTTACTTTGCTCCCATCCAAGGCCACACGTCCCAACTTCAGCGCTCCCACCTCTAACACCAGGCGTAACACCTGCTGGAACAGTTCTTCGAGCGCTTGCAAATGAAGTTTCCGAAAATCCGATATGGTTCGGAAATCCGGCTGATTGCCGGCCGCCAATACACGGAAAGCTACGTCTTCCTCCAGACGTCTCTGAATCCGCCGAGAGGAATACACTCCCACGCAATAGCCGTACACCAGGATCTTCGTCATCATGCGCGGGTGATACGGTGGTTGGCCGCGATCTTCCTCTTCATACACCGACTCGATCGCCGAAAGGTCCAACTGGTCCACCACATCCGACACACAGTAAACCAGGTGATTCTCCGGCAACCAGTCTCGAAGGCTTGGCGGTAACAGCAAATCTTGCTCAGGAAGATAAGTTTTGTAGGTCTTGGCCATGACTCACAAACTCGCACACCCTTCAATTTGATTTCAAGTGAATTGGAGATGAATTCTCGGACGGACTCCTAGCGTTGCTGCTCGCGTGCGGCTTGAGGCGGCATGAAGCCGTGGCGTTGAGATTGGATCATCTCCAGCAGCGCGAAGAGCATTGGGCCATTGTTGATCTGATTGGCAAGGGAGGCCACGTCCGAACGGTTCCGGTTCCTGATTGGGTGAGAACCGAACTGGACGATTGGCTCGCCGCAGCCGCAACTGATCGAGGGAAACTTTTCCGCCGGGTCAACAAAGTAGGAAGGACATGGGAGATGGCATGACGGTGAAGGCGGTTTGGCACATTGTGAAGGAATCCGCCAAGAGCATTGGGGTGGGGAAGTTGGCGCCACACGATCTGCGACGGACCTGTGCTCGGCTCTGCCACGCATCGGGAGGCGAGTTGGAGCAGATCCAATTTCTTTTGGGGCACGTTTCGGTGCAAACGACCGAACGCTCCCTTGGGTGCAAACAGCGGATTCGATCAGCCGTCAATGATCGCATTGGCATCGAGCCGATCCCTGAGCTGGGTGCGCGGTTGTGGAAGGGTTGCCGACAATCCGGGAGTTGAGCAACTTCGTTCCACAACTACGGCATTTTTCCACCAACATCGGCTGCTCGGGGAGGGCCACAGAAGGTTTTGGAGCGCTCGTTTGTGCAAATCTCACGCCGGGCAAGCGATTTGGGCGTACAATCCTTACCGTTTTCGAAGTCAAGAAGGAATTCTCGGGTCTAACAAAGAAAGGAGCTCATTATGCACCGGCGCGAATTCCTGAAGCTGGGAGCCGTAGCAGGCGGAACGTTCCTAGTAGGCGGCACGGGCCGCTTCGGAAGTTTCCTCGATGCTCCAAAGGAAATCCCCACCACTGACCGCCTCGTTGTCACCAACCTGGTGGACAACATTTACGACGTCTACGCCAAGGGCGGGAAAATCGGCAACCTCACGATCACCCGGAATACTTTGCCTCATCCCTACGGCTCAGAGGTCTCGTTGTTGTCGGAACATGGGCTGGCCTTTCACTTGGAGTCCTTCCGAGGCACAGAGGAAAAACAGATCCTGCTGGACTTCGCGCTCACGCCCCGGACGCTCACAAACAATTTCAAAGGCTTGAAGGTAGATCCCGCCACGGCCGACGCCCTCATCATCAGCCACGGGCACGACGATCATTACGGTGGCCTGCCCGATTTGGCGCAGGCCCTCCAGGGACGAGCCAAACCAGGGCTCACTCTTTATGCCGGAGGACGCGATACGTTCTGCCATCGCTGGGTGGTGCAGCCCGACGGCTATAAACTCGACTACGGTGAGCTCAAGCGGGATGAGCTGGAAGCGCGAGGGTTGAAGGTCGTGATCGCGGAGGAGCCCACCGTAGTGGCGGGCCACGCCTTCACCTCAGGCCACATCGCGCGAATCACCGATTTCGAGATCTCTCTTCCGGCAGCTCGCCTCGAAGCCGGCGCGCCCGGCTCCGCATGCGACGCTACCTTCCACTTCCCTCCCGGCACAGTCAAGATGGAAGCCAAGCCCGGCGAGTTGGTGAAAGACATCTTCTGGGGCGAGCACGCCACCGCTTACAACGTGAAAGACCGGGGACTCGTCGTGATCTCATCGTGCGGCCACGCCGGCATCATCAACTCGGTCCGCCAGATCCAGAAATCCACCGGGATCGAGAAGGTCCACGCCGTTGTCGGCGGGTGGCACCTGGCCCCCTATCCTGATGAACTCATCGCCAAGACCGTGGGAGCGATGAAGGAGATCAACCCGGACTACTTGATTCCCATGCACTGCACTGGCATCCGCACCATAATGGCAATCCAGCGCGAGATGCCCGAAAAGCTCATCATGCCTTCCACAGGCACGCGCGTCGTCTTCGGCGGCTAGCTCCGATTCCGCTTGGGCGAAAAAAATCGCCTGACGGTAGGTGCGGTCCACTAGTCACCTTGTCGGTTATTCCTGGATCACGGGCAAACCTGAAGTAATCCCAAGGTAAGGGTTGCCGACCACCCGCCCAGAATCCCGGCCTCCACTGCGCATTGATGAACGGCAAGACCTGGGTCGCCAGATGTATGGCTTGCGCGCCAGATATATCACGGACAATTAGTGCTATTCTTGGGCCGCTCGCCTACCGCTCAAGGCGATTCGGCCTAGGTGTTCAATGATTGTCCGGCTTGAACATGCGAACCTCTTTGTACAGGACATCGAAGGGATGATCCGGTTCTTGCAGACCGCGTTTCCTGAATTCCGAGTACGGGGCGAGGGCTTATGTAACGGCTGCCGATGGGTACACGTAGGCACCGATGAGACCTATCTATCGTTGAATCAAGCGTACGCAAAGCCCGAGAAACCCTGGACGCCATATCGGGGCCTGCCGGGAGTGAATCATCTCGCCTATGAAGTGGACGACGTCGAAGCGTTGTACGAACGAATGAAGTCTGCTGGATACCGAGACTCCACGCCGCCCAATAAGCATCCGCACCGTAAGCGCCGGTACTTCTATGACGCAGAGGGCAACGATTGGGAGTTTGTGCAGTACCTTTCCCAGGATCCCGCTGAACGCAACGATTACAAGTTGCCGGACCGATAAGATCTGATCGAAGCATTGCAGTGATGAAGTCCCAATGTCAAAGAACCAGTCAGCGGCTGCCTTCATTACCGGGCTCTTTGAGACACACCTTCAAGTGGCGAGTCTGGAGCGTTCCATGGATTTCTACGGCGAGGTCCTGGGGCTCGAACTCGGTCTCAAGGAAGAAGCGCGACGCGTCGCTATCTATTGGATAGGTGGCAAGACGAAGAGTGCACTGGGTCTCTGGGAGAATCCGCCTTGGGCCTCTGGGGGGAACACTGGGCACCAGATTGTCACCCAGCATTTCGCCTTCGAGGTTGAGCGCGCCGATTTGGACCGCGCAGTCGCTGACATCAAAGCGTGTGGGATCGAGCTTCGCAATTTCTTCGGGGAAACCACCGACGTACCCAGTGTTTTCGGGTGGGTCCCAGCCGCTTCGATTTACTTCAACGATCCCGACGGGCACCTCTTGGAGTTCATCGCAAAGCTTCCCGGCAAAGCGAAACCCGAGATTGGGATCGTGTCGTTGGACGAGTGGAACCGCTTGAATCAATCCGTCAATAGCCAGGACAAGTCCGATCAGATACCGGAGCCTAGCGCGGTCTGCTTTGCAACTGTTCCTTCCCACCGAGGCGGAGGAAACGCGCGGCGTTGTTAAAGAGGATGTCTCGTTTCTGCCCTTCGGTCAGGAAGTCGGCCGACTCGATGGCTTCAATTCCAATGCCAATCACTTGCGGCCACATGGAGGCGTCAGATCCGAACATGATCCGCTTGCCGAAGCCAGCCTCTACCAGGCCTCGCAAGTAGCGATGAAACTCCTTCCGCGGCAACAGCCAGTCAATCCCTGCCACTTCCGCATAAAACTCTGGATACATAGCCAGAAGAGCGATCATTTCGTTGAGCATCGGCCAGCCGGCATGCATCACGTAAACACGCAATTTCGGGTGGCGGATGAGCACCTTCTCGAGCAAGAGCGGATTATTCAGCGTCGCCCGATTTTGCGGAAACATATAAGGCGTCTGGAAACTCAACATGTGCAAGGCCAGCGGGACATCCAGCTCCTCAGCCACGGCCAGATATGGCTCCAGGACCTGATCGTCGGGAGAGATCCCCTCGATCGATGGCGCGATTTCTCCCAAAATCGCGATTTCACCCTTACGAATAAGCTCGCGCAGGGAGTCGGCCGGTCCCAGGTTGGCGATGCTCGTATTGAAGCCGGGCAGGATGCGCCTGGGAGCAGCCTCCCGGTACCGTCGCAAATATTCGAGGGGACCACTAGTAGCAGAGAGAACGATGTTGTAGCGATCCATGACGGCCACGATTTGCTTGAGTAGTTCTTCATCCGAGTTTACCGGGTAAAGCGGATTGGGACAGGTCTCCCACGTATGGTTGGGATCCCACTTTGTACGGGGGTCATAGGCCGCGAAATCCTGGCCCGGGCAAAAAAAGGATGGTCCCCCAGGCCATCCCACGGCGGGCACGGCGTGCAAGTGCATGTCGATAATAGGTGGGCGTTGTGTCGTCGGCGTATCCTGAGCTGCACCCGGCGCTGCTAAACCGACGAGGCAAGCGACCGTAATTGATACAAAAGTGAGTGTGTGTTTCATTGGGACCTCCTACGCGATTGTCGAGCGGGGTCATTCTCGTGGATTATTGAGCCATTTTGTGAGTGGATTCGCGATTAAAGATTGCATGCGCGCTTTGGTCGGATACTAGCAATTTCCTATATGGAGCGAAATGACTCTGTGTTCAGGCCGCACGCAGCAAGCCCTTTATTGGCTTGAACGAAGCAACAGTGTAAACGGTTTTGCCCGAGTGACGGACAAGCCAGAAGTTATGGATATGGCGCAGCACGCGTGACAGGCCTGACCTCATGCGACGGCAAAGCGTGAACGCAGACGGGTTGCGTCATTCTACCGGAGCATGGCTTCGCAAAACTCGCTCCCGCAAGTTCTGGGGCGTGAAATCTCTGCCCGCGATCTTCAATGCGAGCAGCCCTGCGGGACCGCCATCAAGGTTCTTCCTTCGATGTCCAGCCGGTGCTGCTTGCGGTATTGTGCCCATGCCTTTTCCAGGGCGCGGGTTTGATCCTTCGACGCGATTTCGAACCGTGCCAACGCCAGGATCAAGGCGCGCACGCTTACACACGGTTCCGCCGCGTGCCCCGTCATCCCACACCTGCGGCAAGTGATAATCGGTGTCTGGATGTTCCGGCCTGCCCGAATCCGGTGGAGTGTTTCGTCTAATTCGTCCCGCAGAGCGATGAGGGCCGGAATCGACATTCCCTCGTGCCACTCCGACCGCAACCGCACGATCATTTCCGGAAACCAGGTTCTCTGTGCGTCGCCCGAGGACATTTCCTGAGATCTCCTCGTCAGCCGTCCGTTTTTGGTTTTTCGGCCTTTGTTATCGTACTCGGGCTATATATACCGGGAATCGCATTATAAAAGAGATATGGCTGGCGAACGTTCTTGGCAAGCGGCTAATCAGCCACGTGAGCACCGACGCCAGAATGAAGAGGCACAAGATGCTGACTTAATTTCAGGTTGGCGACTAACCGGGAGTTCGCCCGCTAGAAATTGAACCTGCCGGACTATTCGAAAGCTATTCGCTTAACTCTCATAAGTTCGGTTGCCGATTATCGTGCTCTACACTAGCTTTTAAGCAGCACAGTCACGTACGACGGAGTCAACGGGATACGACGAGCTTGGATGCCCGTTGCGTCGAAGAACGCTGCAGCGACCGCTGGAGCGCAGACGGCATTGGCGCCTTCCGAGCCGCCGCCGAAATCTTTGTCGTCTCGCGAGAGAGGAACAATTTTAATTTCCGGCATTTCTTCCATGGTGAGAATTTTGTAGCGGTCCCAATTCGTGCTGGTCACTTTTGATTTATCGAAGGTGACTTCTTCTTTCAACGCTTCGCTGAGGCCCATGACGACGCCGCTTTTCATGCACAATCCAAGTTGCCGCGGATTGATAATTTTTCCTGGTTCGCAACCGATCGTGAATTTCGTCACTTGCACCATTCCCGTACCGGGGACCACGGAAATCTCCGCGATGCCCACCCAATAAGCATTCTCGCGAATCATGATGCACACGCCGCGTCCACTCACAGGCGCGGTTCCAGCCTTCCGCGCGTCTTTACGCGGTGACGACCGTGCCTCCCATTCTGCCGCCTTGGCAGTGGCCTTCAGCAAATCAATCAACCGCTGGTCGGTCGTGTGCTCCAAGCGAAACGCAATCGGATCGGCCTTCGCCGCTGCCGCCGCTTCGTTCAGCAATCCTTCCAGCACGAAATTCTGTTGCCGCTGTCCAGGCGTCCGCATGATGTTGCCGCGCAAACCGCCGTATGCCGATTCCACTGCAAGATTCGGCATTCCATACGCTTCTTCCAGCCGATTTTGAATCTTGTCGTAAGGCCATTCCGTGGCGATCCAGGAACCTGTTCCCGGCGGAGTGCTAGGCATCCCGGCAAGAATCGCACCCAGCAATCGCGGATCAGACTGAGCAGGTGCATACGAAGCGCTATGCAGCGCCACAATACGTCCGTTCGAACCCAGCCCCGCCTTGATATCGGCAACCCATCCCGGCGAAGCGCTCGACCAAGCCAAATCTTCCTGCAACGTCCATTGCACGCGCACGGGTTTTCCTGTCATTTGCGACAAAATCACCGCATCGCCTTCCGCCCCATCGCCGCCAAACGTAGTGCGCCCGTACTGTCCGGAATGATCCAGCCAGCACACAACAACTTTGTCCACGGATATGCTCAGTGCATTCGCAATCCGCGCACGCAATCCCTGCGACTGCGCCGAATGGGTCCACACAGTCGCGCTGCCATCGCGGCGCACATCGGCAACTGCAACAAAAGGACCGATAGGTGCGTGCCGGACATACGGCTGCTCAAAACTGGATGAAATGATTCTTGTGGCACTCAACATCGCCGTATTCACATCCGCCGCTTTTCCGCGGCTCTCGGGCGCTTCGCTCCATTTGTGCTCGCGCAAAGCCTTCGTCAAATTCTCGCTCCCCGGCAAGCCGGACCACTCGGTCCACTTCGTCCCAGACGCCACTGATCTCGCCGCGCTAATCGCCTCCCATTCATTGGGAGAAACCACCGCTACCAAATTGCCCTTTCGCAAAATCTCAGCGGTAGGAAACTGCTTTTTATCAACCGCGCCAACAGAAATCAAAGTCGAGCCCAGCGTCGTCGGTCGCACCATGCGCGCATGCAACATGCCGGGCAAAGTAACGTCGCAACTCCACTGCGTTTTACCGGTCACTTTGTCGGGAATCCCGGGCATCGGATGCGACGTTCCCACAACTTTATATTTGCTAACCGGTTTCATGGGCGGTTCGCCTGTCACCGTGAAACCACCCAGTCCAACAACACCGGTGAAATCAGCCGCATCAACTTTTGTGCGTCTCCCATCGACTGGAATTTTCAGCTCGAGATGCTGGCCCTCAACAAGCTTTCCGTAGCTGATACTCTTTCCGCCGCCCGAAACAATTCCGTCAACAACACTCAGTCCAGAAACGGGAACACCAAGCTGCGCAGACGCCAAAGCGAGCAACGCCTGATACGTGTAAGCCCCAACCTTGCGAAAGTTCGCCGCTCCGCCCAGAAAACCAGCGGAGTACCCGCCATCCGGCGTTTTGTCCGTGTCCCCCAAAACAAGTGAAATGCTCTCCGGCCGAACGTTCAACTCTTCCGCAAGAGTCTGCGCATAATATGCGCTCATACCGGTCCCGGTTTCCGTCTTGCCCGTTCGTGCGAGAATCGTATTGTCGCTTCGAATTTCCAGCCACGAAGCGAGCGCGCCAGGATCAAGCGAGGTCGGGCTTTCCGCACTCGCAGCGGAACGCAAGACCGGAATCGCGAACGACACAAAAAGTGCTCCGCCCAGTTTCACAAACCCGCGGCGCGTGATCGCCGTTGCTATGGGAAAATCGTTAGGCGTTTCAGTTTTCACATTCATGGCATTCCCTCTCTTCATGCTTTCATGGCCTTGGCAGCGCGCTGCACTGCATCGATGATGGCGGCGTAAGTTCCGCAGCGGCACAGATGCGGCGAAGGCGGTGTATTTGTAAAGGCGTCTTTGATCTGCGCAACGGTTGGATTCGGATTTTTTTCAAGCAATTGCACCGCGGCAATCATCATCCCGCTCTGGCAATAGCCGCACTGGGGAACCTGCTCATCAATCCACGCCTGCTGCACTGGATGCAACGTTTTCGCAGCGTCGTCTGCGCTTAAACTCTTCTTCGTTGCCCAAAGCGCGGGCAGTCCTTCGATAGTCGTGACCTGCTTGCCCACCGCAAAAGAAACTGGCGTAACGCAAGTACGAACCTCTTCCCCATCAAGCAGCACAGAGCACGATCCGCATTGCGCCATTCCGCAGCCGAGACGTGGTCCGGTCAACTTCAGTTCGTTGCGTAGCACAAAGAGCAGAGGAGTTTCCGGCGCCGCGGACACAATTTGCTTCGCGCCGTTTACAGATAGTGTAAGTTCGTTCGTCATATTTTTCCCTCCTTGGCCTAAATCTCACCAGTCCATCAAGCGGGCTCTGATGTCTTGGCCTCTATGACATTCCTGTTTGTTGTTCCCGCTGCCCGCTCCATAGGCCGTCGCTGCCTCCCAATCCAGCCTTCGAGCTCGCTCGCCGCGCCGTTGCAACCAGATACCACGCTGGCCAACACAAAACCCAATCCAGAGTCCACCGTGGCGGTGCCCACCAGTGATGGGCTCCGCTGCTCCAGCCCGGAAGCATCAATGCTGTGACGGTTATTGCCAGTGCTATCGCCCAGCGCAACTTCATTCTGGAAATTCGCAAACCCTGATGAACTCCCCAGGTCACGGGCAACAAAAAGAGCAGCAGGCAAAACCTCGAGAGGGACTCGACACGGAATCTCGACAAACAAAACAAACACGGCGAATAGCAGAGTAACGTGCTAGCCCAAAGAGTCCGCCGCGACAACGATCCGACTACAAAAC
Source organism: uncultured Acidobacteriota bacterium (assembly GCA_963731155.1). Taxonomy (GTDB): domain Bacteria; phylum Acidobacteriota; class Terriglobia; order Acidiferrales; family UBA7541; genus Acidiferrum. Next base: position 25,278 of record CAVSVB010000007.1, read on the forward strand.
CGCCCGTCCAGGACCAGCCGATCAGAAGGAGTGCCTGGCACAGTAATACCAGGGACCCGGAGCCCAGTGTCAGGGACGACTTCTGGAGAAGCTCGGGACATCGTAGGGTCAGATAACTCCAACTGACCGACAGCGAGAACCCCATAAGGAGAAAGCTGCTTGGAAGCGCCACTCCGAATCCCGCCAGCCATGGCCGCCAGCGCTTCCAAAGGGCTGCTTCTCGCCGGAAAACTAGGCCGAGCACACCGAACAGTCCTTGCAAAGCGCTTTCGTCGGCCTCCAACAAATCGCCCAGCACGGCTTCGCGCTCATCGCGCGCCAGCAGTCGGGCAGCAGCCTCGACGAACGACCAGCCGGTGCTCGTCATGGGGCGCTCCCCGTTCGGTTCGCTACCCATGACGCTCCGCGGCTCACGCGCGTCACCGCATCGTAGAAGTCCTTCGCGGCGTGCACGCCCTTGGGCGTCACGCGAACCATGCGCTTGGCGCGGCCACCCCGTTGAGGCGTGGCATCACCCATCCACGTCTTCAGCAAACCCTTGGTTTCTAGGCGATCAATGGTTGTGTACAGCGCGCCAATGGAACACTTGCGTCCGGTCGTCGCTTCGATTTCTTCACGAATCGCCGCACCGTAAGCCTCGTCGCCAAGTCCCGCAGCCGCCGTGATCATCAGGTATTCGAATTCACCAAGCATGATTAGAATCACATTGTGATACTAATCGTGAATCGCGTCAAGGCATTTGCATACGTTAAACGAGGAAGGGATTCCTTGTTGTGTACAGATGACGGGCAACCCTTCCGTAATCCGTAATCCGGTAAGGGAAGGGTTGCCGACCATCTGGGATCAAGTCGGTCAACACTACGCCGTTACGATTGATGGTGTTCGCCGAACCATCGTCCGGTCAAAGCGCGGTTTCAAGGAAAAGCAAATTAGCGTGCTCAAAGACGCCTCACCAATAGCACACTCTGATCATCCATTTGCTTTCCGAACTTCCTCGCCTCCCCCAGAAGCATTTCGCAGAGAACCTTCAGCGACTCTCCGGAATGTTTCGTCACCTGTTGTTTGACTCTTTCCAGCCCGTACTCTTCCTCGTTCTCATTTGCGGCTTCGGTCAGCCCGTCCGTCAAGAGAACGGCGATATCGCCGCTTGAGAATTTCACGTGAGAACTCGCAAACTCCTGCCCTTTGAAGATTCCAATGGGTGGATTGGGAGTGGAAAGTTCGCAGACCGATCCAGTGGCGCTGCGGAAGTGGAGAATGGGCAGGTGACCTGCAGTCGCGAAATGGAGATCATTCGCCTTCCCAAGCGACACGAAGGCCAGCGTCACAAACATCTCCGCCGCAATCAATTCCCAGATGACGCGGTTTAAATCTTCGAGGAGCACCTGTGGCTCGGATGAAGTGGCGAGCCTCATGCGCACGGCGCTCTTGACCATGGCCATCAATACGCCGGACGGCACGCCGTGGCCGGAAACATCTGCCAGATAACCAATCCATTTGTCGCCGTCTTGCACCAAATCAACCAGGTCGCCACCCATTTCCCCGCTGGGAGCTGACACCCCATAGAATTCGTCCTGTGAGGCGTGCCGAACGATCGGAGGCACCAAGTTGCGGTGTATCTGTTCGGCAAGCTCAATCTCCGTCTGGACCCGAAAATAGTGCAGACCTTGCTTTCTGACGAATCGAACGAAGAAAACATACCCGAGTAAGATGGCGAAGAGGCACCCGATTACATCAACCCCAGCTGCTGTGCTAGCGACCTGGGCCCAGTCCACGGCGAGCGATCCCAGATGAGGCGTTAGTACGAGAGCTAGGACGACATGCACAGCTACCAGGACCGGTAGAAGCTTAGGCGCCCGCATGAAGCAAAAGCCGTAGACAACACCGATCGCGCCACCCATGAAAACCAAGAAAACGATGTGTGCGATCCGGCCGGGCATCGGATTGGCCAAGTCGAGTAAGAATCCGACGCCGGAAAACGTGAAAAAGACGGCATACAAGAATTGCAACCGTGCTTCCCACGGCATTCTGTCCCAAATTCTTCCCGAGCTTGTAAAATAAGTGAGGCGCATGCTCAGCACATGGTAGAAGAAGAAGGCGCTGGACAGAAGGCCGAATGACTCGTGTGCCCTTCTCACCGGGATTCTTTTCTATGGAACTAAAACGGCGCGCGCTGCGACCAATCGCGTCACGCACTCGCTATGGCGGTGCACGCAGACTTCCTGTGAATCCTCGATGAAAACTGTATCAGTTCAATTTCATAGAGGGCAATCACGGATTCTTGCTACGAAATCCCCCTCCCCGTCAACAATGATTAAACCGAGTCATTCGGAAATGGTTGCTGCGGATTCTCTACACTACTCCCCAAAAGTCACGTAGTGGCGGGAAATCCACTTCTGACGCCGAATGCATTGTGCCGCGGGCATAAGTAAAGAGCAGCGCGTTTGTCGCGGGCAATTGGCGCGGACCGGCCCGTGCGATGAGGAAGGACACTTCTGCTGCGAGTAACCAGTATCTCCAGATGGACTTCACCCAGTCGCTTCTCTATTTCGTTTCCTGACTGTCCTTGCAGATTCTATCGTTGTCCGCAATTTGAAGATGGAGTAACGTCTAGCATCAGCGGCTATCATCCGACCCGTTCGAGTTGCAAAGGGACGTTTATGCGATCTGGCTGTTTGGTTTCCCTCGCCTTGGCTCTTGCGGTTGTCTTCTCACCGGACGCGAACGCGCAATGTAAAGATAGCGTTGTAGGAACTTGGAAACTTGTATCGGTCAAAGCCAAGACGGACAAGGGCGACGTGGACAAGGCCGTTCTTGGCCAAAATCCTTCAGGGCTTCTCACCTATACGGCGGATGGCAGAATGATGGTGATTATTTCCGACGATGGACGGAAGCCACTCTCAATTGCTGACAGAGTTGCAGTTCCGGCCGAGGAAAGGGCGCAGGCTTATTCCACATTTATGGCCTACGCCGGGCCATACACGTTCACCTGCGACAAGATGGTGCATCACGTGGAAATTGCCTCGCTGCAAAACTGGGTCAACACGGACCAAACACGGTTCGTGACCCTGCAAGGTGATCGCATGTCTGTGCGAAACACGCCCCAGTTGAGAGCAGGGGTTATGATTACCATCGAATCTGTTTGGGAACGGTTGAAGTAGCGAACTACTGGTTTACTTCGCTCATGGTTTGACAAGAACCTTTAGGTTTGCGACGGCAAGAACGCCGCGAATTGGGCTGGTACAAGTCCCCAGCGGGAGAAACAATAATATGCAAAATATGGAACGTCGCTCTTTTCTTGGCGCAATTATGACTGCATTCCCATTGGCTCTGATGGGGCAATCAATCAAGACGTCAACACCGGTGAGGGTTGCTCGGGTTCCCGGTGGCGAGGATCGATTTGGCGAACACCACACCCTGGGCGTCAGCTCAACCGATTTCAAAGTGGCAACGCAAGACAGCAGCGGCGATCTCTTCATCATGGAGCACACGAGTCGCAAGAAGGGCGGCCCGCCGCGTCATTTGCACCACAATGAGGATGAGTGGTTCTACGCCATCGAAGGAGAATACATCCTTGAGATAGGGTCCGAGCACTTTAGACTGAAATCCGGTGATTCTATTCTCGGACCTCGCGAAGTGCCGCACGCGTGGGCCTTCGTCGGTGACACCCCTGGCAAAATGTTGATCGCCTTCGCGCCTGCCAACAAGATGGAGGCATTCTTTCGGGAAGCTATGAAGCGGCACAACAGTGCGTATTCGAATTCTGATAACTCGAATGACAAGGAGTTTTTTCGCGCTTACGGTATGGAACTACTTGGCCCCCCACTATCCGTGGAATGAGTAGGTTGGGGCGGCTACATGTCGAGCAAACGGAGATTGCCCCTCGAAGCGCGGAACGAATCCACTTGGATGGTAAGGTGGAGGTGACCTAGCCCGGAAAATTCACGATTTTAGAAACACGGAAGGCCTCGCTATGGTACAAATCCGTTGACTAGGCGGGTTTGAAACCAAAAACGAGGCCTTCGCTTGAGCGAACATACCATAACAGAGTGTCTTCTTTTTCCAGATATTTTTGATCGGCCGGTAGTCGCGAAATTTGATCAACGGCAAGGCAGTTCCGATGGCGGAGCCATTCTCCTCAAGGCCGCCGAGCAGCAGTTAGGCCTGACATCGGCATTGGCGGCTGGTCTGAGAGATGACCGGCAAGCGGGTAAGGTGCAGCATGAGTTGCGTGAGTTGATCACTCAGCGGGTCATGGCCCTCGCGTTGGGATATGAAGACGCCAACGATGCGGCACGGCTGGCATCGGATCCGATCCACAAGTTGCTGGTCGGTCGGGATCCCATCGCCGGCGAGGATCTGGCTTCGCAACCTACCCTGTCGCGCTTTGAAAATGCTCCGGATCGTAAGGAACTGTTGCGCATGACGGAAGCGTTGGCGGACTGCGTCATTGCACGACATCGTAAGCGTCTGCATGGTCGCGCCCGTCGCATTACCATCGATATGGATCCCACCGACGACCCCACGCACGGCCAGCAACAGTTCACCTTTTTCAATCGCCACTACGATAGCTACTGTTACTTGCCGATGGTTTGTTTTCTCACCTTTAATGAGGAGGCGGAGCAGTACTTGGTGGCGGCGGTGTTGCGGCGTGGCAATGCGACTGGTTCGCTGGGTGCGCTGGGGATTCTGCGGCGTCTGATTGCACGAGTGAGCCACGCCTTTCCCAAGGCCAGAATCCGAGTGCGCCTCGACGGCGGCTTCGCATCTCCGGAAGTTCTGGATTTTTTGGATTGCGAACCGAAAGTGGAATACCTCGTCAACCTGGCCAGCAATGCAGTGTTGAAGCGTAAGGCGGAGTCGGCCATGAAGCGGTCTCGTCATGCGTCGGAGCTCTCCGGCCAAACCGAGCATGTCTATGGCGAGTGCCGGTACGCTACCAAAAAGACTTGGCCGTGGAAACGACGCATCATCTACAAAGCCGAGGTGGTGCGCGCTGCGAACAAGGAAGCGAAGGACAACCCGCGCTTCGTGGTCACCAACCTGAAACAGAGTCCGCAGTGGAGAATTAAAGAATTGCACGACGGCATGCAGATCGGCCGGACCAGTTGTTCGAACTTTTTGGCGAACACCTTCCGAGTCCTACTTACGGCGGCGGCGTATGTGCTGATGCAAGAGATGCGCCTGCACTTGGCACCGACCCGCCACGCCCGGGCGCAAGTTTCGACCTTGCGCGAACATTTCTTGAAGCTGGGCGTTCAGGTGGTGGTCTCGGTGCGTCGCATCGTGTGGGTGGCGAATTGATACGGTGCAGTGAAACAATCGGATCCGTGAAACGCGGCGCAACTAAGAACGCAAACACGGGATGATTTCATTCGAGGTTTTTGAAGAGGTTGACGGATACCGAAGTGAGCCCAAGTCTTTGTCAGGCAGCCATTGGGGTCTGATATAAGGATCGACAGTGAGATTGCCATCGAAACGAGCGGAGATTGGCGATTGGTCGTGGCACGCCAGTATCTGGCGGGCGCCCTTCCCGTGAGGTATGCGTGCGATGGTTGTTGAAGTAGATCCTGAAATCAAGCAGCTTTTTCTCGAGATCTGCAGTTGTCCAGAACAACGTGTGATCCAAATACTCGCGCCGAATGCTGCCGATTAGCCTTTCCACGAAAGGATGGGACAGGGGAACGTAGGGGATAGACTTAATCTGTGTCACCTCCAGTATTCGCAGATTGGCTTGCCACTGGTGAAACCGATAAAGCGGATCGTTGTCGGAACTGAGGTACTTCGACATCCAGAGGTGCCCTCGAATGGCGCGGTTGAACATCCGACAGAGTGCGACACCATCGACAGTGCCCGCATGAACGCCGAAGCCAATGATCCGGCGCGTAAATTGATCCATGACCAACAGGACCCAATGGGTCCGCAGGGTTGCCGACTCGCACCTGAACAGATCCATGCTCCAGAGGCTGTCTTTCATGTGGCCCAGGAACGTCAGCCAGGAGGGACCACCGGAGGGCTGGCCCGGCCGGTAGTGATGGGCAAGAATCCTTCGAATCACGTCTTTGTCGATTTGGATCTGAAACGACACGATCTGTTGGGCCTTTCGCGGACAGCCCCAGTTGGGATTACGTTCCTTCATCTCGACGACCGCATGGATGAGTTCTGCGCTCGGTCCTTTCGGGCCTGGCTTCCGTCGGCGATTCAGGGAGAACAGCGTCCGATACTTTCGCTGGCTCATGGCCTTGTGAAGGGTTAGTAGCGTCGAAGGCTTCAGTACAATTGCGGAACGGAGCAGACGAGTTGGTCTCACCAACAGTACCATCCAGCCGGCAAGGATGCGGTCCCACGCGCGTAGATGGGGCGATCGTTGGCGGGAGCGATTCAGAAGCAGGAGTTGGTGTTTTAAGAGAAGCGACTCAGCAACGATACAGCGGACACCGCCAGGTCCGAGCAGGCGGACCAGGGTAGCAACGAAATGGATGAAAAGAACCACCAGATGGCGCATCGAAGAATGGTAGCAATACGGGGAATTCTGAGGAATCATGGCCGAAATAACAATTCGCCGGGCACAACGTCAAACAGGTCGTGGCATCGTTTGTCGGGCCGAGGGGTGAGCCTGTGCACAACAGAAAATGGAACCCTGACGTGATGGACCTACCTGTGGCTGAACACTCTGAACAGAAACGTCCATACCTCAGGGCGACAACGATCTCGGAACTCATCAGGGAAAGCAGCGGACAGGAGCAGGCTCTCTACGTTCTGCTCGCTGCTACCGGAATGAGAGTTTCTGAGGCACTCGCACTGGAAACTCATCACTTTACCAACGAACGGCGCACAATTGTGGTGGAGCAACAGATCAAAAAGGATTCGCCACGCATTGTGAAGTACTTGAAGACTGCGGCTGCGAATAGGGAGACTGAGTTGCACCCGGATATTGCAGAGTACCTGCAACACTACTCGAACGGGAAAACTGGTCTGCTCTTTCACACGGCGAACGGCACGCCACATCTTTACGCCAATCTGGAAGATCGCTGGCTCACTCCGCGTCTCGTTAAGAAGGCATTAGACGAGAAAGGAATGGGCTGGCACGCGTTCAAGCGATTCCGCAAAACGTGGGTACGCGGTCAGCGGTGCCTGGAAGACATCAACAATTTCTGGATGGCGCACAAGCCGCAAACCATGTCCGAACTCTATTCGCATCTACGCGACGAAGTGCAAATACGTCTCGATGAAGCGGAGCGAGTCGGCTACGGATTCACTCTTCCTGATCTCAAAAAGGAGTCTGTTGTCCCGATTGTCCCGAAGTTGCACCAAAGTAGTGCAGAGGAAAAAGCAGCGTAAATGATTGGGAGAGCGGGAATTAAGTTGGTGGACGTGACCGGGATCGAACCGGTGACCCCCTGCTTGCAAAGCAGGTGCTCTCCCAGCTGAGCTACACGCCCATCCTTGCAACTGTTTTATTCTAAACCACTTTCGAGCGCGCCGCACTTTGATTCTAATGAGGATCGACACAGAACAGAGCACTTTCGGTCCAGACAGGTGCTCTCAATGGGCTTCGGCCAGAATTTCAGAAGCCCAAACCCGAGCCATATGTTCGTTAACCGAAAATGATCGCACGTCTGCGCGGGCGGTTAATCGATCAGACAACACTCTGAACCGTTGAGCGAAACAGTTTCGTTCCCACCGTACTGTTTTTCTTACTGCCAGCGGTCCAGCCCAGATCCCAAGACGAGCCGGTGCTGACAAAAAGGAAGACAACCCTTGACCGGACTCACGCCGCTTATTTGCTCATCTCTACTTCAGCACAGCCGCGGCGCTTATTTCTTGCGAACGCTGGGGGAGCGGGATAGCTTCGAGCTGTAGTTACTACTGGAAGAGCCAGAAGGCTCACCAGAAAATGGCAGCGGCTTAACCGATGCCCAGCGGAGATTCCCATGCCCCTTCGCGGCAGGTTGCGTTCCACAACCACCATTCTAGTTGCGGCAGGACTGGCTTGGATGGCATACCCCCAAGCGAGGGCTGACGAACCGAAGCCCAAACCGGAAAACACGATCAGCATCCAGCTCGGAGAGCCGGTGCCACCGCAGAAGTTTGAGCATTCCCCCAAATTCTGGATCACGGATGTAACCGATCGGTCCGGAAATCCGCAGCCGATGATGGTGCTGAAAGCGCGAGGCGGGGTCTTCCTGGACAAACAGCCGATAGCAATTGTGAAGGAAGCGATCGAGCACTCGTTGAAAGCGGCGAATTTGTTGGCCGCTGATGCGGGATCGGCGGACCTGGTATTGCGTGTGTACGTGTTTCATTTCGGGTTGGCGGATGGTTCGGGGCTCGACTTTTTCGGCAAAGTTGAGTTTTCGACAATGGTGAAAAACACAAAAACCGGAGAATCGCAGGAAGTGAAAGCGACGGGAACCTCCATCGCCAACGGCGCTGTGCGGAAAAAGAACATGCAAAAAAACGTGGAAGAGAACATTGAAGAAGCGTTGCATGACGCAACGCGGAATTTTGTGCGCGGCACGCAACTGAAAGAGGCGGTGGCGGCGTTGTCGAAGGGAGCGGAAGTGGTGCCTGCGAGCGCCGCCGAAAAGCCGAAGCCGCTGTCGAGATAATGTGACCGATTCTGCATAGCTTGAACGAAGTCCGCAAGGAACATGAGAGGAGACGCAATGCGTATCTTGATGGTGGTACTGGTTGCCGGAATATTCGCAGTGGGTACGGTGGCGAAACCCAAGGATGAAACCTCACAGTACAAGACAGCGGAAGCCAAACACTTCACGACCGCGGAAGGAGTGGAGCTGACTCCTGCGTTTGTGGACTACTTTTATGCTGAGCTGCGAAGCGAACTGACCAAGGCCAAGCTGGTGAAGGAAGTAGTCGGCGAAGGAGAGGCTGTGGAGGATGCGGATGCGCCGAAATCGCTCGTGATTAGCGGAACGATCACGGAATACAAGAAGGGAAACGTGGTGAAAAGCGCCCTTATCGGCTTCGGGACAGGTATGCGGAGCCTCAAGATGGATGCCGATGTGGTCAGGCGAAGTGATAAGCAAAACCTGTGCGTGCTGCACGTGCACGTCAAGATTGATCCGAGGTGGGACGAAAAAATTATGGCGAAAGGGGCGGCGCACCAGATGGTGAAGGAGATGAAAAAGGCGTTGGCCGAGGGAACAAAGTCCTCTTGAAGAGCTGGAGCAAAGTTCTCATGTTGAAGACCTTTCTGCGCCGCGCTGTGGCGTGCGGATTCACGCCAGCGTTGTGTCTTGCCTGTTTGGCTGTTACAGAAACGGCTGCGGTCACAAAGATGAAGCTTCGCGGCTACATGACGGGGCGAGCGGATACGAACACCCTCCTGATTCTGGACGACCGAGTTGAGTTGACTCCTGCAAGCCGCGTTCTAGGCAAGGACGCCGCGGGCGAGCACCCCTTCAATCCCGAGGAACTGTCTCCCGGAATGTTGGTGGAGGCGGAAGGGCAGTGGCTGGACAAACACCGGTTTTTCGCAGAGAAACTCATGGTGGAGCTTAGAGAGGACGACAAGAAGATTCGCGGCTCAGCGTACCTGCAGGAAGAGCCGACGGACGCCAAAAAAATTGCGGCCGGAGAAGCCTGTGAGCTGAAACTGGATGGCTACTGGCTGAATCTGGGCAACACGACAAAACGCGCCTGGAACCCGGCGAAAGCAGTAGAAGGCCTAGCTGCGAAGACGTCAGGGCAAGACGCAGCACTCGCCGGATATCATGTGAAGTATTCGGGCACGCGGCGCAAAGACGGGCGTATCGAGGCCGAAGAACTAGAGCTGGGCCCGCCCGCTCCCGCCGACGATTACAAGATGCCACACAACCTGGAAGTCGTCCGTGCAAAGGATGCGCAGACGGGAATTGAGGTCCTCGAATTTCGCCAGGGAAACAAGGTTCACGGGCGAATGAAGCTGCTGGCGGAGCGAAGTGTTCAAGAATATGTTTCTCGTCTGGGCGATTCTTTGATTCCGGCAGGAGCGAAAGGAACGAGGCGGCCGATTGAATTCCGTTTTCTTGTCGTGGAAGATCCTGAAATCAATGCTGCGTCGCTGCCGGACGGAACGCTGCTCATCAATACCGGTTTACTGGGTGCGCTAGAGAACGAAGCGCAGCTCGCCTTCGTGTTGAGCCACGAGATGGCCCACGTGCTGCAAGTGCATTACCGGCGTGAAGTGGAGGAGACACGGGGGTCCCGCATCGGACTGACGATCGCCGGAGTCGCCGCCGGCGCGTTCATCGGAAACGCCGGAGTCTTCATGGCACAAATTGGAATTGCGTCCGTGGTGAACGGTCACCAGCGGGACCTTGAGAATCAGGCGGACCGGCTGGGACTGCAGAACGTGATCGAACACGGATACGACCCGCGCGAGGCGCCAAACTTTTCGCGGATCATGATCAATCGCTACGGTAACCGCACGACGAGCAAGCTGTGGTCGAATCACGAATCGAGCGTGATCCGGGGAAGTTTCCTGACCGTGGAATTAATGCGCGAATTTCCGGAAGGCCACTGGGACGGGGCGAAGAAAAACACGTCCGCCTTTCAGACGATGAAAGACGATCTGGGCCCTGTAAAAATCATGTAATCGGTCCGGTTTCAGGACTCGGTAGGGCAAGGGGCGCCGACTAACCGCTCACAATTCCTAGTCGAATCGATAAAAGCTTTACTGGCCAGCCATTTGAGAGCGGCGACCTCCAGAACTAGGCTATGCGTTTTAGTTCGGGGTTTGCCATTTCTTTCCACCGGTAAAATAATGCCAGCCGGAACAACGAACTCGGTTGCTCCTTTTGGGAGGCGCACCCAGAGGTACAGGGACAGAGAGGGACTTGGTGAGAGTCGCGACCTTCAACATTAACAACATCAATAAGCGGCTTGATAACCTCTTGGCTTGGTTAGCCAAAGCTGAGCCGGACGTGGTTAGTCTCCAAGAGCTCAAGGCGGAGCAGGGAGCCTTTCCCGTGAATGCCCTTCGAACTCTCGGGTACGAAGCAGTCTGGCAAGGGGAGCGTTCCTGGAACGGCGTGGCCATTCTCGCGCGAAACCACGCTCCCGTGCTGACCTGCGCAAGCTTGCCGGGAAATCCTGAAGATCACCAAGCCCGCTACATCGAAGCGGCTGTTCAGGGAGTCCTGATCACTTCCATCTACCTCCCCAACGGGAATCCGCAGCCTGGACCGAAATTCAACTACAAGTTGGCCTGGTTTGAGCGCCTCATTGCCCATGCCGCCGAACTCATGGCGAGCGGCGCCCCCGTGGTGTTGGCCGGTGACTACAACGTCGTGCCGACACCGCAGGACATCTATCCGACTCGATCGTTGGATAACAACGCGTTGATCCAACCCGAAAGCCGCCAAGCCTTTGCGCGTTTGCTGGCTCAAGGCTGGACCGACGCGATGCGGAGGCTACATCCGGACGGGCCGCTCTGGACATTCTGGGATTACAAATATGAACGGTGGCCGAAGGACAAAGGCATGCGACTCGATCACTTTCTGCTCTCGCCGAAGGTGTCGGACCGGCTCGTGGACGGTGGTGTAGACCGATGGGCGCGTGGACAGGTAAACGCCAGCGACCATGCGCCAACATGGATAATGCTCGATCTTTAGACCAGAGCTGCGCAAAATCACGAATTCATTAAAAAGCAAGCCGCTAGGAACAAGAGGTGCTCGAGTGCCTTCCAGGATGTTTGCCAAGACCCGCCAAGCGCCTGGGCAATTACCGCCAAGAACGACGAGCCATACGCCTGTTCGGGTCGGACACGGGAAAACTGGAAGGAACCGAATTCTCCGATAAACGTGGAAGTCAAGTCTGCCACATGTGCGAATCGCCCGGTTGAGGAGAGCTCTTTGGTTTAAGGAACATTGCGAGCGGTGCCTGCGTATCACGTTGCGATGCGGCACGGCCGGGTGGATCTGGAACCCGTCCCGAGGCAAGATGGAAACACTGCTGCAAGACATTCGCTACGGCATGCGCATGGTCGCCAAATCGCCAGGCTTTGCAGCGATTGCGATCCTCACGCTGGCTCTGGGCATTGGCGCGAATACCGCGCTCTTTTCCGTGGTGAACGGCGTGCTGCTGAATCCCCTGCCTTACGACCAGCCCGACCATCTCGTGGCCATCTATTCGAAGACCGAGCAGTTTTCGCACTCCTCCATCTCCTATCCCAATTTCCTAGATTGGGTGCGAGAGCAGCGGTCCTTTTCCGCCTTGGCGGCATTCCGCCAGGAAGATTACAACCTGACGGGCATGGGCGAGCCCGAGCGGGTAAAAGCGGAGATGATCTCGGCCGATTTCTTTCCCTTGCTCGGAGTGAAGCCGGTTGTGGGCCGTGTGTTTCGCCCCGAAGATGACCAGGTAGGTGCACAGCCGGTGGCGCTCATTAGCGGCGGCTTCTGGAAACGGAAATTCGGCTCTTCGCCGGATGCGTCCGGAAAAAATCTGAAGCTGAACGGCGTGGGCTACACCGTCGTTGGTGTGATTCCCGCGGATTTCCGCTATCAAAGCGGCAACTTTCACAACAGCGACGTCTACGTGCCCATTGGTCAGTGGAACGATTCGACCTTTCGTAATCGGCACACGGGAATGGGTATGGATGCCGTGGGCCGGCTCAAACCGGGCGTGACGCTCGAACAGGCCCATGCCGACATGGATGCCCTGGCGCAACATCTTGCTGAGGAATATCCGGACGCTAACAAAGGCACCGGAATTACACTCCTTCCGCTCAAAGAGGACGTGGTAGGCGATATCCGGCCGTTCCTCTTGGTCCTGCTCGCCGCTGTGGGATTTGTTCTATTGATTGCCTGCGTGAATGTGGCGAATCTCCTTCTGGCGCGATCGACCGGCCGCACTCGCGAATTCGCGATCCGGTCGGCTCTTGGCGCCAGCCAGGGTCGCGTGATTCGGCAGCTTCTCACCGAGAGCCTAGTGCTCTCTTGCGTCGGAGGCATCCTGGGCCTGTTGCTGGCCGCGTGGGGAACGAAAGCCGGGATCCAACTGCTGCCGGAAGCCTTGCCGCGCGCGCAATCGGTGCATACCGATGTTCGGGTTTTGCTCTTTACCCTGGTCTCTTCTGTACTCGCGGGAGTCTTCTTCGGTCTCGCACCGGCGCTGAAAACCTCCCGCGCCGACATACACGAAACGCTGAAAGAAGGTGGGCGCGGCTCGAGTGGTGCGCGCCACCGGCTGCAAGGCCTCTTCGTTGTCGTCGAAATGGCGATGGCGGTCGTGTTGCTTGTGGGCGCGGGGCTGATGATCCGAAGCCTTGCCAAACTTTGGGGTGTCAATCCAGGCTTCGATCCGCACAATGCCGCTACCTTCGCGATCTCTTATCCCACGACGTTGGGCGCAACTCCCGATGCCATTCGCGCTTCCATGCGCCAGCTTCACGACTCCGTCGCTGACGTTCCGGGAGTCCAGGCGGCGTCACTCTCTGCGGGTTCGATGCCTATGTCCGGAGACTCCGAGTTGCCTTTTTGGATTGAAGGTCAACCCAAGCCGGCGACCGAATCGGAGATGAAGAGCGCCTTGTTTTATGGCGTCGAACCCGATTTTTTGAAGGCTATGGGGATTCCGCTCGTACGCGGGCGTTTCTTAGCGCTCGCAGATAATGAGCACTCACCGTTCGTCATTACCATCGACGATCAATTCGCCAAATTGTTTTTCGCGGACCAGGACCCGGTCGGCCAGCACGTGAACTTGGCACTCTTCGACAAGCCAGCCCAAATTGTCGGCGTCGTGGGACACGTCAAACAATGGGGCCTGGATGAAAACACCCAGTCGCCTATTCAGGCGCAGTTCTATTTCCCGATTTCGCAGGTCCCGGACCAATTCATGCCCTTGCTGGCTCGCGGCACACAGTTTGTGGTGCGGACGCAAGGCTCGCCCGAAACCGAGTTGGGGGCCATTCGGCAGGCATTCGAGAAAATCAATCCCGAAATTGTACTCTTCGATATGGAGACCATGGACAGCATTATTTCCGGTTCGCTGGCCGCGCGGCGATTCTCGATGATTCTGCTCGGCATTTTCGCCGCGCTCGCTCTAGCCCTTTCCTGCGTCGGCATCTACGGCGTGATTTCGTATCTCGTTGGGCAGCGTACGCATGAGATCGGCATTCGCATGGCGCTCGGCGGACAGCAAAGCGACGTGCTGCGATTGATTCTGGGCCAGGGCGCGAAGATGGCAGTCATTGGTGTCGTTGTGGGCATCGCCAGTTCTCTCGGGCTGACTCGCCTCATGGCGAAGCTGCTTTTCGGTGTAAGCACGTATGACCCGCTTACGTTTCTGGCCGTGGCGGGTCTGTTAGTCGTGGTTGCCTTGGCCGCCTGCTACATTCCCGCGCGCCGCGCCATGCGCGTCGACCCCTTAGTCGCGTTGAGATACGAGTAGTGTATTGCGCAAGTCACCGGCAACCCTTCTTCAAATCTGACTCGTGGACATGCAGCCTGCCGAGCCCGGAGCTCACTTTCAATGGCACTCTTCAAACCTTGCCTTTCTTTGGGCGTAAGGTCTGAAGCTTCGTCCTTGTCGTAGGGCGTAATCAGCCAGATTTGTCGTTCGCCTGGGAAGCAATAGTAGATCACTCGCAAACCGCCTCTTCGTCCTTTGCCACGCCTTGGGTCTATCCAACGATGTACACCTGGCGATACCGACTGGAGCCACCGGATGCTGAAGTTGAAGGGACAGTATCGACACAGAATTCCCGCGAAAGCAGACTTCGTAGGGAGGTCAACAAGCTAAAGCGATTACTGGCGGACAAAACCTAGCAATTCTGGTGTCTACGATTCGGGAGTCATCATCTCAAAGTAACTCGCCTTTGGCCGCCTGGCCACGGAGCAGGAACGTCTTGGGGCACGAACCGTGGCCACAGATCTTGAATGAACCGAAGTCCTTGTACCAGTCACCCTCTGGCACTTCCGGCTTCGATTCAATCCAGGCACGGAGTTGATTGAGATCGACGATGCTGATTGCCCGGTCGCGCATCCGGTCGATCAAATGCTGGCGGACACCTTCTGGAAGATTGTCCCAACACTCGATCTTGGGCATCAGCCGCTAAAGACCATTCGGCCCAATTTGTCGCCGAGACGCTTGGCTTCCTCGGAGTCGGTAGCGTTGCGGAAACGCTCCGCAAGCTCGAAAAACTCTTTCTGCTTGCGCTTCTCAGCCTCGATCCCGTTCTCGATGAGTTCCACCAGCATCCGGCTGGAACTAAGCCGGCGGGTCCTTGCCATGCTGCGGACCTGCGCTGCGACGTTTACCGGAAGACTGACGCTTTGACGTACTGTTTTGTTTGCAGACCTCATAAACAGCAGTATGCACCACAATGGTGCAATTGTACAGGTCGCGGATTTTACCGCTTGTGCGCCGATCGAGGAAACTTACCACAACGATGCCGTTTGCATTCGACTCTAGGCTACCGTTCAGTTGTGAGATGGCGAGTCCTTCGAGTTGCCCGTTGAATTGCGCAGCTGATTCCGACAGCGAGCGAAGATAATCTTTAATGGAACTGACAGTCCGCTGGTACTCCTGTTTGATTCCCTCTGCATTCTGATCCGTTCTCACGTATGTGAGCAAGAGTTCAGCCTTTCCGATCTCGGCGCGTGGCGGATTGAAAGTGTAGCTTCAAAATCGGATGAATCTGGGCATGCCACAAGATAATCCGATCAGAAAATCCACATGTCCGTTAAGCGTTAATCAGGACCTCGGCGGTTGAAGGTACCTCGTCAGGCGGTTTTGAGGCTATAATCCCTGCACGCATGACCCTCGCCTCCGGCTCAAAGCTCGGACCATACGAAATTGTTGAACCGCTCGGCGCAGGCGGGATGGGCGAAGTCTACCGCGCCCGCGACACACGCCTCGACCGCACGGTCGCAATCAAGATTCTTCCCGCGCAGTTATCCTCCGATCCTGTTCGCAAACAGCGCTTCGGACGCGAAGCGAAGACCATCTCCAGCCTGAATCATCCACACATTTGCGTTTTGCACGATGTGGGCAGTCAGGATGGAATCGATTACCTGGTGATGGAGTGCGTCGAAGGGGAAACGCTGGCAAAGCGCCTCGAAAAAGGACCGCTGCCGCTCGAACAGGTTTTGAAATTCAGCATGCAGATCGCTGACGCGCTGGACAAAGCGCATCGCAGCGGCGTGGTGCATCGCGACTTGAAGCCGGGGAACATCATGCTGACTTCAACGGGCGTGAAGCTTCTGGATTTTGGTCTGGCCAAACCCGTCGCGGCGTTGGCCAACGTGGCCACGTTAACTGCAGCGGTAACGCAGTCGTCACCTATGACCGAACAAGGCGTGATCATCGGGACGTTTCAGTACATGTCGCCTGAGCAGATCGAAGGAAAAGATCTGGACGGGCGAAGCGACATTTTTTCGTTGGGCGCAGTGCTATACGAAATGCTGACTGGCCACCGCGCATTTCAAGGCGAGAGTCAACTCAGCGTCGCGTCAGCGATTCTCGAAAAAGATCCGCCACCTATCAGCACGGTCAAGCCTTTGACTCCACTCTCGCTGGATCACGCCATCCGCCGCTGCCTTGCGAAAGACCCAGAAGAGCGTTGGCAAACCGCTCGCGACCTGGCTCTTGAAATAAAATGGCTTGCCGAATCCAGTTCACACGCTTCGCTACAATCGAGCGCTCCAGCGCGTAGCCTCCGTGCGCGGTGGGGAGGTGAGGTCGTGTGGGGCGCCGTGTCGTTACTCCTGGTGGGCGTCATCGGGCTCGTTGTTTTGAATCTCAAGCCCTCCCCACCACGTCTCCGGATCAGCCGTTTTACGATCACTTTGCCCCCAGGCCAACAATTGGCGGGTCTGGACGGCGGCCCAGCTGTGGCGCTCTCCCCCGATGGCACGTACCTCGCGTACGTTTCGCGCAAGGGCGGCGCGCAGTTACTTTATTTGCGCCCGATGGACAGCCTTGATGCACGGCCCATTTCAGGCACAGAAGACGCGGTGTGCCCTTTCTTCTCGCCCGATGGCCAGTGGCTAGGATTTTTCGCAGGCAACAAACTGAAGAAGGTGTCGGTAAACGGAGGACCCGCGCAAACCCTCGGCGACGTTCCGATGGGTCGCGGAGCCAGTTGGAGCGAGAAAGGAATGATCGCCTTTGCGCCCACAAACAACTCGTCTCTCCGACAAATGTCGGACGCCGGTGGAACCTCGCAGACTGTGACGCGTATCACCAAAGGAGATGCTGGCCACCGCTGGCCGGAGTTCATCCCCGGCGGTAAGGCGCTGCTCTTTGCTGCGGCAGCAACTAATTTCAATTGGAACCACGCCCAGGTCGTCGTCCAGTCACTCGCGACTGGCGAGCGACGAAATCTGATCCAAGAGGCCACGAATCCCCGCTACGCGACCTCCGGACATCTGATCTATGCGCAAGGGTCAAGCTTGGTGGTTGCGCCGTTCGATGTCGAGCGGCTCGCTACGACGGGCGCTGGCGTCCCAGTTGTAGAGGGTGTCCTGCAATCCACAAACACGGGAGCCGCTCAGTACAGCATTTCCGCTTCGGGATCACTGGCCTACGTTCCAGGGAATGTCGTGTCCGCCCAATCTACGCTTGTGTGGGTCACTCGAAACGGAACCGAGCAGCCAGTATCCGCCCCAGCGCGCGCTTATATATTCCCGCGGATTTCCCCGGACGGCGGGCGGGTAGCCGTGGCGATCCGAGAGCAGGAGTCCCAAGTCTGGCTATATGACCTCGTCAGAGGAACGTTGACCAGGCTGACTTTCGAGGGAAGTTTGAGCCTCAGCGCTACTTGGGCACCGGACGGAAAGCGGATAGCAATCCAATCCAATAGAGAAGGTCCGCTGAACATCTTCTGGGAACCAACAGATGGAAGTGGCGGACTGGAACGATTGACCACTAGCGACTCCCTTCAATTTCCGATGTCTTGGTCGCGCGACGGTCAATTGATTGCCTTTGGCGAAATCGATCCTGACAGCGGTTATGACATCTGGGTGTTACGGTTGAGCGATCGCAAAACCCAGCCTTTTCTGCGAACCCCATTCAACGAAAGCGTGCCGCAATTTTCTCCGGATGGCCATAGGATGGCTTATGTGTCGGATGAATCGGGCCGCTGGGAAGTCTACGTGCAGTCGTATCCGGGCCCTGGCGGCAAGTGGCAGATCTCAACTGAGGGAGGAATGGAGCCAACGTGGAATCCTAATGGACGTGAGCTGTTTTACCGCACCGGCGACAAGATGATGGCCGTAGACATCACTACCGAGCCGAATTTCAAAGCTGGCCAGCCAAGAGTACTGTTTGAGAGACACTACGAGCCAACTCCCGCAACGGGACCCAATTACGATGTTTCGCCCGACGGCCAGCGGTTCTTGATGCTTAAGCCCAGCGAGCAAGCGACGGCGGCCCCGACGCAGATAAACGTGGTGCTTAACTGGTCTGAGGAACTTAAGCGCCGCGTGCCTACAGAGAAGAAGTGAAGGACTTGCCGCCCCATTTGCAAAACTAAAGCGTTCAATCCATGTGTGACCCGACACAACACTCGAAAGTTCGCGCTTATTGGTGCCGGAAGCAAAATGATTGTTGAGCAGACGAAGGTAATCGGCATCATCAGTCAGGATAGGCGAACCGGCCAGGTCATTCTCACTGTGAGCGACCATCTGGAGTGGAACGATAGTACCAGCCATCAGGAAATCCTCCAGGCAAAATTAAACGTCTATCCTTTCGCAGAGAGTGGCGAAATTCGGGAAAAATATCCTGATGCGGAAGAGCAAACGGTCCTCTTCAAAGTCGTACTCAAGTTCAAACCTGACTCGGACGGCCGCGCATTTCTGGATAGAGCGCAAAAGGTGATTGAGAAAGCCGGCTTTGCCTTTACGTGTGAAGTGTTTGCCGAGTCCTACGACAACTGAGGGGACGGGAAGCTGGCGAATGCGTTTTTTCGAAAAAAAAATTTAGAAATTGTAGCCCAATGAGTAGCCCGATTAAGGGAGGAAGTTGCTCAGCTATCCGATGCCGATTCAACGCTTTAGATTATTTTGTGGCACTTCATTTGGTGGTTCGGGACCAGGAGGTCAGGCATTCCGTTCTCTTTCTTCCTAGCGATCCGCAAATCTTGGTGCGCATTGCTATGGTGCACATTTTTCAACAGTATTTTCTTTTCCTTCCGGCATCCTCATGGGTTCCACTCTAAATTTCAGTTCCGAGAAATGGTGGGTGCTCGTTGGGAGGTTGAAAGTCGAGAACAAATCGAGAACAGAACCCTCCGAATACCATGCAACAGCTAATTTCGCCCATGCGGGTTATGCGGGTTGTTGACCCGGTGCATGACCCGCTTAGGGCGGATCGACCGGTCAGGCTTTCTGCACTGGCCGAGAGCTTGGCCGAATCAGGTCTTCGTATTTTCGGCATCAGCCGCCTCCGCTATTCGCTGAGCGTGTGCCAAAGCCAATCGATGAGCCTCAGCGAGATCACGAACAGCA
The DNA here is from genome assembly GCA_963731155.1 of uncultured Acidobacteriota bacterium. Lineage (GTDB taxonomy): Bacteria > Acidobacteriota > Terriglobia > Acidiferrales > UBA7541 > Acidiferrum. The sequence goes on from CAVSVB010000007.1 coordinate 44,735, forward strand.
GTGGTAACCAAACAACCAGCCACCACCCGGCGGGCACACCAAAACAGCCTTTCCGTTCGGAAACGCCAGAGTTTCCATCCGACATGGGCTACCTTGACGCACATCCTACCACACAGCCTTGCTTCTTGGCATTTGCCGGATACGTCGCTATTCTCCTTTTCGTCGCTATTCTCCTTTTCGCGACATCAGGTGCTCTTGTCCGAACGTCCAAACAAGCCAATTGCGCCCGATACCGGGAAGGAGTCAATTCGAAGTATCTGACGAATCCCTTTTCGCGGACATTCCCCATGTAGGCCGTCAGCATGGGCAGCATCTTCTCGTAGGACCAGCCGTCTTGAGACCACCGGGTTATGGAGTGAACGGCAAACGTATGACGCTTATGCCGACGTCGGCATAATCGGCAGCATGCCGAGTCCCCGATTATGCCGAATGTAGCTTAGTGGTTCTCCTGTCCCTCCGCTTGGCGCTATGTTCTGCAGTTTGCCGACACATTGAATTCGGCATAATCCGGCTATCTTCTCCGAATTGGCTGTGAAGCCAGTAAGGAGAAGATCATGCTCGAAAGTTCTTTCCGAAATTTAGTAGCAGCGAAATATCTTCCCGACCCATTAGTTGCCCAGCTTCGGAGGTTCAGAACATCCCTGATAGAGAGAGGCTACGCAGATTGCACAGTGCGGCAGAAACTGCAGCTCCTTACGAATCTTGGGCAGTGGTTGGGACGAAACAACTTCGCAGTCGCAAGGCTTGATGAGCAGTTGGTGGAGGCATTTCTCAAGCGCAAGCGCCGAGTTCACTACCCTTAGCGTCACAAAATCTCTTGTGGTCGTTGCAGTTCCTTCATTGACCCTGTGCACGGTATTCGTTAAGGGCGTTCACTCAGGATAGTTAGGCCTCGCTCGACCAGTCGTGCAAACAAACTTACTTGCGAGTGCGTCACACGCCGTTCCAGAACCGATTTTGCATTGTTCGTGATACGGTGAGTGTCCCGCGTCGAAAATAGCAGCATCCCGCTCGGGTTTGCATCGACAGCGTAATTCAATAACAGCGCTGCCAATGTCCTCTCATCGGAGCAATCCAAATCAAGTGTTTTCGTCCAGTCTTTCACTCTGTCACTATTCAACTCTAAGAATGACGACAGCCAACTGTACGCGCCTGCGAGTGCCCCGTGCGTAATAACCAGTCCACTTCTCGACTGTGATGGCAGTTTGTCTAGATTGCGCGTGAGGACACTATTCTGGCACTGGATGACTCCGCAGAGGTCTGGCTCACAATCCAACGCCCGCATCAGATTGTCCACGTTTGTTCCGAGACCAAATTGGCGAATTTTACCCATTTGAACAGCTTGCCGTAGAAAGGCAACCAGTTCATCAGAAGGATGCGCTCCTGCCACATAGTCATGCAACAGATAGAAATCTATGTAATCGGTCCCAAGTTCCTGAAGACTGGCCTCCAAGTTCCTCTGGGCATCCGCCACGCTGAACGCATTACCCTTGACAACAATGGGGTTGTGCCTCTGCACCATTTTACGCGCTGAGGGTACAAACCGCAGGAACCGCCGACCCACCCCCAGAGCGATCCGCAAAAAATTTGTGCGGCGTGGCGGCTCGATGCCGAATTTGGTCGTGATGGTTACCTGTGCCCGGCGGGATTTGACGAATGCTCCCAGGATGCTTTCCGTTTCTCCGTATCCGTAGTACCGTGCTACGTCGAAGTGTCGGATACCAACATCAAACGCGTTGTCTAACAATCGAAGCGCCTTCTTGCGGCCAACGCTCGTGAGACTACTACACCCGAAGCCTATAACAGGGATTTTGATGTTAGTTCCAGGAATCTGTACCTCTGGCGCTACCTCTTCCATTTCACCCTGCTATTGAGAGCTGCTTACTCTTCAATTCCAGCGGTCTACCCGTCGTCAGCAAACCTTTGAGCCTGTCTGCGACCCTTATGCAAAGCGCAAGTATCGTCAACGTTGGATACGATGAACCGCTGGTCGGAAACACAGCGCTGCTGCCAATATATAGATTATCTATTCCATGCACCTTGCAGTTCGAATCCACGACGCCGAGTTTGTCACTCTCGTGCATTCGAGTCGTTCCCATGTGATGACTATTATCCGCCGCCATGCCCACCCAAGCCTTTTCGTCGTCAAGTATTGCAGCCTGTTTAAGATCATAACTTCCCGCTCCGAGCCGACTGAACTCGCTCGCGATTGCCCTAATGTACTCAGATGCGGTCCTTCGCTCGAGTTCACCGACTCGCCAATCAATTTTGGTTCGGCGCATTCCTAGTTGGTCGCGGGCGTCGCTCAAAGTTATTCGGCTATTTGCGTCCGGTGCCATCTCAGACAGTGCTGCGAGATAAACCCTACCTCGTTTTGGAGTTCCGGCTCGTTTTTGAATACAGTATCGATACATTATGGCGAGCAGTTCACCAGGATCGGCCATTGCGTTGCCAACTAGCTGTCGAAGCTCGTTCAGGGGAGGTAGTGTTCTGCCTCTTACAGCTCTGAAAAGAGTCTTCACGGCGGCAACCGAGGAGTCGGGTTCCATCCAGAAAATGATTGTTCCATGCATTCGCAAAATCCGTTTTTCAGTCTGAAGTTGGTCACTCAGCGCTATCAGGGGAGCATACTTACGCCCGCGAATAAAGAACGATTCGTTCGAGTTTTGTAGCTGTTTCCGGTTTGTCGCAACGATATCGTCATACCAAATGTGTACATGATCCTGGAAATAGCGACCCACCAAGTCATGTTTGTTGCCCACGCCATGCTGCTCAGTCCGATCCGAAGCTAACAAGAGTCGCGCGCTTTCAATACCTCCGCAGCAGACGATATAAAACCGCGCTTTCGCAGTTCCTCTCTTCCCCGCTAAGCTCTTGAGCTCAAGCCCCTCGACGGTCCTTGCCGTGTGGTTCGTAATTATTTGGGTTACGCTGGCGTGCAAAATTACGGAAATATTGCGAGCCTCTTTTAATTCCTTGCGATATGTTGTTCCGAAATTCGGCGATGGACTCCACCGAGAACACTCCATGTGGAGCTTCGTCGAATCGAGGATAAGAGGATCAATTCCGGCGCGAGTACACAAGTCCTCGTAAGACAGGTCTGGTCCGAGTTGAAGGACCCGCTCAGCTCGATCATAGTACGCTTCGATTTCCCGGAGCGTGATGGGCCATCCGCTATGTGGCACCCAACTTCGCTTCATGAATTCGGACGCACGCAAACGCAGAGTTTGCCCCCCCATGCTATCGTTGAGCCACCAAAAGCTCGAAATCGTCCCTTTTCGACGCCAACGTGACGCAGTCCAACCACTTCGCTCTCATTCAGCTTCTGGATTACGGCCTCATTGTCGAGGCCACCACTCTCTAACACCAATACTGTGAAATGTGTTCCCAGAAACTCCTTTGCGACTGTTATACCCGCCGCTCCAGCTCCGATGACGCATACGTCAGCCGTGATGCATACCCCATCATCAAACTCATAGAAGTCTTTGATCATCTATTCGTAATTGGTCCTTTCGATGGGCCACCCGCAGAGGCAAGAACCGCGCAAAATTCCGCCGCAAACATCCAGCTCTCAGGCGCTATATTGTAACGCTCTCAGCGGCCTCGTTCCAAAGCCAACCGTGCTCTACGTCGGATTTCCGTGATGCCTTGGAGGTTTCCTGAGAGATTTTTGAAAATTCGTTGCGTTAAGCGCTGGCCGAATGCACCCGATGGACAAATTGAATCTCTACATAGAAAATGGGATGACGAGGCAATAAAAAGCGGTGAAGTTGCACTGCGTTTTGCCGCACATGGGACATCGCTGGTCAAGATCAAAGAGGAGATACCCGAGCGCGATCATGCCCTGTTGCTAGCCTGTTCTTACTGCAACACACCGCGCCGTCACGTCTACGGCTGGGAGTGGGACAGTTTTTTGGGGATGGTCAAACAGAGTCAGGTGTGTCAGTTGGCGATGCCGCTCATGCGCCCGACTTCGCTACTCTTCCGAGGGCGGCTATCTGCGTCCAACAGGTCTCGGGCGACTTAGTCAGCTCGGCGACATGCTTCGCGCTTACGGAAACCTGCCAAGGCCGGAATCGTGGCTTCCTTATGTATTCACCTCGCCCGATGAGGCTGCGGAAGCTGGCGTCTGTGAATTGTCATCCGTCAGTTGGTATGGGAAGCGGTGATTGGCCTTTAGGTGCGTGCGAAGAGAATCGTTTCCTCAGCGTGAATCGTGAAGTGGTCCACATAAAACTTGTATCCCAAGCCTAGATTGTTGATCCAGTTCGGGATTTCGGCAAAGTGGCGCACGTCGTGATAAATGCAGATCGCCAACCGCGGCCGGTACTTCCGCAACGTATTTTCGGCTCCGATCAGGGCCTGTGGCTCCGCACCTTCGATATCCATTTTAATGAAGTCAACTCGTTTTTGACACAGTTCTTGAGTTGAATCCGAGAAGCTGCAGGCGGTTATCGGACCGGACAACCGAAACCCATCCAAGGGCACCAGCACGGGACTTGTCCGGCCGAAGGAACTGAAGGGGAATCAGGAGCATCCTGATGTTCGGGCACGATTGGTTTCGAGGAACGGTCCCGCCATATAATATCGGCTAGCATGAACCAAGCTCGCGATCCCCGTAAAATCGCTCTCGAAGCGCATCGTAATTATTACGACGACGGAACCTACGATGACGATCGCTTGGTTTGGACTGTCGATACTTTCCTGAGGGCGGATAAACCTGGAAAGATTCTCGAGGTCGGTTGTGGTAATGGAGCAATGCTTCGGCTGCTATCGCAACGCGGTATCCATGCAACTGGAGTGGATGCTTCTTCGAGCGGAATTGAGCAGTGCCTTTCGTTGGGTTTGCAGGCCCAATGTCTGGACGTGAACAGCGATGGCTTGCCTTTTGAGGATGATGCCTTCGATGTGGTCATCAGCCTGGAAACCTTTGAACATTTCATGAATCCGTATTACGCACTGCAGGAAGTGCGCCGCGTTCTTCGCCCGTCGGGGCGCTTTCTGTGCAGCGTGCCAAACCCGCTGACCGGGCATCCGTTTTTGTATCCGGGACTTTTCGAATACAACAATTTCCGGCGGTTCCTGGAGCAGTCAGGGTTTCCCATCCAGAGCGTGCGGCCCTGGCAGTATGCGCCGCGGGAAACGGTCCTTCCCACAAGTATGCGCCGCATCCCGGTCCTTAACGGGCGAGTCGTCGCGGGCGGAATTCGTAAGAGTATCGAGCTCATCTGGCGCGCGGCGGGCGGTTTTCCTTACTTTTGCTATTGGCTTTGGTCTTTTGACTGCCGAAACGAAAAGGCACGATTCGCGGACCCCTACGGGACGACAGCGGAACTGACGAAGCCGGGGCCCGGGAAACATTTCGTTCCGAAGCGTTGATTCGGAATCCCCGGATTCAACTTCGCCGCTGTCTCAAAGTGCGGCGCAGGTCAACTGTGGCAAGTGTGCCCAACAAATCTGTCTCACTGCAGGGGTGCACCTCATATGACTGTGCCCAATTTTGTGCCCCCTCTGGATCAAAAACCATCGCACTTTGTAGCCGTGGGGCATCCCTGAAAAGCACCGATACTAACCCGGAGAATCAACACCATAGCAAATCGTCGTACTCGGCGGGAACGACGAGCGCCGCAACTGTTAACCGAAGGGTTGCTAATTCGAATCCTGCCTGACCTTTCTTGCGCTACAAGCGAGACCGCCACCAAATGAAACAGCCCGGGTAACCTTTCGAGTGTCCGGGCCGCCTGTGTTTTGTAATGAATTACGCTAGCAGACGCTCCTGCAGTGCTCGCTCCAATCGAGTCCATTTTTCGCGGTGTTTGCCCAAACTTGAACAAGCACCTTTACATTGTGTAGCCCAATCAGTAGCCCAACTAGCAGAGGGTTTTGCACTGTCAAGGGACGCCGATTCAACGACTTAGGTGAGATGAGGGCGTGCTTGCAAAGCAGGTGCTCTCCCAGCTGAGCTACACGCCCACAGTCGGAGTACCATTCATTCTAAAGCATTTCCGCCGATTCCAAAATCCGTTCCTTCGCTTTTCGACCATCACTGTACCAAAACAAAGTGGCAGGAGCGTGGCCAATTCACTCCCGGGCGCAGCAGGCTCGTCACGATTTGTGCCACAGCTTCCACTCCCTCCGCCGATGAATATGTGCTCGTCACCGTTAGTGAAACTCTCGGCTCCGCCGCAGGCAAAGTCGTCGCTGGGGCCAAACGCACTGCTAACTCGCTCGGCGAAGAAAAGGAACAACTCGTTCGCGTCGCGACCAAAGTGCGTTCCAACGCGCCAGTAAGAAAACGCAAAAGAAAGCTAAGAAAGCCACCAGTTCCGCAAAAAGGGCCGTTGCCACGGCAAAAAGATCCGTCGAGCGCGTTGCGCGCGAGCTGAAGCGTCGTTAATTTTTTCTTGTGTAGCGACGGCCTGTCTGCCGAAGGCAGGGGTTAACCTGCTTGCTTCGTTTCTCGACGTTTTCAACTCCGCGCAGTGCCGGCCGCTTACGGTTTTCCGATCGCTGGCTCGAGGCTGTTTTCCGTTTTGATCGCCACAGCCCCTACGGCGTTTGCCACCGCATCGCCGTTCTGCCGGGTCAAATAAACCAGGAATGGCGACACTTCGAACGGCATTTTTTCATACTCCGCGACCGCCTCTTCCGGTTGCGCTTTCAGCATTACCAGCCGGTCGTCCCATGGCTCGACCTTGATTCGTGCGCCCAGCGGCAGCGCCACAATCGCGTTCGCGGCCTCCACCGTTTGCTGCGCATTTGTTTCGGAAGTATTTGCCCAATGTTTCGGAACGCGATCTCCCAGGTGCGGACTGATTAAGTTCGGCACTTCCTTTTCCCTCTTCTGCAGTGCCTCGAAAAATGCCTGCGTCGTTCCGGATTTATCCTGATACGGAGACTTCTTCAGCAGCTCCAGACCCTTTTGGCTCGCCGCTGCTTCTTCCTCAGTACTGCGGGCGAACCCGAAATGGTGAAAAGTATCTTTCTCGTCGAATCGCAGGCGATTGAAAAACGCAAACTCCGTGTCCATGCGATGCCCAAGCATCACGTGCCCCAGTTCGTGCGCCAGCACAGCCGCCAGGCTGGCCTCATCCGGTAGCACATCAATTAGTCCGCGGCTCAACACAATGGTGTGCCCCATAGTGAATGACTCCAGCGTCGAAGTCATCAGCACGCGGCAGCGAACTTCCGGCTGGATGTTCAGATCGTTTGTGACTTCCAGGTTGTTGGTCACCGTCTCCAAGACTTTGTCCACGTCCCCGTATGGCGCCATCAGTCCCATGCGCTGCATCTTTGCTAGAACGTTGTCTTCCGCCAGTCGTCCCCAGGCACGCTTCGCTTGCAGTGGCGAATATCCATTCCCAGCTTCCGCTTGATCTTTTACTTTCTGTCCTTCCACCTGCACGCTGCTCAGCGATTGCTCTCCCTGCTCGCGATTCAAATCGTAGCCCCACAATCTGGTTTGCGACTTGAACGGACGGAACCCGGAATGTCTCGCCACGCCATATTGCACGTTGCCTTCTTCGCTGTAGATATACGCCGGCAGCCACTCATTCTTGGCGGAGTTTTCCCGCCAGCTATCGAAATTAAAATAAAAACTGCTTCTCGACGATCCGCCATACGAGCCGTTGAACCGCACAATGTGAAAATCCTGATCTTCCACCCAGATTCGTCCGGAGAAACGCCCTTTTCCCGTGTTCGGCAAGGGATCAACGTCGAAAATCAGGCAGCGTACTTCACTCAGAAATTCTCGTCCCACGTAGGAAAACTTATAGTGCTGCTGATCGAATCCTGCTTCATCCAGATAAATCATCTGCAAAAAGCCGCGAGGCAGAAACTCCGCGGAGAAAATATTTCCGATGCTTGCCAAAAGCTTCGTTTTAACGTTGCTCTCGCTGTTCCCGTTTCGTCCATTGCCCTTAATCAGTGGCTGCAATTGCACACCTTTGTCCAGCTCCGCTCGGCCCAGAAAATATCTGTCTCCGTCCGGAACTGAACCCAGATCCTTGTCCGGTCGGACGGTCTGGATGTACGTTTCCACCAATGGTGAGTACTTGCGGATCGTATTCATCTCCGCATGTTCCTGCTCAACGATTTGCGTCACCATTTGAGTGATGGTCGCTGGCTCGTGTGCCACGATTCCCGAGTCTTGCGCCATAGCAGCAAACGGCATCGCCCCGATCGTCATAATCGCCGGCAAAATCTTGTGCATACGCATGGATTCTCCAAACATTGCCTGAGAATTGGGATGTTTTGACGCTTGCAGGCTACTCCACGGGAAAGTCCTTGCAAGCTGTACCGCGGAGCAGTTTAAGGACAGCCGTTCTTACACTTGAGGAGCACCTGTCCTCTGTGCTGGAACCCTCCTGAACAACGCGCTGCTCAGCGCGCACTTCGGGCTTGCCGACAAACCGCCGGAACCTCGTCTTTTGCTTTTCTGAACGCCATTTCCGGTCAGGTTCCGGCCAGGTTCCGGGTTGGCTGCCGTTGGCGAAGTGACTTTCTGAGGTTGTGAGTGCTATAGCGATGTTTAAATCATCCACAAGAAGCACACTTCGGAGTGCAGCAACGAGATAAGCGGTCACTCCGCGGCCGAAAGCGCTACGACCTGGCCGCGAACGCGTAGGGTAAGAGGCAACATACCTGCTATCACCAGTAAGACCACCAGGACCGCAAAGCCGGACCTGAACGAGTGGGTTCGTGCGGCCTGATAGCCGACCAGAGCCGGGCCGAGAAAGCCTCCGAGGCCCGCCGCGACACAGTTGATCGTGCCGGTAGCCATCGCCGCAGCGGAATCACAAAGAAATGCGGATGGCATTGCCCAGAAGCTGGGCAAAAAAGCGAGCAGGCCGGCGGCGGCAATTGAGAATAAGAAAAGTGAAGGCACGGTGCCCCAATCTGCCACGCTTAGCACCAGTAACGCAGCCGCCGTTACCCACAGCGGAAACGCGGTGTGCCAGCGCCGTTCGGCAGTGCGATCGGAATGCCAACCGTTCACCTGCATGGCAACGAAACCAAGCAGGTTAGGCAAAGCTACCAGTAGAGTTACCTTGATATCGCTCAGTCCTGACAAGCGCTTGAGCATGGTGGGCAGCCAAAAGGCCAAAGCGTACGCCGAGCCATTCTGCACGAAGTGCAACGTCGTCAGAATGAGAACGTCGCGATGTCGGAGCGCTTGCCACACGGTATAGGCGCGGACGGATTTTTTGGCCCGCTTCTCGCTCTCCAGTTGATTGATGATCCACTCCCGCTCATCGGCGGGCAGCCACTTTGCCTGATGCGGCCAATCGGTCAGATAAAACCAAGTCACAACCCCGAAGAACAGTGCAGGTAAACCTTCGAGAATGAACAACCACTGCCAGCCCCGCAGGCCGCCCCAGTGGACGCCGAGCAGCAATCCCGAGATTGGGGAACCGACCGCGTACGCCAAGGGAATGGCAGCCATGAAGCCGGCCATTGCCTTGGCGCGGTCCTCATAGATGAACCAGTGGGTGAGATACACGATGATTCCGGGGAAAAATCCCGCTTCCGCCAATCCCAGCAAAAACCGTACCGTGTAGAACTGATGCGGCGTGCGGACAAAGGCCATCCCCATCGTGACGAGTCCCCAAGAGATCATGATGCGCGTGATCCAGCGGCATGCACTCCAACGCTCCACGATCAGCGTGCCGGGAATTTCCAAAATGACGTAGCCGAGGGCAAAGATGCCCGCACCGAACCCAATTACGCGATAGTCGAAACCGAGATCGTGCGGCATTTGCAAGGCCGCGGTGGCAAGATTGTTGCGATCAAGGTAAGCAATTACATAAAGCAGGAGCGCATAGGGCAGCAGACGCAAGCTAATCCGACGGCGAGCGCGGCGGGCAACGGCATCGGCGACTATGGCTGGGGCAGGCAAATTTCCTTTTTGCGAAGATCGGATTAGTTAGGCAGAGCACGCCGCCCGAAAGATCGCGCGATTATATACCGGTCTCTGCGCGGGCGGAGCACGAGGAGACGATAATTGTTGCAAACAGCCGATGCATTTCGCGACCGGGATTGTCTAGTCCCGATTCTGATTGCTCATCGTCTTCACCCCCGCGATTTCCTCTGCTTCGCATCCGCGGGCATTTGGGTTAGCGACGAACATATGATCGAAACGGAAGTTGGATACAAAACCGCGAAGAGCCTCCTTTCGCTCCGTGAAAGACGGGTCTCCGCGATCGTGCCGGGGCCGGTGTGCCCCACCCCAGGATCGCGGCTCGGCAGCAGTTGAGCGATTCAGGCGAAACCTTGTCTCCCTATTAATCGTAGAATAGACAGAAGGGTGTAGACGGATGAAACGCCGTGTGTCGCTGCGCGAGCCGGTAATCGTGGCGCTGGAGACGCTGCGCGCGCACAAGATGCGTTCCTTCCTGATGCTTCTGGGGACTATCCTTTCCGTTTCCACGCTGATTGTGGTGATTGCCCTGATTTCGGGGGTGAATCGTTATATTGCCGACCGCGTGGCCAATCTTGGATCGAACGTATTTCTGCTGACGCGATTTCCCATTATCACTGACGTGGAAGAGTACGTGAAGGCGAACCGACGCAACAAGAAAGTGACGTGGGACGACTACGAAGCGTTGCGCGCAAACCTGAAGCTGCCGGAGCGTGTGGGAGTGGAGCTTCGCACGTCGGGAAAAGTGCGCGTGGGTTCACAAAGCCTGGACGACTGTAACATTCGAGGGGTTACCGCGAACATGGTTGATATCGACATCGTGACTCCCGCGGATGGCCGATACATTACCGAGGGCGACGATCGGAGCCGCGCGCTGATGACGATGATCGGGCAGGACGTCGCCACGAAACTGTTTCCCAACGTAGACGCCATCGGGCGCGAAATACTCATCGACGGGCGGCCGTTCCAGGTTGTTGGAATCGCGAAACCGATCGGCTCGGTGCTCGGCCAATCGCAGGATAACTTCGCGTACATTCCCATCCAGACGTATTTCAAGACGTATGGCACGCAGGAGACGATTTGGGTGAACATCCAGGCGCGCGGGGCGGAATGGATGGACCGGACGCAGGATGAGGCACGCGCATTGATGCGGGCGCGCCGGCATCTGTCTCCCAACGAGAAGGATAACTTCGGGATTTTTGATTCCGCGACGCTCATGGCCTTGTGGAAGAATCTGACCGGCGTGATCGCCACGGCTATGATTGGCGTGGTCTCGGTGTTCCTGGTGATCGGGGGAGTCGTAATCATGAACGTGATGCTTGCGACGGTCACCGAGAGGACGCGAGAAATTGGGATCCGCAAGGCGCTGGGCGCGCGCCATCGCGATATCTTGTTGCAATTCCTGGTCGAAGCCGCCGTCATGGCCGCGGTTGGCGGAGCGATCGGCGTGATCACGGCCTACGCGATTTCCGGACTCACAAGAGCCACAACCTCCGTACCGATGAGCGTCCCCTTTACGGCGGTCGTTATCGCGGAAGTGATTTCGGCCGCGGTCGGCATCTTTTTCGGCGTTTACCCTGCAAGGAAAGCCGCAAGCTTGCCGCCTATTGAGGCGCTCCGCCAGGAATTCTAGGCATGTGGAGAGATCAGCATGCGCATAAACATCGGCGAGAACGGACGCATGGCCATCACGACACTGCGTGAGAACAAGATGCGTTCGTTCCTGACTGTGCTGGGCGTGGTCATCGGTATTACTGCATTGCTCTCCGTGGTTTCCATTCTCGTGGGTGTTTATAGCAATGTGAATGACTACCTGACAGACTACGGTCCGGAAACGCTGTTCATCTTTCGGTTCGATCCCGGAATTCACACGGGGAGATTGACTTCCGAAGAGCGCGCGCGGAAGCCGCTCACACTGGAGGATGCCGAAGCCATCGGGCAGTTCTGCCCGGCGGTGCGTGCCGTCACGGTCAGCCTCTATCCACGCTTTGTGGAGGAAGGTCCTTCGCGCGGGCCCGTCACAGCGCGGTACCTCAGCAAAGAAGTCTCTGGAATTGATTACAACGGGACACTTCCAGCCACCGAAGAGGTATTCAATTCCAGGCCGCGCATCGGCCGCTTCTTCAGCGAAGCTGAAAACGCGCACCGTGCAGATGTGGCGGTGATTGGCTCCGACATTGCAAAGACGCTGTATCCGGACATCGAGCCGCTGGGGAAGCCGATCATGATCGACGGCGTCACTTACGAAGTGATTGGGGTTCTTGAGCCGCGCAAGGGCGGATTCGTCAAAGATCAGTCCGCGGACAAAGCAGTGATGGTGCCGTATCGCAGTTACCACAAACACATTCCGCAAGATGACGAGCACTTCGTTGGGGCCACGGCCTATCCCGGCCTGATGTCGGAGGCGGAGGACCAAATCCGCGGTGTGTTGCGCCGGCGGAGAAACGTGCCTTACAGCAAGCCGGATAATTTCGGCATCTCCAGTGCACAGCAGATCGCCGACGAATTTCGCCAGATCACTTCCTCGGTGGCGCTCTTGATTTCCGTGATTAGCTCGATCGGGCTTCTGGTGGGTGGGGTGGGCGTGATGAACATCATGCTGATGGCGGTGACGCAGCGCACGCGCGAGATCGGCGTGCGCAAAGCAGTCGGCGCACGCCGCCGCGACGTTATATGGCAATTCCTCACGGAAGCAGTTGTGCTGACGGGCGCCGGTGGCATCATCGGCGTATTGCTGGGCGGCGGCATTAGCCTGCTCATAAATGTTCTGGTGCCAAGTCTGCCCTCCTCCATTCCGCTCTGGGCGATCGTGCTTGCTGTGGGCGTCTCCATGAGCGTGGGCCTATTCTTTGGCATGTATCCCGCCATCAAAGCAGCGCGGCTCGATCCGGTAGAGGCCCTGCGGTACGAGTAGTGAAGGGCGCATGGCGGAGCCGACGGACGGTTGTCCAGCGACATGTTGTTCCGCACGCTTCAGAATCTTCCGATTTGGAAGTGGGCCATGAATCGGTTATGTCACGATCAAGGGCAAACCGGAGATTATTCGGTAAGGGAAGAGTTGCCGACGATTCGACCAAGACCTGACTGTGGTTGCCCGGCAACGCCGTTTCCGGACAGTCTCGAGAGATCGACAGTCCAGAAGTAATTGCATGGCAGACCCTCGATGGATCACTTCTTCTGCTACTTGCCAGTCCTCATGCTTTGCAACACCGAATGGCATTCCAATTCGAGTATTGTCAGCAGTTGGTCCATATGTTCCGTACGGGTCCGAAAGTTCACGGGACAAATTCGAAACCATATCTTTCCCTTCAGTTCCGTGGTAGAGAACCAGAATTTCCCGCTCTGTTCCACTCGCTTCGCCACCTCTGCGTGTAGCTGCTTGGATTGCGCCTCATCCAGATCTGCGCCACGAAATCGAACACAGATCGCCGACAAAGGCGGCTCACTCGCTGGTTCGAACTCCGGATGTTTAACGACCAAAGAATAAAGGTGTTTGGCCTGGCGAACATTATTGTCGATCCATTCCCCAATCTGGTTTGCTCCATAGCGCTTAAAACTCATCCACACCTTCAGCCCACGAAAACGTCGCGACTGCTCGAAGCTGTGCACGTAGTATTGGTATCGCTCATTTGTACGATCGAATTCGTCCGTCAAATACGATGGCTTAAGTCCAAAGGATGCCGTCAATCGGCGATCATCCTTAACCAGGATAGCTCCCGCATCCAATGGGGCGTAGAACCACTTGTGAGGATCAATCGTGACAGAGTCCGCAAGCTCCAACCCCTGATCACACATGGGCCATGTGTGTGACAGCAACATGCCACCTCCATACGCAGCGTCGGTGTGAAGCCAAATCCCTTCCCGATCTGCAATTGCCCGCAGTTCGCGCACCGGATCGATTGCCCCCGTGTTCGTGCTGCCGAAGATGCCCACAATACACATCGGCCGTATGCCTCGTTTACGATCTTCGGCAATAGCTGACTCCAGCGCGTCCAGTCGTACACGAAATTCAGAGTCGGTCGGCAACGCGCGCAGCGCTGCGCGTCCCAGTCCAACCGCGTCAACGGCTTTATCCACCGAAACGTGGCGTTCCTCCGACGCGTACACGGCCCAGCGTTCCTGAATTCCCTCTTGCTGTATCCGGTCCCCCGAAACGGAATCCCGCGCCAGCTTCAGGCCGATGAAGTTGGCCATCATGCCGCCACTGGTAAGGTTGCCTCCAGCGTTCTCCCCATAGCCGACAAGCTCGGCTAGCCACCGCACGGTGCGTCGCTCCATTGCGACAGCGGCAGGTCCGATCGTGAAGGCCCCGATGTTTTGGTTGAGAGCGGAACAAATGAAGTCTCCAATGATGCCGACTGGATTCGGCGATGGAGTAATTAATCCCATATAACCGGGGTGCCCAACGTGGGTGCAATAAGGAAGAAGCTTCTCCTCCAACTCGCTCAGAACCTTCCCTGCGGGACTGGGATCCTGCGGTAGTGGCTCGGCAAAAAGCTTTGTCAGCATCTTTGGATCTACGTTCGGGAATACCGGTTTCTCTTCGATGTGCTCTAAATAGTCGGCCAGCAGGTCCACCACTCTGTGCCCAAGGTCGCGAAACTCGCCGCGATTCATCAGTCCTCCCTGTTTCGAGTCTAATTCAAAGATTCCTTGGCCGACCTTTTTCGTCTTGAATTACCCGCACATGAAATCCCTGCTTTAGCGGATCGATGGATGCTTTTGATTTCGAACTTCGGGAAGATTGTATGTCAAACTTGCCTCCCCCGCTGGCAAACGTGAAATGAATCGCGCGTTAGGGTGGTGATCCAGAAGCCAATGAAGGTTCTAGATGAACTCTCTCAACTTCCTGCTAGCGACCATCCGGCAGTCTTGCTCATTGTGGAATCTGTATGCCGTGCTCCAGCAAGAGACACGGTAGACGAATATTTTCTTCACGCAAGCGCTGCATTTCAGCAAGAACGGACTGCAGGTCCAGCAGCTTGGGATCAGATTCGTTCGTGAGGCTTACTGTTGCCTTCTACCGTCTGTGATTCGATTAGGTCGATGTGGATCGAGTCGATGTTTTTCTGCTGTCCAAACAAGATGACGGCAAGCTCCGCCGACTCGACAAACGCCCAACGCCCGAACGAGTCCCACGCCTTCGCTTCATCTTCCCGTATGATGAGGGCGTTTTCCTCTATGCAAGGAACGAAGCGTCCCTGCCCCAGGTCTCCAACATCCAAGCATAATCTGGACCTATACGCCCGCGGAGGACGCGATTTCAAACAAGCCGATTACCTTCTCGAAAAAGCGATTGCGCCACGCTGGAAGGCCGTGTGATTCCTGAACCCCTACGAACCTACCTTCTCGAACTTCTCAAGGCTCTCGGACCGGCTGCCAAGAACTTTGTCATCGCCGGAGCTCAGGCGATGAAGTTTGCCGTCGAAAAAGCGCGCGGTACAAAAGATGGCGATTTCCTTCTCAACGTGGTCGCCTTGCGCAAAGAGCCACTTCAGTTCGCACAGATGCTCGAGCGCCTTGGATACTTGCCCGTTCCAGAAGTCAGATTTACCCTGGCGATGGCTTTTCATCGCTCGAATACCTTCAATCATTTCGTCGAAAATCCTTCTCTTGCTCATCGCCTTCACCTCCGCGATTTCCTCTGCTTTCCTGATAGCTGTTTCGTCTGAAAAAAGCTCCAGTGCATGGGATGGACGGAGTCGAGATCAGTCCTTCGACTTCGCGACGAATTGGTAGCCTAGCCCTCGAATGGTCAGCAAATAGCGTGGTTTTGACGGCTTGGGCTCAATATATTTGCGTAGGCGCACGATGAAGCTGTCGATCGCTCGCGTGTCCGTTTCTTCGTGCAGATTCCAAACATCCTGAAGTATTGCCTTTCGCGATACCGGGTGTCCGGCATTTTTAATCAAGTAGCGCAGCAGATCCACCTCCATCACTGTCAGTTGCACTATCTTTTCTCCGGCGCGCAATTGCAGATTCCGGAAATCCACCACTTTATCGTCGAAACGAAAAGTGTCCGCCAACTCCGGATCCTGCTTCGGCCGGTCCGCGGTGACGCTATTCGTGTCGCGTGTCCAACTTTTACGGCGCAGCAGGCTTTCCACGCGCGCGATCAGAATCGCCAGGTTAAACGGCTTCGGCAGATAATCATCCGCGCCCGCTTCAAATCCCTTCAACACATCTTCCGGACGTCCCCGCGCCGTCAACATCAGCAGTGGAATATAATTTCTCGCATCGCGCAATTCGCGTGCTACTGCAAAACCGTCTTTCCCCGGCAGCATCACGTCCAGCACCAGCACGTCAAACTTTTCTTTTTTTGCCACCAGAAGTGTCAGGGCATCTTCGCCGCGGTCCGTTGTCTGCACCGAATGGCCTTCCGCCTCAAAATTAAACCGCAGTCCCTGCGCCAGGTGTGCTTCGTCTTCGACAATTAGTATCCGGCTCATGCGCGATAAATTCTCGGCAGCCGCATCGTGAACGTGCTGCCCAGCCCTTCGCCTTCGCTCTCGGCGTACGCATCGCCGCCGTGCCTTCGTGCGATCGACCGAACAATAAACAAGCCCAGACCTGTTCCCTTCACGTCCCGGCTCATCGGATTTGGCGCGCGATAAAAACGCTTGAAGATCCGCTTCAACTCTTTCGTTCCTATACCCACCCCGTGATCGCATACCCGCAGCGCCACCGTATCAATGTTGGGCGCCAGTATGTCCACGACAATTTTCTTTTTCTCGCCGGAATATTTGATCGCATTGTCGAAAAGATTGAAGACCGCCGTGCGCAGTTCTTCCGCATTGCCCAGCACCGTAATGCCGTTCGCCGGTTCGCTGCCAAAATACATTGCTTCCTCGGAAAGGTGTTGCCGTACGCGGGCCAATCCCAGCGCATCGCGCACCACTTCCACAAAATTCACTTCTTTCCAATTCTCCCGCGAGCTTCCCTGTCTCACCTGGCTGGCTTTCAGTACTTGTTCCACCGTGCCCAGCAAACGGTCGGTGTCCTCCAGCATGATGCGATAGAATTCCCGGCGCTGTTCTTCTTCCAGCGGCCGGCTTTCCAGCGTCTGCAAATAAAGTCGAATCGAAGCGATCGGCGTTTTCAATTCGTGAGTAATCGCATTCAGGAAGCTGTCCTGCTGCTCGTTGCGGCGAATTTCGCGCACCAGAAAAATCGTATTGATCACCATCCCCGCAATCAGTAACCCAAAAAGAATAATGCCCAGAATGAGCGGCACCACTTGCCGCCAGTGGAAAATGATCCAACTGACGTTGAGTGCGACCGCCAGCCCTACCAGGCACACGCCCAGCGCTATAAAAAACACCATCGCCTTCGTGCGGCGGGTTATGCGCATGCACAGTAGTTTATGTCAGACCCGAGGTTTATGTTAGAAGCGAGGTTTATGTTAGAGCGCGAGCCAGACGGACAACTCAAGCGGCGCAGGCTGATCTTGTGGGGGCGCAGCAGTGTTGCTGCGCCGTTTTTACTCTTCAAATTAATCTAAACGCAAATCAATCCCCCGACAACGTCGGCGCCACAGCAACTTCCGGCGCGGCTTCGAACGGTCGCGAGGAAATCCCGCTGGCCGGCACCCGCTCCGCGACGACAGGCTGCGTCAATTTCGGAAGCTTAATGTCCCACGCCAACCCCAGCGCCTTCAGCGCGCAAATTCCATACCAGTTGATGTCAATTTCGTACCACGTAATTCCATGACGCGCCGCCTGTGCGTGTGCATGGTGGTTGTTATGCCATCCTTCTCCAAACGTAAGAATCGCCACCCAGAAACTATTCTTCGAAGTGTCGTTCGTCAGGAATCGCCGCGATCCCCACATATGCGTCGCCGAATTCACCAGCCACGTCGCATGCAGCCCAAGAACTGTCCGCAGGAACAATCCCCACAGCAGCACCGGCAATCCGCCGATCGCAAAAAGAATCACGCCCAGTGCCGCAATCGGCACCCAATGCCATTCCGTGATCCACGTGTGAAATTTGTCTTTCCGAAGATCCGGTACGAAATGCAAAAGCTCTTTTGCCTTGTTGTGCATGGCGCGGCCCGTAATAATCCAGCCCATGTGCGCCCACAATCCGCCTTCGCGCGGTGAATGTGGATCGCCTTCCACGTCGGTCAATTGATGATGAACTCGGTGCGTCGCTACCCAGGCGATCGGTCCGCCTTCCAGCGCCAGCGTTCCGCAAGTCGTCAGAAAATATTCCATCCATTTCGGAGTTTTGAATCCACGATGCGTCAGCAACCGGTGGTAGCCCATGCCGATGCCCAGGCTTCCCGCAACCCACCACAGCACAAATGAAATCAGAAAAGCTTTCCAGGTAAAAAAGAATAGAGCCACAATCGCGCCAACGTGAAACGCTCCCAGAAAAAGCGACGTCGTCCAGTTGATCGGCTCTTTAAATGTCTTGTCGTCTACCAATACGCTCATAGTTGAATTTTCCTCGCGGCTAACTTCTACTGCTTACAAACACGAAATTAGCACGCGGCACTCTCCTCCTTTGTAATACTTGTGTAATCCCTCCAGGTTGCGTTGCGAGCCTGCAAACAGTACCAAAGAACAGGTTCAGTTCATTGGCATATCTTGGTTTTTTCAAACGCGTATGATGGTGATAGTTCTCGGCTAACGAAAACTTGTCTGGGGAATGCTTCCGGGAGGGCACGGCTTTTGCTCTTTCGAATGAGCCATACGGCCGTCATTCCGAGCCTAGCGAGGAATCTCTTCCGTCTCTTCGATTCACCGAGGTGCTCGATGCGTCTCCGTCTTCTTCTTCCTCTTCTCTTCGCGTCAACCTGCACGGCGCAACAACCCGCCGCCACTCCCGATCACGACATGTCCCAAATGCAACACTCTCACTCCCACGACGGATTCATGCAGGGCGGAATGCATCATGCCGTCGCGCAAGGAGTCGTGCTCGATGCAAAAACGGATGAGAAATCTCACAGCGTGACCCTGCGCATCGGCCCGATGACTCTCCCAGGCAACACCTCCCACATGAAAATGCCGCAACCACCCGACCTAGTCTGGACCATCCCAATGACCGGCTGGCTCCTCGCCTATCACCCAAAATTAGTGGACGCCGCAGGCAACTCAGTTCCCGGTACCGTTCTTCATCACGTCGCTTTCTGGAATGAAAACCGCTCCGATTTTCTCTGTCCCAACAAGGAAGAACACATGTTCGGCGCGGGCGGCGAACTCACCGACTGGGCGCAAATTCCCGGCTTCGGCTATCACGTCGAAAAAGGCGATCAGATTCGCATCGAAACCATGATTCACAATCCCACCGCCGCATCTTACAAAGACGTGTTTCTCGAAATTTCCATTCCCTACGCGCCCTTTACAGACGACACAACTCCCGCTCCCGTAAAAAACACCTATCCCGCATGGATGGACGTCGCCAGTTGCGGAAATTCCGGCTACGACCTTCCGCCCGGAGCAAGCAAAAAAGTTGGCACCGTCCCCGTGAAATATTCCGGCATCCTGCTGGGAGTCGGCGGCCACATGCACGACTACGGCCAGCAACTCACGCTGGAAGTTTCCAGCGTCGTTCATTCCGGAGCCCCAGTCCCGGACACAGAAACCTCACGCACCGAATCTTCGCCCGCAAACAAACAAATCGCAGTTCTGCCTGCAAAAGTGGACGCGCAAGGCCACCTCATCTCGATTCCCGTAGTGACCTTCTTCCAAACCGGCGGCTACGCTTTCGCCGCAGGCGACAAACTCACCATCACCGCCACCTACAACAATCCCACCGGCAAGCTCCTCCGCGACGGCGCCATGGGCATAGTCGTAGGCTACTTCGTCCCCCAAGATCCCGTCGCCCTCAACGACCTCCGCCATCCAGCAGGCAACGCCGGGCACGAACACCAAATGTCCCGCGATCACTGAAGCCCTCTTATGTAGCAACGTCGTCGATCCCGCTGTCTTGTCTTAATGTAGCGGCGGGTCTATCCCGGCGTCTTTCGTTTTCCTCCAGTTTTCGCCGTTGCCTATGCCTTTGTCCTTTCCTTTGCCTTTGCCTTTGCCGTTGCCGTGGTCGTCATTCCGAGCGAAGCGAGGAATCTCTCTTCTCTTCGTTCTGTACTCGTGTGCCGGGCTTCAGCCCGGCTGATAGGTTTGCCTTCTCTTCCGCCTCTCCGTGTCCTCTGCGCGTTAAAATCCCCATTTGTACTTACAGCCCGCAATTAAAAAAGGAATATCTACTCTTTCGCGACAAGGAAGCCACCTTTCGCCATTTGAGTTAGCCCATCTTTCAAGGTGTAGCTATACTGCCGGCCATGGACCTACTCCGTCATTTGGTCACTCTCGTGGTTCTCGCTGTTGTCTTACGCTGGCTTTGGAATTCATCCACCACCGAGCAAGCCAAACTTGAGGCGGGCCGCCAGCTCTTCCCTCCAACACGCGCCATCCGCATTGTGATCTTAAGTTGTGGTGTCGTATTTACCACGCTGTTCGTCTGGTCTCAGCTTTCCTTGCGTCAACCGGATGAGTGGTGGGTACCCTGCCTTTTTCTGGGATTTCTCGCTTTAATTTTGTTCGCCTATCCGCCGATCCTGTCCATCGAGGTGGATGGAATTGCATCGCGTTCCTGGTTCGGGCGCGAAAAAAAGATCCGTTGGGAAGAAATCGCAAGCCTGCAGTTCAACTCCGGCAACCGCCAATTCACGGTGCGTGCCAACGATGGTCACAAGATCTCCCACGCCGGCTTCAACTCCGATCCGGGCCTGTTTCAGGCCGAAGTCCTTGAACGTACCCGCCTGCCCCTGAAAATCACAAGGCCCGGAACTTGGAAGTCCGAAACCTTCGAAGTCCCCTACGAAGACGAAGCCGAACCATAGCGCTCCGCGACCCGCCCTAGAAGTGTTTCCGTCTTGACGCTGATTTTACCGCGTGGCTGGCCCGTTGACAGTTGGCCATCTCTCACGACGAAACCATCATTCGCCGGCTCCGCAAGGACCGCAATTCGCCGAGAATACATCAAAACCGCACTGGAAGATGAAGACGAGCCCCGCGTTCTGCTGATTACCCTGCGTCACTCGCGCAAGCTCGCGGTATCGCCAGAGTAGCAAAAGCTGCCGGCGTGGAACGCGAAAGCCTCGTCGCGCCTTGTCCGCTCGGGGCAATCCGCGCCTGTGCACCCTGGTAGCCGCCAGCAAAGCCATCGGCCTAAAGTCACCGTAGAAGCCGCCGCCTAGCTGAGGTGGCCTCGAGTCTTCTGTTTCTCTGCCTCCTCAGCGACCTCTGTCGGCCCGTCCTTCAAGCGCCCAACTCGCCTGCATTCCCACAGGCTGCTCTGTCAGTTTTACTATGAAAATAATAATTAACGTAGTACTCTTTTCATCCTACCGTGATTTGTGAATTCCCCGCCATCAGCTCGTCCCTTTTAAGTCCTTTATCATCTGCAGTTAGGGGTGGGGGTACCCGGTGCGAACAAACATTCTTCCTGGCGGGAAGAGCTTCACTCGTGCGCACCGCTCCTTTACCTCCTTTATCTCCTCAACTTCCTTTACCTCCTTCTCCTTTGCTATACTGTTTGCTCTCTCGAATTCAATTTACAGATCCTGACAGGGTTTAGGTGAGAAGGACGAATCATGGCAATGAAGTGTGAATACTGCGGCAAGGGCCCGAGCTACGGCAACGTAGTCAGCCACGCCAACAATACTCGGCGCCGCCGCTGGAATCCAAATCTGAAGTCGGTCCGCGCCCTGGTTTCCGGGGCTCGCAAGCGCGTCAAAGTCTGCACCGCGTGCATCCGCGCGGGCAAAGTCAAAAAAGCCGCTTAAGCGGGACAAACTCCTTTGCAAACTCTGCGCCTGAATTCCCTGCGAAAGCGCAACTCTGCTGCCAATCCAGCGCGCGGCGCGGCATCTATCGTGCGCAGCTCCACAGCGATGCTGCCTTGCGCGGCGCTGCTGCTTTTTCCGCTGGTCACTTTTCTGGCGAGCGGCTGCAAGAATGCTTCCGCGCCCGCGGCCGATGTCTGGGCCGTCGTCAACGGCAAGGAAATCAAACGCGACGAAGTCGAAAAGTATTACCGCACCCGCATCAGTCCGGAAGGCCAGGAGCCTTCGCAGGAAGAAGCCCTCTCCCTCAAGCTCAACGTCATCGACGAGCTGATCAACAATGAAATTCTTCTCGAACGCGCCAAGAAACTGAACCTTGAAGCCAGCGATGGCGAAGTCGAGGACAAATTCACCGAATTCAAGAGTCCCTACACGGAAGATGAATTCCAGCGCCAACTGAAAGAGCGCGGCGTCACTGTCGAAGATCTGAAAAACACCGTGCGGCGCGAACTCTCCATTCAGAAATTGATCAATCGCGAAGTGGTATCCAAAGTCGCCATCAGCGATCAGGACATCACCGATTTTTATAACGCCAACCGCGCGCAATTCAATGTCGCCGAGCCGCAATACCGTATCGCCCAAATTGTGGTCACTCCGCGCAAGGAGCCGCAAATCCGCAATCGCAAGAATGACGACGCCACCAACGAAGCGGAAGCGCAACGCAAAGTGAAAATGCTGATCGATCGTTTGAACAGCGGCGCGGATTTTTCGCAACTGGCCATGGACTATTCCGAAGACATGAATTCCGCGACCACTGGCGGCGACCTCGGCTACGTCCCGGAATCATCGCTGAACCAGTCTGATCCCGCGCTGAAAAAAATTGTGATGAACCTGAAGCCAGGACAGGTCAGCGAGCCGATCGTCCTGAAAGACAGTATCCGCATACTGAAATTGGTTACGCGTGAGGCCCCCGGCCTGCGCGGCCTGTCCGATCCGCAAGTGCAACAAACCATTCGCGACACGCTGCGCAACCGCAAGGAACAGTTGCTGCGCGCTTCGTATCTTGCCGTCGCCCGCGACGATGCGCGCGTCCGCAACTATCTCGCCGAGCAGGTCCTCGAATCGAACGGTAAACTCCCCGGTGCCGCAAAGTCCACCCTGCCACCGAAGCCGGTCACTCCACAAAATTAATTCTCTGGGAAGTTTTGGTCGACGGAATTTATTTCAATGGCTTTCGAGGATTTCTTAACAAAGCTCTTTAAAATTTCATTCCACCCAGGCGAGAACGTCTCCCGCATTCACCGCTAGCCCTTCTTTAGCAAACAGTTTTTCGACCTTTCCACTTTTTGGCGAGCGGATTTCGTTCTGCATTTTCATCGCTTCTACTACCAGCAATCCTTGTCCCGTTTCGACAGCATCTCCTTCACTCACCAGAACCCGCACAATTTTTCCTGGCATCGGCGCGGTAATTTGCTGCCGTCCTGCCGCTTCCAGGGCGCCGTGTCTTCTGCCGCGCCACACGCGCGGGTCAGTGACTTCCGCGTAGTACTCCGCCAATGCTGTATGCAGCGTTAGAGCTCCATCCGCGCGCGGCGCAATTCGAATCTGGTGCGACTCGCCATTCAACAGAACACTGAAAGTGTTTGGTGCGACCTCCGCGACGCTGGCCTCGAGTTCTTTTCCGTCCAGGAAAATTATCCATCCGTCGTCCGCGCGCAATAATTCCACCACGCGCGCTTTGCCGGCTAGGAGCACTTCGTACTTCACGGCAGGCGCTCCAGCTGCCGCCGGCGGCCTTCGCGTTTCCACTCGGATTCCGGCACGGCGTTCGAACTGGCCGGACCGTTGCCGTTGTGCGTGGCTTGCCAGATTGCGGCTGCGACGGCTGCAGCGTCCGCGCCATTCGAATCATCGTGCGCGGTTGGACGCGGCCGCTGAAGCAGTTCGTCGAGCCACTTGGTGTGGATTTCCGCTTTCAGAAAATCCGGTTCCACGAGAATTCTTCGGAACAGCGCAGTGTTCGTTTTGATTCCGGTGATGGAATATTCTTCTAGCGCGCGGCGCAAGCGCGCGATGGTTTCTTCGCGGCTGTTGCCCCATGCGATCAATTTGCTGAGCAACGGATCATAATCCATCGGCACGGTCCAGCCTTCGTACACGCCTTCGTCTACGCGAATTCCCGGCCCGCTTGGCTGGTGCTGCGAGAGAATTTTTCCGGGCGACGGGAAGAAATTATTTTCGGGATCTTCCGCGTACAAACGCACTTCCATGGCGTGGCCGCGCGGTGTGATGGTCTCCCACGCGAACGGCAAGCGGTGGCCTGCTGCAATCGCAATTTGCAGTTTCACCAGGTCGAGGCCGGTGACCTGTTCGGTGACGGGATGTTCCACCTGCAAGCGGGTGTTGACTTCGAGAAAATAAAAATCGTAATGGGCGTCAACCAGAAATTCGACGGTTCCGGCGTTGGTGTACCCGCCTGCGCGCGCAAGGCGCACTGCTGCGTCGCCCATGCGTTTGCGCAATTCCGGCGTCATGATGGGCGAAGGAGCTTCTTCGATTACCTTCTGGTGGCGGCGCTGTACCGAGCATTCGCGTTCGCCGAGCGAAACGACCCGCCCATGCATGTCTGCCAGAATCTGAATCTCGATGTGGCGCGGTTTTTCCAGATATTTTTCCAGGTACACGCTGGCGTTGCCGAATGCGTTGAGCGCCTCGGAAGAAGCGTCGCGAAATCCCGCGGTAAACTCAGCGTCCTTCGCGACCAGGCGCATGCCTTTGCCGCCGCCGCCGGCAACTGCTTTCAGCAAGACGGGATAACCCATGCTGCGCGCGAGCTCCTGCGCTTGTTGCGGATCTTCAATCGGGTCGTTGGTTCCAGGCACGGTGGGGACTTCCGCGCGACGAGCCAATTGCCGACCGGCGGTTTTTGCGCCGAGCGTTTCCATGGCTTCGGCGCTGGGTCCGATGAAAGTGATTCCGGCTTCGGCGCAGGCGCGCGGCAGAGCGGAATTTTCCGCAAGAAAGCCGTAACCGGGATGAATGGCATCGCAAGCGGCACGTTTCGCGACGTTCATGATTTTGTCGATGCGCAAATAGCTTTCACGCGACGGCGCGGGGCCAATCGGGTAGGCTTCGTCGGCCAAGCGGACGTGCAAGGAGCCGCGGTCGGCTTCGCTGAATACGGCGGCAGTGGGGATTCCGAGTTCGCGGCAGGCGCGGAGGATGCGAACGGCGATTTCGCCGCGATTGGCAATGAGAATTTTGCGAAACATACGTTCGTTCGGATGCAGCGGAATTTTAGCATGCGCGCCGCTATGCGAATTGGCGCCATTTCGCTTGCGTGTCTAATTGTTTCGCAGGGAGTCGAAGGAAGAGAGGATCTACCACAGAGTCACAGAGACACAGAGATTGAATGCATTCAGTGGCGGAACCAGGGCGTCAGGCGGTATGGAGCACGAGCGATGAATTTAACTGTGCTGGAGCGCGCGGCAGGTGTGTGCGATGATTTTGCGAGTCAAGCGGGGCAAAATTTCAGCGCTCGCGGCGAATTTGTTTTGTGAGGAAACCATGAATAAGCGGCTGTGGGTTTCGTTTTTGCTGGTCTCTGCGGCGATTCCAGGGCTGAGCGCGCAGGAGGTGACGCTCACGCCGCCGGAAAGTATCGTGGCCGAAAACGTTCCTAAGATCCCCACTTCGCTGGTTGAAACGGCAGGCCGGTATGGCGCTTACCGCAGCGCGGGACTGGCCGATTGGAATCCGACTACGCGTGAAATGCTGATCGCCACGCGATTTGGCGATACGTCGCAACTCCATCTGGTTAGCGCGCCGGGCGGGGCACGGCGTCAACTTACGTTTTATTCGGACGCAGTAACGAACGGACGATTCCATCCGAATGGCGGCGATTACATTGTCTTCAGCAAGGATATGGGCGGAGGCGAATGGTACCAGCTGTATCGCTACGATTTGAGAACGGCAGAAGTGACTTTGCTGACCGACGGAAAGGCGCGCAATCTGATGGGCCCGTGGTCGTCGAGAGGCGATGAGCTCGCGTATATGTCCACGCGGCGTACGGGCAAAGATACGGATCTGTGGGTGATGAATCCCGCTGATCCGAAAACGGATCATCTGTTAAGAAAACTCGAAGGCGGGGGATGGGAACCTCTCGATTGGTCGCCCGACGACAAGTGGATTCTTCTGAAAGAAGAACTTTCTATCAATGAAGCTTATCTCTGGTTAGTTGACACCGG
Organism: uncultured Acidobacteriota bacterium; assembly: GCA_963731155.1. Taxonomy (GTDB): domain Bacteria; phylum Acidobacteriota; class Terriglobia; order Acidiferrales; family UBA7541; genus Acidiferrum. The sequence goes on from CAVSVB010000007.1 coordinate 70,689, forward strand.
TAGCGGAGAGAAAACAGCTCTAACCCCGCGTGACTCGAAGGAGAAGGTTTCGTATGGCGATGGCGAATTCAGCAAGGATGGCAAAGGCGTCTACGTAACAACGGACAAGGATTCCGAATTCCACCGATTGGCGTATGTTGACTTAGCGACGAAACAGCCAAAATATCTGACTTCGAATATTCCGTGGGACGCGGAAACCTTGCAAATTTCGCATGACGGGCGGCACCTGGCATTCGTAACGAATGAAGCCGGTGTAAGCGTTGTGCACGTACGCAAAGCAAACTTCGAGAAAGACGAAACCTTGCCACAACTTCCGGTCGGAGTCGTAGGTGTCATTCGCTGGCATAAGAACAGCCACGATCTTGGATTCACGGTGACCAACGCGCGCGGACCGGGCGATGCCTACTCGATCGATATAAACACAGGAAAAATTGAACGTTGGACGAACAGCGAAACCGCTGTGAAGACAGATGCATTTCCGCAAGCCGAGCTGGTGAAATGGAAGACTTTTGACGGAAAAGAGATTTCAGGATTTCTCTATCGTCCGCCTGCCGCGAAATTCCCCGGAAAGCGGCCGGTCCTGGTAGTGATTCACGGCGGGCCGGAAGGCCAGTCGCAACCGATATTCCTGGGCCGGAGCAATTATTATTTGAATGAATTGGGCATCGCGCTGATCTATCCGAACGTGCGTGGTTCGACCGGCTACGGCAAGACATTCTCGCTGCTGGACAACGGATTTCAGCGCGAGGATACGTATAAGGACATCAATTCCCTGTTCGACTGGATCGGAACGCAGAGTGATCTTGATGCGAACCGGATTTGTATTACCGGAGGAAGCTACGGTGGGCATATGACGCTGGCGGTCTCCACTTTTTATAGCGACCGCATTAAATGCTCGGTGGATATTGTGGGCATGTCGAATCTGGTGACTTTCCTGGAACACACGGAAGCGTATCGGCGCGACCTGCGGCGCGTGGAGTATGGCGACGAACGCGACCCCAAGATGCACGACTTTTTGGAAAAGATCGCGCCGATGAACAACATCGAAAAGATCAAGAAGCCGATGATGGTGGTGGCGGGCAAGAACGATCCGCGCGTTCCGGTCAGCGAAAGCGAACAGATTGTGGCTGCGCTGAAAAAGCAGGGCACACCGGTTTGGTATTTGATGGGCAAAGACGAGGGGCATGGCTTCCGCAAAAAGACCAACCAGGATTTTCAGTTTTACGCGACGGTGGAATTCTTGCAGGAGTATTTGCTGAAGTAGGAATCGGATTTCACCACAGAGGGCACAGAGTGCGCTGAGGAAGAGAGTCTGGGCATTATTTGGCTTGCGGCGAATTTCGAACGCTGAGATCCTTCACAGGCGATCTTTTTACAGTGGGATGTTGCCGTGTTTTTTGCGGGGATTGGTGTCGCGCTTATTTTCGAGCGAGCGGAGGGCGGTGATGATGCGGGTGCGGGTTTCGGCGGGCTCGATGACCGCGTCGATGTAACCGCGTTCGGCGGCGATGAAGGGGTTTGCGAAACGTTCGCGGAATTCGGCGATTTTTTCCTGGCGCAATTTTTCACGGCTGGCTTCGGGAGCTTTGTCCAGTTCGCGTTTGTAGACGATGTTGACTGCGCCTTCCGGGCCCATCACGGCGATCTCGGCCATAGGCCAAGCGAAATTGGCGTCGGTGCGAATGTGTTTTGAAGCCATGACGCAATACGCTCCGCCGTAGGCTTTGCGCGTGATCACGGTAATTTTTGGCACGGTGGCCTCGGCGAATGCGTACAAAAGTTTTGCGCCGTGGCGAATGATGCCGCCGAATTCCTGCTGCGTGCCGGGAAGAAAACCCGGAACGTCTTCAAACGTGATCAGCGGAATATTGAAGGCGTCACAAAAGCGCACGAAGCGCGCACCCTTCACTGAGGCGTTGATATCGAGCACGCCGGCGAGAAACGCCGGCTGGTTGGCGACGATGCCGATGGGACGGCCATCCATGCGCGCAAAGCCCACGACGAGATTTTTTGCGAAATGTTCGTGCGCCTCAAAAAAGTAGCCGTCGTCCACGACGGAGTGAATGGCGTCTTTTATGTCGTAAGGCTTTTGCGGATCTTCGGGAACCAGCGAATTCAGGGTGGAATCCCGGCGCGTGGCCGGATCGCTGCTCGCGCGGCGCGGCGGGTCTTCCAAATTGTTGGATGGAAGAAAACCGAGCAATTCGCGAATCATGGCGCAACAATCGGCATCGTCGCGCGAAATAAAATGCGCGACGCCACTTTTTTCGTTGTGGGTCATAGCGCCACCAAGTTCCTGCTTGCTGACTTCTTCGTGGGTCACGGTCTTGATGACGTCGGGACCGGTGACGAACATGTAGGAAGTTTCGCGGGTCATAAAAATAAAATCGGTGATGGCGGGTGAATAAACCGCGCCGCCAGCGCAAGGGCCCATGATGGCGCTGACTTGCGGAATGACGCCACTGGCCAGCGTGTTGCGCAGAAAAATTTCGGCGTAACCGGCAAGCGACATCACGCCTTCCTGAATGCGCGCTCCACCGGAATCGTTGAGGCCGATTACGGGAGCGCCGTTGCGCATCGCCAGATCCATGATTTTGCAAATTTTTTGCGCGTTGGATTCCGAAAGCGAGCCGCCAAACACAGTGAAGTCCTGCGCAAAGACGTAAACCAGCCGGCCGTCCACGCGGCCAAACCCGGTTACAAATCCATCGCCCGCGGGGCGCTGCGCTTCCATTCCGAAATCCGTGCAATGGTGGCGCACGAATTTGTCCAGCTCTTCGAAGGTGCCTTCATCGAGCAACAAATTGATTCGCTCGCGCGCGGTCAGTTTGCCCGCTTTGTGTTCGCGTTCGCGACGCTCCAGTCCGCCGCCGGCTTCGGCCTCCTCGCTGCGGCGACGCAACTCCGCAATACGGCGCTGCTGCGAATTCGTGTCCGCAGGAATCGATTTCTTTTCAGGCAAACGGGGCTCCTGGAGGCGGCGGTTTCTGCACGTGAAAAATGCGGACCGCAAGGTGAGTGGCAAGCCAAACGGTGCCGAGGAGCAGCACGATTCCGAGAACCAACTCCGCGCCGATGGCTGCCGCGCGTTGTAAGGGCGAAACGATGGCGGTGACTTTCAGCGTAGTGTCAACGAGCACGAACATCGCAGCCAACGTCATCGCGATGATAAGAGCGGTAGTCAGAATGGAAGCGAGGATTCGTTTCATGGAAATTTTTGCTTCGGCAAAAATACCAACGCTCAAGCTTAGCGCAAACCAGACCAATCGTCGGCCACCAGAATCGAGTCCACCGGGTTCGAAGGATCGTACTTAATGCTGGCAGGCTGTCCGGCAACCAAGCGTTCGAGGCGGACCTGGCTTTCGAGACCGGTAATATCCTGCGCGGTGTGATAAGTCACGCCGGAAATAGCGTAACTGTAGGAAACAAGCTGGCGCGCGCGATTGTTCGCGACGGGGTGCGGCTTGCCGCCAAAAATTCCGCGAGAAACTGGCGGCACAGCTTCATGCTCCGCCAATTCGACCACTTGGCCCTCGGCGATACGACCAATCTGGTTGAGGTGAAGCCTGCGCTTGCGTTCGGCGTCTTCGGGATCCACCGTGGGGCGGAAAAATGCGTAGACGATCATGGCGATTCCGGCCAGCGCGGCGCCCGCAACCGCGGCAACTGTTTTCCAATCTGCAATCAAGCTCTTCAACGTTTTCTTACCCTCAGCGGATTTTAGTTCGAATGCTCGCCGCCTGCGAAGAAACAACGATCCGCGCTTTCGCGCCTGGTCCGGCGGCAATCCCAAGCGCAACCATTTTAACCAATCCCCGCTGCGGATTTATATCTACGCAATAGCAGCATGCACCGGATTGCGCAACACGCCAATCCCTTCGATTCGAACGTCCGCAACGTCGCCGGCGATGAGCGGTCCGACGCCGGCCGGAGTCCCAGTGGCGATCAGGTCGCCAGGTTCGAGCGTCATCATGCGCGAAATCCAGCGCACCAGGAACGCGGGAGAAAATACCATCAACGAAGTGCGGCCGGACTGCCGCACTTCATTGTTAACAAGCGTTTCGACCAACAGATCGTCTGGTAGCAATTCCGATTCAATGTGCGGGCCGGCCGGACAAAAGGTATCGAAGCCCTTGGAGCGGGTAAACTGCACATCGGACTTCTGCAAGTCACGCGCGGTCACGTCGTTCACGCAGGTGCAGCCCAAAACATGACTCAGCGCATCTTCGTAATCATTCAAATGCGAACACCTGCGGCCAATTACCAGGCCGAGTTCGCCTTCGTGCTCGACGCGTTGCGAGTATTTTGTCAGAACAATAGCTTCCGAGGGGCCAACGATGGAAGTCGGCGGTTTCAGAAAGATCAGTGGCTCCCTTGGAACATCATTGCCGAGTTCAGAGGCGTGGGCGGCGTAATTGCGTCCCACACAGACAATTTTAGTCGGCGTCACAGGAGCCGTTAAACGCACGGCGGTCAGCGGGAAGGATTGCCCGGTCTTGCTCCACTTTGTCCATGGGGCGGCGGAGATTTCCTGAACATTGTCGCCATCCAGGATGCCGTATCGCGGAAATGCCGAATCGCCAGCGGAATCGGACGAAATAAATCTGCAAAATTTCATCGTCGGTGAGTGTAGCAGAGTCAGTGCCGGAGTTCAGTGATTCGCATGCGATTGGGTGGATGGCTTTGCCGCACCGGCAAACCAGCTCAATCATCCATGCGACAGCGGCGGAGACCAGGCAGAAAAGACAAACCTAGGGCAAAGGTTTCGTGAGATCGGCAAGTACAGGCTCGGACGGCGCACTTTCATTTTCCGCGCGATCCACCGCGGTCACTAGATACCAATAGCGATGGCCGGGTTGGACCGAGACATCACGATATGATGGTGAGAGCAATAACTCCGCCTGCAAAGAATGTCCACGTTCATCTTGCTGCTCACTCCGATAGATGCGGTAACCGGCCAGGTCGTTTTCGGGATTGATGGACCAGGAGAGGTCCACGCTGACCGCGCCATTTTCGCCGGGAATCTCCGCGACAACGAGGTTTTGCGGCGCCGCGGGCGGAAAGGTATCGCGCGGAGTCACAATCGCAGGCGTCGAGTCGTCGGATTCGATGGGATTTCCATCGGCAATGACCAGGCTTCGCACCTGATACACGTAGGTTTTCCCGAAATCGAAGGCCGTGTCCCGATACGAAGTGCTCTGCGACGGCGCAAGCAAAATCGGCTGCGATTTCCACTTGGCCTGAGAGAGATCGTTCGAGGCAGGGACTGGCGATGATGCATCGAGCTCGCCGCGATAGATATGATAGCCGGTGATCGTCTCCGCAGAGTTTGCAGCCGCGGCAAACTGGGCAACCGGCCACGAGAGTTCGATGGCGTTCTGCGTAACTCGGACGTCGAGTGAAGCGATGCGGTCCGGAACGGGATAAACCTTCGCCGTCACGCTGTTGGAATCGGCGGAATCTTTTTTCTTGGAAGCACGCGTTCGAACGCGATAGGCGTATACAGCGCCTGGCTCGGCTCGCAAATCCTCCGGCAGAAGCGGATCGGTGAACCGAATCTTGCCCTGCGCCGCGTAGGAGTCGGCCAACGCGCCGGGGATGGTGTAAACCAGTTTGAAAGATTTGCTGTCGGGCGAACCGTTTGATTTCAGCGAACCGCGGAAAATTTCAATTGCGGGAGGCGAGAGGAGCCTTTCGCCTGCGACGGTGTGGCTCGGAAGAGTGAACACCAACTGCACGCCATTGCCCAGTTGATGCGCGGCAAGATCATTGATCGCCGACGGTATTGGCGGCGACGGTGGCTGTGGTTCGCCGGGAGCTCCGCAGCCGCCGAGCAGCAGAAAACTGAGAATCACAATATAAGGAAAGAAGCGTTGCTGTCGAGGAAGATTGGCTGAGCGGCCATTCACCGAAATCTCGGCTCCCGTTTTTCGTCTGCAACTTTTTCGAATATCGTGATGCGAATTTCGGCTCTAAAGCTCTAAAGAATGTAGCGGCTCAAATCCTGATTCTTTACGATGTCCGCTAGCTGTTTGTTCACGTAGGTGGCATCAATTTTGACGGCTTTTTTCTTTAAGTCAGGCGCTTCGAATGACAGCTCGTCCAAAACTTTTTCCATGATGGTGTGCAGCCGGCGCGCACCGATGTTTTCGGTTTGCTCGTTTACGGTAGTCGCGAACTTGGCGATGGTTTGAACCGCGTCTTCAGTGATGTTGAGCTTGATGCCTTCGGTTTCGAGCAGCGCGACATACTGCTTGATGAGCGCGTTTTTAGGTTCCGTGAGAATGCGGACGAAGTCTTCTTCTTTCAAGGATTGCAGTTCGACGCGAATCGGCAGGCGGCCTTGCAGCTCCGGGATCAGATCCGAAGGTTTAGTCACGTGAAATGCGCCGGCGGCCACGAACAGAATGTGATCGGTGCGAATCATGCCGTAGCGCGTGTTGACCGTGGTGCCTTCGATGATCGGGAGGATATCGCGCTGGACGCCTTCGCGGCTGACGTCGGGCCCGTGGCCTGACTCGCGCCCCGCAACTTTATCTATTTCGTCGATAAAAATAATTCCCATCTGCTCGGCTCGTTCCACCGCGGTCCGCGTCACCTGATCCATGTCCAGAAGCTTGCTTTCTTCCTCCTGGATCAGGTATTCGAACGCGTCGGCCACGGACATTTTGCGTTTCTTTTTTTGCTGGCCGAACATGCCGCTCAGCATTTCCTTGAAGTTGACGTCCATTTCCTCGACGCCTTGATTGGAAATGACTTCGAACGACGGCATCATCTTTTCGCGGACTTCGATATCCACTATGCGCTGGTCGAGTTTGCCTTCGCGCAATTGCGCGCGCAGTTTTTCGCGGGTGCGCTGGTTCTGTTCGCGTTGCGCGGCGGCATCGCTTTCGGTGGTTCCCGGAACGGCTGGTGGAGGAGGCGGGAGCAGAACGTCCAGCACGCGCTCTTCGGCTGCTTGCTCCGCGCGCTCCGCGACTTCGTCCAATTTTTCTTCGCGCACCATGTCAATCGACATTTCCACCAGGTCGCGCACCATGGATTCGACATCGCGCCCGACGTAACCGACTTCCGTGTACTTCGAGGCTTCCACCTTCACGAACGGGCAGCCGGCCAAGCGCGCCAAACGGCGCGCGATTTCCGTTTTACCAACGCCGGTGGGGCCAATCATCAAAATATTTTTCGGCAAAATATCTTCGGCAATTTCCGGCGGCAGCTTCTGCCTACGCACACGGTTGCGCAGAGCCACCGCCACGGCCCGCTTCGCCGCATTCTGGCCGACGATATACTTGTCCAGCTCCGCCACGATTTCGCGTGGCGTCATATCGTCCAGCGCCGGCAAAAATTCTTCGCTCTCCGGCGCGCTGCCATTCGCATTTGCGCCGCCGGGCATCAAAATCAGTTCTTTATCAGACTTGCTTGGCATATGAAGTTCCTAGTGAACAGCAATCAGTTGTCAGTACTCAGCATCTTGGTCTTGCTGAATACAGAAAACTGACAACTGATTGATTACTTCCCCCTACCCCAATTCCTCGACCGTGAAATTCGCGTTGGTGTAAATGCAAATCTCGCTCGCGATGCGCATTGCCTCCATCGCCAAATCCTTCGCGTTCAATTTTGAGTGTTTCATCAGGGCACGCGCTGCTGCAAGTGCGAAGGAGCCGCCCGACCCGATAGCCACGATACCGTCATCCGGCTCGATTACGTCGCCGTTGCCGGACAAGATAAAGGTTCCCTTGGTGTCGGCTACGATCAGCAAAGCTTCCAGGTGACGAAGCGCCCGGTCCTTACGCCAATCCTTCGCTAACTCCACGGCCGCTTTCTGCAAATTGCCGGAAAATTCCTGCAACTTGCCTTCGAACCGTTCGAATAACGAAATCGCATCCGCCGTAGATCCCGCAAATCCGGCGATCACTTTGTCCTGATACAAACGCCGCGTTTTCCGCGCGGTGTGTTTCATCACATGATCGCCCATCGTCACCTGGCCGTCAGCGATCAGCACAACTTTCGCGTCTTTGCGTACGCACAGCACGGTTGTGCCATGCATCAGTGCACTATTTTGGCCACTGGACATTCGACCATTATACGCTGCCCGTCTCCTCGCACCAAAACTACCGAGTAAGCCCCACGTTCGTGCCGAGATTATGAATTCGGTACACTGTACTGAACATAACAAATGGGCACGGTCCAAGTGATTCCCGTCACGAACGGAGTATGGTGTTTTCGTAGACCCTCGTAACTTACTCGGGCGGCTGCCAAAGCTCGACCCGGTTACCCTCCGGGTCCGTAACCCATCCAAATCGCCCGTAGTCGTATTCCTCGCGCCTGGGATCGACCGAGGCACCCGCGGCCGATATCCTTTCCAAAACAGCGTCGAGATGATCCACTTGGAAATTAAGCATGGCGGGCTGGGACACCGTAAAATATTCAGAAGACTTCGGAAAGAAGGCGACTGCAATGTATGCGCGTTGCACTTCCCGGGGAAAAGAAAAACATCCGTCGGGACTGGCGATGCCGAGATGCTTCCCGTACCAATCATAAAGAGCCTTCGGATCGTCGGCTCGCAAAAACGCGCCACCCAGTCCAGTGACTCTTGCTATGTATCCCCCCACGCCAGCGCAATTTGAACATCAGCGCGTCAACCGGGATCACCAGCGACCCCTAGATTCGCGAAGAAAGCACTGCCGCGTTCCGGTGCGCGATGGCTTCAATCGAAATCATAGGATTCACTCCGGATGCGCTGGGGAACGACGAGCCGTCCATCACGTATAAATTCTTCACTTCCCAGGTTTCGCCATCGGGATTCGTCGCGGAAAATCTCGGCGAATCGCCCATACGCGCCGTCCCCATGATGTGGAACGAAAACAACGCCACCTGCGCGTTGCCCCAGCCTGCCGCGTCCATGTCCTTCACAAACGTTTCGATGGATCCGTTTTCTCCCGGCTCGTAGGAACACAGCTTTGCGTGCGGCGAATAGATTCTTCGCGCGCCGGCGTTTTCCAGAATTTCCGCCGCGCCGCGAAATCCGAGTTGCATGTGCCTGCGGTCAAAATCAGAAAGCGAGTAACTCGATACTGGATGCCCTTCGCGGTCGATGGTGACGCGGCCCGCCCCGCGATCCCGCAATAACACGCCAATCGCCGAAGTATTTTTCAATTGCGACATGCGCGCGCGAAAATCCCGCGGCTCGCGCCAGGGCATCACCGCCATGGCGATTACCGGTTGCAGCGCCGTGGTCTCATACTTCACGCCATAATTCCCGGTCAAGTGGCGATGCTGGTCCGAATAGATGGCCTGCATGGTTCCTTCCCAGGGAAGGATTTCCTCATCAAAAATTCCACTCACGTTCGAAACAGGATGCAGATGCAAGTTTCGCCCGATATGCTCATTCTCGAGTCCGGAGCGCAGCAGCAGCGCCGCTGTGTGAATCGCCCCGCACGCAATCACCACGCGTTTGCATTTCACGACGACGCGATGGCCCTTCTTCGACCATGCCTCCACGCCGCTCGCCACTCCGCGCTCCACGCGCACTTTATCCGCGCGCGTCTCGACCACGAATTTCGCGCCGTGCTTTTGCGCATCCGCCAGCCAGGTCTTTACCGCGGATTGCTTCGCACCAATCGCACATCCGTAACCGCAATAGCCACACAACTTACTTTGTTCGCATCCAACGACGTTGCGCGGCATCACATCCACGTGCCACCCGAGCCGCTTCAACCCGCGCTCCAGTATTGCTTCCCGTTTCGAAATGCGGTTGTGTTCGGTATTCACAGAAAGCCGCTCGCACACCGCATCCAGGCTTCTTGTGTATTCGGACCCGCCAATCCATTCAACGCCTTCCTCGGCCCATTCTTCGCGAATCTCGTCCGGCGTTCGGAACGACGTGCAGTAGTTCACTACTGTTCCGCCGCCCAGACACTCGCCGGCAAGAAAACCGACGCTATGATCGCGGGTCGAAGCGAATCCGCTCTCGGCATAAAGTCTCTGAAATCCTTGCAACTCCGCACCGTCAAAGTCCGCGTCGTCAAAATATCCTCCGGCCTCAAGCACAATCACGTCTTTGCCGGCCGCAGCCAGCGCCGCCGCAGCAACTCCTCCACCCGCGCCGGAGCCGATCACGCAGACGTCGGACTTCAGCGTCATCTCCTGCGGCGGCACGATCACGTTCAGCTTATGCGGCGCATTCGACCGCTGCACTCCAATGGGTCCGGAATACCCAATGTTCGCCCAGACCGGATTTATTTCTTCCGCCTCGCCCGGCAACATCACATACAAAAATCCCACGGCTTTACGTAGCGCCTGGAATGCCGCGCGCCGCAACGCCAACCGGCTATCCGCCCACGACAACATCACTTTGTATTTGTCTTCTTTGGCAAGCTCGGAAAATTGCGCCCAGTGGCCCACTTCGATGAAGGAATGAATCGAGGAATCCCACAGATCCAGCAAATTCAGAAATTCCCAGCGGTCCACCGCGCGCGGATTAAAATCCAGAGCCGTGGCCAGTGCATCGGGAACGCCACGCTCGACTGCCGAAGGCCATCCCGGCGCGGCAGGCAGAAACGTATCGCAAATCGAACAAAGCGCTCGATGCTGGCGGGGCGTGAGCTCCACGTTACTTTTGGCTCAGGAGATATAAATCGGCGTGCCCGCCGGGTCGTGCGTAGACCACCGTGGAAAGATCGCGCGAGAAATCGTAAGCATTGCCGCCACTGACAAGCGGAAACGCAAACGGAAGTTTCAACGCAACTTGCGGCTGGCCGAGCAATTTCCCCGCCTGCCAATTTTGCCGGTAAATCGTTACGTCGCTACGCGAGGGTACCGCATACAGAAACGACTTGCCGTCGGGCGCGAAATTCAGGCCAAACGTGAGCCCCCCCGGCAGCAACGACGTGCATTTCCGCTCGGCCAGCGAGAACTGGTAAATTCCCACCCGATTCCCGCCAGCGATGAGGCTCAGCAGGTACTGGCCGTCCGGCGACGCGTCGAAGGTGAACCCACATCCCTGGGCCAGCTTCTCCGGTTCCGACCCTTCGGCGCTCTCCTTCCAAATGCTGTCCGGAGTAGCGGTCGTCCCTTGAAATGTGTTCATAAAGACGGACTTCTGATCGGCGCTCCAAACCAGCGCCTGCACCGCACCACCGCTCCAGTTCAGCGTGCGCAACCCGCTTCCGTCTGCCCCCACCACATACACTCTGGTCGGCTTGCCCGGTTCCTCCGAGCCAAAAGTTAGATGAAAGTTGTCTGGGGCCCAGCTGTAAGTCGCCAGCTTGCCAGATGGCGCCAGCCGGACCTTGTTGCTCCCATCAATGTTGGACACCCACAGCTCATTCCGGTCACGAGAAGGCGCTGTTAGATACATCACTCGCTTGCCGTCACGCGACATGGCCGGCTGCGTCGGATTTTCAGCGCTGATGTCGAGAGTTTGTTTCGTCTTTGGATTGTATGCGGTCAACATTCCGGCCGCTTTGCCATTCACGATGTACAGCCCTTTTCCCGCTGGGTCCGGCATCGGCCAAAGGTCCGGTCCGGTCCCAAACGTGACCTGACTCACCGATTTGTCTTGCAAAGTAAACTTCCAGATGTTGGTCAGTCCGTTTACGGTCCGCCCGAACAGCGCACTCTTTCCAGCTTCGCCCCAATTGGCTTGAAAAACGTCGCCGGGCAATTCACCCAAGTCATTTTCGGTTTGGCTCGCAATCTCCACAACATACGCATGAAAGATTTCCAGGCCCGAAACGGTATCTGCCGTCAGCACCAGCAAGCGTTCGCCATCCGGAAATGGCAGGATTCGCTGGATCGGATGCGCCGCGGAACGCAGAGTGAACAGCTCCTCCTCGCCCAGCCCCGTCCGGTTCACGCGGAACACCGTGCGCGTCGCAAGTTTTGTGAAGTACAGCGTGCTTCCATCCGGCGACGCTGAGACGGCGTGGCCTAACACCAAGCGGTTCGGTTTTCCGCCCAGCGTCGGCACGGACCAGCTTTCATCCCGCCCAAACACCCTCTGGTAATAAATTTCCGTCCCATCCGGCGAAAAGCCGGTCACATTCTTATCGCCGTCGTCGCTGGTGAGCTGCAGCGGCTCACCGCCCGTCGCCAGCATCACAAACACCTGTGCCACCCCTACAACTGGCGAATCAAACGCTAGCGTATGTCCGTCAGGCGACAGTTTGGCATCGTCCATGGGTTTATCCCAATGGCTGATCTGCGCAATCTTTGCGGGCCCACTGGTCGGCTTCGCTCCAACTCCAAAGTGGTACGCCGAAAAACCAACGACTGCCAACGCTGCTACCACGCCCGCGATAGCCAAATAATTATTGTTTTTCTTGCCCGCTTCCGACACAGCCTGCGCGGGGATCGCCAACCGCGAACTGCTCGCTTGCTCCGCAGCGGCCTGTGCCGCCGCACTGCCCGACGACAAAATTCGTCCGGAATCCGTGTCCCTTCGCAAGCGCTTCAAATCCGTCTGCATGTCAGCCGCCGAGCGATAACGCAGATCGCGATCCTTTTCGAGCGCCTTGTTGATGATGTCTTCGAGCTTTGCCGGAACACTCGGGTTCAAGCGCACCGGCGCGGCAAACGGCCGGTTCATGATCGCGTCGGAAATGACGCCGGAGGTTTCGCCGCGAAAAGGCAGCGCGCCGGTCGCCATTTCGTAGAGCACCACGCCAAAAGAAAAAAGGTCCGTGCGCGGGTCCAACTCCTTGCCGCGTACCTGCTCTGGCGACATATACGCCACTGTTCCCAGCGTGCTGCCGGGACTCGTGAGCTGGTCGGTGTCCACCTCCACCGTGGCCAGATTGTCCACGCCGTGCGAACCGCTCTTCGCGGCGGCGACCTTGGCCAGGCCGAAATCGAGAATTTTTGCGTGACCACGCTCCGTAACAAAAATGTTTGCCGGCTTGATGTCGCGGTGAACGATGCCCTTTGCGTGGGCTGCATCAAGCGCCTCGGCAATCTCGATGCTCAGCGCGAGAAGCGTTTCCATTTCCAGCGGCCGTCCGGCAATGCGATGCTTGAGCGTCGCACCTTCCAGAAGCTCCATCGCGATGAACGCCTGCCCATCCTGTTCGCCAATGTCGTAAATCGTGCAGATGTTCGGATGGTTCAACGCCGACGCCGCTTGCGCTTCTCTTTGAAAACGCGCCAGTGCTTGTGGGTCTCTGGCTACGTCGTCCGGCAGGAATTTCAGCGCGACGAAGCGATGCAGCCTGGTGTCTTCTGCCTTGTAAACGACACCCATGCCACCGCCGCCAAGCCGTTCCAGGGTGCGATAGTGAGAAAAAGTTTGACCAATTAGCGAATCGATGCCGGTCATGTGCCGCTCATATTAGGTGCGGGAGTCTGCCAAGTCAACGCAGACGCTGAGCTTGTCGCTCGGGCCGTTTCGACGCACTTATCGGGGTCGTACCTGATATCCTTTCCAGGATTTAACCGGGCTCGGAGGACTCAGCATGCGCCGCTGCTTAAGATCATTCGTCACCGGATTTTTGTTTATTTCGTTCGCGGCAACACAGAATGTTGCAGGACAATCTTCCAGGGAAGAAAAACCAATGAACAGCAGCAAAATTGCGCTGGACGGGACGGCATATGTCACCCGCGTGGTGCCGGTGCCTACTACCATCAGCCCGGAAGCACAGCAGATGCTCGCACGCGTAGAGTCAGACGCCGCCGTGCCGCAAACCCTCGAAGAGCGTCGGACGGGCACTGACAAGTGGCAAGCAGGAGTCGGCGAGCAATTTAAGAAGCTCTATCCGGTCAACATCGCGTCCGACACGATCGCTGGAGTACCAGTGCGCGTAGTCACTCCTCTCACCATCGCGGCTGACAAGCGCGACCGCGTCCTCATTAATCTTCACGGCGGCGGCTTCAATTCCGATTCCGGCTCGCTCTCAGAAACCATTCCTATCGCCAATATTTCCAGGATAAAAGTGATCGCGGTTCTCTATCGTCTCGCGCCGGAGCATCTATTTCCCGCGGGTCTCGACGACGCCGTAGCCGTTTACAAAGAACTCCTGAAGACCTACAAGCCGGAGCACATCGGCATTTACGGCACTTCGGCTGGCGCAATTCTCACTGCTGAGGTCAGCGTAAAGTTGAAACAGTTAAAGCTGCCGCTTCCCGCCGCGACTGGAGTTTTTTCAGGGTTGGGCGATTTCAGTCAGTTTGGAGATTCGATCGCGCTTTTTGCCTTGAACGGATTTTCCGGCCACCTCGAACCGCCCAAGCCCGGTGCGCGCGACTCCGAATATTTCCCGGCTTCGACCGATCCCAAAGACCCGGTGCTTTCCCCGCTGTATGCCGATCTCACGGGATTTCCGCCGACGCTCTTCATCACCAGCGGCCGCGATCTCCTCTTGAGCGGTACCACGATCTTGCATCGTGCATATCTGCGGGCTGGAGTGGACGCTCAATTGGTGGTATTCGAAGCGCTGCCGCACGCCTTCTGGAACAATCCCGCGCTTCCCGAATCCAACGAAGCCGATCAGCTCATGGCCACTTTCCTCGCCAAACATCTGGGCAGGTAGCCGCCATCACTCTTTCAGGTGTAACCGAACTGTTTTCCGCCAGCCATGCTTTTCTACTTGTTGAGATATACTCCCAACTCTTCAAATATTTTGCGTGAGTGCTCTTGTAAAAGGAGACCGGAATGGTGGGATGGCGTCGTGTCATTTGGCCGTTAGCGTTATTGGTTGTTGGCTGTATCGCCGGGCTCACGGCGCAAATGAATGCCACGGCACAGAGTGCTCAACACGTCGACGCAAAATTTTTCCAGGACTTGCGCTGGCGCTCGATTGGTCCAGCGCGTGCCGGACGGGTTGTCGCAGTGACAGGAGTCCGGGGCGAACCTGAAACTTATTACTTCGGATCGGTGGGCGGCGGCGTTTGGAAAACTAATGACGCTGGCCGTACGTGGAATCCTATCTTTGATTCGCAACCGGTCGCATCCATCGGCGCCATCGCAATCGCTCCCTCGAATCCTGAAATAATTTACGTGGGCTCCGGCGAAGCGGACATGCGCTCCTCGATCTCCACCGGAAATGGCATGTACAAATCCACGGATGGCGCAAAAACGTGGGCGCACATTGGCCTAGCTGACTCGCGGCAAATCGGACGTATTCTCGTTGATCCCAAGGATCCCAACAAAGTTTTTGTCGCTGCTCTCGGCCACGCATACGGCCCGAACGCAGAGCGCGGGGTCTTTCGTTCGAATGACGGTGGAAAAAACTGGCAGCGCATTTTATTCAAAGACGAAAATACCGGCGCGATCGATCTCGCGTTCGAACCGGGTAACCCACAAACAATTTACGCCTCGCTTTGGCAAACGCGCCGTCCGCCCTGGAGCATTTATCCGCCTTCGAATGGCCCGGGCAGCGGCCTGTATCGTTCCACAGATGGCGGCGATCATTGGGAACCGATTACCGGTCACGGGCTTCCCTCCGAGGGTCTGGGCCGCATCGGAATAGCGATTTCGCCCAGCAACCCGCAACGAATTTATTTGATCGTAGACGCAAAAGACGGTGGGCTCTACCGTTCTGACGACGCTGCGCAAAATTGGAAACGCGTTTCGAACGACCGCCGCATCTGGCAACGCGGCTGGTATTTCGGCGAACTCAGCGTTGATCCAAAAAATCCCGACACTGTCTACGTTCCAAATACTGCCGCCTACAAATCCACCAACGCTGGCGTCACCTTCAACGCCTGGAAGGGTGCGCCCGGCGGCGACGACTATCACGAATTGTGGATTGATCCCGACCAGCCGCAGCGCATGATCATGGGCTGCGATCAAGGTGCCATTGTCACGCGCAACACCGGCGAAACCTGGAGCTCCTGGTACAACCAGGCGACCGGCCAGTTTTATCATGTTGCGACCGACAATCGATTTCCCTATTGGGTCTATGGAGCGCAACAGGACAGCAACTCCATAGCCACGCCCAGCCGAGGGAAATACCGCTCTCTCAATTTTCACGATTGGCGTCCCATCGAAGCCGGCGACGAAAACGGTTACATTGCGCCCGATCCCCTGAATCCCGGCGTGATTTATGGCGGCACTGTCACGCGACAGGATATAGACAGCGAGAAAATTCAGGCGATGCCGCCGACGATAGCGCAATCCGGCAGCTTCCGCCGAACCTGGACGCTGCCGCTGGTTTTTTCTGCTATTGATCCGCATGTGTTGTATTTCGGGTCGCAGATTCTCTTTCGAAGCGCGGACGGTGGCAGCTCGTGGCAGGGAATCAGCCCGGATCTCACCCGCGAAGATCCCGGCGTTCCCGCAAATCTGGATTCCGCAACCGCGAAGGACGCTCCTGCGAACAAACGGCGCGGCGTTATCTATACCATCGCGCCTTCTCCCATCCACGCTGGAGAAATCTGGACCGGCACCGACGATGGCCTAATTCACGTCACGCAGGAGGAAGGCAAAACCTGGTCCGACGTTACGCCTCCAGAAATTACTGCGTGGAGCAAGGTCACTCACATCGAATCTTCGCATTTCGACGCCGGCACTGCTTACGCAGCCATCGATCGTCACCGCCTCGAAGATTTAAATGCTTACCTCTATCGCACACGGGATTTTGGAAAAAGCTGGACGCGCATATCGCGCGGAATCCCCGACGGCAATTTCTTGAACTGCGTGCGCGAAGATCGTGTTCGAAAGGGTCTGCTCTACGCCTGCACCGAAAAAGGCGTCTACATTTCGTTTAATGACGGAGACGACTGGCAATCGCTGCAATTAAATCTGCCCACCACTTCCGTGCGCGACCTGGTGATTCACGAAAACGATCTAGTGATCGCCACGTTCGGCCGCTCCTTCTGGATTTTGGACGATGTCACGCCACTGCGGCAGATCGATTCGCAACTCGAATCGAGCGACGCCTGGCTCTTCGCTCCGCAAACTGCTTACCGCGTTCGTCCCGGCTACGATCAAGGCACGCCCGTCCCGATGGACGAACCCCTGTCCGCAAATCCGCCCGACGGCGCTGTTCTCGATTTTTACTTGAAAGAAAAGTCTTCGTCGCCAATTCGACTCGAAATCTTCGACTCCGGCGGAAAGCTGGTGCGCCGCTTCGCAAGCGATGACAAATTGTTTCGGACGAATCCGGACTCCGTCCCGTTGACCATGAACTGGGTTCGCGACCCACAGCCACTTCCCAACGAAACTGGCATGCACCGCTTCATTTGGGATTTGCATTACGCGTTGCCCGAAGGCGTGCAACGATCGTACTCTTTCTCCACCGGACCGTGGGTCGTTCCCGGCAACTATTCAGTCAAACTCACCGCCAACGGCAAAAGCACCACGCAGCCTTTGACTATAAAAATGGATCCGCGTTCGAACGACACTGCCGATTCACTTCAACGCCAGTACGCCGCGGCTACACAGCTCAGTCAAACATTGGGACAAGTCTCGATAGCCTTGCAACAGGCGAAAGATCTGCGCAAGCAAATCAACGAGCGCAAGAAAGATGCCGCCGGAAAATCAGAGCTCCTCGCCGCACTCGATGATTTCAATCGCAAAATGGAAGTCGCCGTCGAGCTCGACACCGACAATGACTTCATGATCTTCGGCCTCGCTCTTCCGGACAAGTCTCAAGAGTCGCTTCCTCACGCTCAGTCCGCACTCACCGGCTTGTTGATTGTCGAGCAAAGCGCCGACGTCGCTCCCTCTGCAGATATAGTCACCGCCGCAAATGCCTGGGAAGCGTCGAGCAAAGATTCCCTCGCGCGCTGGAAAACGGTCCTCGAACGGGACTTCGCGACGCTCAATTCCAAATTGCAAAAAGCAAACCTAAAGCCTTTGGCTTTACACTAGACAGAGCCATCCCTGGTAATCGCGGATACTGGTGACGGGCTTGCGTCGAAACTAGGTCGACGCCCCGCCCCACGAGAGGAATCATTCCATGCGCAACCACAGAAACGTCCGCGAAGTCGCGTTCGCTGCCATGCTGCTCATCGTCGCAACTCTTCTTTTCGCATTTCCGCTCGCAGCACAATATTCCACACAGCCAGAGCAGCAGGAAATCCCGCCGCCTCTGCAGCCTCCCGTCACCGAAAAACTCATTCTTCAGCTCCACGGAAAGGGCAACCAGATTTATTCCTGCAAAAGCGAAAGCGGGCTATTCACTTGGACTCTGAAAGCCCCTGACGCCCAGCTCTTCGACATCAAGGACCAGCCCTTCGGCAAACATTTCGCCGGACCTACGTGGCAATCCAACGACGGCACACGAGTCACGGGTAAGCTCGCCGCCACCGTGGATTCGCCCGACGCCGACTCAATCCCCTGGCTGCTGATCAAAGTTGTCAACCGTACTGGCAACGGCATCCTGTCGCGCGCGACCAGCATCCAGCGCATCCACACCGAAGGCGGCAAGGCTCCGTCCGATGGCTGCGATTCCGATCACGTTGACCAGGAAGTTCGCGTCCCCTATTCGGCCGACTATCTTTTCTACGCGCCAAAATAATTTTCGTCTTCTTGGCTCTCCTAATCGAGCGGTCCGCTGCTAACACGGAAAATCCCTTGCCGCCATCAGCCAACGCCAATAATATTTCTTTCGCAGTTCAATGAGGTGCAACATGAAGCGTTCCGCATCAATAATCTTCACCTTGATTGCAATCGCGTTCGTCGCACAGTCCGTCAGCGCACAGGAGTGGTCGCAGCCCTGGGCCCGTGAACGCATCGCCAAGTCTCCCCGCCACAGCGAATGGGTCACCGTCAAGCACGACGGCCGTAACGTCGAAACGCTCATCGTCTACCCTGAGTCAAAAGAAAAACGCCCCGTCGTTCTCGTCATTCACGAAATTTTTGGTCTTAGCGATTGGGCGCAGGAACTTGCCGATGAAGTCGCCGAGGCCGGCTACATCGCCATCGCTCCCGATCTGCTCACCGGCATGGGACCGAATGGCGGCCGCACCAACTCTTTCACGGCAGGCGGAGTCACCGAAGCCGTAAGCAAACTCAATCCCGACCAAGTGACCGCCGACCTCAACGCCGCCGCCGATTACGGCAAAAAACTCCCGTCCTCCAACGGGAAATTGTTCGTAGCAGGTTTCTGCTGGGGAGGAGGCCAGTCTTTCCGTTTCGCCACCAATCGCGGCGACGTTTCCGCGGCATTCGTTTTCTATGGCCCACCACCGGCGAAAGATGCCATGTCGCGCATCAAAGCGCCCGTATATGGGTTCTACGCTGGCAATGACGCGCGCATTGACGCCACCATTCCAGACACCGTCGCCGTGATGAAAGCCGCGGGAAAAACTTACGATCCCGTCACCTACGACGGCGCAGGTCACGGCTTCATGCGTGCCGGCGAAACTCCCGACGACCCAAACCCCGCCAACAAAAAAGCCCGGGAAGAGGCCTGGGCCCGCTGGAAATCCCTACTCGCCAAGTAACTGGTCCGCACAAGATTGCGCCGCGCATGATTGTCGCCCACGCACCACCGTCATTCCGAGCGGAGTGAAGCGACTTTTTCTTTCCACTTTTGCTCCAGCAAGAGTGACGCTTCAGGTAGCGAGGAATCTCTCTTGTTCCGAGCGCATAAACTCGGTCCGCGTATCATGCGCCGTACTTGCATGAACCCTCCATTCCGTGAAGATGCATCTAAACAAACACGGAGAGTACAGAGGAAAGAAGACCCCGTTGCGCTCGTGCCCGACTTGCGCGGAAAGGCTCGACGAGCTTTCCTCAGGTCCCGAGACATAAGTCTGTCCCGCACTTTCCACTGACCAAGCCATCGTCGCGGTATTCCTAATGAATTCTCCCGCCATCCCGGTGGCTTCATCGCGAACCTTGAAGTGCTTGATTCCTGGCGCCCAATGAACTTCAAATGATACTGCCGCTTCGTTGGACGTTCCGTCTTCGAGCGCATTAATCACGTTGAAGTAGTCTTCCATATCCAGGTCTTTTACGACGAGCGATGCTCGTCCCGAACCCGGATTAACTTTCACGCTGCTCTTATCAACTGGAAGCGTCCAGAACAACCCGTTATCCAAGTCCGGATCAAAATCGTGTACCTGATTGCTGAAGTCGGGGGCAGGCCGCCCCACGTAGAGGTCGATTCAAACGAACGCGAACGTGCCCTGATGGTTGCGCCCGTCTCTTCCGATGTATTCGCCGTCCATGAACCGCACGTCCCCGTCGAAGACGAGAGGTGTATCAGCCGGAGGCGTGACACCGCCGCCAGACCAGCTGCCGAGAATCTCAGTTGCGCCAAGGACGCCATTGAAGTCCGTAATGGTCGCAAGCTCGGGCGAGGTTCCCGGAAGATACACATGAAAAATATGACCGTTGCCCAGAAGATCCAGTCCGCCCGGAATCGGATTTGGCAACGGATGTTCTACGGAAGCATGAAGCATGGGTGGAATTGCCAGTCCGGCAGCCAGCGTGGCTCCTGCTTGAAGAAAAGTACGCCGCGAGTTTGCGGCGGCGCGCTGCCAGAAATGGGCGTGGCCACCCGTTCTTCCCAACGGCTTGCGTTGGTTAACTAGCTGTCGGCGATGAACCAGCTGCTGCCGGACCAGAATGGGCGATGCTGCAAGGAGACGGAGTCCCTTGGTTTCTCCTTCTTTTTCAATTTTTGATGGGGGCCTGTGCTACCGGCATCCCTCCGTAGAGGCATGCCTCAAGGTTAGAATGGCGGTAAACCTAGTCCCGTGTTCTGCCGATGTCAAGGGGCCGTAATCCACCGTGGCCGCCTGGCCAGCTCCGCCTTCACACATTCATCTTCTGCATTCGCTCGCGGAAATATCCCTTCCAAACTTCCGGCAACGCTGCAACCTGCAAAGCCCGCCGCAACGCCGCCAGCTCTTCCGTTCCCCACCGTTTTAATACGTACAGTCGCGTAATCTCGGAGACCGGCACCGCATTCGCATCGCGGGAAATCACTTTGATCTCGTCGCCCGCGCCGACTTCACCCTCACTAGTGACCGCCAAATAAAAACCGCCCCTGCCGCTGGCCAGAAACCCCTTCACCATATCGTCCGACCCGAACCTCACGCCCAGCTTGTAGCAAGGCAACCGCGGCTGCGTCACCACCACTTCTGCTGAGCCAGCCGCGAAGTGATCGCCCAGATGCACCTCATTTTCATTCAAGCCACTGGTGGTGAAATTCTCCCCAAACATCCCCATCGGCAATTCCCGCCCCGGCAATTCTTTGTTCCAATACGCGTAATGCTCGACCGGATAGCAATACACCGCCTTGTACTCGCCTCCATGCACAGTCAAATCCGCCTGCCGATCACCATTCAGATTCAACTTTCGCAACGCCACCCGCCCCGCCACCGGTTCCTTGTAAATTCCGGTAGTTACACTTCTCCCATGCCACAGCACTTCTCGCGGCAGTCCAACATTAAGCGAAACAATCTTCATCTTTCCCCATTCGTCCGCGGCTTAGGGCCTTCAGATGCCGGTCTCGCCATTCTTGTTACATCATTTCTTGTGGCAGTTCAGGCCAGAACGATTTAATTTGTTGTCGCAACACAATAAGAGCAAAGGAACAAACACCGTGGACTCACCCAACATCGCTCGCACCCAGCAATATCTTCAGGCAATCGTTTCGATGGGTCCGTTCGAAAAAGTAGCTGATTTCTGCTCTCCCGATATCGTGGTTCAGGTATTACCAAACCGCATTGTGCCGCAAGGACGCATCCGCCGCGCCGCCGATCTCAGTGCCGCCTTCCATTCCAGCTCGGCCACGGCTTCATCGCCGGCTTCGAAGATGCGCCGCATTGTGTAAATTTGCGACTGAAGAATTTTGTGGCCCTGCTGGAATTCTCGCCGTTGAACCTGCTCACGGGAAGCGAAATGAAAGCCTTCGTCGCGATGTTCCTCACATTCCGCGAAGGGAAAATCGTCTCGCAGCGCAATTACGATTGCTATCCGCCCTTCGAATCGCAGCCCGCGTCGGCCAATCCTGGATGAATCGCTGTTGCAAGATCACCGGTGGCGGGCTGCCTTTCCACGATTCCCTTTTTTCCCTTCTTACTCCTTCGCTGGAGCCGCCCCACCCGTGTATTCACCCGAACAGATATAGTCCAGGCCGCCGTCGGCATTCGGGCTCAGCTTGCACGTGCCCGATCCCTTGATGCCTTTCATCTTCCCGGTGCCACCTGAAATCTGGTATTTATTCTGGCCACTTTGCAACGCGCCATCTTTCAGCACTGTGCTGCCTTGATAGGTATAGAAAATCTTGTCGCCGCTGTCGAACGTTTCCACATAAACGCCCCAAACCTTGCTGTGGTTTCCAGAAACCTCTCCGTGCTCGGAAAACGCGCCTTCTTTGCTCGCTGCGCCGCCCACTTCCCCCTTTGTCTCGCATTTTCCCTGCGTCAGCACGAAGACATGCCCTGGCGAGTCGCCGGCAGGAATATTCTGCTGGGCGTCGGGCTTGCCGCACTTTCCCGACGTCGAGATTTTGGTTTGCGCTGGTGCTATCGCAGCAACAAATGCAAATACCACACAACTGCAGAAAATCTTGTATTTCATCACGTTCTCCTCAGTGTTTGAACTCCCGGGTTGTTCGGAATCTACTCCGTGTGAGACTCAATGTCCACCGGGCATCTCAGCGCGGAATTAATCGTGGTTTTTCTGGGGCGCGCTAGGCGGCTGCTCGCGCTTTAAGTTTCTCGTATTTGGGAAAAACGGAGAGAGAAGAGAATACTTGATGTGCTGAAATCTGATTTGAGGTACGTTCAGTCCCGCGCTTTCGCTGCTTTTTTCTTGTCGGCTCGGCTGCCCACTTCCTGGAAGCGCTGCTCCAACCCGCCTCGGGTGAAAAAGTTCGACGGCAGATTCGGATCGTAGTTGCAGGAATCATAAAACGCCTGGAGCACTCGCCGCCCTTCGCGCGTCCGTGCAACCTGCAGTGGTGTAGCCACTCCGCCGAGCATGTGATAATTCGCGAACGAGGTCACTTCTTCAATGCGCTGCTGGGTGTCCGGATCTTTTATGATTACCGCAAACCGCACCATCAAATGGTTGTCGCGCTGGACGGCGATCCGGTAGGTTCGCTCTTCTGGATCCGACAATTCCACCCAGTCTACCGGCCTCAAATCAATCAAATCCGTTCCGCCATACCGGTACACCATGCCTTCTTCCTTCAAGCGGTATCGGAAAAGATGCGCCGGGTCGTTGAGCAGCTTTGCCTGGAATTCATCCACTTTGCCGGCCGGCTCTTCGTTTACGCCGTCATGGTCCACCGTCCAGCCTTCTTTTCCACGGTAAAGGTCGATGATGTTTCCCTTCTTTCCAAAGTCGATGCGGTAGTTGTCGGGAAACTGCCAGTATTCTTTGAACTCCAGGTAGGAGGTCAGGGCGCTGTTATGCCCAAACTCTGATTTCCGCCCACTACACTCCGATTGGTGCACGTGCAAATACACCGCGCCGCCCATCGCATCCAGCATCTGCGCTAGAATCTGTTTGGCCTTCGTCGCGCTGGCTTCCGGCATCATCGTTTCCGGATTCTGCCGGGTTTCAGGGTTTGCACTTCCAAACCCTGACATGAGAAACGACGCGCGCCGCGCCGTCGTCACTGTGGCGAGCAGCAGCACGATACTTGTCAGGACCATCGTCTTTGCCAGACGCGTCATTTGTGCAAACTTTATCCGCAAAGCACCGACCCTCCGTTTACATTGATGATTTCTCCAGTCATGAAGTTGGCCAGGTCGGATGCGACAAACAGGATTGGCCCCGCAATCTCTTCCGCCGTTGCGGCGCGCCCCAGCGGAATCGCCGCCGCCACCATCTTCTGCCCGGCCTTCGAGTCCAGCACCTCGTTGGACATGTCCGTGGCTACCCAGCCCGGGGCCACCGAGTTCACCAGAATTCCATGCCGCGCCAGCTCCGTCGCCAGCCCTTTTGTAAGAGCGATGATCGCGCCCTTGGACGCGCCATAGGCCGTATGCAGCGATTCGCCGCGCTGTCCTGCAGTTGAGCTGATGGGAATAATCTTTCCGGACTTTTGTTTGATCATGTGTGGCGCGGCAAAATGAATCACCGAGTACACGCTCTTCAAATTGCTGCGAATCATGTCGTCCCACTGCTTTTCCGTCATTTTTTCGATTGGCTGATCATCTGGATTCCAGACTCCAGCGTTGGCCACCAAAATGTCGATACGCCCCAACCGTTCAATCGTTTGATCGACAAGTTTTTTGTTGTCGGCGTGTTTGCTGACATCAGCCTTAAACGCTTCTACGCGCGTTCCGTGTTTTCGCGCTTCACTTTCCACCAGCGCAGCGGCGTCCTTCGCTTTGTTGTAGTTGAATACTACGTCCGCGCCAGCCTGTGCGAACAATTTCACCGTGGCTGCGCCAATTCCACGCGAACCTCCGGTGATCAGTGCCGCTTTCCCCGCCAAAGAAATCATGTTTCCCCCAAGTCAATTTTAAAAAAACTCTTTCAGACGTCTGCCGCGCTCACCGCGAAAAAAACACAGCCGTCATTCCGAACCTGCCTGCGGTAGGCAGGCGAAGTCTGCGGAGTGAGGAATCTCTCGGAAAACACCTCACCGATTCGGCGGCGTTTCCGTTCGCGCCTTGCGCGCCACGCGCACAAGATCCGCGAACAACTTCTGCGCAAACGCGTCGTCCGGCATGCGTTCGGGATGCCATTGCACACCGACCACCCAATCGTCGGGCGATTGCAGCTCGACGCCTTCGATGATGTCGTCGGTGCCGCGCGCGGTGACACGCAGCTTTTCTCCCGGCCGATCGATCGACTGATGATGGCTGCTATTAATCTGAACTTCCGTCGAACCCGCGAGCTTCTGCAGGTGACTACCTTCCGCCAGTGTCGCGCCGTGTTCCAAGTCCTTGGTGGTCGCGCTTGCCGCCAGATCCGTTTTCCCGTGAGCATTGGTCCCGGGCTTTTCGGCCGGAATGTCCTGCACCAGCGAGCCACCCTGGTGCACGTTCAGGATTTGGCAGCCATAGCAAATCGCCAGCACCGGTTTGTGCGCCGCGATGGCGTGCTCAAGAATAGTGCTGTCGGTACGATCGCGATCCCCGTCCAGAGTTTTGGTCTTCGGGTGCCGCGGCTGGCCATAACGCGTCGGATCCACATCCGCCGGACTCCCCGGCAGGACAAACGCATCCAAGTCGCCCACTTGCTTGCGCAGCTCCTCGTCCGACAGTCCCAGCGACACGTGCTCTGGCGCGCCCCCTGCCTGCCGAACCGCCTCGAAGTAATAATTCAACTTCTCGACATTTCGTTGGCGTTCTTCATCCCGGGTGCGCCACGGAATTCCGACGCGCGGTTTGCTTTCAGGTTGGGGGGAATGGCGATTTTCGGGGGACATGGAGATGCAAAATCGTAGCATTCGCGCCCAAGGGCGGCAACCACCGCTCGTAAACACATCGAGTGCTCATAACAAGTATAATGTTTACAGCTACTTAGCTGATTTTGCGAGCCGCTCGGCCAGACAGAATTCTTCACGCTGAAAGAATACGGGAAGCTGCCCTAGACGCTGCTCCAATTGCTCCATGGAATCGGCCCGCAGTGTTACGTGGCCGACTTTGCGGCCCGGACGCGGCGACTTTCCGTACAAATGCAAGTGCGCGTCAGGGAGCGCCAGGAATTCGCTGGCGTCAGGGAGCTCGCCGATCAGATTCAACATCGCGGAAAAGCCGAGGGTGCGCGTGACGCCGAGCGGCAGGCCGGAAATGGCGCGGAGATGATTTTCGAACTGGCTGGTGACCGCCCCTTCGATGCTCCAGTGGCCGGAATTATGGACGCGCGGCGCCATTTCGTTGGCAAGCAGGCGGCCGTCACATTCGAACAGCTCAATCGCGAGAACTCCAACATAGTCCAGGGATTCCAGGATGCGCCGGGCGGCGTCTTCCGCTTCCCGTTGCAGAGTTTCCAAGAGCCGCGGAGCTGGCGCGAGAGACAGACGAAGAATTCCGCCGCGATGATGGTTTTCCACCAGCGGATAGAAGGAGGTTGCTCCGTTGCGGGCGCGCACGGCCAGAATGGAAAGCTCTCGGGAAAATTTGACGAACTCTTCGAGTATAAGCGGAGCGGAAGGGATTTCGTTTTTTACGCGCTCAACATCTTCGTTGCTGCGGAGAACCCACTGGCCTTTGCCGTCGTAACCGAGGCGGCAAGTTTTCAAGACGGCGGGGAGCCCCATTTTTTGCACAGCCTGGTGCAGTTCGTCCGCGGAATTGATGACTGCAAATTTGGTCGTGGGAATGCCGAGTTTTTGAAACAAGAGTTTTTCGCTGCGGCGGTCCTGCGCAGTTTCGAGCGCTTGCGTCGAGGGATAGACAGGAACAAGTTTCTGCAGGTAGCGCGCGGCTTCGACTGGAACGTTTTCGAATTCGTAGGTGACGAGGGCCAGGCCATGCGCGAATTTTTCCAGCGCTTCGAAATCCGTATATTCGGCGGTAACGCGCGACGCGATGCGGCCTACGGGAGCCTGCGGCGAAGGATCGAGAAAACGAAAATGGAAATCGAGAGGGTAGCCGGCGAGGGCGAGCATATAACCCAGCTGGCCGCCACCGAGAATTCCGATGGTCACTTGCGCTTTCCTTTTTTGCTTTTGGAATTGGAGGCGGCAAATTTCGCAGGGTCGGGGACGGCAAGGGCGTTTTTGGTTTGCGAGGAACGGAATTTTTTCAGATCTTCGCGAATCTTGGGATATTTATTGCCCAACGCGGCCGCGGCGAGAAGCGCCGCGTTGATGGCACCAGCCTTGCCAATAGCCAGCGTGCCGACGGGAATACCGCCGGGCATTTGCGCAATGGACAGCAACGAGTCCAATCCTTTCAACGCCTTCGATTCCACTGGAACACCGAAAACCGGCAGGACGGTTTTGGACGCAGTCATTCCTGGAAGATGAGCAGCGCCGCCCGCTCCAGCGATGATGACTTCGATGCCACGCTGTTCCGCCTGTGAGGCATACGCGAAAAGCAGATCGGGAGTGCGGTGCGCGGAGACGACGCGGGTTTCGTGTGGGATATGCAGAGCGTCAAGCGTATGTGCCGCGTGCGACATGGTTTCCCAGTCCGAGGTCGAGCCCATGATGATGCCAACAAGCGGGTGTTTACGTTTCGAATTGACGTTCGCTGGCATGCAAGCCTCTTCTACGGGCGCCAATAGCCACCTGTCAGACCGACAAGTTTATCGCGCATGGAGAAGTTTGGAAAATGTTCTGGTAGGTAATTTCAGGGTCAGCAGCGTCCGCCCCTCTAACCTGACTCAGTGAAAATAGAAGTTATAAAAGAGCCTCGCACCCTCCTCCATCATTCGTACGGGATTTCCGGAGGTTCATTTACGGTAATTCCCCGATTTCACCAAAAACAATCCGAGGGTAATGCTTGCGGCGCGTCAGACCGTGTCCCGAAGGTACTGCGCAGCAACGAGCGCACTCTTTGAGAGGAGAAGCAGGGATGAGCACCACGATCCGGTGTGTAGTGGTTTTGTTTGTCTTAGGGTTGTTGACTATTTCTATTTGTCCGAATGCCAGCGCGCAGGGCTGGACGTCCACCGCAACCAAAGCATATCCGGTGCAAAACCTGTCGAACGCGACGCTCCTTGGTCCTGTGGCTCCATCGACCCCGCTGCACGTTGTGGTGGGCCTGCAAGTACAAAATGCGAGCCAGATTCAGCCAACCCTTCGACGCATGTTGACGCCGGGCGATCCGCTCTATGGAACCTCGCTTACCGTGCAACAGTTCGTTGCGCAGTTCGGACCCACGCCCGCGCAGGTGCAGGCGGTGCAAAGCTACCTCTCGAGCGACGGATTTACGAACATCGCGGTGGCCGACAATAGTCTTCTTATCGAGGCGGATGGCACCGCGGAGGATGTAACGGCCGCCTTTCACACCACGCTGGCCACCTACTCGGTTGGCGGCGCCAATGTCTACGTCAACACCACAGACGCCCAAGTTCCTGCATCGCTCGCAGGAACCGTCGCGGCGGTTTTGGGATTGAACAGTGTCGTCGCCGTGCACACGGATAGACACAGCCTGGCGCTGAACACGTCTCCAGCGAGCGATCCCTGCACACCACCGAACTGTCCGACTCCTGCCGTGGCGAACGAGGTGTTCGGTCCCCATGAGTACCAGATTGCCTACGATGCGGCCTGTCCATCAGACAATCCACGTTGCACGGCACAGAATTTTCCAACCGCATCGGCCACTGCAGTTGGCATTATCGTCGAAGGTAGTCTGACGCAAGTGGTGAAAGATCTGCGGACCTATGAGCAGACCTACAATCTGCCTCAGGTACCGGTTTCGATCGTGAACGCAGGCCTGCCGAGCCCAGACACGAGCGGCGCCGAAGAGTGGGATCTCGATTCGCAAGTCTCAACGGGAATCGCTCAGCAGGTGTCGCATCTTTATTTCTATGTGGCCACCACTCTCACCGATTCCGATCTCGCATTAGCGATCAACAAGGCGGTGTCGCAGAACAAAGTAAAAGCATTCAATATGTCCTTCGGCGAGTGCGAATTCAGCCCGTATATCGACGGCGCAATGTTGGTTGATGATCAGATTTTCGGCGAGGCCGCACTGCAGGGCATTACTGCGTTTGCCTCATCGGACGATAACGGTTCGGCGTGTCCCGTAGAGGGGCTAACCAATGGCGTGCCTCTGACTGGGCCGCCGGACACATCGTACCCGGCCTCATCGCCATATGTGATCGCCGTTGGCGGCACGAATCTTTTCACCAATGCCGATTTCACGTATGACTTCGAAACCGGATGGGAAGCCAGTGGCGGCGGACCCAGCTACTTTGAGAATCCACCATTCTGGCAGAGCTACACCGGTTCAGGCACCTTGCCAATCGTTCCCAGCGCCGAGGGTTCGGCTGTCGGCGTGGGCCGCGGCGTGCCGGACGTTTCGATGTGCGCCGGTGGAACAGGATTGGCGATTTGCTCGGCCAACGTATTTGTCAGCGGCACCGCGACGCTGATCGGCGGAACGAGTCTGTCCTCGCCCTTGGCAATGGGCGCGTGGGCACGAATTCAAACCGCGCATCAGAACAAACTGGGCTTCGCCGGCCCATTGATCTATCAGCTTGCAAACGGCGGTCCTACTCCGAGCAGCCCGGATTTCAACGATGTGCTGCTGGGAGGGAACGGATTGTTCACCGCGCTTCCCGGATACGATTACGTTACCGGACTGGGATCGTGGGACATTTATAAAATCAACAAACTGATTCCATCCACCTATCCGCAATAGCCTCGCTTCTTGCGAATGCCGGCACTACGCAAAGATATTCGGCGTTGCGATGCGCCGGCTTCGCGCAACTCTGTTCACGAAATTGTCTAGGCGACATACACATTGCACATAGCCGTTCGGTGAATGTCAACGTCCGGCGGCTTGGTCTCCGCGCAATACCAGGCAGGTGGAATTGGATTTCGCTACGAGTTTTCCGTTTTCGTCGGTGATTTCGCATTCGACGTAGCCGATGGTGCGTCCGCGCTGGACTACCCGGCCTTCCGCGCGAAGCTGAGCATGGCGAACGGGACGCAGGAAATTAATCTTGAGTTCGATGGTGGTGAAAGACTCGCCGGACGAGAGAGTGCTGGCGAACGCGATGCCCATCGCGGCGTCGGCAATGTCGCAAAGAATGCCGCCGTGCACTGTACCCATGGGATTAAAGTGCCGGGTGCCGGCTTGCAGAACGACTATGACGTGGCCTTCGCAGGCTTCAGAGACTTCAAATCCAATTAGTTCGCTCACAGGCGGACGGATCTGCAAAGCAGCGTGCGGCGTTGCGGATTTCTCTGGAACGGCCGGATCAGGCATAAGTCATCCTCCGAATTGATAGCGATTGGATGCGACAAATCGCCTACTGTGGACAGGGAAAGTGTCATCAGAGAACGCTGGTTGGAAGGCTTGGCTACCAATGGCGGCGCAACTGTCCTACCAAATAAAGTGAACCAGTAACGCAGATTACGTCGTTCGGGACGGCTTCGGCCATCGCAGATTCGAGCGCCTTTTCCGCGTCTGGAATAATTTTGTAACGCGCGGCGTGGTGCCCGGCAATTTCCGCGAGCTGCGATGCAGAGATGGAGCGGGAAGTGTTTGGCTGGGTGAAAATAACTTCGCTGGCGAGCGGAAAGAGGATGCCGGCGATTTCATCCACGGCTTTATCGCGCAGCGCGCCAAAGATGACGATGAGTTTCCGGCCGCGCAGATTTTCCTCAAAGAACGCGGCTAATTCGCGTGCGGCTGCAGGATTGTGCGCGCCGTCGAGATAGATGTCCGGATTGGAACGAACTTTTTCGATGCGTCCCGGCCAGACCGCGGTCGCGATTCCCTGCTCGATGTTTTCTTTACTGATCTTAGATCCGTCAAAGAACAGGAAGAAGGCCGCGGCAACGGCGCTCATAGCATTCTGTAGCTGAAAACGCCCATGGAGCTGTGGCGAGATGTCGAATGCGGCCCCGGTCTCAACTGCTCGAATCGTAGCCCGGACGCAGCCTTCGATCATTTTCAGCGATTCGATCCTGAATGTAACGGGTACGTCGATGACGGGCGCCATCAGTTCGCGAGCAGTTGCAAACAGGATTTCCCGAGCTTCGTCACGCTGCTCGGCAACGACGACCGGAACGCCGGGCTTGATGATTCCGGCTTTTTCGGAGGCGATTTCACGCAGCGAGTGACCGAGAAAATTTTCGTGATCGAAGTCGATACGGGTGATGATGCTCACTTGCGGGGTAACGATGTTCGTGGAATCCAGCCGTCCGCCGAGCCCGGTTTCGAAAACTGCGAATCGCACGCCCGCTTCAGCGAAATATATGAACGCAATCGCGGTGACGCACTCAAAAAAAGTGGGGTGCGCCCGTAACGTGCCGTCGGCGAGCAATCCTTCGATGACGGAACGAATTCGAGAAAAGATGTCGGCAAAGGCAGCGTCAGCGATTTCCTCGCCATTCACGCGAATGCGTTCGTTGATTCTTTCGAGATGCGGCGAAGTGTAGAGTCCGGTGCGGTAACCGGCGTGACGAAGAATAGATTCGAGAAATGCGGCGGTCGAGCCTTTGCCGTTGGTACCCGCGATATGGGCGGAAGGATATTTTTGCTCGGGGTGCCCGAGACTCTTTGCGAGGATGGTGATGTTTTCGAGATTGAATTTCGCCGCTGCAGCCTGCGTGGGCGCAGCGAGCTCTCTCCCAAGAGAGAGCAGATAGCGGACCGATTCCTGGAAGTTCATTTCAATTCATCAGCAGGTCGAACGAGGACGCGATGAAGGATTTGAGCTCTTTGCGGGGAACGATGGCGTCGAGGAAGCCGTGTTCGAGAAGAAATTCGGAGCGCTGAAAACCTTCGGGAAGTTTCTGGCGAATGGTTTGTTCGATGACGCGCGGTCCTGCGAAACCGATGAGCGCTCCGGGTTCGGCGATATTCAAATCGCCCAACATGGCAAAACTTGCGGTGACGCCGCCGGTGGTGGGATCGGTCAGAACGGAAATGTAAGGCAGCTTAGCTTCATCGAGACGAGAAAGCGCCGCGGACACTTTGGCCAGCTGCATCAGGCTGATGGTGCCCTCCATCATGCGAGCGCCGCCGGAGCAGGAGACGACAATCAGAGGCTGACGCGTGTCCAGGGCGAGCTCGACGCCACGAGTAACTTTTTCGCCGACGACGGCTCCCATGGAGCCGCCGATAAAGCCAAACTCCATCGCGCAAATTACCACCGGCCGACCGTTCAATTGGCCTTCGGCAGTGATGACGGCATCGTTCATGCCCAGTTTTTTTCGAGCCTCTTTGATTCGCGAAGCATAGGGCTTGGTGTCCACGAACTTCAGCGGATCGGTGCTGGTCATACCTGCGTCATGTTCCGTCCAGCGGCTATCGAAGAGCATTTCCAGGCGCTGCTTGGAACCCATCTTGAAATGAAACTGGCATTTGGGGCAGACGAATAAGTTGGCTTCGAGATCTTTGCGGAAAGTAATGGTGCGGCAGCTTTCGCACTTGGTCCAAAGGCCTTCAGTGCGTACGCGGCGCTCTTCGGGCGGCGTCGCTTGATCAATCGACTTCTTTTCTCTCTTGAACCAAGCCATTTTGCGATCTTTTCTTGCTGCGGACATTGCTTGCACCCAAGCCAGCCGACGCAGTTGCGAAGATGCGTTAGTTCACCGACAGTATCTCGAAGGTCCCCAGTCCGACAGTTTAATAGTCTATACCACGCTGGGCGAGAATGCCCTTGGTGTACGGGTGTTTCACTTCTTTCATTTCTGTCACCAAGTCAGCGAGTTCGACGAGTTTAGGATGGGCGTTGCGGCCCGTGCAAATGACGTGTACACGCTCGGGACGGTCGCGCAATGCGTCTACAATCATGTCCGGTTCCAGCATTTTGTAGCTGATTACGTAATTTATTTCGTCGAGGATCACGAGATCGTATTTTTCGGAGTAGATGGCATTGCGGCCGGTTTGCCAGCATTCTTCTGCGAGTTTGATGTCCTCGGGGTCGGTTTCCGCCCCGCCAATTTTGACGAAGCCGCGACCCATGGGGCGAATTTCAAACTTGTCGTCGCCGAGCATTTTGGCGGCGTCAAGTTCGCCATAGTGCCAGGAGCCCTTGATGAATTGCACCATGAGCACGCGAAGGCCCTGGCCTACCGCGCGAAACGCAGCGCCGAGAGCGCAAGTAGTTTTTCCTTTACCCGGCCCGGTGTAGACGATCAGGAGTCCTTTTTCTTGCGGCATTCATTTTCCTTCTAGTTTTTCCCGAACGAAGAATTTAGAGTCTGGGGCGCAGGCTTGAAAACGTCAAGTTAGCGAGAATCTTTTCAGGCAAGATCCATGCGCCTGACGAGTTCCTGGGCGTAGCGTTTCACGCGTTCAAGAAGCGCCGGCGAGAGAGGCTGGTTCGGCGGAACGCGATTGTCCTTGAGCACAATCCACAATCCCGGACGATAGCTTTCCTCTTGCGTGCAGATAGCACCGGTGAGTTGCACGATTTCCATGGGATGGGGCGTGTTGGGAGTGAGCTCAAGATCAGTGAGATGGTCCGATTCTTCCGCAAGCGTTTTGTGGTGCTCGCATAAAATTTCCAGAAGCACTCCGCGGGCATCGTCCACAAGATCGCGGAAGCCTTGCGAGACGAGAATGCCATCCACTTCGCGCGGCGTTGGCTTCTCCAGATCGTGGAGGTCGTAATCGGGAAGAGATTTTTCCAATGGAATTTCAATGGAAGCGAAAGGCTTATCCTGATCTGGTATCACTTTTAATGGCATAAGAGAGTTCTACACTACGCGGGTCATTTCGGGTAGGGGCTGCCGGAAAGTATGGCGAAAGCGCGATAGAGCTGCTCCACGAGCATGACGCGGGCCAGTTCGTGTGAGTAGGTCATCGGACTGAGCGAGAGCTTTTGCGTAATGCGTTTGCGAAGTGCATCGGGGAAGCCGTCGGCGTCGCCGCATACAAAAATAATTTCGCGAGTGCCGCGGTCGCGTTGCTCGGCAAGCCAACGAGCGAGAGATTCCGAGTCCTGTGTTTTACCGCCGGCGTCGAGAAGAATTGCGCTGGCGGCGCGGTCCGCGTCGAGACGTTTGATGACGGCGCCGGCATCGCGGACTTCATTTACTTCGACGGGAGCTGAACGGGAAATCCGTTTTACGTAGTCGTCGAAGACCGCGCGAAGTTCAGGGCGGCGGGTTTTGCCGAGCATCAGCAGACGGAGGCGCATGCGCAATCGTTTAGATGGTTCGTCTTCGTAGCGGCCGGTCTTTAGACCGTTTCTCTTTCCTTCGGTTATTAAGCATTACCCCTGACATCGTCTCTCGTCCAGCGTTACTGCATGCCGTATTTCTTGCGTTTTTCGA
Organism: uncultured Acidobacteriota bacterium; assembly: GCA_963731155.1. GTDB lineage: Bacteria > Acidobacteriota > Terriglobia > Acidiferrales > UBA7541 > Acidiferrum. The sequence continues at coordinate 104,459 of CAVSVB010000007.1, forward strand.
GCAAAGTTTTGCGGCTGATGCCGAGAACCTCCGCTGACTTTGTAATGTGGTAGCGCGTCGCTTCCAGCGTCTGTGCGATGGCTTCGCGTTCCAAGTCTTCTAGAGAACGCAGGCCGGCGAGAAGCGCGGCGCTACCTGCAGCTGCGCGAATGTTGTCCGGAAGATCTTCCAGTTGAAGCTCGTTGCCCTTGGAAAAAACCATAGCACGTTCGACGGCGTTACGGAGTTCGCGCAGATTTCCGGGCCAGGCATAAGCAGCGAGGACGCGGCGTGCGGCTTCGGTAAAATGCACCGGGGCGCGATTGTGGATGGACGCCAGCGAGGCGGCAAAGTGCTCGGCGGCGGGAACGATGTCGGCGCGGCGCTCGCGCAATGGCGGAACAACGATGGGCAATACGCTCAAGCGGAAATAAAGATCTTCGCGAAAATGGCCGGCGGAAACGGCGGCTTGCAGATCGGTGTTGGTGACGCCCATCAAGCGAGCTTCGATTCGAAGGGACTCGGTGCCGCCAAGGCGCTCAAAACTGCGCTCCTGAAGTACGCGCAGGAGTTTGCCTTGCGCTTCCGGAGAAAGCGCGGCGATTTCATCGAGCACAATCGTTCCCTTGCCGCCGAGTTCGAGCCGGCCGAGTTTGCGTTCGACGGCGCCGGTGAAGGCGCCGCGCTCGTGGCCGAAAAGTTCGCTTTCGATAAGATGAGGAGGCAGCGAAGTACAATCAATCTTCAGGAAAGGCGCGTCGCGCCGCGGACTGAGTTCGTGCACCAGTCGCGCGAAGTGGTCCTTGCCTGAGCCGGATTCGCCAGTGATGAGCAGCGTGGTTGGCGCGGGTGCGACCTTCTCGGCGAGCGCAAGCAAACGCTGCGACGCGGGGTCGGCGGCAATCCATGGAAAACGTTCAGGCATGGATAAATTGTAGCGAGAAGGGAAGCAGAGAAAGGCGGCGTCTTAGGAGCAATTGCGCTATCGAATAAGAACCAGTCGCCGAGATCGGAACACAGACGATAAATCAAGAAGGCTGCCGTGGCGCAGCCGGTTCGATGGAGACGTAGATGGGTCCAGCGCCCAGGGCCACCAGGAGAAATTTGGAAAATTGCCCGGCGGTGCTTTTCGTGAGGAAGTGAAGATCGTCGCCGGCGTTTATATCGACAGCGAGGTCTTTATGGTTCCAGGTGTTATCCACGCGAATAATGTGACGGCCGACGGAAACAGGGAACGAAATTTCGTCACCGAATAAAAGCTCTGCCTTGCGTTCACCGTCCAGCAAAACGAATATCTGCCGCGACTGCACATCTTCCGGCGAATCGCGAGTGACGGTCACTTGCGCAGTGATTGCGGGAGACTGCAAAGAATTTTCACTCAGCATGGCGACGGGGCCTCAGGAATGATCGCCGGAAGCACGCTGCCGCGGAGAATCATTTCCGGAAAGTACGGCGTCGGGCAAATCGGGAATATCGTAGCGCGGAACGTTGCGCCAGAGGCGCTCGAGATCGTAGTAGCGGCGGGCCTGTTCGCTGAAAACGTGCACGATGAAGCCGCCGAAATCGAGCAGTGCCCAGTCGTTTGAGCCGCGGCCTTCGCGATGTTCCGGCCCGCGTTTCAATTCCTTGTAAAGCTGCTCTTCCACTTCCGTGCAGATCGCTTGCACCTGCGGAGTGCTGAAACCGGTGCACACCACGAAGTATTCAGTGAAAGTGCCAATTTTACTGAGATCGAGCACGGTGATGGCCGAAGCTTTTTTGTTCTGCATGGCCTCGATGACGAGGCGAACCGATTGAGGAAGATTCGTCAAATTCAAGAGTATAGGCCCTGTTTATGAATGTATTCCTCCACGCGCGCGGAAACAAGTCCGTGAATCGCTTGACCCTTGTGGGCGCGGCGGCGAATGTCAGTGGCGGAAACATCGCTGGAAACATTCTCGAGCAGATAGACATTGGTGCGGCGGAGCTGCGCGATGAGCTGTGAAGGTGGAGGATCGGGATCGTGTTTGGCGTTAGATGCGGCCATTAAATCTGGCGGAATCACCAGCTTGAGCGCTTCTGCTCGGATACCTGGTCGGTTGGCAATGATGAAATCGCACAGACCGAGTAGCGATTCGTACTCCTTCCACATGGGAATATCGAGAAAGGCATCGGCGCCGATGATAAAAAAAATGCGATCGCCGTGGCCGTGGTAGGTGTGGCGAAAGTAACGAACAGTGTCAACACTGTAGTGGAGTTGTGAGCCGGCAAAGTCATCACCGGCTTCGGCGAGTGACGGAACAAAGTGCGGATGCTCGGTGCAGGCCAGCGCGACCATGGCATAACGGTGCGGGAATGGCGCGAGATGCTGTTTTAATTTGTGCGGCGGGCGGCTGGCTGGAATGAAATGGATTTCGTCAAAATTGAAGCGGCGATCCGCGGCGCGTGCGACGGCGAGATGACCGTTGTGGATGGGATCGAAGGAGCCGCCAAACAGTGCAATGCGGCGGGGTTGATGTCTTGCTGCAGTGCTGCGCTGCGCTTGCGCGGTGGTCAATGAAGCTCCTGATAGAAGGTGAGGATATTTTCGCATGAAAGGCAAAACAGGGATAGCCACAGAGTCACAGAGTTCACAGAGATAGGAAAAGAAGAGGGAAAACAACAACTGCCGGACGACGGAAATCTGTATCCCTACTTTGCTTTCCTCTGTGACTCTGTGTCTCCGTGGTAGATTTTTCTTTGGCTTTATTGCTGATTGGCGGCTTCGGATACCGAATCCGGCGCGTCTGGGTGCGGCGCGGTGGACTTGGGAATTTTGTCGAGCTCGTCAGCAATGGCAAGGACCAGATCGCGAACGCCTTCGCCAGTGGCCGCGGAAATGGCGTGGAACGGCAAATTGCGTTGGGCGCAGAAGGCGCGCAGTTCTTCGAGATGTGTGCGATCAGTTGTGGCGTCCAGCTTAGTGGCAACGACAATCATGGGCTTTTCGCCAAGCGCAGGGCTAAAAGCGAGCAATTCGCCAGTGATGACTTCGTACGCGTATACGGGATCGGCATCCGTGAAATCGCTGGTGTCAATCAGGTGAACGAGCAGCCGCGTGCGCTCGACGTGGCGCAGGAAACGAATACCAAGGCCCGCGCCTTCGTGCGCGCCTTCGATCAAGCCGGGCAAATCGGCCACGACGAAGGTGCGTCCGATGTCGCTGCTTTCTTTTCCGGCACCGCTGCTGGCGGATTGTGGAACGCTGTCGGCGCTAACAACGCCAAGGTTTGGTTCGAGCGTAGTAAAAGGATAGTTGGCGATTTTCGGACGCGCGGCGGAAATCACGGAGATGAGAGTGGACTTGCCGGCGTTCGGATAGCCGACCAGGCCAACATCGGCGAGCAATTTCAATTCGAGGCGCAGGTGGCGTTCTTCGCCAGGCTGACCGTCTTCGTGTTCGCGCGGCGCTTGATGCCACGGCTTGGCAAAGTGCTGATTGCCGCGCCCGCCGTTTCCTCCGTGCGCTATCAAAACGCGCTGCCCCGCTGCGGCGAGGTCGGCAATGATTCGGTTTGAGTGTTGATCGTACGCGACGGTACCAACCGGAACGAGCAACGTCATATCGTCGCCAGCCTGGCCAGTACAGTTCGAACCTTCGCCATGCCGGCCGCGATCGGCTTTGAATTCGCGGTTGTAGCGGTAGCGCAGCAGCGTGTTGTCGTTGGGATTGGCTTCGAGATAGATGCTGCCGCCCCTGCCGCCATCGCCGCCGGCCGGACCGCCCCGTGGAACATATTTTTCTCGGCGGAACGCGACGCAGCCGTTGCCGCCGTCGCCGGCCTTTACGTAGATTTTGGCTTCGTCAACGAACATTGGAACCTGCCTACTAAAAAGAAGCCCGCCTGAGAAGGCGGACACTACAAAACTAAAAACACTACGTCGAATCCTATCAGGAAACCGGAGTGGCGGATTTAGGTTGAGATCAACGCGATTACGCTCGAGTGGCGGTTAAATCCTTTGGGCTCAGTAAAAGAGGCACTATAGTTCCTCTTTCGTGGCGAAGCTTAACGCGCAATCACGCTTGCGGCCTTGGTGGCACAGACTTCAGTCTGTGCTCTTCGAAAAGCAGGGACATAAAGCTTGCCTGCGGCAAGAAGATCCCTGCTAAAAAAACGATCAGCGAAAATCGGCGACGGCTAGTTGACGGCTTCGGCTGACGCGGGCGTGACGCTGATGAAGCGTCCACGGCGGCCGCGATCTTCAAACTTGACGTGGCCGGTGACCAGCGCGAAGAGCGTGTCGTCCTTGCCTTGGCCGACGTTTTCTCCGGCTTGGTGCTTGGTGCCGCGCTGGCGAATCAGGATCGTGCCGGCGTTGACCAGTTGGCCGCCGAAGCGCTTTACGCCCAGCCGTTGGCCGTGAGAATCGCGGCCGTTTGTAGAAGAGCCGCCACCTTTTTTGTGTGCCATGATGCAATTCCCTTCCGAGATTCGAAATTCAATTTGCGACCGAGTGTGGTCGCCGAAGCTAGCGAAGAGCCGGGCTAAAGCCCGGCACTACGAAAACCATTTTTACGATTCGAGCCTGCTCTACCGCCGCAGGATTTAGTAAAGCTAACATCGCGCACAGCCCGCCACGCGGTAAACAGGAGTGGCTGTGCTACGAGGAACACCCTTACAGCTTGATGTCGCTGACTTGCACGGCCGTATAGTTCTGGCGATGGCCGCGCTGAATCTTATATTGGTTTGTTTTCTTGAACTTAAGGACGGTGAGCTTCTTTCCGCGGCCTTGTTCAACGATCTTGCCGGTCACGGTCGCCTTGGAGGCATCGCCGCCGGTCAGAATCTTCTGGTCGTCGGTGTGTACGCTCAGAATCGAGCCAAACTTCACCTGTTCGCCCACTTCGCCAGATACGCTTTCCACACGAATAGTGTCGCCGGGAGCGACACGATACTGCTTTCCCCCGGACTTGATTACGGCGTACATCACTCCTCCAGAGCTAAAGACAAACCCTGATTATACGGGTTCGGCGGCAGGAGCGTCAATGCGTTTAGTTCGCGGCCTCTTAGACTGTATGAGGATTTGGCGTCTTCTTGAACACTAGATTCGCCGCCTCAAGTAAGCAAATAAGACTATCGCCACGTAAGCGCATGCCGGAACAGAGTATTCGAATTGCAGAAATGCACAAAATGACGGTTCGAACGCGACGGAAAAGAGTGTGCTACGCGTGCGGATGAGCTTTGTCGTAGATGTCCATCAACTGGCGGATCGAGGCATGCGTGTACTTTTGCGTGGTGGAGAGCGATTGGTGGCCGAGAAGCTCCTGAATGGCACGGAGGTCGGCGCCATCGGCAAGAAGATGCGTGGCGAAAGCGTGGCGCAGTGAGTGCGGATGCAAATCCCAATTCATGTTGGCGAGGCGAACGTATTTCTTAACGATGCGGCCGACAGACCGTTGCGTGAGTCGGCGTCCGGCGTAATTCAGAAAGATGGCCTCGCTGTGCGCGGCGCCTCGCCGCCGCCTTCCCGGACCTGCCTGCAAGAGCAGTTGTTCGCGAACCGGCCAATAGGCTTCCAGCGCTTCCTGCGCTTTGCCGCCGTAGGGCACGATTCGTTCTTTGTTGCCCTTGCCGCGCACGCGCAACATTTTTTCGCGGCGGTCCATGTCGGCAAGGTTCAGTCCAGTGAGCTCGCTTACGCGGAGGCCTGCTGCGTAGAGAAGCTCCAGCAGCGCACGATCGCGCTTCAGTAGCAAACCTTCGTCGTTGGACGAGGCTCCCTTTCCGGGTCCCGTCGCGAGAGCCAAGCGTGGCGGCCGGGTATCAGAGCCGGGCCCCGCGGGTGCAGCAAGCTGATTCAAAAAACCGCTCATCTCCTCGGCGGAGAGCACCGATGGGATGCGCTTTGGCAATTTCGGAGTCGGCACCAGGCGCGCGGGGTTTTCCTTGAGCATACCTTCGCGCACGCAATACTTGAAAAACGAACGCAAAGACGCGAGCTTACGCGCGATGGAACTCTTCTGCAGACCCTGCGAGTGAAGATACCCGATATATTCGCGAATGATCTGGTGAGAGATTTCGCCGAGCGCAGGAATTTTTTCCTCTGGCGGCGCAAGGTACGCGGCGAATTGCTGCAAATCTTTTCCGTAGTTCAGCACGGTGTGGGGCGAGGAATTCCTCACCGATCGCAGATACTCCAAATATTTTTCAATCGCTTGCAGCATGTTGCCCCGGGGACGCTCCGCAATGGACATAGCGGTTATAGAGTAACGCTAGTTGTTAGATGCGAGAGATCAATCGTGAGTCGATGTGCCGACTATGACCAGAATAGAGATCCGCTCAGTTTGTTAGGCGACATTCGAATTGGGACAGCGAACCAGGCGAAGTTGTAGGCAGTTTAAGTCCTTGCGTGATTTCCGTTTTGAGTGACCAGATGGACGCAGCGGCTACGATTTTGCTCCAACGGGTGCAACGACTTCCTCGGGCTTTGCTTGCGGCGCCGGCTCATCTACCAGCTTTTCCCAGTCGCAGCCTTCCTTGATGCAGGTGCGCACCAATCCAATCTTTGATTTTTTCTCGACGATGAAATCCGCGCCGCACTTCGGGCACGGCTCGGGGATCGGCTGATTCGGTGTCGTGAAATCGCAATCCGGATAGCGCGAACAGCCGTAGAAAATGCGCGCTCGCCCGCCGCGTCCAGCGCTGCCTCGACGCACGAATTCGCCTTCGTGGCACTTCGGACATTTAATGCCCAGGGTGATCGGCCGCGTGTATTTGCACTTTGGGTAACCAGTGCATCCGATAAATTCGCCGAAGCGTCCGTGCTTTTTCACCAGGCCGTTTCCGCATGTCGGGCATTTTTCATCGAGCGGTTCATCGGGCTGCAATGCGATCCGCGTGCCCTGCACCATGCGGCGCGTGGTCTTGCAATCTGGATAACCGGTGCAGGCCAGGAAAGTGCCAAATCGGCCCCTTTTGATGGCCATTTCCTTGCCGCAGTTATCGCAATATTCAGTTTTGCTTTCGGCGTCGCCTTCTTCGCCAAGTTCCGGAGAAAGGTCCTGAATAAAATCGCAATCCGGATAGCGCGAACAGCCCAGGAAAAATCCGTGCCGGCTGATGCGTTCCAGTAATTCGCCCTGTCCGCATTTTTCGCAGGTTTTCCCGGTCGGAATGCCGGCTTTGTAGGAGAGCATCTCGTCGCCCGCGCGATCCAGGTCCACGATAAATTTTTCCCAGAATTCTTTAACCGCTTCGCGCCAGTGCAGCTTGCCTTCCTCGATTTCGTCGAGCTCTTCTTCCAGGCGCGCGGTAAAGGTCACGTCGAATACGTCTTCAAAACTTTTCACCAGCAGGACGCTGACGCGTTCGCCGAGCATGGTCGGCGTAAAACGGCCCTGATCCTTCTTGACGTATTCGCGCTCAACGATGGTGGAAATAATCGCCGCGTAGGTGGAGGGCCGGCCAATTCCCTTCTCTTCCAAGTCTTTTACCAGCGTGGCTTCCGTGTAGCGCGGCGGCGGCTCCGTGAAGTGCTGTTCGGGACGAATCGCATCCAGTTTTAGTATTTGCCCTTCGCTGACGCGCGGCAGCGCATTGCCTTCGCCTTCATCGCCTTTCTCATCGTCCTCGCGATCGGCATTCGCAACCGGCAACTGGTAAACACGCAGGTATCCGTCGAATTTCTGCACCGAGCCGGTCGCGCGGAAAGTGTAATCGCCGGCCGAAATATCAATCGTGGTCTGATCGAAAATCGCCGGCAGCATCTGCGAAGCCACGAACCGCTGCCAGATCAATTGATAAAGCTTGAAAAGGTCGTCGTCCAGATATTTGCGAACATCTTCCGGCGCGCGCGAAACATCGGTTGGACGCACCGCTTCGTGCGCTTCCTGGGCATCTTTTTTCGATTTGTAATAGTTTGGCTTTTCCGGCAGATAGTTCGAACCGAACCGCTCTGGAATCAGTTCGCGCACCTGAGCCAGCGCGTCTTGCGAAACGTTCACCGAATCCGTGCGCATATAAGTGATGAGCGCGACCGAACCTTCCGGGCCAAGTTCGACGCCTTCATACAAACGTTGTGCCAGCGCCATGGTGCGCTTCGCGGTGTAGCGCAAACGATTGTACGCAGCCTGCTGCAATTTCGATGTGGTGAATGGCGGCGGCGGATTACGGCGCTTTTCTTTCTGCGTGACCGAAGCAACTTCCCACTTGGCCTTGTTCACCGCAGCCAGAACAGCGTCTGCGCCTTCCTGGTTACTAATCGCTATGTCTTCGCCTTTATATTTCGAAAGTTTCGCTTCGAACAGCGGCGGTTCGCCGGCGTCCAGCATGGCGTGAATCGACCAGTATTCCTGCGGGATGAACGCGCGGATTTCCTGCTCGCGCTCGACAATCAGGCGCAGCGCAACGGTCTGTACGCGACCAGCGGAAAGACCGCGGCGCACTTTGTTCCACAACAGCGGCGAAATTTTATAGCCCACGATGCGGTCGAGCACTCGGCGCGCCTGTTGCGCATCCACCAGGTCGGCGTTCACCTCGCGGGGATGTTCGAACGCTGCACGAATAGCCTTCGGGGTAATTTCATTGAACGTCACGCGAAAGATCTTTTTCGGATCGGTCGCAGGAATTTCTTTCTTCGGCTCAGCCTTGTCCTTCTCTTCAACTTCCGGCGCAGGCTTGGCGTTTTTTTTCTTCCAACGCGGCGCGCTGGCTTCCTGTTCGACAAATTTAGACGGCTTGGAAAGCACCATCGCCAGATGCGCGGAGATAGCTTCGCCCTCGCGGTCCGGGTCACCCGCCAGATAAATAGCATCGGATGAGTTCGCCGCTTTGCGCAGGTCGTTGATGACCTTGAGCTTCCCATTGATGATCTGCAGGGTAGGCTCAAAAATCTTTACATCATCAAGGGTCACCGGCTTGCGTACCGGCTTGACCTTCAACTTCTTGCTGCCCTTTTTCGCGCGAACTTTTTTCTTTGGCGCGGCTTCGGTTTCATCCGGCTCATCGGGCAAACGAATACCAATCGTCTTCTTCGGCAGGTCCAATACGTGACCGATGGAAGCTTTGACGATATAGTTCTTGCCCAAATACTTGTTGATAGTCTTCGCCTTTGCGGGCGATTCGACGATGACGAGCGAACGAGCCATTCTGCTGTTTTAACCCCGTATTCTTTTGCTGGAAGACACTGTGGTGAGGCCTGTGCCCTTCTCGCTAACTTACATGAAGATGCGCCAAGTGGCTCGAATGTTTCACAGCGCGTTTCGCAATGTCGATAAATGTATTGGATTCAGATAGTTGGGAAATCACGCGATATCATTAATATTGTGAATATTGTGCCTGCAGACGGTTCGGCCGGTTGCACGGCCACCTATAACATCGATTACGTCCTCCGCGCACGTCACCAGCTTTGCGCCCTGCTTAATCAAAAGGTTTGGCGCAAAGCTGACAGCTTGCGTCACGCTACCCGGCGCGCCAAATACTTTCCTGCCAAATTTCATCGCCAGCCAACGAGCCCGACTATCTACTGTTAAAACGGCGCCAGAAGCCAGAAGCCAGAAGATTGGAGTGGAACTGTCGATTCGACAGGTTGCTCATCGCTTCTTCTCTGGGCCCTTGGCGTGCGGTTCGCTGAACCCAATCTCCAGCGGCGTATTTTTTATGAAGACCACGTCTTTCCCCCGCGACAAGAAATTATTGTAGACAGAGTTTCCCGCTCCATATGCGGCAAATACCATGGACACTGGCTGCGACTTGGCCGCCAGCGAAATCAGCGTTCCGGTGACTCCCGATCCAGACACACCGGCACCGGCGCGCACGCCCGGATCGCCTGCCGCGTCCGTCGTCCCGTGCTCGTTATCGGTATGCGATGCGGCGGCTGCCAGCAGGACCGCTACTCCCGTTGACAAATACCGTGTCTTGCTGTCGGTTGCCTGCGCTCCGCCCTCATCGTCCAGTCGCACTCCGGAGCGGCGGTCCGCCTCGACTCCCTCAACGCTGCCTTGCATCGGTTGAACTACGCCTTCTGGAGTTTCAATGCGATTGAAAATCACACGCAAATCGCCATTATGATGCAGCTTCCGCGCCGGCTTAGCTTTAGTCACTTCGCCCGCAATCCGGCTGTTGGCCGGCAGCAATAAATGATGATCTTGCGAAAAAAGCGGTTCCGTCAGCACCGCTGCAATTACATTGCCCCTTTGCGCGGTTGCCGAACTGACCTCCTTTGCAAACCGCGCGTGCAATATGCTGTCCGGTTCCGGACTCTTCCCAAGCTGCGCGAGTTGCTCCGCGCTGCGCGTAGTCTTGCCAAAATCGAGTGGTTCATTCAGCGAAGCGTAAAATCGCGTTCCCGGTTGCAGATATTGTCTGCGGTAAGGCGATTGCGCCAGCACCATTTCCTTCAGCCTCTGCATCTTACCGGGCGATTTGATTTCGTCCAGCGTGTCGTTCACTTTCGCTTTGGCTCCTGCTTTCGCACTTTCGATTTGGCGCTGCGCTAAATTCGGCTGTTTCTTCGTGCCTCCCGGCACCAAATGCACCACTTGCGCGATTCCCGGTGAAACCGTGGTGACGATGGCCCGCTGCTCTTTGTTCGGCAGGGTCACGGAATCAAATTCGAGTTCATATTCGTGATAAGGCGAAAAATTGCCGTTCACATACGACATGACCTTGCGCTTTCCAGGGACCCCGTGAATGCTGGTCACTTTCCCCGTGACCTCGCTTCCCGCGGGGATCACCGGCTGGTCGAAAGCGTACACCGGTTCGGTAATTTTTCCAGAAACCTCTTGGCCTACCGTCGAGATGCGCACTTTCTGATCGATTGCGACACGCAGGGCGGTGCCTGCCGGCACTTTCAACAGGATCACAGAGTCAGGCGCTGGCTGCGCTTGAGTTTCTGAACTCGGGGGCGCGCAGACGGACGGGAGCGCGTCCTCGCGCGGAACTTCGCTGCAACCGCCACGAACTGTAGTCTGCGCCGGCAGCGCGATAGGGACGGCTAGAAAAAACAGAAACGGGCAAAAGCGGCGGCGGTCGCTGAACATTATCGGATTCCTCCTCGACGGGTTGTAGGGTGGGAAGGCTGAGAGGACCACCGGGTTGCCTAGGCAATCTTCTATGTATGCAATTCTTTCGTCAACTTCGGTTTATTTTTGCGGTTTATTTTGCGTGTTTATTTTGCGCATGGGACTAGGGTTGCGCGGGATCTTCCTTCAGGATTGATTCGAACGTGGAACAGAACAAGGCCGCATCGCCTTCAGAAAAAATGAGCGGAGGGCGCAGCTTGATCACATTATGGTGTGGGCCGTCGGTCCCCGCGAGAATTCCTCTGTCGCGCAACCGGTTTACGACGTAGGAAGCCTGAAGCGGAGCCGGTTCTCGCGTTTCGCGGGAAAGTACCAGATCCAGTCCCAGGAATAATCCCGAACCGCGCACGTCGCCGATCACGGCGTACTTGCGTTGCAAGTCTTCCAGCGCCGCGATCCACGATCCTCCAACGCGCAGCGCATTTTCCTTTAAGTGTTCTTCTTGCACGACATCGAGTACGGCAAGTCCCACCGCGCAGGCTACTGGATTGCCACCAAACGTGCTGAAGAATTCCATTCCATTGTTGAAGGCATCTGCGATTTCGTGCGTCGTTATTACTGCAGCGAGCGGAAACCCGTTTCCGATGGGTTTACCCAGCACCACGATGTCCGGCACCACGTTTTGCGTTTCGAATCCCCAGAAATGCGTTCCCAGACGTCCGAATCCAACTTGCACTTCATCGGCGACACAGACTCCGCCCGCATCGCGCACATGGCGATACGCATCGCAAAGATAGTTCTCCGGAAAAACAATTTGTCCTCCGACGCTTGGAAGAGTTTCCGCAATAAACGTGGGCCGGCTTCCGCGGGTTTGTAAGACTTCGCAAATTTCGCCCACATGGCTAGCATACTTCGCGCCAATCCTCGGTTCGCCACGGCGATACAACCCGCGATAATCGTCCGCAAGCGGTGCGACGTGTACCCACGGCTTTTTCCCAGTTCCGCCCCGGCCATCGAATTTATACGGGCTGATATCAATCAGCGTATGCGTGTGGCCGTGATACGCGTGCTCCAGCACAATTAGATCGGCGCTTCGCGTGTACGTGCGTGCCAGTCGCAGTGCCAGTTCGTTGGCCTCACTGCCGGAGTTGACGAAATAGCATACTTGCAGCGGCTCCGGCAGCAGCACCGTCAGCCGCTCCCCGTATTGCAAAATGTTTTCGTGTAAATACCGGGTGTTGGTGTTGAGGAGCGCGAGCTGTTCCTGCGCGGCGCGGACAACTCGCGGATGCGAATGGCCGACTAGCGGCACGTTGTTATACACGTCCAGAAACGCCCGCCCGGTCTCGTCATAAAGGTACTGCCGCCAGCCCCGTACAACCTTGATCGGCTTTTCGTAAGACAAGCTCAAGTTGCCGCCAAGCAATTCCCTACGTCGCGGAAGGGCTTCCCAACTCGATTCTTCCCGCTCCGGAAAACTTTGTTTCGCAATTCCAAGCAACACATTCGGATCGGGCGAAAGGCTGGTCCACACGCAACGCTCCGAAGCCCGCGCCACGCCCGGAAATTCCGCGCCACGATCCAGAAGATCGAGAATGATTTGAAAATGCAGATGCGGTGGCCAGCCGCCGTTTTCGTTCAGCTTCCCGACGTGGGCAAAAGCCTCGCCTTTTGCAATCGCCTGCCCCGGACTCAATTCCCGCAGAGTTTCCCGCGTCAGGTGCCCGTAGAGTGTGAAGAATTCTTCGCCATCATCGGTGGCGTGACGCAGAATTACCAGCGGTCCGTAATCGTGCGCTGCTGTATTTTCCGCCAGCAAATGCACAACGCCGTCGAGCGGAGCGCAGACCGGCGTTCTCGCCTCAACAAATAGATCAAGGCCCAGATGAATCGTTCTACGCTCATCCGTAGGAGCGTCGCCGCCGAAAAGCGAAGACGTGTAAAGCAGCCGCGCTTCATCATACCTGCCGATCCCGATAGCAACATCGGCGGCGGCCATTTTTTTTACCAGAGTGAACGCCAGTTTGTTCGCTTCGGCGTTCGCCGGGTCAGCGCCGAGCAACGTACTTCCAACGCTCAGATCGAAAACGATCAGGGGCGTCGTTCGCAGATCTGCGTCAATAACTCTTGCGTCGTGAGATCCTTGGTTTTGTAGCCAGCGTGCGATTTTCTCGGCTTTCGGCACGGCCGGAAATCCGCAGGCATCGCGAAAAGTGTATTGCGCGAATCGCGGATGGATTTTCGCCAGCCGTTCCAATGCCCCCCACGCCGCGTCTTCGCTCACAACCACATATTCATCATCTGGCTTATGCTGCTTGCGAAGCGTGGAGTTGACCACGCTCACGGTCAACCGCATCGCGATCAAGGGAAACAACGCTGCCAGTTCGGCTTCGTTCAATGGGTGCGCGCTATGAAATCCATAGACAATTTCCTTCGCTACCGCGAGCGGATCACTCTTGCCAAGAATCGCGTACGCGGCGGCGATCGCCGCTTCGCTCACGATCCAACCGTGGTGCATGTCGCCGAAGTCGATGACGCCTGCTATGCGTCTCGGTTGCGGCCAGGCCGCAGTGACCAAAACATTATGGTCATTCGCATCCCCGTAGATTATCCCTTTCCGCAAGCCACTCCGCGCGGGCTCGATCCACTCTCGATACAGCGAAAGAAAATATTCCACCAGCGCGCAACGCTGCGGATCGACGATTTTCCCTACATGCTCGCGAATCCAGTTCGCGCGCGAAGAATTCCACTTCAATTCGCGGTGTGTCGCCGGATGAGCGAAACTGCTAAGGGCCGCATCCACGTCGCCTAGGAATCTCCCCAGATCCGCCAGCAATTCAGGTGAATGTGGATTGGCAATCGCCAACATATCGCCCGGAAGATAATTCAGCATCCACACCAACCGCGTTTGCCCTTCCGCATCGGCGATCGAAGTAAATCGCTCGCCACGTTTCGTGAGTTGCACGCGTGGCAGTGGAAGCCGCGCAGCGTTTGTAGCTAAGTGTGCCAGCGCGGCGCACTGCATATCGATGAAGGAGTTTTCTCGCGCGGGATGCATGCATTTAAATACAAATTCGCGGCCGTCGCTTGCACGCAAATTAAAATTGCAGTCGTATTCGCCGGGCAGCTCAGTGGCTGTCGCAGCGATGCCGTACAACTCGTTGGCAAGCCGTTCCGCATCCGACTTCGAGATCGCTGCAGCTGTGCTCTCTTCCAGGAACATACTTAAAATCTTATCGGCATCGCGGGCAGCCGTCCATTCACCGAACCGCCGACGCAGTATCGACTTCTGTTCTAAAATACAAATGAGGACATCACGAAACAATGAAATTAAAACTGCCAGCCGGCTCATTTGCCGCGTATCTATTCGATTGCGACGGCACCATCGCGGATTCCATGCCGTTGCACTACATCGCCTGGAAAAAAGCGCTGGGAGAGTGGAATTGTGAATTTGACGAAAAGCTTTTTTACACCTGGGGTGGAATGCCAATCGTGGAAATCGTTTCAACTCTCAACAAGGAACGGGGCCTGAATATGCCAGTGGAACAAGTCGCGCATCGAAAAGAAAGCCTCTACTTCGAACTGCTCCCGCAACTGCAAGCTGTTCCTGAAGTTTTAGAGCACATCGAAGCCAAGCACGGCCAGGTTCCGTTTGCGGTCGTATCGGGCAGCGCCCTCGATTCGGTCACAGCGTCTTTAGGTACGCTGAATCTTCTCGACCGATTTGACACGCTGGTCTGCGCGGGTGATTACAAAAAAAGCAAACCTGATCCCGAAGCTTTCTTGCTAGCCGCCACACGGCTGAAGGTCGCGCCCGAATCTTGCCTGGTATTTGAAGACACCGACATGGGCATCCAGGCCGCAACCTCCGCTGGAATGGCTTCCGTCAAAGTTCTTCCGCCGTGGAAGCGAATGTTCGCAAATTAGCCGGACCTATCGAACGCTGACCGGTCCATTCACCGTAGAAACGTGAATCACCGTCGGCCCACTGCCGAACTCCACGCGCTTATGCTCCTCGTCCCAGGTCTTGCGGCCTTCGTCGCAAACGCTGGCGCGGCAACTGAATGGCCCGTTTCCGTTCGACTCCAGCACCACGCCTGATTGATATCCCGCTGGCACTCGCAAAGTCACAGGCCCATTCGTCGCATGAGCTTCCAGCCCTGCCCCACTCCAATTGTGTCCGTCCAGATTGATCGTGATCGGGCCGTTCTGCGTGATCACCTTCTGCTTTCCGCCATTTTCCTCCAGCGAAACCGGACCGTTCTCCGCGGACAAATCCAGTTCTCCCTTGCAGCCGCTTACAGTGATCGGTCCATTCACTGCCCGCACTTTCAAGTTTCCTTCCACGTGATACAGACCCATCGGCCCGTTATTCACGTGCAATTCCATCGCTGCCGCATTGGGCGCTTTGATGAGCAGATGCGCCGTCCAATGATTATGTGAACCGGGTCCGCTTACGCTCAACTCGCCATTCGAAAATGTCAGCTTGATTTGCGCCAGCACGCTTTCTGCGTCGCTTCCCTGCTTGGCCGCTTTACACAACGTGACCGCATACGCATTCTGGTCCCAGCCTTGCACCTGCAAGCCACCATTCGATTCCGCATTAACGCGCAAAATCGGAGCTTCCGCCTTGGTGATCGTACGCTCTTCGGAGCGGACCACCGCTTCGCGGCCGTCAAACCGAATGTGTAAATCGGAACAGTTCTCCACCGGCGCGTCGTTGTGCGACATAATCTCAACGGAATGCCCGTTCTTGGCCTCGTTGTAGTCGTAGCGGTGCGAAATCGCGCGCGGCGCCGCGGTCACCAGGACCGCCGTCCAAACCGTGAACCCGACCACCGAAAGAAATGTGCGTGAAACCATGGACCTCACCTCCAGCCATATAGACGATACAGGTGCTGGATGGTCAGGGGGCTCAGAGAAGAAATCTTAACTAATTTGGGATCACGCCAAAATCCTCGTCGTCACCGATTGGCGGCCCGTCGGGCGGTTCCGCCGGGGCGGTTAGCTCCAGCTTCTTCGGATCTTTCTGAAATTGCTCGATTTGCGCGGCCGCATAAGTCAAATGAGCCTGCTGCGAAGCATCGCCCGCCGACTTGTTCGCGTTCAGCCACCCCTTTAGTTGTTCCGCCTCACGCGAAGCTACCGCCCGCACCTGCGTGGCAGCGTGGTCATTCAGTGCCAGGCTCAGCAAGTCGTATAACACAACGTCATCCACCGTTCTCGCGACCTCGCTCGCGTAGCCAACCGCGCGCGGCGCTTTCCAAGTCGCCGCGACGATTGCATCTAACACTTCCTGCAGTCCCGGATTCGCCGCATCCCGCGCGTGAAACTGCACCAGTCGCGCGGCGCGTTCCGGATTAAACAAAAATTGCAACGTGTGCTGCGCCGCCTCCTCCGCCGGAGCCAACGCATCAAACGCCGGACTGGTACGTATCTTGAAATGCTCGCGTCCGCGCTCATATTCTGGCGGTCGCGGCGGAATCATCTCCAACAGCGGTTCCGGCAGCACCAAAGCCGACGGCTTCAGCGTAGCTAGCACCGCCGCCAGCGCTCTGCGTTGTTCCGCAGGCGCAACAATTTTCGTCGGCACTTCGCCGTCGCCGCGCACCGCAAACGTGTAATCCATACCGCCCACAAACTTCGTCGCCGCTTCCACTTGATAGCGATGCAGCATATACACCGGCACCAGCGCATCCTCGATCGTCGCCAGCGCCGCGCCTTCGCGAATATTGTTCTCGCCAAATTTTTTCAACGCCACAGCCCGCACCTGCATCAACCGGTTCAACTCATCCACCGCGTTCGAACCCGCATCCCACAAATGCGCCACGCTGCTCGAACTTCCCACAGGCCGCGCATCCTGATCCGTCAAGTACCGCAATCCCCGCCCGAACCCCTCCATCAAAATTTTATTCAACGCCGTGTGCTCGTCTGTTCCCGCAGGAAAATCCTGATACCCGAACGCGATCGACACTTTGTCCCACTCGCCGATCCCCGTCGCATAGGCATCGGACAAATCAATCGTTCCATCCGCCGCAAGTTTCGCCACCGGCGGCGGATAATCCATCACCGACGACCGATTCACCGTACTCGCCGAATAGTTGTGCATCAATCCCAGCGTGTGCCCCACTTCATGCGCCGCTAATTGTCGCAAACGCGCCAGCGCCATCTCCTGCATCTTTGTTGAAACGGGTTTGCCTTTTTCGTACGGCGCCAGCAATCCTTCAGCGATCAGATAGTCTTGCCGTACGCGCAACGATCCCAGCGTAACGTGGCCCTTGATAATTTCTCCCGTGCGCGGATCAACCACACTCGCGCCATACGACCATCCGCGCGTCGCGCGATGAACCCACTGAATCACGTTATAGCGCAGGTCCATCATGTCCGCGCCTTCGGGCAGCATTTCTACACGAAACGCATTCTTGTATCCCGCCGCTTCAAACGCCTGATTCCACCACCGCGCACCTTCAAGCAACGCCGTTCGAATCGGCTCCGGGGCGCCGCGGTCCAAATAATAAATAATCGGTTCGACCGGCTCGCTCATTGCCGCGGCCGGATCTTTTTTCTCCAGCCGGTGCCGCGCCGTAAACCGTTTCATGATCAATTCGCTCACCGGCGTCGCATAGTCCAAGTACGAAATCCCATAAAAGCTCGATCGAGGATCGTATCCGCGAGTTTTATATCCAACCGGCGGCAGTTGCACAAACGAATGATGTTCGCGCACCGTGACCGCTGTCGCGTCCGGCGTCACATCCTTCACCCATTTCCCTGGTTCGTCGCCAGTGAATGTCAGCGTCGCCTCTACCTCCGTGTTCAATGGGAAATTCTTCGTATTGGCCAGGTAAATCGCGCTACGCGACCCTTCCAATTTATAAGCTCCTTGCTTCGTCCGTTTCAGCGCCGTCGTCACGCCATGCGCATCGCGCAAATAAAAATCCGTCGCATCAACCAACACGTGCCCGTTTTCTTCCGCTGCTGCGGTGAATCCCCAGATCACCGACTCCGCAAATGAATCATGCACAGCGCGTTTTTCATCCTTGTCATCACTCACCGCGCGAAAATTCAAATTTTCCTGTACCAGCAGCACTTTCGGCCCGCTACGTTCGAACCGCACAATCCGCGTCACGCCCAGTTGCCCGCGGTCCAGCCCGATATCGTTCGAACCTACTCCCGCCGGCAGCGAACTCTGATACAAAAACTCCGTGCCCCACTTGTCAATCTCGAGCCACAGTTTCCCGGCCTTCGCATCCCAGTACAAATTGAAATAGCCGGTCAGCCTCTGCGCATCCTTCGTTTTTTCCGCGATGTTCGCGCTTTGCGCCGGAGTTCCCTGTCCCGCAGCCGCTCGTGCCATCACGCACGCTCCGATCGTGCCCGCCAAAATCACAAGAGCGCCAATCGCGCAAAACATCCGCTTCGACATTTTCAAACCCTCCAATGGGAACAGATGTTTTACAACATTACGCGCTGCTGCGGATAATAATCGGCTCTGCTATAATCGCCCTTCCGCCAGAGCCCCTGTGAGCAAACTTCGCATCTCCGTCGTGCAATATCTCAACACCACGCCACTGGTGCGCGGTTTCACGCACGGCCCGCTGCAAGGCAAGTACGATCTTTCGTTCACGGTTCCGTCGCTGTGCGCCGAGGCCCTCCGCACTGGCGCAGCGGATGTCGCCATCATTCCCGCCATCGAACTGCAACGCATTCCAAATCTCGTCATCCTTCCCGATCTTTCCATCGCTTCCAAGGAACGTGTCCGCAGCCTGCTGATCGTTTCTAAATCCACCATCAGAGAAGCCCGCCGCATCGCGCTCGATCAAAGTTCCCGCAGCACACAAGCCCTCACCAGAATTCTTTGCGACGCACGCTGGCTCATTTCGCCCGAATTTTCCGAAGTCGCTCCCGATCTCGCATCCATGCTGGCCACGTCTGACGCCGCTCTGCTCATCGGTGATCCTGCCCTGCGTCTTGCCATCGCCGCCGAAGAACACGTCACTCCCGGGCGCGATGGCGCACTCGTCTGCACCGGCGCGCAAGTCGGTCTCTCGCAATTCGCCAAGCTTTATCTTTACGATGTGGTCCACGAATGGTGGCAACTTACAGAACGTCCAGCGGTCCTCGCGCTCTGGGCCGCCCGCCCGGAAATCGCCACGCCGGAAGTTGCCGCCGACTTCAGCGCTTCACTCGCCTACGGCCTCGCTCATCTTCCAGAAATCTGTGCCGAAGCCGCCCGTGAACTTCAGCTCCCCGAAAAAGAACTTTCTCTCTACCTGCGCACCAACATCGACTATTCCCTCGACGCAGAAAATCTCAAGGGCCTCAACGAATATTTCGCGCAAGCCGCCCGCCTCGGCCTGATTCCAAAGCTCAACGCACTCGCCATCCTCAGTTCGCCCAGCATTCCAGCTGCTTCGACCGTACCCGTTTCCGCCAAACGCTCCGCCTAGGACTGATCTGATTTCATTTTGCGTTTCGACAACACTCCAGCCTTCGTTGTCGGACAAAATAAAACGCCACACGTCGGTTTTTCCTTTCAGTTCAGAGTATTTCGACGATTCTCCGTTCGATCATCGCCGCACCAGCTAGAAAACGCATTCCCCGGTCCAGGGTCAGCAGTTTTCCCTTCTTATGGACAACCAGCCCGAGCAGGTAAGCATCCGTAATCTGCTGGTGAACTGTAATCGGGCGACGAAGGGCTTGGCTGCTTCAACAAAACCAATCTCGTCGCGCCAAAACCGGTGCGAAGGATGGGCAACATTGGCCTTTAGCAGGCTGATGGCATCATTAGCACTCACCGCATTCGGCGAGAATGCCGGATTTGACACAATCCGCACCAAGCTTCATTTCTCTGTGCCTCTGTGACTCTGTGGTAGCCTTTTCCTCTCTCCCATCTTCATCTCCAATTCCTCCAACGTCCGCGGCCAATCCTCCCGCAACAATCGCGAAAACGCCCGGTCCGCCAGCAATTTCCCGCCCGTCTGGCAAGTAGCACAATAGTTCGTCTCATTCGAAGCGTAAGCAATCCGCTGAATCGCACTCCCGCACCGCGGACAAGCCTGCTTGTACTTTCCGTGCACCGCCATCTCCGCGCGAAACGCCGTCACGTTTTCCGGAAATCCCTCGCCCATCTCCGCCCGTAAACGCGAAACCCATTCCGTCAAAGTCTTACGCGTAGCCTCAAACAACCGCTCCACATCCTCATCCTTCATCCTTTGCGTCAAAGTAGTCGGCGACATCTTCGCGGCCCACAAAATTTCGTCCGAGTACGCGTTCCCAATCCCGCTGAACCATCGCGGATCAGTCAACGCCCGCTTCAACGTATGATTCTCCGCGCGCAGCACCGCGGCAAATTCTTCAAGGCTGCACTCCAGCACTTCCAATCCACCAGGATCCAGCTCGCGCAAACCTACTTCTCCCGTAGCCAAATGCAAAGACGCCCGCTTCTGCGACCCCGCCTCCGTCCACACCAATGTGCCATTCGAAAACTCAAACGCCGCCAAATTCTGCCGCCCGCCAAGTTTCAAGCTCTTCCCGCCCGATCTTCCGTCGCTCTTTCCGCCAGCCTTTCCTCCTGGCTTTCCGTCAGCACCGCCATCGCTCCCGTACCAATGCAGCCGCCCCGCAATCATCAAATGCAGCACCAGCCAAATCCCGCCCTCCACTCCAATACAAATCCGCTTCCCCAACCGCCGCAACTGCACGACTTTCTTCCCCTCCACGCTCGCTACCGGAGGCTCAACAGTCCGCAGCAAAAACGGACTAAAGATCCGCACACGCTCCAGCCGCGCGCCGAGAATCCTCTCCTCGAGCGCCTCAATATAAACCGTAATGTCCGGGAGCTCCGGCATGTCACCTCACAGGAATCCAAACATCTTGGCGCAACTGGAACATGTTTTGGCAGCGGCACGATGTAGCAGCCGCTTTCTGAAGCGGGTGCTTTTTGGAACGCGCGCCGCTGCTCTCTTTTTGGTCTTCGCCTAACGCACCAACGTTGCTAACGTCCGAAAAAATTCCACTGGCGCTGCGATGTGCACTCCGCTCCGCTCAGCAACCGCTTTCGCAAAATGTTTTGTATTGCGCGTGAGCAACCAGTCCGGCTTGCTCGCCATTGCGGAGTCCCTTCTCCTCAATCCTTCCGAATACTTGGAGCCAAAACACTCGGGGTGGCATACCTTTCGCGCCGTTCAGTCCCACGCTCTAGCCGATGATTGCGAAGATAGATCTTCTCTTCAAGCCTTCCAGTCCTACTCATGAAAAATCGGCGCGGCTAACTCCTTCATCTTCAATCGCAGCGCTTCACTTTTTTCGTACTTTTTTTCCCTCTTGCGGAAATAAGTCCTGCATTTGCTGCTTCTTCCGAAAAACACCGGGGAGGGTACGTAGGGTGGTACGTACCCCTCCTCGCCAGAATCTTGGCAACGCACCCGAGCGACGCGACGTCCCTCGCCAACGCCGTTTCCTGTAGGGGCAATACATCGTGCCCTCTTCGTTCCGAATGAATCGATCAAATTCTTTGACCTCAACGCCTTTCCAGTCCACCCGCCTTCTCAGCTAGAATGGAACTGACGAAAACGATCACTCATGCCACTGACCAAACAACAAGCTCTCGATATGCTCGAATCCGATGACCTTATCGGTATCGGGATGGCCGCTCATCAACTCCGCCTGAAAAAGAACGACCCGCGCATCGCCACCTATCAGGTCGACCGCAACATCAATTACACCAATTTCTGCACCGAATATTGCTCCTTCTGCGCGTTCTATCGTCCCATCGGCGCCAAAGACGGCTACATCCTCAGCTTCGAGGAAATTTTCAAGAAGATCGAAGAGATGCTCGAACTCGGCGGTAATGGAGTTCTTCTTCAGGGCGGCCTGCATCCCGATCTGCAAATCGACTACTACGAAAATCTCCTCCGCTCCATCAAGCAAAAATTTCCCACCGTTCACTTGCACTGTTTTTCCGCGCCGGAAATTCTCTGCATCGCGGAAGTCAGCGAACTCACCGTCGAAGACACCATTCGCCGCCTGATGGACGCCGGATTGCAATCTATTCCCGGCGGCGGCGCCGAAATTCTCGATGACGAAGTCCGCTCCAAAATCGCGCGCCTCAAATGCACCAGCGACGATTGGGAAAATATGCACCGCACCGCGCACAAACTGGGCCTGCGCACGACCGCCACCATGATGTTCGGCTGCGGCGAAGAGCTGCGCCATCGCGTCAATCATTTCGAGCGTGTTCGCCGCATTCAGGAAGATACCGGCGGCTTCACCGCATTCATTCCGTGGATTTTCGCTTCGGACAACACGCCGCTCGGCAAAAAAGTTCAGGAAACCACCGCCGTCGATTATCTGAAAACTCTCGCCGTCAGCCGCCTCTACCTCGACAACATCGATCACATTCAATCCAGCTGGCTCACTCCCGGAATAAAAGTCTGTCAGGTCGGCCTGCAGTTCGGCGCCGATGACGTCGGGAGCATCCTGATCGAAGAAAATGTTGTGTATGCCGCCGGCGTCCGCAACCGCACCAACGAATCCGAACTGCGCCGCGTCATCTCCGACGCCGGTTTCATCCCCGCCCAGCGCGACACGTTGTACCGCTCCTATGCGTTGAAGTAGGACAAACAACATGGCCACTCGGGAGCGTTACCGCGAATTGCTGGAGAAGGTTCGCATTGCACATCTGGCGCATAAAGAGACTTTCCGGGTTGTTGGTGCTTGGAGAGCGCGCGACCCGAAAGGAGTAGCCGCAGCACGGAAAACCAGTTAACAACAAAGAGTGGTATTTCAAAATGTTGAAAAAGGCGGCACTTTCCCAAGAGCAGATAGAAAAGCTTCGGGCGCTTGCACTGACTCGCTGTGCAAGCAATGAATATCGCCGGGAAGATTCGGAGTTGCGGTGCTTGATGATTCGGCTAGCCGATATACAATTTCTGAACCAGGTCGCCGCGATCCCCTCCCGCCCGCCCACAGTCCCGCGTCGGAGGTCACAAGAAACGCGTGCTACGAACGATATTGAACAGCCGAAAAGATCTTCGTGATCAGGTCAAAGTCATGGAAGGAAGCAAGTCATGATTCAAAAAGTTAAGCCGTTTCTGTGGTTCGACAAAGAAGCTGAAGACGCTGCGAAGTTCTACTGCTCCATTTTCAAGAATTCGAAAATTCTGGACGTGCAACGCTACCCGGAGGGCGGCCCAGCTCCCCCTGGTTCCGTGATGATCGTCAGCTTTGAACTGGAAGGCCTGCAGTTCGTCGGTCTCAATGCCGGACCAATGTTCAAATTCACCGAAGCCATTTCGTTCGCCGTCACTACGGAAAACCAGGAAGAGACCGATTACCTCTGGAACAAGCTCACCTCCGATGGCGGAAAAGAATCCGATTGCGGCTGGCTGAAAGACAAGTTCGGCCTGTCCTGGCAAATCACGCCGCGCGCGTTAATCGAACTGCTGTCCGACAAGGATGCAAAGAAAGCCGCGCGCGTCATGGCCTCCATGATGACCATGAAAAAAATCAACATCGCCGAACTGGAACGCGCCGCAAAAGGTTAGCGCCATTTTTGTAGGGGCGCAGCACTGCTGCGCCCTCGATCAGAAACTTAGGAGGTCGGGGCTTCAGCCCCGACGTTAAAACGTGAAGAAGAACGGGCTTTAGCCCCTGAAGCAAATGCGGTTCGCGTCGTTGGATTATTGCGGCTTCGAGGGGCGGAGAAGAATTTCCACTTCGGCGCCATCGGGCAAGTCGACGTCTTCGAGAGGATACAAAATGCCGCTGCGGAATCGCGCACGAACTTTAATCGTGGGAACTGAATTCCGATTTTCCGTTTTCGAATTTCCACTTTCGATTTTCGAATTTCGATTCTCAACGGTGGGCGGCTTTCCGGACACTTCGTCCATCGCTTCGTTGGCCAGCAAATCCGCTTCGCGATTCTGTTCGCGGTAAACATGATCGATGCGGAATGCGGGAATTGCCTGCGACATTTTTTTCGCGCGCTCGTAGAGCGGTTTCAGGTCCGCACTTTTTACTTTGTATTGTCCGCGCATCTGCTTGACCAGCAACTCAGAATCGCTTTCGACGCGCAGAGCCTTGATGGAATTTGCCTGCGCATAGTCCAGAGCGGCGATCAATCCGTAGTATTCGGCGACGTTGTTGGTGGTTCGTCCGATATATTTTTTCAGCCGAGCCACAATTTCGCCGCGCGGATCGCGGATGACCACGCCGTAAGAAGCCGGCCCGGGATTTCCGCGTGAGCCGCCATCAATGTTCGCGCGCCACGCAAGCGGCTTCGTTTCCGGCGCCGGTTCGCCGAAAAGTCCTGCACCACGATTTGGCGGAGTGCGCAGCGCCATCAGTGAGCGCCCATCATGATGCGGAGGCTGCCGTGGGATTCGCACCGGGAGTCGGCGGCGCGGCCGGTTCCGCCGGATACAAAATACATCCGCAAGTCTCGCAGGTTTGCAGTTCAAGATTTTCCGGTTTGTACACTTCCTGGTAGACGTGCGGAAGCAATCGCATGCCGCAGCCGCGGCACTGTTCGTTCACGGCCGCGGCAAGCGCCACGCCGTGGTGGCGTTTTGCGGCGCGCGTGTAAACATCCAGAACTTCCGCGGGAACTTGCTCGGCGATTTTTTCGCGCAAAGAAATATCGGCCTGCATTTTGCGGTTTACTTCGCGCGCGCGATTTTCAATTTCCTTGCGTTCCGCTGCGATGCTTTGTTCGGACTGGTGCAATGCGGCTTCCGACGCCTTCACATTTTTTTCGGCTTCTTCTGCGGACATCATCTGTTCGAGTTGAACGTCTTCCAGTTTTCCCATTTCCGCTTCGGCGTTGGCGATTTCGTGCAGCAGGGCTTTGTAGGCTTCGTTGGTTTTTACCGCCGAGGTTTGTGAGCGGAATTTCTTTGCGCGTTCGCGCCATTCGGAAACTTCAAATTCGGTTTTCTTGCGCGTAGCCACGATTTGCGCCAGGGCGTCTTTTGCCGCGGTGACGGCCGAGCGCGCGCTATTCAGCTTGGCGTCGTTTTCGCGGATTCGTTTGGGAGCCGCTTCCAGATTCGCGCGGAGCGCCGCAATTTCGTTATCGGTCTTCTGCAATTCGAGAAGCAGCGGAATGGCGGGATGCATCGAGAGAAGTTTAGCAAGGAACAGCGGATGGAAGGAAGTAACGAGGTAATGAGGCGGAGAAGTAAGGCAAGAAGCGAAGTCAATGTTCGCGCGACTTCCTTACCTCATTATTTCGTTACTTCGTGGCTTCTCAGCTTTACGAGTGGGCTTCGCGGCGGCTTAGCGTGAAATCTATGAAATAACCGATACCGACGGCGAGAGGAATCAAGCCGAAGGCTGCGGCGGCCCAGGTGTCCGGTTCGTGTTCGATGCCGGCGATGGCGCCAAAAGTGGCCATGAAGCCGAGAGCGCCACAGACCAGGAGAATTCCGGCTTTGCGGGAACGCGCTTCGGGCGAAACTTCCGTTTCGAACGGGATGGTGACGCCGCGTGCCAACGCAGCCATACGTTCGTCAGCGCGCAGTTTCTTCACGCGATAGTAGGTGTACATTCCCGCCATGGGAATGCCCAAAGAAAGTACAACTGCAGCCAGACCAACAATGCCAACGCCAACGTCGCCCATGTCCATCTCCTTTTACCTGCGATTCGAATGAGTTTCGTGTCCGGGGAATCTGTGCACGGCGCCACGGTTCGCTAGCACCAAGGGCCGCTCTGCAGGAAGGAACGCAGAAGGTTAGAGAAAAGTTCCGGGAATTTTAAAGGGGTCGCCGCGCGGTTCGATTGAAGAGAGATTCCTCGCTTCGCTCGGAATGACGGCTTAAGGACATAACTAGTACGTCTGGGCAAGCTGGGGCGCAGCCCCGAGTGGTCCGGAGTAAACATGCCGCGCCTCTACGCGGGATTTTGCGCGCCGGTCGGAAGTCCGACCGGGCAAATGCTTTGCTTACTGGGTTTCGCCGATTTGCATGTTCTGGTCGATGGCGAGGATGGGGTAGCGGATCGGCGAATCTGGCGCCGCGGAAGCGTGGTGCGCGATTACGGCGAATTCGCTGCCTTCGCCGCAACGGATTTCGTAGGTGTAGCCTTGGCGTTCGGTACGCGCAAAGTTCACGGTGCCGGAAGAAGAGAGTTCGTCGAGCGCGACGCAGTGGCCGTTCGAAGCGATGTAGGTGCGTTCGGCTTGTGCGATCTGCGTGAGGTCCATCCGAACGCCGGTGAGGCTTATGGCCTGGGTGGGAGCAGTACCGGCGTCGGTGGTGGGCATTCGCTTGAGGGAATAGAAATAGACACCGGCGGCGACGGCGATCGCAACGAGGAAAGCGATAAGGGCTCGCATGGAAAAAGTGTGCCTGGCCGACCGGCGGCGCGCAACTGTTCGAAGGGGCAGAGTGCGCCAGGAAACAACAGGCGTTGTTATTAGCGGCGGTCGAACGGTTTTGTTAGACTGGCGGCAGAGCCGGACCCTCTCCGGCGGCGAAATTCCCCTTCAAACAATTCATGGTGACGGTTGCCAAGACTTCGTTATTGAACGATTTGGAATCGCAACGCGAGCCGGAGCTGACGGAAGCGCGCACGATCCAGGTGGGAATGCTGCCACAGGGACCGATGCGAACGGCGGATGCAACGATCTGCTATGAATTCCAACCGTTTTATGAAGTGGGCGGCGGCTTTCTGGATTTCTTCACGCTGACGAATGGCGTGATTGGCATCTATCTGGGCGACGTTACCGGAAAAGGGCTTCCGGCGGCATTGTACGCGGCACTGTGGGAACATCGCGCGGCGTTCATAAAACGGGCACACCGCCGGCGGCGGTGTTGAGCACAGTCAACCGCAGAGTGCTGTTGCGCGGAGTATCGTCGCCGCGATATGTCGCGGTGCAATATGCATGCTTCGACCCGCGGACCGGAGTTCTGCGCATTGCCAGCGCCGGAATGACGAGACCAGTCATTCTTTCAGCGCGGGGCTACCGGGAGCTGGAACTTCGCGGCATTCCTCCGGGAATGTTTTCGACGACGGAATGCGAAAGCGAAACCATACAACTGGAACGCGGAGAGTCGGTAATTTTCTTGAGCGGAGTCAGCGAGTCGCAAAATTGCGCTGGTGCTTTCTTTGGCATGGAGAGGGTGCAAGAGGCATGCGAATCGTTGCGCGAGAATACGCCGGAAGAAATTCTTCGCCAAGTGACGAAGGCGGTGGCCAGGTTTTCAAGCGGCCGGGCACAACAGGATGACCGGACGGCGGCGGTATAGCGGTACTTGCCGATTTGAACGTGCTAGATACAGGCGAGCGAAGACAAGACACAGACTGAAGTCTGTGCCACACAACGCACAAGACTTAAGTCTATGCCACAGCAGACACGGACTGCAGTCTGTGCCACGTATGAAAGGCGGGGCTGGGTAGCGCGTGGGAAACGCTCGAGGGAATTAAAATTGACAGTGCGGCGAGGCTCCAGTAACAAAGAAGGAACAGCGATCAACTTAGGAGAGTCCTCGATGAAGACGATGAAGTCCCCGCACGCCTGCGTACTGGCGTTTTGTCTGTCCGCACTGCTGTGCAGTCCAAATGAAATTATGGCGTCGCCGGATACTCCGCAACGAGCCGGAGAAGTTTCGCGGGTAATTCCCGCGGTGAGTATCGCGCGTGGCGGGAAGACTATTTCTGCGTCCGCGAAAACGGTGGTGGACTGGCAGGACGTGGTTAGCACGCAAGCGAGCGCGCGAGCGCGAGTCGCGCTGGACGATGGGTCGGTGCTGAATGTGGGCTCAGACTCGTCGATCAAAGTGGTAAGGCACGATGGCGGAGCGCAGCAGACGGAACTGGAATTGACATTCGGAAAAATTCGCTCGCAGGCGCAGAAAATCACGAAGCCGGATGGAAAATTTGAAGTAAAGACGCCGGCAGGAGTTGCCGGAGTGGTGGGCACGGATTTCTATGTGGCGTTCGATAATTCGACCGGGACGATGAACGTGGTCGTGTTCGAAGGGACTGTGAAAGTTTGCAATCTAGCCGGTGTTTGCGTGCTGGTGAAGGCGGGGCAGATGACGAACGTGCGTTCGAATGACAGCACGGGACCGCAGGCGCCGACGCAGGCAACGCTGGATGTATTGGTGGATGCGGGAACGACCACTGATGCCGGAGGGCAGCCGGGAGTTCAAAATGTGGGCCATCACCTTGGCAAGGGGGCGGGGATCACGCTGGGAATACTGGCGATCATTCCGGCGATTGTGATTCCGGTTGTGGCCACGCACGGGAACAATAGTAAACCGCCGGTACCAGTGACCGGCTGTGCGCAAAATCCGAAACTTTGCGGCTGATGGCGTTTAGCAGCGGTGCCGCTTGATGTTCGGCAGGTCGATGCGGTCCGCTGATCCTCCATTAACGCTGTAGCGATTCTACAGTTGAGATCGTGTTTGGTGCTGGACTCTAATGCTGAGCACAGGACTCTAATGCCGGGCAGCGGCGGGAAGGGCGAAGGCTACGTAGACTCCGCCGGAAGATGATTTGAGATCTTTGCCGCCGCCGGCGGCGATCACTACAAATTGGCGGCCGTTGATGGAATAGGTGGCGGGAGTGGCGTTGCCCGCAAACGGCAGAGTGGTTTCCCACAGAAGAGTTCCCTTCGAACTATCGTAAGCGCGAAATTTTTTGTCGTAGTTGGTAGCGCCGATGAAGAGTAGTCCTCCCGCGGTGACGATCGGGCCGCCGTAATTTTCCGTGCCGGTCTTGTGCATTCCTGCCGCGGCCAGTTCGGGATACTCACCAAAGGGGATTTTCCATAGATATTCGCCGGTATTGAGATCGATGGCGTTCAAGGTTCCCCACGGAGGGGCGACGGCGGGGTAGCCATCGGGATCGAGAAAACGGTTATAGCCGGTAAGGTGATATTTCTCGGTCGGGGGCAACGTTCCGCTGCTGGCTAATTCCTTACTTTGCCCGTTGGCGAGAAAGTCCGCGATGGCATTCATTTGTTCAGCAGTTAAATTGGGAAATCCCGGCATACGGCCTTTGCCATCGCGAATGGTGGAAACAATTTGAGCAAAATTCAGGCGTGCGCCGATCTTGATCAGGGATGGAAATTCGGGCGGCGAACCGGTGAGTTTGTCGCCGTGGCACACGCCGCACTGGCTGATATAGAGAGCGCGGGAAGTAGATTCGTTTCCGCTGACGGCGAGAGCGCCGGTCCAGGCGATGTCGTTCGAATTGATATAGATGACGGAAGTGTTCGGATCGACGGCTGGGCCGCCCCATTCCGCACCGCCATCGAAGCCGGGAAAGACCACGGTTTCCATGCCGACGGAAAAAGGGACGAATTGGCCGTCGTTGCGAAATTTTTTGAAATTGTCGCGGGCCCAGCGGTTGGCTTGAGGAGTGCGTTGCGTGAGCAGATCTTCGGTGAGGCGCTGGCGCGCGAACGGAGCAGGAGTTACGGGGAGAGACTGTTGTTTTGCAGCGAGTTCGCCGGACACCGTGCTGGCAGGGTAAGAGTGAGATTCGAGAGGGAAAAGAGATTCTCCGGTGAGGCGATTGAAGAGGTAGACAAAACCCTGCTTGGAGGTCTGCGCGATCGCATCAAGGGGCTTACCATTACGCTGAACGGTGAGCAAAACTGGAGGCGAAGGAAAATCGCGGTCCCACAGGTCGTGATGCACGCCCTGGAAATGCCAGAGGCGTTTGCCGGTGCGGGCGTCCAGCGCGAGCAAGCAGTCGGAGAAGAGGTCGTCGCCGATGCGATCGGCGCCGTAAAAATCAAAAGCGGCCGAGCCGGTGGGAACGTAAACGATTCCGCGAACAGGATCGAGCGACATGCCAGCCCAGTTGTTGGCGGCGCCGCTGGTTTTCCAGGCGTCACGTGGCCAGGTTTCGTAGCCGAATTCGCCAAGCAGCGGAATGGTGTGGAAAGACCAGCGAAGCTTTCCGGTGCGAACATCGAAAGCGCGAATACTGCCGGGAGGAGCGGGAAGTGTTTCTGGATTGCGTCCGCCGAGGATGGCCAGGTCTTCAAAGACGATGCCGGGGCTGGTGAGAACGATGGAGTTGGCGCTGGCCGGTTCGCGATCGAGATTTTCGCGGAGGTCGATGCGGCCGGCGTCGCCGAAATCGGGAACGGGTTTGCCGGTGGCGGCATCGAGGGCGTAAAGAAAATTCATTACGCCAACGAGGATGCGGGCGGCGGCTCCGGCACTCCAATAGGCGAGACCGCGATCGGGTTGCGTGCCTTTTATGCCGGAGTCGAATTTCCAGAGGAGTTTGCCGGTGGCGGCGTCGAGCGCGAAGATTTTTTGCGTGGGGGTGATGCCGTAGAGAACGCCGTTGACGATTAAGGGACTGGTCTGGAGGCCGCCTTCTTCGCCGGTGTCGAAAGTCCACGCGACCTGGAGTTGGCTGACGTTGCTGCGATTGATTTGTGTGAGCGGGGAGAAATGATTGCCTTCGGGAGTACCGCCGTAGCGGGGCCAGTCTTGGGAGGATGGTGGCGGTACGGCGGTTGGTTGCGGCGGATTTTGTTGAGCGGCGGAGGTGGGTGAGAGAGCAGCTGAAATGGCAAGCAGAAGCCGCAAGACGAAAGTTGTGTAGGTGATGCGAAGGTGACTGGTCAAGTTTCCGCCGATCGAGGACATGGTGTGCTGTTTGGCAGTCGAATCGGGAAGAGTGTAGCGCGGATTGCGCCGCTCACAGACTGAAGTCTGTGCCACGGGTGGCGTGGGTGACGCTTGCGAGACGACGCGAGATTTTTGCGAGGTGGGAATCCGCGGAGTCTGAAGCTGCTGTTACGCGTGGGCGTGCAACGAAACGGGGCGGGATGCCGTCGAACTAGTGTTGGCCTGGGAAGGCGCCCGCGTTGTATCCCTGCCAACGAGTGACGTACACTGGCTATTTAACCTTGAGTACTCGGTCGAATTTAGTTCAGGGTTTGTAGATATAAACCCTGAAATGAAGACCCGTCGTGAGGAGCTCCA
This sequence comes from uncultured Acidobacteriota bacterium, assembly GCA_963731155.1. GTDB lineage: Bacteria > Acidobacteriota > Terriglobia > Acidiferrales > UBA7541 > Acidiferrum. Next base: position 135,374 of record CAVSVB010000007.1, read on the forward strand.
TTGCATAAATTGACACGCTTTTTTGCCGCATTGCTGGCGCCATCGCTTGCTATGGGGTTTGTTGTGATTTTTCAGCCAGTTGCCGCGTTTGCCGGACCGCCGGACACACCGGCAGTAGGAAAACCATCGCCGTTGATCGCGGCGATGCAGACGGAGCTGGAGCGGTCGTTCAAGGTCCTGGGAGAGCAGAGGCCGCCCGCATACTTTATCGGCTACACGATCACGGATACGCAACGCGCGGAGGTATCCGGTTCGAACGGCGCGCTGCTTTCGAGCAACGAAGCGCGCAACCGGTGGCTGCAGGTGTCGGTTCGAACGGGTTCGTACACCCTGGACAACACGCATAAGGTTGGCGAGCAACGAATGCCGAGCGGCGGACCGGGTACCGGCATTCCAGTGGATGATGACTCCGAGGTTGTGAGGCGGGCGATCTGGCTGGAGACGGACAACCAGTACCGCACGGCGGCGGAAGCGCTGATCAAGATTCAGTCGAGCAAAGAAGTAAAAGCAGACACGGCGGAAGGGCGAGCGCCGGATTTTTCTCACGAGCAGCCGCACAAGTCGATCGAGCCGGAAGCTTCGTTCACGCTGGACCGGAAGCCATGGGAAGAACGGGTGCGCGCGTACACGAGGACGTTCCGGGAATCGCCGGCGATTTTGAATTCGATCGTGACGTTTTCGGCGCTGGCACAGAATGCGTACCTTGTGAACACGGAGGGGACGCAACTGCAGAGCGGGCAGATCCGCTACCGGCTGGAGCTTTTTATTCAGGGCAAGGCCGCGGATGGAATGAACATCGAGCGCTACTACAATTTTGATTGGGTGGATCCGAAGGATGCGCCGAGCGACAAGGAAGTGGCGACAGCGAGCGCGACGTTGAGAACAGAAATGGAAGGCCTGGTAAAAGCGCCGCTGAATGAGCCGAGCGTGGGGCCGGCGTTGCTGACGGGACGCGCGGCGGCGGTATTTTTCCATGAAGTGTTTGGTCATCGCGCGGAAGGCCACCGACAGAAAGATATTTCAGAGGGGCAAACGTTCGCAAAGAAAGTGGGCGAACCAATATTGCCGGACTTTCTGAGCATCGTGGATGATCCGACGGCGAAAAAAGAGGGACACGAAGACCTGCTGGGATATTACCGGTTCGATGACGAAGGAGTATCGTCGCACGAGGTAGTCCTGGTGGACCGTGGAGTGCTGAAAAATTTCGAGATGTCGCGGTCGCCACTGGCGGATTTCCCTCATTCGAACGGGCACGGACGGCGACAGTTGGGAGCGACGCCTGTTTCGCGGCAGGGCAATCTGATCGTGAAGAGCAACAAGACGGTGACGAACGCGCAACTGCGGACGAAGCTGATCGAATTGGTGAAAGCGCAGAACAAGCAGTATGGACTGCTGATTGACGACATCGCGGGAGGATTTACGTTTACCGGACGCGGGCAGCCGCAAGCGTTCCAGGTGCAACCGCTGGTGGTTTACAAAGTGTTTGCCGACCGCAGACCGGATGAACTGGTGCGGGGCGTGGACATTGTGGGCACGCCACTGGCAGCGTTGACGAAAATTGTGGCCACGGGCGACACGCCGGAAGTGTTCAACGGATATTGCGGAGCGGAATCTGGATCGGTGCCGGTATCGGCAGTGGCGCCAGCAATTTTGACGAGCGAGCTGGAGGTACAGAAGAAGCAGGCAGACACGGATGCTCCGCCAATATTGCCGCCGCCGGCGCATGACCCGCAAGCGGTGCAGTCCGCCGGGAAGACGGGAGGCGCGCGATGAAGATTTTCCTTCCTCTGGGAGCTCTGTTAATCGCAGCGGCAACGGGAATTATTCCGGCAGTTTTCGCTCAGGAAAAGTCCGACAACGATCACACGCTGCAGGCGATGCGGGATGAGATGGCGCGTGCGAAGGCACGGCTGGAGCTGAAATTTCCGGGTACCGATGAGCCGGTGCGGCCGTACTACCTGGAATACCGGCTGCTGGATTTGGATGTGCGCGAGATTGTGGGGCAGTTTGGCGCGCTGATGACCAGCACGCACACGCGCAACCGCTTCATGAACGTGCAAGCGAGAGTTGGAGACTACAAACAGGACAGCTCGAATTTTGTGAGCGATGAGGGATTCCGGGGGTTTATCGGGCCAAATGGAGCGGTGGGAATCGACCGGGACTACGATTCGCTGCGGCAGGATTTGTGGATCGCAACGGATCAGGCGTTCAAGGAAGCGGTGGAGACGTATTCGAGGAAGCGTGCATATCTGGGCAGCCTGGCGCGGCAGACGGACATTGACGATTTTTCAAAGGCTACGCCGGTAAAAAACATCGAACCGCTGGTGACGCCGGATTGGAGCGGACGAAACTGGGAACAAGAAGCCCGGGAAACTTCGGCGGCGTTGCGGGCATTTCCAGAGATTCAGGAATCGAAGGTGACTTATTACCTGGTGTACGCCACGGAATATTTGTTGACGAGTGAGGGCACCGAAATTCGCACGAATCGAAGCTTCGCCGCGACCGAAGCGGGATTGAGCACGCTGGCAAACGACGGGATGCAGCTGAATCATTATTATGCGACGTATGCCCCGAAGCCCGCGGCGCTGGCAAGCGTGGACGACGTGAAAAAAGGATTGAATGTGGCGGGCAGCGAGTTGATGGCGATGCGCGCTTCGCCGCCGGCGCCTGACTACACGGGACCGGTGCTGTTCGAAGCGCGAGCGGCGGCGCCGCTGGTGGCGCAGGTGCTTGGGCCAGCGCTGAATGGCGCACGGCCTCCGGTAGCGTTCCAGCCGGTGATGGAACAATTTTTGAGCAACGTCGGCGGCAAAAGCGATTGGGTAAACCGAATCGGAGCGCGAGTGCTGCCAACGAACGTTACGGTGGTGGACGATCCGGGCGCCAAGGAGTTTACGGGTAAGCCGTTGATTGGCGGATACCGCGTGGACGACGAAGGAGTGCCGGCGGAAAAAGTGACGGTGGTTGAAAATGGCGCTTTGAAAGAATTGTTGATGTCGCGGCGACCGGGACCGGATTCCGGGAAATCGAATGGTCACGGAAGATCGGCGTTTCTGAATGATGCCAAGCCTACGCCGAGTAATTTGTTTTTTACTTCGTCGGAGACGGTGCCTGCGGCGGAATTGAAAAAAAAGTTTTTGGACATTTGCCGTTCGAACAAGCAGGAATATTGCCTGGAAGTAAAGGAGATGGATAATCCGGCAATCAGCCTGCTGCATCAGGAAGACTTCAGCGAATTGCTGGCAAGCTACGGGGGAGGCGCGGGAAACGGAGACCGTTTGCCGCTGATTGTAACCAGGGTGTACGTGGCGGATGGGCACGAAGAAACCGAGCGCGGCGCGCGGATTACGGGATTGAATACGCGTGTGTTGCGGAACGTGACGGCAGTCGGTAACGATCCGTTTGTGTACAACTACATGCAGACGCAGATCGCAGGATTCGCAGGAACGGCGCTGGGCGCGTTTGGGTCGGCGCAGAACGGGCTGCCTTCATCTGTGGTGGCGCCGTCGTTGTTGTTCGAAGAGTTGGACGTGCGGGGAGCGCGGGGCGAGCCGAAACGGTTGCCGCTAGTGCCAGCGCCGGCGATGACAGCGAGGTAAGATTCCGTAACTTTCGCTGATTTTCTGGATCCATAGCCATGAAAGAACTGACTCGGCGCGGATTGATTTTAGGAGGCGCTGCTCTGGCGACTGTGGGTGTGTTTGCCGGGGTCGATCGCGTGGCGAGTTCGACTTTTGTGAAGGATGAGCCGCCGCTGGGACCGGATACGACGGTTGAGATTGTAGAGTTTGACGACACCGGCAAGCGAATCGGGAAGATACAGGTTCACAGAGTGCGGAAGACTTTGGCGGAGTGGCAAAAAATTCTCACTACGCCACAGTTTGTGATTACTCGCAAGGCGGCGACGGAGATTCCGTATTCGGGAGAGTTGTTAAGTGAACATCGCCCGGGAATTTTCCGTTGTGCGGATTGCGGGACGGCGCTGTTTGACGGCAAAACGAAATTCGAATCGGGCACGGGATGGCCGAGTTTTTGGGCAGCGATTGCAGATGAGAATGTTCGTGAGAAAGATGACTTCAGCATGGGACTGCTCCGTCGCGAAGTGAAGTGTACGCGATGCGACGCACATCTAGGGCATGTGTTTATGGATGGCCCGGACCCTACCGGGCTACGTTATTGCATGAATTCGGCGGCGTTGAAGTTTGTGGCGCTGCGAGCGGCTTGAATTTCGATCTCAACTACAGCCATTGTGTCGCGTCCCGCCTCACTTAGGGTAGTCTAAGCGTGGTTATGGAAGCCCTGTTGCCCGGCGAATCACGAGAAAAAAAAAGAGCGGCACTGCTGAGCGTGGGTTCGGCGCTGCTGCTGGTTTCGTTGAAGTCATTTCTGGTGATTCGAACCGGAAGCCTGGGCGTATTGAGCGAAGCGCTGCATTCCGGGCTGGACCTGCTCGCCGCGATTATTACTTTCCTTTCCATTAGAGTTTCCGACCAGCCCGCGGACGAACGGCATCCTTACGGACACGGAAAATTCGAGAATTTCTCGGCGTTCGTCGAGACGGGACTGCTGGTTTTGACGGCGATGTACGTTATTTATGAGGCGTTCGACCGGCTATTTTTTCATAGCGTGCATATTCAACCGAGCGTGACGGCGATTCTGGTATTGCTGGTCGCGCTTTCCATCGATATTACGCGGGCAAGAAAACTTTCTCGCGTGGCGGCAAAATATTCGAGCGAAGCGCTGGAAGCGGACGCCCTACATTTCTCAACGGATGTGTGGAGCACGATTGTCGTTATCGCGGGGATTTGCCTGGTGTGGGCGGGTGAACGGTGGAATGTGCCGTGGCTAATGTACGCCGACGCGCTGGCCGGATTGACGGTGGCGGCGGTGATTTTGTGGGTTGGCTCGCGGTTGGGAAAGCGGACGCTGGATGCGCTGCTGGACGCGGCGCCCGAAGGATTGCTGGAACAAATTACGAAGGCCATCGGACAGATGGAGGGCGTGCTGAACGTGCAAAGAGTGCGATTGCGGCGAGCTGGGAACCGCTATTTTGTGGACGCGACGGTGAGCGTGCCGCGAACGGCGAGCCTGGAGCAGGTGCACGGATGGAGCGACGCGATTGAACAACGAGTGGCGGAAATTGTGCCGTCGGACGTGGTGGTTCATGCGGAGCCGCGCGCGCCAAAGGGCGAACCGTTTTTCGATTCGATCCGCGCGGTCGCGCAGCGAAGCGGATTGGCGATTCATGATTTATTCGCGCAGCAGAATGATGGGCGGCTATTTGTGGAACTTCACCTGGAACTTGATCCGCACCTGACTTTGAAAGAGGCGCACCAGCAAGCGACCCAACTGGAAGAGAAAATCCGCGAGCTGCGGCGGGACCCGATGGAAGTAAACATTCATATTGAGCCGCTGGGAATGGCAATCAGCGTTCCGGATTCCGGCAAGGAAGATTTGCGGGACTTGGCGCGAGCGATTGAAGCCTTTCTGAATGAGCTGCCGACCGAATATCACGAACTTCTGAACAGCCACAATGTGATTGTGCGGCAGGTGGCGCATCACATTCTGGCTTCGTGCCATTGCGTGATGCGCAGCGAGTTGCCGATCACCGAGGTGCATGACGTGACGGGGGCGCTGGAGGATCGTGTGAAGGAACAATTTCCGCAGATCTCGCGGATCACGATTCATCCGGAGCCACAGGAAGACTAGCGGGGTTGCGGCGCGGGAAGGCGCGGGCAGCTAGGGCGATAAGTGCGGGGAAGCAGACCAGGACGTAGCGAGGCTCAGGCGTTTCCACAGTGGTGAGGAAAGCGGTTCGAAGCAGGACGAAGCAGACGAGCAAGACGACGGCGGCGCGCGGGTCAGATGAATTGCTCCAGAGACGCGCTGCTCCCCATAACGCGAGCAGTACGTAAGAAATATTCAGGAAGAAAAGACCGATGGTGACAACCATATCCTGCCGGTCGGTATCCCACATTCTTGCGAGCGGAAAAATTGAACCGGAAATGGGAAGCTGCTCGACCCGAGGAGTGAACCAAAGTGTGACGGCTCTTTGCAGCGGAACCCAGAGATAAGTGCGCAAAGGGTGGCGTGCCGTGCGCGTTTGAGCAATCTCGGCAAATTGCTGATCCTGCTGGGGAGAGAGATTGGAATCGTTGTTGTACTGTTCGAGGATGGCGGCAACGTGTTGGCGCTCTTCCGGAGTATCGAAAGCGCGCGCGGGGATATCATCGATTTGGATGGTGTCGTCGTTGAGCTTCCAGGACACCAAGAACACTTCGCGGAAACGATAGAGCCAGGTGCGCTCCCAGCTCATGAAGCCAGTGGGAACGAGTTCACCAGGCATGGTGGAGTATCTGGGAGTGAGTGGTTGAAATTCGTGCAAGGTAACGGCATTGCGAATCGTCCAGGGCAGGAGTACGAACAAACATGCGGCGACGGAGAGCATAGAAGCGCGCAGGCCTTTGCCAAGCTGGTTGCGCCGGAACGCGACCCAACACACTACCGGCAAACTGGATATCAGAATGAGCGGCGTCTCGGGACGAAAGAGCGTGCCAAAGCCAGTGCAAACGCCGGCGAGGGCGGCATTCTTCATATATTCGGCACGCCGTGGAAATCGGCCCCATTTCAGCAGGTCGCCCACGGGGTATTCGGGGTTGACCATTGGGATCAGGAAAATGAATACCAGCGCAGTAGTGAAAATGGCAAAAGTTTCCGTCAGTGGAGCTGCAGAGTAGTTTGCGGTGAAGGGGCAGAGCGCTGCGAGCCAAAGAGCAATCATGAAGGGTCGCGAAGTGGTTTCGCTGCGGCCGGAGCAGCGCGCGGCAATCTCGGCGATGACCAGGCAGGCTGCAAGATCAAGAAATACTTGCCCCAGCATGACCCAAAATCGCGAAGCTTCGGCGCTGCGCCCAGTGATTGCGTGGATCAAGGCAAGATATGCCGGGTAGCCCGGCATACGAATATCCACCGGCCTCAAGGCGCCGTTGACCGGGATTCCGTACACATGGTGATGCAGCCAGTTCGTGGCCAATGCTTCGTAAAGCGCCGTGTCGCCGGCAGAACTAGGCACGCGGAAAAGGAAAAAGAGTCGAAGCAGAAGCCCGATGACGATCGGCAACAAGGGATGCGAGAAAACTCGCTTCATGGGTAGCGTGCATCTTACAATAGTTGTACCAGGCCGTTGACAAAGATCTGGGCAGATGAACTGCGAGCGGCGCATCTAATCCTCTACCGCCGTACAGGTCTGCCGCAAAACGATGAAAGAGCGAAGTCCCATATTTTATGACGCGGAACGGGTGCGCTGGCGGCGTACACGACGCGTGATGGAAATCAGCGGAGCGCTGCTGACGCTGCTGCTGGTGTATTTCTTTTTCAATATAGCCGGGAGCGTTGATTTACCGGCGGCGCTGTTACCCGGCGCAAAATCGTCCTACCGCGCAGTCAAGGTGAAAGCAAAACCTGGGAAAAACGTTCCGTTACGGGAAGGACGCCACCGACGGGTAGGAAACATCGGAAAAATTCCCGCCAGCTACGATCCGTTGCGAGCCGCGTTTTATGTCAGTTACGACGCCAACAGCCTGGCGACGTTGAAAAAACATTATAAGGATTTGGACCTGGTGGTCGCGGAAGAACTGCACGCCGTTACGGCAGATGGCGGATTGACGATCGTTGACTACGAACGCTATCAGACGGTGAAAGCATCGGCTGAAGAAGCATTCTCAATGATCCGTGAAGACCGGCTGCATCAGTGGCTGCGTACAGCCAACGTGGAAATTCCCATCATGGGGATGCTGAATAATTATGACGGCCAGACGTGGCGCATCCCGGAGATGGCGCAAATGCTGGCCGATCCCAGGGCGCGGGCGAGACTGGTACGCGACACGGTGCAATATACAATCGAGGCCCGCGAAGTGGGGGTCGTGGTCGATTTCGAGGAAGTTCCGCAACCAAGCGAAAAGCATTTGCAGGAATTCATCGCGGAACTGGCGCCAGCGTTGCACGCGGTCGGCTTGAAAATCATGATTTCGCTGCCTGCGCAGGACGACACTTTCGACTACGGATACTACGGGAAACAGTGCGACGCCGTGATGATGATGAATTATGACCAGCACTGGACGACATCGGTACCCGGGCCGATCGCCTCGCAGGACTGGTTCATGGACAATTTGCAGCAACTCTTACAGGTTGTTCCCGCGCAGAAAATCGTTGTAGGCATTGCCAATTATGGATACGACTGGCCGGAACCGAATAAACAGTCTCATCCGGCGGCCAAGGATCTGAGCGTGCAGGAAGCACTGCTGCATGCGTACGAATCGGAAGCCCAGGTGGAGTTAGATCCGGCTTCGTTGAATCCACATTATTCGTATTCCGACGACAGTGATCGCGTGCATCAAGTGTGGTTTCTGGACGCAGTGACCGCGTATAACCAGATGCGGGCGGCGGAGCGTCTAGGGGTTCAGGGAACGGCGCTGTGGAGACTAGGCTCGTCGGACAGTTCGATCTGGAAGATTTGGGACGCGACGCGGCCTGACGATGCGATCCGCGAAAAGCTGAAAGACGTGCCACCCGGCCCGGATTTGATCCTGGAAGGCAACGGAGATATCTGGAAGATCGCCGACAAACCGAAGCGCGGCGTGCGGTCCTACACTTACGACGCAAAAACGGATCTCTTCACCGCGGAGACATATGACAGCTATCCGCTTTCCTATGAAATCGATCAACTGGGCGCGGCGCAAAAGAAGATCGCGATCAGTTTCGACGATGGGCCCGATCCGCGCTGGACGCCCAAAATTCTTGATGTACTAAAACAGAAGCAGGCGCCGGCGGCGTTTTTTGTAATTGGAGAAGAAGCCGCGCAATCTCCCGGAGTCTTGAAACGCGAATATGCGGAAGGCCATTCGATTGGAAATCACACCTACACACATCCGGCGATGGAGGAAACATCGCCGACACAGTTGCGCTGGGAATTGAACATCACGCAGCGGCTGATCGAAAGCACGCTCGGAGTGAAATCGATCCTGTTCCGGCCGCCGTATGGAATCGACCACCAGCCGGAATTCGCGGAAGAAGTAGAGAAACTGCCGATCGCGCAAGACATGGGGTACCTGATTGTCGGGCAGAAAATCGATCCGCACGACTGGCGGCAACCATACGGCAAGCAAGTTCCAGCGCAGGACATCATTGATGAGGTAATGCATCAGGCGAGTAGCGGAAACATTATTTTGTTCCATGACGGAGGAGGCGACCGCAGCCAAACGCTGGCAGCGCTGCCGCAAATCATCGACCAATTGCGCGCGCGCGGATATGAATTTGTGTCCGTGCCGGAACTAGTGAATAAAACGCGCGGCGAAGTGATGGTGCCCTTATCCGGGCGGGAGTGGCTTGAAGCGAAGGCGGATGGCTTTATTTTTGGACTCTATCACTGGTTCGCAATGGGCATCGGCTATGTATTTGTACTGGGAATCGTGCTGGTCAGCGGACGCGCGGTAATCATCGGGATCCTTGCGCTGATTGAGAAATGGCGCGCAGACCACGATAAAGCGCCCGACCCGCTGCCAAGTGTTAGCGTACTGATTCCGGCGTACAACGAAGAAGGCGTGATCGTACAAACGGTGAATTCGGTGCTGGCGTCAGACTATCCGGAAATGCAGGTGATCGTGGTGAACGACGGCTCAACCGACGAGACCGGCGCGCTGCTGGACACCCACTTTGGCGACGACCCACGGGTACAAATTATTCATCAGGTGAATCGCGGTAAAGCAGCGGCGCTGAACAACGCCATGGGACAAGCGAAAACCGAGATCGTGGTGACGATTGACGCGGACACGGAAATCGAAACGGATGCCATCCGTCAGTTGATGCGGCACTTCTCCGATCCGGAACTGGGGCAGTGGCAGGGAACGTGAAAGTGGGAAATCGTTCGCGCTGGCTGACGCGCTGGCAGGCGCTGGAATACATCACCAGCCAGAACATGGAGAAGCGCGCTTTCGATTTGCTGAATTGCATCACGGTGGTGCCCGGGGCGCTGGGCGCGTGGCGCGTGAAGGCTATCGAGGCGGCGGGCGGAATTACGGCGGACACCGTCGCAGAAGATGCGGACCTTACGATCGCCATTCGGCGGCTGGGATGGCGCGTGAGCTACGAAGAGCGCGCGGTTGCGTGGACGGAAGCTCCAGAAACGGCCAACGTGCTGATCCGGCAGAGATTCCGCTGGACATTTGGGACGCTGCAGTCGTTCTGGAAGCATCGCGACACGCTGTTCCGGCGAAAGTACGGCACGCTAGGCTGGGTCGCGCTGCCGAATATTTTTGTGTTCCAACTGATGCTGCCGCTGGTTTCGCCGATCATTGATCTGATGTTTCTGGGTTCGATCCTGTTTTGGGGATTGGCGCAATTGCATGTCTCGTGGATACCGCAGACGATGTTTGAGACGGCGAATCTACAACGGTCTGTGCTTTTCTTTCTAGGATTTCTGCTGATTGACCTGCTGACGTGCGTGGTGGCGTTCGCGCTCGAGAGGGACGAGGACTGGACCCTGCTGACTCCGGTGTTGCTGCAGCGCTTCTACTATCGGCAATTGATGTACGTGGTGCTGTTCCGGTCGGTAAAAGAGGCGGTCAGCGGACGACCGGTTGGCTGGCGAGGTGTCGAACCTGAGCCTCCGCACGGCCCTACAAAAACGCCCGAAATTGCTCACGCCCGAACTTAGCGTGCGTCATATCTCATCTAGAGGACTGTCGTCGCCACCAGGGTGTGCGACCTTTCCCATCAATTTTTCGTGACTTTTCGTATCGGGCCGATTGGGTTAGGATGAGGGCTGCGGTTTTCGGTTCGCGCGGAGGATCTTATGGCCATCAGTTTCACGCTCAATGGAAAGTCTCAATCGGTGGAAGTTGACCCGCAGATGCCACTGCTGTGGGTGCTGCGCGATACGCTGAACATGACTGGCACGAAATTCGGCTGCGGGATGGCGCTGTGCGGAGCGTGTACGGTGCACATCAATGGCGAGGCGGCGCGGTCGTGTATCACGCCGATTTCAGCGGTCAGCGGAAAACAAATTACGACGATCGAGGGCCTTTCTGCGGATGGCAATCATCCTGTACAGCAGGCCTGGATCGAGATCGATGTGCCGCAATGTGGCTATTGCCAGTGCGGGCAGATCATGTCAGCGGCGGCACTGCTTGCAAAGAAAGCCAGCCCCAGTGACGCTGAAATTGATGATTTCATGAGTGGCAACATCTGCCGTTGCGGAACCTACCAGCGCATCCGCAAGGCAATTCATCGCGCGGCGGAGATCCGGTCGGCGCAAGGCAAGTCCGCGTAGTTTTTCTCAATCCGCGCGCTGCCACGATCCCGGATTTCAGGGTTTGTTTTACAAACCCTGAGAAAAGAGGTCCCTTATGTCGACGCTGCTTTTAGACCGTCGCGAGTTTCTGAAAGCCGGAACAGTGGCCGGTGCCGGGCTGCTTATCGGATTCCACCTGAACGCGGCAGCCGCAAAAGATCCCGCCGAGGAACAGGAAAAGAAAACCCCCAATCCGTTCAACGCGTGGGTGCATATTTCGCCGGACAACCGCGTGACTTTGATCCTGGAAAAATCTGAGATGGGGCAAGGGATCATGACGGCGGTGCCGATGATTCTGGCGGAAGAACTGTGCGTGGACTGGAAGAAGGTCGCGGTGGAGCAGGCTCCCACTGATCCTGCGATCTATAACCACGGAACCGGAGGAAGCGGCAGCGTGTCCGGCTGCTGGCTGCCGATGCGGCAGGCAGGAGCGGCGGCGCGAGAGATGTTGGTGGCCGCGGCAGCAGCGCGTTGGAATGTGAATCCGAATACCTGTGTGGCGCAGGACGGCGGAGTGCTGCATGGTTCGCGGAAGAATTTTCTGACCTATGGCGAATTGGCAGCGGATGCCGCGAAACAGCCGATTCCCAATTTGAAAACGGTGCCGCTGAAGAATTCGGACAACTTCACGATTGTCGGACATGAGATGCCGCGGTGGGAAGCACGCGCAAAAACGGACGGAACCGCAAAGTTCGGAATCGACTCGCGCGTGGATGGGATGCAGTTCGCCGTCGTGGCGCGGTGCCCGGTGTTTGGTGGAAAAGTGAAATCGTTTGACGCGGCGAAGGCAAAGGCGGTCTCAGGCGTACGTGAAGTATTTGCGATTGAACCAGTGGGGCAAGGGGCGTTTACGGCCGGCGGAGTGGCGATTGTGGCCGACAATTCGTGGGCGGCAATGCAGGGGCGGAAAGCGCTGCAGGTTGAGTGGGAGCTGGGGCCGCATGCGAGCGAGTCCTCCGAAACATTGCGGAAACAATTTTTGGAAAATGCCGCGAAGCCGGGAAAACCCGTTCGCAGTGACGGTGACGCAGACGCGACAATTGCTGCGGCTGGCAAAAAAGTGGAAGCGACGTACGAGTTTCCGTTCGCCGCGCACGCGACCATGGAGCCGATGAATTGTACGGTGCACATTCGGCCAGATAGCGCGGAAGCGTGGGTTCCGACGCAAGCTCCGCAGTGGGCGATGGACGTAATCGCGGGCGTTTCGAAGCTGCCGAAGGAAAAAATCACGGTTCACACCACCCTGATGGGCGGGGGTTTTGGACGGCGCTACATGGGCGATTTCGTGATGGAAGCGGCGCAAATTTCGAAAGTGACAGGCAAGCCGGTGATGGCGCTGTGGACGCGGGAAGATGACATGCAGCACGACTTTTACCGGCCAGCTTCGTATCACCGCTTCTCAGGTGCGCTGGATGAAAAGGGCGGCCTGGCGGCGTGGAAACATTTCCAGACGTCCACTTCCATTGATGCGATGTGGAGCGCAAAGGGCGAAGAGCATCCGGAAAATTCGGAGTTTGCCACGGCGACATTTATTCCTTATCAGACGCCGAATTATCGTGTGGAATATACGCTGGCAAAGTCTGGAGTGCCGCGGGCGTGGTGGCGCTCGGTCGAACATTCGACGAGCGGGTTTGTCGTGGAATGTTTTGTGGATGAGCTGGCGGCCGCGGCGGGAGCGGATCCTCTGGAATTTCGACTGCGCCTGATCGGCGGTGATCGCAAGATACCGGATTTCACGAATCCGAAAGAAGGCAAGCCTCTGGATACGGCTCGGCTCAAAGGCGTGCTGAAGCTTGCAGCGGATAAAGCCGGTTGGGGTTCGCCGCTGCCATCCGGAGTTGCGCGAGGGATTGCAGGATACTATTCGTTCGAGTCGTATACAGCAGCGGTAGCGGAGGTCAGCGTCAAGAACGGCGCCGTGAAAATTCATAGGCTTGTTTACGCAGTCGATTGCGGAAGACCCGTGAATCCCGAGGGCATTCGTGCGCAGGTAGAGGGCGCCGCGATTTATGGGCTGTCTGCTGCGTTGCACGACGCGATCACGATTAACGGCGGACGCGTGGTGCAGACAAATTTCAACGACTACCAGATGCCGCGAATTGCGGAAACGCCCAAGACCGAAATTTATATCGTTCCCAGTAAGGAAGAACCTACGGGGATCGGAGAGCCGGGACTTCCCGTCGTCGCGGCTTCGGTGTGCAATGCGATCTATTCGCTTACGAAAAAGAGAGTTCGGCGCCTGCCGATTCGCGGCGAGGATCTGGCTTAGCCGGTCCTCCGCTCGATGCTAGTTTTCGTTTCTCTCCTTGTATTCATAATTTGGATGGTCCTATTTTTTGCGTGGGGAAATTTCTGGCAAGTCTGGGAATTCGATTCCGATCGCGCGCGATTCCCTGCTCCAACACCATGGCCGCGCGTAACAGCGGTCGTTCCCGCACGGAATGAGGCTGCCTCGATAGAAGCGGTAATCAGTGCGCTGGCTGCACAGGACTATGCGGGCGAGTTTTCAGTGATAGTGGTTGACGACCACAGCGACGACGGGACTGCGCAGCTTGCTCATCGCGCAGCAAGTTCCACCAAAATGGTCTCTCGCATTCGTGTCATTTCCGCGCCTGACCTGACCGGAGGGTGGACTGGCAAGCTGTGGGCACTGAACGCAGGCGTGAAGGAATCAGCAGCAGCAGCGCCTGAGTTTTATTGGTTCACGGACGCCGATGTTGTGCACGCGCCGGACGCTCTGCTCCGTCTGGTGTCGCGCGCGGAGGCCGACAAGCTCGATCTGACTTCGCTCATGGTCCTGCTACGAGCGGAAACTTTCGCGGAACGCTTGCTGATTCCAGCATTCCTTTATTTTTTCTTGATGCTCTATCCGCCGAAATGGATCGCAAAGCGCGACGTGAAGACCGCAGGCGCCGCTGGAGGCTGCATCCTATTGCGGCGAGCCGCGTTGCGGCGTGCCGGCGGACTCGCCGCGATTCGAAGCGAAGTCATTGACGATTGCGCACTGGCACGCGCCGTAAAGCGGTCTGGCGGAACGGTCTGGATGGGACTCACGCGCGCGAGCAACAGTCTGCGCTCGTATGAAAACTTTTCAGACATTCGCGACATGATTGCGCGTACTGCTTTCACTCAACTGCGATACTCGGCCATATTGCTGGCCGGCACATTTGTCGCGATGATTTTGACTTTTGCGCTGCCAGTACTCCTAACATTCTCCAACAGTATTCATGTCTGGCCGTTTGCGTTGGCCGCGTGGTGTCTGATGACGGCGTCATTCCTGCCGACGGTAAGCTTCTATCGGCAGCAGCAGATATTGGCTCTGCTGCTGCCGCTGGCCGCGCTTTTTTATGCTTACGCGACCTGCCTTTCCGCTGTGCGGTACTGGTTCGGTCGCGGGGGCCAATGGAAAGGGCGCTCGCAGGCGAAACCAAAGGTGCCCGCCTAGGAAGACGGCCGCGACAAATTGCAAGAGGGGTCACGATGGTGCGGCACCCACTTTTTTGCTAAACTTAGTTTTGGTACAGGGCTGCATCTCGAATTTAAAGAGCGGCACCGGAGGCCAAAATGAGTGTTCCCTTCAGAATGAGCGATGGCAAGATCACCGTGCCTTCGCTGCTTCATCGCAAATCGCTTAGCCCGCAAGATTCGACCAAAATTACCTGCCTGACCGCGTATGACTACCCGACTGCACGCCTGCTGGATGAAGCGGGCGTGGAAGTCCTGCTGGTAGGCGATTCACTTGGCATGGTGATGCTGGGCCATGAAACAACGCTACCGGTAACCGTGGACGAAATGCTGCATCACACGCGAGCGGTGCGCAAAGGGACGCGGCGGGCGCTGGTAGTGGCGGACATGCCATTCGGCAGTTATCATGCGGAGATTTCCGAATCAGTGCGCAACGCGGTGCGTTTTGTGAAAGAAGCTGGCGCCGAAGCTGTAAAGGTGGAAGGTGGCGAACGGCGGCTGGAGTTGATTGCGCGGCTCACGGAGTCAGAAATTCCGGTGATGGGCCACGTGGGACTGACGCCGCAATCGCTGCATGCCATGGGTGGATTTAAAGTGCAGGGAAAAACTCCCGACGCTGCGGAACAGCTAGTACGTGACGCGCGAGCCGTGGAAGCCGCCGGAGCGTTCGCGATTGTCCTGGAAGGAATTCCGCGCGAGCTTGCGGCCCTGATTACGCGCGAATTGCGCATTCCTACGATCGGAATCGGAGCAGGTCCGGAGTGCGATGGGCAGATTCTGGTGATCAACGATCTGCTAGGCCTGACGTTCGGGCCAGTGCCGAAATTTGCGCGGCAGTATGCCAACTTGAGCGAAATTATTTCCAGCACGGCGCGCGAGTATTGCGCCGATGTGCGCCGCGGCAGTTTTCCGTCCGACGCCGAGTCGTATCACATGCCGGAACCAAAAACGAACCGCAAGGAAATCAACTTCGACGTCGAACTCACCGATTAATTCCCCAACGCAGCCTACGGAGAAATATATGACGCCGGAAGAAATTCGCCAATTGTTTGATTACAACGCCTGGGCTAATGAGCGTTCGCTGCAAGGCGCTGCGCAACTTTCCGACGAACAATTCATCAAGCCCCTCGGCTCCAGTTTTTCTTCCGTGCGCGATACGCTGGTACACATTTGCAGCGCGGAATGGGTCTGGATGGAGCGCTGCCACGGCCACTCGCCATCCGCTTTCCCGGACCTCTCGAGCATCCAAACAGCCTCTGCGCTACGTGAGCACTGGACGCCGCAAGCAGATCGACTGCTCGCACTCGTACGGGGATTAACGCACAGCGACCTCGATCGCATAATGGAATACAAAACGTTTAAATTTGGCGTGTACCAAAATCCGGTCTGGCAAGCGCTGCAGCATCTCGCGAACCACGGCACTTATCATCGCGGCCAAGTTACAACCATGCTCAGGCAATTGGGTGCAACGCCTGTGCTTACCGATCTCATGCACTTTTATCGCGAACGTTCATCCGCCGCCTCCGCATGATTCAGCCTAGCCGGACCGTAATTTTTTGCCGAACCAGTGCCCTGCGCGACTCGTCATCAAGTCCTCTGCCACAATACGTAATGCCAGCGACATGAGCTAAAATCCCTGCGCTCATGGAAGTCATTCGAACCATCTCGTGGATGAAGGAAACCGTACGGCAAGCGCGCGCGGAAAATCATTTCGTCGGCTTGGTGCCGACGATGGGTGCGTTGCATGAAGGACATCTCTCGCTGATTCGCCGCGCCAGAGGCGACTGTTCGCGCGTGTATGCTTCCATCTTCTTGAATCCCACGCAATTCGGACCAAACGAGGATCTTTCGAAATATCCTCGGACGTTTGAACGGGACGTCGAGCAACTCACGGACGCGGGCGTAGATATTCTTTTTGCGCCAGATGCAAAGGAAATATACCCGGCGGGGTTCCGCAGTTACGTGAACGTCGAAGGCCTGAGCGAGCGGCTGGAAGGCAAGTCGCGGCCTGGCCATTTTCGTGGAGTGGCCACCGTCGTTCTGAAACTTTTCGAGATTGTGCAGCCGCAATTCGCGTACTTTGGCCGCAAAGACGCGCAGCAGGTGCGTATTCTGCAGCAGATGGCCACTGACCTGAATCTCAACGTGGAAATCGTGGTTTGCCCGATTGTGCGTGAACCGGACGGACTCGCACTCTCGTCTCGTAATACTTACCTGAATCCAGAGGAGCGCCGCGCCGCCACGGCTCTCCGCCGCGCGCTCGATGAGGCACGTCGAGAGCTTGATGCTGGGGCTCGCGACGCACTGCAGCTGCAAACTGCAATTCGCCGGGTTTTGTCGAACGAACCGCTGGCGCGCATCGACTACGTTGAAATTGTGGATTCCGAAACATTCGAGCCGGTCGCCAGCATTGGCCCGCGCCCGGTCTACGCGCTGCTCGCGGTCTTCATCGGCAAAACCCGGCTCATTGACAATCTGCTCATCGAGCCTGCGGCTGATGGGAATGCTCCAACCTGTTCCTTGTAGTTGCCCGCCGGTGTCAGGAAGGCAAGCTGCTAACTCTCCTGAGCACTTCGCCGGCGTGGCCCTTCACTCGCACTTGGTCCCAGATTTCTTCGATTTTGCCGTCCGCTCCAATCAGAAACGTGCTCCGCACGATTCCTTTGAAAATTCTGCCCATGAATTTTTTCGGGCGCCATACGCCATATTCTTCGATCATTTTGCGAGTCGGATCGCCCAGCAAGGCAAAGTTAAGTTTCTGCTTTTTCTTGAAGTTGGCCAGAGCCTTTTCGGAGTCAGCGCTCGCGCCCAGAATAATCACATTTTGTTTATCGAAATGCCTTTTTGCGTCGCGAAACTCGGACGCTTCCGTCGTTCAACCTGGCGTGTCGGCCTTGGGAAAGAAAAACAGCACTACGCGTTGTCCCTTGAAATCCTGCAGTGACACGTCAGTTCCAGTGTCGCTCTTCAGCTTAAATTCCGGTGCCTTGTCGCCAATTTTGAGCATAACTTGCAGCCTCAGCCTGCCAGTAGTTTCTTAAGAATTTCATTGACTGCCTGGGGGTTGGCCTGCCCCCGAGTCGCTTTGATGACCTGCCCGACGAAAAATTTGAAAACACCCTCATTACCGGACTTAAATTTAGCGACATTCTCCTGATTTTTGTCAATTATCTCGCGCGCAATTTGCGCAATCGAATCGCTGCTGATTTGCGCGCCCAGGCCTTCAGCCTCGACTATTTCCGCAGCCCCGCGGCCCGTCTCAAACATTTTTGCGAACACTTTTTTCCCGACTGCGCCGGTAATCTTCGCGGCTTCGACCAGTTGGATCAGTTCCGCCAGGCTCGATGCCGGAACCGGGCTCGCGGTGATCTCCTTTCCGCTGTCGCTGAGCCAGCGCAAGAGCTCGGTCTGCATCCAATTGGCGGCCGCTTTCCCCGGGGCGCCCGCTTTTGCCGTTGCTTCGAAATAATCCGCAAGATCCCTAGTACCAGTAAGAACTCCCGCGTCGTACGGCGTGATTCCATAGCTGACGACGAATCGCGCACGCTTCGCTTCCGGCAGTTCCGGCAGCGCATTTTTGACCGCGTCGCGCCATGCCGGGCTGACATGCACCGGCAGCAAATCGGGCTCAGGGAAATAGCGGTAATCGTGCGCCTTCTCTTTCGAACGCATGGAAACCGTATAGCTCTCGGCCTGATTCCAAAGCCGCGTTTCCTGAGAAATTTTGCCGCCGGCTTCGATGATGCCGATATGCCGTTCGATCTCGTACTCGAGGGCTTTTTGCAAAAACCGAAACGAATTCAGATTTTTGACTTCAACTTTGGTACCGAACTGTGGCGCACCGCGCAGCCGAACACTCACATTGGCATCGCAACGCAGCGAGCCTTCCTCCATATTGCAGTCGCTCACGCGTGTGTACAGCAGGATCTGGCGCAACGTCGTCAGATACTCGTAAGCCTCTTCCGGCGTGCGCATATCGGGCTCGCTGACAATTTCGCTCAGCGGCGAGCCGCAGCGGTTGTAGTCCACATAGCCTTTGGTAGCTGAATCCGCAAATCCTTCATGAAGATTCTTCGCGGCATCCTCTTCAAGGTGAAGCCGGGTAATTCCAATCCGCTTTTTTGCGCCGGCGATCTCAATTTCAATGTAGCCACCCGTCGCCAGCGGAAGCTCGTACTGCGAAATCTGGTAACCTTTGGGCAGGTCAGGATAAAAATAATTCTTGCGCGCAAAACGTGAGTGCTCGTGTACCGTGCAGTTGAGTGCCAGCGCAGCCTGCATGGCCAATTCGACGGCTCGTTTGTTCAACACGGGCAGGGAGCCGGGAAGACCAAGACAGACCGGGCAGGTATTCGCATTAGGCGCATCGCCAAATTGTGTCGAGCAACCGCAAAATATTTTCGTCTTTGTAAGAAGCTGGGCGTGCACTTCCAGCCCGATCACGGCTTCGTACTTGGCCATAACCTCGGTGGACACGGCAGCCTCGGCAGCACTCTTGACACTCATGGTCTGGTAATTATATCACCAGCACACTGCGCCCTTCGGCACGCACATGCACATCAGGCCGCTCGCGTCGGCTGGGCCGCTGGCAGCCGCAGCGTTGGGAGCATTTTTTCGGCAAGCGCGAATCCGCCGAACAGTATTGCAGCGTACAGTGCATCACCGGCTAACGTGTTCCAGAAGAAAGGTACGCCTGCAACGAAGCAGTTCACCAGGCCTGCGATTGTTTTGGGATAAAAGCCGCCGATAGCCCAGACTGCAAAGTTAGTGACAACGAAGAATTGCGCCGCGCCCAAAAACACCACCCCGCCAATTCGAGCCACACTCCTGCTATCGCCAAGCCACCTGCCGATGGCCACAC
>CAVSVB010000008.1:0-782759 GCA_963731155.1 uncultured Acidobacteriota bacterium
GGTGCCCCCTGACTATTTCAGTGAGAACGGACAACTGTGGGGCAACCCCGTCTATGATTGGGATGCCCTTCGCAGCACCGGCTTCCGATTCTTTATAGATCGTTTGCGCTCTCTCCTTGCTCACGTGGATGTGATTCGATTGGATCATTTCCGTGCATTCGTTGCAGCATGGCACGTGCCTGCCAATGCACAGACGGCACGGACAGGGCAGTGGATGCCGGGTCCAGGTGCAGAGTTTTTCCATGCGGTCCGAAAGGAACTAGAAGCGCTGCCATTTATCGCTGAGGATCTCGGTCTGATCACACCCGATGTTTGCGCGCTGCGCGATGAGTTCCATATTCCCGGAACAAGAGTGCTTCAGTTTGCCTTTGATGGAAGTTCCGATAACCCTCATCTCCCCGCGAACTATCCGACCAACACAGTGGCGTATACGGGAACACATGATAACGATACAACTCGCGGATGGTTCGAAGCTCATTCCGAAGCGGAACGGAGAAAAATCCGGAGCTACCTGAATCGAGCCCACTGCGACATCAGCGAACTTACTCGAGAGTTAGTCCGGATAGCGTGGTGTTCTGTGGCGGGGCTCGCTATCGCTCCCTTGCAAGACTTACTTGGTCTGGGTTCCGAGGCTCGGATGAACATGCCTGGTTCAGCGGAAGCAAACTGGTGTTGGCGCTTGACCGAGGACATGCTAAACACTCCGGTTTTCCAGCAACTCAGGGACTTGACGGCATCTTCCAATCGTTGGCGCGTGTCGCAAACTTTGCCTACAGCGAGGATGGTGAAAGCTGCATCGTAAGAGCCACAGTCGAACTCCTCGCCAGTCTTATGGAGGTGATAAATGAAAGCCACACAATTACTACACAATTTAGGCCAGAGCATCTGGCTCGACAATATCACGCGCGATTTACTCGACAGCGGCACGCTCAAGCGCTACATCGATGAGCTGTCGGTGACGAGACCGCCTCAATCCCACTATCTTCAATCATGCCATCAAAAGCAGTTCGGCTTACGGTGCAGCCATCCGCCAGAAGTTCGCAGAAGGCAAGTCCGGAGAAACGCTCTTTTTTGAGCTGGCGTTGGAAGACTTGACCCGCGCCGCTGACCTGCTTCGCCCGATCTTCGACCGAACAAATGGCGTGGACGGATGGGTATCGCTTGAAGTGTCGCCGTTGCTCGCCTACGATACAGCCAAGACTTTGGCAGCTGCGAAAGAACTGTATGCGCGCGCGGCCCGCCCGAACCTTCTCATCAAAATCCCGGGCACCAAGGAAGGACTACCTGCGATCGAGGAGGCAATCTTCGCCGGAATTCCTATCAACGTCACTCTCCTATTTTCGAGCGCTCACTATCTGGCAGCGGCCGAAGCGTTCCTTCGGGGAATCGAGCGGCGCATAGAAGCTGGGCTCAAGCCCAATGTCGGCTCGGTGGCATCGGTCTTTGTCAGCCGCTGGGACGCCGGTGTCACGGGAAAAATCCCCAGAGCATTAAATCATAAGCTTGGGATTGCTATCGCAATGCGAACGTATAATGCAGCGCGCGACTTGCTCAGCTCGCCACGCTGGCACCGTATCTACAACGCTGGCGCCTATCCACAGCGGCTGTTGTGGGCCAGCACGGGGACAAAAGATCCCGCGGCATCCGACATTCTGTACGTCAAAGCGCTCGCGGCACCTTTCACTGTAAACACAATGCCCGAGGCAACCTTGAAGGCGCTCGCCAATCACAAAGAACTCGGATCGATTCTGCCGGCGGATGGCGGGGACTGCGAGGATGTGCTGTCGCGGTTCGCTGCGTCTGGTATCAACGTCGATAGCCTGTCTGCTCAGCTTCAAGAGGAAGGAGCCAAGTCGTTCGTGAAGTCGTGGGATGAGCTGATGAGTCAGATCAGCTCCAAGGCTGTGCTGAAGGCAGCTGCTGGTTGATTCGTCGGCCAGTAACTGATCGTCTGTCGGGGAAAGGATCACAAACAAGTGCCGTGCAACGAATCCACCAGGCGGTTAGGGCTCTAGCCCCCAATGTAGGCCGAAGCGCTCCCTTCTGGCTCAACTGTCGCGTGCGATGGCGTGAATTTCAGTTTGTACTCACGTGATGCTTGGGGGATCGAACTGCTGTTTTTCGACCGCGAAGACGACGGGCGACCCGCCCGTGTGATCGCTTTTGGATCCATTCGTCAACCGTTCTTACCACTACTGGCATATCTTCGTTCCTGGCGTGCAGGCGGGGCAGCTCTATGGATATAGGGTTCATGGGCCGTCCGATCCCCTCAAGGGGATACGGTTTGACGCTGCCAAAGTCTTGCTCGATCCATATGGTCGCGGGGTCGTTGTCCCTAAAAATTACTCTCGTAAGGCAGCCCAAGAAAAAGGCGATAACACCGCGACAGCCATGAAGAGCGTGATTGTAGATCTGCGCTCGTATAACTGGGAAGGCGACACACCGCTCGGCCGACCATCTTCTCAGTCGATCATTTATGAAATGCACGTTAGAGGATTTACGCAGCATCCGAGCTCGGGCGTCTCAGCGGAGACACGTGGCACTTTTCGCGGACTCATCGAGAAGATTCCCTACCTTCAGGAGCTGGGCATCTCAGCTGTCGAACTTCTCCCCGTATTCCAGTTTGATCCCCACGATTGCCCGCCAGGTCGCGTGAACTACTGGGGTTACGCACCGATCTCGTTCTTTGCACCGCACCAGGCGTACAGCTCTCGGCAAGATTCCCTGGGCCCTGTGGACGAGTTCCGCGATATGGTCAAGGCTCTGCATCGAGCGGGAATCGAGGTGATCCTTGATGTTGTTTTCAATCATACAGCGGAAGGCAATCACTCTGGGCCAACGCTCAGTTTTCGCGGACTCGACAGCAAAGCGTCCTACATCTTGGAACAAGACCGGTCGCGCTATGCCAACTACAGCGGCACTGGAAACACGCTCAATGCCAACCATCCCATCGTTCGCCGGATGATCCTGGATAGCATCCGCTATTGGGTGGAAGAAATGCATGTGGATGGTTTCCGTTTTGATCTCGCTTCTATTCTCGCGCGCGATTCCAGCGGTCACGTAATGCCTAATCCCCCTGTACTCTTGGATATTGAATCGGATCCAGACTTGGCCGGGACCAAGATGATTGCCGAAGCATGGGACGCAGCTGGACTGTATCAGGTTGGCAGTTTTGTTGGAGACAGCTGGAAGGAGTGGAATGGACACTTTCGTGATGACATACGGAGCTTCTTCCGCGGTGAGCATGGCTCGTTGCGGCGTTTCGCGGACCGGTTGCTTGGCAGCCACGAGATCTATCGCCATGAACAGCGCGCGAGGCGGAACAGAGCGTTAAAGCTGGCGACGTGTCCCGACGGATTCACGCTCGACGACTTATCTCTTACAACGAGAACGTAACGAAGCCAATGGCGAAGACAATCGTGACGGGACTGACGACAATGAAGCCTGGAATTGTGGTATCAGGGTCCTACCAATGATCCTGCGATTGAGAGACTACGAAACCGTCAGGTGAAGAATTTTTTCACCGTCACGATGCTCTCTGACGGTTTGCCGATGTTGTGATGGGCGATGAGCTCGACAAACCGAAAACGGCGATCAAATGCCTACTGCCACGACGACGGATCGAATTGGTTGATTGGTGCTGGTCGCGAAGCACGCGGATGTCACGGACTGGAACTGCCTCATCGCGAGACGACTGTTGCGAGACACCGGCCCCGAGCGCCGGCGGATGACTTTGACGCAGTTGATCAGCGGGGCGACTAAAAACTGGCATGGAATGAAACTCAATCAACCCAACTGGAGCGATCAATGCACAGCGTTCCGTTCGGTGCCGAGTTAAAAGAGGAAGGTCTCTCGTCTACTTCAGCTCTCAACGCTTACTGGGAGCCTATCGAGTTTGAAACTGCCGCGACCGGAGAAAGCCAGGGGGTTTACTGGAGGCGCTGGATCGACACTTTTCTAGATATGCCTCAAGACGTCGTCCCTTGGCAGAGGCCACCTCGGTTCCTGACCGCACGTATCGAGCGGGGCCCCGCTCCGTGGTCGTCCTTTGGGCAGGTCTTGACCATGGAGCGCTTTGAAGATGCTAACTTAACGAGGAAGGGCTGAAAGTCAGTCAGCGCGTGATGCAGTTCGTTATTGCACGTCTAATTGGCATTCGGAGCGCAAGCGCTACACCCGTTACCTGACGTTTGCAAGATCGACCCTGCGATTCTGCTCGATCAGAGGCCAGTCACTCATCGCCACGACGCTCTGGATGATTCCGCTGGGTCCTTGAGAGTCAGACCAGGGAATACAGAATAGAGTTACAATTCCAACAAACATTAACAAACCGCCGATCGCCACAAAGATGACGAACGCAATTGGCGTGGGCCAAATCAAACACAGCGCTTCAATCACCAGTCCGAGTACCACGAAGACGCCGGCAACCTGTCGACGTTTCTCAACCTGATTTGCACTCAGCATCACTTACCTGCCTTCCAAAATTTGGCGTCTTTCAGGTGCCCCAGATCGTGCGCTATGTCATGGCAGCCACTAGAGACACAGGAGAGTTGATTGGATTTGATTGCCGGAAGTGTAGCGGGGTCGGCATTGTGTACCGCTCCTTCCTCGAATGACCTTGCACCAAGATGGCAATGCAGACATTCTCGATTGTTATAAGGTTCGTAAAGCTTGATGTCTTCCGGCGCCGGCGGAGTCCCGAGATAATAGATGGCAACGTGCTTCAAGTCCATACAGCTTCACTTTAAGCCCGCCAAACATCGCGTAGTTGGTATGGCAGGAATAACAGGCTTCATCGGCCGGTACTCTATGATTTTGGAAATGCGATGCGGGAAGATGGGTAGGGTCGTCCACATAAAGACTTTTTCCATACCCCTCCATGGTGTGACAGGACAAGCAGAACATTGTGCTTTTGGAACGTGCCATTTCTCTAGAAACGCCCAGCAGCCCGCAAAAGATAGGTAAACAAAACATAGCGACAAAGGCGAGCATCTTTCCCGCCGCGGGTGGCAGTGATTGCCGGGCGAGCGATAAGCACACTTATTACCACAGCACTAAAAAGGATCAGACTTAAGATCAGAACTGTCGCATCGAGCATTGACCACATCCTTTCCAGGCATGAGGTTAAACCTTGGAACTTTTCTTGCTTCTCAGCCCACTGAGTTGAGCAGGATCTGTTCTGATCGCCAGGATTTCCTTTCCTAGATTCTGTCACCCACCTCGACTCGAGACTGAAGATGGGGCTGGTCACAGTTCGTAGAGTGAGCTAGCCAATCGTTTCAGTCCACGATCGCGGGCGATAATGTCAAGGTGAAGCGAAGTCCAATCCGCTAGAAAGAGGGACTCGCTCCCTTCTCCATTATAGGTTTTGAGATAGGCCCGGCAGAACTGGCAGTAGTCGATACGGAGGATCTCTTCTCCCTCGATCGCCAGAGCGGAGAGGCGATGGTCGTCCGCACTTTCGCAGAACGGGCACCCAATTCGTCCCAGGAGATGTCCTCCCAGTGGTCGCTGCCCGGCGCCCGATAACGCGGCTTTGTAAGCCGGTTCGGCGATGTGTGCGTCGCGAACATGGATATGCCCTTCACGCACAGTGATCAGGTGATTCACAATGTGGTCGAAGTCGCCCTCCATTGCGATCAGCTTGCCTTCGCGTACCGATGCGACCATGCCACAGCCGCACGAGCAGAAGTTGCACGAGGTAGTGAACTCACTGACGTTTGCGAGCTTTAACTTTTGTGGGGCCGCCCTCACCGTGGACAGATTAAGGAGCTCACCGGGTGCTAACCCTGCGCCGCCGCCCGCCGTCAGCCGTAACCAATTTCGGCGGTTGATTGATGTTAACCCCGCTGTCGGACCACGTTCTGCTTGATCCTGAGTATCGATTTCCACTTTCTGATTGCTGCTCGGGTTCATAGTAGGGTTCTCTTCCCATAGGGGTGAAGGAATTGTCCGCGCGATAACCTTGGTCTGCGACCCAAATGAACCGCCTGTTTTTATCTACAAGCCGGCCATTCTGGTTGCTAGAGACGATATGTCTCTCTTGAACCGACAAAATCTGTCATTTTTGACAGGTTCTCTTTTGTCGTGGCCTCCGTACTCTCCCAACGCAACGACGTGGGTTAAT
The DNA here is from genome assembly GCA_963731155.1 of uncultured Acidobacteriota bacterium. Taxonomy (GTDB): domain Bacteria; phylum Acidobacteriota; class Terriglobia; order Acidiferrales; family UBA7541; genus Acidiferrum. The sequence continues at coordinate 6,128 of CAVSVB010000008.1, forward strand.
TGGCAGAGCGAAACCGAGGTGACGATTGACTCTGTTCGAAAGAGCCTCCCTGTGGTGCGTGCCGTGGTGGCAGCAGCTTTGTGTTTCCTCGCCGCGGTCGTTCCAACGAAACAGAGCCGGGGCGACCCTGGCTCTCCGCAAAAAGCCAAGGTTTACCAGCGGCCCACCGACGCTTCGCTCTATGTTGGTTCCGCAGTGTGCAAAAGCTGCCACGAGGACACGCCCACTAAGGATTTCTACAGAAACTACCAGGCTTCTCCGCACTTCGTAACCACCATGGATACCAAGAAAGGGCCCCAGTGGCAGGGTTGCGAGGCTTGTCATGGGCCGGGCAAGGAACACGTCGATGGAGGCGGAGACAAAAGTAAGATTTTTACCTTCAAGGACGCTTCGGCACAGGAGAGTGAGCGCCCGCTGCCTGGATTTGCCATCAGTATGGCGAAGAGCACGCAAATTTTGGCCGCTCCCGCACCTGCAAAACAACGTCGGGTGCACCGATTGCCACTCGCCACATCACGCCAAAGAAAGCCAGTTTCTGATGAAGGAAAAGCAGCCGCAGCTCTGTTACGGCTGTCATCTCGAAACAAAGCAGCAATTCACACGCACCTTCCATCACCGGGTTAACGAGGGATTAGTGAGATGCGACGACTGCCACAATCCGCATGGTGGATTCCTGGTTCGCCAGGCGCGAGCGACTATCTCCGAGGACACCGTCTGTTTCAAGTGCCACACGGACAAAGCCGGTCCCTTTGTCTTCGAGCATCAGGCAGTGAAGATCGAAGGTTGCAGTTCCTGCCACACGCCTCATGGCTCGTCCAATCCGCGCTTGCTCAAGCGCAGTCAGGTCAACCTGTTATGTCTTGAATGCCATTCGCTCACCGTGGACGCCGGAGCTCCCGCCGTACCTACGTTTCATAAGCAAGACCAGAAGTATCAGGCGTGCACCCTTTGCCATGTGGCCATCCATGGATCCAATTCGAGCAATGTGTTCTTCAAGCCGTGAGGAGGTGGGCGATGCGTAGAGTCAGAATCGGCTTCGAATACCTCCTTTGCACTTTTCCGCATGCCTCGATCTTTTTTTTCCTCGCAGCTCTCCTCCTGCTTGCCGCAAAGTGTTGCTCCGCGCAGCAGCCAGATCCGGAAGGCATTGAGCAAGGAAATTACAACATCAAACAATCCGTGGAATTCGGCTACCGCTTCACAGACGTTACCGGCAGCCGAGCAACTTATGACACATTCGTGAATCTGCAGCAGGGTCCGCGATTGCTTGACTTCACAACCGAGATGAGATCCCTGAACCCTCAAGGTGCGTTCTTCGATCGACTGTTCTTCAGCAATTTCGGTTACGGCGGAGACCCGCAAAATGTATCCAGGCTGAACATCAGCAAGAACAAATGGTACGACTTCAGCGCGCTCTTCCGTCGGAACGAATACGCATGGGATTATTCGCTGCTCGCGAATCCGCTGAATCCGGTCACGCCAGCGTTCGCGAATGCTCCTCTGGGCTTTACTCCGATTATTAGCACGTCGCCTCACCTCTTCAGTACACGCCACAAACTCAGCGATTTCGACCTTTTGCTGCTCCCGCAATCGAGGATTCGAGTCCGCTTCGGCTACTCGCGAGGAATTTTCGAAGGCCCCGGACTCAGTTCCATCCATCAGGGCACCGAGCAGCTGCTGTTTCAAGACTATAAGACAACGCAAAACAACTACCGTCTCGGTGTCGATTTCAGAATCTTGCCGAAAACCAGCATCAGCTATGACCAGATCTGGAGCTATTACAAGGGAGACACCGGCACCAACGACCAGAATCAGCTCTTTGCACTTTCTAGTGGAGCTCCGGTCGACATAGGCGTTTCGTTAAACGCCGGAGCGAGTCAGCCTTGCTCCAATACGTTCCTCGCAGGAGGTGTTGTCAATCCCGTTTGCAACGCTTATTTCGACTACCTCCGCCACGGCAGGACCCACACCAATGCGCCTACCGAGCAGCTGAGCCTGCAATCGAACTACCTGCCGGGCTGGGATTTTTCGGCCAAGGTGAGTTATACCAGCGGAAGCACCAACGTGTTTGACTGGCTCGAGAATTGGAACGGTCTCGAGTCAAAATCGAACACCCGGGGCGAAACAATCACTGGACCGGTCTTCGGCGAGCGCGTGGCGGCGACAGCTGATTTCGGGGCGACCTGGCACCTAACCAGTAAACTGAGCTTCATCGATTCGTTCCATTATTCGAATTTCCACAATCCGGTTGAGTTTGACCCCTCCACGTGTTCCTTTTTCGGCCCGAATCTCCTTACGGCCCCGAACGTTCTTTCGTCCGCGACGGCCTTGCCGCTCACTTGCACGGCGCCCTCGGGCGCTGTTGCCGGCACGCCCGTCCACAACGCCTCAAAATCCGGTCCCGACCTTTCACTCGCCCAGTCCAGCCTCTTCCTGAAACAGGATGAAAAAACCAATCTTGCAGAACTCGAGTACCAATTTTCGCCGCGGCTCGGAGCGCGCCTGGGATTTCGCTACCGCCACCGGTCGATCAACGACAAGGACTTCGAAGCGCTCACCGAAGTCTTTTTTCCGGACAATGCCAATCGTGGGGACTGCGCTCTCGAGAGCGGGGTGCTTCCCGAGGGCTGCACGTCCAACGGCGACGGCTCATTCACATTCAGAACTCCACAACCCATCGAACTCGACACCCGCGAAACTCTTATTAACGAATACTCTGGCGTCTTCGGCATTTGGGCCAAGCCTTTGCCAGCCTGGAAGATTAGTTTCGATACCGAATTGATGAGCGCGGACAACTCGTTCACCCGCATTAGTCCGCGACAGTCGCAGGAATATCGTCTTCGTTCGACCTACAAGCCAGCCCCCTGGCTGAATCTGAGCGGATCCATCACCATCTGGGAAGCTCGCAACAACGTACCGGAGATTGACAACCTTCAGCACAATCGTTTCTATGGTTTCTCGGCATCGTTGCAACCGAGAGAATCTCTCGGGCTGGAGCTCGGTTACGACTATAATGACGTCTTTTCGCAAATTCTGATCTGTTACGTCACCAGTGTGACGCCTCCCGGAATAAGTCAATGCCCCGGCTCGTCACTCGTGCAGCAGCTCTCGACTTATACAAACACGTCGCATTATGGCTACTTTGCCGCGAACTGGTCGCCTGCGAAGCGCCTTACACTGCACCTGGGCGCGAACCTTACCGGCACGAATGGCTCTGTTTTGATTCTCAGTCCTAACGCACCGTCCGGGCCGCTCAATTCATTTTGGGCTCAGCCCGTCGCGGGCTTCGAATATAGGTTTGCAAAAGGGTGGGCCGGAAAGGCCTATTGGGGTTATCACGGCTATCACGAAGACGAGACTGTCAATTCGCCTCAGGACATTTTCGTTCCACGGAACTTTCATGCAAATTTGGTCACCCTTTCGCTCAGGTATGCGTTCTGAAGAACTTTCGATGCTGATTTAGGAGGAACTCACACCATGAAAGCGAAATCGATGTCGAAAATAATTTGTCTCGCAACTATTGTTGCCGCTCCGGTTCTGCTCTTCGCCAGGAGCAGGCCGGACGACAAGAGCGCTGCAACCTACAAAGCGAAATGCACGAGTTGCCACGGCGCTGACGGAAAAGGCGATACGCCCGCCGGCAAGAGCACCAAAGTGCGTAGTTTCGCGGACCCGGAGGTAGTCAAGGCGAGCGACGACGATCTCGCCGGGATCATCGAAAAGGGTAAAGCTAAGATGCCCGGCTATGGCAAGAGTCTGAAGCCGGACGAAATCAAAGACATGGTGGCCTACGTTCGCAGCTTGGCAAAGTGACCTTACCGAAAGCCCCTCGAGGCGAAAGGACCGCACGATTCCTGTAGCAGTCAGACCTGTGAGATGACAATGCCTACTGTTTTGCTAGTTGTTCTGATCGGACTGACCATTGCTCTGATCGCCGTATTCGTCTTTCGCCCGCAAATCACGCAGACGCTAGCTGGGAAAATCGCAGCATTTCTGTCTTATTTGCCCCGCCCTTCTTTGCGCGGGAATGGGGGCCTCCGCTCCTTCAGGATTTGTGGTAGGGAGGACTAAACAAGGAGGAAATGATGAAGAAAGTTTTGTTAGGAGTAGCAATCGTAGCAATGTTGTGGCTGGCCGCGTCCGTTTCGCGCGCTCAAGATTCTGCCAAGGGCGAAAAGACTTTCAAGACAAAGTGCGCTGGTTGCCACGGCGCGGACGCTGGCGGCAAACCGGCGGTGAAGTCACCCTCGATCAAGGGCAAGAGTGCCGAAGAAATCACCAAGGCGCTCTCCACTTCGCCGAAGCACGCGAGCGTAAAAAACCTGGCGCCGGAAGATGTGAAGGATCTCGCTGCTTATCTGGCAACTCTGAAGTAGCCAAATATCTTCGTTGATGCGCCTGCCTCTGCAGGCGTCATCTCCAGATACACCTGCAATGCTTCAGCGAACATTTCGTTGACATCCGCGACAGCGAATCAACATTATCTTTAGCTACGTCAAGGGCAGCGAATTCGGAGCGTGGCTATGCTTTCCGCGGAAAAAATCGACACCCACCACAAAGCGCTCATCCTGAACCTCGATCCGTCCACCTTCGGTTCTTTCGCCGAAATCGGCGCCGGACAGGAAGTCGCGCGCTGGTTCCTTATAGTGGGCGGCGCCTCCGGCACCGTCGCCAAAACTATCTCGGCATACGACAAGGAAGTCAGCGACGATCTCTACGGATCCGGTTCGCGCTATGTTTCCATGCAGCGTCTTGAAGTAATGTTGGACAACGAGTGGGTCCAATTGCTTACGCAATTAGAAAAAACTCGCGGGTCGCAGACTCGTTTCTTTTCCTTTGTTGATACCGTCTCGGCGCGTAACTACGCCGGAACCAACGACCCCCATGGCTGGATAGGTCTGCGGTTCCAGTTGCAGCCTGGCGGCCCACCCAACGATATTCTGCTGCACATTAACATGCGGGATCCCTCTAATGTCCTTCAGCAGGAGGCCATCGGTGTTCTAGGCGTCAATCTCATCTACGCCGCGTTCTATCAATTAGCGACAAAAGAATCGTTTTTCGCCGGCCTGGCACAAGACGTCGTAAAAGAACGAATCGAAATCGACTTCGTTGATTTTCGCGGCCCCGCGTTCGCCAACTGGGATCGCCCCACGCTCTTGGCATACCTCGTGCAGGCAGGACTCGCAGAAGCTGTGTTCTTCGCCTCTACCGGCACCAGTGTCCCTCCCACTGAGGTCCTGTACAAAAAAGCCATTGTGCTCGCGCCGGGATACTTCGGGCATGTGGACCCCGCTCACGGGCAGATTCATGCGCAAATTCTGGCGGCGGGAGTTCAGGAACTGCGCCGGGAATTAGGGGAATCCAGCTCCGCACCGATTGGCATCTTTGCCTTCTCTGCGGCTCCGCTTGGGTCCGAAGTGTCAGCGCCTGAAATCCCCGACGTGCTGCGTCGTATTGGTGCACTTCTCGCGCAAGGTGGCAACGTGCTCCTATTTCGCCAACGTGAGCTCTACGCCATGACGGCCCTAGTGAATCGCTACACAAAAGCACCCGTGCGCTTCGTCGCAGGTCTTTCGCTTTTGATCCGAGCCTTTGATGATGCCTACTTCAATCTAGAAGGCAGACGTCTGGAAGCTCTCTCTCGTCTCTTTGCGCAGAACGTGCGCATCTACGCCTATCCTATGACTGCGGTGGATTTGCAGGAAGCGATTAAAGGTTTCTCGCCCACTGGTTTGGAATGGAGCGAAACGAACGGTTGGGTCTCCGCCAAACAACTGCGTGTCGCACCTCCCCTCGGCCATCTCTATGACTATCTTCTCGCAAGCAATTTCCTCGTCCCTATGCAAATTCCCGTACCCGCTGCGGCGTGAGCCGCGCCAACAATGGCCCATAGCGCAATCAGAGACCGTGGGGTTCGATGGAGGCTTCGCATGTCCTTTCGCTCTGCTTTCACTGCCGTCCTGATTGTGTTTTGAAGACGTATTACTGAAACCTGAAGAATGCAGGATGTCGATGGTCGATTTTCAGGCCGGCTGATTTGGCACCGTTTTTCCTGCCTGAAACCCAGCGAGCGTGAGGCGCTGATTACGTCGTTTGGATGTGCTCAGGCAAGTTCGACGGACCGAAAGCAGGAATCGTCAAACGGCAGCGCGGAGTCGCACAACACGTCGAGCGCTGCGTGCCGTTCGGCAATTTCACAATGGCTCGCCGGTCCGCAGCCGTCCAAATTCGAGTATCAGATCCCGCGTTTTACCTTCGCGAATCAACTCGCGTGGCGTGCGGTTCTGGAAGGCTTGGTTCCGACTGTCCATCCAACTCGCAACGTGTCCGCTTTCGATATAGTTCGACAAGAGCCCGTGCAATTCCTTTAGGTCCCTGTATCGACGTTCGGGACCGCGTCCGTGCTTCTCCCAGTTCTGTACGGTTCTTGGCGTCACATCCAGCGCGGCCGCCCGAATCAGGCGCAAGGCGGCGAGCGGCGCTTTGATTACGTGTGTGGTATGATGGTGCCGTCATGATGTCACGAACACAGATTATGCTCGACAATGAGATGCAACGACGTGCGCGTCGGCGCGCGAGTGATCTCGGCGTATCTCTCGCAGAGTATTTTCGCCGCCTCGTGGCACGTGATCTTGCCCGCCCAGCGGCCGCACCAGGGCGTCGTAACACAGTTCACCACACTCTACAGCGGAGCTTGTGAACAGCTCCGCACCGTGGGTCTCTCCGCTTCCGCGCCTGAAAAAGTTGCGCGCCTCCTGCTCGACTGGTCCTCCGATGGAAAACAGACCAAGTCGGGAACGCAGATCAAAGTTCCGCTCACGCACGAAGAGATCGCGGAGTTTGTCGGAACGACTCGCGAGACCATAACGCGCACCCTCAGCGAATTCAAGACCAAACAGCTCGTCGTGTTGCAGGGTTCGACGCTCACCATCTCGAATCGTGCTGCGCTCGAATCGATCGGCGGAATGTAGGGAAAAACCGATCGGGGAGACGGAATCCGTCATGAAGCTTCGCGATGTAATGACACCATCCGCGGTTTGCTGCAAACCGGACACCAATGTCGGCGCCGCTGTCGAACTTCTGTGTTCCCACAACTGCGGCATGCTTCCAGTCGTCGGGACCGATAACCGGCTCATAGGCATCGTTACCGACCGTGACCTCTGTATCGCCATGGGCACTCGGAACCGGCTGCCGGGCGACCTAAACGTGGGAGAGATCGCCATAACACATGTTTTTACGCGCAAGCCCGACGATGAAATTCACGAGGCTCTCGGCAGCATGGCAGAAAGACATGTGCGCCGCCTGCCCGTCATCAACGAGCAAGGCCCACCGCAGGGCATTCTTTCGATGGACGACATCATCACCCACGGAGATTTGAAACGCTGGGAAGGATGCTGTGAACTATCCGCCGAAGAAATCATTCGAAGCCTGAAGCGACTCTACGGCAAGCCAGGCGCAAGAGGTCAAGTCAAAGCGAAAGCCGCTTGAACGAAGCACGCTCCGCACCATTGCTTTTCCGGCCGACGCGAGTGCTTTGCTGTTCTCGATGCGTTCACCGCTTTCTCCAAACCGCCGGAACTCTTCGGTTACTACGCAGCCTGCCGGACTTTCCGTCGCACGGTCAGCACAGGGCATTCTGCCTGGGCGACGACGTTGTGCGCTGTGCCAACCTCCAGATGTGTGGCGGCAAACAAGCTTCCAGCCGTCCGCACTCCCATCACGATCAAGTCCGCCTTTTTTCGCTTGGCGACTTCCACGATCCGTGCGCCTGCTTCACCGTACTCCACAACCGCCTCGGGACTATGCTGAAGTGTGTCGGCACAGGGAATTGTTTCGTGGAGACGATGCAGCACTTCAGCGACGGAGAGTTCCGAACGTTTACCCGATCCACTTTGTCTGCCGTTTTTGCATGCATGAAGCAGGACGAGTTTCGCCTGGTCCCGCCGCGCGAACGCGATCGCGTAACCCGCAGCCTCCGCCGATCCGGCTGCGAAGTCCGTGGCAAGCAGCACGCGATGAAACTTGCCATCGCCTCCAAGTTCACGCGCGGCTGCCGGACCTACGGTCATGACCGGTACCGCGGAACTGCGAAGGACTTTCTCTGCTACCGACCCCATCAACATCTTCTTTAATCCGGTTCTTCCATGCGTCCCCAATACGATTAGATCACTTTCGAGATGCTCGAGCTTCGGTTCCACGGCGGACCATACGTCTGTGCCGCGAGCGACCATCGTGCTGTGCGGCAAATCCTCGAGCTGCGCCTCGATCCGCTGCATCTCTCCCCGCGCCCACTCTTCCTGGATGTCGAGGGCAAGCGTCAGAGAACCCGGCGCCATGTAGACGAGCCCGTCCGGAACCACGACGTGAAGCACCGAGAGCTTCGCCTCGTGTCGCGCCATACCGATCGCCCACTTGAAAGCGGCGTCGGAACACGGGGAAAAATCCGTCAAATGCAGAATGTTTTTGAAAGTAAGCGCTGAGTAGTCTTCCATAGCGGCTCCAGAATCGTCGATCGCGGCTTTCTCCGCAGTGACCCCCGCCACGGTCGGACGTGACGCTCGTCACAGTCGAGTGCTCGGGACGATGCGACTCTCAGAACGACCGAAAAAATTGAAATTCGTACCAAGAACAGGAGACGCAGCCATGAAAGTTCTCGTCGCCATCGACAACTCTCCCTCCTCGGAAACCATCCTCAAAGCGGTCGTGAATCGCTCATGGTCCGCCAGGACAACGTTTTGCGTTTTGAATGTCGTGAACCTGCAACGCTTCGAAAGACTTCCCGCCCTGATCGAAGACGCCACAATGGACACTGCCGCTACGGCGTCGTATGGGTTGACCACAAGGCTGCGAGTTATTTCGAATTCGCGTTACCGTGAGCTGACTCTCCTTGGCACGAAACAATTTGAAATCGATGCCTCCCAATGGAAGCGCAAAGAACAGGGACGCGTCGCACTCCAGCGCGTTCAAACCTTCTAATGGTTAACCCAGTAGCGAATCGACTACTCCCCGCGCTGTCGACCCCGTATTGGCTTCACTAACGCGGAACGGCCGATTGAGGCTCAGACAGTTCTTCCGGTTTCATCTGCGATGTACTCACCCATCGCGCCGCGCTTCCACGGCCGATCCACTATACGTTCCGGATGTTCGCGCCGAAATGTCTCTGCGATATGGCAACTCCAGCAAACGGGCAAATGCGTTTCAAATACCTCCGGAAGTTTCTCGGCGGGAATCTCATTCCACTGCACGGTTTTCTGTTCGGGGCTCAACAATGCGGGCCGGTGATCATGCCACTGAATCTTCTCGATAGGCTGACGGCAATACGCGCACGCTCTGCCGCGATACCATTGCTGGGCAATGCTCCACACCGAGCATCCTTGCGGATCGTTTTCAATCTGGCTGAGACATTCCTGTCCGCAGTGCTCGCGCTCTGGCCAGCAGGAACACTGGTCGAGATGAATTCGTGCGTGTTTGCCCTCCAGAACATCGCGTGCGGCTTTTCCGGCATTCACGTGCACGGCCGCCGGCTTTCGCGTTTCTGGACAAGTTACCAGACTCTTTCTCGCGATATTTCAAATAGGTACGCACGGCCATAATGAGGCCAATGAATGTGCCTGAAATTAAGACGATGCCCGCAATTACTAACAAAATCGTCGAAGTCGGAATCATAAAAGCCTCCTCGCTTCCTACTCGGGAAAACAAATTACTCGTTCGAGTACTGGAAGACTCAAAAGCACAACGGCCCGGAACCGCTGCAGTTCCGGGCCGTCTGCTTCCTCCACTTACGCCGCAATCTGTTTCGTCAGCGGCACGGTGGTCTTGATTTCAATCTTGCGCGGCAGTGCGGCCGCGGCTACCGGCGCCGTGATTTCCAGGACGCCGTTCACATATTCCGCCATCAGCTTTTCGACATTCACGCCTTCGGGCAGAGTAAGAGTCCGCTCAAAGACGCCGTAAGTGATCTCGCCCTCGAAAAGCTCGGCTTCTTTCACACGATGGGTGACTTTCCTTTCGCCACGAATCGTGAGCAGGTTGCCTTGTGCCTGGATCTGCACATCCTTCGGCTCGATACCCGGCAGCGCTACGCGGCAAACATACTTCTTGGCTTCTTTGTCCACATAAGCTTCCACTGCTGGATAAATGCCGAAGGTCTTCTTGAACTCAGGAAGCTCCAGCCCCCAGGGCTTGCCCACCAAAATGCGATTGAACATCTCGTCGAATTCGCGACGAACGCCAAACAGATCTTCGAACAGTCTTTCTGTTGTATACAGGTTTTTCATTTCATCCTCCTCAATCGAATTTCGCCTCACCAGAGGCGGTTCCTTCACCAGGATTGGAGGCAGCGGCGAGCGTTGAAGCATTTTCCGGCCTGATTGGCCGGCGCATCGTCGAACTGCTGACGCTTCAAGTGGACTTCGAGCCTCGCCGCTGCCTCGGAACGAAGGATAGAGAGTTCTGCCAGGTCTAACCTCGTCCGGCCAGATGACACGCCACTGAGGCAGAGCCGAGGCTTCGCCGTTTCTCTTCGTTCCCGGCAGCCTCGGCAGCTCGTTCCCATGGCAGCTCGTATCCTTTCGCGTCTTCTTTTTACGCTCACCGCGGCAGGAAATCAGTGACCAGAGGCACGATTCGATGTGACCGACGTCACATGGTAGCGGTTCATGTGCGAAGATGTGACGCTCGCACAGAAGCATTGCGAACCTCAGCGTCTCAGCGTTCCGCTTATTTCATCTGAAGCGATAAACGTATGTAATCGGCACAGTGAGCGTGCGCCTAGGGCACTGCCCGGCTCCAGCGACGAATCAGGAAATGTCTCGCGGTATTTTTTGCTTTTCGCGTGTATCCGGGGAAGCGCGACGGCCGGTCATTTCTTCGATCTGAATACAGTAGAACACTGGAACGGTCGGTTTTTGTCCACGGCGAACCTGTACTGCTGTATAGCCGCTCTGCCACCACAAGCGTCTCTTTTGTATCAGTGAACGGACGTACTGCAAGCCTTTCGCGTCTTCGGGAGAATTGGAAAACTCCAGGTAGTGCCCGAGAGCAACAACGCTTACCCAGTTGTCGTGACCAACAATTTCGTCAACCTCCACGCAAACCAGCGGATTCTCGCGCATCCATTCGATCTTCTGTCCCAGCGTCGGAGAAGCAGTACAAGCAGTCGGCGTCGTAGGAAAAATAAATGGGAACGATGTAGGGTCGATTGTTGGAGACACAAGCGAGCCGCCCAAAGCCGAGTCGGGTGAGCAGTTCGCGACATTCCCGGTTGCGCAGTCTAGTGATAAGCATAAAAACTCCGCGACGGCACCGATGGTGGCATGAGAACAGGCCGTCTACTATTTGCCAAATCCACCCCAAACTATCAAGTGGCGCTGGACGCACTGAGGAAATGGAATTACGGGACAGCGTAATGACGCTGACTGAAATGCCGTCCAATTTTCGCGCACCATACGTTCCAAACTGCGGGGTTCGAGTTGTGAGACTTGGGAATCGACTATTTCACCTGAAGCGATCGGATGTAAGCGACGACGTCGTCGATATGCTGTTGTCCGGTCGGGTCGTGAACTGGATCGAGAGTCTTAAACCGGGATCCCCAGATGGGCATGTCTTCTGATCCGTGCGAAGCGAAGACTCTTGCCAAAGGTAAGCACAACACCGACGTAGCCCGCAGGAAATTTATCGTCATGCCGTTTTGAGAGTGTCGTCAGATCTGGCGGCGCCGTCCTCAATACGAAAGCGGCCGGCCCGTCACCTTTGGCAGTCTTTCCATGGCACGAAGCGCAATACTTTAGAAACGTTTCCTGGCCAGCCGCAGCGCTGGGTGGCTTCGGAGCTGATTTGCGTTCATTTTTGCTCTGCGGCCCAGTGACGCCAAGAGCTGTAAACAATGATGCAGCCAAGAGAATCATTTTAATCCGGCACATGTGTTTTTTGGCTCCGACGGACTGCGCTTGCGGTATCGCTGGCGCTCTGTGGGCGATACTACCATGGTCATTTGCTCACGCCTTCAGCGGTTTCAATTCGACAATGCCAGAGGACACACATAAAGGTGACCGCGCTCACATGCTGGACTTGCGTACGGTTCTAAGATCCAAGGTGACAGATTCAACGAAGGGACCCACCGTGAACACAGTCGGCACCAACGGCAGCAGAATCGTCTATTGGCACCGCGAATTGCCTCCGTTCGATGCCGATGCCGTGGCCGAGCATATTATTGAAGCGACGAGTAGCCGTGTTCCCGGAACACTCGTCCATCGAGACGACTTGTGGGGGCAGTGTTACGAGACTCTAATGGCTTCGCGCCTCTACTCGGTTGGAACAGGAGGTTAGCTCGCCTCGGAGGCCACTACGCGCACGTGCTTGATGAGTCGATCGACAGTCGGCATGACGGAGCTACCGGCGAAGCTTGGTTGCACGGTCGCTTCACCTACATGTTGTACCGGCAGCCGGTGAAAAACATTCCTGAGCCACAGGTGTGACGACGACGCACAGATTGACCAACCGAGAACCGTAGCGAACTTGGCTATCTTGACATTCTGACTGCGCGCCGTGATTCTGTTTGGAGAGTGCTGCTTCAGCAGCCGAGCGTCGCGGATTTAAAGCGTAAGAGCTGAGAACCCGTATGTAGTTGGCGCGATCGAAGGCGGATCGGTTGGGCACGGAGCGCCGGCTCATGCTGCCGCGCATCTCCGGATCGATTCGTAATCGTGCTCCGCCATCCACTGCGACTATGTCCCGCCTGGCAAGCAGATTTACAAGGAACACTGCGCGGCATGTCACGGCTCGAATGGCAGAGGCAACGGACCCGTCGCGCAGTCCCTTCGGAAACCTCCCTCCGACCTCACGACTCTCGCGAAGCGCCATGGCGGAGCGTTCCCGGAAGAATATGTCACGAACGTTCTCCGCTTCGGCCTCGGCTTTTCCGCGCATGGCTCGTCCGAGATGCCGGTATGGGGACCTATCTTCGAGGGCCTGGAACACTACAACGAAGCAGCTGTCCGCCGGCGGATCAAGAATCTGTGCGAATACCTCGAATCGATTCAGCGGGACTAATCTTCGAGCGGGGCTACGCAGGACTACTGCTCAGTGATTTCCGTCACGTCCTGCGGTGACGGTCTTCGCTGCGTGCCCCGGCTCGTCGCTGTCAGCATGCAAAGCGGAATCACGGGTTGTGTTAAGCGTCGCAGGAGGGGCCCCATGATCTTTACAAATCGCGCGGAAGCCGGCCGGAGCCTTGCTTGGCGGCTCGAAAAGTATGCCAAGCGGGACGATGTCATCGTTCTCGGTATTCCTCGCGGCGGCGTTCCCGTTGCGTTCGAAGTGGCGCGGGCGCTGCGCGCTCCTCTCGATGTGTTTCTACTTCGAAAGCTCGGCCTCCCTGGTCACGAAGAACTCGCCTTCGGAGCAATCGCGTCCGGAGGCGTCCGCGTTTTGGACCGCCAGATTCTCCGCACTCTGTCGATTCCTTCGCGCGAAGTCGAACGCATCACGGCGCGTGCGCAACAAGAACTGGAGCGCCGCGAGGCCGCCTATCGCGTCGGCGAATCACTGCTTTCTGTTACCGGAAAGATCGTCATTCTCGTAGACGACGGTATTGCCACCGGCGCCAGCCTCCTCGCGGGGATTCGCGCCTTGCGACAACTGCGACCCGCGAAGATCGTGGTCGCGGTTCCCGTCGCTCCCCGATCCGTTTGCGAATGCCTGGCCTACGAAGTTGGCGAAATGGTTTGCGTAGCAACCCCCGAGCCGTTCGGCGCGGTCGGACAGTTCTACGACGACTTTTCTCCAGTGGAAGACGCACAAGTCATTGAATTGCTGGCGCGCCATCAGCAGGCAGAGTTGGCAACCGCAACCTGATCCGAAGATAACTTCAGTTCGGGGCTGTTTTATTGCTCGCTATACCTTCAGCGTTCCGGTGAAGTCACGCACCAGGGCGCATCCCTCTTCCATTTTCATCGCGAGGGCGCATTCCTTCGCGAGGGCATCGAACACCGGGGCCCCGTCCCCTGGCGGCGCATCAAGTTCACGCGGCGCTTTGTGCGTCGCTCGTCTCGTGAAAGTCGCGCGAATTGCAGTGATGGTTTTCTTCTCTTCGAGTTTTCCTCCGCGAATCAAGAGCACCATGCCGACGAGGTCTTTCGTCCTGGTGTTCGTGCGCTCACCGCGCGGCAACGTATACGCGTGAAGTTTTTCCGCGAATTGCTGTTCCGCCGAAATAATCGGAAGAGAAGGCGGTGCGATGCCGCCGAAGCCAAGCCAGTCTCGGCCGGTCACAATATCGACGGGCTCCAGCACTTCGTCCCCGATGCCGACATCCACAGGAAATCGAGCAAAGTCCCGCCCGTCCATTTGTGCCTGAACCGGATAGCGGCTGCCTCCGTCGGGGGCGCCCTCCAGATCTTCTCTCGCTTCTCCGACAAGGAATTCGAAAAAATCGTCGAGACGTGTGGCTGCCGCTTCTTGCAGCATGTCACGGACCTGTTCGCGGCGTTTCTTCGGATCTTTCGACAGGCTCGTGCCGTCGTGCAGCGTCAAGTCGAGATCCTTTGTCGTTCGCGCGGAGTGAACTCGTAACTCCATCGCGTAGCCGCCCTTGAGCACCCACGGGTAAGCGGCCTTTGGCCCCTTCGAAAACATTCGCGCGAGGAAACGGTCGAACGCCACTTGCCGGCGCAGGCGCTGAAGATCCGTTCCTTCTTTCCGTGCGCGCGTCTGCAAGCGAGCTTCAAGAGCGGTGCGTGTAGGATTTCGGTTCGTCCATTAGGCTCAGTGTCCGGCGAGCTCGCGAAGCGAGCGCTGCAGTTTATCGTGAGGCATGCGATCGATTTCTTTCCTTCCAATGAGTCCTCGCTGAATGGCCTCGTCCACGGCTCGTTTCAGTTGGCTGCGATCCACGTGGCCAGTCTGCAGCAGATCCAGGATCGTTCTGAGTGGACGGGTTACGCGTACGCCGTGTATTTCCTGAACGTCGGTAGGATCGAGATGCGCCTGATGAAGAACCAGAAACTCCGGAATCCGGCTGTTGCGGCGAAATTCCTTCGGCACGGTCATGTGCAGCGTCGACGGCATGATGTCCGACAGTCCGTGAAGGCTAAACGCCGTTTCATGACTGTACGCTCCCTGCGGAACTTCCTGCCGGTTTTGCGACCAGAGATACCACAGCATCAGATCCGGCCGCTCCGGAGTGGGGAATTCGGCAAGCCGGTAAATTCCACGGTGTTCGCGAATCCAGTTTCCGGCTTTCACATGGTAGGCGTGCACCTTCTCCGCATAGCCCGCACGGACGGCTTGCTTTGTCGTGAAGAACCCTTGCTGCGATTGGGCGATTTCGTAAAGCCGGCGCGCCGTTTCTTTGTAAGGATAAGGATTGGGCATGACATATTCCCCCAACTTTATTAGGGGATTATGCAGCATAGCCAGGCGAGGCACACGTGCTGCTTTGCGTTGCCTACCCTTGTTGTCCAATGGTCTAAACGGGGCCTGCACAATCACCCAACTCTCATAGGGAATCACGCAAGCCTGACTCGGACCGCAACTCCTCGCTTCACGCTTCGCGGACCCACGCCCTTCCTGGTGCAACAAATCGAACGAAAGCCTGATCCGTCCGCTCCTTCCGTCAAGCCTCGGCGCTTCGACGCTGTCCTTCTAGGGCCTGCACCGCGCTTCGAGTGACAGCCGGGCTGGTCGCCCGAAGTGTTTCACAAAACGATGCGGGTCTGCGGCTTCAGGGGCTATACTCAGCGCGTCTCCGAGAAACCCGAGCCGCTCATGCCAGCCCACAACCCGAGCTCCTGGTTGGCCCGTCTTTTACCGACGACTCGTTCGCTACCGATGGTCGCAGGATTGGCGGCTGTCTATTTCCTCGCTTGCAAACTCGGACTAAAGCTCGCGGTCGTTCATCCAAGCGCCACGGCTGTTTGGCCTGGAACGGGCATTGCTCTCGCCGCACTATTGCTTTTTGGGTATGCAGTTTGGCCCGGCGTCTTCCTCGGCGCCTTCGCAGTTAATCTGGCAACCGCGGGATCAATCGTAAGTTCAGTGGGAATCGCTTCCGGGAATACCTTGGAAGCGCTGGTTGGTGCCTATCTGATTACGAAGTTTGGCGACGGCCTCAAGGTCTTCGATCGTGCGGAGGATATTTTCAAATTCTTTCTGCTAACTTGCGCACTGGCAACGACCATCGGTGCCAGTGTTGGAACCGCGAGTCTTTTTCTGACTGGCTTCAGTCGAGGAGCGCAACCGGGGCCATTCTGGTTGACGTGGTGGCTTGGCGACATGGCTGGTGCTGTTCTTGTGACTCCGTGTTTTCTGCTATGGTCCTCCCAAACGACAGCGCTCAGAAGCAAACGATCGATCATGCTGCAAGGTGCCGCGTTCGTCAGCCTGCTTTTGGTCGGCGTGATCGTCTTCAGTGATTTTCTGTTCTCCAATGCACAGGACTATCCTTTGAAGTTCATATGCATTCCGTTCGTGGTATGGGTGGCTTTTGAAATGTCGCCGCGCGCTGCAGCACTAGCCATAGTTGTCTTTGCAGCCGTGGCGCTCGGAAGCGCCTTGCACGCTGCCCGTGGAGCCTCGATTCCCAATGAATCCCTTCTCGTCACGCAAGTCTTTTTCAGTGTAGTTGCATTGACTAGCCTACTGGTTTCCGCGACCGTGACGGAACGCAACAAGCACGAGCAGACCCTCGAGAAAGCAAAGATTGAGCTGGAGGAGAAGGTCTTCGAACGTACGCAACAACTCGAAGGACTCTCGGCTCGCTTGCTGCAGGCTCAAGATCAGGAACGCCGGAAGATTGCGCGCGAGCTGCACGATAGCACCGGCCAATCCCTGGCGGTCTTGACCATGAATCTGTCTGCGTGCAGCAAGACAGCTGAAAAGGTCAGCCCTGAGCTGGCGGGCAAGCTCGCTGAAAACGAGAAGATCGTTCGAGCGGTGTCAGACGAGCTGCGCACGACGTCCTATCTGCTTCACCCTCCTTTGCTCGACGAAATGGGGCTGCCAGCCGGTTTGCGCTCGTACATCGAAGGATTCAAAGAAAGGACCAACATCGACGTTAGCTTGGACCTATTCGAGAATCTGGACCGCCTTCCGCCCGAACTGGAACTGATGATCTTCCGAGTCGTGCAGGAATGTCTCACTAACATTCATCGTCATTCCGGCAGTTCTACGGCCACAATCTCTTTGTCGAACTCGATGGGAAGACTTAATTTGCAAATTCGAGATCGCGGTAAAGGAATGTCGCCAGAGAAACTGGCCGCCGTCGCAGGACCGGGGACAGCAGGAGTCGGGTTGCGCGGGATGCGGGAACGCGTCAAAGCTTTCGGGGGAGAATTCGAAATCCTTTCAGACGGAAAGGGCACTTTGGTACGAGCCGTAATTCCTCTTCGCGTTTCCAGTCGCGCCACCGAAGCTTAGACCGAATGCGCGATCAGTCGCCAAGTAGAGCATGCGCTTTTTCAAGAAGATTTGACAAAGGCTCGCCCTTCGAAAGGACTGCATCTACATTCGTGGTTCGTAGTTGTTGCTCGACGGCGTTGCTCGTGTAGACCGTGAAAAGAATAATGGGACTGTTCGGAACCAACTTGCGGAGGACAGGGACTGCCTGTAGACCATTCATGACGGGCATCGACATGTCCAAGATAATCAAATCGGGAGAACGTTTCTCGGCAAGCTCTATCGCCTCGTGACCGTCATTCGCCTCACCACAAATGTCGAAGCCATCTGAGACCAGTGCAGAACAGACGGTGCGTCGGACTAGCGGGCTGTCGTCCACGACAAGAACAGTCTTGCCACCCTTTTGCATAGTTTCCTGGTCGCTTTCGGCATCGTGCGTCGGCCGGCTGGCGAAGTCAGGCATCGATTTCGGAGTTTCCCGAGGGAGGTTCGGGGCGCTTCCGCACATTCCTTGGATAACGGTTGGCCGGCGAGTTGACCATCCGCCAAAACATGTACGAAGCGCGGTAAAACCATGGATGTTGCCTGAGACAGCCCAGGCGTTGGGCTTCGCTATATCATTCCGTTGTTTTTCGTCGCGATCTATTCATTCAGGGACCTTCTTGCCTTGCCGGAACATCGTCATTGCCACAGACCCAGATTGGGTTGCGCGCAGGGTGTCTCGGCGCGCCGATATTGCGGAGCGTGTATCCTGCGGATTGACCGTACTTACCAGCGCTTGCTCTCCATCCTTGGAAAACTCTGGCACAGGTTGAGTCTCCATAAGCGGTAAACTACATCCATGCGAAAGCGCGTTATCACTCCGACACCGTCGAACATTCCGACTCGCAGCGAGGGTTGGTTGGATGTAGAGAGTACTTCGGTGGTAGAGGCACCTCGGAAGACAAAGATTGCCCTGTCGAGTCCGTGTTTGGATCCGGAGATGCGAGGGGCTGGCGTGCGTCAGCACCTGGGAGCCAAATGATTCGCCTGGTTTTTGATCAGCCGCAAAGAGTAAGGCGCATATCGCTGGTGTTCGAGGAAAATGAAATTGTCCGCACCCAGGAATTTGTGCTTCTCCCGAAATGCGTTATGGCACGCCGCCTCAAGGCAGACGTCGTAACCTAGAGGGGTTCACTCCGTATCCCAAAGGCGATTAGCTGCGTAGAGATAGATATGGATAATCGGCGCGACGTGGAAGCCCCTGGTCCCTTCGACGCACGCTATCTGGCGTTCCTTGAAACCATCGCTCAGCTACGTCCCCGCCTGCACCGATACTGTTCGCGCATGACAGGGTCCGTAATGGACGGCGAGGATGTTGTTCAAGATGCCCTATTCGAGGCTTATCGGAAGCTGGACCACTACGACGACAGTCGTCCTCTCACCCCGTGGCTGTTCCGGATTGCGCACAATCGATCTATTGACTTCCTGCGGAGGCGTGGCGTTCGGGTTGAGGCCGAAACTGCCGCTATGGGTCCAGATTCTGTGCTGCCTGGCAATGCTCCTGTCCTTGGTGTCGGTCGAGCGGTTGAACAGCTGGTGATGAGTCTGCCTCCCAAGGAACGCGCATGCGTGCTGCTCAAAGATGTTTTTGACTACACGCTCGAAGAAATCACAGAGAGTGTCGGCTCCACTTTGGGCGGCGTCAAGGCCGCGCTCAGCCGCGGCCGGTCGAAATTGGCGGCCTTGCCTGAGCCCGTGGCCTCACAGCGCGAAGTGAACCCAGAGTTGTCGCGGCTCTTGCATCTCTACGTCGACCGGTTCAACAAGCGCGATTGGGACGGACTCCGCAAACTCATTAGCGCCGATGCTCGACTCCGCGTTGCAGATCGCTTTGCCGGTTCCATCGACGAAGCGCCGTACTTCAGGAACTATGAACGCCTGACGATACCGTGGCGGCTGGCAATGGCAGAAGTGGATGGCCAGTTGGCAGTCGTCGCGTTGCGCCAACGTGGGGACGAGTGGAGGCGACGTGCAGGGCGCGCTTGGCCAAACGGCAATCATTCACGCGTTTGTGACAGGCTGGCCGGTGTGGAGCAGGCTTGCGCGTGCGCTGCTCGCCTAGCCGAAGTTCGTCACGGAGAGGGCTGAAAGAGAGTTAAGTCCTTTGAAATCAGTTTGGGCTGACGGCCGAGTCTGCACTACATTTTTGAATCTGAATCGGCTCCAGACGTTATTTGGATGTAATTACCGCATCTGCCTTAAGATTTCTTGTCCGCCGACCAGGTGCTCTTGCCGCCATATAAATTATGCCTCAGCAACAACACCAAGAACCGATGGAAAGCCGGTTAGCGAGAATTTTCCTGGCTCGATTTGGCGAGGCGCCGCGAGTGTTTCGCGCGCCAGGTCGGGTAAATCTGATCGGCGAGCACACCGACTACAACGACGGGTACGTGTTGCCGGCTGCAATCGAGCTCAGTACTTGCATCGCGATCGCACCGCGCAATAATCAGCGCCTTCAGGTTTTTTCTGACAACCTGCAAGAAGCCGCGGAGATTGATTTAACCGAAACAAATCCGCAACGCGAGGATCGATGGTCGGATTACGTGCGCGGCGTTGCACTGATGATTCAAAGATTCGGCGTCCCGCTGACCGGAGCCGACATCGCCATTCACAGCGATATTCCAAGCGGAGCCGGGCTCAGCTCTTCCGCGGCTCTTGAAGTCTCTCTCGCCAGCGCGCTTCTTAGTACGTCGGCGCGCTCTCTAGAACTTCTCGAAATCGCGAGGTTATGCCAACGCGCAGAGAATGAATTCGTCGGCGCCAGGGTCGGCATCATGGATCAGTTTGCCTCGTGCTTCGGAAGCGCAGGTCACGCCATACTGCTGGACTGCCGCACGATGCAATACCAGCGATTGCCGCTGCCTGCCGGCCATGAGATGGTGATCTGCAATACCATGGTCAAGCACGCGCACACCGGCGGGGAATACAACAAGCGGCGCGCGCAGTGCGAAGAAGGCGTACAAGTGTTGAAGCGCTTCTTCCCCACCATCACAGCTTTGCGCGACGTGAACCTTGAGCAACTGCAATCTTGCCGCGCCGATTTGCCTAACCTGATTTATCGTCGCTGCCGTCATGTCATCAGCGAGAATCAGCGCGTCCTTCGTTGCGCAAAGGCGCTGCAGGCGGAAGATCTTGCAACCGTAGCCAGCTGCATGGCGGAATCCCATGTGAGTATGAAGGACGACTACGAGATCAGTTGCCGGGAGTTGGAGGTGATGATCGAGATTGCCGAGCGCCACGACGGCGTCATAGGCTCGCGCATGACCGGCGGGGGATTCGGCGGTTGTACCATCAATCTGGTCAAGACTGAAGCGGTCGATGAGTTCAAGCGCAAAGTCGCGAAGGAATATAAGCTTGCCACTCAGATTGACGCCGATATTTATGTTTCGAAAGCGGGAGCGGGCGTCACCGAAATCATGGTGAGCGCCTAGTCGAATGAACGACTTTGACTGGACCGGACAGCCGCACCGTCGCTTCAATCCGCTGACGCGAGAATGGATACTCGTTTCACCGCATCGCACGCGGCGTCCCTGGCAGGGCCAGGTCGAGGCCGCCGCCGCAACCGAAATCCTCAAATACGATCCTGCCTGCTATATGTGTCCCGGAAACAAGCGCTCCACAGGAAACGTGAATCCCAGCTACCAGAATGTTTTTGTATTTGCCAATGATTATCCCGCGCTGTTGCCGGGCCGCGAATCCGCGAAAATAAATCATCACGATTTGCTGGTCGCCGAAACGGAATCGGGACTCTGCCGCGTGATCTGTTTTTCGCCGCGCCACGATTTAACGCTGTCCGGAATGGATGAACCGGACATCCGCACGGTGATCGATTGTTGGGCCGGCCAATTCAGGGAACTTGGCGCGCGCCCCGAAATACAGTACGTACAGATTTTTGAGAATCGCGGCGCAACGATGGGCGCGAGCAATCCGCATCCGCACTGCCAGATCTGGTCCACTACCAGCCTTCCGAATATTCCGAAAGCCGAGCAGGATTCACAAACTGCGTATCGTAAAGCGAAAAACTCTTGTCTGCTTTGCGACTACTATTCCGTCGAATCCTCAGCGCAACTCCGCATCGTGGTTCAGAACGAACATTTCCTGGCAGTTGTTCCCTACTGGGCGGTGTGGCCCTTCGAAACGATGATTGTCTCGAAGCGGCATCTCGGCGCGATCGATGAACTCGATTCGAACGAACGCGATGCTCTTGGCAATATCCTGAAGCGGCTGACGACCCGGTACGACAATCTCTTCCAGACCTCTTTTCCGTACTCGATGGGCTTTCACCAACGGCCGACAGACGGCCACGAACATCCCGAATGGCATTTCCATGCGCATTTTTTTCCGCCACTCCTGCGTTCCGCAACCGTGCGCAAATTCATGGTCGGTTTTGAGCTGCTGGGAATGCCGCAACGCGATTTCACCGCAGAAACCAGCGCCGAAAGTCTGCGCTCTGTGCCGGACATTCCCCGTAAATCGCTGGCTTAGCCCGGCTCCGCAATCGGCTCCATGTCGCCAAGCAAAAACACATATCCCGCAATTCCAATCGACAAAACAACCGCCGCTGCAACGAACGCTCCCGAATAACTCTTCGTCACCGTAACGATATACCCTGTCACTATCGGCGCCGAAATCGCCGCGATTTGGTTGCTCAGATTCATGATCCCGCCAACCGTCCCCACGCTTTCCCTCGGCGCGATCAGTGACGGCATCGACCATCCCACCGGCGCCGCAATGGACAGTCCCGTAATCGAAATCGTGATCCACAACAATGCCGCTTGCATGCTGTTTGCGTGCGCCACTCCGAAAATTCCCAAGCCCAGCAGCATCCCGATAACCAGAGTAGTCCTCCGCACCCTCGCCGCTTCCCATCCTCGCTGAATCAAAGAGTCCACCAGCCATCCGCCGACAATCAGTTCCGCTATTGTCGCGCACAGCCAAGGCGCGCTGGTGTAGAACACGGAATGCTTTAGATCCAAGTGATGCGTATCGGAAAGGTACGTCGGCAGCCAGGTGAGCAGCAGGTAGAAAACATAGTTGTACGAACCGTACCCAAGCGCCAGACCGCATACTTTCGGTTGCTTCAACAAATAGAAGAACGGCGCTCCAGCTGCCCTGCGCGCCGCATCTTCAGGCTGCGCTCCGCCGTTTTGAATGTGCTCGCGTTCTCTCTGCGAGAGTCGGCTATCCTGGCTCGGATTCTTGTAATAAGCGCAAAACAACGCCAGATACAGCAGACTGATAATCCCCGTCGACGCAAAATTCCAACGCCAGCCAAAGTGGAGAAGGATCAAGCCAAGAATCGGCACGCCGATGGCCGACGAGAATTTCGCCATGGAATCAAACATGGCCGTCGCCAGGCTTCGTTCATTTTTTGGGAACCAATAGCCAACCGCTTTAGCGGTCCCGGGAAACGTTGGCGCCTCTCCGATGCCCAGAAGAAAACGCGCTGCAAACAAACCCGCGATTCCAGTCGAAATTGCCGCAAAAAAAGAAGCCAAGCTCCAGATCGTGGTGCTGATGATTCCCACTCGCCGCACACCGAACCGGTCCAGCAATAATCCCGAGGGAAGCTGCAGCACCATGTATGTCCAGTTGTACGCGCTGAGCAGAATTCCGAACGTCAGGTCGGAAATCCCGAACGTATTGTGCAGTGCATCGCGCGAAACAGAAAGATTCACGCGGTCGAAATAACTGATCAGAATTCCGAACGCCAACAACATGGCAATGCCCCAACGCCGTCGTGGCACTGCCCCGCCCGCGCTCGATTCGTTATAAGTCAAATTGTTAGTGGTGGCTCCGGTCTGATTTCACTTCGGCGTAGGGGCCTGCCGGTCCTTCAATATCGTCACAAACTGCCGCAGCTCTCGCCGCTCTTTCTCCAGCTCCGCATCCTCGGATCTGCGCAGTTCTTGGCACGTATCCATCTCCCCCTTCGATTTTGCGGCGTCTCCCGCGCGCCGATACGCCAGACTCAATTGGTAATGCGCATCGCTCGACTTCGGACTGGCCTTCACCGCGTTCTGGAAAGCCCGTAGCGCCGCATCCTTTTCGCCCCGCGCTTTATACAACATTCCAAGTTGCACGTACACCTCGCCCAGCGATGGATCAATCGCCGCAGCCTTTGTAAAATAGCCCTCGGCTTCCCGAATCTCGGCCTCGCTCTGTTCTCGTCTGCCTTTTTTCCACAAGACCAAACCGAAATATTCATTGGCCACAGCACTCTTGGGTTGCTCGGTCACAAACCGTTTCAGCCGGGCCGCGCTGCACACCGGCAAGTCCGCTGTTGCCTTTTCCATTTTTCCAAGAAACAGATACGGGGCCGTCTCTTGCGGATTCAAATCCGAGGCCTCGCACATCCGCTCCGCCGCCTCCGCAAACTGTCCATCCGCGTAGTGCGCCGCTCCCAACCCCGCCAGCATTCGCGACGATTTCGGATACGCCGCCGCGCCCTTCCGGAAAACTTCCACCGCCGCCACACCCGCGCGATGCAGTAAAAGTTCCGCGCCCCATGCGAAATAATTTTCTTCGCTCGGCTCGATCTTCACGGCCTTTTCGTACTCGCTCACCGCTCCTACAGGATCGCCGCTCTTTTCCTTGGCGTCTCCCAACAATCGGTGCGAGTCCGCATCGCTTGCAGTGCTCCCCCCAGTATTGGACGAGCTGGATTTCAACGCCGCTGTTTCTTTGGCCAGCGCTTCGCTCGTTCGTACGTTTACATCCGAACCGTGCAATCCTGCCGCGCTCCAATCCGTTACGCCAGCGATGGTGAAATTCGGTTCGTCCGAATATTCCATCGTCGTACTCGCATCACGAGTTTCGCCACTCGCGTTTGCCGCTTCCAATTTTTCCAACACTACCTTGACCTGCTTGCTCTCTCCTGCACTCAGTCCAGCCAATTCCACTTTGACTGAACGGAACCCATCTTTTTTCACTTCCAGCGTCAAAGCCCCGAGCGGCGGAACCATAACGACAAACTTTCCGTCGCGATCCGTCTGAACTTCCGCCATTCTTTTTTCCGCTTCATTCGTTAGCGACACCAACGCTTCCGCAATCCCAGCTCCGGCAACGGTGTTAACTTCCCCTTCCATTTTTATTTCTGGCTTGGTTTCTGTTTTCTTAGATTGCATTTCAGAAGCTGATTGCATCCCACACGCAAACGCATTCTGAAGCCCTGCGAGCGCAATCGCGAGCATCAAGCGCACGGCAAGACATTTCCACGCCCAGCGAAACGCAAAGCGCTCGCCGGCACGGACCCGTTGCAATCCCATTTGCATTTGCGATTCCTCTCGTTGGCTCTTCAGGCTGACGCTGAATCGCATTCTATCCCCGAGGGCACACACTGGCCAGCGGCTACCTTTCTCAGGAAGCCACAATTTAGCGAATCGCGAACTTGCTAGGAATCGTCAATCGAGGAAGAGATTGTGGAGATTTTCATTCGCTGGACATCCGCAGGGACATCCAAGCGCGCTAAAAAGCTGGACCGTCCCTGCGCATGCTCAACAATAACAACCTGCCGTCGTTCTACTCTGCTGGTGCAAACACTATCCCACGCAGCACCTCGCCAGCCTGTGCGGTGCGAAGCGTCGTGAAATGTCCCCAGCCATTCGAGTTGCTCGCCGGCAGACTTACCGCATTCAGCCGGTCAGTCACCGTCACAAGCTTGTTCGGATCGGCGCCTTGATCGCCGTTCGAGCTGATCGTAGAAGTGATCGCGTAGAGGTTTACGGTGCCATCTCCGTTTATCCGGCCAGTCAGGTTTCGGCAGCCGCCCGTGGCAGGATTCAGCGACGCGGGATAATTGGCGACGCTGTAAGGAACGCCGATGTCCAGACCATCCTGTACCGTGTACACAAGATGCCAGGTGCCATCTTGCAGTGTCCATTTTTGCAGCCCCGCAGTAGCCAGCTCGGAATCGTCCGCCACGTTGGTTTGCCCGTTGATGATCCGTGGCGCGACTAATCCGCCGTCGCCTTCATCGCATACATACAACGTGTTCGCATTTGCGAAGAAAATTCCAAATGGAAACATCACCGGGTGTCCGGCCGTGCCGTCTTGCGCAACGCCGCTTGCAAGCGTCGAGGGAAATCCCGGCAGTATCGTGATCGGAGCGGTCTTAGCGTCCGTCGGAGTTGGCAGCACGCCGGCCGTTCCCACCTGATACACGGTGTTGATGCCGTTCGATCCGCTGCCCTTCGTCATGTACATCGTATTGTTGAAAATCGTCAGCCCGCGGAAATTGTTATCTTTCCCGGGTTTGTCCGCAGTGGTGTAGCCGACTTGCGTCACTTCGAAATCGCCAATCATATTGATGTCCGGCGGTACCGGTGCTGTCTGTCGCGGTATCAATAGTTCCGCGCCCGTCGAAGTAACCAGATTCACGCCGACTTGCGTTTTGGTCAGCTGCGTCTTCGAGAGTCCGCCATTATTATCATTTCCAACCATGTAGTAGTAAGGGGCGGACTTGAACGCCGCGCGTCCGTTGTTGCCGCTGTAGGCGTTGCCGTCCGTCACGGTGATTTGGCCATTCGCATCAACTTCGGCCACCGACCGGTAGTAGTTCGACGTCACCGGGTTCGTCGGATCGATAGCCCCCGGCGTACTGGAGTTCGACACGTCAAGCTGATTTGGCGCCGTCAAAAATCCCGGCCCGCCGTGATAGCCCACAAATGTGATCGACTTCCCATCGCTCGCAAGGTTGATGGCCAATTCCGACTTCGAACTGAAGCTGGTAACCAGCTGGTCGCTGGGAACTGCGAGCGTGCCAACAAGTTTCCCTTTCGAATCAATATTGTCCAGGAAGATCGGTGACGTAACACCAAAGCTGGCGTCCGGCCCATCGTTATTCCAAACGTTATGCGAATCCTCAAGGTTGGGATATTCGCCGTTGTCGATTGCCGCGCCGCACGTTACCGCCACCTTATTCGAACCGCCAGCGATCAGCGGCACTGTGACATTCCCCGCCACGCATCCCGGCGGTAGTGTCTGGCCAGCCGTAACCGTGTTTGCATCGCCGGTATAAACGCTGCGGCTCAGCACCAGGCTGTTCGGTTGAAACTTGAATTGCTGCGCATCGCTTGATTTGTCATCGTTAGCCTTCAGTGCGATCGTCGCGGTCATTGCAAAAACCGCAATCGTTGCCGTGGCTAATATTCGCGTTCTTTTCATGGGCCCTCCCTAGCTAGGGAGCTATGAAAATCACACGTCAGCCGGACCAGTTGCGCTAATGCTGAGAAAAAGTTCTGTCAAAGAGTAATGAATTCCCGCCGGATGGCTTTACAAATTGGATTGAGTGTGGTGGGTTAGCTCTGCTCGATCGCTAATAATCTTCCTGCGGTTTACGGCCGTACGGACTCGGCGGAACCTTCGGCGTGCGCGCCACACGATAGGTGTCCAACTCCGCGCTGCTAATTATGAATTGCGATTCCGGTGGATGGTTCGCGTGCGCCAGCAGCTCGGCATTCAAGCGCTCTGAACAGATGGACGGCGCGTCCTGATACCGCACGCGATGCGAAACAAATGCTTCATTCTCGATGCTCAGCGTAAATTCCCGTTCGCTGCCCGCTTCCCGCACGTTAAATGTGTATTCGCGCACCAGCAGTTTCACTTCAAAACCGCGATACTGTACGATCGCTCCGTCACTCATTTTGCACCTAAGCGAGTGTGACAGAAACCGAAGCCCATATGGACTCTTTTTTGCGATAACGTTTCTGGAAACTTTGCCTGAACAATTTCACACAATCTGTGCTATACTCTTTTTGCGCTTAATACCGCGGTTGTGTTGTGCGGTCCCTCTGGTTTCGTAAGTACTGAGAATACCCGCCCTCCGTTTCCTCCGTACGTTTTACGCGTAATTCAAAATAAGACTGGCATTGCAGGCCATTGCGCCAGCACGGAACTCCGTGTGTACCGCGAAGGCCTCAGCCAGCGAAAGCTAAATGCAAAATTTCTCTGAACTATCTATATCTCCAAGTCTGAAGGAGCGCCTGGTTGCCGGCCGTTTTACAACGCCGACTCCAGTGCAAGCTGCGGCCATTCCGCAGGCTCTCGAAGGCAAGGATGTGCTCGCGACCGCGCAAACCGGCACGGGCAAGACCCTGGCGTTTCTAATTCCAGTGATCGAAAAGCTACTCAAGCAGCACAAGCCGGGAATCGCCGTACTGGTGCTCGTTCCGACGCGCGAACTCGCCATGCAGGTCGCAGCGCAATACAATGCTCTGCGCGGCAAGCTTCCTCCCGCGGCTCTGGTCTGCGGCGGATTGCCCGAACGCCAGCAGCTGATGGCCATTCGCAACGGCGCGCGCCTGATGGTAGCCACGCCCGGCCGCCTGGAAGACTATCTCGACCGCCAGCAGGTACAATTCAGCGCCATGCACACTCTCATTCTGGACGAAGCCGACCGCATGCTGGACATGGGATTCCTTCCCGCCATCCGCAGAATTGCCGGAACGCTTCCCAAAGAACGCCAGACCCTGTGCTTCTCCGCGACCATGGAAGGCGACATGCAGCGCCTGGTGAAGGATTTCACCAAAAATCCTGTTCGCCTGACCTTTGGCTCTACCCTGAAACCCGCGGAAAACGTCCGGCTGCAGGCCTTTGAAGTCCCAGCGGACGGCAAGCAATCCATGCTCAACCATCTGCTTGGCAAAGAAACCGGCCGCTGCCTGGTCTTCTCCCGCACCAAGCGCGGCACCGAGCGCATTACCAAGAGCCTGAATCGCGACGGCATCAACGCCGCCATGATTCACGGCGACCGCTCGCAATCGCAGCGTACCGCCGCCCTGGAAGGCTTCCAACGTGGCCGCTTCCGCGTTCTCGTGGCCACCGACCTCGCTTCCCGCGGCATCCACGTGCAGGACATCGTCCACGTCATCAACTACGATCTGCCCGAAGTGGCGGAAAACTTCATTCACCGCGTTGGCCGCACCGGCCGCGCAGGTGGCAGCGGCGTCGCCTCAACGCTTTTCGTCAAGGAGCAGCGCACCGACCTCTTCCAACTTGAACGCGCGCTCGGTATCAAAATGGAACGACTGCGCGCCGACGGCACACAAACTCAGCCGCAATCCAAAGAATACGCTCGGCCCTCCGTTGATCGCACATCACACGACCGGCCATCGCATAATCGGCTCTCAAGTGACCGGCCTTCGCACCAACGGCCATCCAACCTGCCCAAACCCAGCTTGATCTGCCTGCCAGGAGAAGTCCTGCAGGTACAACTCGAAGGCTAAAACCTTCTGGACCGGACGGCCGGGGCGATCATCGCCTTGGCCGTTTAATCGCCAATGCATCAAAAAATGCTTCGTTCGCGGTGAGTTTTCCACACTCGCGCAACTTTTTTCGTGCGCGCTCCGGAACGGCGTTCAGACCGGGCAATGTAGTGATACAATAGTAGTCGTCATCCAGATTACCCACAGCAGCGGGGCGTACTCAGCCACGGCTGCAATCCGTACATCATTTTCCGCATGATCCTGGCGGCGTACTACGGTCGTGTTTCACTGCGGTTGTGCATCTAAAGAAGATTAGCGCAGTTTTGGCAATGGATTGACCGGGAGAAACCTTAGTGCTCGTGACCCAGGAAAAAAACGACCACATCCGTAACCTTATCACCATCGGTAAGGAGCGGGGCTATCTGCTCACGGATGAAGTGAATGGCGTGCTCTCGGCCGAGGAACATTCGACCGAAGAGCTGGATAATCTTTTCGCCAGCCTGGAAACCGACGGCATCGAAATTTACGAAGATGTTTCCGCTGCCAAACTCGCCCACACTGCGGTCGAAGTTTCCGACACTACTGAAATCGAAATTCCCCATGAACCGGCTCCAGGCGAAGAAGCCGACTTCGAACGCAAGCCCGGCCTGCTGGACAAAACCAGCGACCCGGTACGAACTTATTTGCGCGAAATGGGTGTCGTTCCCCTGCTCACTCGCGAACGCGAAGTTTCCATCGCCAAACGCATGGAACGTGGCCAGTTACTGGTGCTCAAAACCATTTCGCGTTCCCCCATCGTCTTGAAAGCTTTGATCGCGGTGGCCGACGAATTGCGCAACGGCATCCGCCCCATCAAGGAAATCATTCACTTCGACGACGAAGACTTGACACCGGAAAAAATTGAGAGCAAGACCCGGCAGACGTTGCAACTCGTCGACAAAATTGCGAAATTTTACGATTTGGCCATGAAGCAGGCAGTCAAACTGGAAAACACTGCGGCGAGCAACAAGCGCGCTTATTTTCGCGCCAGGCGGCAGTTGGGCCGGACGCGCATTGCCATGTCGCATCTGGTGCGCTCCATCCACTTCAAGGAGCGCGAGCGCAAACGCCTGATCGATTTGGTGCGCCACACCGTGGAACGTCTGCAAGGTTTGGAGCGCGAAGTGGTGCGTCTGGAACGGCGTGCCAACGCCTCGCGTGGCGAAGCCGCCGCCGAAGCGCGCAAGAAATTGCGCTTGTGCCGCGTGCAAATTCGCGAAATCGAAGACTACGGCAAAGCCTCTGCCACCAATTTGAAGCGTGCGCTGACCATCATCATTCGCGGTGAAGCCGACGCGGAACAAGCCAAAAAAGAATTGACGGAAGCCAACCTGCGCCTGGTGGTTTCCATCGCTAAAAAATATACCAACCGCGGCCTGCAATTTCTGGATCTGATTCAAGAAGGCAATATCGGCCTGATGCGCGGAGCTGACAAATTCGAATGGCGCCGCGGCTACAAATTTTCCACCTACGCCACATGGTGGATTCGCCAGGCCATCACTCGTGCCATCGCGGACCAGGCCCGCACCATTCGCGTTCCGGTGCACATGATCGAAACCATCAACAAACAGGTGCGCACGAGCGCGCAACTGGTGCAGGAACTCGGCCGCGAACCGACCGCGGAAGAAATCGCAAAACGCATGGACGTTTCCGTTGATTCCGTGCGCAAGACAAAGAAAATCGCGCAGCAGCCGGTGTCGTTCGAAACGCCGATCGGCGAAGACGAAGAAACCCATCTCGGCGACCTGGTCGAAGACAAAGGCGTTGTCTCTCCATCCGACGCCGCGATTCACCTCAACTTGAAAGAACAAATGGCTTCGATGCTGCGCACTTTGACTCCGCGCGAAGAGCGGATCATCAAAATGCGTTTTGGGTTGGACGACGGCAGTGAACACACCCTCGAGGAAGTCGGCCAGGTGTTCGACGTCACCCGCGAACGCATTCGCCAGATCGAAGCAAAAGCTTTAAGGAAGCTGCGCCATCCATCGCGGTCGCGCCGTTTCCGGATTTTCGTCGAGAGCTCTATCTAGGGACTTCGTTCAAGGGCAACACCGGCGTCAACCTAACTTCAAGGAGACACCTATGTCGATTACATTCCAGAAGCGCCAGAAAGAAATGAAGCGGCAGGAAAAGGCACGCGAAAAAGCCGCACGCCGCGCACAAAAAAAGCTCGCTAAGGGCAAAGACGGCGAAAACCCGAACAGCACTCCCATCGACCCCTCGCTCGACCCGACCATTGACTGGTCTTACCAGAACGAAATCGAACTCGATCGTCCTTAAAGAAATTCAGGGCCGGGTGGCCCGATATTCCGGCGCATGTCCGTGGCTTCGCAGGCCATCCAGATCCGCGCCCCCTGCGCTCGATCTAGGGCCTGCAAGCTTGGCAGCCCGATCACCCTGCTACCTCCACCACCGCCAGCAATCCCCGCACATGTTCCGCATCAAGTCCGCGCCCGACCATCAGGCTCCGGCCGTTCTGCAGCCGGACTTCGATCCGCGAGTCGCCCGGTACGTTGCCCGGGGACTCCGCCACTTGCATTTCCACGAATCTCGCCGCAGTGTTTTCCCGCAGTCGTTTCTTCCACCAGTAGAAACATTTCTGTTTCGTTTTCGTTGCGTCATCGCGCAACTTTGCTATGCCACGACCATCCTCCGCAAGATGCGGTTCACGTACCGCTCACTTTAGGTCGGCACACTTGTTGGTTGAATTCATCGAAATCCGAACCGGGCCGTAAGAATGAGTCGGTTAGTCTACTTCTTTGAAGGCAAACAAGAGAATGGCGTCACGATTTAGGAGCGGGTGGAACCAACTTGGGGCGTTCCCAGGATTCGCGGGAACAAGAATAATGCGATCAGCCCATAGGGCAACTAAATCGTAACTATCGTAGACGCTGTACGAATAGGCGAGGCCGTCCCCTTCGTCCATGATGTACCCCTTTCCTCGCGTGCGAAACAGCCAGTAGGCACGCCACAGACCAGTCTTATAGAGCGCAAACTTGATTAGCCGGGTCGTCATTGACCCTTGACCGAAACGATTACTGTCCGCAATGAGAACGACTTTCCGTGCAACGCGAAGCATCTCGCGGACTACTGGAGCTGGATCGGGCACATGGTGTAACGTGCTGAATTCGCAGACTGCATCAAAACTACGATCTGCAAAAGGCAGCGATTCTCCCACACCTTGAATCCAAGAAATTTGCATGTGATCGCCGGCCTTAGTGGCCTCCCTAAGAAGAGCGCCAACTGGTTCGAGCCCGCAGACGAAAGCATCCGGAAGCGCGTCTTGCAGGCTCCGTAAGCCTCGGCCAGTAGCACACCCAACTTCAAGAACGGACTGGACACCGGCACTCTGAAAAAGCGCGGTCACATACTTTAGGACGGAAGGATCGCCTGCGCCCTCAAACGCGTGCATGTGGTCATAGCGTTCCGCCGTTTCCGTGTAATAGCGGCGCTGAATTTCAACAGGAGAATCCGATTGAAAGGACATCAGTGCGAAGACCCCTTATTGGGAGCATTTAGTTTACCCTTAACGTTTTAGTTGGCAAAGCAGGCTGGCTAGGCTCTTTGATTCGTCGCCACAACAGAAGGTACAGTCGCTTGCCGTGGGGCGCTTCCACTGGGGACCTCTCTACTCTCCGCTGCGAATTGTGCGGACAGCGCTATGCTCGGCAGCCTGTACAGAATACCAATTAAGATCCAGAGATAAGCGTTCACCAAAAAATCCTGATAGAAACGAAAGGCTGTTGTAGCCGATTGGGAAGAAAACCAAAAAGATGAACCAGAAAATGACAAAAGCAATCGGCAACCAGGGAGAACCCCGCAACTGCTTGACAATTTTCCACGCCGAAATCACGACCGAAGCGCCAAGAACTAGCCAAAGAAGCAATCCGACGACGCCCATCTCAATTACAAGTTGCCCATAACCATTCTCGACGAATATTCCCGTGGACGGGGTGTGCAAAACTCGCGCGACATACTGAATACCGAGCGAAGCTGTTCCGGTTCCATAGCCATACATCCAGCGTGGAGTATCGAAAGCCGCCAAAAAATTCCTCATGGGATACTCGCGGGTTCGCCACGCAAGCTCGCTGGCCGTGCTATAAGGGCTTAGCGTCTCTGAATAAACCGCAAGTCGGGAATTAACCTCCTCCGGGTATATCGCGGAGAGAACTACGACGGAAAGGCCTCCGAGCAAAACTACACGTTGAATCGAACGAACGACACGGCTCGCTTCTCCTTGTCTCCAGGGAGCACCCCAGACGAATGCAGCCATAATCACCAGTGCACTGCCGCCGCTCCACATCATCACTCCACGAGATGTACTCATCAGCGCAGCACCTGCAAGTACACCGATTGTTATAAATGTTAATGTTCGTCCTTTTTTAGTGCGAAGGATGAGGTAGCCACCAAATCCGAGAATAATAGTCCAACTGGCAATCAGGAAGTCCTGGAAGCGACCAGCGCTTACGAAAACGGAGCAGGGACGGTACGCTGTCAAACCCGTAATCGGCGATATGCGGTACAAATTACTCATTTCGCGTATGTCTTCTTGCATGACCGTAGGATTTAGAAAAGTTGGTCCAATTATAGACTGCGCGATTCCGAGCAAGGCGACGGCGAAAATTAGCATCGCATTAAAGATGAAAAAGCGGCGAAGGTCCAGCTCTGAATCTATCAGCGCGTAGCCCAGATACATCAAGGGAATATAGATGAAGTAGAGCTTCAGTCCCAGGAAGCCGAAAAACACACTGGTCGAAGCGAAATTAAATACCTGACCGACTGCAAGCCACACGAAAATGAGGAGTGGTATCAGGAATGGAGGTCGGAAAGTCGTTTTTTCCTTTCTGTTTCTTCCCTCGGCGTAGAACGAGAGATAAACCAGAACCACCAAGACGTCCTTGGCAAAGAATATTGCTAGATTGTTGCCGAGGTACTTGCGAGCGAAGTCTTCGAAGAAAAGCCAGCCAAAAAAGATGTAAAGGCCTTGCCGCCAATTGTTCAGAATCTTGATAGCAAATACTACGCCCACTACCCCAATACCGAATAGTCCGAACATGCTTAAATCGTTCGCCAATATGATTTGGCCGGCTCCGTAAGCCACCAGTATCGCTACAACAAAAAATGCGATGGACGACAGGAGCTTCTTTTTGGAACCGCCGGATGTAGTGAGCGCGAAGAGTCGAGGCACGTCTTATCTCATCTCCAAAAAGTCTGCAATGTGCGTCGCATTTCCGTCAAACTAGGCTAGCACGCCATCAGAAGTGACGGTACTTTTTGTATCCGCTACAGTTGGTGACAAAGTGATACCGAGGCGGCTTAATCTGGAGGTCAGCGCGAGGCCAGCGCCGTTTCTCTGGCTCGACAGTTCAAGACGGGGCGAACCTTATCTGCGGAATGAAGCATTTTTAGTTGGAAGACGCTCGGACGACGTGTAATCCCAAAACCTGCTGCCGCATTCAGTACATCGATAAGGCCACATGAGCAGAATTCGTGTGAAGAAACCCTGGAAGGATTCGATGGTGCGTTCCTTGCCGGCCCACAGCAAGCGGGTGAGCCCCTGGTCGATCTGATAGACTAGCGTCAGGTATTTGTGTTCCAGGCCCCAGCCGACCACACGGCTTCGCACACCTGGTCCCAGGAAATGTGGAAGGCCTCGGCGGTTTCCTTGCAAGAGAGTTTTCGTACCCAGCGAGCCAGAAACAGCATGTAGGCTTTGGTCAACTGGCGCTTCCCAGCGCCCCAGGGAACCTCCTCGACCACCACGCCACAATTCCGCCAGTCGACGCGCTGCATGCGGTACAGCAGTAAAACCAGAAAGCCCCACAGCGGAATGAACTCGCAGCGGCGCTCGGGAAGGTGATCGTAACCCGGTGCCGGCTGATGGCACCCCGAGCAGACCGCCGCCCAGCCCTCGCGCGGTCGCACTGCCACTTCAATGCTTTTCTGATCGGGGCCGAAGCGGGCGTGTTGGTAGACCAATCCCCGATGGCGATGACAGTGGTTTAGAATGGTGATCAGTTCCATGGCACGGACGATTTTCAAGGCGAAGACTTCCAGAGTAAACCGCGCTGCTACCGCGGCGGCGTCCTGCGATGCTTCCGCCTACTGCCGCGATCTGGACAACTGGCCGCGCTCGTGGATGGGACTGGAAAAAGACCTGGCGCCAGGTGAAGAACTGCTGGTTTGCTTCCGGCCATTCATCGAGCATCTGGCCGCATCCAGTCTTTCTTCGAAGAGCATGCGCCGGCACGTAGACAATCTCTGGATACTGGGTGGAGAAATTATCCGCGACCTGAACTACACGCCTTCTCTGAGAAAGGTTGCTGCGCAGCGACTTCTTCGCGAGGCGGTTCATGCCGACGGCGGCCCACTGATCCACAACGGCTCGGAAGAGGAGCAACACTCCCTCGATGCGACCTGCCGCAAACTCCACCGCTTCCTCAGTAAACCTCAGCGCCGAGCCCGCCAGTTACCCACAGATTTCTCAGACGAGGCAAAAAAAAAGATTGGAGGTAGCGGCGGGACTCGAACCCGCTAAGACCGGTTTTGCAGACCAGCGCCTCGACCGCTTCGGCATCGCCACCAACCCTGTAAAACCTGCACTGAACCTTGTGCAACCTGTACCCAGGTTTATGTCCAAAACTGTACTCAAAATGCCCCCGCAACGCCTATTTACCCCTATTCAAGTCCTTGTAACCTATTGAAACCATGTTGAGCCTCTAATTCCAGCAGGTTTGCAGACCCTTGCCTTACCACTTGGCGACCGCGCCTTCGTTTGCCGAACCCACCAAAACAAAAACCGCCCGTGAACGCTGGCGGTTGGTGGGAACTTCCCTTGAAGCTGAACTTGAGATTTAGGTCGTCAGCACTCGCCAGACAGCACGCGACAGCAGCACGGACAACATCCTTGCTTCGCCGAGCCAATCCGGAAGTTGATGTTCATTTCAAAAAGAATACTGCACGAACGGCGATCTGCGCAAGCTCTTCCCGCCCCGTGGAAAAACTACTATCGTGCGCGCAAAAGTTCCAGAATCTCCTCTCCGTAACGCTCGAGCTTGGTTTCCCCGATGCCTGGAACGCCCCGGAGCTGCGGCAGCGAGGCCGGTTTCCTCAAACAGAGATGCTCCAGCGTGGAGTCGTGCAAAATCACGAAAGCCGGCACTTTATCAGCTCTGGATCTTTCGAGTCTCCATTGTTTCAGTGCGGCCAGAAGCGCCCCATCAACTTCGCGTGAAACCGTAATTCTGACGCCCTTATCCGGTTTCGTTTTTTGTGCCGCGCGCCTGGCGCGTTCCGCAATTTCCACTTTCCATTCGACAGGAGGAAGACACACGTCGCATGCTTCGCAATTTTCCCAAGGCACCTTTTCCCCAAAATGATTGCAGATAATTTTGTGCCGGCATTCCTTCGATTCGGCGAACCCGCGTACCTCGTGATATCGATCCCACGAACGTTTTTTCTCCGCGGCATCAGAAATCTGTTCGATAAAGTAGGCAAGCAGACCAGCATCCTTCTTCTGCCACAGTAAAAAACAATCGGATGGCTTGCCGTCGCGCCCGGCTCGTCCCGCCTCCTGGTAATACTGTTCAATCGATTTTGGCAGTGAAAGATGCACCACTGTGCGCACTGCGCTTTTGTTGATGCCCAGCCCAAAAGCCACGGTTCCCACCAGCACGCTCACTTCGTCCGCCATCCAGCGTTCCTGGTTTTTCTTCCGCTCTGCGCTATCCATATCTGCGTGATAGCCGATAGCTGCAATTTTATTTTCCCGCAGCATCGTTACGGTTTCACCTACCCTCTTTATCGTCGGCGAATATACGATCGCCGCGCTACCAGCGTGCTTTCGCAGAATCGCTAGCAGCTTCGCTCCCTGCGTCTTCGAGTCGCATAAGACGACCTGATAATTCAGATTCTTGCGGTGGAAACTGGCGATGAACTTACCCGGATCTTTCAGCTCCAGCTGCGCGATGATGTCGTGCCGCACATGCCGCGTAGCGCTGGCAGTGAACGCGGCGATCGGTTTCTGCGGAAATTCCTTGCGCAGCACTTTCATTTGCCGGTAGTCGGGACGAAATTCGTGTCCCCATTCGGAAATGCAATGCGCTTCGTCAATGGCAAAAAAAGAAATCGGCACCTTCCCGAGCCACTCGAGCATTTCCTGTTTGGCCAGGCGTTCCGGCGAAAGATACAGCAAGCGAAATTCACCGGCTTCCACGCGGCGTTCCGTATCGCGTTGTATATTCCAGGACTGGCTGCTGTTCAATACTGCTGCCGGAATTCCCATCTGCTCCAGCTGTGCAACCTGATCCTGCATCAGCGCAATCAGCGGCGAAACCACAATTGCCGTTTGTCCCTGCTGCAAGACAGCGGGCAGCTGATAACACAACGATTTGCCGCCGCCAGTCGGCATTACCACGCAGACATCCCGCCCCTCGAGGATGTTGCGCACAATCTCTTCCTGCTTGGGCCGAAACGCGTCGTATCCCCAATACCGCTTCAGCGCCTCTTTGATTTTTTCCACGGAAAACATGCTCGCCAGCTTCTCGAAGAATCGCTCGAAGGGTTCCCTCCGCCATGTCCCCCGAATGGAGCGGAATCGTTACCTTCGTGTCGGTCTGTGATTGCCGCCATACTTCATGGCTGCCCGGACCTTGGCGGTCAAACCGGAAGCCAAACGTGCGAAGTCTTTGCACAACGTTGCGATACGAAAATCCCCCCCACCTTCCCATTAGGAGACAGCAACGGGCACACGGAACTCTCGGCTGGATCGATGCCTGCTGCGAAACACAGGCGGAAGCGGGTCCCCGTGCTCGCGGCAGGATTCGACCATTTTTCGAGCCACGGTCTAGGCAATAGTGCGCCCTTCGGCAACCAGTCCCGGGACATCGGGACTCGTACCCAAATAGCGTCCCTTTTTCAAATCTCAACGCGCACTCGAATCGCTACTTTTTCAACTTCAGCCAGATGCTCTTGCCGTTTCACGAGTTTTTCATCTTCAACGCTTATTTATATTATAGCCAATTCTAGCTAACCACCGCCCGTCCCGCGCGACCTCAGTGGAAGCGTACGTACTCGAAGTCGATCGGCTGCGTGTTGATGCCGCGTTCGGGGCGCGCGATCCAGCTGGCCATTTTGCCGCGTTCGAAAACGCCGTGCATTACGCTGTGCACGTATGCGCGATCATCTGATGTTGGTAGCCATTCGTCCTGACGTGCGTTGAATTCCTCCAAGCCGATGGGTTTGCCTTCAGGATTGGTCGGAATGTTTGCCCAACTTCCAACACTGCGCCGAAATCTTGTGCTCGGCAGAGTCATTCGTTGCGGGTAGCCCGCTTCTTCGAGATGGCGATTCCAGCGCGCCAGGCCTTTTTCGCAATCGCGCACGTAAGCTTCGCGCACCACCTCGTTTACCGCGTTGCGCATGGGAATTCTTTCTTCGCGCACGCCGCCTTTTCCGTCCGGCAATTCCAGCGTGAAGCTCGATTCTGACTCGATGTGATCTTGGTATTTGATTTCGTCGGGCCGGCCCTTCAAACCGTTGGCAAAATACGACGCGGCGTTCGAGGAGGAATCACCTCCGAATAAATCAAGCGAAGAGCTAAACCAGAAATTCAGATATTTTTGAATCGTCGGCAAATCGATGACGCCCGCTTTTCGCAGCGCAATGGGATCGTCGGTTCCCGATTCTTTCATCACTTCAATCGTGCGCTTGATCACGCGGCCGATTCCTGTGTCCCCGACGAACATATGATGCGCTTCTTCAGTCAGCATGAATTTGCAGGTGCGGGAAAGCGGATCGAAACTCGATTCCGCCAGCGACTTCAACTGAAATTTCCCGTCGCGGTCGGTGAAATACGTAAACATGTAAAAACTCAGCCAATCGCTGATCGGCTCGTTGAATGTGCTCAGGATGCGTGGCTTGTCTGCGTCGCCGGAATGTCTTTCGAGCAATTCTTCCGCTTCTTCGCGGCCATCGCGCCCGAAGTAAGCATGGAGGAGATACACCATGGCCCAAAGGTGGCGTCCTTCCTCGACGTTCACTTGAAAAAGATTTCGCAAATCGTAAAGAGATGGCGCGGTGTGGCCAAGCAATCGCTGTTGTTCAACGGAAGCCGGCTCAGTGTCGCCCTGCGTAACGATCAAGCGGCGCAGCGTCGAACGGTGTTCTCCAGGCACCTGCTGCCAGACCGGCTGCCCGAAATGGTCGCCGAAACCGACGCGACGATCATTTTCTTCCTGCGCCAGAAAAATTCCCCACCGGTAATCCGGCATTTTGACGTAATCGAATGTCGCCCAGCCTTTGCTGTCCACGCTGATTGCCGTCCGCAAATAAACGCTCGATGCGTTGAAATCACTGGGCCCCAGCCCATGCCACCAGTTCAAAAATTCCGGCTGCCAGTGTTCCAGTGCGCGCTGCAACGTGCGATTCGCGCCGAGCCCCACGTTGTTCGGTATGCGGTCCTGATAATTCGATTCCATTACACACGCTCCCGATCGAATTTCGCTTTCGATCCTTTGCCAAAAAGTTTCAATGCTCCCTGCTCGCCAGTGGCGTTGGGACGGATGAAAATCCAATTTTGCCAGGCGGAAAGCCTGCCAAAAATTTTCGTGTCGGTAGTTTCCGCGCCGGGAAAACGCAGGCTCGCTTCCATTCCGGTGAGCGCGTCCGGCGAAAGACTAGTGCGTTCTTCGATGGCCATGCGAATTTCGTCTTCCCAATCGAGATCGTCAGGCGCAACTGTAATCAGGCCAAGATCGATTGCGTCCTCCGCGAGAAGCTCATCGCCCGCTTTCACTTTTAGCTTCGCAAGTTTCTGCAAATCGCCGCGGAATCGTGTTTCCAATCTGCTCCGCCCATTCACCATAGGGAAGATTCCGAAATTTACGGCGCTGAGCGCAATTCTTGGCGCGACAGTTTTCCCGTCTTTCGCCTTGGACTCTTCGTCCGGTAGCGCCAGCATGTACGAACGATCCGCCGCCAGAGCAAGCTCAAAGAGCGTGCCCGCAAAACACGAGCCCTGCTCGATAACGGCGAACATGCTGCGCGAGGAAACATCCAGGCGCGCGAAAGTTCTGCGTAGCAACGCAACCGTTTCGCGCACCAGCCAGTCTTCGCGGGAATTTGCCAGGAAAATATCCGCTTGGAGGAGTGGGACTATCTCGCCTTCGGTCTCGAGCAGGAGCAGTCCGAGTTCCGGCTCGTTGGCCCGCAACATTAAGATGGCGTCGTCCAGTTCTCGGGCCATGGCCAGCGGCCACCACGAATCGCCGGCGGCGTGGATCGCAGCGATAGTCTGCGGTTGCGGACCTTGCGGGCCACGAACGGTTATCGCTGCAGTGCGCGCGTCGCGATCGAACAAAACGTCTACGTGCGAATAGTGGTATCCGGCATCATCGATTTTTCTCGCCAGCGGTCGCAATTCAATTCCCTTCACCGCTGCGGGACGTGTGGAAGACGCAACCAGTTTCGCCGCTCGTTCCTGTACAGCTTTAGCAAAATTCGCGGGAGCCACAACGTCATCCACCAGACCCCACAATTTTGCACGTTCGCCTTTCACTCCGTCGGGATTGGTGCAAAACAGATCCGCGAGATCACGACGCACTTTGCGTTTATCCACCACTCGCGTGAGACCGCCAGTGCCGGGAAGCACGCCGAGCAACGGAGTTTCCGGCAGGCTCACGGCGCTGGAGCGATCGTCAATTAACAAAATTTCATCGCATGCGAGCGCCAGTTCGTAACCACCGCCCGCGGTTGTGCCGTTCAACGCGGCCAGAAATTTCAAGCCATCGTGGCGGCTGGAGTCTTCCATGCCATTGCGAGTTTCGTTGGTGAATTTGCAGAAATTTACTTTCCAGGCGTGCGAAGAGCTGGCCAGCATGTAGATATTTGCGCCCGCACAAAACATTCTTTCTTTGCCGCTGGTGATGATTACGCAGGCGACCTCAGGATGCTCGAATCGGATTCGCTGCAACGCGTTGTGCAGTTCGATGTCCACGCCAAGATCGTAGGAATTTAATTTTAATTTGTAGCCGGGACGTAGGCCGCCGTCTTCGTCCACATTCATGGTGAGTGTGGCGATGCGGCCTTCGATTCTTAGATTCCAGTGGCGGAATTCGCGGGAGTCCGTCGTGAAAAGGACCAGTTCTCTTTCTTTGGTAACAGCGTTTTCCATCGCAAAACCTCGGGAACAGAAGCGTCCGGAGCGCTGGGGCGGACAATTAAAGTATAGACCCACCGTGAAATCTGAATAGGAACTATAGTTCCTATTTTATGGCGAAGCAGACGCGAATCTTGTCGCGAAGCGCGTGGGTTTTGTGGCGACGTGGGCGGGGACCCGAGGTTAAATTGCGCCTGAGCTCGACGATTGGAGAAGACGCGCCAGGGATTCCAGGCTTTGTTTTACGGTTTGGTTGGTGGTGTCGATGACGGCATCTGCCTGGCGATATAGGGCTTCGCGGCTCCAGAGGATGCGGCGGAGGTCGCGCATGGCCTGACGGCGATTGTGGGCCATGGGGCGGCGATCGCCTTGAGCTAGAACGCGGGCCATGTGTTGTTCTGGCTTGGCGCGCAACCATACGGTGAAACATTCGCTGAGCAGGCGATTGTAGGTGGCAGGATCGGAGACCAGGCTGCCGCCGGTTGCGAGCACGAAGCGGGGATATTTGGCCAGGATCGATTCGAGCGCCTGGCGTTCCATGCGGCGATAACCGCTGGGTCCGTAGAGATCAAAAATAATGCTGAGGGTGACGCCGGAGTCCCGTTCGATCTGTTTGTCGAGTTCGATGAAGGGCACACGAAGGACTTGGGCGAGCAAGCTGCCAAGCGTGGACTTACCGGCGCCGCGCAGGCCTGTGAGGGCGATACGGAAGCGGCGGGAAGCAGAATCGGAGCCGCCAAACCTCTCCAGCAAGAGTTTGTGAGCGTCGCGAAGCTGGGCGGGCGGAAGCTTTTTCAGGAACTGCGCGGACTGTTCAAAGGGAGGAGCGGCAGGTTGGCCGTAGGTAATGAGATTTTCGATGGGTACATCCAGTGCGCTGGCGATTTGGTGCAAGCGAACGACGGAAATGTTGGCAAGGCCTAGTTCGACTTTGGCCAGGAAACGGGCGGAAAGCCGGGAGAGTCGAGCAACTTGAGCGATGGTCATGGCGTGGCGGTTGCGGGCAGCGCGGAGATTTTCGCCAAGTTGTCGCAGACAAGATTGCACGGAAGAAGCGGACGCGGCTACGCGCCGGGCCGATTTGGCCTTACGAGAAGCTGGCTTATTAGCTTTGGTCGATTTTGGGGATGAGGAACGGCGAGACATTCCCTGTCAACAAGTGTAGC
The DNA here is from genome assembly GCA_963731155.1 of uncultured Acidobacteriota bacterium. Classification (GTDB taxonomy): domain Bacteria; phylum Acidobacteriota; class Terriglobia; order Acidiferrales; family UBA7541; genus Acidiferrum. The sequence goes on from CAVSVB010000008.1 coordinate 48,130, forward strand.
GCGCCTGGCGTTTGCGGAAAGAAGAAAGATTCTTGCAGCGCAAAAGAGTAACGTAGATTCGAACGGCGAAGTGTCAATAAATTCTGGAAAGCGGCGGGGCAAATCGCCAACCGTGAGGGACGGCAGGAAAGAACTGACCCGCGTAGTGAAGGCAAGCCACGCGTAGCATACAGCAAAACCCTTGTGTTTCGCCGTTGCGGCCGTGATGTAACCGTAAACGCGGTCATAAAAAACAACAAAAACAAAAAGTATAAGAATTTGATTTGCAGAGAACTCCAAGCGTACTGTTTAGGGCCCGGTCAAGCGGCGTAGCGTCGCCTCGATCCGCTTCCTGTTCGTCAGGCCAGCGTTTTGCCTTCAGCTTCCTTCAGATCCCGCCTCGCGACGGACACCCTTGCTGTTTGGCTCACATTTCCCCTTGCCGGGTATGTAGAGGATTTTCACCTCCAAGTCAGCGCGCCCTGCCGGGAGCACCAAGAAAAAGTGCGCCCGATAAAGGGCGCACTTTTTGCAGCGTTACCTCCGGAAGAGTTAGAAGGTGAGCCGGAGGCCAAACTGCATCTTCCGAGCGTCATTGCCCTGGCTGTTTACGACCCCAAACGACGACCCAGGCCCAACTGTTGGATCGACGCCCAGGCCGGTTTGTGCGTCTCCCGCGAATGGATCCGCGAATACGGGGTGGTTGAATACGTTGGTGACGACATACTCGAACCGCAGGCTGACCCGTTCTACGACACGAATGTCTTTCACCAATCTCATGTCCACGTTCCAATACATCAGTCCGCGGAACACGCCAACGCCACCAACGTTGCTGTCGAGACCCAGAATCGCGGGACGAAGGGTGCTCAACACGGCGTCAGGATTGGAAAAGATGTTGAACTGTCCAGCACCAGCAGGGTGGAGCGAAGCTGAACCCCCGGAGGTCGCCACGGTGAGAATGCAGTTTTCGGTGGTGAAAAAGCTGCCGCTGTCACCCGCGCCGAAGCCTTGGCCGGATGATTGGGCGCCCTGATTTGTACCGCAGCCGAGAGGCTGGCCGCTGCCAATGGCAATAATCGGCGACAATGACCAACCGCCTGCGATGTGTCCGATGATGCCGTGCTGGTTCTTGTACCAGGGGTCCTCGATCAGGGCGACGGTGTTGAACACGAACTTGCGATCAAAGGCCTGCAGTCCATAGCCATTGTGGAGGTCGAACGGATCGTTCACGGTGTATTCGCTGGTGGCCTGAACGAGCGCGCCAGTACCCAGAGCCTTGCTCCAGGTGAAGTTTTCCTGGAGCGTGATCCCGTGCCAGTTGGTCATCTTTAATGAAGCGAATGCGCCGTTGTAGTTGCCATGCCCGATGCTGGCATTGACGCCGACGCCGGAGGACATCTGGCCGCCGCACCCGATTTCCGTGCCGGTTGGGCAGTTGAGCGGAGTGTTCAGCATGCTGCGGGGGAAGTTGAACCCGCCGTTGTCGAGATCACTCCACAAGCTCCAGACACTCTGCGTCGCGAAATTAGTCTTCTCCTTGCTGATGACCGCGGCTGTGCAACTGGAAAAGCCGGCGCAGTAGGCGGGATTCATTGCGGCCTCAAAGAATGGTTGAGGTGCGATTGCCGCAGGGCTGCCCGTGCCGCAAGCGGCAAAAGAAGTCGCGCAACCCAGGCCCTTCTCGACGGCTGCATAAGCTTTGGCGAAGCTCTGCCCGCCCAGGGTCATCATGTAAGGGACAGCGTTGATGTTGACCGGCTGATACTCATGGGTAATTCTGCGGCCAATGTAGCCCACTTCCAGCAGGAACTTGTTGGATAACTGGCGCTGAATGGTGAAGTCGAAAGAATCGACGACGTTAGGCCGGAAATGCGGGTCGAGGGCTTCCCCCGCGCCCGCTGCGACGCTGTTAACGCCCGGGATGGTGGGCTGCGGAAGCGTTGGCGTTGCGGCCGGAATCGGCGCGTTGTTGCCATCGGTTCCGACGCGGAAAGCATTGGCGACGGTGGGATTCGTGGGACCGCAAACCGGTGCCGCACCTCCCACTGGCATAAAGTTTTGGCGGCATTGGACAGCCTGGATCAGGCCGGTACCCAGCAGAGGCACGAGGACAAGGTCCACGCCGTTCAGACGTCCATAGACTCGGCTATAGCCACCACGGATAACGCTCTTGTTACCGCCGAACACCTTGCCCAAGACTCCGTCAGAGTAGTTGGGATTCCAAGCTGCGGCAATCCGGGGGCTGAACGAACCGTAGAAGGGGTCATAAGGATACTTCTGGCCCGCTCCCGTGTTGCCAACAAGAGCGAAGCCAATCTCAGGGTTGTAGACTTGGCCGGCCAACGCTGCCGACTCACGCTGCTTCAGGTAGGACTGGAGGTCAAGCTGCTGGCCACTAGAATCAACGAGCGCGATCTGCTTACCGTTCTTTTCGGTGGGGGGCATCTCGAGCGTCCAGCCGAGGCCGTACGTTAATGTGAAAGACGGCTTCATGTGCCAAGAGTCGCTAAAATAGACGTTGTAGTAAGGAATGGTGCTCTGATCAAACGCGTGGGTGAGCGGTGGATTCAGAGCGAGATTGGCGCCTGACCGGGTATATGCAATCTGGGAGTCGGTGACGATGCCGAGGATCGCAGCGGCGTCGCGACCCCACGTTTTGCTGCTAACGCCGGTCGGATTGGTGGACGAAAAATCCACCAGACCTCCCCCAGCCGAATCACCCAGCTGGTAGGTAGGCTGAAAGTTGATGCCGCCGCCGTTGTCCGAGCGCTGATGCCAATCGTAATTGCGCTGGTAGGCGCCACCGAAGGTGAAGAGGTGGTTTCCCTTCAACACGGAAATGTCATCGCGAAAGAAGTAATCGTGACCATCCCAGAAACGAGTGCGGACGCTCTGGGTATTGACGTTATAAGGAATGAGCGCCAAAGCGGCGGACTCGCCAAAAGGCTCCAGGGCGCCGCCGAGCTGCGAGAACTGCGCGATGCCGCCGGGATCGGACCAAGACCAGTAATTGCGAAGGTAGCTGAAGTGGAAATCGTTTGTAGTATGGGAGGTTATGTTAGTGGTCAATCCGGCCACGTAATACCAGGGTTGTTGCGGACGTACAGACAGGGACGAAGGCGTGCCCAGTTTGTCTCCGGGGAAAAAGCCCCCGACATCTACCTGGCTGGTGTTTGAGAGAAGCAGTTTGTAATAGCGGTAGCTGGTAGTGAAATGCCACTTCGAACCAAAGTCATGGTCCAGGCGGGCCACTCCGAAATTGGAAGTCTGGGGAACACTCACGTTGGATTTGAATCCTATTTCGTTAACGCCATCGCATCGGGTACCAAGCAGCTGACCTTGCGTGGGAGAACCTGAACAACTCGGGTCATTACCGGCAGGCTCAAAGGTGTTCCACATTTGCTGGACCAAAGGATTGATCCCGAGGCCGCGAGGATCGCAAGCGGTGGTTCCGCTTGGGCCGCAGTTGGTCCCGGTTTTCAGATTGTAATCAACCCCACCAAAGGTAAGGATACCGGCGCGCATATTAGCACTGGGAACGGCCCTCTCATAGGTTTGAGAGTTGTTCCAGCGGAAGCCCTCGTAGTTGGCAAAGAAATAGGTCTTTCCTCCGAGAATGTCCCTGTTAATGATGGGGCCGCCACCAGATGCGCCGAAGCGATTGTAGTGATAGCTAGGAAGCGGCGTCCCGCTGAAATTGTTGTCAAAGGTGTTTGCACTGAAGTTATTATCGAGATAATATTCGTATGCACTGCCGTGCCAGGCATTGGTGCCGCGCTTGGTGACAACTTGGACCTGGGCGCCCGCCGAACTATTGAAATCGGCAGTTTGGTTGGCGGTATTCACCTTGAATTCTTCAACGCTATCTATAGGCGTTGGCATGACACCGCTGGGACTGCCGCCGATCTGACTTTTAACAACGCCACCGGTCGGATCGTCGGCGAAGCTCGGTGTGTAAACCTGCATGCTGCCATCCATGTCATTGGTATTTTGGCCGCCATCGAGCATGAAACTGCTTTGGTCAACGACCGCGCCGGCCACGCTGCCATCTGGAGAGACGCCTGGCTGCAAGGTCACGAAAGTAGAGACGTCGCGGTTAATTGAAGGCAAGTTCGTCAGTGCGTCTCCGCTCAGGGTGTTGCCCACTGTAGCGTTCATGGTTTGCAGCTCGCTGTTTGAGGTAGTGACTTCGACGATTTCGGTAACGGCGCCAAGCTCGAGCTTCAGGTCAACAGTCAGAGCAATGCCGACCTTGGCGGCAACGGTCGTCTTGGTGATACGGAACCCGGTCTTATCGACCGCAATTTCATAGTCGCCAGAAATTACGTCGGCGAAGAAGTAACGGCCCTGGTCGTTGGTTTTGCTTGAGCGAGAAATGTTTGTGCTTCTGTCCGTGAGCTTAACCGCGGCATCAGTGATGGCTGCCCCGGACGCGTCGGTGATGATACCGGCGATGGTTGTCGAACTGGCAGACTGCGCGTGAATTGCGAGAGGAAGAAAAAGCAAAACGGACAGAAGGAACAGGACCACTCGCGGGGCCTGTGCGGCTCTAAGACTCCGAGCCCAAACAGCAAGCAAAGAAGAAGGAAGAATCATGATCGTATTTCACCCCATTGAGAACACGCCTCGCCGACAGCTCTGCCATCCCCTCGCGAATGGCGAAGCATCGATGCTAAGACGGTTCTTAAATTTAGCTAAAGAGTTGATAAATGACGCCCACCACAGACGTCAGCTGCCGCCTATATACTTCTGTGACATTCCTGTGTCAAACAAAAAATTCAAATTGGACCAAGAAATCCGCTGAAAAATCGGGTTCTCCGTACCGGTACCTAATCTACGGCAGGTGAATTCTGTCAGTCGGTACTTTTCATTCGGCAACGCCGGCTATACGAATGAATGTTGCGAGGTAGAACCTTTGGCGCGCGCGTGCGCTTCTTCCTGTGATGTACCCGCGAGTCCGACCCTGGTACTTTCGCTGGCTTTCGCTGGTATCTTAGTCATCTTGTAATAAAGTCATCTTTAATAAAAAATAAGTTATATTTATGAGTAATTTAGACAAAACCAGGACAAGGCAGTTACAAGATTCTGCATCGAACCGGTCGTGCCCTGGATCCAGCAGGGGCCTCCGTCCCGGAAGCCACGGTCACGGCAACAAATACAGAAACGGGAATCGCCCGAACCACCAAAACGACCTCGGACGGCTTGTTTCGGTTCGAGAATCTGCCGCCGGGAGTCTACGACATAGCAATTGAATCGGGCTCGTTCACGAAATCGGGAGCAAAAGGAGTGAAGTTACAGGTCGGCGAGCAGCGTGATCTCAACTTCAATTTGGAACTCGCCGGGCAGAAGCAGTTGGTGGTGATCACCTCGGAGCTGCCGATGATTGAAACCACCAATCAAAAGAACGAGCTGGCGCTTTCGCGCCAGCTCGGTGAAGAAGCTAAACGGAGCGTGATGCTCCGGTCAGCTTAGAAAGTGAAGCGGAAGCCAAACTCACTCCAGAGAGAACGCGGAGTGGTGGTGCTGCTGGGGTTGATGAAGCCAATTGGATGGCCAAAGGTCGAAGTGCTGGCGATATTGGCTCCGAAGTCGTTGCCGTAATTGGCGCGGTTGGTAAGGTTGAACGCCTGGGCAACGATCTGCAGGTTGTAGCGCTCGCGGAACTTGAAGTTCTTCGCCAAACGCATGTCGAGTTCGAAGAACGGATCGCCGCGAAGCGGGTCGTATTTGGCGATGGTGCAAGCCTGGGCAACTCCGTTTATGCCGTAGAAGCAGTTTTGCGCGCCGGTGTTGTTGCCGGAAAACGCAAGGTAGTCTGTCGGATCGGAGATTGGCACGACTACCGCAGGTTGCGTACCACCGCCAGTGTTTAGCGTACTGGCGGAGTTGGTCAAGGTGTAGGGACGCGCCGAACCAAACTGAAGAATCGGAGAGAGCTGCATTCCGAACGGGAGTTCCCAGATGCCGCTGATGGTAACGTGATGGCGTTCGTCATTAGGAGAAGGACCCCACGCAAAGCTGGCGAATGGATCAGTAGCTAGCACCGGGTAGTCTCGGAACGAGCTGCCGCCGCCACCGAAGGAGTAGGCCCAAGCCAGGGTGTAGTTGGCGTTGAGCGAAAAGTGATGGGTCAAACGCTGGCGATAGCTGAAATTGTAGCCGTTGTATTGCGACCGGCCGATGGATTGTTCGTCGCGGACACTGGCCAAAGCCGGAAGGGCTGGATTGGCCGCGAATGCGGGATCAAGCGGACGGAAACAGCACTGAGAACCAATAGGCTGGGTCGGGTCCGGAAGTTTCTGGTCGATGTTCATGGTCTTGTTTTCGTGCAGACCAAGAACATGGACGTATTCGACTTCGAAAACAGAATTGCGGTTCAGAGCCCAGCTATAGCCAATGTTGAACTCCTCCGTCACCGGATTGCGATAGTGCGGATCCATGAGGCGGCCGACGCTACGTGAGGCGAGCGTCCCCGAAGGAGGCGGAATGGTAGGCAGCGGGCTGACACCGTATTGCCACTGACCAAGAGTGAGGCCGGTACCGGGAACCTGATCGGACGGACTGGAGAGACTCAACACAGTCTGGAAGATGGTCGAGTTGGCCTGCTGTTCCATGAAAAGTGGAATGTTCTGGAACGAGTTACCAAAGTACAAGCCGTAACCTCCGCGGATCACGTGCTTACCGGAGCCAGTGACATCGTAGGCAAAACCGAAGCGCGGGCTGATATTCTTGTTGTCATCGCCTAGAACCTTGTTTACGTAAGGGTTGGAAATCGGGCTGTTAAGCGCCACGAGTTCCTGAAAGGTGCGGCTAGTGGGAATGAGCGACGAACCGAAGGTATTGAAATCCTTATCCCAACGAATGCCGAGATTCAAGGTGAGACGACGGCTAACTTTATAATCATCCTGAAAATAAAGGCCAAGTTGCTTGGTCGCAACGAGGAAATAAGGATCGCCGTTAGCGGTGGTCATCCCGGTGATCAGGCCGGGTGTGGCAAAACCTTGAGGATACAAAGCCGGATTGTCCAGAATATCGCTGGGCTTTTTTGCGAAGTCGATTTCCAGTGTCGAACTAAACTTGAAGAAACCACCCTCGACTGGATTCCAGATGAAGTCCCCTCCGGCTTTTAGAGTGTGCTTGCCGAAGGTCTTCGAGACGTCGTCCTTGAACTGCCACTTCCGCTGGAAGGACTGCTGCGGCACGTTCGTATTGGTTCCAAATTGGGAACCCGGAAAAACCACTAAAGGAGCGCTGATGCTGCTGTCGATCAGGTTGTTCCAATACTGGAAACCGAATGTGAATTGGTTTACGGCATCGTGAGGAAGAATGCTATTCACGGTGAAGTTCGCTAGTTGGAGATGATTCACAGTGAAGTTTCCGTTGGTCAGGTCACCGGTGCCATCGGATTGATCATTTAAGCTGTTGTTGGCCTGCGAGGTATAGCTGATATAGGCGCTGTTTCGGTTGTTGATGGTCCAGTCCATGCGGCCGTTGTAGCGCCACTCGTAAAACGGACGAGGAATGGAAAGAGCGGGCTGCGCGGCAAGACCGGCACCCTGTGCAAGCACGAGCTGGTTATAGGAGTCTACCGATTCTTGCAGGCCTTGCGTTTCGCGTTCGCGTTCAATCGCGAAGAATCCAAAGAGTTTATCCTTGATGAAGGGTCCGCCGATGGAGCCGCCGAACTGCTGACGGCTATAGTCCGGATGAGCGGAAACCTGACCGCCTTTGCTATCTGCCTGCTTCTCGTCAGTATCCAAAGCCGCGGCGCGAAAATAGCCGAACAGGGAGCCATGGTAGTTGTTGGTGCCCTGTTTGGTGATCATGTTGATCGCGGCGCCCTCTGAGCGGCCATTTTCCGCCGAGAAGCGCTGAGTGCTGATTTGGAATTCCTCGACGGCCTCGAGCGGTAGCTGCATCACGGGACCGCCGACAGTGTTGTCCTTGTTATCCACGCCGTTCACCGTGACATTGACGTTGCGGCCATTTTCGCCGTTGACGGACAGAATGGCGTAGCGGTTCTTCGTGGGATCGTAGGAGTCCGTGGCCTTTACACCAGGTGCCAGGTAAGCCAAGTTGGCGACGTCCCGGCCGACCATTGGCAACTCCTGCACTTCTTTGGGAGTGATGTCCTGGCTGACGCTGGTCTTGGTAGTATCGAGCAACGGCGCTTCTCCGGAGACTTCAACCACTTCCGAGACCGAACCGGGATTCAATGTGACGTTAGCAAGCGCTGTCTGGCCAACCAAGAGTTCAATGGTTTGTACAACTGTACCGAATCCAGTCTTGGATACCTTAACGGTGTAAAACCCAGCCGAGAGCAAATCAAATCGAAAAGTTCCAACGTCGTTCGTCGTCGCGGAGCGCGTCGCGCCGGTTGCTTTGCTCATAATGACCACTTCCGCGCCGCTAATTGTGGATTGCGACTTATCAAGAACTGTACCTTCAATGGTGCCGCTGGCAGTGGCTTGTCCGAATGTAAGGGAACTGCCGGCCAGAAAAGCGAAAAGCGCAATTAATGCAAATACGGTGATTCTTTTCATTCTTTATGCCTTTCATGGTAAAGAGTGACTTACGCGGGCGAGGAAACGAGGACGCACCCCTGGCAGCGCGCAGGAAGAAGCGCATGCGCGTGCGCCAAAGGTTCTACCTCGCAACATTCATTCGTATAGCTGCCGTTGCCGAATGAAAAGTACCGACTGACAGAATTCACCTGCTGTAGATTTCCTCGGTGAATCAGGAAACCAAGTGCAAGATGTCCCCGTGAGCCTGACCCTGGTACTTTTCGCTGGTATCTGGAGTTTGCAATCGCTTAGCCATCTTTCATAAAAGAATAAGGCTATATTTATTAGTAATTTAGACAAAACTAGGACAAATTAGTTACAAGATTCTGCATCGAAAAGGACAAATTGGGTTGTGGATATACAGGATTCCATAGACAGGGTGAAACTGAGTCGGTTGTTCCCAGCCTCTCGGTGCCCGAAGTCAACTCTGATACGAAAGACCGGAACTGTCCAGGCTGAAGCGTATTCAGCTCGTTCGATGTTCTTGACATCGTAGCTCTTACACGATATGAACACGGCCACCAGAGAGCTTTTTTATGAGGGCTTCACGCATTTGGGATGAGCGGCAGGTCGAATACTCAGGAAGCAGCTGGCGCGGATCACGGTAGGACATTTCTTCGTTCGCTTTAGAGTGCCGGCGAGGCGTTGATTGCCTGGAGCGCGGCACCTTATTTAGGCCGAGGTTTGTAAGTACATGCGTTTTTGTCTCAGGGGATGTAAGTTCGGTCCCTGAAACCCAGAAACCCGATCAGGAGGAAGCAGCATGGCAACCCGCACGGCGGAAATTGCAATGGACGGTACGAACGAGCAGGGGCTGTGGCGCGTGATTTTGGCGTCCTCCGTTGGGACGATGATCGAGTGGTACGACTTTTATATTTTCGGAAGTCTTGCGGCAATCCTCTCTCTGAAGTTCTACCCCGCAGGCAACGATACGTTTGCATACATCGCGTATCTAGCCACTTTTGCTGTCGGGTTCCTGGTCCGGCCTTTCGGAGCCTTATTTTTTGGGCGCATCGGCGATCTGGTGGGACGAAAATATGCGTTTCTCGTAACACTCTCAATCATGGGAGGCGCGACGGCGCTGATTGGACTGCTGCCCACTTATCAAACTGCCGGATGGTTCTCGTCGGTTACATTGATTGTGATTCGCGTGCTGCAAGGGCTTGCTCTGGGCGGGGAGTACGGCGGAGCGGCAGTGTACGTTGCGGAGCACGTGCCGGATAAAAAGCGTGGATATTACACCAGCTTCATCCAGATCACCGCAACGCTGGGTTTGTTCGTTTCGCTGATCGTGATTTTACTGACACAGTACAGCATGAGCAAAGAGAGTTTCAGCAATTGGGGCTGGCGTGTTCCGTTTTTGGCGTCGATTCTGCTTGTCTCCATCTCGCTGTATGTGCGGTTGAAGATGAAAGAGTCGCCGATCTTTGCGCAGATCAAGAGTTCGGGAATGGCTTCGACGCAACCTCTGAAAGAGGCGTTCACGAAATGGGACAACCTGAAGCGCGTGCTGATTTCGTTATTTGGCGCGACGGCAGGACAGGGAGTCGTTTGGTACACAGGTCAGTTCTACGCGCTGTTTTATCTGCAGACAATCCTGAAGATCAATGTCAAGCAGGCAAATATTATCGTGGCGATTGCGCTGCTCTGCGCGATGCCATTCTTTACGGTATTCGGAGCGCTATCTGACAAGATCGGACGAAAATGGCTGATGATGGCGGCTTGCCTGATAGCCGTGCTGACATACGTCCCGATCTACCATGCCATGCACGACGCGGCTGGAAACAATATCGATAGCCTGACATCGACAAAAGACAAGGCGACGGGCGCGACAAAGCTTACCGCCATGACCAAAGACCCGAAGACGGAAGCTTTAATCCCGGCAAAGGAAGCATCCACGCCGAACGTGCCCATGCTGGTTTTCCTGGTTTTTATCCAGGTGATTTACGTTTGCATGATTTATGGGCCGATCGCGGCGTACCTGGTGGAAGCATTCCCTGCGAAAATTCGGTACACGTCGCTGTCGCTGCCCTACCACATTGGGAATGGCGTGTTTGGCGGCTTGTTGCCGCTGATTGGTTTATGGAGCTGTGCGGCGACCGGGAACATTTATGCCGGGCTGTATTATCCGATGATTGTGGCGGGTTTGACATTTGTGGTGGGGAGTTTGTTGTTGAAAGAAACGCATGGCACGAAGATTTGGGACGAGGTAGGCAGCCAGAAAGTTCGACCTGCCACTAGCGATTGACTCGATTCACTGCGCAGTAGCATTATTTTGTGGGCCTGCGATAGCAGGGCTGGCTTCGCACTGAATGCCGAAACGCCCTAAAGCGCCAAAGAAACCGACCTAAGGGTCGGCCACTACGAAACAGGCTGCTGCCCGCGCTGCCGCCACAGTGAATGCTGGAAAGGAAAACGTCCGTCGTGGCTAAATCTCGTCCGAACAAAATGAAGAAGTCGAATGTAGCGAAGAAGTCTAATGCAAAACCGCAAGTAGTGCGCACGGCCCCGACCCCGATCGCTGCCAACCAGAAAACAATCGTGGTTGAGCAGAAAACGAATGAAGCCCAGATTGCGGTGCACTGGAAGGAAGAGGATTCGCTGCGTCCGCCGGCGAGCTTCATTGCGCAAGCAAACCTGGTGGACTCTGCGTTTATCGAATCGTTCCGCGAGGAAAAATTTCCGGAGTGCTTTCGGCACTACGCGGAGCTGCTGGATTGGGACAGTTACTGGCATACGACGCTTGATGCGGAGCATCCACCGTTTTGGAAGTGGTTTGTCGGCGGGAAGCTGAATGTCTGCTACAACTGCGTGGACCGGCATCTGGCCAAGCACAAAAATAAAGCGGCGTTCATTTTTGTGGGGGAGCCGGAACGCGAAACGCCGCAAGTTCTCACTTATCGTGAGCTGTATGTACGTGTGAATGAAACCGCGGCAATGCTGCGCGAATTTGCGGGATTGCAGGCTGGCGATCGCGTGACGATTCACATGCCGATGATTCCGGAACTGCCGATTACCATGCTGGCCTGCGCGCGGCTTGGCGTGGTGCATTCGGTGGTGTTCGGGGGGTTCAGCGGCGAGGCTTGCGGACTGCGCGCGGCAGATTCCGGCAGCCGGGTTTTGATATATGCCGATGGTTATTGGCGCAACGGAAAATGGATCGACCACAAGGGCAATGCTGACGTTGCCATCGAAACAGCAAAAAAAGAAGGGCAGGAGATCGATAAGGTGCTGGTGTGGCGACGCTACGCGGGGAAAACTTCTTCGGAAGCGCCGATGGTGATGGGACGCGATTATTTTGTCGACGAAGTTCTGAAAGACTACGCCGGAAAAATTATCGAGCCGGTTTCGCAGGATGCGGAAGCGCCGCTGTTTTTGATGTACACCAGCGGAACCACGGGAAAACCGAAAGGTTGCCAGCATCGAACGGGCGGTTATTTGGCTTACGCTGCTGGAACTTCAAAATATTATCAGGACATTCATCCAGGCGATGTTTACTGGTGCATGGCGGACATTGGCTGGATCACGGGACATTCCTACATTGTGTATGGGCCACTGGCGCTGGCTGCGACCAGCGTTCTTTATGAGGGCGTGCCGCAATTCCCGGATGCGGGGCGGCCGTGGCGGATTGCGGAAAGGTTGGACGTCAACATTTTTCATACTTCACCGACAGCGATTCGCATGCTGCGCAAGGCCGGGCCTGAGGAACCGGCCAAGTATAACTACAAATTCAAGCACATGACGACGGTCGGCGAACCGATCGAGCCGGAAGTGTGGCGCTGGTATTACGACGTAGTGGGAAAAAGTAATGCGGCGATTGTGGACACCTGGTGGCAGACGGAAACGGGCGGATTTTTGTGCAGCACCAAACCGGCGCTTGATCCGATGAAACCTGGAAGCGCAGGGCCCGCGGTCCTCGGAATTTATCCAGTGATCTGGGATGAGAACGGAAAAGAAGTGAAGCCGGGGCAAAATGCCGCGGGGAATATTTGTATTCGCAATCCGTGGCCGGGAATTATGCAGACCATCTGGGGCGATCCGGAACGGTTCACGAAACAGTACTACGCAAAGTATTGCAAGAATCCGCAGAGCACGGACTGGCGCGATTGGCCCTATTTTGCGGGCGATGGGGCGATGATTTCAGCCGACGGATATTACCGGATTTTGGGGCGCGTGGATGACGTGATCAATGTGGCGGGGCACCGGCTCGGCACAAAGGAAATTGAGTCGGCATGCTTGACGGTGCCGGAGATCGCAGAAGCGGCAGTCGTTCCGGTGGTTGACGAGATTAAAGGACGCGTGCCTGAGGTCTATATTTCGATTAAACCGGGCATCAAGACGAACAAACAGATCATTGACAAGGTAACGCAGACAATCGAAACGATGATTGGCAAAATCGCGCGGCCGAAACGAATTCATGTGGTGCCGGACATGCCTAAGACGCGTTCAGGAAAAATCATGCGGCGGGTGCTGGCCGCGATTTCCAATCGCATGCACACCGGGGACATTACAACGCTGGCGAATCCGGATATCGTGGAGCAAATACGGGAGCTGGTGCAGGGGCGCGAAGCAACGGCGCTCAATGAAGGGCCGGCGGATATTAAGCTGTTTGGGGAAGAGCAATAGCCTTGGGGTTATGACAGCTGAAAGTCGTTGTCAGCTAATGGGACCCGGACTTTTATTTCGGTTTGATGGGTCGCTGTTGTTAAGGTTGAACGGATTGACGACTCGGACGGTACATGTGTCCGTGCTTCAAATCTTCGCTTTATAGGGTTTGTGCGGCGGACGCTTCCGCGAATTCCGTAGCGCCAGCGGATGATTCCCTGTTCGTCCCGAACAAGGCCATTCCGCCCGCGGGCTCCTCGATCGATCTGACAACCGAGATTTGTGCCTCAATACTACAGTTAATTAGTGAACTGCGGCGGCGCCGCAGAGAGTCTGCACGGATTGCAGGACGTCGGGATCGAATTGGGCGGTGTTCCAGCCGTGGGCCGAGCAAACCTGCGCGGCGGTCAGGCCGAGAGCGCCGCGGAAATCCGCGCCGTCCAGTTGAGAGCCGTCGATCGGCGCATCGCGCAAGACTGCGCCGGGGAAGGCCGCGCCGCGCAGGTCTGTGTTGCGTAAGTCCGCGCCGAGGAGGATGGTGCCTTTGCATTGGGCGCCGCCGAATTGCGCGCCCGCGAGTTTTGCGCCTGAGAAATCGGTTAGCTCGAGATTCGCGAGGGAGAGTCCGGCTTCCTGCATAAGGGTGTCGCGCATGTCACTGCGAGTTAAGTCGGCGCGCAGCCAGTTGGTGTGCTTCAAATTAGCGCCATAGAGTGATGCGCCACCGAGCTTGGCACCGGCAAAACTGGCGTTGTCAAAGACGGCGTATGTCATGTCGCTTCCACGTAAATCGGCGCCAGTGAGATTGGCGCTGCTGCCGTCGGCGGAGATGAGCAAGGCATGGTCCGCGCGCGCGTGGTCCAGCACGGCATCGCGTAAATGCGCTTCACGCATGTTGGCATTACGCAAGTCGGCTTCGGTCAAGTAGGCGCCAACCAGATCGGCGCGCCACAAACGCGCACCGGGCAGGACGGCACGATAACCTCTCGCGTAGCGCAGACTGTTTTCGTTGAGCTTCGCGCCGACTCCTTCGCCTGGGGCGTCATTTGCGTTTGTAGAGGATGAGTTTGGCGCTGGCGCGTTTGCTGACGACGCGCTGACGTTGCGCGAGCGCGGAGGGACGAGCGTGGCTTCGATCAAGTCCGCGTACGGCCGGTAGCCGACGAAACGGAACGCTTCCGCCGCCCAGCGCCTGGGGCTGGCGCTGAAATATTTCCGTGAAGCGTCGGAATCAGCAGGAATGCCGAGAATTACACCGCAGGAAAGCAGAAACAAGACCAAGCCGAAGGCAATTGGTGCACGCAGGGTCAAGAATGCCATGCGTGCCACGCTGCGCGGAGTGGTACGGCGAACTTCCCCACTGCGAATAACGCGGCTGACGACGGAAGGCAGCCCGGTGGCTACGCTAACGCTCAACACGAAAAATAGAATATGCAACGAGGTGCCGCGCATGTCCTGGCGCACGAGATAGCGCATCCAGAGGGCTGCAATCGTCGCCGGCACCGCCCAGTAGGCAAGCAAAGTTGCGATGGCGTTTTCGAGCCAGGACACCGGCGTTTTGGTTTCGCGCAGCCAGCGGAAATGGCGGCGCACAAGCCCCATTAAATACCATGGACCGCCCTGCTCGACCGTTTGGCCATCGGGGAATACCGCGGGCAACGCGGCCATGCTACTCCAAACGCGCAGAAGGAGAAATTGGAATCGAACGAAGAGGACAACGAGAAATATCGGCGCGATTAAGTAGAAGGAGTTGATGGGCAAAATATTGCCGAGACGAGTTATAGGAATTGTCTGGCCGTCCAGAATCAGGCGCGGGTCGCTGGTGGTGGCAACGCACAAGACGAACAGCGAGCAGATTGTAAGCATCAGAAAATAAAACCAGCGCGCGCTACGCGTGGCTTCCCAGACGGCTTTCGAACCGTCAATGGAAGAAATTGTTTCCGGCAGCATGGCGTCGTACAGATTCGCGCCGCCCAGACGGCCGAGCCACAAGCCTTCCACTCCATATAAGGTTGCGCCCATTAGATTTGCGCCGCGCAATTCCGCGCCCAATAAATTTGCGTTGCACAGATCAGCCTGAACCAGCGAGGCGTGGCGCAGATTGGCCATGGAGAGATCGGCGCCGCGCAGATTGGCCCGTTGCAAGAATGCGCCTTGTAGATTTACGCCGGTGAGATCGGCGTTCTCGAGATTCGCTCCGCACAAATCTGCCTTGGTGCCGGCTTCCCCGCCCGATTCCACCCAGATGCGATGCTGATCGAGAATCGCAGCGAATTCAAGCATCCAACTGCCAGCCATGCCTCCAGAGTTCTCTCCGGCAGGGATTGCCGCGGCATCTGGATTCTCAATCGCTTCGGATGCAAGCTTGGCTTCTTCAGGTTCGACTGTTGCCTTCGCAAGTTCCGCGGTGAGCAGATCCAGTTTGCCGGCCGATTTGTTTAGGGATGGACTTTCGGTATCCGGGCTTGCGGGGATCGCGGCGGCAGTGGCGTCTACCGCAATTGCGATTACCGAATCTTCCGGCTCAGGTAACGCAACGTGTTCGGGACTTTCCGTTATTACGGTGCTTGCTTCTCGAGACAAATTCTCCGCTTTGGCGAGCTCCGCGAGAGCGCTCTCGACTTCCGCAATGCGTTTGAGCGCGTACAACTCTTCCGGAGTGGCCATTCGTTCGGTTTGGTTTCCGGTTGAGTTTTTGCTGAGCGACAATAATTCTTGCGCCGGTACTTCCGGCATAAGCTTTCCCCCGTCTTTTGTGAGGCCAGTTTGGCAGACCGGCGCGATTCTCGAAGCAGGGCTCATAATCGCCGACTGCTGGGGAAATGTCTCCTGACCTGAAGGTCAGGAGGCGCAAATGTAACATCGTCACGTGGGGCGAGGACGATGAGATGAAAATGCGGCTTGGTTGGGAAAACCGGCAGCCTTGAGCAGCACTCCAAATGAATTCGAGGGAAGCTCGAAAGAAAAGAAAAAATGCCGGGGCGCTTCGCTGAGGGGCCAAGGCAGCCCCGGCTTTATCCTGCCCGCCTCCGCAGTGAGCGAGCAAGAAAACTGTGGCGGTGATGCAAAACCGCCAAACTCTGTGCTGTTCAGGGTTTGTAAGTAACAAAACCCTGAAACCTTTTTTTCGCAGGGTTTGCAAGTACAACTTCGCCATCTCAGGGCTTGTAAAACAAGCCCTGAAACCCTGAAACCCGTTAGAGAAACCGACTACTTTTCTTCGTCGCCGCGCAAAAATTCGTAGCGTTCAATGGCGGCTACCACTCCGACGGACGTTTCGTCGCGGGATTCCGTGCGCTGAACGCGGCCAAGGCAGCGAACGCGGACCGGACCTGCGAGAGTGATCTCGTTGGGAAGCGTTAGAAGGATTTCAACGGGCGAACCTTCTTTCACATCTTTTCCGAGGTAGAAGTAAACCCCGCGCGAGCTGACGTCGCGGGATTCCGTGCTGGTTTCCCCAACGGCTGCTCCGGTGGTCCAACGGACCGTAAGCGGGAGCCGCATGGTAAAGCGTTGGGTGGTACGGCGTTCTGAGCCTGACAAGGCAGAACCTCCTCGAATGAAGCATGAGTGTAGCTGTAGCAGGTACACGGAACAATAGGCCAAGAGATACAAAATATGTTCGGTAGCGGACGGTACGAAGGTACTAGAACACTGAGGAAAAGTGGAACAAACGGGCTACGGGATGAATTTCGCGCGCCAAGTCTCCACAGGCACTGTTGGCCGGGAATGATTGCGCGTGCTGACGAGGAACACTTTGCAAGGGGACGCGGCTTGGGTGGAGATGCGTGGATTATGATGAGATAGAGAGAGCAGCGGGATAAACCCGCTGATACACAAAGACGTTCAAATGAAGCGGCTAGACGGGTTTGCTGTTCGTGTAGAGAGTGTCCACTGGCGTGTGCCGGTCTGGGCGCTGGCGGTGCTGCTCGGGCTGGCGACGCTGGCAGTGTATTGCCCGGCGATGCGCAACGGATTCGTTGACTTTGACGACCGGGATTACGTTACGCAGAACCAACATGTGCAAGCGGGTCTTAGCTGGAGAAATATCGGGTGGGCGTTTCGAAGCATTGAGGCGGCTAACTGGCACCCGTTAACCTGGATTTCGCACATGGCGGATTGCCAGTTTTTTGCATTGCACGCGACCGGGCATCACGTAGTGAGCGTAGTGCTGCATGCGATCAATGCGGTGCTGTTATTTCTGTTGCTTAACAGGGCGACTGGTTTTCGGTGGCGAAGTTTTTGTGTGGCGGCGCTTTTCGTGCTGCATCCTTTGAATGTGGAGACAGTTGCATGGGTTTCCGAGCGCAAAAGTTTGTTGAGCATGTTGTTTTCGCTGCTGGCGGTGGCGTGCTATGGATGGTACGCGCGGACGCCAGAGCCGGCTCGCGCGCAGAAGAGGCTCCGTTATTTGGCGATGGTATTTTTCTTCGCGCTGGCATTGCTGTCAAAGCCGATGGCGGTAACGCTGCCCCTGGTACTGCTGATTCTGGATTATTGGCCACTGGAACGTTTGCCAGTTCCCTTTTCGGCGAGCGACACACGTCTGTTCTGGAGACGGCTAGGCAAACTGCTGGTCGGCAAGATCCCACTGTTCGCGATGAGCGTTGCGAGTTCGTGGATCACCGTTGTGGCACAGCACCGCGGCCAGGCGATGACCAGCACTGCCGCCGTGACGTTGAAAGAACGCCTGGGAAACGCAATCGTTTCCTACGCAAAATATATCGGCAAAATGTTTTGGCCGAGCGGCCTTTCGTATTATTACCCGCATCCCGGAAACCGGCTGGCAGCGTGGGAAATTTTGGCCGCCGCAATATTACTGCTGGCGATCAGCGCATTGGTTTGGCGATATCGCGAGCGCCGACACCTGGTCTTCGGATGGAAGCTTTTCGTGGTGACATTGCTTCCGGTAATTGGAATTGTGCAGGTAGGCCTGCAAGCGATGGCGGATCGCTACGCTTACATTCCATTGATTGGTCTGTTTGTGATGATCGTTTGGGAGCTGAGCGAAGCAGCGGAACGATGGCACGTCCCAGAGGCTGCGCAAGCCACTGTAGCGGCGCTGGTAGCGGTTGCTCTGACCGCAGTCACGGTGATCAATACCGGCTACTGGCATGACAGCGTGACGCTGTGCACGCACGCACGCGAAGTTATCCCCTTCGCAAACACGCGAATTGAAACGAATCTTGGGGCAGCGTTGCTGGACACCGGCCATGCCGCCGAAGCGATAGAGCATTTCAAAATTGCCGAGTCGCTGGCGCCAGATATGTTCATTCCGCGCTTCAACATTGGATATGCATTGGCGCAGGGTGGAAACAATTCGGGTGCGGTACCCGAACTGCAAGAGGCTGTACGAACTGCCGCGACAGCAGAGGAGAAAACACGGGCACTGAACAGCCTCGCGGTGGCGTACATGGACCTGGGCGAAAACGAACAGGTGGTGCAGGCGTTTTCGCGATTGCTGGAAATGCAGGCGGACTCGCTTGCCGGACGCGCGGGACGCGGACAGGCGTTTTACAATTTGGGCCGATATGACGAGGCCAGCGTGGATTTTATGGCCGCTACCGAACTGAGGCCAGCTCCGCAACTGTTTTTGATGGCGGGAAAGTCGTTGGAAGCGGCTGGAAAATCAGCGGAGGCGGAGGCCGAGTATCGAAAGGCGTTAGCAGGAAATGCTGGGCTGACAGAAGCCCGCGAGCGATTGAATCTTTTCGAGCAGCGTCGTTCAGCACCGATCGCAGTTCACAAAAATTAAAACGAATTGGTTCTTCTTTTTCCTGATCAGGCCGCCTGTGGTTGTATATTGGGCTGGTTGTGCCAGGAGCTGAGCATGAAGACTTCGATCTGTCTAGCGCTATCGCTGCTGTCTCTCGCCTTGGCCCAGCAGGACTACAACCAACTGCTGCGCCATTGGGATTATGACCAAAGCGCGCCTCTAAATATTAAGCAGGCAGAAGTCCAAGAGCGTGATGGGATAACAATTTACGACGTTACCTACGCAAGTCCCGTCGGCGATCGAAGCGCGGCAGTTGGGCCTAACGGCGGCGTGGTTACTTCCTATCTCGTGGTGCCCAGTGGAAAAGGGCCGTTTCCAGCGGTGATCTATGGGCACTGGTGCATGCCCGGATCAGAGAAGAAGAACCGCAATGAGTTTTTCGATGAAGCGATCGTTCTGGCACATTCCGGAGTTCTCTCGTTGTTGCCCGACCATGTGACCGTGCATCCGGGCTTCGTGGAAGAGAAAGCGCCAATGAGTGAACAGCAGATCGCGGTTGAGGTACAACAGGACGTTAACCTGCGACGCGGCGCTGATCTTCTTGTCGCGCGCAAAGATGTCGATCCCAAACGTATCGCTTACGTCGGACATAGCTGTGACGCGACTGCCGGTGGCTTCCTGAGCGGAATCGACAAGCGTTTCAAAGCGTTTGTGATCATGGCGGGCGATCTTTCGATTGAGGTTGATAAAACAACGAAAGAGTTTCAGGAATACCGGCAGAAAGTCGGGCCGGAGAAACTCGACGCGTTTATGATTAAATTTGCGTGGATGGACGCGGGGAAATATGTATCCCATGCCGCGCCTGCCGCTATGTTTGTGCAGTACGCGACAGACGAGCCGTTTTTGAAGCCGGAAACGGCGAAGCGCCAGTTCCAGATCGTCAGTGAGCCCAAGAGGCTCAAGGTTTATGAAGCGCCGCACGCACTGAACGCCGAAGCTACACGCGATCGTATCGCTTTTCTGGAGGAACAGCTTGCCTTCAAGGCACCTGACGCTGCGGCGGTGGCTGCCATCCCGGTTCTGGTTCAGCCGCCGTGGCCGAAGCCTGCTGAGTAGACAGCGGGAAAAGAACCGGCCTAAAGGGCCGGCCACTACGAAGATTACAGGCGACGTCAAGATGGCCGCCTGAAAGGTGGCCGCTACAAAAAGCAACTACGAAGCAAAAAGCTGGCTAGGTGTGGTCGATTAGGCGGTGGTGGATGGCGTAGAGGGCCAGCTCGAGGCGGTCGGATACGCCGAGTTTGTCGAAAATGTTGTGCAGGTGATTTTTTACGGTTTGCTCAGAGATGAAAAGTTTTTCGCCGATTTCCTTGTTGCGGAAACCCTGCGCGACCAATTGAACGATTTCTTTTTCTCGGTCGGAGAGCAGCGGCTTTTCGCGGCGCGGCCCGGATTCTGAGGACTTCGAGAAGGCCTTCATTACTTCAGCAGTCATACGATTGTCGAGCCAGATTTCGCCGGCGTACACGCGTTGAATGCTCTTGACGAGAAGATCGGTGGCGGATTGTTTTAGGACAACTCCGCGGGCGCCGAGGCGCATGGCGCGAACCACGTCGCGATCGTCTTCGGCGGCGGTGAGCACAATAACGCGCGTTGGCAACTGATCAAAATTCACTTCTTCAAGAACGGCTAGGCCGTCTTTGTCCGGCATACGCAGATCGAGCAGAAGAATGTCTGGTTTTAGTTTGGCAAGCAGCTTGATGCATTCGGCGCCATTCTGCGCTTCGCCGACGATGACCATTTCTTCGTCGCCATCGAGAAGTTTGCGCAAGCCGTCGCGGAAAATTGCGTGATCGTCCGCCATCAGAACCCGAATCTGTTGTTTTGTCTTCGCCATAATTATGTCAGGGCCTGCAAAAACAACCCTGAAAACCTTTTTAACTCAGAGTTTACAAAGCAAACCCTCAAACCTTTTCAACTCAGGGTTTGTAAGACAAACCCTGAAAGCCCGAAACCCGTCAGCCCAGCGGAATCTCAATCGTCAGACGCGCCCCATGTCCCGGATTCGACTCCACAGTCAAATCCCCGTTGACGGTACGCGTGCGCTCCTTGATGGAAATCGGACCCAGCCTGAGACGGTCCAGTTCATCCCCAGTAAACTTTCCGGCGAAGCTGAAACCCTCGCCGTTATCATCTACGACTAGAAGCAGTCTGCTGTCGTCCTGTGAAAGTTTTACCACGACATGAGTAGCCTTAGCATGCTTTTTTATGTTGTTGAGTGCTTCACGGTAAATCTGGAAAACCTCGCGGCAGACGCGGTCCGGAGCGCGCAAATCGGCCGAATCCAGCAATAAATCGAGGGCTAAGTTGGATTCGTTGCGGTAGCGCTCGGCAAAACCACGCATCAGGTCTACCAGATCGGCGGATTGAACTCGAACCGGACGCAGGTCGGTGACGAAGTGACGAAGCTCGGCGGATTCGTTTCTCACGGTTTGCTGGAGGCCGGCTAGTGCCGATTCGGCATGGTCAGGGGATGACGCCACGCGGCGGCGAAGAACGTCCAGTTGGATTTCAATGCTGAGCAGCGTCTGCAGAATGCCATCGTGAAGGTCGCGCGAGATACGGGAGCGTTCCGCTTCAATGGCGCGGGCGCGCAAATGGCGGAGCAGGAAAACATTTTCCAGAGACGGAGCGACGTGCAGTGCCACACGTTCCAGCCACGCGAGATCCTCCTTGTGAAAAGGACCGTTGGGACGCTTGCCGTTCACCAAGAACAAGCGGCCCGCGGGCTTGTCATTCTGGTCGAATGCCACCGTCATGAAGGACCGGACGCCAAATTCCTGCTGCGTGGTGCCGGGAAGACGCGGGAGGTTACCGATGGCGCGATTATTGCGGCGATCCCAGCCGAAGCCAGAACCGGCGCCTTGTAACGAATTCCAGCAAACCGTGGCGTCCATATCGTCGAGTAGAAAACCGTCCGCGCGGGCCAGCGGGAAGCTGTCTGGCGACAAGCGTTCACTTTCGCCGCTCTTTAACCGCCAAAGGAAGATACGTTCCAAATCCATGTCGCGAAAAAGGAGAAACGCCTGCTCGGTTTCGAACGACTGCGCGAGTTCTTCCAGAAAGAGGCGCAGCGACTCCGCGAGGCCTTGTTCGACTTGCATCGTGGCGGTGATGGAAGAAAGAAAGTGGCTTTGCGAAGCGAATCGGCTGCTGCGGTCGCCTAAAAACGCCAGGCCTGCGCCGGAAGCGAACATCGCCGCGACAATCGCGATCCACGTGATGAGATGGAAACCGTGCGCTTCGCGCTGCAAGACGTTGAGTAGGGTGATCACCAACGCCAGCACTGCGGCTATGGGCATTGCGGTACGCAGTCCCCAGCGGCTCCCAGCCGCATATGACGCGAAAAGAAATGGAAACCAGACCGGCACGGCGAAGGGGCTCAGATAAATGAGAATCAGGATAAGAAGGAAGTCGATCGCGAGCGGCGCAGACCACTCGCGCCGTCCATTGAGGACAAAATCAATTACGATCAATCCCAGACTGTAGAAAAGATACGCGAAGAGAAAAACACGGCAGCGATGGCTGCCCGGCGACGAAGGCCACTCCAGAATTGCAAGAATGGAAAGCAAGATAATGATGGGGCGCGCGTAGAGGATTTGCCGCTCGAGATGGCGACGATCGGTCTCATGCGAAGTCATTGGGGGCTCATGCGCGGGGACGCAATTCCTGCAGCGAGTGTAACAAGCGGTTGCAAGCACCAGCGGAAGAGAAACGCGCGTGGTTGCTAGTTAGCAAAGAGAGTGGCAGATCAAGTAAAATCCACACCGGTGAGTGACCTGACTCGACAGCTGTTTTGAGCGGCTGGATGTCATGGTAAACTACAAAAGTGCGGTGGGAGTAGCTCAGCTGGTAGAGCGTCGGTCTGTGGCACCGAATGTCGCGGGTTCAATCCCCGTCTCCCACCCCAAATCTTCACTGAAAACAAAACGCTTAGGGGTTTTCCCTCTCTGGCTCGCTTGAGAGTTGGTGCACAGTTGTTGCACACTGCGCTTCGCGGGCCGCCCGGCTCGAAATACATCTCACGCTTTTCTTCCCGCAATCTCCCGCGCAGCTAGGAACGCCGGTCTCATATCGCGCAGGGTCCTTCCCAGGGGTGGTGCCCGACGCGGGTAACGGCGACCGCCCCGAATGGCCTGCGACCGGAGTTTCTAGACGGACTTCGTCTATGTTAAACTATCGTATAACTACCTGTATAGTACTCGATAACAAGTCTTCAGGAACGCACACGGGCGCGGCGTAGCAAAAAAGTTCACTCAACGATTCGAAACGCGTAGATCTTCCCGCGGGTGCCCATGTCAGCGCTTGCGGCCGTTCCTGGCGCCAGAAATCCGTACTCGCCGAGCGCGAGGGTTGGGAGCATGCGTCGGCCGAGGGGCTGAACTTTGCTGAGCGCCAGCGCGCGCGTTTCCAGTCGCGCAGAGGATCGTGAGGCAGATAAGCAGGGCAACAGGAAATGCACCTGCGCTGGCAAACCCTGGGGCAGTCAAGAAGGGTCTGAAACGGTGACAAAGCCGACTGCCCAATGGCAAGCCAGGCGCTCCGGTGCGTTTAGGCGCGCGAGGAATGTGTTGAAGAAATGGAAGTATGAAAACGACGTATCTGAACAATCAGTCGATTGCCGTCGAGACAGTTGTGACGACCACATTCCAATTGGGGCAGTAATAGAAGAAGCTTCGACAGAGAAGAATTAAATCCGTCTATTCCACTAGTTGGAGGTTCAAGGCGATGCGCACGCCGTTGACAAGGATGACGCTCTGATCCAGGAGCTGCTGGTTGGTAATCTCAGCGTTCACGAATTGTTTGAGAGCGGTTCGCGGGCAAATGAATTCAATCGCTTCCGAAGTGCCTTTCGCCCCGGGAGAAAGTTTGTTCAGGACGGAAAAATCAAAAAGCTGGAATTCGGCGTCCGGCGAAATCCTATCTAATAAGTCTTTTAGTTGGGGAGCCAGGAATAGGTCGAAGCTCTGCGCGGCACGTTTGTAGATGGAACCCTTCACAGCTCCGAATTGGAGGGAATTTCGCAAGGTCATCTGGAGGGCAATCTGATCGCGGAAAACTACGAACGTGGGAGGGGCATAATCGACAAAGTGAAATTTTGTCTCTCCCACCTTGGCGAGAGCGGCCATCTGCGACCGATATTTCTCGCCTAGGCGGTCGGCGTCAGCCTGCGTAGGCGGAAGACTCGCGGGTGGCGGATCCACTGCCTTGGGTGAAGGCGTGGCCGGATTGGCAATTGCGGAAGCGGCATCCAGCGCGGGCGTGACAACCGGAGGCACAGGTGACATTGAATGATTTGATTTGAGTAAGAAAGACCGAGCAACAGCCGTTGAAGAATGCGCCGTGGAAGTTGTATCCGGTTTCGCAGGGATCGAGCGCGGCAGGGCTTGAACATTGAGGGGATCACGTTCGGTGAGCGAAAGACCAAATTCGGTTCCGCTGACATAAACTTTCGAACGATTCACAATTTCTTGACGTTCGGGATCCGTCGAGGCGCGGGACAGCACCCAGGCATCGTCGCGATCGAGCACCACGACTAAGATCTCCTTTCCTTCGTAGTCGTAGCTGCGCTCTCTGGTGCGCGTGTGATGAGAAATTTCAAAACCGATTCCATCACAAGCCAAATCTTGCGGCAGAGCAGCCGCCATTTGATCCAAGATCGGAAGGACCAGAGTGCGAAACGTACTGGCCGCACGTTCGTTCCGCGTGAGGCGAACGGTGTCATAGGCCGCGTTGTAATTGCCCGTCACTTTCAGAATCACGCGATCTTGAAAGCGGACGAATTCCAAGCCGCGCGAGTCAGCCTCGACCTGCTGTGCGGGATCAAGTCCAACGAAACGGCTTAGATAGAAAGGAAAGGGGAATTTGGTTTTGGCAATCGATTGATTTAGAGTCTTCAATTGCTGGAAGTAAGACTCTTCGAGTCGCTTGAGATCAGGATTCAAAATTTCAGATGGACTCACCTGCGCGGACGCGAGTGGCATTCGAAAACTCATTGCCAGTCCAACTGCCAGGAAAAATGCCCGGCTACGGAATTGGAAATACAGGATACGTTTTATAGTTCGCACAAGTCTGCCTCCTATTTGGCGGAGTACTGAGACCCAGCTCGTGCCGACTGCTGATAGGGCGGCTGGGCAATAGCGCGCGTGAAAGCAATCACAGAACGGATCTCCTCCGTCGAAAGCATTTTCCCGTAGGGCGGCATCATCGCCGATTTGCCCAAGCCGCTCCCGCCCAGGGCGATGATGTTCTGCATGAATTCGTCGCTTTCCGCATTCACGGTTGCACCATCGTTCAGCAAGGGCGGAACAGGCGTGAGGTTCGAGAGGTTCGAGGGGCCCGCGGGCGTTGCATCCGCGTGGCACCAGACACATTGCTGATAAAAAATGCGTTTCCCCTGCGCCTGCTGATAGTTTAGAGGGATGACATGCTGGGCATCAGTCCAGTCGGCCTCGGTATCGTACGCGGCAAGAAGCGGATCGGCTTTGGCGGCTTCGACATGCTTGCGGCACCCGGAAATTCCGGCGAGATTTATCAACACAAGAGCGCTGATCCAGATGCGCGGTTTCATCGTCCGACCACTTGCAGCGCAGCGTGCGATCCGGTGACGCTCGTTGCTTTTTGCGGTTTGATGCTTTGGCGTAACTTCATCAGATAAGCCGTCAACGCTTCCACTTCGTCCGCGGTGAAGTTTCGGCGCGGCTCGATGGTATCCTGAACGAGCGCCTGCGGATTTCTCAGCCAAGCCTCAATCCATGCGGCCGTCAACCAGCCGCCTGCGTTGCTCAGGTTGGGTCCAACGTATCCGCCCGTGCCGCCGATGGTGTGGCACGACTGGCACTGGTATTTCACTTCGTAGAGTTGTTTGCCGAGCGCTACTTTGGCGGGCGTGAACTGCTTGGCGTCGACATCCGCCGAATTCACAGCGGGATGCTGCAACACCATGGTCATGTAGTCGGCAAGAGTGGCCGCGTCCTTGTCGTTCATATTGAATTGTGGCATGCGCAAGATGAGCGTTGGGCGGAGCGTCTGCGGATTCTTCAAGAAGTCTACGAGCCACTGCCGCTGGGCGCGGCTGCCTTCGAAGCTGAGATCGGGTGCGAGGTCTCCGCCGTAGCCGTTGAACTTGTGGCAGGTATAGCATTTGTAGCGATCGTAGACCTCGCCAAACGAACCCGTAGGATGGAAAGTAACTTCCTTCCGCGGCACAACCAAATTTTGCATGGCGCTCGTCACGGGTGGACCTTTCATGCTGAGAAGCGCAGTTGTGATAGCGTCCAAATCCGAGTGATTCCAGTTGTACTGCGGCATGCGCGCCGCAGGATTCACGGAGGTAGGGTCCTGCAACTTCGCCTGGATGTACGCCACCAGATTGCGCGGAATCTTCGCGACGCCGAAGTCGAGCTCGGAGGCGTTCTTCCCGCCAATTGCGCTCAAGTCCGGTCCGAAATCTTTCTGCGGATTCTGGCCGTCAATCGAGTGACAGCTCGCACATCCTCTTTCCAGGAAGAGGCGATGTCCAAGTTGAATCTCCTGCTCGGTGGGTTGTCCGAGCTGTGGAACTCCAGCGAGCAGGTCGGAATCGATTAGTTTGGTGGTGATGTACTGCGTGACCTTGTAGAGATCTTCATCCGACCAGCCGTAGCGCGGCATCCGGGTGTGTGGCAGATAGCCCTGCGGGTCGCGAAGCCAGGAGATGAGCCAGTCGGGGTTAACCTTGGTGCCAACTTTGGTCAGCTCCGGACCGATATCGCCTCCGATCAATTTCGTCTCGCCGGCGCGAGTGACAGCCAGGGAGTGGCACGTCGAGCAGAACATCTGCCGGAATCGTAGTTCGCCCTGCGAGGTTAGTTCAGGATTCTTGCTCCACGCGGCAACCACTCGGGCGTCTATCCTGCTTGCCGCGGGAGGTTCGGTTTTTTGAACGCTGAGATAACCGGAAAGCCCTCGGAGTTCCGTCTCACTCAGGTGGAACTTCGGCATGCGAGGCTCTTCTTCCGTCTCGTAACCATTTACCGTCACATTGCCGTCTTTGTCGACGATCGTGCGGGGTTCCTTCAACCACTTGTAAATCCACTCGCGACTGACTTTCGTACCGATGTTTGTAAGATCGGGACCGAGCACGGCGGGACGCTCGATTCCCGGCAGGCGGTGGCAGCCCTGACAATTCAGTTCCGCTAGAAGCTGGCGGCCCCGTGTCAGTTGCGGGGTTTGGGGTAGGTCCGCGAGGTGACATGCGCCGCACGACGCTTGAATGAAGCGAATCGGCAATATCGGCTGTTCCCAAGCAAGCGTCGACTCGTGAGCCTCAGCGACCTCCGTGGCGGGACCCTGGCCCCGATGACAGATGGTGCAGCCCCATTCGCGAGCGTTGTGCGGAATGGGCGGATGTGCACGAAAGGGTTGGGGTACCGCTTTGTCAGCAAGGCTGGCTTGCGTGATTCCTTGGTGGCAGGTAGTGCATCGGTCGACCACGTTCAGTCCGGGCAGCCAGATCTGATCGATGTCGCGACGGTAATCGGCCAACAATTTCTTTGTGTCGGGACGGCTCTGCGCAAATCGCAAGTAGGAGCGCTTGTATTGCTTCCACTCACGGCGAAAATCCTTGAAGGGCGAGATCGCGAGCACGGCCAGGAACAGTACACTCGAAACCGCAAAGACCAGACGCGTGCGGTTCGTTAATTCGCCCATCTCTTCAGCCCGCATGAGTTCTCCACGGCCACACCCACGACCAGCCTGGGCCCCGGAAAAATGTCCCCACGACGGTCAAACAGATAGCGACAGCAATGAACCACGTCATAACCCACCAGGAGAGTGGCTTCGTAGCGAGCGCATTCAGCCGGCCGTCTTGGCCCAGCCTGACTGTGTAAGAAAAAAGCATGAGAGCCGCAACGAGCGCAGTGGGAGCAAAAATCGTCCAAGCATGGAATACCGCAAGAAACGCGAGGAGGATGATCACAGTGATGAGAACGGTCCTCAGATTTTGCGACGGCCGCCGCGCCCAGATCGCCTCGCCTTCGATATTCACGTTGAAATAAGGAATGACCACGAGCGCGATAACCACCAATGTCGGAATCAATATTCCCGCCACGAATGGTGGGAAAAAGTGCAGCAGTTCCTGGAGGCCGAGAAAATACCACGGGGCTTTGGCGGGATTCGGAGTAAGCAGCGGATTCGCGAGTTGCTCGAGCGGCGCGTCCCAGAGAAGCGCCACGAGCACCATGGCAATCACGAGCACCTGAAATGCGATTGCTTCGCGGATCAAGAGATGGGGGTAAGTCATCAACTGCGGCCCGGGATCGCCCACTACCTTGGCAGAGGTTTTCTTCGTGACAAAAACAACGCGGCGTGGGTCTTTCTTCGCGTCTGAGCTAAAGCCGGTGTCAATTTTATTCTTTTCCATCGTCGTCCTTGGGCTTTACGGAAACACCACCGTCCTTCTGCACACGCCAGAAATGAATTCCGATGAGCAAGAACGCGACGAGCGGGAGAATCACAACATGAAACACGTAAAAGCGCAGCAATGCGTTCTCGCCGACGATATTCCCACCTAGCAGCAGGAACCGGATCTTGTCGCCAACGATGGGCATCGCAGAAATGATGTTAGTGCCAACGGTCACGGCCCAGAAGGCGAGCTGGTCCCAGGGCAGGAGATATCCGGTGTAGCTGAGGAACAGCGTGACAAGAAGGAGCACGACGCCGACAACCCAGTTGAACTCATGGGGCGGCTTGTAACCCCCGCGGTAGAACACGTGAAACATGTGCCAGAATACGGCGAAGACCATCAAATGCGCGGCCAGCCGGTGAAGATTGCGAAGAAAGACTCCGTTGGAAACGACGAACTGCAGGTCCTTCATATCCCGGTAGGCATGCGGCGCAGCCGGATGGTAATAGAACATCAGCAAAATGCCGGTGATGAAAAGAACGATGAAAAGGATGAATGAGATCGAGCCGAGGTAGTACGAGGCCCGCACGCGAAGAGACTTTTCTCGAACCTTGACCGGCAGCCAGTGAAGGAAAAGATTGCCGAAAACGGCCAGGCTGCGCGTGCGATTTGTGTTCGCGGGGCCGCGGCGAAAGATGGACTTCCAAACTTTCGTCTCGCGAAGGTGTTGCAGCGCGGAATGAAGAGTCGTAGCCATCGTTTCCCTTAGACCTTCAGAACTTGCGTGGGCTTGATGTTTTGCAGCTTGTCCACGAGCAGCTCGCCATCCGCAGTCAGCGAGATAGCGAAATGAGGAAGTGGCCGTGGCGCGGGACCTTCGATTTTGGTGCCATCGGATTTGAACTTGCTTCCGTGGCACGGGCACGCAATCATTTCGGCGTCCGGCTTCCATTGCGTAACACAGCCAAGATGGGTGCAGACTGCGGAGACCGCATAGAAGCCTTCCGGCATGCGCACGATGTAAACCTGCTGGTCCTGAAGAAACGTCACCGAATGCACGGGATAGAGATCCGGATTCCCGGCGCGAAACGTGGTCGGGGGCTCGAACAAGACGTTAGGCGAAAAAAATTGATAGGTCACGGCAACGGAGCCTAGACCGGCGATGCCGAGGGCACCTAAAGTGATTTCGTTCAAGAAATCGCGCCGGGTGATCTCATTCTCCCCTTGGCCCGTGCGTAGTGCTTCCGTAACCGATGAACGCTTTGTGTCGCTCATGCGTGGAGAACCAGTTTCTCAATTTGGACTAGATTCGGATCGCGATCGAAAACTTCAAATGCTTCCATGGTGATGGTTTTCACTGGACAGCGCTCCGCGCAGAGCCCGCACCGGATGCAAATGGTTTCGTCCTTGACCATCACCGAGCCTTCCTCGGTAATCAGACCCTCCGGCGAGAGATGGAGGAACTCGAGCGCACGTGAATCAGATGTTGCCGCGAGCTGCTGGCGCGTTTCATCGGAAAATGCGAATTGGCTTAGCGGCACCAGTTGCAGGCAATTCTGCGGACAAACGTCCACGCACCCGCCGCACAGAATGCACTCGGTTCCTTCCGCTTCATTGCCTTCGAAAATCGTATTGATCCAGCATTGCAGGCAGCGCGAAGCCTCGCGGCGCGCCTGCTCTTCGGTGAATCCGAGCTCGACTTCGGCGACCCCGGTGCGGCGCTCCAGCGGAATGACCGGCACACCTAACCGGGAATACTCGTCGTACTGCTCCGCCATTTCGTGATGATCCAGTAGGGTGATCTGCACGAAATGTGCCTCGGGGTTCCATTCGGAGCCACGAATGAACTTGTCGATTTCTTCGGCCGCTTTTTTGCCGTCAGCCACCGCATTGATGATCAGGCGCGGGCCGAAGGCCACATCTCCGGCAGCGAAGATTCCCGGCGCGGTGGTCATGAGCGTTGCGGAGTCAATCTTCAGGGTTCCCTGCCGCGTGGTCTCGATGCCATCGCCGGGCTTGAGAAAAGAGGTATCCGAAGCCTGCCCGACGGCTAGAATCACCGTGTCGCAGGGAATGATGGCTTCTGTTCCAGCGGCGAAAGTCGGGCTGAAGCGATGCTGCGCGTCGAACACGGAAGTGCAGTTTATGACTTCGAGCCCTGTCAATTTGCCATTGCTGCCAACAAACTGCTTGGGGCCCAAAGAGGGATGCATTTTAATGCCTTCGACCAGTCCCTCCTCGATCTCTTCCTCGGAAGCGGGCATCTCGGCGCGTGATTCGAGGCACACCAGGTGCACTTCGCGAGCGCCCATGCGTAGCGCCTGCCGGGAAACGTCCATGAACTCCTTCATGGCGACGTCGTGCTCACTGGGAGTCAATTCATCGGGAAGAACGGCGCTTTCCCCGCCGGGCGCGAGTTTTTGCTGTTCGCGCATGGCGGACCGCGCGACGTCGATGGCGACGTTGCCGCCGCCGATGACCACCACTTGTTTGCCGATGGAAAAACGATATCCAAGATTCACGTTCAGAAGAAAATCGATGCCCTTGACGACTCCGTCCAGCTCATGCCCGGGAAGGTTCAGGTCGCGGCTGCGGTGCAAGCCGAATGCCAGCAGTATGGCTTTGTAACCCTGGCGGCGGAGATCCTCCAACGAAAAGTCTTTCCCTAGCCGCGCATTGAGACGAAGTTGAGGGCCCAGGTCAAGGATTTCGCGGATCTGCGCCTGCAAGACATCGCGCGGCAGACGATATTCCGGAATACCAAGATGCATCATTCCGCCGGGCACGGGCGCCGCTTCGAAAATGGTGACGGGATAGCCGAGCAGTGCCAAATCGTGGGCCGCCGACATACCTGCCGGACCGGAGCCAATGATGGCGATCTTTTCCGGCCGGACGGGGCGTGGAGTTCCAGCAAAAACGTCAATGGGATTGCGCGATTCCGGCCCATGGCGCTCGGTGACGAAACGCTTCAGCGCGCGAATGGAAATGGGCATGTCCAATTGGCCGCGCCGGCAGGCAGGCTCGCAAGGATGTCCACAAACGCGGCCACAAATCGATGCGAAAGGATTAGGGACCCGGGCGTAGCTATAAGCTTCCTCGTACCTCCCCTGCGCAATGAGGGAGACATAGCGTCCAGCCTGCGTGTGGACAGGGCAGGCTTGCATGCAGGGGAAGTTCGACTCGAGCCACTCGAGGTCGACTAGTTTGGTTCGACTGGTCACGAGGTACGCCGAGTCCCTTTCTCGCTTACTTTTTGACCGTCAATTCCACCGTCGCTGTTGCCGCGCTGACATCCAGAGCTTGCGATGTTGCTTTACCATCTTCGCTCCAAGTCTTCAACGTGTACTTGCCCGCAGGGATATTCTTGATTTCGAAATTGCCGTCCTTGTCTGTTACCGCAAAATAAGGCGTGGGAACAACGACAACATAGCCGGACATTTCAGGGTGCACGTTGCAAAGAAGAGAGACTGTACCGAGATCATTGAATTGGAATGGTTTCTTCTCACCCTTTGGCCAAGTGCCGAGATTGTGAGAGAGCTTTTTGTTTCCACTAATCGACGGCCAATAGACGTTGTGACCGACTGGGTCGCTGTTCAAGAAATCGACGGACGTTCCTTGTTGGACCGCAACGACGCGCGGAATGAACGTCATTTTTTTCTGGTCGATCACCACGTGCTCTTTCGGCGCATCAAATTTCTTATCCGGGATAGTATCAACATACACAGCAATGTTTTCCGCGGATTTGATCCCCTGTACGCTGACCTTGCCCTTGATTTCATTGGCTTGACCTGCATTGGCCAACGTCAGAGCAAGACCTACTGCGAATGCTGCCTTTGCTGCGATTTTGATAAGACTCATGATCTGCCTCTCGTAATCGAATTTTCTTTTAATTCCGTCTTTTTCAATTCCATTTTCGACTAGAACACATAGTCGATGCCCGTCAGGAATGTGTGGGGTCGGAAAATATCGGTAGTTCCGGTTGTGGTATTTGTGAACGGCTGTCCCCAATGATATTCGTATTCGCCAATGATTTTGATATTGGCGCGAAGGAGAATTTGGAAGCCGGGACTGTATCGGTTGCGCGTGTTGTACTGGGAAACGCCATTGAGAAAGTCCGTCGGCGAATTCACGAAATCGTACCGCATGTAGGTGATCATCCAGGGATAAATCCAATAGTTCGCGCCAGCAAATCCTCCGGAAAAGGTGACCGGCGTTGTACTTTGAAAACCGGTACCAGTAGTGTTCACGACGTGGTTTTGGTCGTGGCCATAGATGCCCACGCCGTACAGCTCCAGGTGGCGGTATTTGAACCGCAGGTCGGCGCCAGCGCGGTAGAAGGGTTCTTCAAGCGCTCCCAGGCTGGGAAATGCCAGCCCGTCGAGATTCACTTGGTTCTTTCCGTAATAATAAAAGGCGCCCAGGCGAATCGAGGTGTGGTCGCGAGGACCTGTAGGTCCGGCGGCCTGAATGGCATTGCGGCTCTCGGGGTCACGTTCTAGATTGAACTTCTGGGACACACGGACGTAAACGTCTTTTGAGTTCCGCATCGCGGTTGAGTCATTAGAACCGTTAGTAACCGCGATGGACCAAGCGAAGTTGCCGTTGTTTGGATAACCGCCAATTTCAATCCCGCGCTGTGGTGCCCCCAATATAAACGGGTTGTTCGTGGTACCAAGACTTCCGGCAACGCTGGCTTGGTCGTAAATATCGTAGTCAGAAGGATAAATGGTACGCGCCTGCGTGAATGGAAGGTCCAGCTCGAATTGCCCAAATCTGACATTAATCGAATTCTTTGGCAGCCCAAAGGCATGGCCGAGGTCATTGTATTTCAAATAGCCGTCGCCGAGCCCACCGTCGGCACCCGAGCCGCCTGTGGAGATGTCGTCGTCGATCCAAAACGAGAGGTTCGGGCCGAAGCTTCCAGCGCTGATGATCGTAAAGGTGTTCGGAACAAACAGGTCGGTCCTCGGTGTAAATCCGTTTTGCGCGATGACTCCGGCCGGCTGTTTCTTATTCCAGTTGAAATTGCCGGAATACCGGAAGGCAACAGGCAGGTAACCCGGGATCTCACCCGGATAGACTGCGCTTGGGAACGCCTCCTTTTGAGCTTTTGAGCCCAAAAGTACGGGCGGTTCTTTTACGAAAACATCGTCGTCTTTCGGAAATTTGAAGCCGTTCTTCTTGAACGCCTCACCAAAGTCGTTGAGCTCAGGATAGTTGTTGTGGCATGTGGTGCAGGACGTCTGGTACTTCCGCGAAAACGCGGGGATTGCGGAAGCCTTAGGTACCGACGCAAGCATCACCCACATCACGACCACGACCGCAGTCACACCCGCAATAATGCTGGTATTCAGTACGCGACCCTTCATTCGCTTGCCCTCCAAGTCTTGCCCGCAGAACCGCGGCCAAGTTTCCCCAACTGACTTGCCAAGCTTCTTAAATGGTCTGCAGTGTGCCTATCATTCAGTTGACCTGCCGTGACGTGCGTCACTGATTGATGTGATGGACATCACATGGTCTACTTTGGACGGAGATAATTTCAGGAAAGAGCTAACGAAGAGTTAAGAGCCCAAGACGCTTTCGAGCCCCGCTTTGTTCTTGATGATGAGCGTTGAACCTTTTACCTGCAAGAGTTGCTTTTTCTTGAATTCACCAAAAAGTCTTGTCACTGTCTCTCGAGATGCTCCGATCATCTGGGCAATCTCTTCATGCGTGAGGGTGAGCGTAACTTTTACCTCACCCTTTCCGTTGTCATGGCCCGCGGAAAGGTCCAGCAGGAAGCGGGCCAACTTCTCGCCTACCGAATGGGAGAGTCCAATGGTTCGCATTTCTGCGATTGCGGAGTGATAGGTCTCACCCAACTGCTGCGCCACGCGCAACCCCACTTCGCCGTGCGCGCGGAGGAAGTTCAAGAATTCCTGACGGGGGATAAAGTTCGCTTGGGTTGGTTCGATCACTTCTGCGGTAAGCTCATAAGATTTTTCAGTAACGGTGGCGGGTAATCCGAGGACTTCCCCTGGGTCCGCGATTCTCACGATCAGCGTTTTCCCATCTGCCGAAGTCGTCGACAGTTTTACTCGACCGCTGCACAGGATGAACACGCCGCGCGGCGCCTGCCCCTCAACGAAAAGCATCGCTCCTTTGGGGTAAGAAGAAGCCGAGGTGATGGCTGCCAACTTCTGCACCTCGGGCGGAGAGAGGTTGCAGAAAAGGCGATCCTCGCGGTGAGGACAGGACAAGCAGCTCTCAATGATTTCTAGGCCGTACGGGGCGCGCATAAGGTCACGGCCCCGGAGTATACCTCCCTCCCTACGCGACACAAAACGAAACCCGCTCGGCATATCTAGCCTTCCCGCAGGTGATTGCTAATTTTGATATTTCTACTGAAACAGGCCGTTCCCTGTCTGTGATGGCTGTCACCCTGCTATGTGATACGGGTTACGGCAACGCCTCTGGCCTGAGTCCATATTTTGATTTCGGTTGGAGGTACAAAATGCAAAAGGATGAGCGCGACCTCTTGGAAGTTCTAAAGTTCGAACTTCAATTCCTCGAAGATGGAGGCTATGGGCGTTCGACGAGAACTCCTTGGAGGCCTCAATATATTTTCGAAGACTCTCTCGCTTGCATGAACTACGATTCCAAAGAAAATCCCGGTCCGTGCAGTGATTGTGTACTGATGCAATTAGTGCCGCCCGAGCACCGCTCCGCAAAGATTCCCTGCCGCCACATTCCGTTCAACACATCGGGGGAGAACTTGGAGTCCCTCTACCGGTACGGCAACCAACAAGAGACCGAAGAGACGGTTGGAACCTGGCTGAGGGCCAGTATTCAGCGCTTGGAAGAAGAACGAGCAGCGGCTCGACAGGCTCACAGCAAACAGCCGCCCGCCGGCGGCGGAACGGTGAGGGGAACCCCTTTGTACCAAAAGCAGCATCCGAAGTGTGCAAACCCGGCGTGTCCGACTGCCTTTCATTGGACCGGGGGTGGCAAGTTCTTCCGGTTTCGGCCCGATCCGGTTCCAACTAATGAGATTAATCCAACAGCTGATTCGCCGGGCGGAATTCATGGGGTAAGACACTATTGGCTCTGTGGGCGTTGCTCACATGCCTTCACGCTGGTGCACGGCGAAGAACACGGCGTCACGCTCAAGCTGATCTGGCCTGAACTCGCACCCGAAGAGACTCACAAGGAGTTGTCAGCGGCGTAGCGGGTCCGGCGCTTTGGGACTGGCCGGTGCTGCGTAACCGGCACTCCACCGTCGGTTCGGCTAAGTGCATATTTAGAATCGAGGGAGAGGTGCAAGATGCAAGAGGATGAGCGCGACCTCCTGGAGGTTCTGATATTTGACGAGATCGAAGAAACGGTCGGAACCTGGTTGCGCACGATTATTCAGCGTTTGGAAAAAGAGCAGGCGGCGATTCGAAGGGATCACCGCAAGCATGGCTTGATCCACCGTGCACAACACGAACGAGCGACGTCATCTTCGCGCCACTAGAAGCAGCATGTCTCTAAATATTATAAGTATCAAATTAATATACCGTTCCCGTTTACGGGTTCCCGGGCTGCAAGGTACTGTCTGACCGACAGGCCTCGAAGCCAGACCACAAGACTAAATCCCGCGACTAGCAGCAGGCTGAGGGTGATGCCACCCATACCTAGTCGACTCGACGGCGTAGGAGGTACAACAAGTCTACGAACGATCCGCCGCGCTGCCACAATTGTAATC
Source organism: uncultured Acidobacteriota bacterium (assembly GCA_963731155.1). Taxonomy (GTDB): domain Bacteria; phylum Acidobacteriota; class Terriglobia; order Acidiferrales; family UBA7541; genus Acidiferrum. The sequence continues at coordinate 84,165 of CAVSVB010000008.1, forward strand.
ACGAGCATGAAAGGAACTTCCAAGAGTTCGGCCATTCTAGCGCCCAGCCGCGGGACGACGCACAGAATGCGGATGGGGCCAAGCACGAAACCTGCTCCGAAGACGACCGCGAAGTACAACACGCCAGCTTTCAGAATCTGCATGCTTTTTGCCTGCCGGGGTTGAGGCCAGCGACTTCACGAGAACTCGCTGGAGCCTATACCCCCCTTGTGTTTCACCGCCTCTGTTGATCGTGTGATAGCGCGGTGCGCTTCACCCACGAACTGTGAGGACTGGGCACGTCGCCTGCGAAACAACCTTGTGGACTGTTCCGATGTTCAGATGCGTTGCAAACCCTTTTGCCGGCCGGGCTCCCATCACGATCAGATCAGTGGGCCGCCGTCTTGAAACGTCCAGGATTTTCTCTGCCGCTGGTCCCTGCTCGACGATGTAGGTAGGGTCGCACCACAATCCGGCTTGCTCCGTAACCAAATGCTGCAGCTTTCGCTCCTTGAGATCCACCACCTCTGGGCCGTCCACCAGATCCCCTGCCTTCGCGTCTTCGATTACGTGCAGCAACACGAGATGCGCCTGGTTCTCCTGCGCCAGAGATATGGCATAGGGGGCCGCTACTGGGAAGTCAGCCGCGAGATCTGTGGCGTATAGGATTTCACGCATCTTTGCGTATTCGTCAGACCAAAGGTTCACATGTGGCCCAACTGTGAGCACCGGGCACGGCGATTGCCGAAGAATTTGTTCAGCAACCGAACCGAGTATGGTCTTTCCAAGTCCCGTGCGCCCGCGCGTCCCCAGCACGACCAGGTCAATTTCCTTCTCTTTGATCAGGTTCGATACCACTTCCCAAATGTTGCCTTCGCCGATCACGACTTCGTGTTCGATGCCCTGGAGCTGTTCATTCAGGCGTTCGCCATCTTCCTTGGTCTCCTTCTCCGCTGCCTCGGCCATCGCTATCCAGGCATTGGGTGCAGCAGCTGTGTAGTCGTCGAATCTATTCACATGTATTCCATACACCTTTGCGCCATAACGTCGCGCGACTTGGATCGCAATCGGTGCAGCTGCGTCCGCAGCCTGTGAAAGGTCAGTTGCGAACAAAATGTTTTTCAGTGTAATTCTCGTTCTTGCTTGAACTGCTTGCATGGGCCACCTCCCTGCATCCCATTGATTACGGCGAACAAGGACGTCTGGCTGTGACCGCCGTCACTTTCGACCGTGCCACAGGTCACACCGCCCGCACAGTATCCTTTGCTAAGGTTGGAGCCGTGAATGCGGGCTGCGCTCGAAACGGTCTCCCGCCCTCACATTCGAGGAGGACGAAATGGAATCCATTCACGAATATCGTGTTGAAGCGATCGGCGCGGGGGGACGCAACGGCGTCGTCCATGCCGAAGGAATCCTGCCGGCCATATCCTTTAGCCCACCGCCTGGATTTCAAGGCGAGGTCGGCAGGTGGACTCCGGAACATTTCCTAGTCGCCGCTGTGGCCAGCTGCTTCATCAGCACCTTTGAGGGCATGGCACAGACCTCACGTCTGGAATTTGATTCTTTGCGATTGGTTGGGGAAGGTGTGCTCACCAAGCAGGACAGCGGTTGGCGCTTTACAGAGATTCGATTGCGGCCAGCAGTGACCCTCCGGAAAGAAGAAGATCGTGATCGGGCCATTCGCCTTCTTGAGAAAGCCGAGAAATCGTGCCTGGTCGCACGGTCCCTTGAGTGCAGAGTCACTCTCTTCCCTACTGTGAAGATTGAAGAGGAATTGTCGGTCCTGACAAAAGTCTGAATAACTTGTGGCACCGTGTTGATCGAGGATCGTTGACTGCACCAGCGAGTCGGCTACGATAACCGCCCCAAGCAAACCTAAGTTAAGTTAGTGAGTCAGAATCTGCCTCGTTCTCTTACTTCCGGAGGATCAAGTGATCGATGACCTCTACGATCTTATCGGTGGAAGGCAAACAGTCTGGGCCGCCACCGAATCCTTCTATTGTAGAGTCCTCGCGGATGACGCACTCCAACACTTTTTCAAGACTACCGACATGGCCCAACTACGCGCTCGGCAAAGTATGTTCATCTCCATGCTTCTCGGGGGGCGAATCGTGTATACAGGTAAAGACATCCATGAAGCTCATGCCCATTCGCGGGAGCAAGGGCTAAACGACGGGCACTTCGATAGGTTCGTTGGACACTTTCGCGAAGCCCTGAATGAAGTGGGCGTCGAGGCTCATAAAGTGGAGAAGGTTACGAGACTTCTTGAAACGAGACGCAACGCTGTCCTGAATACCTGAGACCGATTCCGGAAACCCCGGTCAATGGATCGCTCGCGCCAATAGAAAACGGCCCGGAACTGTTGCAGCCCGGGGCCGTTTCGTGCTGTCCGCTTCTTACGCGCATCGTGAGATTCTGGCGCCCACTACCGCGCCGCGCCCTGTAGCGCAAATTCCCGGTGCGTGGCCAATAACGCCGCTTTCACAGATTCGTCCGATACTACGAAAGAGATGTTGGTTTCCGAGGAGCCCTGAGCGATGGCGATGATGTTGACGCCTTCGCGTCCCAGACAGTGAAAAGTGCGGCCGGCTACGCCCGGAGTGCCGCGCATATTTTCTCCCACGACGGCAACAATGGCGATGTTCGGGTCCATCGTGATGTGTTCAACAACTTGATGCGCAAGGTCTTGCGCGAATTCGCGGCGCAGCGCTTCAAGCGTAGCCTGCGAGTGCGCCTTGGCAACGATGAAACAGATATCATTCTGCGACGACGATTGCGAAATCAGCAGCACTTCGGCGCGAAGCTGGGCCGTGGTTGAAAATGTTCTACCAACAACGTCGGGCACACCGACAATCCCAGGCCCTCCAACGCTGATCAGTGCGACATCGCGAATCGCGGTGAGGGCTTTAACTCCGCCGCCAATGCTGCGTCCTTGTTGCGTAATCTTTGTACCAGGCTTTTCCGGAGCGAAGCTGTTGCGAATCCAAACGGGAATACTGGCCGGCAGCACCGGGCGCAGAGTTTTGGGATGCAGGACGCGCGCACCGAAATATGCCAGCTCGGCCGCTTCGCGATAGGAAATCTCCGGGATGGTGCGGGCTTCGGCGACCAGGCGCGGGTCGGCGGTGAGCACTCCCTCGACGTCAGTCCAAATGATTATTTCTTCAGCGTCGAGCGCCGCGCCCAAAATCGTGGCGGAATAATCGGATCCGCCGCGACCGAGCGTGGTGAGCAAACCATCGGAGGTCGCGCCAATGAATCCAGTGACAACGGGCACCTGGCCATGCTCCAGGAGTGGGCCGATGCGCGCCTGCGAGCGTTGGCGCGTCAGCTCAACTTGCGGATCGGCTCCGCCATGAAAAGAATCGGTGACGATTAGTTCGGTGGCTTCGATCGGAATGCCCGCGACATCCAGGGCCGAAAGCGCCGCCGCAAAAACCGGCGCGCAAAGCCGTTCACCAAGACTTGAAATGGCATCGAGCGTCCGCGGGGTTAGCTCGCGTAGAAGCGCCGTCCCTTCGTACAGCCGCGCGCTTTCGGCAAGTAACTCTTCGACGCGGCATTCCACGCGAAGCCTGGCGTGCTCATCTGGCACCAGCGTGGCAAGCGCTTCGAAGTGTTGCTTCCGCAATGCATCGCCCAGCGCTTTGCCGGCTTCGCGATCGCCGCGTTTGGCTTGGTGCGCTGCGTCGATCAATCTATTCGTTACGCCACTCATCGCCGAAACTACGACGGCCACCGAATGTGCGCGCAAAGCATTAGCCACAATCTGCGCCGAACGCCGGATGCACGAAGCATCGCCGACCGAAGTCCCGCCAAACTTCATTACTTGTAGTTTCGTGTGCATATAGCGTAAAAATTCGTATAAGAATAATACTGTGTGATGCGCGCGGCTCGTGCGGTTTTTTGCGGCGATGTGCATGGGCAGACGCACGGCCCGTACTGCGCCAGCGAATTGCCTGCGTATTCGAAGGCCGATTTTGCGGTTGCGAGAAGAGTGAAGAAAGGTTAGGCGGATAAGGCCTACATGGCTAACTCTCCAGTTGGAGACGAAAAAACAGTGACCCAATTCGCCGCGGCCCGCATCCAAAGCGTATCGGAAAGCACTAAACAAATGTTCACAGGGAAAGATCTCTCATGCCGAAACCCGTTTTACTAACCGTAGATGACGATCCAGAAGTGCTGCGCGCCGTAGAGCGCGATCTGCGAAAACAATATGCTGATCGCTACCGCGTTGTGCGCGCCGATTCCGGCGCGTCGGCGTTGCAATCCCTGCAAACATTGAAAAAGCGCAATGAAGCTGTAGCGCTACTATTGGTGGACCAGCGCATGCCAGAAATGAGCGGAGTGGAATTCCTGAATAAGGCTATCGCGGTCTATCCCGAAGCGAAACGCGTGTTGCTTACGGCCTACGCCGACACCGATGCGGCGATTCAGGCCATCAACAAGGCGCGCATTCAGCATTACCTGCTCAAGCCGTGGGATCCTCCCGAAGACCAGCTCTACCCCGTTCTGGACGACCTGCTTGAAGACTGGCAGGCTGGTTATCGCCCGGTGTTCGATGGCGTTCGCGTTCTGGGGCACCGCTGGTCGCCACGTTCGTACGCGCTGCGCGATTTTCTGGCACGCAATCGTGTGCCGTACCGCTGGCTAGACGCTGAACTGGGCGAACGCAATAAAGAAGTACAGGAGGCTCTGGACGTCGCCGAACGTGAACATCTGAAACTGCCCACTGCCATCTTCATGGACAACACTGCGCTCTCAGACCCTTCAACCACGGAACTCGCGGCGAAGCTTGGCTTGCGCACCAGCGCGGCTACTTCGTTTTATGATTTGCTGATCGTTGGCGGCGGGCCCGCCGGTTTGGCCGCAGGCGTCTATGGGGCTTCGGAAGGATTGACGACAGTGATGATCGAGCGCGAAGCTCCCGGCGGACAAGCCGGTATGAGTTCGCGCATTGAAAACTATCTTGGATTCCCGTCTGGAATCAGCGGAAGCCTGCTCACCCAACGAGCTGTCATGCAAGCACGGCGCTTCGGCGTGGAAATTCTGGCGCCGCAGGAGGCGACCTCCCTTCGCGTGGATGGCGGGTCAAAATTCGTGAAGCTCGCGGATGGCGTGGAGATTGGCGCAAAATCATTGCTCATCGCGACCGGTGTTGCCTACCGTAAGCTTGACGTTCCAGGACTGGAGCCTTTGCAAGGAGCAGGAGTGTATTACGGCGCGGCCATGACGGAAGCGGCTACCTGCAAGGACGAAGATGTCTTCATTGTGGGAGGCGCAAATTCCGCGGGGCAAGCGGCCATGTTTTTTGCGAAATACGCGCGGCGCATTGTAATGCTGGTGCGGGGCAATTCGCTTGCCGCTGGCATGTCGCAATATCTGGTGGAGCAGATTAAAGAGACGCCGAATATCCACGTTGAACTCAATAGCGAGATCACCGAAGCATTTGGTAAAGAGCGCCTGGAAGCGATTTCAATCCTGTGCTCTTCCAGTGGAGAAACGCAAAAAGTTCCCGCGGCTTCGCTGTTCATTTTTATCGGCGCTGCCCCGCAAACCGAGTGGCTGCACGGGGCGGTTGAGCGCGATGAAAAAGGGTTTATTTTGACTGGCGCGGACTTACTAAGCTCCGGTAAGCCACCGAAAAGCTGGTCGCTCGAACGCCAGCCGTGGTTGCTAGAAGCCAGCGTGCCCGGAATTTTCGTGGCTGGAGACGTGCGCTACCGGTCTATCAAGCGAGTGGCGTCAGGTGTCGGCGAAGGCGCCAACGCAGTGCAGTTCGTGCATCAGTACCTGGGTTCGGTGTAAAAAATGAGCAGCCCGCCAATTGCCCCTCAACAGCAACAGATCGTCGCCGACTTGAAAACGAGCGCTGTTTTTGCCGATCTTCCCGAAGAAGATCTGGCCTGGCTTGCGGAGCGCATGGAAGAAAGGCGCCTGAATCCCGGTGATGTCGTCGCGCAGGAAGGCGACCCGCTGGAGCACTTGATTGTAATGCTCGAAGGCGAAATGCACGTCGAGCGCCCTGATGAACCCGGTATGCCATTGTTCATAGCACGAGCGCCGAAGGTCACTGGACTATTGCCGTTTTCGCGGTCGACGAAATATCTGGGGACTGCGCGGATCGTACGTCCCTTACGCTCACTTCTTTTGCATAAAGACTACTTCCCGGAAATGTTGCACAGGATGCCGCTGCTCGGCCAACGCCTGGTTGGACTTATGTCCGACCGCATCCGCGAAGCCACACGCGAAGAGACGCAGCGCGACAAATTGATGGCGCTGGGAAAGCTTTCCGCAGGACTGGCGCACGAATTAAATAATCCCGCAGCCGCAGCGCAGCGCGCCGCCAAGAGCCTGAAAGAAGCCATGGACAACGTCCGGAGTGCGAGCCTGCGGCTGCTGCAGCACCCGTTAACCGCGGACCAAAGACAAGTTATCGTTCAGTTCGAACGAGAAGTGACGGATCACGTCGCGGAAAAAAGTGACTCGCATCCTAATCCCATGGAATTGAGCGACCGCGAAGCAGAACTTGTCGAGTGCCTGGAAAGCCACAACGTGCAAGAGGCGTGGAAAATCGCGGGGCCTCTGGCCGAGGCCAAGGCCGACCCGGCAAAAATGGAGGCTCTGAGAGAGTTTGTCAGTGATGAAGTCATCGGCGACGCATTGCGGCGGGTCGCAGCCGTGGTGACGATCTTTGGCCTAATTCATGAAATTGACAACAGCACCAGGCGCATCAGCGAACTGGTCGGCGCGATCAAGCGATATTCCTACATGGACCAGGCGGCGATGCAGGAGGTGAACCTGCGCGACGACCTTGAAAATACGTTGAAAATCTTCGGCCACTGGCTGAAAAAAGGTATCACCGTTACGCGCGAATATGACGAGAACACTCCCCGTGTCTGCGCCTACGGCAGCGAATTGAATCAGGTGTGGACAAACTTGATAGACAACGCGATTGATGCGATGAACGGCTCCGGTGAATTGCGAATTCGCACCTGGCGCGAATTGGATTGCGCGGTTGTCGCAATCGGAGACAACGGTCCGGGCATACCGGTGGAAATTCGTTCTAGAATTTTCGATCCATTCTTCACGACCAAAGACGTTGGAGATGGAACCGGCCTGGGCCTTGACACGGTGCGGCGAATCGTACAGAAGCATCATGGCAACATCGAACTGAAAACAAGACCTGGTGATACGAAGTTCATCGTGCGTTTACCGATCAATCAGCCCAAATTCCCCGCCTCGCAGAATAAATCGGAAGCGACAGAAAAGGAGGAAGCATGAGTACCGTCTGCTCGCACACCAGCCACATTAAGAACGTTCGTCCCCACACGAAAGGCTGCGAAGAATGCCTGAAGATGGGAGACAGCTGGGTTCACTTGCGATTGTGCCGCGAATGCGGACACGTCGGCTGTTGCGATTCATCGAAAAACAAACATGCTACGAAGCATTTCCACGCTACAAAACATCCTATCATGCAATCCATTGAGCCGGGTGAACACTGGATGTGGTGTTTTGTGGACCAGGTTGAACTCGAAGCGTAACTTTCGCCTCTTCCAACCGTGTCAGCTTCTAAGCACAGACGCTCTTCTTTTATTCCCGGACAGTTCCGCTGCTATCATTCCACATGACCACCGTCGCCTGCAGAGGCGTGCTCTTCGATCTCGACGGCGTCCTCGCGGATTCCACTCCCGCCGTCGCTCGCGTATGGACCATTTGGGCTAACAAACACGGTTTCGATCCGGAAGAAACCGTTCGCAAGGCTCACGGACGTCCCAGTCTCGCAACGATTCGAGAATTGCTCCCAAATGCGGACCACGCAGCAGAAAATGCCCTCGTCGAGGGCATGGAGATCGAAGACGTGGAAGACGTTGTCGCGCTTCCAGGAGCGGCCGAGTTGCTTCGGGCGCTGCCCGCAGAAAAATGGACGGTCGTGACGTCGTGTACCAGACGCCTTGCGCTTGTAAGGCTGCGCGCTGCGGGCCTTCCGATTCCTGCGAAACTGGTCACCTCCAATGACATCACCAATGGCAAACCTCATCCGGAGCCTTTTTTGCAGGGCGCGAAGCTTCTCGGTTTCGCGCCGGCACAGTGCGTGGTGTTCGAAGATGCACCGGCCGGGATTCGAGCGGGAAAAGCGGCGGGCATGCGCGTCATCGCGCTGCAAACGACCGAACAGGACAACTTCTTACGCCAGGCTGGCGCTGACTGGATCGTAGCGGATTGCAGTTCGGTTCACGTGGACGGCGCGAATTCCGGCCAAGAGATTTCTCTCGTGTTTTCCGACGCTAAATGACGTTTTTCAACTGTTGTTCCTTCGAAATCGCGGCGTTAATCATCACGCTACGTTGCGATTTGCTTTTCAGTGCCCGGACACACACGCTTCTATACTACGTAGGTCAACGGCGTGTCCCCTCTCTCGCCGCAAATCAATTTTTCACGAGTCAACCGACCATGGGAACCTCTACCACTGTCACTAACGCGCCACCAGAAACTTCCACCGAACCCAAGCAGCGTACCTTTGGCGTTCCACAACTGATCGCCGCAATGCTTAAGAGCGGTGGCCACATCAGCGATTTGATTTTTTCTCCAGGACGCGCACCGCAAGTGGAAGTCAGCGGGCAGCTGGTCGAACTGAAATTCAAAGGGCTTGAGTCTTTAAGGCCCGAGGACACCCGCTCGATTGCCTACGAATTGATGGGCAAAAACGAACACCCCATCCGCAAGCTCGAACAGGATGGTTCGGCGGACTTGTCGTATGGAATCAACGGCATTGGGCGGTTCCGCGTTAATATTTTTCGCCAACGAGGAACATGTGCCATCGTCATGCGCGTCATTCCGGACAACATTCCCAGTTTCGAAGATCTTCGCCTTCCGGAGACGCTGCAGGAAATTGTGCAACTCCGCAACGGAGTCGTGCTCGTCACTGGGCCAACCGGCTCGGGCAAGTCTTCCACGCTGGCCGCGATTATCGACAAAATGAATCAGGAAAAGGCTTATCACATCCTGACCATTGAAGATCCTATCGAATTCTTGCACCGCCACAAGAAAGCGACCATCCACCAGCGCGAACTGCACAGCGACACGCCGACATTTTCTCTCGCCCTCCGTGCGGCATTGCGTCAGGCTCCCAAAGTAATTCTCGTCGGCGAAATGCGCGACCGCGAAACCATTGAAATTGCCCTCGAAGCGTCGGAAACGGGGCACCTGGTGCTTTCCACTCTGCACACGATTGATGCCGCGAAAACTGTCGAACGCATCATCGGCGTTTTCCCGCTTGCCGACCAGCAATCCATTCGCACCCGCCTTTCCAAAGCTTTCCGCTTCATCGTTTCGCAGCGCTTGCTTCCTAAGAAGGACGGCTCGGGCCGTGTTGCTGCCATCGAAATTCTAAAGTCCACCATGCGCACGCGGGAATACGTTGAAAAGGGCGAAAGCGAAGGCAAGTCGCTTCTCGATGCCATGCGCGACGGCAGCACCGAAGGCATGCAGCATTTTGACGGCGAACTCGACAAATTTATTCGAACCGACCTAGTCGACTTCGAGACCGCGCTTGGTTTCGCGACCAACGCCGGGAATCTCCGCCTCGAATTGCAGGATTATCTCGACGATCCCAAAACCCGCAAACAGCAGGCGCGCGGCGCGCAAGCCACCGAAATAGAAATCGAGCGCTAGCCGCCGAATCATTTTGGTACACGCGCGCTCGCCTGTATCATCTTTTCCGTGCTCGCAATCATCTGCCCCGATCCGCCCGATTTGGAGCCGCTGGCTCGCAGCCTCTATCAATCGCTAATTGCCGGCGGCATTTTTCTGCTTCTGCAATTGTTCTTCAGAAAATCGAGTGAGCGAATCTCGCTTGCAATTTGGAAGTGCATGGAACCGCTGGCACGACGCCGCTTCCTCGCGGGTTTTCTGCTCTTTTTGCCGGTCATCGGTTTACGGCTCGCGCTTCTTCCGCGTTTCCCTGTTCCGGCACCGGGCATTCACGATGAATTCAGTTATCTTCTGATGGCAGACACCTTCGCGCATTTCAGGCTCTCGAATCCTCCGCACCCCATGTGGATGAGCTTTGAAACCTTTCACGTAAACTTTTTTCCTCGCTACGCCTCCATGTATCCACCTGCGCAAGGATTTGTTCTGGTCTTCGGCCAGTGGCTCGGCAATCCCTGGATCGGCGTGCTTCTCAGTTGTGCGCTCATGTGCGCGGTAATTTACTGGATGCTGCTGGCGTGGTTGCCCTCGCGTTGGGCGCTGCTCGGCGGCGTGATCGCATGGTTGAAGTTCGCGGTCGTAAGCTATTGGGTGAACAGCTATTGGGGCGGAGCGGTCGCCGCAACTGGCGGAGCTCTCTTGCTGGGTGCGCTCGCACGTCTTCTCCGTGGTCCTCGCTCCCGTGACGCGCTCCTGTTCGGCCTGGCGCTCGCCGTCCTCGCCAACAGCCGCCCGTACGAAGGCGCCATTTTTTCCCTTCCGGCATTCTTTGTGCTCGTCCGTTGGCTCTTCCGGAAATCTCGTAGCACAACACCCGCGCAAACTCGTTGGCGAATCGTCGCGTTTCCGATTGTCCTGCTGTTGCTACTCGCCGGCGCCTTCATGGGCTTCTACAATCACAGCCTCACCGGACACGCTCTTCTTTTCCCACACACGCTCAACGTGCGCACCTACCACACCGCGCCGATGTTTCTGTTCCAGGCGTCAAAACCGGAAATTCACTACAACAATCAGCAGTTCGAAGATTTTTACAATGGATGGGAGCGCGAAGAATACGACCATTCCTGGCAGAGCATGAAATGCCTCTCCTGGTTGAAGTCGGCTCGGTTCTTTTCCGCATTCGCGTGGTGGGGCATGTTGCTGGCAGTGCCAGCGCTATGGTTTACGCTTCGCGCTCGCCGGATGCGTTTGCCCGTGATCGCGCTGGCCTTCGTCGCTGCCGCAACCTTCGTGGTCGTCTGGTCCAACTCACACTACGCCGCACCGGTCACCTGCATCGTGATTCTTCTCTATCTGCAATCGCTCCGTCATCTGCGCCTGATGCAATGGAAAAAGTGGCGATGGGGTGCAGCATTCGCTCGCGCCTCGCTGCTTTTGTTGCTCGCCGACACAGCAGGCGCCGTCATTCGCAAGCAATGTGACACTTTTTATTGGACCTGCCAGGGCGACGTCAGCCGAATGGCGATCCAACGTAAACTGGAATCGCTTCCCGGCAAACATCTCATCATGGTCCGCTACACCGACGACCACAATATTCACGACGACTGGGTCTACAACGGCGCGGGAATCGATACCGCCAAGGTGATCTGGGCGCGTGAAATTGACCCGGAGCAGGACGGCAAGCTCTTCGCCTATTTTCAGGATCGCAAGGCTTGGCTGGTCACGCCGGACACGGACAACACGTACGTTGCGCCATACACGCCGCCCGCTGATTCAGCACAAGCCAACAAATAATCGCTCACTCATGGGCCTCAGCGTGTCGCCACCATCAAGTTGTTCAATCCCAACTCAAATTTCTCGTGGTGAAACTCCCGGAACCCGGCGCGCTCCAGCAATCGCTGCACTTCGCTAACTGGAATTCTTTTCTGGTGTTCGTCGCTTTCCATCTCATCGCTGACCAGACGCAGCGTGTGCAGCACATGCAAAATCGGGTCCACCATCGCCGCCGGCCACGTCATGATCAATGATCCGCCCGGCACCAAAATCCGAAAGGCTTCGCGTACCACAAATTCTGGCTGCACCAGGTGCTCAAACACCGCCAGCATTACTACGTGATCGAACTGCCCATCGTCAAACGGCAAACTTCCCCGCAGGTCCGCATGAATACGCTGCCAACGTCCGTGCGTTCCGCTTTCCACTTGATCGTCAATGCCCACGCCGCGTGCGATTTTGTCTTCTGCAAAATCCAAGAATGCCATTTCCAGCCCGCAGCCCAAATCGCACACGCGCGAACCAACATTCAAGTGCGGATAAGCTGCACGAAACCTTATTTTCGCAATGAAATGATCGATTTCCGTGTAGGCCATTTATTTGACGGCCGCTTTGCGGTTGCGCGTCGAGTCGGCCGCTTCGCGGTCGCCAACGGAAAGATCGTAGTCGCCGATGTACGTGCCACGGCTGATTCCCAGCATGCTCAAAAAGAACGAGGAAAAAATAATCTGCACTCCCAGGAACAGCCACATGGACCAGAACAGCACTTCTCTCACCTGCTGCAGCGGTCCAAATCCGCTCGCCGCCCATTGCCAGGTGACATACGCGCATCCCGCAAATCCGCACGCGAAGAGCGCGCCGCCAAGCAGCAATCCCGATTCGAACGTGACTCGTTTCAAAATGCGTTTTAGCGACACCGTGTTGCGGTCGAATCGTTCCGCATAGCTGAACACTTTCGCGAATGCACCAATCGCCAGAATCTGCGCGCCCATCAGCGTGAAGATCACGCCAAAGATCATCGTGTGCACATCGAGCACGACCTTGTTCGGGATTTTGCGCGGCCCCGGCAGCAGCCAGCATGTTAGAAAAAGTCCCGCGGCCATCAACAATCCACCGGGCAGTAGAAACAGCCAGTTCGGCGCGTATAGCAGCATGAATCGCATATGCCGCCAGCCGTCGCGAAAACTTTTCAGATGCGGGGGGCGTCCCCGCTTATCTTTCCACAACGTAATCGGGATCTCGGAGGTTTTTGCGCCGACCTGCGCCGCCTTGATTACAAACTCCGACGCAAATTCCATGCCGCTGCTACGCAAATCCATTCGCTCAAAAACTTCGCGTGTGAACCCACGCATCCCGCAATGCGTATCGCCGATCCCCGAGTGAAAAAACAAATTCAGCAGCGCCGTAAGTCCGGGATTCCCGATATATTTGTGATGCCATGGCATCGCTCCCGGCTTGATCTCTCCCGCAAAGCGATTGCCCATCACCACTTCATTTCCTTCGCGCCATTTTTCCACGAACCGCGGCACATCGCCAAAATCATAGCTGTCGTCCGCATCACCCATGATGATGAACGCGCCCCGCGCCGCGCGAATTCCTGCTTTCAACGCCGATCCGTAGCCGCGTTGCTCTACTGAAACCACCCGCGCACCGAGTTTTTCCGCAATAGCAATCGATCCGTCCGTCGAGCCGTTATCCGCCACCACCACTTCCCCGCGCAGCCCCGCCTCCGCGAACGCTTTCTTCGCTTTTTCCACGCAAATTCCAAGGGAATTCGCTTCGTTCAGGCACGGAATTACCACGGAGACGTCAACCGGACTGCCAGCGACACTGGTCACCAGTTCTGTCGTCATTTGCGGCTGGAGAGAAGGCGCGCGCTTTGTCTCCACCATTCCACCTCGCGCATAAAATCGTAAATCGTCAAAGGTCAAATCTTGTATTACAGTTGGGTCTTTCTTCCTTGCATTTTCCCTGCGCGCCAGTATGATGGCGCCTTCCAGGGGATCCCTGAGACCTTCATTGTCCACTACTTTTGAGGCATCTTCCAGCGGCCTTGCCGTCCGGCCGCCCAGCCGCGGCAAGCTCTTGCAAGTTTTGGGCGTGTGGTTTGGCATCGCCGCTGCCATCGGCAATACCATCGCGTCGGGCATCGTTCGGGCGCCGGGCAACATCGCGCAGCTCTTGCCGAATCCATGGTTCTTTCTTGGGGTATGGATTCTTGGCGGGCTTTACGCCTTGCTGGGAGCCTCTTCGCTCGCGGAATTAGGTGCAGCGATTCCTCGCAGTGGCGGCCAATATCACTATGCGCGCCGCGGCATTGGCGAATACGCCGGTTTTCTCGTCGGCTGGAGCGACTGGCTCTCTACCTGCGGCACCAACGCGGTCATGGCCATCGTCATCGGCGAATACAGCGCCGTTCTGCTGCCTTCTCTTCGCGCTTGGCAAAAACCTCTCGGCGTCTCCATTCTGCTGTTTTTTGCATTTTTGCAATGGCGCGGCGTCAAGTGGGGCAGCGGCGCTCAGCTCATTACCGCTGCGCTGAAGACCGGCGCGCTTCTGCTGCTTGTGGCGGCTTGTTTCTTGCTGGGATCGCACGTTCATTCGGCGGAGAACGTCGCGAGCGTGGCTTCCGTGTCTGCATTGCCGTCGGGTTGGCTGCTCGCAACTGCGGTCCTGCTTGGACTTCAGTTCGTTGTTACTACCGTGGACGGATGGGACGGCATTATTTATTTCGGAGAGGAGGTCAAGGACCCTGGCCGCGAGGTTCCGCGCGCCATCTTCGCCAGCGTTTTTTCTATCATGGGAATCTACCTGCTCTTGATTCTGGCCCTGCTCTATGTTCTTCCCATGAACGAAATCGCCGGAAATATTTTTGCCCTCGGCGCGGCAGCGAACAAAGTGTTTGGCAGCTATGGCGATCCGGCGATTCGGATCATCATGATCGTTTCATTGCTCAGCTGCATAAACGCTTGTCAGATGTTCGCCACGCGCGTGCTCCACTCGATGAGTCGCGACCGGCTTTTCTTTAATCCAGCTTCCAAGGTGAACGCCGGTGGTACCCCGGTTGTTGCTTTGCTCTTGAGCACAATCGTGGGAATTATCTTTGTTCTTGGCAATTTCGAACGGATCGTCGCCATGTTGTCGTTTTTCTTCGTGGCGAACTACACGCTTTCTTACTCCAGTCTGTTTCTTCTCAGAAAGCGCGCGCCGGATATGCCACGACCTTACCGTGCGTGGGGATATCCTTGGACGACTGGAATCGCGCTGGTCGCATCCATCATTTTTTTGCTTGTGTCTTTGCGGGAAGACAAGAGCAATGCGCCGATTGCGTTCGGCGTCCTGCTGGCCAGCTATCCGCTCTTCCGCATTCTGAAGTGGGTTTCGCGCAGCGTGGAACTTACCGCTCCGCCTGCCTAAGAGTTCGGTAATGCGTTTTCTACGATAACTTGCGGCCTCGTGCGGTCGCCCTGGTACGGCGGTCATTCCGAGCGCAGCGTCCGAAGGTTCCGACCTTGTCGGAAGGAATCTCTCTTTGTTTTTCCGCCGCTCCACCCCGCGACTAAATCTTTTCTGCGACCGCCTTCGCCTGCAAAAAGAGGTGCAGGTAGTCCCTCCCACCCGTCTTCGAATCCGTCCCCGACATATTGAATCCGCCAAACGGATGCGCCCCCACCATCGCGCCGGTGCATTTCCGGTTCAAATACAAATTCCCCACGTGAAACGACTCTTCCGCCTTCTCCAATTTCGCCTTGTTCTTGGAATACACCGCGCCGGTCAATCCAAATTCCGTTCCATTCGCAATTTCCAGCGCATGATCGAAATCTCGCGCCTTTATCACGGCCAGCACCGGACCGAAAATTTCTTCTTGCGCAACACGAGCCTTCGGATCGACATCCGCAATAATCGTCGGCTGCACAAAGTAGCCGGCGCCCGGCGCCCGGCCGCCGCCGAGCACCAGATTCCCTTCTTTTTTCCCGACCTCGATGTAGTTCAGAATGCCGTTCATCGCCGTTTCGCTGATCACTGGCCCCATATAGTTGTTCGGATCGTCGCTGGGGCCGACGGTAATCTTCTTCGCGCGCTCCACCAGTTTTTGCACGAACGTGTCATAAACTTTCTCCGATACAATCGCGCGCGAACACGCCGAACACTTCTGTCCCTGATATCCGAAAGCGGCTTGTGCCGTTCCCTCCGCGGCGGCGTCCAGATCGGCCTCCTCATCCACCACGATCGCGTCTTTGCCGCCCATCTCCAGCACCGTGCGCTTGATCCACATCTGTCCAGGAACCGCTTTGCCTGCAAGTTCACTGATGCGCAGACCGACTTCCTTCGAACCCGTGAAGCCGATGTACCGAGTCTTCGCATGCCGCACCAACGCGTCTCCAATCACGCTGCCGGGCCCTGTGATGAAGTTAAGCGCTTCTTTGGGAATGCCCGCTTCGAACAAAATGTCCACAAATTGGGCGGCGATGGCCGGTGAGTCCCCCGCAGGCTTCAGCACCACGGTATTTCCCGTTACCAACGACGCTGCGACCAGTCCCGCCATAATGGCGCACGGAAAATTCCACGGGGGAATGATCGCGCCTACGCCGAGCGGAATGTACACGAGATAATTCCGCTCGCCGCGCATCGGCGTCAGTTTTTGCGGCTCTGCCAGACGAAGCATTTCGCGCCCGTAGAATTCCAGGAAGTCGATGGTCTCCGCGATGTCCGCGTCCGCTTCCGGCCACGTCTTGCCCACTTCGTAGCAGACCAGCGCAGCCAGCTCGAATTTCCGTTCCCGGATGATCTGCGCAGCGCGGAATATGTAACTCGCGCGTTCTTGCGCAGCAGTACGTTTCCACGTATCAAAATACTTGTGTGCCGCTTCCACGGCCTGGTTGGCCTGCTCCGCCGATGCTTTCTGAAACACCCCAATCACTTGCGAAGGCCGCGACGGATTCGTCGACTGCATCTTTTCCGCAGTCGTGACTTTCTGCCCCGCAATGTACATCGGATACTCGCGCCCAAATTCTGAAGCCACTTTCTGCAACGCCGTTTCCATCGCCGCGCGATTCTCTGCCTTCCCAAAATCGATGAACGCCTCATTCACAAATTCCGGCTTCTGCAATCTAGTCTCCGCCGTCGCCATTTCACGCCTCCTAACATCTGCAAACGTCTTAGTTTACCGCTTGCCGCTTGACCACGCCAACCGTGTAGGAATCGTAACCTCGCCGCCATTTGGTCTGATTTGTGGATTTAGTTCAACTCGTGTTAAATCCAACCGGAGCAAGTTGCGGTCATTAAACTGTGTGAGGAGCAACCCGTGCCGCCAGTCCTAATTCCTAAAGTCCATGAGATGGTCCTGCCCGATGTTGGACCAGTCTCTGTTCCAATCGGCGAGCCCATCGCCCATTTGAAATGCTTTGAAGCTGTCGTGCTCAAGGACAAACAGATCGAGGCTGGCGTCTGGGAATGCTCTCCGGGCATCTGGCGCCGTCAGGTCCTGCAGGCAGAACTCTGCCACTTCGTCTCCGGCTACGCTTTCTTCACACCTGAGGGCGGCTATAAGTTCGAAATCAAAGCTGGCGACGCCGTATTTTTTCCGCCCAACTCACAAGGCGTCTGGGACGTCAGAGAAACCATCCGTAAGTCCTACGTCACATTTAATTACTGAGTTTCAGATTCGCTCGACCACCTACGAATTCTCATGCTGCCCGCGCATTCTTGCTGCACACAAAAAACAAATCCGTCATTCTGAGTTCGCCGGAGGCGGCCGAGGAATCTCAGCGTCGAACCCGGCACGGTGCTAAGCAACGAGTTCGCCAGTCGCCGCCACAAAGATGCGGGTGTGCAGATCCACGTCCGCAGCAGTCGTCGCGGGGCACATCAGCGCCATATTGTGAAAAGGTGTGAGCAATACGCCGCGATTCAGCGCATAGAGATGCAGGAAGCGCTCTATTTCAAAGTCCGCAGCCGCAGCCGATTCCCCGCCATTGCGAGGCGGATTCTCTCGAAATGTATACTCCGCCCGTGCGCCAAGCTGCTGCACATTCCACGGCAGTCCATGTTTCTTGATCTCGCTGCGAACACCATCCGCAAATCGCGTCGCCAGCGGAATCATTGTTTCAAACGCCTTCGCCGTCAGCACGTTTTCCAGAGTCGCATGCATCGCCGCCAGCGACAACGCATTACCCGCGAGCGTCCCGCCAATTCCTCCAACGTCACAATCTTCCAGCTCGATCCGCGAGGAAATTCGCTCCGCCACTTCCTCCGTGCATCCGTAAGTCGATCCCGGAATCCCACTTCCGATCGGTTTGCCAAACACCACAAAGTCCGGATCCAGTTTCCATTCGCGCGTGCATCCGCCCGGCCCCACGCAAATCGTGTGCGTTTCATCCGCCAGCAAAAGCGTTCCATATTTCCTCGTCAACTCTCGCGCCGCGGCCCAGTATCCCGCGTCCGGCAAAATAATTCCCACGTTGGTCATGGCCGGTTCCGCCAGAACCAGCGCTACATCGCCTTGCTTCAGCGCATCTTCCAACGCATTCAAATCATTGAACTCCACTACTCGCGTAGTCTCGACGGGATTCACCGGCGGCCCGATATTCCCGCGCCGCGGACCCACAACGCCGTTCTGTAGCGATGCAAACGATTCATCCACCGTCCCGTGATAACAACAGTTGTAAACCAGAATCTTCGATCGCTGCGTAATCTCCCGCGCAATTCGAATTGCAAACCGGTTCGCATCCGTCGCCGTCAGCGCAAATTGCCAGTAAGGCAGCCCGAACCGCCGCCTCAACTCGTCCGCCACCCAAATCGAATCCTCCGTAGGCAGCATCAGCGTGATGCCTTCGCGCACTCTCTTCGCAATCGCGTCCGCCGCCACGTCCGGCGAATGCCCCGTCATCGCACCTGTATCGCCCAAACACAAATCCACGTACTCACGCCCATCCACATCGGTAAAATGCGCGCCCTTCGCATGCGACACAAACACCGGAAATGCCCCAGCCCACTTGCGCATCCAGTTCATCGGCACGCCGCCCAATAGCGATTTTCTCGCCCGTGCGTACATCTCCGCCGACCGCGGATGCTCCGCAATAAATTTCTGTTCTTCCCGCTCGCTGAGCTCTTTTAATTTCTTTCGATTTATCTGTCTCATCTTTTTAGTAGGGGCGCGATTATATCGTGCCCGTGTTGGCAGGATCTCATCATCGCAGTTCGTGAATAATTTCCTTTGCCGCGTTCGCGCCGCTCGCGCCCGTCAATCCATTTCCCGGATGCGTCCCGCTGCCGCACATAAACAATCCGCGCACCGGCGTCTTGTACCGCGCCCAATCCAGCACCGGCCTCATCGTAAACAATTGGTCCAGCGCCAGCTCGCCATGAAAAATATGTCCGCCGGTGAAGCCGTAAATTTTCTCCAAGTCCTCAGGCGTGATCACCTGCATACCCTCTACCAGGCCGGGCAGATTCGGCGAATACTGCGCCAGCGTTTTCACCACAACGTCACCCAACTCCTTGCGCCTCGGACCCCAGCTTCCTTCCTTCAATTTAAACGGCGCGAACTGCACATACGCCGAAAGCACATGCTTCGCGTCCGGCGCCAGCGAAGGATCAAGAATCGTCGGTATCGTCACATCCAGATACGGTGCGGTCGGGAATTCACCGTACTTCGAAGTATCGTACGCCCGCTCCAAATAATCGATCTCCGGCGCAATGTGAATTCGTCCCGAAAGCGCGCGCAAATATCCGTCCTGCCCGATTGCCCCCGCCAGCGATGGAAACGACGGCAAATCGCCCAGCGCCAGATTCACTTTCGCAACGGTCCCCTTCGCGCGCAAATTCTTGATCCGCTGCGCGAAGGAAGGCTCGAGCTGCGAAGGATCAAGCAAATTAAAAAATGTCCGCTTCGGGTCGACGCCAGAAACCACGGCCTCGGTCGCAATTTCCTCGCCGTCGCGCAGCACTACGCCCACAACCGCCCCATTCTTCGTTTGAATCTGCTCTACTTCCGCGTCGATGCGAATCTCCGCACCCGCGGCCTTCGCCGCTTCCGCCAGCGCATTCGTGAATTTTCCCAATCCGCCGCGCGAAAACGTCGCAGTGCCCACCGGATTCGCATCCGCAGCTGCGCGCAACAACAGCACCGCGGTCGATCCCGCGGACCACGGCCCCAGCGCCGTACCAAAAATTCCGCGCGCCGCAATCGTTGCGCGAATCAACTCCGTCTCAAAAAACTCCGCCACGTAGTCCGCCACCGCCATCGGACCCCATCGCAGCAAGTCAAAAATCCGTTTCTTCCCCAGCCCGCGAACGCCGCGTCCGGTCTTAAATAAGTTCCACAAATCTTCCGGCGTCGGCTTATCAATCGCCGGGGGCGTAATCATGCATAGTTGCGCAAAGACCGCCGCCACTTCTTCCAGCGCCGCCGCAAATTTCGTGTAGTTTTCTCCGTCTTTCGCCGAAACGCGCGCGATCGCACCCGCCGTCTTCGCTACATCAGAATAAAACAACAGCGCTTTTCCATCCGGCGTTGGAGAAAACACCCGCGGATCAGGCTGCAAAATCTGGCAATCGAATTTTTCTACCGCCAAATCGCGCGCAACATCCGCTCGCAGTGGACCCAATGTGTGTGCTAGCGTCGAAGCAAAAAATCCAGGATGAAATTCCTCCGTCACCGCGCCGCCGCCCACTATTTCCCGGCGTTCCAGCACCACCGGCTTGAACCCGCCCTTCGCCAAATAAAATGCGGTAATCAATCCGTTGTGCCCGCCACCGACAATCACCACTTTTTGTCCCAGTGGCATCGTCAGTTCCCCGCCTGCGCGCGAGAACTCCTCTTGGTTGACGGTCCGTTTTTCCACTCTTTCAAAATCACGCTGCTCGCGATTCTTCCCGGCGCCGCCATAATCCCTCCGCCCGGATGCGTCGCCGACCCGCACATGTACAAATTTCCCACTGGCGTTTTGTAGTACGCCCATCCCGGCACCGGCCGCAAAAAGAAAAGCTGCTCCAGCGACAACTCACCCTGAAAAATATTCCCCTGCGTCAACCCAAACTCCCGCTCCAGATCGAGCGGCGTCAGCACCTGCCGGCCCACAATAATTTTCTTGATGTTCGGAATATGTTCGCTGACCGTATCAATGACGTTATCGCCAAACGCCTCGCGCTTGGCATCGTCCCAAGTACCCCGTGCCAATTTGTACGGCGCATATTGCACAAAGCACGACATCACGTGTTTTCCAGGCGGCGCCACCGACGGATCGGTCAAACTCGGAATCACCATGTCAATGTACGGCCGCCGCGAAAAATCGCCATACTTCGCATCGTCGTACGCGCGCTCCATGTACTCAACACTCGGCGAAATCGAAAGCGCCCCGCGCAAATGCGCTCCATCGCCCGGCAAACATTTGAATTCCGGCAGCCCGTCTAGCGCTAGATTCACTTTCCCAGACGACCCGCGAAATTTGTATCGCTTCACGTCTTCCAAAAAGTCGCCAGGCAGTTCGCTCGCGTCCAGGAATTTTTCAAACGTCAAATGCGGGTCCACGCTCGACGAAACCACATTCGCAGTAAGCTCTTCTCCGCTTTGCAACGCAACGCCACACGCGCGTCCGTCCTTCACAATAATTTTCGCGACACTGGACTTGGTTCGAATCTCCACGCCCGCTTCGCGCGCCGCCGCCGCAATCGCATTCGAAATCGCGCCAGTCCCGCCGCGACTAAATCCCCATGACCGGAATGCCCCGTCAATCTCGCCCATGTAGTGATGCAGCAAAACGTACGCCGTCCCGGGCGAACGAATCCCCAAAAACGTTCCGATAATTCCCGAAGCCGACATCGTCGCCTTCAACACATCCGTCTCAAACCACTGATCCAGAAAATCCGCCGCGCTCATCGTCATCAACTGGATCAGGGTGTACCGCTCATCGCTCGATAAATCGCGGAATCTTTGCATTAAGAAATGGAGTTGTCGCAAATCTTTCGGCCGCAGCGTGGTCGGGTCCGGCGGAATCATCGACAAAATCGGCTTCACGAACCGGCACATCGGCGTCATCATCTTCGAGAATTCCTCGTACGCCTCCGCATCCACGCGCGAGTGTCGCCGAATCTCCCGCACCGTCCGCCCGTGATCGTTCATCCGCCACAAGTAATCGCCATTCAACATCGGCGAGAACGTTCCATCCAGCGGCAAAATTTCCAGTCCATGCCGCGGCAAATCCAAATCGCGAATAATTTCCGGCCGCAACAACGACACCACGTACGAACATTCGCTGAATAAAAATCCCGGAATAATTTCTTCCGTCACCGCCGCCCCGCCCAGCACGTGCCGCCGCTCAAGCACAACTACCTTTTTCCCAGCCTTCGCCAGGTATGCGGCATTGGTCAGCCCGTTATGCCCGCCGCCAATCACAATCACGTCGTAGTGCTGCGCCATTCGGCAAAACTCCGCTAACAAAACTAATCTCGTAACAATACTCGCGACAAAAGTCCGCTAATTCTACCCGCGCCCCTCAACGCCACACAAGTGCGCCCGTCTCCAGCGCTTTCCAAAATTATTCATATGTGGCAGCGGCGGCATTTATCCCGGAGGGGGCGCGGCTGCTCTTTCTTTTCTTTGCGTGTCCAAGCTACCTTCGCCTGTCCCGCGCAACTTCGCTCCATCTTCCGGCCAGTGTGCCTGAATTGTCCCAACGACCAGTAGTCAGCAACTCCTCCGCGTCGTACGCTCGTCCCTTCCATACAGCATTCCCGCTCCGAGGGAATCCTCATGTACTGCGAACATTGCGGCTTACAAATCTTTCCCAAGCTCCCGGTCTGCACTCGTTGCGGCGAGACCCCGACGTTCCAGTTATTTCAACTGGCGAGCCTCTTCACCCTATTTCTCGTCGTCCTTTGCAATTCTCTTGTTGCGTGGCTCCTGTTGCCGCGCCTGTCCTCCGGCCACTACGCAGCAATCTACTTCCGCGTGTGGCTGTGGCTTTCCGATAAGACAGCGATCTATGGATGGGCTCCTATCGCCATCGGTCTACTCGTATGGGACTATTTTGTTCGTCGCAAAACCCGTCAGAAAATAAAAGGCTGGCTTACGCGAAAACTTCTCAGCTTCGTCATAGTTGCCGGTGTCACTCCCGTTCTTCCCTGGTGGCTCCCCGCCGGGCAACCCCCGCAAAATTTTATGTCGCTGATCGGACGCTACCCCGGACTGCCTTCCGGACTTGCCTGGACCGCCATCGCTCTCGTCATCGTTCTGCTCTGCTCCAACAGCGAATCCCGCATCGCGCTCCTCGGCAAAGGCCGCGTCCTCAGCGCCGTCAGCCTGTGCTCCCTCTTCCTGCTCCTAACTCTAACCTTGGTAGGCTGGTCCCTAGCCCACTGACCCGCCGTCGTAGCGGATCCGACCGGGCCGGAGCCATCTTGGGTTGCAATCGTAGCGTCCGGTCTTCAGACCGGTGTATTTTCTGTCGTAGAGCCGGGCTTCAGCCCGGCTCTTTCCAGTAGCTCAGCCGCTCCTGCTTACTCAGAGGCACGAAGGGCCGTGTGCGGCGTCGCCCACGCCACGATCTGGCCCCGACTCCGCACTACTCCAGCGGCTGTCCCTCTAAAATCTCCCGCACAATCTGCTTCGCAAACTCCTCATCCTCCGGCAACACAAACAATTTCGGCTTCCCGTCCTCCAACTCCCACCTCATGCGAATATCATTCTCCTGCAGAGACATCTCAATCATTTCTCGCGCTTCCGCCGGCTCTCCCTCCCAAACCTCCACCGTCGCATCTTCCGGATACCAAACCCGGCTGTCGGGCGTAGAGACGCGTTCGCTCTCTTCCCCAAGCTTTTCTTCCCCGTTGCTCCCGCGACTTCGCCAAGTCAAATGGTCCAAAAAGCTCGGTACCTCTTCCTCCGGGCGAGCACGCAATTTTTCCTCAAGCGGCATGTCCAGCAACTTTTGAATGCCTGCACTATTCTCTTCGCTCAAAAGCAACGGATTCTCGCCGCTCTCCTCATCCGTGCCAAACGCCTCCTTAATTGCCAACTCCGCCTTCTCATACAACGACGCCGGCACGCCAATTTGATACGGCGCCTGATGAGTCCAATTAAACAAATGATCCTGCCGCCGAATCATCTTGTGCGGAATCGCCGCCTCATCCAGAACCGTGCAAATCTCCGTGCACACCCGCAAATCCGTCCCCTTCCAGAACGAACAAAACGGATCTGTGTTCGGGTCTCCGGGCGTACCGGCAATGCGCTCGCGCTCCGCTCCATCGTCCTGCGCATCCTCAACCACGCTACGCCCCGCCAACTCCGCAGATTCCACGAGCGGCACATCGCAATCCGCGCAAACCGTAAATCCCTGGCGGTACTCCGCCTTGCACTGTGGACAAATCATACCCAGCAGTGTACCCCCGAGCCCTGAAATCGTCGCCCGACCCGCCCTCTCTGGTGCCCGTTCCGCTCTCTGTGACTCTGTGGCAATCCCTTTTCTTTGCCTCTTTCCTTTATTGACAATTACCCATGTTTATACTATCATAGCCGTGTTTCATCCAAATTTCCCCGCGGTCACTCAACTCTTTGACTTTTTTTAGAAAAATCCAAAAATCTGCTAATTTTCCGCCCTTTGTTTTCAATCACTTCCACACTCTTCCTCGCTCTCGCAAAAATAAATCTATTGTTTGCACGTTCTTACAAAGAACACCTGTTACCCGGGTTACCCCTCCCAGCCCCGGCCTCGACCATTACTTCAGCTTCGTCCCAACGTGGAACGGCTAACGCCCCGCCGGCAGCTCTTTTCCTCGCCCTCCTTTACGTCCTCTACCTCCTCTACTTGCTTTACCCCGCAGCTGCGTCTTTTCCAGCTCCTCGCCCGTATCCACCCTATAATGAGCGCCGTCCACCACGTCTGGGCTGTTCGATCAGAAGCGGGTGCCGCCTCCGCAGCAGCATACTTCTCTACATTCATGACCGATAACTGCAAAGCTCTCGCGCAACGTCTGAAACATCGCGACCCGGAACTTCTTGATCGCCTGATCGAGCAGTACCAGTTCCGGCTGTTCCGTTATCTACTGCACTTGACCGCCAACCGCGAACGCGCCGAAGACTTTTTCCAGGAAACCTGGCTCCGTGTACTCGAACGCGGCCACCAGTACGACGGCAAATGGAAATTTGAGGCCTGGCTTTTCGCCATCGCCCGTAATCTTGTTCTCGATTGGCATCGCCGCAAAAAACCGCAAAGCATCGACTCGCTGGCGGGACCCGAAGAAGACGCCACGTTCGACGTGAAAGACGAACACTGCGAGTCTCCGCTGGAACAGGTTCTACGAGCGGAACAAAAATCCAGCGTCCAGCAATCCCTCGAAAAAGTTCCCCCGATCTATCGCGAAGTTCTCGTCCTGCGCTTTCAGGAAGAAATGCAACTCGACGAAATCGCCGGCGTCACCGGCGCGCCCATCTCCACCGTAAAGTCGCGCCTTTATCGCGGCTTAGACGCCCTGAAAACTGCAATGCAAGGAGGTGCAGCATGAACTCCGACCTTCATTCACATCAACGCGCGCAAAAATTAATCGCGCAACAACACATCGAGCCGGTTTCTTCCGACGACCAACGCTGGCTCAACGCCCATCTCGCCGAATGTGAATCTTGCGCCACCGAACAAACTCAACTCCGCGAATCACTCTCTGCGCTACGCACCATGCACCTCGATCTTCCGCCCAATCTGGCCAGCCGCGCGCAATTCCGCGTTCGCATGCGCGCCGAAGAACTTCGCGAAAAGGAGCCGGCAAAAAAATTCGTTTGGGCGATTGCCGCGGTGTCCTGGGCCCTCGGCGTCAGCACGGCTCCCTGGGTCTGGCGCGGAATCGAGTGGCTCGGCCAGGAAACCGGTGCACCAAAGCTTCTGCTGCAGGCAGGCTTCGTACTCTGGTGGAGCGTTCCGCCAATGATCGCCGCGTGGGCTGCGCTTTCCGATAAACGTGTGGCGCAACCGGGCCAAACAGAATGATTTTTTCAGCAAGCGGGCCGATTGAGGATGACGCGAGAAGATCTTAGAAAACGAGGAGAGCATGAGCGAAGCATTCGATGAACGCATGAAGCTGATCCGGTTCCGTAGGAAAAGGGAAAGATTTCGCTTACGCGATGAAGTAAAAATCGTACCGAAGTGGCTGGTGTGGACCTGCGTGGTCTTGTGGCTCCTGGCCATCGCCATCGGCACGCTGATAAATCTCTCCGGCGTCAATGGCGAGACTTTCCCCCCAGAGTTGGCTGGTCATCCGGCAATCGCATCTCTCGCGTTGGCGGGAATCATCACCCTCGTCTCCATAATTTTTACCATTTGGTTGATGGCTCTCGGTTACGTCTATCGTGATGCGCGGCGCCGTGGAATGAATGGCGGGTTGTGGACGCTTCTTTGCATGCTGCTGTCCTGGCCGTTCTTCGCCATCGGTTTCATTCTCTACTTCCAGGTGCGCGAGCCGCTGCCGTTTTCCTGTCCGCGTTGCTCCACAATGGTCGGCGCTCGTTTCAACTTCTGCCCCAACTGCAAATGCAACCTCCATCCCGCTTGTCCCAATTGCAAACGCGAAGTCGCCGAGACCGACAAATTTTGCCCCTACTGCGCCTGCGAACTCGGCCAGCCAATGGTAGCTCCCACCATCCCGAGTTCGGGGTTGGAAGGCGCTCGATGATGG
Source organism: uncultured Acidobacteriota bacterium (assembly GCA_963731155.1). Taxonomy (GTDB): domain Bacteria; phylum Acidobacteriota; class Terriglobia; order Acidiferrales; family UBA7541; genus Acidiferrum. Next base: position 110,229 of record CAVSVB010000008.1, read on the forward strand.
CGCTTAGCACAGGCATGTACCCGTCGGGGAATCCGGCTTTCTTTCAAATAGCCGCGGCCTCCGACTGCGGATATGATGCCGGTGCTATGACTCAAATGGATTGGGAGAAGGAATGCCATCGCCTCGAAGCGCGCTACGCAGCCATGCAAAACAGCGAATTGGAAAAAGTCGCCGTCGACTTTTCGTCGCTCACAGAAATCGCAAGGACTGTCCTTCATTCTGAAATGTCCAAGCGCGGCCTCACGCCTCCGGCCGAGATCGCGGCGAACCATCTGAGAGAAATTGCGGAGTCGGAGGCGCGTAAACCAGTGATAATTCGCCGCTACCGCGGTCTTCCTGAGGCTTCGGTCGCGAAGAGTGTCCTCGATTCAGCCGGAATCGATTGCATTCTCGCAGATGACAATCTGGTTCGACTCGACTGGTTCTATTCAAACCTCGTAGGTGGTATCAAGTTGCTGGTTCCCGAATCGGAAGCCGAAGCAGCTGCCAGGTTGCTAGAAGAAGTTAGGCTGGAAAAATTTGCAGTCGGGGTCGGCGAATACCAACAACCACAGTGTCCGCGCTGCAAATCAATGGACGTTTCACTGGATGGACTGGACAAATCTTGGACCTTTGCCGCGATGTACATCACGAACTTGCCAATTCCAGTCACAACCAGAGGGTGGAAATGTCATTCGTGTGGGAATCAATGGAACGAAGAGTCTGAATTACCGGGGTCAGCGCCACCCTCGGAAGCGCCACCAGAATAAGGGATCGACAGTTGACGCACACGCATCAGAATCGTTCGACGGCGAGGGCTACGGCGTTGCCGCCGCCGAGGCAGAGAGCGGCGATGCCGCGCTTCAGATTGCGCCGCTGCAGTTCGTACAAAAGAGTGACCAGGATGCGCGCGCCGCTGGCTCCGATCGGATGGCCGATCGCGACCGCGCCGCCGTTGACGTTCACTTTGTCAGGATTGAGTTTCAGCTGGCGGGTGACGGCGATGGCCGCTACGGCGAAAGCTTCGTTCAGTTCGACAAGGTCAACGTCTTTGTCGCGGTCCCAGCCAGTTTTCGTCAAAAGTTTTTCGACCGCATCGACTGGCGCCATCATCACCCACTTCGGTTCGACGCCGCTCACGGCTTGCGCCACGATTCGCGCAATCGGAGTTTTTCCCAGTCGCGCCGCGTTGCGTTCGCTGGTGACGATCAGCGCTGCGGCGCCGTCGTTGGTTCCGGGCGCGTTCCCCGCGGTGACCGTTCCGTCTTTCTTAAATGCGGGTTTCAGTTTTGCCAGCGCTTCAAGTGAAGTGTCTTCGCGCGGCGATTCGTCGTACTTGATAACGAGGGGATCGCCTTTTTTTTGCGGTACTTCGACTGGCAGAATTTGCGCTTCGAAAAAACAGGATTTGCGCGCGCGTATGGCTTTCTGATGGCTTTCAAAAGCGAATTTGTCCTGTTCCTCGCGCGTGATCTTGTATTTTTCCGCGACCAGCTCGCCGGTCATTCCCATGTGGAAATTTTCGTACGCATCCCACAATCCGTCGTGCACCATCGAATCCACGATCACGCCATCACCAATGCGATATCCGGTGCGGGCTTGCGGCAAAAGATACGGGCAGTTGGACATTGACTCCATTCCACCCGCGACAACGATTTCGCTTTCGCCGAGGGCGACGGCTTGTGAAGCTAACGCAACAGCTTTCAATCCTGATCCACAAACTTTGTTGATGGTCATCGCCGCAACGCGCGGATCGCATCCGCCTTTTAGCGCGGCCTGACGCGCGGGATTCTGCCCGAGTCCGGCTTGCACCACGTTGCCGAGAATCGCTTCATCAATCTGTTTTGTGTCCAGGCCAGCGCGGAGCGCGGCTTCGGCAACAATTCTGCCGCCAAGTTCTGGCGCGGAGAAACTCGCGAGGCCGCCCTGGAATTTGCCGACGGGCGTGCGCACTGCGGAAAGAATAACGGGAGTTTCCATCTTGGGCCTCCAAAGAATCCATTATAACGTTTTGTAAGATTCGATGAATTGCCGGGGGAAAAAATTACAAGAAAGAATTCAACACAGAGGAAGAAAGAGGAGGCACAGAGGACACGGAGAATTCTAGCGTGTTCAAAATTGCCCAGAAAAATTAAGGAAAGAGCGGGCGCGAAAATAAGATTCGCCACGCGCCCACTCTCGATAATTGTGAGTTACTTTTATTGTTCGTCCGCGGACGGACCGTAGAGGCCGGGAACTGGAACGTTAAGCAGACGGAGATAGACCGTGAGTTGGCCGCGGTGATGAATCAGGTGATTCAGGATCATTCCGCGAAGGCATGCGACGCGCGGCATGGTGAAAATCTCTTTTCCGCCGGCAAGTAGAGTCCAGCCTTTTAGCATGTCTTCATCGCTGGCTTTTGTGAGAGCGGCGCGGGCTTCGGCGCTCTCTTTGTCGAATGCGGCAAGAAGTTGTTTTGAGTTTTCGATTTTTGGCGGCGTGTAACTGGGGCCATCGACAGGTGCGTAGTCGAGGCTTTCGGAAGTCAGCGTCATGGTGAGCCAGCCCGGGACTGTCCCGACGTGTGCGGCGAGCCAGCCGGTGGTGCCGGATTTCTCGTGGGGTTTCCAGTTCCACTTTTCATCGGGAACGCGTTCGAGGACTTTGCGAGTGTTGGCCATTTCCTGTTCGAATTCGGGGAGTAGTGATTGTGCGATGGACATGGATCCTCCGGAAGTTTTAGTGTGCGGGCGGGAAAACTATAGGCGAATAAAAAGCGAATTGTCAAGCGAGTTTTTTCAATTGCCATTTTCACGAAAAAAGCGGCAGCGGGGCTCCCGCACTCCAAAGTAGAATGCACGTATGGCACACGAACGAACAGACTCTTATCTGAAGGATTCGATCAGCCTTTTCAAATATTACAAGAGGCTGGGCGAGAACGCGATCGCGCAGTGTCCGGATACTGGTCTGGTGGCGTTGCTGGACGAGCAGTCGAATTCAATTGCAACGATTGTGAAGCATCTTTCGGGAAATATGATTTCGCGGTGGACGGACTTTCTGATTACGGATGGTGAAAAGCCAACGCGCAATCGTGACGCGGAGTTTGACGATCCGCCGAAGACGCGCGCGGCGATTCTGGATTTGTGGGATGCCGGATGGAAAAGCGTTTTTACGGCTCTCGAAGGATTGAGCGACACGGACATGACCAAGACGGTCACGATCCGCGGCGAGCAACATTCCGTGATGCAGGCCATCAACCGGCAGGTGGCGCATTACATTTACCACATCGGGCAAATCGTACTGCTGGCAAGACACTATGCTGGCGCTAACTGGAAGTCGCTCACAGTACCGAAGGACAAATCGAAAGAATTCAACGCAGACGTGGCGGCCGGCAAGAAGTCGCAACGATAGAGTAATCATTCAGATTGGTGGCTACCAACGGTGATGGTGTTGCAATCTGGAGTTTAGCGATGATCAAACCGCGAAACAGCGAGCTGGTGTTCGAGGTCACGGAGGACATCAACGGCGGATGTGTAGCCGAATGCCTCACTGAGAGTATTGTGACGCGAAGGCGATGACTGGGACGAGCTACGCGCAAATGTAAAAGATGCGGTTCAGGGATATTTCTATGACGGCGGCATGCCGGACGCAATTCGGCTGCATCTTATCCGGGATGAAGTATTGATGCAAAATTCCGCGGGATCTGAACGGCCGCGAGCTGGCGGACTCACCAACGTCTGCCAGTTCCCGCGCACAAACCTATCAAAGTTGGCACGGCTCAGCGCGATCGCCAATTAAGTTTTAACCCATAAAGGCGTTACGCAGGACCGGGTTTTGACGTCGATATTATAAGATTATATCTTCGCTTCCTGTTCGCCTCACGAAAAGGTAGACTGGCAAAAGCGTGACAAAACTTTTTGATTATGAGCCGCTGCCGGCGCTCGCCGGTACGAGTATGGAGATGAACGCGGCGCAGCGGCGTGCGATTGAGCATGGCGACGGGCCGTTACTGGTGATTGCGGGAGCGGGGACGGGAAAGACCCGGGTGATTACGGAGCGGATCCGGCATCTGTTCGAACGGGATAGTTCCCTTTCTGGCGAAAACATTCTTGGACTGACCTTCACAAAAAAAGCTGCGGGCGAAATGCTAAGGCGGGTGCGAAAAGCGTGCGGGGAGCGCGCGGATGGAATCACCCTGACTACCTTTCATGCGTTCTGCGAAATGATTTTGAAAGAGGGCGCGCCGGGACGATTGCCGCTGGAGCAGGTGGACCATTGGATTTTGTTGCGGCGCAACATGCGCAGGCTGCAATTGGATAAGTACCGCAGGCTGGCGGAGCCGGGACAATTTTTGACGGATTTCATTCAGTTTTTTTCGCGCTGCCAGGATGAACTGGTTTCCTGTGAAAAGTACAAGGAATATGCGGAGGGATTGGCGGCGAAGCTGGAAGCGGAACGACTGCAGATTGATGAAGAGACGTACAGAGAGCGGCTGGAAGAAGTGGAAAAGCAGCGCGAAATTGCGCGGGCTTACAGCGCCAGTGAGGAACTGCTGCGCGAGAAAAATGTCGTCGCGCTGAACGGGTTGATGACCGAGGCGGTGAAGCTGCTGGAGAACGATGCAGCGCTGCGCGAAAAGCTGCAGAAAAGATTCCGGCACATTCTGGTGGATGAATTCCAAGACACGAATATCGCGCAATTGAGATTGCTGGAGCTGATTGCGGCGCCACCGCGGAATCTCGTGGTGGTCGGAGATAACGATCAGGCGATTTACCGGTTTCGCGGCGCATCCTTTGGAAGTTTTAAATTATTTCTGCAGCGATTCGCGGGATGGGAAGAAGGCCAGGATTCAACCAAACTGCGAGTTTTGCTGCAGGAAAATTACCGTTCGACGCCGAATATCTTGCGGGTGGCGACGCAGGCGATTTCGCACAACGAGACCAGCGCGGACTTCCCGAAGAAAGTGTTGAACGCCAGCAAAGCGGAGGGAGACAAAATCCGCATCGTGGAACTGGCGGGCCCGGAAGAGGAAGCCAGCTGGGTGGCGGGAGAAATCGAGCGCAGCCACAAAGCGGGGAGGCGATGGAAAGACTTCGCGGTGCTTTACCGGCAGCATGCGCACCGGGATTTGCTGGTGGAAGAGTTTACGCGGCGAAAAATTCCATTTGTGATCGGCAACCTCTCAATTTTGGATCATCCACTGGTGCGCGATGTGCTTTGCTATCTGCGGTTGATCGCGCATCCTTACGACGATGTGGCGTGCGCGCGGGTGCTGGCTGCTCCTGCGTGGGGACTGGAACCGCCGGACATTGTGCGGCTTGCGGAACGCGCGAGAAAAGAACGCAAAGCGATCTATGACGTGCTGCATCTGCCGCAGGGCGAATTACCTTTCGATACTTCGCACGCGGCGCTCGGAACGCTGCTGGAGTTTTTGGGCGAGCAGCGCAAATCAATGAAAAGGCGTACGGCGCGAGAGATTCTGAGCGATTCGTCGCAATGGCTGGAGATTGCGCAGCGAGCCAGCGGGCAGGACCGGAAGTATGTGCAACGGCTGGCGGAATTCGTGACCGAGTGGGAGCCGAAGAGTGAAACGCGGCAACTGCCGGAATTTCTGGAATATCTCGATTACTACCAGCAGGCGAACTGTGTGATTTCACTGAACGACGACGATGCGCCGGGCGACGCGGTGCAATTGATGACGGTGCATGGCGCGAAGGGCCTGGAATTTCCCCAGGTATTTGTGCTGCGGGTGAATTCGCGAGCGTTTCCAGTGAGCGACCGCAAACCGTTGTTTGAATTTCCGGTGGAATTGATGAAGGAAGAGTTGCCCGAGGGCGATTACCATACGCAGGAGGAGCGGCGGCTGTTTTATGTGGCGCTGACACGGGCGGAAGACCGGCTGACGCTTGCGACAATCGCGGAGAAGAAGGGCAGGGTTCCGCTCTTCATTGAAGACATTTTGATGGATGCAGCGATCAAGAGGCGCGACGTGATACAGATGGCGCCGCGAGTGACGATTGCTGGCGGCGAAGGGGAACGTACAGCCTCGAAAGAGTCAGAATCGCAGCTGTTCCCTGCCAGCGGACCGGCGAAGATTTTTTCCCGGGTGGCGGAGTGGGCGGAAACCTACTATCCGGAAATTCCGGAGCCTTTGAAGCTGAGTCCATCGAGCGTGATGGGTTATCGGAGTTGTCCGCAACAATTTTTGTTTCAAAAGCTGTGGTTGATCGAAGGAGAAGCCAAGGCGACATTGACGTTTGGGCGCGTCGTACATTCGACCATCCGGCGCGCGATGACGGAGATGAAAAAGGGCAACCTGTTGCGCTTTGAGGAAGTGCAGCGGATTTACGAAAACGAATGGTCGGCGCTGGGATTTGAGGACGATTATCAGGAGCAGGAGTACAAGAAGGACGGGCTGGAACAGTTGCGGACGTTCCATGCGGCGGTAGTGAAGGCGCTGCCGGAAATCCTAGAGCAGGAAAAAGGGTTCGAACTGGACCTGGAAAATAATGTGATCGTGAAGGGGCGGATAGATCAAATCAATTCACTGGGGCGCAAAGATGTGGAGATTGTGGACTATAAAACGGGAAAACCGCGGAAAGAGTCTGAGGCGAAAAAGGATTTGCAGTTGAGCATCTATGCGATTGCCGTGAAAGAGATTTTGGAGCTGAATCCGGTGCGGCTGGTGTTCCATTATTTGCAGAATAACGAGCGGCAGGAAACGACGCGCGACGCGAAGCAGCTTGCGGAAGCGCAAGCGATGGTGCAGGAAGCGGCGGCCGAGATTCGCGCAGGAGAGTTTACGGCCAAGCCGGGATTTCATTGCCGGGGATGCGGCTATAAGCCGATTTGTCCGGCGCATGAAGAGGCGCTGGCGGTGTGATTTCCCTGAGCCTTGCGGCTGCGCTCGCACGATAATGCGTCCTCACGGCTCAATTTTCTTCCGGGAACTGCGTGCCAACGCCGATAGTCAGTTAGGATCGGCTTTTTCGACGGTTGGCGCTGGACTGTTCAGCTTTTCCATTTGTGCCAAACGCTCCCGTACCTGGTCCGCGTCTTTCGCATGCGGCGCCAACTCCAAGTAGATTTTTGTCTCTGAGATTGCAGTGGCATAGTTGTTTTTTCGAGCAAATATTTCAGCCAACAAAAGATGCAGTTGCGGAAAACGCGGGCGCACATCCAGGCGTTCCGCCTTGAGGCCGCTCTTCTCGGCGTCTGAGATCTTGTTGAGGTTGAAATTTGCCGCCGAGTTATAGAAATAAGCCTCCGCGTAATCCAACGGATCGAGGTCCAGGATATAACCGGTGACGTCGGCGTATCGCAATGGATCGCCATCCAAGACGTGATTCGTAAGGCTAAGAACCTGGGTCCAATCTCGCGCCTTGTAGGCCATTGAAGCGAGCGACAGATAAGGTGGCAGGAACTTGCTATCGATCGTCGTGGCTTTGGCATACGCGTTGCGAGCCGCTTCGTTCTGGCTGTCCTTCTGCAGAACCATACCCAACTGGAACCAGGCGCTCGTGTACCTCGGATAGATCTCTACGGCCTTTTGTAAATATTGCCGGGCATCGGCAAGTTTGCCGTGCTTCTCAGCCTCAATGCCCTTCTCAAACGCTCTTCTGGCATCTTTCGGTACGTTGTATGCGGCCGCGTTCAACGTCATGCCTTTGATCTTTTCAGTCCTATGCACCACGATCGCGCCGACGTCCATGTTGCTGGTCGCCGGAGCGAGGCCCATTAGGTCGACGACATCGGAGCGAAAACCGGAAATCGACGCTCGCAGCTCACAATTCATTAGCTCGTGGCGCGAAATTCCCGTGTCCGCCATTTTGTTGGACACGACATCTTGCGTGTCCCCACTGGCGTCAAGCAAAGTAGAGTTCATCCCTCCCAATTGCATGCTGAAGTCGCCATGGGGAGCTGCGTACACCTGTTGACGTACCCTGGCGTTGCAAACCCGCTCAACCAACACATCGTTTGGCACCGGTGTCCCGTCATCGGTTGCCACGTGGCCTTGAAGAAACATCACGTAATCCCCTCGCGGTTCAACCGGCTGCGAACTCAAGGTAGAGGGAGGTACAGTGCGGCCCGGGTTTGTGGAAGAAGGAGGTGGTGTTGGCGGAGCGGGAGCCGGTGGCTTCTGCGCAAATGCGGGTAGTACGAGAAGCCCCATGGCTAGCGCCAGCAGGACGAAAATGCGCGGGCATGAGTGCATAGGTCTATCCCAGGGGAGAAAACGTCTCAGCCGCAAATCTAGTGGGCGAGTCAGTCCAAGTCAAGGCTTAATAACGTTTACAAATGCGAGACAACACCAAGACCTTTGAGCCTAAGAATGAATTCCTGTCCTTCAGTAGTGCCTTCGTTGTTGATGTTCTGCACTGCAAAACGGAATTGCGGGACTTGCTGAAAAAGGGGCGCGAAAAGCCGCGCCCCTGGGAAAGAATCTGCTCGAGTTTACTTGGCCTTTTTGGGGGCCTTCTTATCTTCCTTCTTGCCTTTTTTCTTCATGAATGGCTCCTTTTTCCGGTCGTGAGGCGCGGTTGCGGCGGAGAGCCACGCGCTCCTGCAGCACGATATAAATTGCGCGGGAGGCAGAGTCAAGAGGAATTGTGAGTTGGTGGAGATTTTTACGGAGATTTGTTGGTGGAGTGAAGAAAAGAGCAGCAGCATAAAGCCGCTGCCACATTAGGAGACGACAGGCAGAGACAGTTAGCGGGGGCCGGTTACCGAGTAGTAGCCTTCGCGAGTGAGGATGGAGAGGCCTTCACGGCGGACGCGGACTTCGACACTGTGGTAATCCTTGGCTTTATCGTTGCCGCGAGGATTGTAGCCGAGAGTGTACTGGTTGCGGGCCTGTTCGGTGACCCGGGAGTAGAGATTTTCGAGCGAATTGCGTTTGGCGGCGTAGAAGACGTCGCCGCCAGTGTCGCGTGCGTAAGACTGGAGACGGGAGAATTTGCGCTCGTAAAATCCGCCGCCGACCCCGAGGCTGTAAACGGAAACTCCGTAGCGGAGAAGTTCTTTAACGGTGTTGTCGTAGGTGTAGTGATTGGTTTTGCCGTTTTCGCCGTCGGAGATCAGGAAAATTATTTTACGGCGCTCACGGCCGCGATCCTTCAAGAGCTGCGAAGCTTCATAAACGGCGTCGTCGAGGGCTTTAGTCGATTTTTCGCCAATGATGACGGTTGAGGCGGCAACCGGGGGAGCGCCAGGACTCACTGCGGATTGGCCGTTGATGGTTGGACCGGAGTAGGGGCCACCAGGATCGGGGCCGGCGACATCGGGGCGATCGGTGCTAAGGCGAGTGCGGTGTAGCTCAGTGAGGAGCTTGTCCTGGTCGCGCGTAAAGCCTTTGCCGGGATGAAAGTTCATGTCGAAGCGGCAGACGAAAGCTTCGTCATTGCCGCTGAGGCCGCCGAGGATGGCGGAAAGGCTGGATTCAACCTGCTCGGCGTCTTTGGTTCTGAGGTCGTTGTCGAGCAAGACGACAACCGAGAGCGGGAAAGCTTCCGCGGAGAAAAATTCGAGGCGCTGTTCGACGTTGTCATCGAAAACGCGGAATTCGCTGCGGGTGAGGTCAGCGACGAGACGCCCTTCGCTATCCTTTACGGTGACGGGCAAAAATACGTAGTTTACGGAAAATTTCAAGGTGGTCTGGCTGTCGGAGGGGTTCTGCTGACTCGCCGGAGTCTGGGCGTCCTGGGGCTTCGTCTGCGATGGAGGTGGCGCGTCTTGCGGGACCTTTGGGACGGGCGCGGAGGGCGGCTCTTGCGGGAGGCCGGAGGGGCAAAGCAGGCCGGACGCGAGCACCAGCGGCGCGAGGATAAGAAATTTCGTTTTTCCTAGACTTTTCATGTTCTCCCAGCCAGACTTTTGAGCGTTCAGGATGCTAACAACGTTGCTACCACAATGACGCATCCTTACTCACACTTCGTTGCATCCTATGGATGCAGAAATAACCCTACCCGGCTACTCAAAAACTCCGGGAATCTTACCTGCAGCCTCTGGGCGGCTGGTAGCCATCGAGGAAAGTATACATGCCTTCTCTGAAGAAGTTCTTAAAGCTGCCGATGGCGGCGGCAATCGTCGCGAGTCTGAGTGTGCCGGCGGTGGCGCAGGAACCTGCACAAGGTCCCGCGCTGAAAAAGACCGTAAACCTGGTGAACCTGTTTGCGACCGTGCGCGACAAGAATAAACGCATCGTCGGAGACATGCGGCAAGACGACTTTAAGATTCTCGAAGATGGCCAAGAGCAGAAGATCGCGTTTTTCTCAAAAGAAGTGACGATGCCAATCACACTGGGACTGCTGATTGATACCAGCGGAAGCGAGCAGAACCGGCTGGGTGCGGAACAGGAAGCAGCATCGCGGTTCATGGAACGCGTGATGCGCAAGGGCGACGAAGCGATGGTGATCAGCTTCGACACCGACGTGGACTTGCTTGCGGATTTTACGGACGACCGCGCACAGGTGGAACGGGCGATCCAGAAAGCGCGGATTGGAGCGGTTAACACCGGAGTAGTGACACCGGGGACGATTCCCACCAGTTCGAACACGGCTGGCACGCTTTTTTATGATGCGGTGTTTCTGGCGTGCAACGACAAACTGGTGACGGAAGCAGGCCGCAAAGCCCTGGTGATTATCACCGACGCTGACGATCAGGGAAGCAAGTTGAGAGTGGAACAAGCGATTGAAGCGGCGCAGCGGACGGACACGGTGATACACATCTTGCTGGTGCACGATCCCGGATACGGTTGGCGGCCGGATGTGGCAAGGAAAATGACCGATGAAACCGGCGGGCGGACGATTGAAGTTTCCTCGGAGAAGAGATTGAACGAAGCGTTCGACCAGATTTCGGACGAACTGCGCAGCCAGTACACGCTGGGGTATTATCCGACGAACACGGCGAAGAACGGACAATTCCGCAAAGTGAAGGTTGAAACCACGAACAAAGACTATAGGATCCTGACGCGTAAAGGGTATTACGCGCCGAAGAGTTAGCGATTTTCCAGGTCGGCGGGCAGAGTAATTTGGCGGACACAGCCGGCAGAAAATCACGACGTGAATCGCGAACGCGCTATAATCATTAGCGCGGTAAAATTAAAAAATAAAATAGACTCAACCCAGACCGGAAAGCGAACTCGTAGTGTTTTTGAAGACTGGAGCTATTCCCCTCGTCCAGAAAATCCTGATCCAAACGGCAATATTCTACGTAGTTGCGGCACTAACAGCACGAACAGCACACGCCCAGGCGGCATCTTTTGATCTGACCGGGCCGCGCGTGGAAATGAAAGTATCGCGCGAGGGAAAGTCGCTGCCCATCTCGGGAGTTGCGAATTTTCAACCCGGCGATCGCATCTGGATTCATCCGGACCTTCCTGAATCGCAATCCGTGAAATATCTGATGATCGTTGCGTTCTTGCGGGGGTCGACGAACCCGCCGCCGGAAGAATGGTTCACGCGCGCGGAAACCTGGAACAAGAAAGTACGCGAAGAAGGAATCCTGGTGACCGTGCCTAGGGACGCGCAACAGGTGCTGGTATTTCTTGCTCCGGACACCAGCGGAGGGTTTACGACGCTGCGCAAAGCAGTGCGGGCGGTGCCGGGCGTATTTGTCAGGGCGTCGCAAGATTTGAATCAGGCGGGCCTGTACCGTTCGCGACTGGAAAAATACCTGAGCGAGATTCGCAAGACGTCCGACTCGGAGCCGACGGCGCTGCACGAGCGATCTGTGCAGATGGCAAAGACTCTGCAAATCAAGATCGATCAGCAGTGCTTCGACCGCCCGGTAGAACAACAAGCGGCGTGTTTGACGCAAAACACCGACCGTTTGGTGCTGGACGACGGGCATAGCCAGTCGGTGGTGGCTGCGCTGACGACCGGACCGTCGTCCGATCTGATTGGCGCAATCAGTACGACACCGGCCGCCGGGGGAGGATTTTACAGCGCGTATGTCGGGGCCGTTGTGGATCTCGCAAGGCTGTTGGGAAATATTCATACTGCCGAATTTCAGTACATTCCAGCGCTGGCGATGCCCGCCGGCGAACAATTGAATTTGCATTTGAACAATCCGCCCTCGTTCCGGAATCCGAAGTCGGTGATTGTCGTGGGATTGCCGGCAGTGGAGGCGCCACAACTGCCGCCGCTGCGGAATCCGAGTGTCGAGCAGGTATTTTGCCTGCAAAATCCCGCGCTGGTGCTGCCGGTGGAAGGCGCGCCGCTGGTTTTTTCGACGGACATCGCGCATGACTTCGTGTTGAGCATGCAGAACAAGAGCGGTACAACCGTGGAATTACCGGCGAAGGCAGACGCCGTACGTGGCGGCTTCGTGGTGGACGTAAGTAAGGTAACGGCTGCGGAGTTCAGCACGCAAATGGTGGCGACATTGCACGGAAAATGGGGTTTCGAGTCGTTCGCCGGACCAAGCTTTCACATCCGCAACACGCAACAAGCGGACTGGAAGGTTGCCGAAAAGGATCAGGGAGCGCTAATCGTCGGACGCGACGACATTGTGCATCTGGAATCGATCTGCGCGGTTTGCACGGAGAAAATTTTGTTGCAGCCGCCAGGAGGCAAGGAACTAAAGCTGACGTGGAAAGTGAGCGGGACGAATGAGATTGAAGTTCACGTTCCGCTGAAGGATATGCCGGCGGGAAAAGTAGAACTGCAAGTACAAAGATTTGGCCAAGCGCATCCCGATGAATTGACGCTGCAGGCATACTCAGAAGCAGCGAAGCTGGAAGATTTCACGATCAGTGCGGGTGATAAGCAGGGAGTGCTGCAGGGAACGCGGCTGGACGAAGTGAACAGCTTTGAGTTGAATGGGGTGCATTTTGTTCCGGCGAAATTGACGCGCGCCGAGCGAAAGGATGTGTTGTATCTGGCGGCACCAGCGACGGTATCCACGACTTCGTTTCAGCCGGAGCAAAACCTGGTAGCGCGAGTGGCGCTCAAAGACGGCCGGGTGCTGGACTTGCAGACAACGGTGCAGCCCGCGCGGCCCAGGGTTTCGTTGCTCAGCAAGTCCATTCAGCTGGGGCCGAATCCTTCGGCGATTCGTTTGGCAAACCAGGAATTGCTGCCGCAGGACGGAAGGATTTCATTCTTTGTGAAGTCGGAACTGCCCGAGAAATTTTCGCATCAGGAAAAAATCGAGGTTGCGAACGAAGACGAGTCTTTCCACGTACTGCTTGGCGTCAGTGAAGGAAATCTGGTGATGCAGGACGCGGAAACAGCGTTGGCGACTTTGGAACCGCTGAAAAGTTTTGGGGCTTCGGCATTTGGCGCGCTGCGGTTCCGTGCGATTTCCGAAGAGGGCCGTAAGGGAGACTGGCTGCCGCTGGCGACATTGGTGCGGCTGCCGGCGTTAAAAGAAATCCGTTGCCCGGACAGTCCCGACAAGCAATGCCGGCTGAGCGGTTCGAATCTCTTTCTGCTGGAATCGGTGGCGTCGGACCCGCAATTTACACACAACATCCCGGTGCCCGCGGGATTCGCGGACACGTGGCTCAGCGTTCCGCGTCCGAACGGAACGCTGCTTTATATCAAGCTCCGGGACGAACCGGGCACGGCTAACATGGCCGTGCTGCCGGTATTGCCAGACGATCGCTGAAGCAAAAGTAATCGCATCTTTCTTATCGGGGCAAGTACCAGGCACAATTGACCGGCCTGCATCCAGCCGTTAACATTTCTTTTCCACGATGGACGGCGAACTCATTGGACACTACCGGATTCTCCGCAAGCTGGGCCGCGGAGGCATGGGCGTGGTGTATGAAGCCGAGGACACCAAACTCGGACGTCGCGTTGCACTGAAATTCCTGCCAGAAGACAAACACCGTGATCCGCAGACGCTGGAGCGTTTTTTGCGCGAAGCGCGTTCCGCATCATCACTGAATCATCCTGGAATTTGCACCATGCATGCGATTGAAGAGGATAACGGCAAAACATTCCTGGCGATGGAACTGCTTGAGGGACAGTCGCTCGACGCTTTGCTGGTGAATGCCCCGCTGACATTCGCACGCACGCTGGAGATCGGCATTCAGCTGGCGGACGCGCTAGATGCTGCGCACAAAAAAGGAATCGTCCACCGGGACATCAAGCCGGCAAATATTTTTGTGACGGAACGCGGGCAGGCCAAGATTCTGGATTTCGGGCTGGCCAAGTTGATCAGGGCCGAATCGGCGATGACTACCGAAGGCGCAACGATCGACTCGGATGAAACGCATCTGACCAGTCCCGGCCTGGCAGTGGGAACGATCGCGTATATGTCGCCAGAACAGGCGCGCGGAGAAGAATTGGATGCGCGAACGGATCTGTTTTCGACAGGAGCGGTGCTGTACCAGATGGTGACGGGACAGAACCCGTTTGCCGGCGGAACCAGCGCGGTCATCTTCGACAAGATTTTGCGGCAGGCTCCGATTTCACCGGTGACATTGAACCCGAGTCTTCCCGCAGAGTTCGAACGCATTCTGAATAAGGCGTTAGAGAAGGACCGCGACGTGCGGTACCAGGTCGCCGCGGAGTTGCGGGCAGATCTGAAGCGGCTGCAGCGGGAAACGGATTCAGGACGGGGCACCGCCGCGGCGGGATCTTCTCCGGGTTCGGCAAGCACTGCAAGATCCAGTGCAGCGACGCCGCCGGCCACAAGCGCGGCGAAATCAAGCGGATCAGTCATTGTGGCCGCGGCGAAAGAGAACAAGCTGGGGACGATCTTGGCGGCATTGCTGCTGGTTGTTCTGCTGGCCGCCGCGGGATACGGGATTTATTCCCTGCTGCAGCGTTCGAAGCACATGCCGTTTGAAAACTTCGAGATTACTAACCTGACAAACACCGGGCACGTCGCGCTGGCATCGATATCGCCTGACGGAAAGTATCTGCTGCAGGTGCATTCGGAAAATGGACTGGAGTCCTTGTGGCTGCGGCACATAGCGACGGGAAGCAATACGCAAGTAGTTGCGACCGGCGGCGACGCATTATCAGGCGCTGACGTTTTCTCCGGATGGAAGCTATCTCTATTTTTTGCGTCGCGACGAGGAAGAACACATTATCGGCATACTCTACGCCGCACCGGTGCTCGGAGGAACACCGCACGTAGTGGCACGGGATGTCGACACGCAAATCACCTTTTCGCCAGATGGGCTGCGCTTTGCCTTTTTGAGGGAAAAGCACGATTCACCGTACTGGAATCTGGTGGTGATGAAGAGCGACGGAAGCGACGAACACGAATTGCTGAAAGACAAAACGATCTTGAGCGACAGCTATACGCCCGCGTGGTCGCCAGACGGTAAGACCTTGCTGATTCCGGTAGTGCAGCCGACGAAAGACACGATTGGCGGATTCGATCTGGTGGACGCAGCGACGGGCAAAGAGAAGAATTTCGCGATTGAGCGCGAACGAATTTATTACCAGCCGGTGTGGATGCCGGATGGACAAGGATTGATCGTGCCGTCCGCGGATCTGAACATCCGGACCGCTGCAAGCGCAACTGGGATACCTGAGTTATCCAAAAGGCGAATACCGGTTGCTGACGCACGACACCAACGATTACGGGCATCCCAGCCTCGCGGCGGATGGAAAGACGATGGTCGCGAATCAGACCAAACTCACGTTCGAACTGGACGTTGCGCCTGCAGCGTCACCGATGCAGCTGAAACCGGTGCCACTCTCTTCGCAAGTAAATTTGTGGAGATGGGGATGGATGCCAGATGGCAGACTGATCGTGCCGCAATCCGGACAATTGAAGATGGTGACCCCCGCGGGCAACGAAACCGTGCTGCTGAATGACAGCACACACATTTCGGATCAAGCCAGCGCGTGCGCGGATGGGCGGTACATTGTGTTTCGGCGCGTGAATCGTACCGGCGCTGCGGTCGTGAACATTTGGCGCATGGATGTGACCGGGAGCAACGTCTCGCAATTAACGGCGGGGCAAAATGATCGCGAGCCAGTGTGTTCGTCCGACAGCAAGTGGGTGTATTACATCGATCAGGCAGACAACCGTTATATAAAGCGCGTTCCGGTAGGCGGAGGCGCGCCAGAAACTGTCGTGAAGTCGCCTGTGGCGGCGTTCGACCTTTCTCCTGACGGCAAACTAGTCTCGTCTTGGGACGTGAGAGAAGAGGATCATAAGCTGATGGTCCGGCTGGATCCGACGGATGGCGGAAACACGACCTACGTTGACGCGGATTCGCGAATGACTTCGACGCCGATGTTTTCACCCGATGGAAAGTCGATTGTTTATGTGGTGCGGGAGAAGGGTGTTGATAATCTTTGGGAGCAGTCCTTGGATGGAAAGAGTCGCAAACAATTGACGACTTTTCCGAAAGACTTGATTTTTCGTTACTTGTTTTCCAAGGATGGAAAACAGATTGCAATCGAGCGCGGGAATATTGAGTCGGACGCGTTTTTGTTTCACGACACGTCGAAGTAGACCTGCCTGGCTCAACCCCCTAAAAATCCGATCATCTGAATGTTTGAGGGCCTCCGCGAGGGCCCAAAAATCAAGAGCAGCGGCGTAAAGCCGCTGCTCCATAGTCAGGGCTTTTGCAGCGGAGGAGACTGCGCGGCGGGAGCGGGCGCCGTGGGATTTTGCGTGGAGTTGCCGGCGGAGGTGCGCGATTTTGCAAAATAGCCGCGGCGGGCGCGAACTTGATCGCCATTGTGATTGGGGAGTTCGATCTTGATTTTGTGATAGCGGCCGTTGGCGATGAAATTGGAGGGGCTGTAGGTAATGGTGTACTGATTTCGCAGTTCGTCGCCGATGTCCTGGAAAGACTGATTGAGATCGTCAACGTGGTATGGGAAAAAAGCACGCCCGCCGGTTTCGTCCGCGAGATCCTTGAGAATTTGATCGCCTTCGGTGAGATGCATTTTGCGATTGGCCAGTTTGGAGGGATCAGTTTGCGAAAGCTGAATCCACTGGGTGCTGGTGCTGATGGTGTAAATGACGACGTTGGTGCGCTGAGCCATTTCGATGGCTTCGGCGCGGGTGTGATTGGAAAGATTGTCGTCGCCATCGCTGATCAGAACCATGACGCGACGAACCACATCCGGCTGATCGCCTGGCGGCCGCGGAGGATTGCTTAACTGCTTGGCGCAGGCTTCGTAAATGGCATCGTAAACAGCGGTGCCACCGCCGGCGCGAGTTTTGTTGATTTCGTCGCGAAGCAGGGCGCCATCTCCTGTAAATGCCTGAATGATCTGAGGCTCGTCATCGAAAGTCATGGCGAATGCCTGGTCTTTTCCGCGGCGCAAAACGCTGTAAAGAAAATCGACGGCGGCTTCCTGCTCGAATTTCAGGCGGTCGCGGATGCTGTTGGAAGTGTCCAGAAGCATGCCGATGCGGAGAGGCAAATCGGACTGTTTGCTGAAAAAACGGATTTCCTGAGGAGCATTGTCGTCGAGAATCTTAAAGTCGTTCTTGTCGAGATCGGAAACCAGTTTGTTGCGGCGGTCGAGTACCGTGGCGAGGACATCCACCAAGTTAACCGTGGCACGGAACGTCGGGCCTTCCTGCGCGGGCTGCTGTTGTGGAGCGGGGTTCTGCGGGGGCGGGGCGGCGGGCTGCGGCTTTTCCTGAGCAGGCGACGGTGGCTGTTGCGCGTTTTGTTGCGCGTTATTCGCAAACGGGAAAGCGAGCAGAGTTGCGCTGGCGAGGAGGGCGAGGAGTGGATTTTTCATGATGAGAAAGTATAGGGATCTCGCGCCCGTAGCGTCAATTTCGCAGACGACAGGGCGCGTCGCAGCGTGGCTAGAGATACTCGCGGCAGCTTCAAGGCTGCGGCCATGCGAACTAGCCAGGATGTTGAGAAATTCGCGCAAATCCTGCGGTAGCGGAGCGCGGGCTTCGATCCAACGGCCGGTGCGGGGATGAGGAAAACCGAGCTTTGCGGCATGAAGAAACTGCCTTCCGAGAGCAGGCAGTTCGGTGTTGCCCACGGTAAGTTTCGGCGCGGCGCCATAGAGAGAGTCTCCGACAAGGGGATGCTGCACTGCGGAGAAGTGCACACGGATTTGATGCGTTCTACCTGTGTGGAGTTGGACCTCGAGCAGAGTTGCGGGAGCAAGTTCGGCGAGTTTGCGCCACTCGGTGCGAGCCTCGCGCATGCGGCCACTTTGATTGCGATGGTGTTGGCTCGACTGCTGAGCGAATGCTTTCATGCGTGTGCGCTGGACGGGATCGCGGCCAATCGGCAACTCGATTTTGCCAGTGTTGTTTTCGAGTTGGCCTTCGACCAGGGCGATATAGGTTTTTTTTACGGCGCGGGCGCGAAACGATTCGGCCAGTTTAGCGTGGGAATCGTCGTTTTTTGCGATGACCATGAGGCCGGAGGTTTGTTTATCAAGACGGTGCACGATCCCCGGGCGCAGAGGATCCGCTTGCGAACCGCCGCGCGAAAGATTTTGTCCGCGGCCCAGGAGCGCGTTTACCAGCGTGCCGCGCGAATTCCCCGCACCAGCATGCACGCTCATGCCAGCTGGTTTGTTGACGATCATCAAATCCTTGTCTTCGTAGAAGACGTCCAGCGGAATGGATTCGGGCTCAGCGCGAAGCGGCGGGCGCTGCGCGACTTCGACCTGGACTTTTTCACCGCCGCGAACTTTGTGCGAAGCTTTCGCAGCAGCGCCGTTCACCAATACCAGCCCCTCGGTGATCAATTCTTGCAGGCGAGCGCGGGATAATTGCGGGCACTGCTCGACAAGCCAACGGTCAAGTCGCGTGCCATGAGCGGTGCGTGGCACGAGCAATACATCTCGATCAGGTTTAGTGGTCATTCGCGACGCGACAAGCCTGGTCCAAGCGCCCAGGCGACATGCGCTCACAACTTAATTAGGTTATTCCACGATTGAAAGCGCGACGTGAAATTATAGCGCGCTATCGCTTGTCTAATTCCATCGTCCAAAGAGTCGAGGTCGGGTTTGTCGGAATAATAACTCTGGTTCCAGGCGCCGCTCGCTCGAACATGGCCGCATACCTGGGGAAATCAAAATCCGCAAAGGGCTTATATTTCCAATCCCGCAGAACACCGATCGGTGATAGAAGCAGAATGGCTAGCGCGGCGTAACGCGGAAATTTGGCAGTCGAACGGGTCACCAACCAAATCAAACACGCGAAAAAAGCCAGCATGGGGAGAAAATAGTAGCGATTACCAAGACCGGGAACGCGGAGCAATTGCCATTGCTCAGGTATTGGGTCCAGGACAGCAAGAGGATGATAAAGAGCCATGGCCAGGACGCTTGCCGAGAACAGAACGAATAGCTTCAATTCAGCAGGCGCGGAGAGGAGAGCATAAAAGACGACCGCCAGGCCCACCAGTGCCGCGCATATTTCAGCGGCAAACAAAAAGCGCATGTGGCCGAAATAAAAATGGATTACGGTACGGACGCCCAGGATCGAAGACATAAATACCTGTCCGCCAAGAATGCTGGCAAGCGCGGTCAGATTCGCTGCGTTAGATGCCGGTCGACGAGTCTGAGAAAACAGCAGAAAGACAATTTCGATCAGGGTACCTGGAACGAGCGCGAACAGCATTAATTTGGCGCGCTTTTCCCTATGCATCCACCAGATTGCCGCAACAAGCGCGATGAGAGGAATTCCCAACGGACTATCGACCGAAGCTAGAGTAAGAATGGCGACGTCAAAGACACTCCACGAAATCGAGCGCGGCGCGGCAGCCAGTATTACCAGGCAAGCTAACAGAGCCAGGTGCCATTGTATGTTGGTAGCGTTGGCATGGATCTCGTAGGAATTGGGTACGGCGAGATAGAGCAAGCTTCCCCAGACTCTGATGTTAAGTGAGAGGGAATTAAAGCGTGAAAAAAAAACAGTAATAGGCAGGATCTGAAAAAAAAGCGCGAACAGATTCATAACCAAAGGCGCGAGCGCTAAGGGGAAGATAAGCGAGAAAAGCGCAACGAGTCTGGGCACGGTGTGTAAATATCCTGCTTCCGGCATGAAAAGGCAGTGCCAAGAATGGTTGTAGGCGTCCGCATACCAGAAAGTACCGTCCTCCGCGTAAAATTGAGCGTTCAAAAGGGCGTCAGGCCGGCGGGAAAATAAGATCGGAAAAGCGATCAGAAACACCGCAATATGAAAGGCTATTTTCGAAGCTCTGGTTGTAGCCGCGGGGAGTTTCCAAGCGAATATGGCTGTATTCACGTCTCTTTCCGGTCCTTCGATCACGCTAATGGTCTATCGCGAACGTGTCAATCGGCCGACCTGAGCAATTGTGTCAAAAGGGTTAGCTTCCGTTTCCACTGTATGCCCGTTGCTGGCAGCGGCCCTTCGCTCTGGTCTCACTTTTCACTGCTTTTTATAATCGCCGCGGCTGAAATACTTTTCCAACCAGATATAAAGGCAGATGAATAGGTAACGGCTCCCCATTTCCTTGATGGAAAGTTTGGAGGTTCCCAAGCGCCGGTTCCTCCAGGTAATAGGCATGACCGTCCAACTGTAGCCGCGCACTATGGTTTTCAGTGGCAGTTCAACGGTTAAGTTGAAATGCGGTGACAGCAACGGAAGACAACCTCGGATCACACTGGCGCGATACGCCTTGAAGGCGTTGGTCGTATCGTTCAGTTTGATGCCAAACATGACCATGATGAAGGCGTTCGCTAAGCGATTTAGACGGAGCTTCAACCACGGATAGTCAATTACGCCTCCGCCTTTGAGGAATCGCGAGCCGAAAACAGCGTCCCAGCCCTGGTTCAGCAGTTCCCAATATCGCACGACGTCGCGACAATCGTCGGACTCATCGGCCATCATCACGACCGTGGCGTCGCCAGTCATCGAAGCAAATCCTTTTTCGACCGCGCGCCCGAATCCATGCGGACCCTGGTTCTGCACCGGCTTGAGTGTGGAAATGTGTTCGCGAAGACTCAGCAGCTTCTGCCACGTGGCATCTGTGCTGCCATCATCCACCACTACAATCTCGTGCGGAACATTCTGCAATCGCAGCTCGAGGTGCAAGTGTTCGACTGTCGAAGCAATGCAGGCCTCTTCGTTATGAGCAGGAATTACAACACTAAGAAGGTGTAAGGGCTCTTTGTGAGTTTCGGAGTCATTTTCGATGGAATCGGCGTTCGCGGCCATAAATCAACCTATCGTTCACTAACATATGGCGTCAACTGAGACGTCGCCGGGTGTTGTCTGGCGGGCAAACCTGAGGATCAACCTTGAAATCACAGGTTAGCGAGCCTTATTTAGAGCCTTCGGGCGTTTTGGCTGCGAAAAAAGCAGGTCCAGAAGAATCAATATCGCGCCGATGGTGATCGCGGAATCGGCCACGTTGAATGCGGGGTAGCGGTAGGAACCGAGCAGCACTTCAAAAAAATCGGTTACGGCGCCGTGCAGAATGCGATCGGTGAGATTGCCGGTTGCGCCGCCAAGCAGCAATGCCAAGCCGGCCGCGGCACGGGGGGAAACTCCATCTGCTGCCACCAGATACCAGGCAATAATCGCGATAACCACCAGCGAGCCCGCGATCAGCAGATATCGCACCCAGTGCGAATTGCTGTCGGCGAAAATACTAAACGCGATGCCTGGATTCTTGCTGTGAACGAGGTAAATAAAATTCTGTACGAATTCGCGCCGCCAGCCTTCGCTGGTTTTGGCTTCGATGGCAGCTTTGGAAAGCCGATCAAGGAAAACCACTGCCAGTGTGAGAATGAGCCAGCGCAGGCGCGACGGATGGATCATGTGGATTCGCAGGTATGGGAGCGTGACGCCACTATCGCGCTGCACCGACTGAAGTCTGTGCCACCAAAGGCTGAGCCAGCGAATGGCTGCAAAGGAAAAATCAAGTGTTTGTGCCTTCGATTTCGTCTAAGGCTCGAGAGCATCGCTCGCAAATCGTTGGATAGCGCGAATTTTCGCCCACGTGGATGGAATAATTCCAGCAGCGTTCGCACTTTGTCCCATCGGCTTTATGGATGCAAACCTCGAGCGACGGAACCAGTTCTGACTTGTAGTCGGGAGCGCCTGCGCTGAAAAAATCGACCTGCGACACGATAAACAGGCCGGGCAGGTTCGCTAAGTGATTTTTCAGCTTGGCCTTCAGTTCAGGATTACCGTTGAGAAGGACCTTTGCTTCCAGGCCGGAGTTAATCTTTTTTTCGTTGCGCGCGGCTTCCAGTGCTTTCAGGACTTCGGCGCGCACCTTCCCAAGCAAATCCCAGGCCGCGATCTGCGCAGCGCTGATCCCGGTGCGCAGTTCGGATTCCTCCGGAAAAAGAGCGATGTGGACGCTGGACGGTTCTCCAGCCGATTTCGGTAGATACTTCCAGATTTCCTCGGTGGTGAAAACAAGAATAGGCGCGGCGATTCGAACGAGCGCACTGGTGATTTTGTAGATAGCGGTTTGTGCGGAACGGCGGGCCGGATTGTTTGGCGCCTTGGTGTACAGGCGGTCCTTTAAAACGTCATAGTAAAAAGCACTGAGATCCACCACGCAATAGTCGTGGATAGCGTGATACACGCGATGAAACTCGTACGCCGCATACCATTCGCGGCACTTCTTCGCGAGTTCAGCGGTACGCTCGAGCATCCAGCGATCCATTTCTTCGAGTTGCTCGTTCCGCAAAGTGTTTCGTGATGGATCGAAATCGCCAAGATTGCCCAGCGCGAAGCGAAAGGTGTTGCGGATCTTGCGATAGGCTTCGCTGAGCTGCGTCATCACTCGTTCGCTCATTTTCACGTCGGCCTGATATTCGACGGATGTGACCCAAAGGCGGAGCAGATCAGCGCCCCACTTGTCGGAAATTTCGGCGGGCTCGATGGCGTTGCCGAGCGACTTGGACATCGGGCGGCCCTGCTCGTCGAGTGTCCAGCCGTGCGTGACGACGCTGCGGTACGGCGCTGCGTGGCGCACGCCGGTGGCTACAAGCAATGAACTATGAAACCAGCCGCGGTATTGGTCCGGCCCTTCAAGATAAACGTCGGCGGGCCATTCTTTGCCCTGCAAAACAGCGAGATTCGAAGAGCCCGAATCGAACCAGACATCGAGAATGTCGTGTTCCTTGCGGAATTTTGACGCACCACACGAACACTTTGTGCCTGCCGGCAAAAGTTCTTCGGGTGAATGTTGATACCAAGCGTCGGCGCCTTCCTTCTTGAACCATTCGATGACGTTGCGCAGCGCGGCGTAATCTTCAAAGCGCTCTCCGCAGCTATCGCAGAAAAACACGATGATCGGCACGCCCCAGAAACGCTGGCGCGAGACGCACCAATCGGGGCGCTTCTCAATCATTTCGTAAATGCGCTCTTCGCCCCAGCCGGGAATCCATTTCACGTTGGGGATTTCGGCGAGCGCTTCGGCACGCAAAGATTTTTTGCTGTCGGTTGGAATTGCATCCATGCCAATAAACCACTGCATCGTCGCGCGAAAGATCACTGGGTTATGGCAGCGCCAGCAATGCGGATAACTGTGTTTGTAAGCGTGGTGACCAAGCAGCGCGCCGCGATCGGCGAGCAACTTTACGATGATCGGATTGGCGGTGAAGACGTCCTTGCCTTTGTATTCGGGCAACCCTTCGGTGTAAACGCCCTTGTCGTCGAGGGGCGCGTAAATTTCGAGTCCGTATCTCTGGCCGGTATTGAAGTCATCCACGCCATGACCGGGCGCGGTATGAACGATGCCGCTGCCTTGATCGAGCGTGACGTAATCGGCGAGCAAGCCAGGAACCTGAATCGGCAAGAACGGATGCTGAAACAGCATGCCTTCGAAGTCCCGGCCCTTGTACGTCGCGAGAACTTCCGCTCCTTTGATTTCACTTTCGGACTGAAGTGCGGCAACGCGATCAACGGCAAGAAGAAGCTTGCCTTTTTCGGTTCGCACGACGGCATACTCATAATCCGGATGAAATGCCAGCCCACGATTGTGCGGAATGGTCCACGGGGTGGTGGTCCAGATCACCGCCGAAACATCGTTGGCAATTTTCGCGGCTTCGTTTCGTCCACCACCAACCACGGCGAATTTCACCCAGATGGACGGGCTGACGTGGTCTTCGTATTCCACTTCGGCTTCGGCAAGCGCAGTCGAATCGTAGAGACACCAATAGACAGGCTTGCGGCCACGATAGACGTAACCCTTTTCCATGAAGTCGAGAAACGCGTTGGCAATGGTGGCTTCGTAATCGAAGCTCATCGTGAGATAGGGATCGTTCCAACGGCCGAAAACACCGAGGCGTTTGAAGTCTTTCTTGTGTTGCTCTACGTACCGTGTGGCGAATGCGCGGCAGAGCTTGCGAAATTCCGCTGGCGAAACCTTGCCCTTGCCGCCCAGTTCTTTTTCGACCTGGGTTTCAATCGGAAGACCATGGCAGTCCCAGCCCGGAACATAGGGCGCGTAGTGCCCGGCCATGCTCTTGGTCTTAACGACCAAGTCCTTCAAAACCTTGTTCAGGCCGGTGCCAAGGTGAATGGTTCCTGTGGGATAGGGCGGGCCATCGTGCAGAACAAACAATGGCCTTCCAGTGCGTGCCTCCAGAATCTGCTGATATAAATCGGCTTCCTGCCAGGCCTCAAGCTGTCTCGGCTCATTCAGCGGAAGATTAGCCTTCATAGGAAAGCCTGTCTTGGGCAAGTTGAGTGTCATCTTCAATTCGAGTGTTTCAGACATGGATGCCGCGAGTGCAATTCCCTTCTGGGCCCTAGTTTTCGCCTGTAGCACGGCGGGAAACATCGGAGAGTGGTGTAACTACGTATGTTACAATGAATGGAGTATGGTGTCAGCCAGAGCGGGCGTGCAACCTATCGCGGCTGGCGAGAATCGTAAACTAGAGAGACGCCAGAAGCACTAGAAGTGCGTCTATTCATAAGGCGTAAGCGCTGAAGTAATTGGTGCGCAGCAGGTGGGAGAACGTGCCGGGTACAATGCTCAACTTGGGACCACCGCAACGTCCAAACGTTGAAGAAACTGCGCGCGAGTACGGCATCCGCTCCGGTACCGCGTTTTGGCCGGCCAGCGATCCTGATGCCGGATAATTTTTGGTCCAACCTGAAGCAATTCCTTTTCGAGCGTCCTGTCAAAATCCGCGGAGACGTGAAGTCCGATCTGATGCCGCCTGAGTACGGCGGCGGATTCTGGGAAAACGTCGGCGAATTTTTCAGTGGACGCCGCGCTCCGAAGGGCCAATTCAATAGCAGGCTTTCCACCGGTTTGGTAGAAGGGTTTGGTGGGTTCGGAACAAGACTGAAAGAGCTGTTTTCTCCCACTAAGCAGGCTCCGTTACCGTTCGAAGTAAAACCGGTCCGCGTAAAAGAGATTTGGTCGAAGGACGAGAACTTCGGCTGGACGCAGGTCATCTCCATTGGCTTGCACGTTGTAATTATCGGCCTGATCACGTTTTCGCTCATCATGCGCCCGCCGCAGGCCACACAGGCAAAGAGCAAAACCGATGTGCTGCCGCTGGATATTTCACCGTATATGGCAAAATTGCCCCAGGGGGCCAAGCCCGCCGGCGGTGGCGGCGGCGCCAATGACCACACGACGGCTCCCGTGAATCGCGGCAAGCTGCCGAAATTCCAGTGGACGCAATTTACTCCGCCGCAAGTGAAGATTCAAAATCCCAATCCCAAACTTCCCATGGACCCTTCTTTGCTTGGTCCGCCTGACTTGAGAGTATCCAACATCAATGCGCCGACCTTTGGCGACCCGCTGGCCAACGGAGTGAGCGAGTCGCTGGGGCATGGCAACGGTACCGGTATTGGCAGCGGTTCGGGCGGCGGACTTGGCCCGGGTGAAGGCGGCGGTACTGGCGGAGGCGCGTTTCGCGCTGGGGTGAACGGTGTGGGCATGCCGACCTGCATCTATTGTCCCGATCCACAATATTCGGATGAGGCTCGCAAAGCGAAATACCAGGGTGTGGTCGTGCTGATGGTCATCATCACGCTGGATGGACGAGCGACGAACATTCAAGTTGCCAAGAGCCCCGGCTTGGGACTCGATGAGAAGGCCATTGAGGCTGTGCGGCAATGGAAGTTCCGGCCAGCGATTGGACCGAACGGAAAGAGCGTTCCGACTCAGGTGCCGATCGAGGTGATCTTCCGGCTGTTCTAAGGTTTTCCGGCCACAATAGCCCTTCTGCAGCTGACTGCCCAACAAAGCAACCTTTTGACCGTAAAGCGGCTCCCACTCTGCGTTTGAGCCGCTTTTTGTTTTAGCCAGACGTTGCTCCCAGCGGCGACGGAGGTTGGCAGTGTCTGATCCCACGTTCGGCTCGAATTCAACTCTCTTCAGTCAAACTTCATTAGTCAATCGCATCCGGGAAAACGTCACACTCATATTGTCGATGCCGCACGCAGCACTGGCTGCGCCACAAACGGTGAACGCCGCTCCGATTCATCTCTTGGACGAGCGTCGCGACCGGACCAGACTCACCGGCCAGGCAGGCTCCACGCTTCTGCACGGGATGATTTGCGCCATACTGATTTACGCGGCATTTCATCCAATCAACAAAGCAAACCTCAATTCGCTGCAGAATTCTTTTCCTTTACGAAAATTGCAATACACACCTCCGATGCAAACAATCACCGCAGAAATATCTTCGCTCGGTAAGGCTGGCGGTGGAGGAGATCACAATCCGCTCCCGCCAACCGCGGGCGAGCTGGCACGGTTGTCGCGCATTGCCTTCGCGCCTCCAAGGTTACCTGACGATAAGCTTCATGCTCTTTCCGTCACGGCGACGGTGTTTGATGGCAACGCGCCGGAGCTGACACCGCCCGTCAAAGATCTTGGCCTCCCGTGGATGCCAGATCGAAACAATTCGGAAGGAACTGGAAAAGCTGGAATCGGAAACGGTCCCGGCTCGACGATGGGTGACGCGGTCGGCGACGGCTCCGGAGTTGGAAACAGTCTCTTGCCCTATGCGCGAGTGGCGACACAAGTGGTCTGTAGGATTTGTCCTGACCCCGTCTATTCTGACGAAGCTCGCAAAGCAAGGGTGCAGGGACTTGTCACTATGCGGGTCCTCGTCGGCGCGGACGGACGGGTTAAAGACGTGCAAGTGACGCGCGGCATCGGCCTTGGTCTGGACGAAAATGCAGTGCGGGCGGTGCGCGGCTGGCAATTCATTCCCGCGAAAGATGCGGAACGCCACCCTGTGGCGACATGGATCACGATTGAAACTGTCTTTCGACTATTTTAAGAAAGTTGTTCTTTCATCTTTTTCGAGTGGCTGGCGAACAGTGCTACGATTGGTTTCGCCCGGGTACCAGGCATGCGTTCGAAAATCGTCTTACTGCTGTTTTTCGCCGTCTGCTCCCTTCAGCTAGCGTCACCGTCCAATCTTTCTTTCCGCGAGGAACAATACCGATTTCCGCGAGTCCGCGCGGCATCCGCTGAAAAGAATGACGCCTTGCGTCAACTGTTCGCGATCAAGGGCCTTGCGTACCCTCCGCGCACGATTCTGCTGCGGGCGTTCAAAAAGGAAGCTCAGTGGAATTTTGGGCCGAGGATTCGCCGGGTAAACCCTATCTCCTCTTAAAAAGCTGTTCGATCCGCGACTTCCGGCGTCCTGGGACCAAAAAGAAGATTTGGAGACCAGCAAGTACCCGAAGGATTCTATGAACTGGACTGGTTTAATCCGCAAAGCAATTTCTATTTGAGCCTTCATGTCAGTTATCCCAATGCATCCGATCGCATCCTCGGCTCGTGGACGAATCCGGGCGGCGATATTTTTCTGCATGGAAACTGCGTAACGATTGGCTGCCTGCCGATTACAGACGACGGAATCAAAGAGGTCTACTGGCTAGCAGTGCTTGCGCGCACAGCGGGTCAAACGCAGCTGCCCATCGAGATTTTTCCAGCGCGCCTAACCGACCACGAGCTTGACCAACTGGCGAGTGAACGGCGAGCGAAACCTCCGGTCTTGGAATTTTGGGGGAATCTAAAACAGGGATTCGACTACTTCGAGAAATATCACCGGCCGCCGACTGTCCATATTGACAGGAGTGGAAAGTACGTATTCAGCGGCGAATGAAATACGGAGGCATCCCGCAATTCTGCTACGATGGCGAACATGAGAAAACTTTATATTTTGGCGGGGCTTTTCTGCCTCGCGACGGCTTCCCGAATGCACGCTCAAGGCGGCACCGGTGCTCTGGAATTCACGGCGAAGGTAACTCCTTCCGCAGCCAAACCGGAGCCAGTCCGGGATTTCACTTTCTATGTGCTCACGAAAAGCTATGACGATATTGTCAGGGATCTCGACGCGCGCGAAGGACCGCCCTCTCGCGAAAAGTTCATTGACGATTTGAAGATTTCGCCCGAACTACGCGAGTGGCTCCATAAACACGATGTGATGGACATTACCTTGCCCGGCTTCGATAAGCTCATGACTCCGGAAGATGTTTTGCACGTGCCGGAATTCCTGCTGGCCTATCAGAGATCCAATAGCGGCGGCGTCACCAACGGCATACCCAAACCGAAATATCGCGATGCGGACAAAACCGAACACCCGGAACGCTACGAAAAGCAGCACCAGGAATACTTGAGCGCGCTGAAAAAATTCATCCAGGCGCATCCGGAGACGGTTTCGGGGATGGAATTGGAACTGGATGGCGTCAATCCTGCCCGGAAATGGGCTGAAGCCCAGAACAACCATCGCAGGCGCGTCCAGCAGCTGGCGCCGACACAAGCACAAACGACATATCAGGTGGCTAAAGTGGATACTGACCTGGATGGGCATGGCCAAATTCGCGGATTGCCTCCGGGCAACTATTGGATTAGTTCGCTGGGACTGACAGCCGCGGCGGGCGATGCGCGACTGCAGTGGGATGTCCCGATCAAAATTGAAACCGACCACACGGTTCGAATTGAGTTGACGAACCTGAACGCAACCGACAATCTATCTCCCAAGACCAAGTAACGCCAAAAAACGGTAGCGCGAAGAAGCGATTGAATTTTTGCAACTGATTCGCGGCCGAAACCGGGTCCCGGCGGCCAGTGTGCCGTTGGATGGAAAAACACAGGGAGAGATGCACACATCGCTTCACTGGATTGCCTTCAATTTATTTGTAGTGATTGCCGTAGCCCTGGATCTGGGCGTATTTCACCGTAAAGCTCACAAAATCGCGATGCGCGAAGCTTTGCTGTGGAGCTTCGCCTGGATTGCGCTTGCCCTGACATTCGGCTTGGTCCTGTTGTATTTCAACGGCCGGCAGCCGGCCCTGGAATTTCTCACCGGCTACGTTGTGGAAAAAGCGTTGAGCGTGGACAACCTGTTCGTGTTTCTGGTGGTGTTCCGCGTATTCGCGGTAAAGGATGAGTATCAACAGCGTGTTTTGGGATATGGAATTCTAGGCGCGCTGATTTTGCGCGGCGCCATGATCGCGGCTGGCGCGGCACTGATTGAACACTTCAGTTGGATCATGTACGTCTTTGGCGCGTTCATCCTGCTGGTCGGCATCCACATGCTGATTGCGCGGCACGAGGAGAGCGACCCGCAGAAGAATTTCCTGGTGCGATATTTCAGCAAACACCTGCGCCTGACCAAGGAATATAGCGGCGAAAAGTTCTTCACGCGGCTAAACGGCCAGCTCTTCGCCACACCGCTTTTTCTAGTGCTGCTCGTGGTGGAGATTACTGATGTAACTTTCGCGGTGGATTCCATACCGGCGGTATTCGGCATCACGCGCGATCCCTTTATCGTATTCACTTCCAACGTGTTCGCGATCCTGGGATTGCGGGCGCTCTATTTTCTATTGGCTGCCGTGCTTGAAAAGCTTCAGTATCTGAAAATTGGTTTGGCATTGGTGTTGATTTTCGTTGGCGCAAAAATGATTGCGGAGCCATGGCTGAAGATTTCCGTAGAACTGTCACTTGGAATCGTGCTCGGAATGCTTTCGTTGACCGTACTTTTTTCGTTGCTGGCGAAGAAAAACACAACGGAATCGAAACAGTGAAGTTGCGCGATGCTGATTGCGGATGGCAGGTCTTCTGTATGCGCGGATCAAACTCTCATGCGTAGTCTAAAAGAAGAATGGATCGCTGCCCTGTCTTTGCCGGAAGACGGCGCGCGCGCAGCAGCGGCCAGGCAAATCTATGCCGTAGGCCGCTCGCTCGCGGACGCTGCAATTCAGCGTTGGCGGCAGAATGACGAATTCGCGCGATTGCTCGGCAAAGATCCTGAAATGACCGTAGGGCTGGCCGTCAGGCCGGAGACCTTTGCACAGATTCGCGAGGCAAATGGCTGGCCGCAGCTGGCGGAAGTGCCTCCGGAACAGGATGCGTCTGAATTCACGCTGCGCTTTGAGGCAGAGACCACGCTAGACGTGTTGACTTCGCGCGATCCGGAAGGATCAGGCGCCATTGCAAAGTTCCTCTCGAAGCTTGGCGAGGGTATACAACAGGTGGAATTTCGCTGCAGCGATGTAAATCGCGCCACGGCAATTTTGCGAGATCAATTTGCAGTGATTCCGGTATATCTGGAAGGCCGTCCGGGCGCTGACGGGACTCTCGTCAATTTTTTCCTGGCCGGCGCTGCCGATGGCAAAAAGGTTTTGATCGAACTTTACGAGCCGGGCGCCATTCGCTTTGAGTGAACTCAATCATGTCGAAGAGAGATTCCTCGCTTCGCTCGGAATGACGAACGTCTGAACTGTTACCCGGGTGGCAGCGGCTGCAGTTCTTTCCAGGCGCGAAGAATCTCGCCGACCGTCCAGGCTTGCGCAATACATCCGCGCGGACGATGGGGAGCATCGCCATCGAAAATTTCGGCCAGCGTTCCGAGGCCGTAAGAATCAATCGATTGTGCGAGAGGCTCCAGAAATCCGCGTGCGGTCGTGCGGTCCTTGTAAACTCGGTAGTGGGCGAGCGCAAATGGCCCGAGCAGCCAGCCCCAAACGGTTCCCTGGTGGTAGGCGGCATCGCGCTGCCGCGGTCCACCGGAATAAACTCCGATGTAACCCTGTTCCTGCGGCGCAAGACTCCGCAATCCAAAGGGGGTCAACAATTGCGACGCGCAGGCATCCACGACAGCCTTCTGTTGTTCAGCCGAAAGCAGGCTAGCGTCTAGCGATACCGCGAAAATCTGGCTTGGCCGCACTTTGAAATCGTTGCCGATGCCGGGCGAATCCAACACGTCGAAGCAGCAATTTCCCTTGGCATTCCAGAATTTGCTGAAACTTAATTTCGCCTTCTCCAGAAGCTTGGCGTAAACATCGGTCGAAGTACCGAGCACATTCGCGAATTGCAACATGCTTTCCAGCGCTTTGATCCACAGCGCATTGATCTCGATGGGCTTTCCTGTGCGCGGCGTAACCACCCAATCGCCCACTTTCGCGTCCATCCACGTTAGTTGCACGCCCGGGCCGCCGCCGTAAAGCAGGCCGTCGGCGGGATCAACATGAATGTTGTAACGAGTTCCCTGGACATGCGCGCTGACGATTTTTGTGAGAACCGCGAAAAGTTCCTGCAAAGTGGCTGAGTCTTGCGTGGCCGCAAAGTACTGGCGCGCGGCTTCGAAATACCACAGCGTTGCGTCCATGGTGTTGTATTCGGGCGTGCCTCCCGCATCCGGAAAGTTATTCGGAAGCATTCCGCCGTCCACGAGTCGCGAAAATGCCAACAAGATCTGTTTGGCGACCTCTGGGCGGCCGGTAACTAAAGCCAGCCCGGGTAGCGCAATCATGGTGTCGCGGCCCCAATCGCCAAACCAGTGATAGCCCGCGATAACAGACTTTCCCGACGCCTGGCCCGGCAATGGCCGTTTGACCACAAACTGATCGGCCGCGAGAACCAGCTGAGGAACCCAGGACGGCGCAGCTTCGCCTGACGGAGTTTGCATTAGCTCGCTCGCGGCTGACTGGACTCTGGACTCGCGCCTTATTTCTTCCTGGTGCGCGGCTACGCCATCGAGATACGCATCCCTTTCCGTTGAGAAAACGACCGTTGCGGTCTGCCCCTTCTGCAACTGTACGGCAAACCGCACCGCATAGAGCTGATCCTCGCGGTCGTCAAGGCCACGTTCGCCTTCGCGCGGAAAAAGAAAATCGCGATACCAAGTATGCTGCGCCTCGCACGTCGCTCCCGTGCACTTTGCATAAACTGGTGCTGCGCCCTCGAACGCGGTGACACAAACACCGCTCGGCACCGGCTCAATCCGCATGCGCCAATCGCCCGCGTGCGTAGCCGAATGAAAGTCGCGATAATTGACGAGCGCTTTCAGTTCGAACGCCACAGGCGACGCCGACTCCAACAACGTGTATTGAATGTAGGTTGTGTTCTCTCCGTCGCGCATCCAGATGCACTTTTCGATGCGAGCAGCGCCAATTTGAAATGTCCAGACGGGTATAACGCCATCGAGACGAAAGTTCTGTATGTTCAGATAGCCTTGCGGCGCGACCGCTCCGCTGGTCCAGCGATGCGTGGCCAAAGAGTAGCTCTGACCGTCGACAGCGACGATCTCATCCAAACCGCCGGCAAGAAGTGTTCGACCACCCGGCGGATTCAGAGCGGCAACAAGAAGACCGTGATAGCGCCGCGTCGCAGAACCGGCGACCGTGCCCGAAGCAAATCCTCCAATGCCATTCGTGACCAGCCACTCGCGCTGTTCGGCTGCGGCGAGGTCGTTGCAAATCTCGGGACCAAATGAAATCGCCACATTTCTGACCGATGTTTTGCTTAACGAGCTATTCGATGGGACAGAACGCTTTGCTCTGTCAGCAGCTGGCGTTCGTGATTTTCGCGGCGCTGGCATTCCGGCAGTTTACTCCCCGCTCTGCTCTAGGAGTTTTGCAACCAGCCCTGTCCAGCCGGTCTGATGATTCGCGCCAATCCCCGCGCCGTTGTCTCCATGGAAATACTCGTGGAAAAGTATCAGGTCGCGCCAGAAAGGATCGCTCTGAAAATTTTCCATCGTGCCCGCAACCGGCCGCCGTCCGTCCTTTCCGCGGACAAAGATATGCCCGAGCCGTTTCGAGATCTCACTCGCCACCTGCCACAAATCCGTGTGCTGGTTCGAACGTGCCGGGCATGGCACCTGGAAATCTTCCCCATAATAGTGGTGAAATTTCTGCAGCGATTCGATCAGAAGATAATTGACCGGCATCCAGATCGGTCCACGCCAATTCGAATTTCCACCGAACACCCCCGTGGTCGATTCCGCCGGTTCATAGTCCACGCGGCTTACGTTTCCGTTGACCACCACCTCATACGGATGATCCAGGTGATAGCGCGAGAGAGCGCGGATGCCGTAGGGCGAAAAAAACTCTGTTTCATCGAGCATGCGGGACAAAACGCGTTTGAGCTGCTTCCTACTTACCAGTGACAGCAACCGCCGTACTCCACGCGCCGACCGCTGCGTCATTTCTATGTGCTCGGGAACGTCCGGATGATTGTCTATGAACCATTGCATACGCCGCTTAAAGCCCGGAAGCCGATCCACGATTTCTGGCTCTAGCGTTTCCACCGCAAACAGCGGAATCAAACCGACCATTGAGCGAATTTTCAGGAAGTGCCCTTCGCCGTTCGGCAAATGTAGCACATCGTAGTAGAAGCCATCCTCTTCGTCCCACAGCGAAACGCCACCCGAGCCAAAATCGTTCATGGCACGCGCAATGTAAACGAAGTGTTCGAAAAATTTGCTGGCTACGTCCTCGTACGCCGGATCATCTTTGGCAAGTTCCAGCGCGATGGCCAGCATATTCAGGCAATACATGCCCATCCAACTGGTGCCGTCAGATTGCTCGAGATGGCCGCCGGTTGGCAATGGCGCTGAGCGGTCAAACACTCCGATATTGTCGAGCCCCAGAAATCCACCTTGAAAAATATTCGCACCGTCGGGATCTTTGCGATTGACCCACCATGTAAAGTTCAACAGCAGTTTGTGAAAAACTTTCTCCAGGAATCCGCGGTCAGCGACTCCGCGGACGCGCCGCTCGATTTTGTAAACGCGCCACGCCGCCCACGCATGCACCGGTGGATTAACGTCGCCAAACGCCCACTCATACGCGGGAAGCTGCCCGTTTGGGTGCATATACCATTCGCGCAGAAGCAGGATCAGTTGCTCTTTCGCAAAATCAGGGTCGATGATCGCCAGCGGAATACAGTGAAATGCCAGATCCCACGCCGCATACCATGGATATTCCCATTTGTCCGGCATGGAGATAATGTCGTCATTGTAGAGATGCGTCCAATCCTTGTTTCTTCCGTGCAGCCGCTCTTTCGGCGCAGGCGGCCCGGCCGGATCACCGTCCAGCCACGTTTTCACATCATAGTGATAAAACTGTTTCGACCACAGCATGCCGCCATATGCCTGACGCATGACGTTTTTCGCGTCATCAGAAAGGTGTTGAGGAATCCGTGAAGCATAAAACTCGTCGGCTTCCGTCTTGCGCAGTTCGAATAGTCCGTCGAATCCCGCACCGAAGTCGTTTGTCCCCGGCACCTCCGCGGCACGTTCCAGATGCGCGGGCGACGAAATCGTTCCTGCAATGGTGGCATGGATATCCATGCTGCCGAGCGGTTCGAGATCCGTCAGGCGGAGCTTGAGCGTCGCGGATTGAGCGGGCGCGAGATCAAGAACATAATGCGCCGCCATTTTTGTTCCAATTTGATCCGGATTCACGGCGGATTTGTTTTGCCGAATCACATATTCGTGAAAAGCGTCTTTCACATACGGCGAACGGTTGCGCCCGTTGAATAAACGCGCGTTGTTCGTTTCGTTCTCGGTAAAGAGTAGTTCCGGTTGACCAGTCGCAAGCAACCATCGCTTGCCGTACTGCCAGTGTTGCGATTCGACAGACAGAATCCCCTCGACGGGAGTCGCTCTGCGGATTACCGGACGGCGCAGGTCTGATCCCCACGACCACGTATTGCGGAACCAAAGCGTTGGAAGCAGATGCAATGTCGCAGGGTCTGGACCTCTGTTCCATGCCGTAATGCGGATGAAAATGTCCTCGTCGCTGCCCTTCGCATACTCAGTAAAAATATCAAAGTAGCGATTTTCGCGAAATACGCCGCTATCGTATAACTCAAATTCCGGTTGGCTGCGCCCGCGGCGGCGATTCTCATCCACCAGAGCCTTGTACGGAAACTCGGTCTGCGGATACTTGTACAGCATCTGCATATAGCTGTGCGTGGGAGTGGAATCGAGATAAAAATAATATTCTTTTACGTCCTCGCCATGATTCCCTTCGTTTCCTGTCAAGCCGAATAGCCGCTCTTTCAAAATGGGATCGCGGCCATTCCACATCGCCAGTGCAAAGCACATCATTTGATGGCGGTCGCAAATTCCGCCGATGCCGTCTTCTCCCCAACGATAAGCACGCGAGCGCGCGTGATCGTGCGGGAAGAACTCCCACGCCGTACCGCCGGGACTATAATCTTCACGTACCGTTCCCCATTGCCGCTCGGACAGGTATGGGCCCCAGCGTTTCCAGTAATCTTTACGTATGCGGTTGTCTTCTAGGCGAACATCTTCAGTGGTCTGAAGCCTGGGCATGAATACGAACCTCGGTGAGAAAACTTATCCAACTCGTCTACTAACCGTAGCAGCTTAGCAGTAGTGCCGCTGAATCCTGTACGGTATCTCTCATCAACCGCGAATGCGCTTGCACCGCGACGATATGCGTGGGATGTCGCAAGCGCACGCAGGGTTACGTCAATTCACTGACGACAAATTCCGTACCAACCAACGATCCTATACACAATTGTTCACCGGTAGTGTCAAACTGTGGGCAGCCGACGGGCCGATCAAAATCGTGAAAGGCACAACGCCATGAAAAGACTAATCCTGGTCTCGATACTCACAATTCTGGCGCTCAGCTTGGCATCCAGGGTCAACGCTCAAGCGGAAACCGATCCGTTGCGCCACTGGAACGAATCTGTGGACGCGCTTGTGCGCCGCGTCTCGCCCAGCGTTGTGCAGATCATGGTGACGGGATTTGGAGCCGTCACCGAAGGCGAGCACGGAAACGCCGGTGTCGTGATCGGCAGGCAGAAAGCGATTGGTTCAGGGTTTGTAATTGATGCCAGCGGCTACATCTTGACGAACGCTCACGTCGTTAAGGGTGCGCAGCGCGTGCAAGTCGCGCTGCCCGGCGGACCTGCAGACGGCTCGGTCGACGGTGCGCTGGCGTCAAGAATCACTGTGATGTCTGCGCGCATCATCGGTGTCTCGAGCGAGATTGACCTTGCTTTGTTGAAGGTGGAAGCCACCAACCTGACTGCTCTGCCCGTAGCCAACTATCGCAGTTTGCGTCAGGGCGAAACGGTTCTTGCATTTGGCAGCCCCCAGGGTCTTCGTAACAGCGTCACCC
Organism: uncultured Acidobacteriota bacterium; assembly: GCA_963731155.1. Classification (GTDB taxonomy): domain Bacteria; phylum Acidobacteriota; class Terriglobia; order Acidiferrales; family UBA7541; genus Acidiferrum. Next base: position 146,445 of record CAVSVB010000008.1, read on the forward strand.
ATGGCATCATCTCCGCGGTCGCGCGCCAGACCGATCCCGATTCACCAATGATTTATATCCAGACCGACGCACCGATCAATCCTGGCAACTCTGGTGGTCCGCTCGTGAATGTCAATGGCGAGGTCGTTGGCGTGAACACATTTATTTTGTCGGAATCGGGAGGGGCCGAAGGATTGGGTTTCGCGATTCCTTGCGGCGTGGTCCATGTAGTCTACGAACAATTGCGCAAGTACGGGCATCTGCACCGGCCGGAAATCGGAGTGCAACTCCAAACGATTTCTCCGGAAATGGCGCAGGGCTTGAAGCTCTCGCGAAATTATGGCGTCATCATTTCCGATGTGGTTCCGGGTGGTCCTGCGGAAGGCGCGGGCGTGCGCATAGGAGATATCCTTCTGGCCGTGGATGGGAGAAACGCCGACACCTTGCCGTATGTTGCGTTTCATATGCTCTCTCGCACTGCCGGAGAGAAGATTCACTTCGAAGCTTTGCGTGGCACCATACAGATGGGTTTCGACATCACGCTCAAGGAACATCCTCACGAAATGGATCAGGTTTCGTCTCTCGCGGACCCGGAGAAAAATCTTGTGCCGCAGCTTGGGATTCTGGCGGTCGAGATCGATAAAAAAATCGCTTCGATGATTGAAGACCTTCGCGATCCCTACGGAATAATCGTAGCCGCTCGCGCAGCAGGCGCCGCCGGGGAAATTCCGCTGACGGCCGGCGACGTCATTCGCAGTTTCAATGGTGAGCCCATGACCACGCTGGATCGCTTGCGTGCGGCGTTGAAAGCGCTGCCGCCAAACGCGCCCATCGTGTTGCAAATTCAGCGTGACAGTAAATTGCAATTCGTCACTTTTTCGCTAGAGTAAGTCACTGGAATAAAGCCAGTTCAACAAATTCATGCAACGAGCGCTCAACCATTGAGCGACAGCAATTCGTCAACGGCGCGGTACGCCTGATCCATCGCTACATCGGTATATGCCGTCGCGCCCGAATCGCTGTTGGCAATCGCAATTCTGCCGAATCGTTTGCGGCCGAGGATGTGCGGCGCCTGGCCCGCGGGCCACTCCGGATCGAACAGCGGATTGTATTCGTACCCATAGCCGTGCGGCCACCGGTTTACGGTAATCGCTTCGGTATCGCGCGCTGCATCGAATCGGAGGATTGTATCCCGCGTGATTTTGTATCTCATCGCTTTTCGCGTCGTTCACGCCGAGTCCACCCGGCCACAACGCAGCGCCAATGGCCATCGTCGCGTCGTTCAGAAAGTCCCGGCGCGGAATATTTCGGTCCATTCCAAGTTCCCGGTCAGCGCGTTGGCTAGTATTTTCCTTGTCCATATTTTGTGTGGCTTTCGACCGAATGAATAATCAATCAAGCAGAATGTAGTTCTTCCACCGCGCGCCAAGCCTGATCCATCGCCTGATCGGTGTACGCAGCGGCTCCGGCGTCAGAATTCGCGATCGCAATTCGTCCGAAGCGTTTGCGGCCAATTTCGCATGGACTCTCGCCCTTCGGCCATTCCGGATCGAAGAGGTAATTGTATTCGTAGGCGTACCCATGCGGCCAGCGATTGACGGTGATGGCGGTAATATCATTCGCCGGATCAAATCCCGTTTCGCCAAGAACGCGCGCGAATTGATCACGAATATTTCTCTCGAATGTTTCAAACGGTGTAGATAACAAATCGCTTCTACCCGCGCGATGCTGATCGCGCTCTGACAAACCGGGCAGACACGGAGTTCGTTCCATGCGCACCAGAATCGGTTCGTCTGGCTTTTTGGGCGATTCGTAGCCGCCAATATCCACGGGCAGATCAAGATTCATCTGGTAGTGATACATCCCGGGGCACGCTACGTTGTGAACGCCAAGTTTCTCGAACGCCTTCCAGTTTCGGATCGCAACTGACGTATAGACCAACGGCACCTTGACGCCGTATTTCAACGCTACTTTCTGTTTCTCCGGAAGCTCTGGACAAACATACGGAATCATCATGTTCCAACACGCCATGATGACCTTCCGTCCGTGCACCGTTGAAAGCTGGCCATCGCGGACGTAAGTAACGTCAGCATGCTTCGCCTCGCCAGGACTGCCGCAATGTTGCGCGGTCACCACAATGCTGCTCAATCGGATCCGCACTGCGGTACACTGAAAATCGAGCACGCAAAACAGATCAGAAGCAAGTCGAGGAACTCAGTCATGCCCTCACTTCGTCGCCAGAGGACATGTCGGCGAAATATGAGCGAGTGACTTTTGTTCCGCAGGTGATATCAAAGTGGGCGCCATCGGTGAATCCCGTAGTGAATGAGACCAGGCCATCCTCTTTCGAGTGCTCGACCCAATCGACTACCTTGCCGCGCAGCACACCGTACTTTGCTCGTCGGCGCTTCTGTGTCCAGGAAGAACAGGTAGCGAAGCCGAACGGTTGCCGACGATTCGAGAGAGATCGCTGGGCGGTTCGACTCGGAACGCGGACGTGTCTAGCGGGACGATCCATTGTTTTCGAGTGATTTCGTGTACTCTCTGGGCCATGCGCCTCCGCGGTAAGTTCTGGCTCTCAAGGGCTATTGCGTCCTGTCTGCTGCTAACGCCAATAAGCGTTGCGCAAGGTCAGTCTCCACCAGTCTCGATCGTAATTATTCACGCCACTGTTATCAATCCGAGTATGTCCTCGGTTCTGCCAAATCGGACCGTGGTTATCGCCAGCGATCACATCACCTCTGTTTCTGATGCGGCAAAATTTCGCTTGCCGAAGAACGCGCGGGTCATCGATGCCACTGGTCAATATCTCATTCCGGGCCTTTGGGACATGCATGTGCATTCCGCTTTCGGCGATTGGTTTCCTGGCGGACGCGAGATCATCCTGCCGCTTTTCATCGCCAACGGTGTCACCGGCGTGCGCGATATGGGCGGAGACATTCCGGTTCTCATGGAATGGCGCGAAGACGTTGCGGACGGCAAAATCATTGGCCCTCGCATGGTCATCTCCGGCCCCATGCTGGATGGGTATCTGCCGAACGGTAAATTGCGCTTCCCCAGTTCCATCGCCATCACTACTCCGGCCAGTGCGGTTGCTGCCGTGAACTCGCTTAAAGCGCAGGGCGTGGACTTCATCAAGGTCCAGTCCGTCATTTCGCACGATGCCTATCTTGCCGCTGCCGCGGAAGCCCACAAACAAGGCTTGCCCATAGTCGGCCATGTGCCGGACAAAGTTCGCCTTAAGGAAGTTGTCGAAGCGGGGCAAAAGAGTATCGAGCACCTGATGGGCATCTTCGAAGGCTGTTCCATGGAAGAGGACAAATTCATCAAGGGCGAGGGCGACCTGAAGCTACTGCTCACAACACAGGACCAGCAAAGATGCGACTCGCTCCTCAAGATGCTCGCGCAGAACCAGACATGGCAGGTACCCACGTTGGCCTGGCAGCGTGGCGGAACATTTCTCGACCAACGCGACCTGAAGCACCAACCACTCGATAAGTACGTTCCTGCCTATTGGCGCGATGTCACCTGGCACCGCTTCACCGATGAGATGATGCCCGACCTTCTACGCGATCCGCTGGCGCTGCGCCAGGAGTACTTCGCGCACAATCTGCAAATGGTCGGCGCGCTACACCATGCCGGAGTGCCGTTCATGGCAGGAACGGACGCCGCACCGGGCGTCTACATCATGCCGGGCTTCAGCCTGCACGATGAACTTGCCAATTTTGTCGAAGCCGGTTTCACGCCTATGGAAGCGCTCCAGACGGCAACCAGCAACCCAGCGAGATTCCTTGGGATGGAAGCCAGGCTTGGGTCTGTCGAACCTGGCAAGATAGCTGACTTGGTGCTGTTGAGCGCAAACCCGCTCGAAGACATCCGGAACACCCGGAAAATCAGTATCGTGGTCGCGAACGGCCGACTTTTTGACCGTGCGGCACTCGATCAGATCCTGATGCACGTCGAGACCGCCGCGAAGCGGCAGAAGTGAGGGACTCTGGTGCGGAGATTTGCACTATAGTCTTGCTGCATACCTCAGCCGATCGCTCCCGCCCTCCGAAAACAGCAACGAAGCCATGGCTACCGAACAGGTCTCGCTTCCCCAGGGTAAGCGAGCGGCGTTGCGAGCGCTTGAGGAAACTCTTTTCTGCCGTTCCGTCCAGTCCGGTTGACAGCAAACAGATCTCGACAACTTTAGAGAATCAGGAGGGACCTAACCGATGGCTGTGAATTCTCAAACTCAAATTTCGCCAGCAGACCTGACAAGAAATCATATTCTTCGCAGCGGTCGCTAGGCCGCCGCAACGTCAGCCGATACCGGGGGCACAACGGTCGAACCCGGCGCTCTCTAAACCCGTAACCGGAAGAAGTCTCTCGAGACTGAATTACTAATGGGGAAAAGAGCGCTGCGCGTTCCAACCTGGCCAGGAGGTGATCCACTCCAACAAAGGCCGTATACATTTGCGCAGACCAACCTGTGACATCCTCACATTTCGCTTGCGGCGAAGCGGCGGACCATACATTCCGGCTGCCGACACGGGAGTAACCGAGCAAATCGGTAGAGTCTGTCAACCAGATGACGCGAAGTTGCGGAGGTGTCTTGTCCGAATGAAAACTAGAATCAAGAACGCATTGCTCTCAGAACCTTGCAGCGGATAAAGACACGTCGGGACTGTACGTAAAGGTACTAAACTTCGGCCACATGGACGCTCAAGTGTCAGCCAATTCCTCATCCCGAACTATCCGTTTCAGTACTTTCGAGGTCAATCTTCACACCGGGAAACTGCGCCAGCGGGACAGAAGGTAAAGCTGCAAGAACAGCCGTTGCAAGTTCTGGTGGCGCTGCTTGAACGACCAGCAGAACTGGTTACTCGAGACGAATTACGCAGCAAGCTCTGGCCGGCGGACACCTTCGTTGATTTCGATCACAGTCTGAATGCCGCCATCAAGAGTTGCGCGATGCGCTGGGCGAATCGGCGGAAACACCCATCCTCATTGAGACGCTTGCTCGACGAGGGTATCGCTTTATTGCTCCGGTCGTGCCAACGTCATCGGCTGTTGTACAGGTCGCCGAAGCTCGTACGGCTGGTGGCAGGCCCGTGATCCGCCCGAGACCACTTCTATTCGTAGCGCAAGGCGATCATGGGATCTAGTTTAGTTGCGCGGCGTGCGGGGATGTAGGAGGCCAGTAGCGCGACGAAGGCGAGGAAGAGCGGGATGGAAATGAAGGTGATGGCGTCGTTCGGTCTTATGCCGTAGAGGATGGAGTTGAAAAGTTTGGCGATGACGAATGCGGCGGGCAGACCGATGGCGAGCGCAATAGCGGTCAGTTGAAGACCACGTCGAAGAAAGAGATGTTGGACGCTGGAGGCCTGCGCGCCGAGAGCCATGCGAATGGCAATTTCGCGGAGGCGGAGACTGACGGTGTGGTTCATGACACCATACAGGCCGATGGCGGCGAGAAGAAGACCGACAGTACCGAACACGGCGAAGAGTGTGCCCGCGAGGCGAGGGAGGAAGAGGACGCCGCGGAGGTGGTGTTCGATGGTTTCTTCGTTGTAGACGGCGAGGGCGGGATCCATTTCGCGAATTACGGAGCGGACGGAGTCGGCGAGGGAGGCGGAGTCGACGATGGAGTCCGCGCTCGGAGAACCGTGCGCGGACATGCGGCGAGAGACGGCAGCGAGGATGGTGTACCCCTCGAAAGAAGGATCGCTGGCGACGGTTTGGGCTAGGGAGCGGAACAACACGGGGCGAAGATCCTCGCCTAGGAAGCGCGACTTGATGTTGTTCGTTACGCCGATAACTTCGTAAATTACGCCGCCGTCGTCGACAGATCGGCCGATAGGATTTTCGTTGGGGAAAAAGGTGTCGACGAAAACTTGATTGACGATGGCGACGCGGGGAGACGTGGCGGATTCGTTGGAGAAATCGCGACCGTTGACGAGGTGAATGCCGAGGGTGTCGAGATAGCCTGGAGTGGCCATGTAAAGTTCGACGACGGGAGTGGGGTCGAGAGGTTTCTTGCCGATGGCCTGGAAGCCGTCGCTGCGATGGCCGCCGGAAAGCGGAAGCGCATCGGTGAGGGCGGCAGAAGCGACGCCGGGGATGGCGGAGACGCGGCGCTGAAGTTCAGTGAGGAATTGGACGGTGCGTTCGGGAAGGTAACTGTGGAGGCGCGGATCGATGGACATGGCGAGAACACCTGTGGAGCGGAAGCCAATATTAATGTTGGAGGCGCTGCGGAGACTGCGGAGGCAGAGTCCGGTGACGCACAGAAGAACTAAGGACATGGAAATTTCCGTGACGACTAAGAAATTGCGGAGAGTCCAGAAGCGGCCGGGGCGCGCGAGGACGTCTTCGCCTTTGAGCGCGGCGGAGGGGAAACGCCAGGCAGCGGTCCAGGCGGGAAGGAGGCCGAAGAGAATGCCGGTGATGAGGCTGAGCGCGAAAGTGAACGGGAGAACTTTGGTGTCGACGCCGACGTTGAGATCGATGGAAACGGGAACGGGAAAACGGAAAGCGGAGAGGCCGTTGGTGGCCCAGAAGGAGATCAGAATGCCGAGTGCGCCGCCGAGGAGAGAAAGAAGAATGGATTCGGCGAGGACTTGGCGAAGGAGTTGCGCGCGCGTGGCGCCGAGAGCGATGCGGACGGCCATTTCGCGCTGCCGTCCGGCGGCTTGCGCGAGGAAAAGATTGGCTACGTTGGCGCAGGCGATGAGAAGAACCAGGAAGACGACGATCATGAGCGTGGAGAGGAAAAGAAGGATGGCGGATTTATCACGAGGAGGGAGCGAGCCGGCTTGTTCGAAATGGAAGCCGAGATTTTTGTCGGGATCGAGATGAGCCTGGGCAAAACGCTGGGCGAGAAGATTGAGTTCGGCGGAGGCTTCGGATTGTGAGACGCCGGGCTTAAGGCGAGCGGCGACGGCGATCCAATGGTAGTTGCGCCTGTCGAAATGGGCGGTGTTGGGAAGTAGCTGGTCGATGTTGCCGATGGGCACCCAGAACTGCGTGTCGAGAATTAAGTCGATGCCGCGGAAGTACGGAGGAGCGACGCCGACGACGGTGTAAGGATGTCCTGAGAGGGTAATGGATTTGCCGAGGATGTTGGGATCGGCATTGAAACGCGCTTTCCAGACGCGATTGCCTAGGACGATGACGGGAGAATTCTGTTCATCGGCGCGGAAGCCGCGGCCGAGAGTAAGAGCGAGTTGCGTGACATCGAAGAAATTGGTGGAGGTGGCTTGTCCCCAGAGGCGCTCGGGATCACCCTTGCCGGAGATGGAGGCGGGGAGGAGTTCGTAGAAGCCGGCGACGCCGGAGAAGGATTTGGCGTTGTCGCGAACGTCGGTATAGAGCGGCCAGGAGAAGTTATTGCAGCATTCGTTGTGGTCGGTGGTGTGGAGAGAGAGAAGAGTTTGGGGATTGCCGACTGGAGCGCTGCGGAGAACGAAGCGGGAGACCATGGCGAAAATGGTGGCGTTGGCGCCGATGTCCGAGAGCGAGCGTGAGAATGGCAACTCCGGTGAAGGTGGGCGCCTTGGCCAGAGTGCGGAATGCGAGTCGCAGGTCCCTAGTGAAGTTCTCCAGAAAGCTCCCAATCCGTATTGCGCGGACCTCTGCCTTTACTTGCTCCACGCCGCCGAGTTCAATCAGTGCCTGCCGGAGGGCGACCGATTGCGACAATCCATCTTTCATCTTCTCCTTCGCCAAAATTTGCACAGAAGACCGGAGTTCGTCGTCCAATGCTTGCTCGACCATGTGCTTGCGCAAGAGGTTCCGAAACAAACTCAGTATTCGCCTTGGCATTACGTCTCCAATCTGCACTCAGGTAGATTGCACTGCCGCCATCATTACCTTGACTACCTGGTTCCAATCCCGCTCTTCGACCTTGAGTTGTGCGCGCCCTAATGAAGTTAACCTGTAGTATTTGGCCCGACGATTATTCTCCGAAGTGCGCCACTCGGCCTCTACCCATCCCCTTTCCTCCATGCGATGCAGCGAAGGGAATAGCGAGCCGAAACTCACTTGAAAGGCACCCATGGTCATTTGTGTGATACGCCGTGAGATGCCGACTCCATGCAAAGGTTCCAGGGACAGCGCTTTTAATACCAGCAGGTCGAGTGTTCCGCGTAGAAGATCGGTTCTTTTTTCACCCATGGCACGCTCTTATCGGAATACGATATCAGTCGCCCAAAAGTTCCATTGAATCTCGAGAACACGGCTCTGGATCCGACTAGGAGTTCCTCGTGCCTGTGCGCCGCTTGGGTGTATGGCTAGCCGCACAAATTCAGAAATCGGGGTGGCAGATGGGAGCCGAGATTCTGGGTGCATCCTCGGCAAACCGGAAGTCCTCGGAGGTGCCTCGCGTGGCGGTTTTATTCGATGTGTGTGAGCGCAAAACTACAATTTATCGCTCGCTCTCGCTGGACGACCAGCTAAGGCCCAGGTCATCAAGGTATGCGGGCCGCACGGACCAAAGATGACCCGGGAGCAGCGGACAAAGGCGGGTGTTGACGCCAAGCACTTCCAGGCGGCGCTCAAGGCGAAAGGGGGGCCTGAAAACTGTCGTACAAATTCTGAGGCCCTCGGTCGCAAAAACGGCCAAAGAGGTTCCCAATCGACGGAGAAATTTCACTGCGATTGAAAACTAAACGATCCCGATCCGCCGTTCCGATGGTTGCGGTGGCTCAGTTCCTCAGGGAGTGGCAGCAGACCACTCTGTATGGGAAGCGCACTGATTGGGTCTTTGCGTCCCGGGGATCGCGCGGGAGGACTCCCCCCGTGTGGAATATGCCGGTGTCTCATCACCTGCGCCCAGCCGTAATCGGGGCGGGCGTAATCCGTAAGGGTCAGCGAGTCGGATTTCATAATTTGCGGCATTTGCTAAGCAGTCTATTAATCACCGGCAAAAAGGCTGACGTTCGCACGACGCAGGACATTATGCGGCACAGCAATTCCTTAACGACGTGCAATCGCCAATGGAAATGAGGATCGCCGCACAAGACCAAGTGCTGAGCGCAATTCTAGATCAGCCGATAGGTAGTGCCTAAGTGCATGGAAATACAAACACAAGACCGTGTCAATGGGCCGTGATCACGTACTTCCAACCACTTCAGAGGCGTTGGGGGACTGCCTTCCGTACGCGAAAGTACGGCTAAGCCGGCGTTCTCAGGTGAAATTGTACATGAACGAAATTCCTCGGCTTGGACGAGTCGCGATGAGCCAACGACTTATTCCAGCAGCCTGGATAATATACGGACGACAATTTCGTTGAGGCGGTGGCGGCTAGCCAGGACTGACAACCGGCTTCTCCCGCTCGTCTACGTTGAGCCTGAACACATCAGGGCGGGCGTAATGCCCGGCGACGTCGAAGTCGTATTTGGCCCGCACGATCTCGTTGAGATCGACGTCCGCGTAGAGGATTGTTTCTCCTTCGTAATTCGGCCCGGCGAGCAACTCCCCTAGCGGACCTATGATCATGCTGCCACCACGCATCAGCAGTAGATTCGAATCGTTGCCAAGCTCGCAGTCGTAGTCACTGGGAAACGCACCCCTTCGGATATGCTGACACGCCGAGAGAACATAGCAGCGACCTTCGAGCGCGATGTGGCGCATGGTTGCCACCCAGGTGTCCCGGTCGTCAGCTGTCGGTGCGCAATAAATTTGGACGCCCTTGCTGTACATTGCCATACGCAACATCGGCATGTAATTTTCCCAGCAGATGACCGAGCCGACGCGGCCGACCGCGGCCTCGACAGTAGTCAAAGTTGAGCCGTCGCCAAATCCCCAGATCAATCGCTCAGCACCGGTGGGCATGAGCTTGCGGTGCTTGCCAACGAGACCTTGGATGGGATCTAAGAACAGCACGGTGCAGTACAGCGTATTACCACTGCGCTCGATGACGCCTATCACCCCGAATACTCCGGCCTCCCTGCAGGCCTCGGAAAGGTGAACGGTTTCAGCACCCGGTACATCGATCGCGCTTTTGAAGTAGTTAAGGAACATATCTCGCGATCCCGGCAACCGGGTTCCGACCGGTGTCTTGAAGCCACAGCCTTTTGGATAGCCGCCGACAAAGGCTTCTGGAAACAACGCGAGCCTGGCGCCGCCCGCTCCCGACTCGTGGATGAGACTTACAGTCTTTTCCACGGTCGGTTCCAGTTGGAATGGCACTGAAGCCGCTTGGACGACAGCGACGCGATTGAGATGAGTCATCACGGTGTGCCTCGGTCAGTCGATTGCGCGATGTCTGGTCTCCGGCAGGAAAATCAAGCCGACGATCGCAGTCGCAAGGGCGAACACGGCCGGGTACCAAAGACCCGCGAAGATATTGCCATAGTAGACCACCAATGCAGAGGCCACGAAGGGTAGGAAGCCGCCAAAAATGCCCACGCCGAGATGAAAGGGTAGCGAAAGTGAGGTCGAGCGAACCTTTGCTGGGAACATCTCCACCATGAAGGCAGCTATCGGCCCGTAGACCATGCCGACCAACGCCAGCAACCAGAACACGATTGAAATGGCGCCAAGATAGTTCACTTGCCTCGACCTCGCCCTGAACCCGGATTCTTCCAGTGTTTTCCTATAAGCGACCTCATCGAATCCCATAAGCTTGGTTTTCCCTATGGTAGTAACAATACCGCCGCCCTCAGGTCCTCGTACCGAGGAGTACGAAAGCCCGTTGCGAACTGACGAAACTACGCGCCTTATCGCATTCCGTAACCGGCTTGGCGAATAAAAAAAAGTGCAGTCGCGGGCACTGATTTTGTAGAGCGCCGCTCGGCAGTAACGCCAAGAGCCGTCCTTGAAGCGGACATATTTATAGATGGTGTATTTGGGTTGGGCTATAGCAAATCCTCCGAAACCTAATACTCCGTTGCGGAGATTTCTTAGGATTTTCTCTTAGGCAGGGGCCTAAGCCATTGAAACTAAAAGATTGGCTGGGAGGCCTGGACTCGAACCAGGATAGTCAGATTCAGAATCTGAAGTCCTGCCAATTGGACGACCTCCCAACATTTGTGCGTGACGATTCGGGTCACACCGGGGACTCAGGCTTTGTCGTTACAAACCCTGAAATAACAAGCAGCAACAAAAACGAACCGCAGCACTTTTCCCGGATTCGGGACAGCTACGATTCTACTTATTCAGATTAAACGCCTTTCCCTGCTCCGTCAACTTGTCCGCAACGGGTTTTCCGCGCTTTTTTCCGCGTTTGCGTTGCCGATTGCTACCATCTCACCATTCCTGTTCAACTTGAATTCCGCTTCCCCCCAGCTGATCCGGTCGGAAAAGAAACTTGCCACCCACACCGCAAATTGCAGCAAATCGCGCAGCGGCAACATCCACCATTTTCGCCGCGCCGTTTCATCTCGCAGTCCCCATACGCCCACGGTTCCCGCTGCCGCCAGCCGCAACACTGCGTACGCCACCATGAACAGCATAGCTCCCGCAGCGGATTGACTCATAATCGCCCCGGCGATCGCCCACGGCAATCCGTGCGTGAACAACAATCCTACGTACGACGCCGGCCGGCAGAGCCGCACCGTTCGCGCCCAACGAACCTGATGCTCCCAAAATTTCCCAAATGTCAGCGCAGGATACATCGTCTCCACCACTTCGCGCGATAGCATCGCTCGCCCGCCGGCTTTCGCCACGCGATTCCCTATCTCGTAGTCATCAGCGAGCATATTCGCAAGTGCTTCATACCCGCCAATTTTTCCGAGCCACGTCTTCGTCGTCGCTACCGAAGCGCCCAGCGCGAACGTCACATCCTCCAGCCAATCCGCTACCAGCACACCTCCGAAAAAGTCTGTTGCCGCTCCCAGTGCCTCGATTTCCGCCCAAATGTTTTTGTGCGTTACGCCGCGATAAAGACAGCTCACCACGCCGGTTTCTGCCCGCTCGAATGGCGCCGCCATCTCGCGCAGATAATTCGCTTCGACGCGCACGTCACCGTCGCTCTGCATCAGCAGTTCGTATTTCGCCTCGCACGCCAATAGCGCCAAGCTATTTACTTTACGATTCGAACCAATCTGCGGCGCATTCGAAAGCAATCGTATACTCCGCCGTGGAAATTCCGCTGCTAGCCTTCGAACTAAAGGAGCTGCCGCATCATCCATATCATTCACGCAAAACAAAATTTCGTATTCGGGATAATCCTGCAGGCAAAAACTCTTGAAGTTTTCGTACGAGGCAAAATCCACGCCGCGCACCGGCTTCAAAACGCTCACCGGAGGCGTGTACGAACCCAAAGTTTTCTTACGCTCGCTCGAAAAAAAACGCACCGCCGCCAGCGTCGCAACCAGGTAATACACGAGCGGCACGCACGCAATCAGCAATATCGCATCGCGCGCATACCACAGCGCGGAATTGCCAAGCGGCCCTGCCAGCGCTACCACTAACTTTTCTCGCCCTCTTGCCGCAGCACAATCCGTCCACCACGGACCAACTGATAGCGGTGATCGCGCCAGACCGCGCTCTTGCTCAAATAGCTGGCGCACCACACCGCAAATCCCAGCACATCGCGCACCGGATAGAGCCACAACTCACGCCTGGCCCGTGCATCGCGCACCACTCCCCACCCGATCACCCAGGACTCCAGTAGGCGATTTAGAATCGCCGCCCCTAATAGTCCCGCTCCCAATAACAACTGCCCGCTCATCCATCCCGCAAGTAATCCCAGAATTCCGTATGGCATCGCGAAAACGAGTCCAGTGCCAAAGTGTCCTTTCGGTCGCGACCAGCGAGTTCCCTTCGCCCAGCGCACTTGCCTCTCCCACATCCGCTTGAATGTCATCGGCGGAACAACGTGGTCGATAATGTGTCGCGAGAGCACCACGCGATATCCCGCTTTCTCAATGAAATTTCCGGTCACAAAATCATTAGAAAAATATTCTCCGGTCACCCAGTACCCGCCAATTTTTGCCATCGAATCTTTCCGCGTAACGATCGTCGGGCCAAGTCCAAATTTCATTCCTTCCAGAAGATTCGCAGTCACTACCCCCGCGGTCATCTCCACCGACATGCCGATCGCGTCCATTCCGGACCAGAATCCTCCCGCGTTTTTCCCCCGATACACGCAGGTCACCATGCCCACCGCCGGGTCCAGCATCGGCAACACTACTTCGCGCAAATAATTTGGCGCAACCTCCACGTCGCTGTCGCTGGTCACCAGAATGTCGTACGCCGCCACCTGGCTCATCCGAAAAAATGAGTACGCCGGTGGATTCGGCAACTCCGGTTGACCGGTCACCAATATCGAGCACTTTACGTTTGGGTAGCGCGCCGCGACTTCCCTTACGATCGGAAGCGCCGTATCGTTTTCCTCATCCGCCGCAAAAAGTATTTCGTAGTCCGGATAATCCTGCCGGAAAAAACTCTCGACATTCTCTTTCAGCCGCAGCTCCGCTCCATGAACCGGCTTCAGCACTGACACCGGCGGCAACTTATTGTCTTTCTCCGCAAAACGCCGTTGCTCCTCACTCCCACGATGGAACTTTGCGGCGCCCAAGAGCGATAGAATCAGGAAGATGGATGAAGAAAGAACTCCGATACACGCGACCACCAGCGCCGCAATGGCGATTGAAATGATCCAGACCGTCATCTGCCTCTCGCGGGAGGCGAACCGTGCTGCCGCGCCGATCGCTGCGATCCATTGCTGCTGACAAGATGCCTGAAATACGTAGGTGAATCTTCAGGAAAATCCGAAATCACGTCGTCTGCTCCTGCCTCCGCAAGCGCCGCGGCAAACCGAGGCAATGCATAACCAACGCATTTCATTCTCGCGGCTCGCGCCGCCAGAACACCCGCCACGGAATCTTCCACCACAACACATTCTTTGCTCATCACATCTAGCTTTTTTGCCGTCAGCAGGAAAATCTCGGGGGCCGGTTTTGCAACGGCCGCATCTTCGCCCGTCACAATCAGCGAAAATTGCTTTGTGATCGAAAATTGTTCTAGTGACTCGTGCGCACGCGTCCGCCCCGCCGAAGTCGCCAGCGCGCACAATATTCCTGCGCTATTTAGTTCCGCCAGCACTCTCGGAATTCCAGGTTTCGTCTTCAGTTCGTGCGCGGCTACCGCATACAGCTCATCTTTGCGGCGGCCCAGCCGTTTCATCTCCGCCGATTCGATGGACCCAAGATAATGACGCAAAATTTCGCGTCGTGGACGTCCCGCATATAGAAAATCCAGATTCAGAGTGGCGGAATCAAGGCCTCGTTCAACCAACAAGGTCTTCCAAGCAGCTTCATGAATGGGATGACTATCGGCGACCACGCCGTCCAGATCAAAAATGACTGCCTTCAGCATGGCGCCACAGGGGAATTTGCGAATAATTTTCGTCGCACTTCGCAGCTACTCGCCATTTGTCTGCATCATGCGCTGCCGGATGGCCAAGAATATGGCGTGCGTGGCGCAAAGATGGGCGTCTTCAATTAGTTGCATGCTGTCCGACGGCACCACCAGGCAAAGATCCGCCAGCGCCTTCGCTCGGCCACCTTCGAATCCAGTCAGCACCACTGTCTCCGCTCCGAGACGCCGCGCCGCTTCCAATCCGCGAATCACGTTCGGCGAATTCCCGCTTCCGGAAATCGCCAATGCGATATCGCCCTTTTCCGCCAGACTCTCAAGCTGTTCCGCAAAGATCGCGTCGTAGGCTTTATCGTTTGCCCAAGCCGTGATCAGCGTCACATTGTCCGTCAGCGCCACGGTTTTCAGCCGTTTGCGCTTCCCTGCGATCGTCCCTTTCCCGATATCGCAAGCAAAATGTGACGCCAGCGCCGCACTGCCGCCATTCCCAAACACGAAAAGGGTCCGCCCTTGCTCATATCCACGCCAGATGACGTCCACCATCCGGTCCACGATCGCGTGATCAACCCGCGCCAGAACGCCCTGCGCCGCCAATAGATAATCCTTGGCCGCTACCGAAGACGCAGTTGCGATGGAAGTTTTCGTTTCTGCCAAAGGAATCACCGCTTAAGAACTATCTACTACAATTATATACTGGCTGCAAAAGCCTCACAACGCTAGGTAAATCGCGTTTTCTCAACGTCCCACCAGAAACGCTTGTGCTTAGCCGGACGCTCGCGCGTTGCGCCCGTCATTGTGCACAACTTCCGAACCGCTCGTGGTCAACGCAACCGGCATTTCCCGCAGTGCGCTCAGCGCTTCCCGCACCTGCTGCTGTTTTTCCTTGCGACAGCTCAACAGCAGAAAACCTCCTGCGCCGGCTCCTAGAAGTTTTCCGCCTGCCGCTCCCGCTTCCCGCGCCAAACGATAGTTCGATTCCACCACATCATTCGTAATGCCGCTGGCAAGCCCGCGTTTCAATTGCCAGCCGCGGTCCAGAATATCTCCAAACGAGTCCAGGTTGTCTTTCTCCAATGCCGCTCGCAGCTCGTTCGCCAATTCAACCATCTGCTGCACGCTGCGAAATTTGTCTTTGTCCGCCATATTGCGCGCCTGCTCCGTCAAGATCGAAGCCGCCGGCCTTTCCTGGCCAATATAGAAAAACATCAATCGTTCGGAAAGCTCCTGCATCGTTCGCCCCGAACATTTAACAGGATGAACATCCACTCTTCCTTCGGCATGGAATTGAATAAAATTTAGTCCGCCGTATGCCGCGGCGAATTGATCCTGTTTGCCAATCGGTGCGGCCACGCGCTCAAGTTCAATCTCGCAGGCTGCGGTTGCCAGCTCATGCGCGCTGGGATTTTTCCCCGCCCGCACATAAAGCGCGTGCAGCAGACCAACCGTAAACGCGCTGCTCGATCCCATCCCCGTGCCAGCCGGAACATCCGCAAAGCTCGCAATTTCCATTCCCCGTTCGATCCCCACCAGACTCAGACATTCGCGTACTAGCGGATGCTGAATGTCGGCTACGCTTGCGACGTCTTCTGTCCGTGAATACTTGATTCGAATCTTGTCGTGGAAATAGGGATGCAGCGCGATATACATCGCCTTGTCGATAGTGGAACTCAGCACCGCACCGCCACTACGCCGATAAAATTCCGGCAAATCGCTGCCTCCGCCAGCGAAACTCACCCGGAATGGCGTTTTCGTCAGGATCATTTCAGTTTTTCTTCCAACGCCGCCAATCCCGCGCGACTGCCCATGTCATAAAACGGCTCGTGCGTCGCCCAGGCGCGCATCTCGCCCCGCGCAATCAAGCTAGGATAAATTTCCTCTTCCAACGAACACTTTTGCTCGGCGCGAAGCCCCGCCAAAATCTCTTTTCGCAGGACGATCACGCCCGCATCAATGTGGCTAAGCCCTTCCGGATTCCGCTTGCGATACGCAGTCACCAGCCCATGCGAATTCACACCCAGGTTGTTAGGCAGAATATTCGCCGGAATCTCTTTCGAAATTGTCGCCGGCTTTTCGTAAGCCACGATCAGCGCGGAACAATTGACTTCCGCAAACTGTTTCACCAGCGCACGATAATCGATCGCCAGATAAGTATCGCCATTCACCAACACGAAACGATCCTGCAGCTGCGCCTCCGCGTTCTTCAACGCTCCGCCAGTACCCAGCGGCGATGCTTCGAACGAGTACGAAACCTTGCAGCCAAATTTCGCGCCATCTCCAAAATATTCTTGTATTTGCTCGCCCAGGTAAGCCACCAGCAGCAGCGCTCTCTCAATTCTCGCTCCGCTTAACAATTCCAACTGATGCTGCAGGAAAGGCTTTCCCGCAACGGTAATCATTGGCTTGGGAATCGTTTCCGTGATCGGACGCATTCGCGTCCCCAACCCGCCCGCCAGAATCACGGCTTGCATCGAGTTCTCTGCCATCGGCTCTTTCGAACCCGCTCCATCAGCCGGCTGCAACCAGCGCCACGCCGATGCAAACCAGAATCACACCCGCCCATCGCGCCGCGTTCACTTCTTCCTTCAAAATATATTTCGCGCCCAGCGTCCCAACTACATAGCTCAGCGCCGAGGCCGGAATCACAAAACTGATCGGCTCCCATGACAGCAGCACCAGCAACGCATAAAACGACAGCGCCATCAGCGGAATCGCCACCCAGAACCATCCGTTGCACACCGCGCGTCCCAGAAAAATCAGCAGTGCTTTCGGCCGCAAACGCGCCGGCTCTCCGGTGGCCTTCATTCCGTACGTCATTGCAATTTCGCCCAACGTGCTCCCGCAAATCAGCACCGCCAGCAATAAAATCGTGCCGCCGCTCACGCCGTCACCTTCTGCATTGCCGCAGCCTCAGTGGTTCGCGGCTTGGTCTGGCCGACCAGCAACACGCCAACGCAAATCAGCACAACTCCCACCCATCGTTTCGGCGAAACGCTTTCGTGCAAGAAAATTATCGCCAGCAACGTCAGGATCGCGTATCCAAAAGCTCCCGCCGGCATCACGTAGCTGTAATCCGCCCAGCTCAGCACCGTCATATAGCTGACCATGAACCCGATCAGAAAAAGTATTCCCACCCAGATCGTTGCGCTGTTTACCGTCATCCAAAACGCGTGCGAAACGCCGCTCGGCGTAATCGCCACCGCTCCGATTTCGGTCATGCCGCGCTTCAGCAGCAGGTCCCCGACGTTGGCGCACACCACCATCGCAAGGACCATAACCAGCGTCTTGATCCGTAGCCGTTTCTCGCTTGCCATGGAAATTATTTGGTTTCGACCGTCTTAGTCGTTGGCCGAAGCCGAAGCAGATCCCGGCACCGACACAATCGTTTTATCGATGTCGCCGCCCTGCCGTACCCACTTCAAACGCTCCGCGCGTAGTTTGAGGAAGCTCGTCGCCTCATGGTACAGGCGCTTCCGTTCATGGCTGTCCCACAGCGCCTCACGCACAATCCGCCACGCAACTTTCGGACGGAAATAATAGTCGTCGTAGAAGCGGTTCACACCGTCCATCATGTCCGCTTTCGACAAATGCGGATACTCGATGTGCGGCAATTGGTGTCCGCCAGTATCCGCAAGCGCCTCAACCCGCAAAAACCCGTCCTTGGACATCTGATCGTGCAGTTCCGTGCCCGGCATCGCGTGCGCCAGCGAAACCTGGATGGTCTCGCAGTCCAGTTCCTTCGCAAAATCAATGGTCTTGTTGATGGTTTCCTTGGTCTCGCCCGGCAATCCGATAATAAAGTCGCCGTGCACCTTGATCCCGACTTTCTTGCAGTTCTTCATGAACTCGCGCGCCATCTCGATCGTCGCGCCCTTCTTGATGTTCTTCAGGATCTGCGCATCGCCCGATTCGAATCCCACGATGAACAGTCGCGCTCCGCCATCCGCCATGGCCTTTAATTCTTCGTACTTGCTATGGCAACGCGCCGTACACGACCACTGGAATTTCAGCGGCTTGAATTTCTGGCTTAACTCAATCGCCCGGTCACGCCGAATATTGAACGTATCGTCGTCGAAAAATATTTCCTTCATCTGCGGGAAGTATTCCAGCGTGTTCTTCACTTCCTGCACCACGTTATCCACCGACCGCGTCCGCCAGGCGTGTCCCGAAATCGTCTGCGGCCACATGCAGAACGTGCACATCGCCGGACATCCTCGCGTCGTATAGAACGACACGAACGGGTGCAGCAAGAACGGCACGTTGTACCGCTCAATCTGTAAATCTCGCTTGTACGCATCGGTCGCGTATGGCAGCGCGTCCAATTCCGCCGTATGTAGTTGCGGCCGCGGCGTATTCATCACAATCTTGCCGTCTTTGCGATAGCACGCGCCCGCGATCGTTTCCAGCGGCTTGCCATGCGCAAACTCCGCCACCGAATGGTCGAACTCGCCACGAACCACGAAATCAATGTCGGTGCTGGCGTTTAAAGTCTCTTCTGGCTTGATATGCCCATGCGGGCCAACAAACGCAATCTTCAATCCAGGATTTTCTTCTTTGATCTTTCGAATCAACTTGATATCGCTGTAAAAGCCGACCGTCGAGGTATACAGCACCAAAAATTCGTAGCTCTTGCAGATCTCAATCGTCTGCTTCCAGTCGATCTTGTGTGGCGAAGCGTCCACCAGCCGGCTCCCGGGAATCAATCCCGCCGGATACGCCAGCCACACCGGATACCAATACGACTCAATCTCGCGCGTAGCGGGCCACCGCGAACTCGCTCCGCCATCAAAATTCTCAAAACTCGGAGGATTCAACAACACAGTCTTCATAACATCTGACATTCATCACCCTCTGGGTCTTAGGGTTTGTACTTGCAAACCCTAAGGTTTAATAGATTTCAGAGCTTGTACATACACGCTCTGCGACAAAAAGTTATGCCACGCAAAATCTCGATGGAATTTCAGTGGAAATAATTGCCCCCGGACCCGAACCTCATGACCCGGCCGTCTCGCACCAACCGCCTTGTGCCCTTGAGTTTCTATTTAACCCGTGTAATGGCCCCGCCCAACTTACTTCCCACAACACATCTGCACTATCCAGTGTACCCGACTTGCTTTTCGCGCCCAACAACCAAATCTCGTTTGTTTTCCTAGTTTTACACTTCTTTGTTGGATGCCTGGCCTTTTACATCCGATGCATGCTCTTTTCAGAACGTGGGGTCGCCTTCCTTAGACATAATCAAACAGGCTCATAAACCCGAAATCCATGTGCAGCTGTTGATGACAATGGAACAGCGTCAACCCTGGATTGTCCGCCACAAAGTCCACTTCCACTTCCTGATAGCCGCCCACCATGACTACATCCTTCATCACACCGGACGTCGCTTTCCCCGCAAACTTCGTCAGCTCAAAACTGTGCCGGTGCAAATGCACCGGATGGATATCATCACTCCCGTTTCGCATCTTCAAACGATACCGGCGCCCTTGCCGCAAATGGACCGTTGCGGCCGGTTTATCCATCGAAAACGCCACATCGTTAATCGTCCACTGATTAAACCCATTCTCCGCCGCGTTTCGCTTCGCAAAGGTCATCTCGATCACTTCATCCGGTTCGCGCACCGTCTCCATTTTTCCAAACCGCAAATAGTCCCAATGAAACGCCGGCGGCTTAATCCATCGCGCTTTCCCAGCGTGTCCCGCGTACTCCACCACAATGCCCATTCCGTGCCCTCGATCGTCATCCGCCAAATCGCCCATGATCCAAACGCCCGGATGCCTCATCTCCACAATCGCCGAAATCCGTTCCGCCGTTCCCAACCACAGCACCGGCACGCGCGCCGCCATCGGCACTGCATTTCCATCCAACGCCACCACTCGAAACGTGTGCCCCGGCAGCGCCAGGCTGCGAATCTCGGTAGCGCTTCCATTCAACACGTGAAACAGCACCCTTTCCCCTGGCTTCACGCGTATGGGCTCTCCGTGCCCCAACATTTTTCCGTTGATCGTGAAATGCCGGTAGCCCACTTCGTAGCCGTGTGGCGTTCCCTTCGCCAGTGACGCCTTCATCGCTCCTTCGCCCGAATCCTTCAATTCCTTCACCGTTTCCGCCGGAGCCAGAAAATCCTGCGCCATATCTCCGCCCTGGCTCAACGTCGGTTCAAACTCCTTCAGCACCAAAAATACTTCTCGATCGAAATTTCCCGGCTCATTCTTCGGCTCAATGTAAACCGCACCAACCTGCCCGCTGTATTGCCCCTCGTGCAAATCAGCGCCAGCGCGATTGTGCGTGTGATAAAACCGCAGGCCCTCAGGCTTCGGCGTAAATGCCAGCCTCCGCATCCCGTGCGCCGCAATAAAAGGTGTTCCTTCCTCAGCCGCACCATCGATGTGCGGCGAAACAAATTGCCCATGCCAGTGCAACTGTTCCGGCGTATCCGTATCGTTATGGACATCCACAACCACCGGCCGTCCTTCCTTGAATCGCAGCAGCGGCCCCGGAAACTGCCCGTTGTAAGTCACCGCCGACACAATTTTCTTCTCTCCGATCTCCACCGCCGCCGCCCCAATCCGCAACGTGTAATCCGCGCTCTTTTCCGCCGTCACAACCTCAATTCCACTCTTTACGCCTGAGAGTAATTCCCGCGCGAGCCCAAGCTTGCCGCTCGTCAGCGCCGCTCCCGCAATCACTCCCGCCTTCGAAAGAAAATCCCTGCGCGGCTTATTTGAACGTTTCATGACAAACCTCACAAAAGGGCTCGACACTTTTGTCGTAGCGCGGTATTGAAGTTATTTCTTGCACCGCATCAGTGGCACAGTTCTGCTTTACCCTAAGGCACGCAGCGGCTGTGCAGCGGTGCCGACCGCGCCTCAACAGCGTCCTCCTTCGGAGCGCGATTCGGGAGCCCGCAATGGAACCGCCGTCAAGCATGAGTCATTCAAAGACGCAGCTCATCTTCGTGATCGCCGGTTTGTTGCTGGCTGCCCTGGGGACGGGCGGCTGGTTCTACTATCATCTCCGGCTCAGCGACGTACCGCCGTTCCATGCAAATCCACTTCCGCCCGTTCTCCCGATGGCGAGAATCACAATTGCGCCTCAAGCTCCCACCAAACCAAGCACCGGCGAGCCGCCCGCTTCAACAAGCAACGCTCCTGAAAAACCACCAGTTCACCTTGAACGAGATCCCATGGAATTCTTCCGTCACGAAGTGGAAGTTTCCGCCTTGGCCGAATTGTCTGCGACGTTTCCCGATCTGCAGACTGTCTTACAGGGCCAGGGGGAGAACGGCAGCAGCCCTCAAGATCGGCACATCGTCTTCCAGCTTCTCGATGCGGCAAAAACGGGACCGTCTGACCGGAAGCCCGCAATCCTGTTCGCGGCCGACCTCGTGGCTAGTCATCTTGGCTGTGATGATCCTCGCGCACGGGATGGAGCTAGCTCCGATTGTGCCCAGCTTAAAACCGACCTGTCCCGCTACAACCTGACACTTAAGTATGACCAACTCGGCGCGGGCTATTATTATTCGCGCGATCTTCTTTGGCGTATCTGGGCGGACTATCCACATACCGTTTGGGGCGAGCGCGCGTTCGTTTTGCTTCTCGATCGTGGGTGGGACACGAGCTTTACCTGTGAGAAAGGCGGAGATCAAACGCGGGAAGTAATCCGCCAGGGAGAATCTTTTCTACGCCAACACGCCGGTAGCCCCTACCGTGCAGTCGTCAAGCTCCTGGTAGCTGAGGCGTACGCCTCTTGGTGGTCACTGAGCAACGAAAGCGCGGGCAGCGATATGTCCGACTACGTGGATCCAAAGCAGTTCCAAGAAGGTGCCGAGGACGCTCGACTCAAGGCTATCGCTTATTTCGAAGAGCTTCTACAACTCGTCCCCGGAACAGAACTCAGTAAATTCGCCGATCAAGTCCTGCCTCCGCTGCGCAATCATCAAATTCTCGATAACTACAGGTTTTTCTGCGTTTACGATTAGCGTCCTCTTCAGTAGCACAGTCCACTCTTGGCGGTGCAGCGGCGCTGCC
Organism: uncultured Acidobacteriota bacterium; assembly: GCA_963731155.1. Taxonomy (GTDB): domain Bacteria; phylum Acidobacteriota; class Terriglobia; order Acidiferrales; family UBA7541; genus Acidiferrum. The sequence continues at coordinate 168,758 of CAVSVB010000008.1, forward strand.
CACACTTGATACAAATGAACCGGCAGTTTCGCAAGTGGTGCCTCTCTTCCGACGGCAGATCCACACTTTATGATTTGCTGGACATCCATTTACTTCCATGATGCCATCGCGAGTGTAGCTTATCGGTAATTCGAACGGGACAACAGGCGCGAATTGTTATCCCGCCGTCTTCGCGCCCCGGAAGCGAGCTGAGTCCTTATCCTTGCCACACTTCCGAATTTCTGGCTCTAACTCCTGCATTTGCCACACTTACTAAACACACGATTTAAAGCCTTTGTTTGCCACACATTTTTCAAAAACACATGTACGCGGGCTATCCATTCCCAAAATGGGACCTTCTCATCCGGCTTATTCTGCTGCCGCATCCTTCAATATTTCCACGATCCGCCCCACCCACTCCACGTGCTCCGGCTTCATCAGCACCGACCGCAAACATGTCACCGTCGCCCGTCCACCGTCCGGCCTCAGGCTCGACCAGAACTTTACCGGCAATTCCGCCACCGCCAGGTGCAATCCCTTTCGCGCCGTAGCCGCAAAAATCCGTCGCGACTCTGCCGAAATCTTCTCGATCGAATCTCCGTTCGGCACAAACACCAGAATGTCCAGTTCCGGCTCGAATGCCGCCGCAAACTTCTCATTGCTCTCAATCGCACGGAAAAATTGCGAGCGCCGCTGCTCTGCCCCTCTCCAAACCTCCTGCGAACTCCCCGCCGCGTACCAGCGGCAACAATTTTTGCGTCGCCCAAAGCGCCGCTGCCGCCGCGCCCGGCCGCGAACACTCCAAACTAATTTCGCCCAAATGCAATTCCGCCGAGCTGAAATACGTGTACGGCGAATCGTGCTTGTACAACCGCCCCACTCCCGGATCGCGAAACAGCACGCAGCCGCATCCATACGGCTGCAACCCATGCTTGTGCGGATCGACCACGATCGAATCCGCTTCGCCGATCCGCGCAAAACTTTTCGCTGCGCTCTCTGCGAGATTCGACGCCAATACGAAATATCCGCCGTACGCCGCATCCACATGCACGCGAAAACCAAACTTCTCTCGCAACTCCAGAATTTCCGCCAACGGATCGACCGAACCAGTCGCAGTCGTTCCCAAAGTCGCTACCACCGTGCCGACATCTCCACGCTCAAGTCGTCGCGCGAGCGCGTTCACGTCCATCCGCCCGCGCGCGTCCGTCGCGATTGCTTCAAATGGCAATTGCAACACCCCGGCGATTCGTTCATGCGTGTAATGCGATTGATCGCTCGCCACAATCTTTTTCCCCGGATGGAGTTGTCCGGCTATCCACAACGCCTCCAGATTGGCCATCGTTCCGCCGCTGCACAGATGTCCCAGAAATTCTTTCCATCCGAACATCGCCGCGATTTCCGCGACCGCCTCCTTCTCCAGCGCCGACGTCGCGCGTCCGCCATCCAGCGCGTGATTGTTCGGATTGATGTTCATCGCCAGGGAATACGCCAGCCGCGCCACCGGGTGCGGCGGCTTCAACATTTGTCCCGCGTACAAGGGATGAAAATACGGATAGTTGTCCTGTAGCTTTTCCGCAAGCTCCAGCATTACTTTTTCCATTCGCGCGCCGCCGGGAACTCCGCTGGCAAAGTCTGGCAAACGTGCAAAGCCCGCGTCCAGTTTTTCCAGAGCGCGGGCAAGTATTTCCAACGATTCCTGATCCAGTGCCATAGGCGGAAAATTCTACTCGAGAACTGCTTACTGCAGAACCTTGTCCAGTTGCCCAGCCGTCTTCAGCAAATCCAGCTGCGCCTGCTGCCGCTGAAACGTCGCATCCAGCAGCGCCATCCATTTCTCGTTTTCATCCACCCGCGTTTTTTCGATTTCCTGTAGGCTCACTTTGCCTTCGTTAAATCGTGCCTGCAATTGCGCCAAGTCCTGCTGCACCAGTTGCAGCTCCAGGCGTGCAACTTCTTTGCCCACGTCGGTCTCGCGCACCCGTCGCGTTTTTCTTCGCACTTCCGCGCTCACCTGATCTTGTTTATTGGACAAGGAAGCTTTCGCCGCCAGCAGATTCGTCTGCGCCAGGGCCACGTTCGCCTTGGTGCTCGGACTGAAAATCGGCACCTGTGCCTGAATTCCCAGATTGTAGTTATTCCGCTGAAAGTGGTTGAAATACAGGGCATAATTGTTGAATTTTGCCAGCAAGCTATACACGCTTACAAGTTGCAGCGTCGGCCAGTAGCCGCGTTTTTCTCCAATCAATCGAAATTCTTTCGCTTGCACGTCCGATTGCGCCATCCGCACCACGGTATTGTTCTCCATGGCCATCGCTATCAAATTCGCGCCTTCCTGCTCCGCGGCTCCCGGCAAATCTTCCGCCGTCACTTCGATCTGCTGCTCCGGAGCCAACCCGCATTGGTTGCGCAAAAACATTTCCAGTTCGTCCTGGCGCCCCTGCAACTGCAGCAATCGCTGCGCCACCTGCGCCCGCGTCAACTGCGCTCGCGTGACTTCCACCGGCAATTCGTAGCCCTCCCCGGCGCGCTCTTTCACTACGCCCAGAATTTTTTCTGCGCTCTCTTGTTCCTTCTGCAGCAATTCCGCGGAGTGCCGCACCTTCACCAGTTCCAGATAGCCGGATGCCGTCCGCACAATCACCGAATTTCGCATGTCCTCCAGAGCGATCTTCTGCGAGCGCACTTGCTCCTGCTGCTCTTTGCCCTGCCCGCGCAGCGGTTCGTTAAACACCTGCTCCGTGTAAGTCAGGTTGAAGACCGAAGGCGCTCGCCCGCCTGGAGTCTCCGGAATCCCGTATGTGTAGCCCAAACCGGAGCCCGCATAAACATTGGGCATAAATTGGGCTTTGTTGATCAGCGCCGCCTTGTCCGCGATGCTGGCCTGAATCTTCGCGACCTGTATGTCCTTGCTGTTTTGCAACGCCAGCTCGATGGCTCGCCTCAACGTCAACGCAATGGGCGGCGCGGAAGCTTCCTGCGCCGAACCGGAAACTGCAAGGAACACTGCGGCAACCGCCGCCGCACCTACACGCATGATTCCGCGCATCGTTGTAGCCCTCCCCGAGATGTTCTGAATCAAAATCGAAAATCCGTCGCGAGCGTCTGGCTATTCGTAGCGCAGCGATTCGATCGGCTGCAATTTCGCCGCCTGGCTTGCCGGCAAATAGCCAAAAAACAATCCTGTCGTGCAGGAAACCGTGAACGCCAGGACTACGCTGGTGCCCGAAACCGGAACGCGAAGATTACCGGGAAGAAAAAACTGCACGGCCACCGGGATCGCAATCCCGATCAAGATCCCCAGCACGGCGCCCCCGCCGCTGATCAAAAATGCTTCGATCAGAAATTGATAGAGTATTTCGCGGTGCGCCGCTCCAATCGCTTTCCGGATTCCGATTTCGCGCGTGCGCTCCTTCACCGTTACCAGCATGATGTTCATGATGCCGATGCCGCTGATCAGCAGCGCGATAAATGCGATGACAATCAGCACCACTGTCAACGCCAGCGAAATCATACGTGCTGCGCTCAAGATCGCCGTCAGCGTCTGCACGTTATACTCCGCGTCCGGTGGATGCCGGCTCTTCAGAATTTGCGCCACTTGACGCTCCACCGACGGCACATCTTCCGCGGTCCGGGCTTGCGCATCCAGCACCCGGATCACATCAACTCCGGTGTAATACTTCATCAGGCCAAACGGAATCAGCACCGACTCGGCCTGAATATCCGAGAGTCCAAAAGTTTCCACGCGCTCGACAAACACCCCAACCACCGTAAACGTCAATTCGCCCATGCGCACGGTTCGGCCAATCGCCTTCTCCGGCCCGAAAAGGCGCGTTGCCAGTTGCTTGGTGATCAGGCAGACTTTATCGCGCGTTTCCATGTCTGTAGCGTCGAAATATCTTCCGCGCAAGACCAGCAGCCGACGTATTTCCTGGTAGCCCTGCGTAACCCCAACCAGATTGACAGGCCTCTCAACGCCTTGCGCCACCACCGACATCGGCAACTCACGCACTCCCGCCACCTGAACCACCTGCGCCACCGAAGTCCGAATCGCTTCCATATCATCCAGCGTCAATTCGTGGCTCAACGGCTGCGCCTTGTCCGGCGTCTTTACCATTTCAGTCCACACCAGATTGGACCCGACGCTTTCGATCTGCTGCAGCACGAATCTTCTGCTGGTCAAAGCGACCGTAATCACCAGCACGATCGACGCGCTGCCGATGATCACCCCCAGCGAAGTCAACATCGCGCGAAGTTTGTTGGCGCGGAGCGCGTCGAGCGCGACACTGAACGTTTCGTGCAGATCCATCATGGCGGTCAGTCGTGCTGCAAGTGCTTCAGTGCTTCGTTGGCTAAGCGATTTTTTGGTTCCAGGTACAGCGCTTCCTGGTATTCCTTTTTTGCGGATGTTTCGTCGTTTTGGTTTTGCTGTATCCGCCCAAGCCAGTAGTGGGCCATGGCTTTGGACGGGTATTCGTTGCGTTTGGGAACTTTGGCCAGGTATTCGCGCAGCAGCCTCGTAGAGCCCGCGGGATCTTTCTTTTCCAGCGTGTAGATCACGGCACGATAGAAATTTCCGCGCGGATCACCGGGGGGAGCGACACGTTCGCCTTCGACCAACGCAATGCGCATCGCGTCGGGCTGGCCGTGCTTCATATAATGATCGGCGATGTCATAGATCAAGTTCGCCGATTTGGGATGCAGCGCCAGCGATTTGCGGAATTCAGTGTCGGCAGCGGCAAAATCGTTTTTCCGCCGGCGGCAATTTCCCGCGGCATATCGCCCCTCCGCGGCATCGAGCGCGCTCAGCTTGGCGATTTCCGGTTTGGCTTTGTCTTCGCCGCCGCCCGCAATTCCCGGCGCGCTGCAATCGAATTCAATCAGCGCCTGCATCGCGGAAAAATTATGCTCGTCCAGACGCACTGCAGTTTCAAATTCCTTGCGCGCTTTTTTTGCCAGCGACAGCGCGCTCAACCAGCCGGAGCGGTCCGCTTTTTCGCCATAAATGCGCCCTAGCAGTTCGTGGTATCCGGAATTTTTTGGCTCCAGCGAAACCGCCGCCTCCGCGGGCGCAATCCCGCGGTCGAATTCTTCGTTCTCGAAATAGCAGCGCGCCAGCAAATGCTGCACCTCCGCGTCGCCCGGAGACTCCGCCACTTCGCGATTCAGAATTTCAATTGCTTTGGAATAGTTGCCGGCGGCAAAGGCATTCTTCGCGGCGGCGGGAACTCTCGACTCCGCGTGCGCCACAGAAACGCAGAAAAATGCCGCACACAATAGCAGCACCACGCGAAATAGTTTACTGCGCATCCGTGTGCCCTTCAGCCGAGGCGGATTCAGTATTCATGATTTTCACGTACATGCCGTCGTGCAGTTCCACGTCGCCAGGAAGCGCGACAATGTCCTTTGTGTCCAGGCCGCTCAGCACTTCGTAATGCACGGAGTCGGCAATGCCTAGTTGAATTTCTCGCTTCTCCAGCACTTTCTTGCCGACTCCGAATTCCGCGGCTTTTACCACGTACACATAACGCTTGCCGCTTTCCGACGCCACCGTGCCGCGCGGTATGACGAGCACGTTGGAGCGCTCTTGTGAATTGATGCGCACGCTGACGTTTACGTTGGGTAGAAGTTCCAATTTGTCGTTATTTACGGAACAAAGCAACTCGCCCACACTGCGCGTGCCGCGTGGAACAACTTGCCTGGGAATAGTTTCCGTCACTCCCTGCCAGATGCGGTCGGGCATTGCATCCCATGTGATGCGCACAGGCTCATTCGGCCGCAGCCCGCCGATTTCCGGTTCGTCCACAAACGCGCGCACCCGCACTTTATGCAGGTCGGCCATTTCGGCGAGCAAATCACCTGCTTTCACGAAATCACCCTGGCGCACCGGGAGCGAGTAAAGTGTGCCATCGGCAGGAGCGGTGATGTGTCCATCGCGAACTTTCACTTCCAGCGCCGCGACTTCGCTTTGCGCTTGCTGGACCTGCAGGCTGCTACGCTGGCTATCGAGATGGACGCCGCGGTCAAATTCCTGCTTGACGGCAGTGAGACGGGTCACTTCCGATTGCGCTTTGGTCAGTGCGAGTTCGTTGGCCGCAAGCTCGTCCTTGGTGGCGGCTTGTTGCGAAAGCAGACGTTGCAAAGCGTCGTGGCTGCGCTGCAAACGGTCGCGGTCGGCAATCGCTTTGGCGAGATCGCCGGTAACGCGCGCGGAATCGTCGGAACGCCCGCCGGCGCTGGCGGCGCGGAAATCGTCCTGCGCTTTCAGAAGACGGCCGCGGGCCTGCGCGAGCATAGCGGTTACGTCCCTTACGTTCAATTCCAGGAGAAGCTGGCCTTTTTTCACTTGCTGGCCTTCCAGCACGGCTACTTTGTCAACGAATGTATCGAGTTGCGCGCGAATGATGGAAGGTGAAATGGGTTCGACTTTGCCATTGCTGCTGATGGACGAAACGATATTTTCGCGCGAGGGTTTCACCGCGGAGAGCTTCGCCACGGGTTGACGCCCGCTGAGAAGAAGCAGCACATACGCCAAAATACCAGCTGCCAGAAGAACGAGCAGGATACGATTGCGAAGTCTGCGATCCATTATTCTTTTGGCTCCCGGTCGCGGCGCACGTTTAGAGCAGCAACCGTTTGTGCAACAGAATTCTTGCGCCGTAATGTTCAGGTCTTTCTCGCCGTTCCGAGCTTCTGCGCAAGCAGGCGAGCCGAAGAATATCATCTTAACAAGAGCGAGAGAGGTTGCACCACCGGAAGGCGTTGCAGGGCGCCAGGAGAGAGAGGTGCGAAAGGTCGCGGCGGATGCATTTTCTCGGGCTGCGTATACACTACGCGAGCCAGGAGCGAATTGGGGTAATCTTCTTGGCGGCACGGGCGGCAAATTTTGTGATGGCGGCGAGAAAGCGAAGAGAGATTCCTCGCTTCGCTCGGAATGACGAATTTATGGCGTTGGAATGGCGAATTTGCGGCGTTGAATGACGAACTTTACGGCCTGGGAATCACGAATATTCGTTAGACACGAATTTGCGGCGCAAAAGGCGGAACGGTGATTGAAGCGTTGAATTTATGCAAGAGGTTTCAGGACAAGAAGCGGGGCCAGGTGCGCGCAGTGGATGGGGTGAGTTTCACCTGCCGGCCAGGGGAGGTTTACGGTTTGCTTGGCGCGAACGGCGCAGGCAAGACTACCACGCTTCGAATGCTGGCAACGATCCTGGAGCCGACGGAAGGAACGGCGCGGCTGTGCGGCCACGATATCGTGGAGCATCCGGAGCGAGTGCGCGCGAGTTGCGGATTTCTTTCCACGGCAACGGCGCTGTATCCGCGGCTGACGGCGCAGGAAATGGTGGAGTATTTCGGAAAGCTCAACGGGCTGGACTCCGCAGCGTTGAAAAAACGCGTGGATGAGATTTTTGACCGGCTGGAAATGAATGATTTCCGCGATCGCCGCTGCGACAAGCTTTCTACCGGAATGAAACAGAAAACATCGATTGCGCGAACGCTGGTGCACGATCCGCCGGTCATGATTTTCGATGAGCCGACACTGGGCCTGGACATCATGACCGCACGCACGATCATTGATTTTATTCGCGAGTGCCGCGACCGCAAAAAAACAGTAATTTTCTCTACCCACGTGATGCGCGAAGTGGAAAAACTTTGCGACATCGTGGGAATCATTCAGGGCGGTAAATTGCTGGCCGAGGGAACGCTGGAGCAACTGCGGCAGCGGCACGGAGAAAACGATCTGGAGGAGATTTTCGTGAAAATTGTTTCGCCGCACTATGGCGCGCAGGAGGCGATCTGAGATGAGCCTGCGCAATATTGGCATCGTTTACCGCAAGGAATTGACGGAAGCGTTGCGCGACAGACGCACGCTGATCACCACGTTTCTGGTTCCACTGCTGGTAATCCCGGTGATGGGCACGGGATTTACCGCGGTGATGTCGGCGGTAATCGGCAACGCCAAAAAAGAGAAACCGAAAGTAATGATCGTGGGCGGAACCGACTCCCCGGGCGTGGTCGCGGCGCTGCAGCAGGACTCGAAGATCCACGTAATTCCAACGACCGATGATTGGAAGCATAAGGTCGTCGAAAAAGAAATTCGTGCGGCGGTCGAAATTCCCGAGGGGTTCGAGAAAGACGTGAGCGATGGCCAAGGCGGCACGGTCAAAATCGATGTTTATGGAGGAGAGATTAAATCTGAATTTGCCGCGGGAAACATCGAAGGCTACCTGAAAGAGTACCGGGACGGCATCGTAGCCAAGCGGCTGGAAACAAATTCCTTGCCCGCAAATCTGCTAAGACCGTTTCAGGTAAAGAGAGAAAGTATCGCGTCTCCGGAGAAACAGGCGGGCGCGATTCTGGGCGGCATTATCGCCTACGCGCTGATCTTGATGTGCCTGAACGGCGCGATGAGTCCGGCGATTGATTTGACGGCGGGAGAAAAAGAGCGCGGCACGATGGAGACGATTCTGTCGAGCCCCGTCTCGCGCACGCACCTGGTGCTGGGAAAATTTCTGTTGGTGCTGACAGCTTCGTTGATCACTGCCATGCTGCTGATGGTTTCGGTGGAGATTTCGACCACCGCGCTGCAGCGATCTCATGCGCTGGATCAGATGGCGGAAGAGGGCGAGCCAGTTCCGCAATTAACGCTGGGTCCCGCGGCGATCGCTTCGGTGATCATCATGGCGGTTCCGCTGAGCGTGTTGTTTTCGGCGGGATTGATCACGATTGCGCTGTTCGCGAAGAGTCATAAAGAGGCGCAGAGTTACATCGCGCCACTGATGTTTTTGGTGGTGATCCCGGCGGTGGCTGCAATGCTGCCGGGGGTGGACTTAACGCCGAAATTGGCAATCGTACCGTTATTGAATGTTAGTTTGCTGTGCAAGGAGCTGGTGACCGGGGAATATCACTGGAATTATATTGCCCTCATTTTTGCTTCGACCTGTATTTATGCGGCCGGGGCGTTGTTTCTGGCGGTGAAGATGTTTCAGCGGGAGTCGGTGTTGTTTCGGTCTTGATGGCGGTTGGCGATTACGGGCGGTTGAACTGTTTAGTGCACGGATTGATTGAAGAGAGATTCCTCGCTTCGCTCGGAATGACGGAGACTGCTCCCGTTCACAATAGACGAGGCTCGTGCTTGGCGCAAAGAATGGCTTCGTCCTTCGTACCACCTACCGTATTTAGTTAGCAACATTTTACTTACTAAATTCGTATCTTATGCATGAGGCGAACGGTGCGAATTCTGCTGATTTTGTTGCTGTTTCCGGCTTTGCTTTCGGTGGTGGCGGGATGGATGGGTGCGCCGGGATTTTTGCATCCGGAAAAACGCGCGCTGACGCCGGACATGGTGCGCGATGTTGATGTAACGTTTGCGCAGATTGGCGCGCACCGCGAAGAGTTTGACGTGCGCGCGCCGGATGGGGTGATACTGCGCGGATGGAAGGTGCGAGCGGCGAGTCCGAATGGCGCGTGGGTGCTGGTGTTGCATGGCGTAGCCGACAACCGCTACGGGACGGAGGAGCACGCTCGGATGCTGCTGCAAAGCGGCTATGGCGTGGTGATGATGGATTCGCGGGCGCATGGCGCGAGCGGCGGGGAGATAGCGAGTTACGGATGGCTGGAACGCAAAGACGTGAGCGCGGCGATTGATGTACTGGAACGCACTGAGCATCCCGAGCATCTGTACGCGCTGGGAAATTCTATGGGAGCGGGCATTGCGCTGCAGGCAGCGGGAAGCGACGCGCGAATCGAAGCGGTTGCGGCGGAAGCTCCTTTTGCGAATCTGCAGGAAGCGGCTTACGACTATGCGGGACTGCAACGCTGGCCGCTGCTGGGGAAAACATTCTTCGCGCCGGGAGCGTGGGTGCTGATTTACCGCGGCCAGCGGTTGGCAGGATTTCCGGCAAGCGAAGTTTCCCCTGAGAGAGCGGTGAAAGCGCGAGCTTTTCCGCTACTGCTGATTTGTGACGGAGCGGACGTGGTGCTTCCCTGCCGGCATTCGGAAACGATTCTGCGCGCGGCGACAGGGGCGAAAGAGTTGTGGCGAGTGCCGGGGGCGTTGCATACGGGAGCGATGGGAACTGCGCCGGCGGAGTATCGGCGGCGGGTGATTTCGTTTCTTGATTCGCAGAGAAAACGTGCGGACGTTGCCTCTGCAGACAGGCAGAAATGATTGGAACGAAAATGCCCGAGGCGGGCAAAGAACGGGCGGGATGGCCATCTGAAGATGGCCGCTACAACGGAGGGCACAGAGTTCGCGGGTGGCCTCTTCGTCATCCACGATGAGCAGATTCATCGGCAAGGCAGGACGGCGAGGAATGACTTCTTCGTAGAGACTTGGCTCTGTCATGGGCGACCCGAACCAGAACGAGAGCACGCACTGTTCCAAAAGCGAAACCCTGGCGAAACGTTCATAAATGGTCATTATTACCCGACTGTTGTAGGGTGAAATTTTTGTGGAAGATGAGTGGACGATAGCTTCAAAGAAAACGGATAAGGTTCCCAAAATGGGAGTAGATGAGGTTTATTTTGGGAATGGTCGGGGTCTCGGGCTTCGAGAGATATGAAAGCAGGCTATTCGACATCTTAATCGCCGATCACTTCTCCTGCGGCGGCAAGAAATTCTTCACGTCGAAGGAAAAACCTTCCAGCGTAGCTTGCGAATGTTGTTCGACAGCGCCCACGGCTGCGACTAGGCACGAGTAAAAGAAGGCGCGCAGGCCTTGCCTGAACTGTTCCGTCACCTGCTCGGTCGAACGCGCCAAATCCGCTTGGATCGAATTGCGACGAGCGTCACACGCGGCGCGATGTTCGGCATCGAGAGCGGCCAGGGCTGACGTGACCCTCTGGGTAGTATCGGTCGCGGTCACCGTAGCATGAAGCTCCGCCTGCCGCCGGAACTCGGCCAGCGCCTCGCCCGCCGATGTCTGGACGGTCGCGCGCGCTTCCGCCACATTCGCTTCTAAATGCGCCGTTGCTTCGCGCGTCAGCGATTGCGCCTCTTCGAGAAGAGTGGTCAGGTGACGGTGCGAAGCCTGCGCTATGCCGCGGTTGAATTCCTCGAGCGCGCCGGCTAGTGACTCCGCAATCACCGCCGAAATCCTTTGCTGGGTATCGCGCAGCGCTTGCTGGCTGGCCTCCCGGGCTTCGCCCAGATTTTTCTGCGATGCGCCAGCTTGTTTATCGATACGCTGGACAATCTCTTCCGCGCGAACGCGATATCCATCCAACTGCGCGTCCCACCGGGTGCGCACTTCATCCAGCCGGTCCTCAAGCCGGGCCAGCACTTCTTCGCGCGAAGCGTGCACCAGAGCGCTGCGCTGTTCCGCTGCGGCATGGGAAATCTGTTGCACGGAGGCTTCGCGCGCCGCATCGATCGAATTCACAGCAGCGTGCAATGCCGGCGACAAGTGCTTCGAAACCGCCGTCAAAATCGCAGTCTCCGCGGCCTTCTCAATTTTTGGTTGGAGCGCGGCCAGCAGGCGTTCCGGCGTGATCGCTACGCGATTGGGCCGCGAATATGCCGCAGCGGCTTCCCGGGTCTCAGGGGTCGCGGCGGCAAACCCTCCGTTGAGTGGGGTCTCAGAGTTTGCACCTTCGGACTCCGCGTTCACCTTTGCAGGAGTTGGCAGCGCAGGTGAAGGCATGGTGATCGAGGGAGCCAATCCCGCCAGCGCTTCCGACAGGTGTCTTCGGTCAATCTCGCCGTGGCCATTCGAAGGCGCAGCACTCTCTGCATTTGCGGCAGCGGGCGGCCGCTGCGGGATGTCTTCGGCAGTGGGCGCGCGACCGGGGCCAGTGGCTGCGGCGGTCTGTTCTTTCGATGGCGGCAATTCCGCTTTAAGGCGCTCTGCCGCAGTCAGCCAGTCCGGCGGCGGCGTAGGAACGCGCCACACATTCGCCGGCGTCTCGAGCTCCACTCCCACGTGATATAGATCGCGCGGACTACGCGGAATCTGCACTGAACGGACTTGCGCCTTCACGGTGGTGACAATTTCGCCCAGCGGCGCTTCGCCGATCTGCAGCGTGATCCACGAACCGACATGTGTATCGTGTCGCGATGGATACCGGCAGCCATGCAGATTCAGACTCACCGCCGACGTGCGTTCCAGAAATTCCTGACCGAGTCCGTCATGCCCGGTGATCAGCAATGGCACGGGACGTTCGATGCGCGTGCTTCTGCGCCCTTCCGGTCCCGAAAATCCGAATGTGGTGTCTGCAGCTGGGATAATACTCACGCGTGGTCTCCGCGCAAATGGGGAGATAAAGTCAAATATTGGCATCTTGCACCTGGCACACTGGAACGCTCACGGCCGAGAATGGGCTGACCTCCTCGCGCAACAGAGTAACCAAAGTCCCTGAGATGAATGGATTCTAACTGAAATTCAGAGGTGATTTCCAACAAACTGCGCCAGTCTAAGTAAAAAGAGGCAGGACGGAGTCCTAGAACTGCTAGTTGCGAGCGCGATGAGCTAACCTAAGGCGTTTCCGCCAATTAGCTCGGTTCGATTACCGACAGTCCTCTTACTCGCGCGAAATGTTGCTTGTTCAAGCTCGCTAATTGGCTGCCGCGTCCCAGAGCCGTCGCCGCGACAATGAAATCATAAGCCCCGATCCTTTTGCCCGACCCTTCCAAGTCCGCCCAGATGCGCGCATGTTCGTAAGCCGTTTGCTCGGTGTACGCAATGATTGGCAATGACTCCAGGATCGTGCTTAAGTAACGCTGCCGGCTAATCTTGTGCGTTCTGGTCGCGCGTTCCACTCCGTGCCACAGTTCGGCGACTGTGATTGCAGCGATCTCAAATCGCTCCTTCGGGAGCGATTCCACCCAGTTCCGCAGGTCGAATGTGCCATTTTCACCGTGGATCACCACATCGGCGTCCGGCATTATTCCCATTTGTTGTCGGCGGGAGACTTCAATCGTGTTCGAGCCGTCCGCAAGTCGCGGCCCCAGGCTCGTTCCTCGTTCGCGGGCAACTCCACCTTCGCCAGAGCATTCGCCAAATCCAGCCCGGAACAAATCTTTTGGCTTTCTGGGGCAAGCCGCGCCACCGGCTCCCCGTTCTTCAAAAGTACAAACGTAACGTTTTGATAGTGCACACGATTCACGCAGTCCGCAAAATTCCGCGAAGCTTCGGTCACCGTTATGCTCGTCTTCTTCATAATCTGATTCTCAGAATATCTGATTTGGCACATTAAGTCAAAACTAGAACGGAAGTTTCAAGTAATCGCGAGGGCAGCACGTTTAATTCTTTAGTGGCCTGAATAAAAAAGACGGCGTGTTGCTACCGCGCATAAGATGCAACACGCCGTCAATAACCAGTTAAATCCCGCTTCGCTTGAGGCTGCTAGAAAGTCTCAGCGCCTCAGGTTTGGCCGATCTTGATAGAACCGTTTCCAGTTGCCACGCGGTCCGGTTGGATGGGTGTCATATCGACGCTGTAGGTCACGTCCTTGTTCGTTCCTCTTCCCGTCAAGACTTCTCCCGACGAGTTGGGGTTTACCGTCTGCGAGGTAACAGAATTGCCGCTGGAATCAAACAATGCGTTCGCGATATCGAAGTCTATGGTGGCCGTTTCGCTTGTTTCGTTTTTGAAGTAAAGCGACCCATTGTTTGGAATCGCGGCAGTTCCGAGATTGGTGTTGCCCGTCGTGTCTACGATGTCAATTTCGAGAGGGCCACTTCCCACCTCGATTGAGAACGGTCCGCCAGTCAATGAACCTACCGCAACCTTGTAATCAACCGTCAAGTTGCTTTGATTCGGCGTTAATTGACCGCTGGTGCCGCCGTTGGGAGCTATGCTGACGGTGCTGGCGCCAAACACGTTGGCCGCTGCCCCGAGAAAAGTAACGGTCGCAGTATTGGAGGGATCACTGTTTGTGAATTGAACCGAGTCTGTGTTTGCGATCGCCTGATTCGGCGGCGCGGCTTTTGCGTGCTGATTGATGTTGATAGGTTGAACTGCTCCGGTGAGCGCTTCTTTTGGTGTTGCCATTTTGTAGTTTCCTTTCGAACAGAGTTTATTTCTTTCCGTTTATTTCTTTACAGGGGCCCGAAGACTCGGATCGGTCAAAAGAGCTCGCAACGCGAAGGTTCGCTTCAAATCATCCAGCGCGTATCCTTTACTGAGACTTTCCTGAACGTAGCGGATCGCTTCAGTTCTGTTTCCCAGCGATTCCCAGGTTTCTGCGGCGTTGGAAAGAACCTTGGTATCATTCGGCGCAAGCGCCAGTGCTTTCTCGATTGACGCGATCGCTTTTTCGCGCGAATGGGATTGTGCGTAGAGCGTAGCCATTTCGGAAATCAGCGCTGCATCTTGCGAATGAAGCCTGTTATTTGCTTCTAAAAGTTCGAGCTCTTTGCGCTTGGCGACGGCTGCCTTTTCTGGCTGTTGGGCCCACGAATAATCCTCGCCAAGATTTCTCCATACCTGATAATCCTTGTCATTCAGTTGTAGAGCCTTTTCGGTTGTTGCCGCTGCATCCGCAAAACGTCCGGTTAGTGAATAAAGGAATCCAAGATTCGCATAGGCGGCATAGGACGGCGCAAGAGCGAGAGATTTCTTTAGCGCTGCCTCGGCGGCGGCGAAGTTCTTGGGATCACCTGTGTCGCAATAAATTGCGCCAAGATTCAGGAATACCTGGGCATTATCGGGAGTTAATTGGGAAGCGTGGCGGAGCTGCGCGATGGCATCGTCGAACCGGTTTTGCCGGTCATAGAAAAGTGCGAGGGAGTTGTACCCGTCCCAATAATCCGGGCGCAGGGCGATGGCGCGTTTTAGCGCCTTTTCAGCCTCGTCAAGACGTCCGGCTTTTTCATGTGCCAGCGCCAAACCGCCGATGGCATCGGCGTTTCGCGAGTCAAGTTGCAAGGCGTGCTGGAACTCTTGCACCGCCAAATCATATTTTCCGGAGGCATCGTGTATGCGGCCAAGCGTCACGTAGGTGGATGGAAGGCGATCGTCAAGCGCAACCGCTTGCGTGGAGTAAGAGGTTGCTTCTTCGATCCATTTAGGACTCTGGTCAAGGATATATTTCAGGCGATAGGCTTCGCCGAGCGACGCAAACCCCAACGCGAATTTTGGGTCGGTTTTGACCGCGTCGTTCAGAGCCATCACAGCCTGATCCAGGTTTCCCGGCTTGTCGTACCGCTGCATAAAGCCGAGCGCTTTCAGATATTGCTCATAAGCGGCAGGCGTTGCTCGCCCGCCAGTTGCGCGCAAACTTTCCGCCGTCACATTGATATTCATCAGCCGCGCCAGCCGCGCCACGGCTTCGTCCTGCAATCCCGCGAGGTCGCCGGTCGCGTCATCCAGAACTGCAGAGCCGACTTGCCGCAAATCTTTCGCGTCAATTAAGTTCACTGTCAGCTGCACATTCTTTGCGTCGCGGCGAATGCTTCCTTTCACCACCAGATTCGCTCCCAGGTCTTTTCCCGCAGATGAAGGGTCGGTTACTTTGCGGCTGCGCACCACGCTCGACGGGACCACCCACAGTGATTGTTGCTGGGCATCGAGGTTGGAAAGTTTGCTGGTGAGCGAGTCCATCAAGCCTTCCGCTACTGCTTCGTTCGCCGGATCGTTTCCAATATTGTCGAACGGCAGAACCGCCACATGTTTTTCTCCGCCACTGCCGGAAAGCACCGCGGCTGCACGTTGACGGACCGGAGAGAAGAGTAGCGATCCAGCGGCAAGCACCACCACCGCAAGTCCTGCGAATAGATAAGGCGCCGCTCGCCTCTCTTTGGGTTTATTGGCCGCGGAGAGTGAAGACGACGACGCTTGCCAGCGCGGCGTCGAAGCGTGCGAGATGACATCTTTCAGCGCAGCGGAAGGAGCGGTCTGCGTGAGCGTCGGCTCGTCCAACGCAATTCCGGACGACGTGATTTGCGCGCGTGCCGACTCCAGATCCGTGAGCATCTCTTTAGCGTCTGGATACCGATGCGCGACCTCTTTCGCCAGTCCGTGCAGCGCGATCGGCTGCAGCAGCGCCGGCAGTGCTTCGATGGCCGCCGGCGGCTGATTCAAAATCGCGAACGATCATCGCTGTCGTGTTGTCGCGCCCGAAGGGGTGGCTGCCCGTTACCATCTGCACCAGCAGAATCGAGAGCGCCCACACGTCGCAGCGCTGGTCCACTGCTTCGCCCAGAATTTGCTCCGGCGACATATAGGGCAGCGTGCCGGTGATTCCGCCGGTCATCGTGGCGCTGGGAGTTGCCACGACCCGGGCCAATCCGAAATCCACGATGCGTGCGGAATTGTCTTTGGTGATGATGATGTTTCCGGGCTTGATGTCGCGGTGCACGATGTTGCGCGCGTGCGCCGCGGCAAGTCCCGACGCGATCTGGCAGGCCCAATCCATGGCTTGCCGCAACGACAATGGGCCGCCGCTTAATTTTTGCGAAAGTGTCTGGCCTTCGTAATAGGCCATGACGATGAACATGCGGCCATCGGCGGTTTTATCGATGCCGTGAATGACGCCAATGTTGGGATGGTCGAGGGCTGAGGCGGAGCGAGCTTCGCGCAAAAATCGCTCGCGGTCGGCTTCACTCAGCGCCAGATCTTGCGGAAGGAATTTCAGAGCGACAAATCGCTCGAGCTGCAGGTCTTGCGCTTTATAGACGATGCCCATACCACCGGCGCCGAGTTTGTCGGTAATCCGGTAGTGCGAAATGGTTTCGCCAATCATCGTACTGGGGAGGCGATTCTAGGTGCTCCCACGGGGCAAGTCAACGAAGTGCACGTCTTGCAACCCGGGGTCGAGCAGGTTTTCTACCGAACTCTGGGCAACTCTATCGCGGGCAGCTTCGTCGCAGCCGTTTATGCGAAAAAGATCATTGATGCACGCTAATAAAAGACCGCCCCGCCATCCACGTTGATCGCCTGCCCGGTAATCGCGCTGGCCTTCTCCGAACACAAAAACAAAGCCGCGTCGGCGATCTCTTTCGCCGTCTGCCCACGGCCTTGCAGAATTCCTTCCAGAAATCCGGCCAACTGCTGCTCCTTATCAACGTTGAGCTTGCGCGCCAGTTCTGCTCCCAACTCCTTGCTCATCTCGGTTTCCGTCACGGGGCCAGGACAAAGCGCATTTACCCGAACGCCCTTGCGAGCCGCTTCCGCCGCGTTGTATCGCGTTAACCCAAGCAGCCCTGCCTTGGCCGCCGCATACCCGGACCCCCAGCTATATGCTGCCTTCGCCGAAATGCTCGATATATTCAAAATCACGCCGCGCTTTCGTTCGTACATCCCTGGCAATACCAGTTGGCTCAACAGAAATGCCGCGCGCAAATGCACCGCTACCACCCGGTCGAATTCTTCCATCGGATATTCTTCCACCGGAACTACCGGACCGTAGTGCCCGCCATTGTTCACCAGAATATCCACCCGCCCAAACGCGGAAACGGCCTTGTCGAAAGCCGCCCGGCAATCCATTTCCTTCGCGAGGTCGCCCGCGACAAAAGCAGCCCGCCCACCAATCTGCGAAATTTTGACCGCTGTCGCCGCCAACTCTTTCTCGGTCCGCGCTGTCAAAAAAACCGCCGCGCCTTCCTTTGCAAACAACTGCGCCATCGCGCGGCCAATGCCGCGCCCCGATCCGGTAATCAGCGCCACCTGGTCCTTCAACAGCATCTTTCCTCCTTGTTCCGCGACAATGTCGAGCTGCACTTCTCCTATTGGCGACAGACAGCCAGTGCTGGAAATCTCGAAAAGCGTGCCGGTATTTCCGCGGCTAGGTTATGATAGAGTTTTAGAAATAAGCACCTTACGCAATCATGGGAGCAAGATGGCCACGGAAACAAAAGGCAAAATATTACTACGGGTGAGGCCTAGAGGCTTCTGCGCGGGCGTAGTCCGCGCCGTGGATATTGTTGAGCTGGCGCTGGAAGCTTACGGCGCGCCGGTTTACGTGCATCACGAAATCGTCCATAACACTTATGTCGTCGAGCAACTCCGCCGCCGCGGCGCAATTTTTGTTGAATCCATTGACGAAGTCCCGCATGGCGCGGTGCTGGTGTTCAGCGCGCACGGCGTTCCGCCCGCGGTTCGCGATGAAGCCAAGTCGCGCTCTCTGAAAGTGATCGATGCCACTTGCCCGCTGGTGACGAAAGTCCACTTTGAGGCCCTGAAATTCGCCCGAGAAGATCGCACCATCATCTTAATTGGCCACAAGGATCATCAGGAAATTATCGGCACTTCCGGTGAAGCGCCAGACCGCACTATTGTTGTCGATTCCGTTGCCGCGGTGGATAAGCTCGAAGTCAACAATCCAGAGAAACTCGCTTTCCTTACGCAAACCACGCTTAGCCTTTACGACACGCAGGAAATCGTGGCCCGCCTGCGCCAGAAATTTCCCAAAATTGTCGGACCCAAGAGCGACGACATCTGCTACGCCACACAGAATCGCCAGGAAGCCGTCGAGCAGGTCGCTCAGGATGTGGATCTGATTCTGGTGGTCGGCTCGCAAAACAGCTCCAATTCCAATCGTCTGGTAGAAGTGGCCCAGCGTCGCGGCGTAAAAGCCGAACTCATCGACTCCGCTTCGGACATTAATCCGGCCTGGCTGGAGGGCGTGCGCAGTGTCGGCCTGACGGCCGGCGCATCGGCTCCCGAAGTTCTGGTCGAACAGGTCAGCCAGCGTCTGGCCGAACACGGCTACACCGACCAGCGTGATCTCGACTTGATTCGCGAAGATGTGCGGTTTACTTTGCCGCCGGAGCTTGCGACCATCGCTGCGGCACCGCGTCGCTAGATTTTATTTTTACGTTGCACGTTGTCGGGGTTGTCTTGCCAGTGTAAGGGGCGGCTCGTCGTTTTCGAGTGCTGGGTCTGTAAGTAAACTTTTTTGCTTCGGGGCTTCTATACGAGCCCTGAAACCCTGCAACCCTAGCGTCGGCCGGATTTTCAGAAACTTCAGGAGACCAACTTGGCGGTCAAAATTGTCCGTCAGCCGAAGAAGATTGCCTTGATTGGCGCCTGCTCGAGCGCGGCTGCATTCCTACCTGGCACCGAAAAAGCTCCGCAAGCTATCCGGGCCGCAGGCCTGGTCGAAAAACTCAAAAATATAGGCTATGAAGTCAATGATCTAGGCGATTGTCCGCCCCGTTTGTTTGCGGACGATGAAGAGCATCGCCGCGCCCGTAATCTTCCCGCCATCGTTGCCGGTTTGAACGACCTCAAACTTCACGCCGAAGTGGCTATCAAAAGCGGGGCCCTTGTCTTAGTGCTCGGCGGTGATTGCGTGCAAGCAATTGGTTTACTCACCGGCGCGCGCCGCTATTACAAACACTTGAATCTTTTCTGGATGGACCGCGACGCCGATCTCAATACTCCCGCGTCGACTCCATCCGGCCGCATTGACGGGATGGTCGTGGCCAGCATCATCGGGCGCGGCGCGCCGGAGTTGGTTCGTTTCTGGGGCGAAACGCCGCTGGTTCGCGAGCCGGATGTCCTGCTCTTCGGCCTGGAACGCCTCGATCCGCCCGAACAGGAATTCCTGTCGAAATCCCCGCTACGCTACGTTTACGCGGCGGATATTCAGAAAAAAGGTGCAGCCCCCAGCGCACGCGACGCGCTCGCACACTTACACGCTGAATCGCGGGAATTTGTTCTCCACATCGACCTGGACATCATCGCGCAGGAAGATTTTCCGCCGGTGGACGTTCCGGGAAGCGGAGGCCTCGGCTTTGACGATGTTCGACAATCGCTCCGGGAAGTTTTGAGTCAGAAAACGCTGCTCGGTCTCGACGTGGCGCAATACAATCCCGATCGCGATCCCGATGGCTCTGGAGCGCAAAAACTGGTCGATCTTTTGGTTGACGGCCTGACGGCGCGTTTTCAGACGCTTGCGAGTCCGCCCGAACCGCTCACGAGCTCGCCGGCTCCGGAAATTACTCAGCCAGCCGCTGACGAATCAGCCGGTGAAGAGCCTGCAGCCGGTAAACCTGCCGCTGACGAATCAGTCGGCGACGAATCCAATTCCTGATCCTGTTTCGCACTTCACCTTCGTGGCGTTCACACTCCGCGTGAAATCGATCGTTGCTCACCGCAAAATTCTCCGCGAAACTCTGCGCTCTCAGCGTCTCTGCGTTGTCTTTTTTCTTACAGTTCCTCTTCACACCGTTGACGATACCTCTTACTTGCGCTGCTGATCTCTCTTCCGCACATAGCGCATCAATCCCAGCCACGACAGCCGCAGCCCGCCATTGAAAATGTAATGATCCGCCGCGTCCGTTGGCAGCATGGATTTGATTTCCTCGGCAACCGAATCCACAAAAATCTTCTCCGCCTCAGTCGTTTCCACGCCGCTGTCCAGAAGTTTCCGCGTCAGCGCACTCCATTCCGCCAGCCGCTCTTCGTACAGCCGAATATGTTCCTCGGGGTTCTCGATGAATCCGAAATGAGTCAGGAAGATTCGCTCCAATCCCCACGAAGCAATGGTATCCAGCGATTGATTCCAGATTTCCACGTTGATGTCTGGAGGCGGCGTGGCCGGAAGCAGAAACGCATCGCCTTGCACACGGATTCCTGCCGTATCACCAACAAAAGCCGTCCGCGACGCGCGATCCCAATACGTGACGTGGTGCGAAGCATGTCCCGGCGTATAGAAGACTTCCAATTCCGTTCCGCCGATGCGAATACGCTCGCCGCCTTGCAGCTGCTTGAGATTTCCTTCCGGCACCGGCGTACATTCTCCATACAGCGTTTGCAAATCTCCGCCGTACAGCCGCCCGGCACTCGCCAGCAATCGCGCCGGGTCGATCATGTGCACCAGGCCGAATTCATGCACGTACACTTTCAGGTTGGGATTTTCGCGAACCAGCGCACCGGTTGCTCCCGCATGGTCTAGATGAATGTGAGTAAGCAGGAGCGCATCGAGTGTCCGAAAATCCTGGCCGCGGTCCCGCAATCCGGCGCGTAGCGTTTCCAGCGTGGACTGCGGCCCGGGATCAATCAGTACGCTTGTGCCATCCGATTCCAACAGCAAGGCTGCGATGGAGCGAGGTCTTCCAGTCCAGTTCAAGTCAATCGTCGTGAACGTTGTCATATCTCCCGCAGTTTACCAATTAATTCTCCAATGTTCGCGCGACGAATTTCTCGTTCCAGGGCAAGGATTTGCTTGCGGAATCTTGACGGCTTGGCTTAGGCTATTGGGACCGCGCTTTGTCTTTAGTCTGATGTCCTGCCCTGAGAACAATGCGAGCCCAGGCAGGAGATGCGTAAGCTCTAGCTTGGCGCCTACAGGACAAAGATGGAATTGCGCTGATTTCCACCGCGCAGTTTCTACAGGGGTGGACGCGGTAATCAGTGAAGAGTTCGACTACGAATTTATGGAGGATGTTTATGCGTAAGTGGTGTGCAGCAACAGCGGTGGCAACGCTCCTGGCGTTTCCACTTTTTGGGCAGCAGAAGGACGATAGTGCCAATCAGCCCACAACCGGAAGCACTGCCAACGTGGACGCTCCCTCACCTGCGCCGGCAACCGCAATGCACGCCACGCGCGGCATTTTCGCTCTTCCCGAGGCTCCGAAGGCCACTCCATTCCCAGGCCCGCAGACCGCTGCGAAGACCGATAAACACAAAGACGATGACAGCGCGCCCGGGCGGATGGCACCCCGGTTTGAACTCGACGGAGGGTACAGCTACATCGATTTTAACCCTGGCGACGGTTTTAAGAATTTCAACAATCATGGCGCCACTTTCGGATTCACCTACGACCCGAGCCGCTACCTCGGATTAACCGCGGAAATTGGTGGTTACTGGTTCGATCGGAACGTAAATGGCACCGAACTGAACGGCGGCAACATAAATACTTTCCTATTCGGACCGCGCTTGAATCTGCGGAAGTTCGATCACTTCGTGCCCTTTGCCGAATTTCTAGTCGGCGACGCGCATGGCGGAATCGAAGTCACCGGGACCGCCGGTCAGGATGCGTTTGCGATGGCCGCTGGCGGCGGCGTGGACGTGGTGTTCACCAAGTACATAGCGTGGCGCTTCGCGCAAATTGATTACCTGATGACTAATTTTAGCGGTCCCAATCTGAACGGATCAGGCCGCCAGAACAATCTTCGCCTGGGCACTGGCATAGTCTTCCGGTGGGGCTTCAAAAATCCTCCGCCTCCGCCGAATCATCCTCCGGTCGCAGCCTGCTCCGCCAACCCGACGTCGGTATTCGCCGGTTCTAACGATGTGGTAACCGTCCACGTAAACGCCAGCGATCCGGATAACGACACCTTGACCTACAGCTACACTGCTTCGGGCGGCGCCGTGGAAGGCACTGGTCCTGATGCACGCTTCAATTCCGCCGGTCTCGCCGAAGGAAGCTATACGGTCACCGCGAAAGTTGACGACGGTAAGGGCGGCACAGCGACTTGCGCGGCAGACATCACGGTTGCCAAGAAACCGAATCAGCCCCCGACCATTTCTTGCTCCACTGATCGCAGCCCGATCATGCCCGGCGAGCGCACAGGTATTACTGCTGTCGCCAGCGATCCCGATGGCGATCCTCTGACTTACAGCTACTCCGCCACCGCCGGGCAAGTGACTGGCGACGGTCCGAAGGCGCAATTTGATTCCACGGGCCTCGCACCTGGCAGCTACACCGTGAAGTGCTCGGTGAGCGACGGCCGCGGCGGCACCGCCGATGCTTCGACCAATGTCGATGTGCAGCAGCCGCCTCCTCCGCCGCAAGCCGCCAAAGCAGGCGATTGCGGATACAACAAGGCAGGCGCGTCGCGCTTTGACAATGCCTGCAAACGAGTTGGCGATGACGTCGCTCTGCGTTTGAACAATGATCCCAACGCCAAGCTGGTGATCGTTGGCTTCGCGGATCCCAAGGAACCGAAGGCCGCCAAGCTGGCGCAGACTCGCGCCGATCTCGCCAAGAAGTACATCGTCGAGAAGGGCGTGGATGCTTCGCGAATTTCCACTCGCGCCGGTGAAGCTTCGCCGGAAAAGGGACAGGAAAAGGCTAACCGTCGCGTCGACTTTGTCGTCGTGCCGGAGGGCGCAACCTACTAAGGCCGGAACGGCTTGATTTGCGACCGCAAATCGGCCGGCAGGTCACACGCGGCATTGTCGGCGCCAGGCGTGACTTGGATATCAGCAAAATCATCTGCGGGCTCGGCGGGTAAATTTCCGTCGAGCCCGCTTTCTTTTTGCCGATGCATGGTTCTTGTTTGTGTGACAGGACTCGCCCTCTTCTGTCGCGACCGCCCGCACCTGGTGGCATGCCGGATGCGCTTGTGACAAGTCAAACATCGAAGAGAGATTCCTCGCTTCGCTCGGAATGACGGAAATCAACAGATCTATTTTTCTTTATTTAGCTTCGCAAGAAGGGTTTTGTCATCGAGGCCGGCGGACTTTCGCCACTTGATTTCACTCCTGATGCTTGGCCAAAAAACACTCGATATGCCGGCCAAATAAGAAATCATTGCTACGCGACGCGGGAGTGAACCCATTTGAAAGTCCAGGGCTCTAACTCCGGCACCGAGGAGTAACAATGAGCCTATAGCCAAAGCGAAAATCAGCAGGTAACCAAAGCCAAGAACCCAGGGGTTTCTGACCCTGCGGTAGTCGCGTGTACCGACTAAGTACCAAGCCCAAAGACCGGAGAACGCGCTTCCCAGTCCTACACCGAGGGAAATTGCCACGAGTACCATCTAATTCGCGGACCTCAATTGAGCAACTACTTCGTTTTTGTAGACTGTGCCGGCTTTCATTACGAACTTTACGTGCTGCAATTCCTTGATGTCTTTTAGTGGGTCGCCGGAGACGGCGACGATGTCGGCCCACTTGCCGGGTTCGATGGTGCCGACTCTATCGGCCCAGCCCAAAACTTCGGCGGCGCGGATGGTGGCGGTCTGGATGGCTTGCATCGGAGGCATGCCGTAGTCGGCGTAATATTGGAATTCGCGCGCTTCGTTGAGCTCGCGCCAGTCCGAACCGCCAGCATCAGTTCCGAAGGCGATTTTCACTTGCCGTTTTAGCGCTTTCTGGAAGGCAATTTTTTCCGTTTCCACCATTTTTATCCAGTTGCCGCCGCGGCCGGGAGCGACATAGGCTCCCACCATGACCGTTGGAACCCAGACGGTTCCCTTCTTCTCCATTTCGTCCATGAGTGCATCCGTGAGGCCGTCTCCGTGCTCGATCGTGTCCACGCCAGCGCGCAATGCTGCCGCAATTCCATCGCTTCCGATGGCGTGCGCGGCGACTTTTCGCTTGAGGCGATGAGATTCGTCAACGATGGCTTTGGCTTCGTCGTCGGTGAAATTCACCATGCTGTGCAGAACGCCGTCTGATTCGAAGTGGTAGCCGCGGTCGGAGTAATACTTGATCCAGTCCGCGCCATACATAACTTGCTCGCGGACCGCTTTGCGCGCGCCTTCGACGCCGTCCACATATTGAACGCCCGTAGGCAATTTCAATTCCCAGGAATAGCCGAGAAGCGGATACATGCCGGTGGGAGCCATGGCACGAGTGACAACCTGCATGCGCGGGCCGGGAACTTCTCCATTCACGATGGCTTTTTTAACGTCCACGTCGGCGTACATGGCGCCTTCGGTTTCGAGATCGCGAAGGGTGGTGAAGCCGTTTTCCAGGGCGATGCGTGCGTTGCGTGCGCCGAGAATGGCGCGGTACGGAATGGAATCTTTAAGGAGCTGTTTGTCGTAATCCTCGGCAGTGATGTCGCCGTTGAGAAGTACGTGGGTATGGAGGTCAATGAAGCCGGGGAGAACCGTGGCTCTTGAGAGATCGATCACTTCGACGCCGGTGGGTGCCACGCCGCCAGGTGATACAGAGACAATCTTGTCGCCTTCGATGAGGATCAGGACGTTATCGAGGGGCTTGTCGCTTTTGCCGTCGATCAGATGGCCGGCGCGGATGGCTACGCGCTTCGCTGGCGCTGGCGCTTTTTCCTGAGCGGCAAGCGGGATGACCAGGGAGGCGAACAATGCCACAGCGATTGCGAAAGTGTTTGGCTTCATGGAAAGACCTCCGGAGCCTGCGAAGCTTATCAGTTCTTTTTGGCGGGGTCGAACTCGGGTTGGTTGGACGATGGGCGCCGCAGTCGAAGAAAGATTCTCCTCGCGAAAATCGCTCGGAATGACGGGTGTTGAGACAATGGTGCACAACGGTCGGGCAGGTTGTCCGGCGGGTCGGGGGCGCTTGCCGGTCTTTCAGAGCCATTCGCCGATTTCGGCGTTCAGTGGATGCAATTTTCGATTGATATAAAGGAGGCAGGTTTCGCGTATAGTTAAGGGGATACGCGCGAGCGACGGGCTTTCCCCCCGGCCTCTACCCGAAATTTAAAACTAACGGACCTGCCCGACGTTACATCTGGATGTGTAACGGCGAGGCGGTTCACTCTCGAAGAGGAGCATCTGTCTACCCCATGCCGGCTGCGGACCTAGCATCGCTGAAAATACATGACACCGCGCGCTCTCGCGGAGGGGCCGGAAAGTTCTGGGGCTTCTTCGCGGCTGGAATCGGCGCGCTCTTGCTGGTCGCAGGCGGGGTGTTCGCGTTGAAGAATCGCGCGCCAGTGGTTGAGGTGGCAGTGGCGCGTCCGGCCGGAGATCCGGCGCAACAGACGCTGCTGAACGCCAGCGGCTACGTGACGCCGAGGCGGCGGGCAACGGTGGCGGCGAAAATTACTGGCCGCGTTACCGGTGTGTTTTTTGACGAAGGCAATCGCGCCAAGGAAGGACAACTTCTGGCGACGCTGGACGATTCCGACGTGCGCCGGGCTCTTGAATCGGCGGTGGCTGACCGGGATTCATCGCAAGCGGCGATTCGGGATTTCGAAGTGCAACTTCGCTATGCGGAGATTCAGTTGCACCGCGCGGCCGAACTGAAAGCGGCGAACGTACAAAGCCAGGACCAATTGGACAACGCGGAAACCGCAGCGGACAGCCTGCGCGCGAAAATCGCGCTCGCCAAGCAACAAGTGACTGCGGCGAACGCAAGAATTCAGGAAGCGCAGCAAGCAGTGGACAATTGCACGATCCGCGCGCCGTTTGCGGGAATTATCGTTTCCAAAGATGCGCAGGTGGGGGAAATGGTGTCGCCGGTTTCGGCGGGCGGCGGATTTACGCGGACTGGTATTGCCACGATCGTGGATATGAATTCGAACGAAGTGGAAGTGGACGTGAATGAGGCTTACATCGCGCGCGTGCAGCCGGGCCAGCGTGTAACTTCGACGCTGGATGCGTACCCCGATTGGCAGATTCCTTCGCATGTTCGAACCGTGATTCCCACGGCCGACCGGCAAAAGGCAACCGTGAAAGTGCGGATCTCGTTCGATAAGTTGGATCCGCGGATTCTGCCGGACATGGGCGTAAAAGTTGCCTTCATGGGCGAAGACGATGCCAAGAAGAAAAGCGCGGCGAAGAATGCAGTTCCGCTGCCGACTGCCATCGTACCGAAATCAGCGGTGCGGACTGAGAATGGCAAATCATATGTTTTCCTGATGCGGGACACAAAAATAGAGCGGCGAGGCGTGACGCTCGGCAACGATCGCGGCTCGGATGTCGAGATTATGGCCGGAGTAAACTCGGGCGACTCGTTGGTCGCTCACGGCCCAGAGAATTTGCAGGACGGCGAAGCAGTAAGAATCAACCAATAGGGAGCAACGCATGATTCGCGTGGACAATAGCGGCAGTTCTTCAGCCCTGATTCAAGTACGTGGCGTGAACAAGACCTACAAGCGCGGCGGCGAAAATATTCAGGTGTTGCAGGGCCTGAATCTGGATGTGGATAAAGGCGACTTCGTGGCGTTCATGGGCCCGAGCGGTTCCGGCAAGACGACGTTGCTGAATCTGCTAGGCGGTCTGGACGTGCCTACTTCAGGGCATATCTCGGTGGACGGCGATGAGATCACGAATATGTCTTCCAGCAAGCTGACGCAGTGGCGGGCGCGGCATGTGGGCTTCATTTTTCAGATGTACAACCTGATTCCGGTGCTCAATGCGTTCCAAAACGTGGAGCTGCCGCTGCTGCTAACAAAACTTTCGAAATCGCAACGCAAGCAGCACGTGGAAACCGCGCTGTCGGTCGTAGGGCTTGCGGACCGGATGAATCACTATCCACGGCAACTCTCTGGTGGACAAGAGCAGCGCGTGACGATTGCACGCGCGATTGTTTCCGACCCGACATTCTTACTTTGCGACGAGCCTACCGGCGACCTGGACCGCAAGAGCGCCACGGAAATCATGGAGCTGATTGAAGAGTTGGTCGCGAAACATGGAAAAACGGTTTTGATGGTGACGCACGATCCAGTGGTCGCGGAACGCGCTCACACCACTTTGCACCTTGAAAAGGGTGTGCTCGTAGAGGGCGGCAAGCTTCCGCAGAATGCGATGGCAGGAGGTGTAGCATGAAGTATGCCAGGCTGATTTTCGCCAATCTATTTCGCAAAAAAGTGCGGCTCATTTTGACAATCGGTTCGTTCGCCGTGGCCTTGTTCCTGTTTGCCTTTCTCTCCATCGTACGGGGGGCTTTTCTAGGCAACGCGGAGCTTGCAAGCGCCAACCGCCTAGTCACGATCAATCGAACCTCCATCATCAACCTGATCCCGCTCTCCTATAAGGACAAGATCCAGCGCATTCCCGGAGTCAGCTACGTCACGCACAATAACTGGTTTGGCGGCATCTACCAGAACGAAAATAATTTCTTTCCACAGTTCGTCGTCGATCCGGAGTCGCAGCGGCAGGTCTTTCCCGAACTGGTCGTCTCCGATGATCAGTGGGCCAATTTCCTGAAGGACCGGCAGGGAGCCATCGCCGGGGCTAAGACCGCGAAGCGTTTCGGCTGGAAAATCGGAGACCGCATCCCCATCAAAACCACACTCTACGGCGGCGGCGCTTGGGACTTCAACCTCGTCGGCATTTACCACGGGACTCGTCCCCAAGATGATGAAACACAATTCTGGTTCCAGTGGGATTATTTCGAGGAGAAAATTCCCGACCGCGTGAAGGGGCAAATCGGCTGGTACGTCATCCGCATCGACAAGCCGGAAGACGCTCCGCGTATCGCCAAGGCCATAGACACGCAATTTGAGAACTCTCCAAATGAAACGAAAACTGAAGCGGAATCGGCATTCGCGGCGAATTGGGTGAAGCAGTTCGGCAACATTCAATTCCTTATTGTCACCATTGGCGTGGTGGTCTTTTTCACATTGTTGCTCGTCACCGGCAACACCATGGCCATTTCCGTTCGGGAACGCACCTCGGAACTCGCCGTGCTCAAGGCCATCGGCTATTCCGACCGCGCGGTTCTCTTTTTCGTTCTTGCGGAATCGCTGGCTATCGCGTTGTTCGGCGGATTGTTGGGGCTCTTGTTGGCCGTCGTCGCTACGCCCGTTCTTGCCACAGCCTTGGCGAGTATGCTGCCGAACCTGGTTCTGCCTGGATCGATCCTGGCAGTCGGCCTGGTGGTGGCTTTGGTCGTCGGCGTCGCGGCAGGTTTGTTGCCCGGCATCGGTGCCATGCGCATGCGCGTCGTCAATGCCCTGAGGAGGGTCTGACCATGGCCATTCCGGTGATTTACAACGTCCGCAGCGTCAAGGCTCGCTGGACTTCAACCATCGTCGCCGTGCTGGGCATCGCCGGCACGGTTGGAGTCTTCGTCGCAATGCTGTCCTTGGCGCGCGGATTTCGCGCTACCCTGGTCAGCTCAGGGTCTGCTGACAACGCATTGGTTCTGCGTGCCGGCTCGCCTTCCGAGATGATGGGAGCAGTGACTCTCGATTCCGTCAAGATCGTTAAGGACGCTCCGGGCGTAGCTCGAGACGCGCACGGCGCTCCGCTCGTCACGCAGGAAGTAGTCGGCGTCATGCCTTTCCCGCTCATCTCCAACGGCGCCGACGCGAACACTCAGGTCCGTGGCGTTTCCCCCAATGTCCTGGAAGTGCGCCGAACCGTCAAAATAATCCAGGGCCGCATGCCTCAGCCAGGCCTCGCAGAGTTGGCCGTCGGCAAGAACGCTGCGCATACCTACAACGGCATCGTTGTCGGCGCAAACGGATCGAAGAAGCTCGTCACTCTCGCAGTGGGTAATACTGTGGATTTTGGCGGTGGCCACTGGACTATTTCAGGCATCTTCGACGCCGGTGGTTCGGCATTCGACTCTGAAGTCTGGTGTGACGCTCCCGTTCTGAATGAGGTCCTCAAGCGCCCGGACAATTTGTTTCAATCCGTGACGGCGCGTCTGACTTCAGCAGATGCATTTGACACGTTCAAGGACGCTCTCACCACGGATCCTCGCATGAACGTGGATGTCAGCCGCGAAATCGATTACTACTCAAAACAGTCGCGCGTGATGACTACCTTGATCACGGTTCTTGGCGGATTCGTTGCCGCGATCATGGCTATCGGAGCGGTGTTCGGCGCGCTGAACACGATGTACTCCGCTGTGTCAGAACGAGGCCGCGAGATTGCCACCATGCGCGCGGTCGGTTTTTCAGGCTCCTCCGTGGTTTTTTCCTTTCTGCTGGAGGCATTGCTGATCGCATGCGTGGGAGGTCTGCTCGGCTGCGTCGCCGTTCTTCCGCTGAACGGACTGACGACCAGCACCATGAATTTTCAAACTTTTTCCAATCTCGCGTTCGCTTTCAAGATTACGCCGGAACTCC
The DNA here is from genome assembly GCA_963731155.1 of uncultured Acidobacteriota bacterium. Taxonomy (GTDB): domain Bacteria; phylum Acidobacteriota; class Terriglobia; order Acidiferrales; family UBA7541; genus Acidiferrum. Next base: position 198,365 of record CAVSVB010000008.1, read on the forward strand.
TCGTGAAAGGCGTCCTGTTCGCCCTGGTAATGGGAGTGGTTGGCGGACTGTTGCCGGCGATTCGCGCCGCAGCGATGCCGGTAGCGACGGCCCTCCGTTCGCTTTAGCCGGCCCAATTTCGATTCACGTCTTATTGCAAAACGATGAAGGCGCCGATATTCCAAGCGGTGCCTTGCGTTGTCAGTTGAATTCCCCCCGGCCACGTTGAAAGACTGTTCAAGCCTGTATCCGCCGTCGCGCCCAAGACCACACCGGCGCCGATGGTGGGCGAACTCGTCGAAACGGAGAAATCGCCGGGCTGGCTTGGCACGCTGGAAATAAACTCGGGATTTTCCGTTCGCGAATGGAGATCGTACATGAAGATCTTCTCCCAGGCCGAGAAGTCCCCGCTCGAAGCGGGCCAGCGGAAATTAAGCGACGGCGCCGGATTGTAGTAATCGTTATAGTCGAACGCCAGCGTGGACATCGATACGCCAGATTCAATCTTCACGGCGTTGTGCGCGCTTGCCCCGATAATGTTGTTCTTCACTGTGACGTAGTCGGTTGAAGGTGTCGTGCTCGACGTGAATAAGTCGATTCCTGTCGAATTGTTCCAGCAGGTATTTCCGTAAAATTTATGCCCGGTCCCATTCGCGAGAAAGCACTCTCCATTGGCATGGTTCCACACTACGTTATAAATAAAAGTGTTGTTTGAGCTGGGCGCGGCATTGGTGAACAATCCGCTCCACGCGTTGTCGTGCACTGCGTTATATTTCACCAGGTTGTTCGACGAGCCGGTGATACCGGTGCCCGCGCCCCGGTCATTGGACATTTCCAGTCCGTTCGTGCGGTTGGCGTACGATAAATTGCGTTCCAATGTGTTGCTGCTCGAAGCCTCGAGTTCGATCCCTCCGCCTTCGCCCCCCATACTCGTGTCTATGTTTCGATAAGAGGTGTTTGCGATGACGTGCGAATTCCGGGTCCAGCGAAAATAGATTCCCGCGCCGTTGTCATGCACGGTGTTTCCTGCCACTACCAGATCGGAAAGAAATAGACCAGCAGGCTCGAAGATAGCTTCACAGGTAGCACCGACGGCGCAACCATACGTTCCAATGCCATCGTAGTGGTTGTACGCAACGGTATTGCTGAGGATAGCGCCAGAGGAGACCGGATATGCGGGATGGCCGGAAACCAATTCAATTCCGTTTCTAGCCATCTCCGACACCGTTACGCCCTGCACGATGCATGCGTTGCAGTCTTCCAGATGAACTCCATCTCCTGCGCCGTTTTTCACCGTCAACCGATGCAAGCTGATGTCATGCGTGCTCCTACCGAGCGAAGCAACTGCCTGCGCGTATACCGTTCCGTTGCTTGGTTTTCCGTTCGCGTCCTCCACATCCAAATTCTGAATCGTCACGTGAGAAACGCCGAATAGTGCTATGGCAATCTGCCGAACGCCTACTTCGACTCCGGGGCTCTTGTAGGAATAACCCGGATTTCCGGTGAACCAGACGTATAACGTACCCTCGCTCCAGAACCATTTGGTGGCGCCAGTCAAATTCACGATGGATGTTTCCTGAATGCCAAGCGTAGTGTTGAACAGAACGACGTTAGGCTGTGTTTTTACTGGGATTCGCCAGACATATGCCTGGCACGTGCTGCACACAGTCCATCCAGTCTGAGGAAGCAGGTCGGCTCCACTGATTACAGGTGCGTTCCCCGTGCCGTACGCATCGACAAGGATTGGCTCCCCAGCGATGCCTGACGATGGAAAGTTCAGCTCTTCTCTCCATATGCTTCCCCTCTTCAGCAGTATTCGATTCCCAGGCGCAAAACTCGCGCTACTAACACGTGCCATGGTTTTCCATGGCGCAGACTCCCACGTGCCGGAGTTGCCGTCGTTTCCGAATTCGCTGTCCACGTAGTAGGTAGTTCCCCAGTTGCCGGCAACGACATTTAGCCCAACCGGCGTTGAGACGGTATGCCCCGCAGAATCTGCGACACTTACTACGAAGCTCGTACTTTCTTCTGCTTCCGGTACTCCCACAATAGTTCCCGAAACATCATCGAAGCGCAAACCCGCCGGCAGACTTCCTGAGACAATTCGCCACTGGTATGGCGGTGCGCCTCCGCTAATTGGGATTGCGGACCGGTATCCCACGCTCACGACCGCCACAGGCATTTGGTTCGTTTCGATACTCAGCTGCGAGGTACCGGCGAAGGTGCTGTTCGGCACAACCGGCGCCATCGCAATCACAGTCGCCGTCATCAAACACAGGTGCAGCCTGTTGAAGAACCTGGGTTTCTTCATGATTGTTTTTTTCTCCTGGGCCTTGGGCGAATACAGTCGATGCAGAGGGACCGCGAGAACGAGGACTGTGTTCTTCTACCGTGGAGGAAAATACGTTACTGCGACCAAATGGAATACAGACTCGACGGCCAGTTTTAGGTCAGCTGTGCCCCTCTGAACTTAGGTACAGGGCTTATTCTCGGGGCTTGCCCTTGCTCGGGCACGCGCCCAGTCTTTTTGGTTAAGAATGACTGGGAGCTGGTACGTCACAGGTGCGGCAGGGGCAGCGATTGCCGTCCATCACAAGAAAAAGAGCCAATCGCTTGCTCAGGACGACTGGCCGCAAAGAATTGCCGCGAAAATAGCTGGTTTTTGCACGTGGGAAACCGGATTGTGCATGGAATTGTGCATGAGCAAAAAAAAGAGCGGGAGATTTTTCTCTCCCGCTCCGTTGGCCTGACATGTCGGTGATTCTTACTTCATAGCGACAACCTTCCGTGGCTTGGCGGCTGCTTTGGCTTTGTTCGTGGCGCGGTAGGCTTCGAGTTGCGAGTAGCCGTCCGCGACCTTCTCCGTTTTGATGAGTTGATACCGGCGCAGCATCGACTGTGTTTTGTGTCCTGTTAAAGCGCAGGCCAGTTCTGGCGCGAGACCCGCTTCGAGCATGGACGTCGCGGCGAAGCGGCGCGTCGAATGAAAGAGACGGCCAGGACAACCGGCTTTGCGCGTTGCCGTGCGCCACGACTTGAAAAAGTCGGTAATCTGACGGCCGTCGTCGCGGTGAAAGATGAATTGTGAAACGTGCGTCACGCCGTCTCGCTCAAACGTCCGCGCCAGTTTGCGCCGTTCGAGAATTTCGCCAAGTTCGCCACCGATGGGAAGGTTGCGGTCTTTTTTGTTCTTGCAGATGTACTTAGGGATTCGCAAAAGCAAACGGTCAGATTCTTCGACGAGCATCTCCCAAGTCAGCGCGGCCGCTTCGCTTTTCCGCATTCCGATTGCGGCGCACCAACGCACGTAATCCTGCAAGTCTTCGGGAAGATTGCTAATGACGGTCTCTAATTCCGCTTCGTCGGCAAAGCAATCCGTCCGCACGTTGTCAGCGTCGCTCAAATATTCAAAGTGCGGGACTCGCGCGATGCGCTTGCCATTCACGGCCATATTTAGAGCGCGCTTAAGAATCAGCAGCCAGCGATTCACGGTTGCTCGCGCGTAACCGTTGTCGAGCCAATCTTTCTTGAGAGCGTCCACGGCGGTGTCGTCGAGTTGCGTGACACGGTAAGAGCCGAACGCTTCGCGCGTCTGCTTGAGATGCGATAGGTTTTTCTTCGTGGCTTTGCCATCGAGCGTCCAGCGGTCCAGCAAGCCGTCGAGCGCTTCGCCTACTGTGTACTTCTTCATTCGGCCAGATTCCCGACGATTCAAAACTGGCGGTTCTGATTGGCCGTGCACCTAAAAGTGACGAGGACCGAGAGGTGTGGGCGCAACGTCAAAGCGAGCTGAATGTTGAGGTGGTAACGTACGACGAAATTCTGGCCGTTCAAGCCAATCAATTGAAGCCCACTGGTCCTTATACTCTGCGGTACGGCAGCCCAGGGTATCCTTCACTCGATGAGGACTAGGTAGATTCCCGTCATATGTTGACTTGTCCCGGGGTTGCCGGGTAAGTTTTGTCGGGTAGCATTAACCATGAAGAAATTATTGAGCGCATTGCTGGTCTGCATTTTGGCGGTCTCAGTCCTTTGTTCCGCGCAAACTCCTAAACCCAATACAACGAAGGCGCAGAGTCAACCTTGCGTAATCGTGAAACGCCATGTTCACAAGTTTGGCGAGAACATGTCTCGACTTCATCCCCATCGTCCCTTCGATTACGTAGAAGGCGATTACCCATCAGGATTTATAATGGCGGTCTGAACTCAGCGATGGTGATGTTCGAGAACTACAGCAAAAAGGCGGGAAGATAGGGGTCATGAGAGCAGATTACGAAGCCTCCGACCTGGAAGATGCCAGAAAACAATGCCAATCTCAGACGGCGAAATGAAGTTACGATAATATCCCGACCGGATGTACCGGATTGGGGGTTGCTATGTTGCCCGACGTTGACATGTACGAATGGGAGTACTCGCAGTTTCAATGGGATGTTCACATTCTGATTGAAGGCACGCTAGAAGCTAGCATTCGGCTTCTGGACACCGGTCGAGGCATAGGACCGTGGTCTTTGCCAAATCGGTCAGAGTACCAAGCTCCGAATCCCAGCCAAAGCAAGAGAGTCGGAATTCCTATGAGGAGGCCGAAAGTGCAGTAATAATCGGGCATGAGCCGTAGTTAAACACACTTGGTCCAATTTACCGAGAGACTCTCTCCTCCAGTTATCATTGCGGGATTGTCCAATGCCCGGGCTAGTTGCATTGCCGGAGAAGTGGTTTTGGGACCATTTTGACTTCTCCGGTAACGACGGTGGACTCAAATAGATCGACGCAACACTTGCGCTGATATGAAGCTTACTTTCGCAGGTGGTGTCTGATGATCGCAAGGGAAATACGCGGAGCGTTGCTTTAGACGCAGCGCGACTGACGTATGGCGCCGCTGGAAAGCGGGAGAGTCGTTGCATACGATTGGGCGCGCCTTTGACAGGCCGCATACCTCCATTCACTGTCTGTTGGCGCATCACGGTGGGATTGTTCCAGCGCTTCGTCGGCGCTCGCTGCTGGCGCTCGCAGTGGTTGAGCGAGAGGACATTTCGCGGGGGCTCGCTTCCGGTTCGTCGATCCGTGATATCGCCAGACGCTTGGAGCGCGCCGCGTCGACCGTGAGTCGCGAGGTCGCACGTCATGGTGGCCGTCCTGAGTATCGAGCCAACGAAGCTGATCGCCGAGCCTGGGACTCGGCCTTGCGGCCCAAGCGGTGCCTTCTTGCCATTCATGTGAAATTGCGGAAGATGGTTGCGAGTAAACTGGTTCTAGATTGGTCGCCGGAACAGATTGCTGGATGGCTGAAGATCCAGTATCCCGATGACGAGAGCATGCGCGTGTCCCACGAAACGATTTACCGCAGCCTATTCATCCAAGCCCGCGGAGTGCTGAAGAAAGAGCTGCTGGGGCACCTGCGATCCAAGCGCCGCATACGCCGCTCGCGGCACGCTCGTATCTTTAAAGACTCACGCGGTCAAATCGTAGATGCCATCTCCATCCGGGAAAGGCCCGCTGAAATCGAGGACCGCGCCATTCCTGGTCATTGGGAAGGTGATCTCATTGGTGGCACAAAAAACAGTCACATCGCGACGTTGGTGGAGCGGCATTCGCGTTTTACTGCCCTGGTCAAGGTGCGAAGCGAAGACACGGCTGCGGTCGTCTCCGCGTTGAGCCGGCAAATTTGCCGACTACCCCACATCCCTGCGGCGCTCGTTGACCTGGGATCGCGGGCTGGAGATGGCCCAACACAAAACCTTCACAGTGGCCACGAATGTGAAAGCTCTACTTCCGTCACTCGCACAGCCCTCGGCAGCGAGGAACCAACGAAAACACCAATCTGCTTGCTACGACAATACCTGCCGAAGAGAACGGACCTCTCCGGCTACACGCAATCCCAACTGGCAGCAAGCATCGCGGTGCGTCTAAATCAACGCCCGCGAAAAACCTTTGGGATTTCAGACTCCTCGAGTAAACTTCGCGCAAGTGTTGCGCCGATCTATTGAGACCCACAACGTTAATCAGGACCCAGCCCACGAAATTGCAGGTCTCGAATACCTTTTTGCAAACAAGAAGGACTTCGGTGGGGATGACAATGCCCGCCAGAAGCTAGGTAGTGTCCCAATTTTAATGGGTGCGGACCTGAATCCTATTTTGCGTGGGGTACGAATAGCGACAGCCCCAAGAGGACTGCACCGACCACAATCAGAAGTGCCCCGGCCTGAACGCTCTTTTCACTGCTCTCGGTACGGAACCGAGTGTAAATGCCGACCAACGCGAGCCCGGCCACAATCAGAACTGTTCCCATGATCGCGGGTAAATCCGTGACCGTCATTGCTTCCTCCTCCTTCCGCCACTGTTGCCGCTCTTACGGCCTCACGGGGCCCCTGTAATGCAATAACGCGAAGAGAGCCACAATAGAGACAACCGCTCCTTTGTTTCATGCATGTCGACCTCCTACGGAGAAGCAATGCAGGTTCTGAGTTGCGCTCCCGCCCATGTACGGGATTCTTTTCCCATTAATGAGGGGGGAATCCTCCCCGAGGCTTGGATACTGAGCTATACGGGGAGACCAACGAAAAAGACTCATGAAGGCCGCGTTCCCTCTGGCCGACCCGTCGATTTCGGGTCAACTCCCGGTAAGTCGTGCCGAAACCGGAAAAGTTCCCCGCGCCAAAATCAACTTCGACGGTTTGTGCGTCAATCGGGACTTAGGCGAATTTAGTTTCGAGTGGCCCGCAATTCGCCCGGAACCTCGTCTGTTTGCTTCCGCCGCCCGCTTCTGGATAGAATGCCCGGGGCATTGCCCTAAGAAACCACGTCAGATTTCCGCCGTCCAACCCCAGTGGCATACCTTGCGAACGTAGTGGAGGTACAGATGAAGCATTTTCTTCTGGGAGTTCTCGTCACACTCGTCGTGCTCTTCCTCGGCGTCTACTTCTACCTCATCCTCGGCTTCTCCGAGGTGCGCGCCGACATTCCTTCCTCGCGCTTTGAAACTTACCTGATGCGCAAGGCCGTGCATGCCTCGGCAAAAAAAGAAGCGCCCGCGCTCTCCAATCCCATTCAGCCAACGGACGAAAATCTGATCGCCGGTGCAAAGTTGTACCTCAACGCCTGCGCCGGTTGCCACGGCACGCCTGGAAAACCCTTCGGCGACAAGCCGCCCATCTTGTTTCCGCGGATCCCCGAGTTGCCCGTGGTTGGAACGGAGCTCTCCGAGGCCCAAATATTGTTTGTCGCCAAGCACGGCATCCGCAGGTCCGGCATGTTCGCGAATGGCGCCTGGGCTTCCGACGAAAAGCTCTGGACCGTGGCGGCTTACATCAAGCGCATGAACTCGCTGCCTCCTGCGGTGCAAGCCGCCGTCGCCAAGCTTACAAGCGACCAGCAGTAAACGAGGGAGAATTCGACAAGTCTCCCCGGTATCGTAGCTCTTCAGACTGACCTTCAATGCAACCGGAGATGTGGATTTGACGGGATTGGCACTTATCCGGTTTCGGCTGCGGACATCTGCTTTTTCGGTGGATTCCATTTGTACGAGTACGGCGTTTACCAGTCCCCAGCCACTGCGGCAGACTACCAGTAGAGTTATACTGTGCCGATTATCCCAGAAGGGGTGGAAATCGTGGCGACAGGCAATGGATTAACGTTAGGCGTGTGGGCCCTGATGTTAGCTCTTTGGTTTCTGCCCGCTCGTGCGAACACGCTGGGAAAGCGCAGCGTCCCGCAAGAAGAACTCAATGACTTGCGTGACCTGATGACAACTGGCATTTCGGCCGCTCGGGATGCGGACCATGCAAAATTGGAAGAGATTGCCCGCAACCTGATGGTCCCCGATTACGAAACATGGTTCAAAAGCAACATTCGGCGAGGAGCAGGGCACAAGATTGACAACGGCTTACAGGGCGAACTTTGAGCGCGACGAAGAGTGGATTCCAAAACTTTTTGAGTGGCTTTCCAAACAGCAGGGCGAACTGGAAGTCCATGATGCAAATCAGCTTCCAAGGAACATGGCGAATTCGTGCGGGAAAGCACTGATTGACGCAGAGACGAGCAATACAGTCTTCTATCGCGTGGACTTGCGGAAGAAAGATAATTCTGGTTTTAGCACAGCTGCAAGCGCAGGGTACTTTGTCCTGGTACAGGGTGCCTTTCGACGGCTGGACTGCAAATCACTTGGCCTGAAAGCAACATCGTCGGAGGTCGGAAAGGTAGGCGGTTCAGGTGAGCAGGCCATCTTGGCCGAGGACAGCCACGGGACGCCACGGATGCGAGTCAGGATTGGTGGGAACGTACAGAAAGCAAAACTCATCGAAAACGTTCAGCCCAAATATCCTGAAGAGGCGTTAAAGAACAGGATTGCAGGAACCGTCGCTCTACACGTAATACTTCAGAAGGATGGAACAGTGAAGCAGCTTGAAGTTCTATCTGGACACCCTCTGCTTGCGCAAGCAGCTGTTGATGCAGTGAGACAATGGAAGTATCAGCCGACGATATTAAACGGTGAGCCAGTTGAGGTGGACACGAGAGTGGATGTCGTGTTTGCGCTTAGCGTTGCTCCGAAGACAAATCCTTGAGTTGCACTCCGCTCTCCTCAGTGGGTTCAATAGCAGCAAGCCATTCCGATTTCCAGTCAGTCCCGATTCAGCTTTCCCTAAGTTTTCGACTTCTCCGATTTCGGCTGCGTTTATCAGAGTTGAAACGCTCAGCGAGTCTACAAACCAATTTCTTTCATCTTGTCGTGGGACATACCGAGATGGTGCGCCAGCTCGTGGAGTACGACGTTACGGATTTCCTGCTCCAATCGGTCTTTGTCCGAACCATAATTGAAAATCACTGTAGCGGATGAGAAGTTTTTGTAGTTCACTTTTCTTCATGGCATGGTTCACCAAAAGCGCAATCTCAGAAACGGTAATTGAGCCGACGCCGACGCCGCAGGAACAATACGAACAAAATCGCAGCGAGCTTCGCGCACTCGATCAGCAACTGGCAGCGGCAGAGCGGGCAATCAACGAACATATACGGCCTCGCAAAGATCCGCGCATTGCCTTCGTTTCTCAAGCCGGCAAGTGGAGTATGCAGACGCGAGTCAACGCCATGTTCATGGACCCGACGCTGCAGAGGCTTGAAACTAACTGGGCGGCGCTTCTACGTAAACGATCGGCAACGCTGGCCGAGCATGCGCGATTAAAACAATTGTTAGGTGCGGCGAAGGAGGCAACGTGACAAGTGATGAAGTCAGAAAAATAATTCGCGAAGAATTGCGAGGCGAAGGCGTGGCCATCGAATTCGCGGAATTAGTCGAGCGCGGAACCGGTGATTCCGGCACGCCGCAAGAATATGATTCCATGCATCCGATGCCGATGTCCTGCGAAACGGACGATTTGGAGAAATTCTTTCAAGTCGGCCATGACTCACACACACTGCAAAAACTAAATCGAAATCCCAAGCCGGAAAACAAACCTGCCGAGGAAACCAGTTGCGAAGCTTTTTTTGACTGCGAAAAACGCGCATCGAGTCGCGGCACGATCAAATTAACTAAACGATTGATCGAGACCGGCGAAGTCATGGTCGAGCACTGGAACCACGAAGGCGAATGCATCGCCACAACATTCATTTCCGCTGACGCGGTTGACGAAGGCTCGCCGCTCGCAAAAGCGTCGATTACCGACTCGATGCACAAGACGCTCGCCGGACTTCGCAGCGCGTTGTTGCCTGAGGAATTCGAGGCGGCCGCAAAAGCGGTCAAAGCTTTGGACGTGGATGCATTTCTGCAAATCTGCCGCAGAGCGCAGGCCGCGGCGTGAAAGAGGAGAACAAGATGGAAGCAAAAACGCACTTCACAAAATCGGAAGCACAGCATCAGGCCATGAGCGACGCTCAGAACGCTTTAGCCGATGAATGCGAGAAGGAAGGACTCGACGGCTGCGCGAAAGCGGCTCGCGCCTGCGCCAAAGTCCACGGCGAGCGAAGCATGCACTACAAAGCCATGGCTGGCGCTGCAGCGGAAAAAGCCGTCCTTGATGAACTGGCCAAAGCCCGGGCCGAACTTGCGCCAACGCAGGTTCGCGGCACGATACCGACAAATCCGACTGTCACGCCAGTTCCGCGATACGGAGCGAAGCCTTTAGCGACGGCAGTTGACGAAGAATTCGAATTTTTGATTTCGAGCGGAGACGACCGCTGATAGCAACAGGAGCGGTAGATGTCCCAACCGGTAGAACTGACGGTCACCTATTACCGACATCAGCGGGTCGACTGCTGGACGAACTAGGCTGGTCAACTTTCGCGGTAGGGCGGCCGTGGACTATCGCGAGTTTGTAAACGGCACGGTGCGATTCGCAGGGCTGCCTGCCCATATCCTACGGGATGGTTTTGAAGGGTAGCCCTGTTTTATGGGAATTTGCGATGGATAAACTAAACAAAATTTGCAGCGTCGGAAGTGTCGCGACTCTGAGCGGTACAGTCTCGGCGGTCGCTGGCGTTGGCGGCGTTGAAAATCTTCAGGCGGCAGCGGGAAGCGGCGAAGTAAAGTGATTGGGGGAACTGGCAACATCAACGGGAAAAGTTAGATGAAGTTGTTACTGTCTTTGCGCTTTTTTAGGCTGCGGCTTATGAACCGACTCTGACAACGGTACGCCAGCAATTCTTCGATGCTCCTCAAGAGAGTCACGCTTGTCGATGCAGGCCGCGTGGTAGATGCCTTCTTCGTCGAAAATACCGCCTTCGTCCAAAATTTCACGATGACAAAAGGCACACCGGTCAGGCAAACGCGAAGTCAGAATCCCAAGAATTGTTCGTTGGTTCTCTAACAGCTGAGAGAATAAGAGCACCGCCACAAAGAATGCCCAAGCGACGACACCAATCCATCCAGCGATGTAGTAAAGTCCGACGGCGACTGCCGCGTCTAGACCAACTTCGAAATATCGTTTCCAAGACATTAGTCGCTCACAGTCCAGTAACGCAACCGACAGTCAATGACGCAAATGCTCGCGCGAATTCACACGAACAATTGTTCGCGTTCGCCGCGTCCGAGATGGAAAACGAATCGGACCTAGGACTACTTAGGTTTCCTCATTACCCGACCCGTTGACCTTTTTGACGGTGCGAAGCTGCATCATCAAACGTTCACCGTACGGAGTAAGCGACCAGAATAGCGCCATCGACCCACTGACTGTTTTGGTGTAATTGATTTCCACAAGGTTGAGCGCTTTCAACTGCAAAGCGATGGTACGAAACAACTGATTATCCAAGTACGGTCTGTAGCCGTCGGAGTGCTTTGCCATCTTGAACGCAACTGTCGTGAGGGTTTCATTGACCGTGCCGTCGGTCGGAAAACTGGCCATATACGGTGCCACCAATGCGAAGACCTGAGACCATTTAAGAGTTATTTCCCACGAACGGTCTTCCTGTCTGTACGAACTTGTAAACGTTCCGTAGAGTTTAATCTCGTCCTCTAGTCCAGCGAGGTCCTCCAAAATTGGCCGCGAACTGAATTTTGCCAATTCCGCTTGAAGGGAATCGTTCTGTTTGCGGAAATCAGAGTTCTGCTTGCGTAGGTCATTTATCTCCGCTAGCAACTCTTCACTTGCCACTCTATTTGCTCTTACCCAACCAACGGCCGGGAATTCGCTGATTGTCTTAGTCAAGCTAACCGCTACGAGCGCGGGTAGTTCGTGAGCCGAATTCCACCACTGGACCAGGCGGTCTGTCGCTACCTTCTCTCTGAACAGTTTGAGCCTCTCGCGGCGCACTGGGTCTTGTTCCGATTTTCCATACGCAATCGCGTCGGGGTTTTTGTGAATCAGAGCGACGACCTTGAGTCCGCGCTCAACGGCGTAATCGTATTCCTTTTCCGTATAGCTGATACCCTCAGCAGTCGTCGAGCCGTAGCGGCCGCCAATGATTAGCAAGTAGTAGTCGCAATCGTCGATGACTTTCTTTATAAAACGGAATTGCTCCTCGTCAAGTGCGGGAAATAGTTCCATCCCGGCTGGTATGCAGTCCATCTGCATGAGCATCTTAATTACTTGCTGCCGTTCTTCCTGCAGGTCCGCATACGTTGAACTCACGAATACCTGATGTCTTTTGTTGTCCATTTTTGCGCTGGAAGAACTTACCCGCCAACTTGGGCCAAGTCAACCGACGGCTTCCTAACCGAGTAGCTCATGGAAAAGCGCCAATTCATCTTCGGGGGATTTTGAAAAGGGCAGCAGCGTGGCATATTTCAGAGTGTCGAATATTTTGTCATCCGCAATGTTGATTTTCATTTCGCGAATCACGGCTTCCAAAATCTTCGAGTAGCAAGCAATCGACAGGCTTAGGGCGAATCCGTGCACCATGGGGAAGAAATCGCTTGGCAAATTTAAGATGCCGGTCAAACCGGAGTGTACGTACCAACTCAAACGCGGATAGTGGGAATTATACATTTCGTCGAACGGCTCGCCGAGCAGCGCAACCCTTTCTGGCAGAGTCATTGTGGACCAGTGTTTCAAGTCTCCAGTTTTCTTTAAGTGCGGCCAAAGCGTCTTTCGATTGTGCTCAATCCGCGTCTCGTGCTTGCTTATGAATTCGGTTTGTGAAGACACGTCAATCGCCCGACTGGGGTTGGACGCTGCGAAGGCGACCATCTTCTTAGCGATGCGTAACTTCTCAACGTCTACCGAAAAAACCATCTTGGCCCAGCCCATAGCAACCTTGTCGATAAGAGAAATATCCACTGCCGATTCGAAAAGCGACCGCGCAAGCATTGCGGCCGCCTGGAAATGCTGGCCACTGTTCAAGGCCAAGAGCGAATCTATATTGCCAGCCGTGCGATAGTAGGTCCCCAAGAAACAATTCTCGCGGTCCGATGGGTTTATGACCCCGCGCACAACCCCCGAGAGCGTCAGCTTGTCGAATTCGCGGATGCTCTTTATGACTGCATACATTTGTTCCGCCTTGTCGCTAGCAGCGGAGTAAGTCAGGGGGATTGTCATTCGTGAAACTTACCCGCCAAGTTAGGCCAACCGTTCATTTCGGGAGCAGCGCCCGGTCGAAGATGAGATGGAAGTGCGATCGGCGATTCAGCGGATTGCCGTCGAACATCGTCGGCGCTACGGTTACCGCCGTATTGCAGCCGAATTGCGACGGCGAGGCATGCCGGTGAATCACAAACGGGTCATGCGGCTCATGGCCGAGCACAACCTACTCGCTGTGCGGGTTCGAGCATTTGTCGTAACCACGAACAGCCATCACGAATTCGAGGTCCATCTGAACCTGGCTGGCCGCATGAAACTGACCGGGACGAATCAGCTATGGGTAGCGGACATCACCTACATTCGATTGAAGTGGGAATTTGTGTACCTGGCGGTGATTCTCGACGCCTTTTCCCGGAAAGTGGTTGGCTGGGAGTTAGACAAATCGTTGGCAGTGCGATTGGCCCTGACAGCGCTCAACAAAGCTCTGGTAGAAAGGAATCCAGGGCCAGGGCTGGTGCACCATTCCGATCGCGGGCTGCAGTACGCGTAGTCAACTGTGCACGAATTGTGCACGAACGGGGTACAAAACGACCCAAAACGAACCAAAACGGATTCGCCGAATCCGTTGATTCTATTGGTCTTTGTTGTTTGGCTTGTGTAAAAGAAAAGAGCCAAATCGCTTGCTCAGGGCGACTGGCTCTATTTTCCTGGTTGTTTTTACTTGCCCGCAGGCTGCAAGAGAACAGCTTGCCGGCGGCTTCTCCCTACTGGCAAATCGAAACTTTGAGCGTTACCGGGCAGTCGCTGAACCGGCGCGGATGGCGCGTTTGGCCAGTTCTTCTGCTCCGCTGATCGTTGCCAGTGCGCTGCGACGGGCTCCAACTTCCATCGAATTTACACCGCGCTTGACTGTCAACACTGCCGGATGCTGGCTGCTGGCCAGGCTCTGCACTGCAACCGCCCAGCCTTGGTGAAGCATATAGAGGGCGCCCAATACGAAGGCGATGGCCCCGAATCCCAAAACGAACAGGGCAAATGCCGCCAGAAGTTCCCGGACGAAATAAAGCTGCATCGCCAAAACGACTCCCAGGAACCACCACATCCACTTGCGGCTGCTGTCCTTGGTCTTCATTCTGTCCTCTATTCTTGGGCCCGTTGGTCGCTACCGGGGCTGGTTCTTTGCTGCGCCTTTGCCCGTTTATTGGATGCGGGAACTGTCCCAATGTTCTGTCCGTTCCCCTTACCTGTACCATTAGACAGCAGTTCGGAAGCCGCGGCTATGGTACAGACGACACATTTTAGGGGTCAAACGAGTCTCCTAGTACCCAAGCGTTTCATTTTGATTCATCGTAACTACATACAAATACGGTAGTTAGTAGTGACCGAATGGAGCGCTGGTATTTGCTAAGGCTTCGCTGTACCTCCTGTGGAAAAACCTGCCCGTTCGTACAGGTTCGGAACACACAAATTGGGAACCGGGGAGGAGGCAAACGCGACATTTTTGCCTACTTGCCCCTAGGCGCGTCTCAAATTGGGAACGGTTCTGATCTCCAATTTGGGTTGTGTGGGCCTGGCGGCTGTGCTCTAATTTCGCCAGTTTCTACCCGTATGGGACTTCTTGTCGTTATTGCAATTGCGGTCTTCTTGGCGGGGCCTGTCCTTGCCATTGTCGCCTTGGTGGCGGTCCGCCGCCTGGAGGCCGAACCGCTCCACCGCCAAAACCCCCAGTTGACTTCACGAATTTACACACTTGAGAAGAGGATACTGGCGCTCGAGCTTGCACTGCGTCGAGGTGCTTCAACTGAAGGTGCGGCGGAAGGCGTTATGCCGGAGTCCATGCCGCCTCCGGAGACCCTGGCCGATCAGGTTCGAGTGAAAGAGCAGATTGGTGCTCCGGCGGGAGCCGAACCGACGGCACCACCGCCTGCGCCGGTCGGCAGCCGGTACGCCACTGTTGTTCCAGAAACATTGCCGGCACACCAGCCGGCGAGCGCGTCCACAAGCCCTGTAATTGGCGCTGCTTATGCGAAGAGTGCCGCTCCAGTTGATCTGGAAAATCGCATTGCAGGAAATTGGTTCAACCGGATTGGGATCGTGGCGATATTGATTGCGATCTCCTCCGGCCTGAAGTGGGCGTTTGACAACAACGTGATCGGACCGTCTGGACGCGTTGCAATCGGTGTGTTGCTGGGCGCCTTGATGCTGCCGTGGAGCCAGTGGCTGCTCGCGAAAGGCTACGGCTATTTTTCCGAAGGCATCGCGGCACTGGGCGAAGCAACGTTATTTCTTTCGCTGTGGGCGGGCTGCCAATACTACACGCTGTACAGCCGGGACGTCGGTTTCGTGGCGATGATCGTGATTACTGCCGTGATGGCGGCGGTGGCCATCGGACGCGATTCGCAGCGTATCGCAGTGCTGTCGCTGGTTGGCGGTTTATTAACGCCGATTCTGGCCAGCAGCGGAAAGGATCAGCAGGTCGTACTGTTCAGCTACCTTATTTTGTTGGGCGCTGGAGCACTGGCGATCGCGTCGAAAAAAGACTGGAAATCGCTGTCGCACATCGCGTTTATCGGAACGCAGATTTATTTCTGGGGATGGTATGAGCAATTTTTTCATCGTACTTCGCCGCTGGAACGAACAGTAGCATTCGCAACGTTGTTCTTCTTTTTGTATGCCGCATTGCCGATTGTCAAAGCCATGCGCAGGCTTGGTTCCGCAGAGCTCGACATTGCGATGATCCTGCTGAACGCATTCGCCTACTCCGGCGCGCTCTTCATTTTGCTGTGGCCTGCTGACAAGTGGCCGCTGACGCTGCTGTTTCTGGCGCTCGCAGCCGGTCACGTTGCCATTGCGCGGTTGATTCCAGCCGGATCCGAAAATCGGTCGGCGCTGGCTCGATTGTTGTATGCGGGACTGGCGCTGACATTTTTGACGCTGGCGGTTCCGATTCGCCTGGAAGGAAAGTGGATCACACTCAGTTTCTCGGTAGAGGGCGCGATTCTGGTGTGGACGGGATTCCGGGCGGCCAGCAATTTTATCCGGCAATCCGGCTACATCTTGCTGGGGATTTCCGCGCTCAGGCTGCTGATCGTGCCTCCAGAGGGTGGACCGTTTCTTTTGAATGCCCGCTTCGTAGCTTACTTAGTAATGATTGCTTGCTTCGGAGTGGCGCTGTGGGCGGCGCAAACGCACGAGAGAGATATTGATGCGCCGGAACGCACTGAGATCGGTATTTTTGCGGTGGCGATCAATGTGTATGCGTTGATTGCACTGTCCTGGGAATTCTGGGATTACTTTGGAAAAGCCGGGAATGGCACGGATGTCGCGCTGGCGCAAAATGTTGCGCTATCTGTTTTGTGGACCTTGTATGCCTCTGTGCTTTTATTCCTGGGTGTACAAAATAAGTCGGCACTGTTGCGCTGGCAGAGCCTGAGTTTGTTCGGCCTGGTGGTGGGCAAAGTATTTTTGTATGACCTTTCGTTTCTGGATAAAGGCTATCGGATTTTGTCGTTTTTTGTTCTGGGTGCGGTGCTGCTGGGCGTTTCTTTTTCGTATACGCGCAGAGTAGCGCGGCAACGCGGGAATTCATGATGCGGCGAATCATCTCCGCGGTACTTTTGACGAGCGTTATCGGGTTCCTGGCGCTGGCAGCAGAGCTGCCCGACAAATGGCGCTCGTGGCGTTATTCGCGTGCCGTGCAAACGTCGCAGACAGATGCTGATGGTCCGGCGGAAGTGCTGCTGCCGTGGGAAATGTACGCGCATTGCCAACCAGGCTGCGAAGACGTGCGGATCGTGAATTCCAGCGGCGAAGGAGTACCGTACGTCGCGGAGGAGAGACGTGTGCCGAGGAATGTGGAAGAGCACGCGGCGTACGTCGTCGAGACCAGTTTCGTCGCTGACCGATACACGCAGATTATCGGCGATGTCGGCGAAGCCCATGCCAGCTACGATCGCGTAAAAGTGGAGACCAGCCGGCCGGATTTTATCGTCTGGGCGGAAGTGGCGCTAAGCGACGATGCGAAAACGTGGCGCGTGGTGGAAGCGCGCGCGCCGATCGCGCGGTTTCGTTCGCGCGCCGTGGATGGAACGCAAACGATTCCTTTTCAGGGGCTGAGTTCGCGTTACATTCGCGTGCGCATCGCTGATCCGTCCGCGCAATTTCCGGTGAGCGGGATCAGCGTTCTGCATGAGGAATCGTCGCACGCGACCCAGACTAGAGAAGTTGCGGCGGCGTTTAGCGAAGAAAAATCGGGTGATCCCACGGAAAGCATTTGGAAAACGACGCTGGCCTCGCTGAATCAACCGATCTCAGAGGTCGAGATTGCAGCTGACACCCGGGAATTTTATCGGGCGGTTCGAATCAGCGGAAGCAGTGATGGACAGGAATGGTCGTACTGGGGCTCCGGAGTCGTCTATCGGTACACGCAAGGCAGCCAGACGCGAGAACTGCTGCGTGTTGATTTTCCGGAGGCTACCGGAAACAAATTGATGCGAGTGCAGGTCATCAATGGCAACGATGAACCGCTTGCGAATCTGCATCTGGCGCTGAAAGCCGTTCCACGCACGCTGGCATTCAGGCAGGTCGCGGGACAACAATACCGGCTGATCTACGGCAACGAGAAAGCGCCCAGACCGCAATACGATCTGGGACACTACTTCGATTCGGGATCAAACAAACCTGTTTACAGGATTCTTTCTCTCGGACCGGAAGAAGAAACTGCGAATTACCGGGACCCGCGGCCATTCACGGAGCGGCATCCGGAAGTGCTGTGGAGCGCGTTGGGAGCGGCGATATTATTGATTGGATTGACCGCGATCAAAGCGTTGCGTTCGACAGGGAATCCTGCGCCACAGGCTTAGTTAGCTGGATATTTTTCTGGGTTAGTTGGAGATCTTTCTGGATTTATGCCCGAGGGAAAAAAGTCAGTTGCCTTTTAGCGCGTAGCCCACATCGAACGGTAGTTTGCCATCCACACGCAGAACTTTCACTGAACTGTTGATGGAATAGACGTCAACGATGCCTACTGCTCCCGGCGTCGTATCCACTGCGTGCAACAAATCGTCATCCGACTCCACAACAATTGCGCCCTGGCGAGTCTCGTTCAGTTTGGCGATGGCGGTTCTGGCTTCCGAAGCACCGCCGCCGAAGAGCCTCTGCAGCGCGACGCGCATTTCCGGTAGATCAGGATTTTTCAACACAATTACGAAGTTTTTTCCGTCCGGCCATGCTTTCGCGGAGCCTTTACAGTATTTGACCAACTCCGCGAGCGGCACGTCGGCGAGTTTGCTGCCCGCCGATGTGACTACCGCCATATTCTTGATTGCTGGAACTACGGGCGTGCAGACAAGAGCGAACAGGATCGAGGCGCATGCAAAGCGCAATGATTTTAGCGAAGACAGTTTAAACATACCCACGTCACCTTTCGAGCAGGCTCCATGCAGTATCGGCGGCTACTGCGGCAGCAGCAAGTGTCCAGTAAGAACAAATCAAACGTGTTGCCAATAAATTACTCCGAGTAACCAGGCAGCACACCTGTACCACCGGTCAGTTACGAGGGCGCGCGCGGAGCGATAGTTTTACATTGCATGAAAAGTTCAGGCGCGGCCCACACCGGCGCAGGTTGCCGCGGAGCACACCACATGAATCGCTTTTTCTTGAAGTCTGCAGTGCTGCTGATAGCTACTTTTTTGCCGGCAAACGCGTGGGCAAGTCCACAGCAATCTGCGAGCGTCGCGGATGCAGAGCTAAAGTCTCCTGCCGAAGTGGCAGTTTCCTCCACCTCAGTCGCGGGCCACGTTTTCGCATTCCCCGTCGCTAGCAAATCAGTCGAAGCACAAAAGCTGGTGGAAGTAGCGCTCGACCAATACGAGAACGTGCTGCTGGAAGATTCCGTGGAGAACGCCCGCAAGGCCACCGAAAAGGACCCGCAGTTTGCGCTTGCTTATGCCGTGTGGTCGTTTGCGGCTCGTCGCAGTCAACCAAGCCCGCAAGCCGCTCAGAAGGCGGAACAACTGGCGGTGAACGCGCCGTCCGAAGAGCGCTTGCTGGTAAATTTCCTGACCGCCGTTCAGAAAGACGACATGCTGCCGGCGATCAGTTCGATGAACGATCTTCTGGCGCGCTTTCCGAAAGACCGCCACGCGCTCTATTTGACGGCCGAGTGGCTTTATTTCCAGCAAGACTACGATCGCTCCGTGAAATTGATGGAGCAAATCGTCAAGCTGGACGGCAATTTTGCACCGGCTTTTAATATGCTCGGTTACGCGAAGGTCGAAACCGGCGATCCCGATCCTGTAAAGGCGCTGGCGTACGTGAAGCGCTACGCGGAGTTACAACCCGGCCAGCCGAACCCCGAAGATTCCATCGGTGAAGTTTCCCGCTACATCGGCGCTGACCAGGAATCGCTCCTACACTACGCTGCGGCGCTTAGAATCACGCCGACGTTCATTACCTCGCAAATCGGGCTCGGTGACACTTATACATTGATGGGCGATTTTGCGAATGCGGGTGCGGAATATCGCAAAGCGCTCACGATGGCCACAAACAACCGCGATCGCCTTCACGTCGAATATCAGCAGGCGCTCTTGCTTTTCTGGCAGGGGAAAAAAGCAGAGGGACTACAGAAACTTTCTGTGCTGGAGCAAAAAGCCCGTACGCTCCGCGAGCCCTATGCCGAGTTTGAGATTCAGGAAGCCCACGCGCTTCTTCTGCCCACTTCGAAAGAACAGCTGCAAAAGCTGCGCGAAGTCGAGAAAGCTTATCTATCTCCCGTTGCAGGTATGATCGAGTCGGACCGGAATCCGTCTCTGGCGGCAATCTGGCGGGACGAAGTCCGCGTCCTCGCGGAGCAAAATCAACTGGACGAAGCGCACAGCGTCGTGGAGAAACTGGAAAAGCTTGCGGCCAGGTCACGGGACCTGATTGTTGAAAATTGCTACGAATCCGCGCGCGGTTACGTCCTTTTTGCACAGAAGGATTATTCGAGCGCCGCTGACGAACTCTCGGCCGAGCCCCATTCGCCTCTTGCCACTAAATTGCTCGTTCTGGCCCGTAAAAAGTCCGGCGACGTAAAAAATGCCGAAGCCGCGGAACTGCACTTGAAGTTCCAGCGCGCGCCTACCGTGGAGTGGTATCTCGCACGTCGCTCGGAAATCTTCGCCGCCAACTGAGTTTACCCCTGACGCAAATCGCGCTGGTTCGCCTACCCCCGGCAGCCGGCGCGATTTGTTTTTATAACGACAAAGTTCGCACTTTCATCGCGGACGGCAACTCCGCCCATCAGGCTCTCTTCAACAAGCGCGTGATCCACACTAAAATCACAGCTCCAACAAACGCCACGATAATGCTGCCGATCATCCCGCCTCCGGACCAGACGCCCAGCATCCCGAACAGCCATCCCCCCACAACACCGCCGAGGATGCCGAGAACGATATCCATTACTATGCCGTAGCCGCCGCCCTTCATCACTCTCCCGGCCAGCCACCCTGCAATCAGTCCAACGATGATCCAAAAAAGCAATCCGTGCATTTCAGCCTCCTCACAGGAGATGTACAACGCGCGGCCCGCATCGCATCGGTTTTAGAAGATTCCTTTGCCGAACGTCAATCGTAATCCCGTTGAGAGCAGGAAATCATTGCCCTTCAGCCCGATCGGCGGATCGGAAATATAGCGGTCGCTGATCGTCACTTGCCATCCCAGCCAGGTTTTCAATTTGGTGGTGACGTTCGCGTCCAGGGTGATGCGATAGTCGCCGACAGAGCTCAGGTTGGGAAAGAACGTAAGTTGCTCGCTCAGTGTGGTGCGAGGTCCCAGCTTCATGCTCAGCGATTCGCCGGCAACGATTTCCGCGCTGTGACGGGTTTGCGATGGT
This sequence comes from uncultured Acidobacteriota bacterium, assembly GCA_963731155.1. Classification (GTDB taxonomy): domain Bacteria; phylum Acidobacteriota; class Terriglobia; order Acidiferrales; family UBA7541; genus Acidiferrum. Next base: position 219,158 of record CAVSVB010000008.1, read on the forward strand.
TCCAATAGAAGGGCCGGAGGCGGCGTGGGGTTCGCGATGTTGTAGGATGCAAAATATTCCTGATTGAAGCTGGCGCCGCCAAATACATCAAACTGCGCGTTCTTGGTTTTGATGACATGGGAGCCGAGACCGCCGCCGAGAACATTACGCAGGTCTGAGGTTTTGCAGGGCATCTTCGTCAAAATCGGTGAAGCCGAACGCGTAAAGTCGCTCGGTCAGGTTGAACTCGTCGCGGACTCCGCCATGAATTGAGTTTGCTGTGGTAAGCGCCGGAGACTGATTGCTGTCCCTCGCATACACCTGTGTGTAATAAAGCGTGAATTTGTTTTTCGGCACCACGCGTGAAGCCTTGCCTGCAATCGTGAGCGCCAAAGTGGAAGAGTTGCCCTCAGTCAAGCTCAGACCCAGGTCGAACATGCCGCTCCAGTAATCGCGCAGGCGGGGATGCTGCAGGCGATCGATTTCGGCTTGTTGCGTATCGTTGCGAATCGCTTTCACCGCGTCGTGCGTGGCGGATATCGTGCCGGCGTCTTTCGTAGCAATCTCCAAGTTACCTTCAGTCGTGGTTACGGTCCCGGCCACTACGCGCCCGTCCGACAGAGTGATGTGCAGAGGCTGCGACGACACAATGGCGGTGACCGCTTCCCACTTGATCGTAACGTCGCCAGCCAGATCCGTTTTGATCAGCAGCATCTTGGCATCGTCGTCTGACTTGACAATGGCGCCGGATAGCCTGTCTCCATTCTTTAAAGTAACTTGGTCCGCGCGGGCCAACCTTGAAAGCAGTGACAGTGAGAGTACCGTCAAGACCAGCATTCGACGCATTGCAATCTCCTTACCTGAAAACTTGGAATTTAGTTGAAAACGCGGGCAAGACCGGGAGCAGCACCCTGGCTGAGCACTGAAATTCTACTCGAAGCACGCACAACTTCCTACGAAATCCCGCTCCGCCCGCTCCGCCGGAAATGCGGGATTCTTCGTCTAAATGCATATACTAGGTGCTCGAAAAGAAAGGAACCTCATGTTTCTGTGGCTGCAAAACAAATCGTTAGTCGCGGTGCCGTTCGTACTTCTCCTATTTTCGTTAGGCTGCGGCAACGCACCGGTGCCGAAAGACGCGGCGGTAACGCCGACTCGAAAACCGACGATCGTATTCATGACCGATTTCGGTACGGCGAACGACGCAGTCGCCATCTGCCGCGCGGTGATTGCCGGCATCGCACCGGACGCGCGCATCATGGACATCACGCACCAGGTGACACCGTTTCAAATCGAGGAAGCTTCGCGTTTTCTGTACGGCGTGACACCCTACTATCCGGCAGGGACAGTTTTTCTCGTGGTGGTGGATCCCGGAGTTGGAACTTCCCGCAAAGCGGTGATCGTTAAGTCAAAAAAAGGCCAATTCTTTGTGGTGCCGGACAACGGCCTGGTCAGCGCCGTGATTGATCGTGATGGTTTCGAGGGCGCCCGGGAGATTACCAACCAGCATTGGATGATCCAGGCCGCCATATCTTCGACTTTTCACGGTAGGGACATTTTCTCACCTGCAGCGGCGCATCTCGCGGAAGGCTGGGACTATACCATTGCCGGCCCGGAAGTTCCGCAACTGGTGCGGCTCACAGCAAAAACGGCGAAGGTAGAAGCCAATGGAATCACCGGCGAAATTATCGGTCTTGATGATCCATACGGGTCGCTGATTACCGACGTGTCCAAAGAAGACTTGGAATCGCTCGGCTATTCGCTGGATGACAAGGTCACCGTTCAGGTCAACAAGAAACCGGTAACGCTGCCCTACGTGAAAACTTTCATGAACGTTCCCGTAGGCGCGTCGCTCCTTTACGTCGATTCTCGCGGACGCGCCGGGATCGCCGTGAATCAGGGAAATTATTCCAAGAAGTTTTCCATCGAGCCGCCGGCGACGCTTTTCATTCCAAGAAAAAACAGCACTGCGCGTCATAAATAAACGACCGGCACGACGATTTGCGTTTTCCAGCGCAACGGCCAACAATGAACAAGAGTTGTTCAACACGAGGGACTCTATGCCAGAAGCCGTAATCGTATCCGCAGTCCGCACACCGGTGGGACGCGCTTATAAAGGCACGCTACGCGCCACTCGACCAGACGATCTTGCAGCGCTGGTGATCAGCGAAGCCATCGCGCGGGTGCCCGGCTTGGCCGCCCGCGAAGTGGACGACGTAATTCTGGGTTGTGCGATGCCGGAAGGCGAACAAGGAATGAACGTGGCACGCATCGCAGCTTTGCGAGCAGGTTTGCCAGTCGAGACTTCCGCCATGACCATCAACCGGTTTTGTTCGTCGGGATTGCAAGCGATCGCTCTGGCAGCGGATCGCGTGCGTGGCGGCGGCGCGGAAGTCATAGTGGCCGGCGGCACCGAATCGATGTCCATGGTGCCCATGGGCGGAAATAAAATTTCTCCGAATCCCTGGCTGGTGGACCACTATCCCGACGCGTATATCAATATGGGACTGGGGACCGAGAATATCGCGCGCAAGTTTGGAATTTCGAGGGAAGAGGCAGATCAATTTGCCATGGCTTCCCATCAAAAAGCGATTGCAGCGATCGCCGCCGGAAAATTCAAAGACGAAACCTTGCCAGTCGAAGTAAAAGACACTTTTCTGCCTGCGAATGGAAACGGTTCTGCGAGTGCCAAAGCGCAAAAGCCGTCCACGCAATCCGTTTCTTTTGACACCGATGAATTGCCGCGCGCTGACACTTCGCTGGAAATTCTTGCCAAACTCAAACCAGCGTTTCATATCAAAGGATGTGTAACCGCTGGAAACAGTTCGCCGATGAGTGATGGAGCCGCTGCGGTGGCGGTGATGAGCGATGCGCGCGCCAAAGCTCTGGGGATCAAGCCGCTCGCGCGGTTTGTGGCCTATGCTACGGCTGGCTGTTTGCCGGAAGAGTTCGGCATCGGCCCGGTAAACGCAATTCCCAAAGCCCTGAAACTTGCCGGGTTAACGCTCGCAGATATTTCGGTAATCGAATTGAACGAGGCATTCGCCGCGCAATCATTGGCTGTAATTAAGCTAGCCGGACTTGACGCAAGCAAAGTGAATCCCAATGGCGGCGCTATCGCCCTCGGTCATCCGCTCGGCTGCACGGGCGCAAAACTGACTGCGAGTATTTTGCGCGAATTGCAGCGCTGCAATGCCCGCTACGGAATGGTCACCATGTGCATTGGCGGAGGAATGGGCGCCGCCGGAATCATTGAACGCCTGTCGTGACGGCCATCGTTGTCGACAAGTTTCACTTTCCCGTTGTCCGCCCTCGATTGTCCGAGGGAGTTGCCGGTTCGGCCTCCGTCATCAACTTGAGCCGCGTAAGATCTTCTTCCAGTTTCTTTCGCGTTGCGTAGGTAAGGATTGGCTCGATCATCTGATCGGCAAAACTTTGGAAGTTCGACTGCGATGTAAAGACGACGCGCGTGTATTCTCCACTCGGCAGCAGTTTGAAATCCGCGGTTGCGGTGTAGCTGCCGCGGGATTCCTCGGCCGGCCTCACCACTAATTCCAGTTCTTGATTCGGAATTGCTCGAATCACCTTTACGTCGAACGCAACCCGCCGTGTTGCGATGAATTCATCGAGCCGATAAACACTGTTCGGCTGAGCCGGCCCAGCGGGTCCGGCTTTTTCCAGCTTTACGAGATCGGAAATCCAGCGCCGCAGCAACTCGTCGGTGGTAATCCAGTGAAAGACCACCAGCGCCGGCCGATCGATTGTAACCTCGAACTCGATATAACCGCGGTCACCGCGGTGCGCCGCAAACCACAGCACAACTACCGAAAGAAGCACCAACACCAGCAGAATTTTTAGCACCCGAACGAGAAAACCCATTCATGCCTCTAATTTATCGCGATGATTTGCTGACTGAGATAGTAGTCCTGTTGCCGCGGTTCTGCCAGCAAAACGGCTTCTTCTGCTGCCGTCTGACAGCAATTTTCGCTTGTTCCTGGTTGACCGCGTATCCCTTCACGGACGTTTCTTCGCGTCCACACGTATCATTAGCACTTCGGGCGATCCTTCCGTAGCGATGTATTCTTCGCTGACGATTTTTCCCACAGCCGAAACGCGGGTCACATTGCGCAGCTGCACTTTTACTCCTTCCGCCGCGAAGTCGGAACGAAATACCAGCGCATCGCCTTCGAATTGCCCCGTCTGCACCACGCAGCCTGGAAATCCATTTCCGAACACGTACGACTTGTAGGCCTTCTCCTTGGGATCCCAGGTCATGACCAGCAGCCCTTCAAAATCACCCACTGCGCCATGGGAATGGAAACGATTCACAATCGAATTTCCACCTGGGCCTGGTTCGCTGGTGTAAACTCCAGTGTCGCTTCCGCCTTGCGGATAGAACGCTGTTTTGGAGTACGTTTCCGTGTAGTCCCAGGAGCCCAGATACAGTTTCTTCAGGCGGTCCATCTCCGGCGAAGTCATATGCTCTACGTCTTGCCGCGTTATTCGACCAACAGGGGCTGGCGACGTTCCCGCAAGCGCGAAGAAACACAACCATGCTGCGAAAGCATAGCGTCCGAGAAGCACGTCGTTCATGTTTCCCTCCTGTGCTTTACATAAAGACGAAATTGCACGTTGTGCGAAGCGCGCACCGGGTCACTTTAATCCCCTGCAGCCACGTCAAGCAAATCTCGTCGAAACACACGCCGTACGCTGCTGCAGGCGACTGGTACTAACGGTCAATTGCGACTCCTTGAACGCCAGGAGTACAATTCTGCTGTAACACCCTTTTGCTTGACTAGCCTTTCAGCATTTTTTTTCCATCCTCCGGAGGCACCTCATGGCCACCAGCGTTGTTAGCAAAACCGCGGCAAAAGGCGGAAGTTTTTTGCTCGAAGCCCCTGCTCCGCAGGATGTATTTACGCCCGCCGACCTCACTGACGATCAACGGCTCATCGGCCAGACCGCGGAAGAATTTGTTTTGAAAGAGGTTTTGCCTCTCGCGAAGGATCTGGAAAACAAGAAACCGGGACTGATGGCGGAGTTGATTCGAAAAGGCGGCGAGCTCGGATTGATGGGTGGCGGCGTTCCCGAAGAATACGGCGGCGCTGGCCTGGACAAGATCGCAACGACCGTTCTGACGGAAAAACTCTCCATCTACGGAGGCTTCGCCGTCACGCATGGAGCGCATGCGGGAATCGGAACTTTGCCAATCGTTTATTTCGGCACCGAAGCGCAAAAACAAAAATATCTTGCGAAGCTTGCTGGCGCGGAACTAATCGGCGCGTATTGTCTCAGCGAGCCCCAGGCCGGCTCCGACGCGCAGAATTCCCTCACGCGCGCCGAACTGAACAGCGAAGGCACGCACTATGTCTTGAACGGGCAAAAGATGTGGATTACCAACGGAGGCTTCGCTGATTTATATATCGTATTCGCCAAAATCGACGGCGAAAAATTCTCCGCGTTCATCGTTGAGCGCAAGTTCCCCGGGTGCAAGCCAGGCAACGAAGAGCACAAAATGGGAATTCATGGCAGCTCCACCACGCCGGTGTTCCTGGAAAACTGCAAAGTGCCGAAAGAAAATCTGCTGCACGAAATCGGGCGCGGCCACATCGTTGCGTTCAATGTATTGAATGCCGGCCGCTTTACTCTTGGCGCGAGCTGTGTGGGCGGTTCGAAACATGTTTTGACGACCGCTTCGAAATACACCAAGGAGCGCAAGGCTTTCGGCAAGCAGATTGGCGAATTCGGACTGATGAAAGAAAAACTGGCGGAGATGGCCATTCAGATTTTCGCGGTCGAATCGATGGTGTATCGCAGCGCCGGCAACATCGAAGCCATGATGTCCGCGGCGTCCGGCGACAAGGTCGCGCACTCCATGAAAGTTCTCGAGGAATATGCGATCGAAAGCTCCATCGCAAAGGTCTATGGCAGCGAAATGCTCGATTACGTGGTGGACGAAGCCGTGCAGATTTTCGGCGGCTACGGTTTTCATGAAGAATATCCGGTCTGCCGCGCGTATCGCGATTCGCGCATCAACCGCATTTTTGAAGGCACCAACGAAATCAATCGCATGCTCATCGTGCAAATGCTCATGAAGCGCGCGATGGGCGGGCAATTGCCTTTGATTCCTGCGGCGATGAAACTGGCGGACGAAATTCTCGCCGGGCCTTCGTTCGAGGAATCACCAGAAGGCGTGCTGGCCGACGAAAACCGCGTGGTAGCCAACGCCAAGAAAATGTTTCTGCAGGCGGCTGGCGGCGCAGTACAAAAATTCCGCGAAAAACTTGCCGATGAACAAGAGCTTGTCGCCGCCCTGGCAAACGTCGTGATGGAAGTTTACGCCATGGAATCGTGTTTGCTTCGCGCGCAAAAAGCCGCTTCGGCAAAAGGCGAAGCCGCAAACAAAGTCATGATTGACGCGGCTTCCGTCTTCATCAGCGATGCCATGGAGCGCGTGGAACACGAAGCCAAGCGCGCTATCGCCGCGGTTCACGAAGGCGATATGCTGACCACGCAAATAGCTGTGCTCAAGCGCTTCGGCAAACGTCCCGCACTGGACACAATTGCGCTGCGCCGAAGCGTCGCCGCCGCCGTTCAGTCACAGGACCGTTATCCCTTCGAAGGGCGATAGTCCACGATCGACTTTGAGGAAACGCGCTGCTGCAAAGACGAAGCTCTTCGCGCTCACGGCGTACCCGTTTTGGAACATCGCCCGATTCGCTGATGCTCGCCGCTTCAAATCTCCAATAAACTAGTATCTCGGCCTAATCCATTCCGCCAAGTGCGGAACGTAATGCGCATGCCACGGAAACTTTTCATCCTGGCTTCGGCGATCCTGTCACTGCACGTCGTCGAAGTGCTGACGCTCGGAAAATCGCCTGCTGGTTCCCTGCTCGGAAACACGCTGCAAATTATTGCGTGTCTGGTTGCGGTGACGATGTGCCTGCGTGCCTCGCGCCGGGGGAACGGTTTCACTCATTCATTTTGGGTGTTGATTGCCGCGGGCATAGGAGTGTGGGCGCTAGGGAATATCGGTTGGACCTACTACGAAGTAGTCCTGCTGCGTGAACCACCCGAACTTTCCTTCGTGAGATTCTTGTTCGATACGCAAGAAGCGTTTTTTGTGATCGCGATCCTGCTGGATCAGGATCGCGACTCGACAGGTGTCGATTTGGGGCTCCTGCTGGATGCAGTTCAAATCGCGCTCGTGTCTATGTTTGTCTATGTCGGCCTGTTCTACGTGCCTTCCCTTTCTTTGAGCGCCCATCAAACGCTGGTTCAGGAAAACACTATCGCCACGGCAGAGATTATCGCGGTGTTTTTTCTGGCGCTACTGCGGATGTTTCTTACGCCTGCGAAGGAAACCAGGCGGTTGTATGGCGGACTCGCCGCTTATCTTGCGGTTTATGCAGTTGGCACGGGCATTGCCAACTACGCACAAAGTGTATATGAAACGCCGACCGGCACGTGGCTGGATCTGGCCTGGACGGTACCACTTCTATGGGCCGTTTTCTGGGCCGCAAACTGGAAGCCTGTAACTGAAAAACAAGGAGCGGTTGCCCTCAGAATGAAGTCTTTGGGCGAGACGATTCTGACCAACGCGCTGTTTGGCATGGCGCCGGTCTTGATCTTTCTTCTCTCGGCGAATCTCGGTCCGGAATGGAGCATCTTACGCAATTCGCTTCTCGCCATCTCTGTCGCGTGTTATGTGGCTCGCATGGCGATTAGTGATTACCGGCAATCGCAAAACGCGGAAAGAGTCAGGCAGCAGGCGACAGCACTGGATTTGGCTGTGGATGGAATGGCGATCATAAATGCGGACGGAAAGTATACCTACGTCAATTCCGGCTATGCGCAGATGATCGGTAGCGCCTCCCGTGAATCGATGATTGGAAGCCCGTGGAAAAGAGTGTCGAATCGAGAGGCCGGTGTACCGGAAGACGATATCAGGGCCTCGTTGCAGAAAGATGGCCGGTGGCTCGGAGTGATAAATGTCTCGCGCCAACCAGGCACCAGCATCCCCGTGGAACTGGCCGTCACGGCTCTTCCCGGAGGTGGCGTAGTTTTACTCAGCCGCGATTTGCGGGAACGGCGGGAAGCAGAACAGGCTCGAGCAGAAGCGGAAATTAAATATCGAATGATTGTGGAGCAGGTGGCGGCGATCAGTTATATCGCCGAACCCGGCGTCACCGGTCGCTGGTATTACGTCAGCCCCCAGATTGAATCGATTCTTGGCTTCACGCCCGAAGAATGGCTGGAAGGCTCCGAGAATTGGCTGCGGCACATACATCCTGACGACCACGCGGCGGTTAATGCGGCAGAAGCGGCGGGCCTGCAAGGAAAATCGTTCCAGGCGGAATACCGCGTAACGCGCAAGGATGGACGGACGGTGTGGATCAGCGACACCGCGACCATCACGCAGGGTAGCGAGAATCATCCCGTCATGGAAGGGTTCATGGTGGACATCAGCGAACGCAAGCTGATGGAAATGCAATCGCAGCAGGCGCGGCGGATGGAAGCAGTCGGAAGATTGGCCGGAGGAATCGCGCACGACTTCAATAACCTGCTGACAATCATCAAGGGCTACACAGAACTCGCTCGTCAGCGAACGGAAGGCCAAACCGCACTGCGCAATGACATCGAGCGCATAGATGACGCGAGCGAGCGGGCTGCCGCACTCGTTAGGCAGTTGCTGGCGTTCAGCAGGAAGCAGGTCTTGCAGCCGAAGAACCTGGATCTGAACGGGATCGTAGGCGGACTCGAACAGTTGCTGCGCAGGTTGATGGGCGAAGACATTCGGATGCACGTAAAGATGAGCCCAGACTTGGACACGATCAAGGCCGACCCCTCACAGATTGAACAGGTGCTGATGAACCTGGTGGTGAATGCGCGTGACGCAATGCCGCATGGCGGAAAACTTACCATCGAAACGTGCAACGCGGAACTGGATCACGCCTACGCAAGCGAGCACGTAAGCGTCAAACCCGGCCGCTATGTGATGCTTGCCGTTTCCGACAGCGGCACGGGAATGAGCCCTGAAACGGTGGCGCATATCTTTGAACCTTTCTTTACCACCAAGGGCGGAACGCGCGGCACCGGACTCGGTCTCTCAACCAGTTACGGAATCGTGAAGCAGAGCGGCGGCTACATTTGGGTGTATAGCGAGCCCGAGCATGGAACCACATTCAAAGTCTATCTGCCCCGTGTTGCCGAAAACGCGGAGCCTGTTTCCACGGTGCGATTGAAGACGGCAGCACAAAAAGGGACGGAGACGATTCTATTGGTTGAAGACCAGGAAGCGGTGCGCGACCTGACGGAAACCGTTTTGACTTCGTTCGGATACAAGGTAATCGTGACTCAAGATCCGGAACACGCGCTAACGATCGCAGAGTCCGGAACGCAAATTCATCTGGTATTGACCGACGTGGTGATGCCATCAATGAGTGGGCGTGAACTGGTGCGCAAGTTAATGGCAAAAAATCCGCACCTGCGGGTGCTGTATATGTCGGGCTACACAGACGACATCATCACCAACGGCGGCGTGTTGGAGGCGGGACTGGCGTTTCTGCAGAAGCCATTTACTCCCGCGGCGCTGACACAAAAGGTTCGTGAAGCGCTTGACGCGACTGCACCGATACTGAAGTAGCGCTCCGGAACTGCTGCGTAACAATAAGGCACGTTTTGGCCTGCCTTCACCAATCAAGGTTGTTTGTCGGGGGAATCGGCAGGCTCTTTTGGCTTGGCGATGGTGGAAAGAGTCTCGATGTGGAAGCGCTGATAATCGGAGTAGCGCGTAACTTCGTTCACTTTGAATCCCTTTACCAGCAGGACGCGCACGCCCACGTGTGCTTCCTCATACGTGGGTAGCCAGACTTCATTGTTCAAAAAAGTTTGCTCAAAGATGAAGCTGGTGCCTTTCTGAAGATTCGCGAGCAAGCCGCCGGCAAACCGGAAATCCTTTACAAAGTAAGCCTCGAGCCGCGCCACCTCGTGCTGTTTTTCGTCCACCCAGACGACTCCAGCCAACTGTTGCGCGACGTGCTCGGCGATGTTCTTCGGCTTGTATTCCGGATTGCCTTCAAAGTCGAAGACGAGAACATCCTGGCCGCGGAAACGTTCATGTCGGGGATTCACGAACTGGCACGCGCGGAGAAAAATTTCAATGCCGGGTTCGTCTTTGTCCTTGTCGTTTTCGCTCTTTCCTTCCTGCTCGGCTTTCTTTTCCTTCTCGTCTTTCTTCGTTTGTTTTTTCTGAACTTCCTCGATGTGTTTTTTCGTGATTTCGTTCTGTTTAGCCTGCTTTTCTTTACTCAGAGGCTTGCCGTCTTCTCCGACCAGCGTGGAAATCTCTTCGCCATCCAAATAGAAGAAGGTGTACTCCTGGCGTTCGATTTTCGTGACTTTGCCGGAGCCGTCAAATTGCGTTTCCTCGGTTGCGCGCCGTCCGGTGTAGTTCTCTTTTATTTTGTCCGCCGCTTTCTGGTTGGCGTCGATTTCCGCGAATAACTTCTTGAGGTCGGGAAGGCGTACCTGCGATTTGATCGGATAATCAAAGACCCGTTCTCCAATGCTCTGGTTTACGGAAACTCGATTAACGATGAGGTTGTAGGTTTCGTTGCCCCGATGAAGTTCGATTCTGTGCGCGATCTGTATGCCATTCTCAGGCCGGTAGTCGTCATAAATCATTTCCTGCGGAGCGCCGCCCGTGGCACCTGACTCCTTGAGCAGCATGTGAGATGTGGAGTCAAAATAAAACTGGCGCTTCACTCCGGTGGGCATAGTGATTTCAATTTCCAGCGCGTCGCGCGAACCAACTCTTGCCGGCGAGATGAACGCAGCGCCTGCTTTACTCTTCTTCAGACTAAGAAGGTGCGTGGTGGCGAGGAACGATGCAGCTTCGAGTTCCAACGCGTCTTGCCCCAACAAGGTGACGGGTTGACCGGGCACAGAAAGATGCCAGGCAGACTTACCGTTATAGGCGAGAATTTCGGGCTGGTCGCCAGCGATGAGCTCCATGTAGTAGCGATTGGGAGTCTTAGTATCGAGCGTAAACGTACCGGTTTTTCCGTCGGAAGCGCGCGTCAGAGAAGCTTCGAGGCTGAGCGTCTGCAGCTTGGACAGCTTGCCGCTGCCACCGGTGGCTTTGATGTATTGCTCGATGATTTTACCGGCTTCCTGGGCGCGCAGTGGTGGGAGGCATGCAAGAGACGCAAGAAGGAGCGCGGAGCCGCGAAGCAGGAGACGCGTGTGCATGGGGTCATTATTGTAAACGCACAGAATTGGAAAAAGTTTCGTGGAGCGGACTAACGGCAAAAGAAAGCCGTCACGGCATGCCGTGGCCCTACGAGAATCGTCAGGTTGGCGCTTGCAATATGGCGGCGAAGGCGGCGATCAGGGTTTCGGGCGGTTTAGATATTTTTCGTACAGGCGTTTTTGCTTATTGTCGGTGGGCGTCAGTTGTCCCTTGACGAAGAGATATCTGACGTCAGTTGTCAGCTCCAGTGGGTCGCCGTTGGTGACGATGAGGTTGGCCGCTTTCCCAGTCTCCAGCGTGCCCAATTGATCGGCAAGACCGAAGATTTGCGCGGGGTACAGCGTCACCGCCTTCAGGCCTTCGTCATAAGACAGTCCATGGGAAATGGCATTGGCGGCATTCTGTCCGAGGCGGCGCGCAAAAGAATTGTCGAAGCTGCCGATGGCGAATTTCACGCCAGCTTGTGATAGCTCGGCGGGTTGCGAGAGCAGCCGGTCGTACGGCTCGTCTTCATCCTCAGGATTCGAAAGTACCGGGCCCAGAATCACAGGAATCCCTTTGGAGCGAAGCAGGTCTTTCACTTTGTAAGCTTCCCCGCCACCGGCCAGAATCATTTTAAGCTTTTGCTTTTCGCAGAATTCCACTGCATTGCGAATGTCGCGCGCGCGATTGGCAAAAACCAGCATCGGCAATTGCCCGCGGACAACCGGCGCTAGCGCCTCAAGCTTCACGTCGCGTTCGAAGTCCGAAGGGCCGCCGTGGCCAATCGCCTGAGCGTAGTGGCGGGCCCGGTCCATCCAATCGGTCAGCTCGTTCACCTGTTTGTCGTATTCCTGTTTGGCGTCGGCGTAAGGTTTTTCTTTGCGTGTGAACGTAACGAAATCAAAAGTGCGGGTTTGTATTTGCGGCCAGTTCAGAACCATGGCGACGCTGCGCTTGATTTGCATGTCTTCCATCGTCCAGCCACTAAGATGGAATGCCGATGCCTGTCCGCCGATGATGCCGCGGTTGCCTGAAAAATCGAAGCCTCCGCTTCCGGGTACCGCCAGCACTTCCGTAATGCCCGCCGCTCGAGTCACCGGAATGTGTTCACTCGAAGGAAGTACGGCGGTTGCGGCGACAACGTCCGGGTTGAACACACCGGTCTCAGAGGAATCAACCGTGGCGCCGACCGCGCCGATCTCACTCAAACCCATTTGCGTGACTGGGTCGAATAATCCCGGATAAACCTGCAACCCCTTGCCGTCGATGATTTGCGCGCCCGCCGGCACTTCCACGCTGGCCCCAACGGCCGCGATCTTCCCGTCTTTAATCACCAACGTTCCGTCTTCGATGGGCGAACTGGCGACCGTCACAATCTTGGCGTGCGTGATCGCATAGATTGACGGTGCAGGCTGTGCGGTCTGTTGTGCGCTAGAGCGAACTGGTATCCAGAGGTTGCAAATCGCGACGCAAAAGACAATCAACAGCCATGAAGTCGAAATATTTCTCATGTTCATGGTCCCGATTCTCACCTTGCACCGCCGGTTGGAGACGCAGTCGTGTCTTCTCGACTGTCGCGCTTCACAGCATCGGATGGCGGCTTCGGCTTGTCATTCGGCTTTGCATCTGGCTTCGGCTCCGGCTTTTTCGTTGTGTCAGGTTTCTTTTCGTCAGGCTTCTTCTCTTCCGTCTTTTTTTCTTTGGCAAGCAGATCTTGTTTCTCTTTTTCAAGCGATGCACGTCCGGCGATGTCTTTGTCACGATCGAAAAGCACGCGGCCGTCAACGATAGTTTTTTGCGCCACCGCATAAGCGCTTAGCGGGTCGTGATTGTAGATAACCAGGTCGGCGTCCTTGCCGACATCAATAGACCCAACGCGCTTATCAATTCCAAGCTGTATAGCAGGATTGATGGTGACCAGCTTGAGAGCTTCATCGTGCGTCAGCCCGCCAAACTTAATGGCCTTGGCGGCTTCCTGATTAAGGTGTGTTGCTTCCGCTGCGTCATCGGAATTCACGGAAACAAGTACTCCGCGCTTGGTCATCAACGCAGTGTTGTAGGGAATGGCGTCGTAGGCCTCCACTTTGTAAGCCCACCAATCGGAGAACGTCGATGCGCCCACACCGGCCGCGGCAATTTCGTCGGCGATCTTGTAGCCTTCTAGAACGTGCTGCAAGGTGCGTACCTTGAAGCCAAACTCTTTCGCAACACGCAGCAGCATCAGGATTTCGTCTTCGCGGTAGCAGTGCGCGTGAACGTAGCGCTTTCCATCGAGCACTTCGACCAGCGGCTCCAACCGCAGGTCGCGGCGCGGCGGCAGCGCATTTTTTTCTCCCGCAGAGACGCGTTTCCTATACGCCTCCCACGAGTTTTTGTAATCGCGCGCTTCGGTGAACGCGCCACGAATGGTTTCTTCAACGCCCATACGTGTGGCCGGATAGCGCTTGGGCTGGCCGGGAATGCTGAAATTGGAGCGCTTGGGATTCTCGCCCAGGGCAAACTTGATCCCTGGAACGGCGCCTTCGAACGGCAATTTCGACGCCGGCTGGCCCCAACGCAACTTGATGACGATGGTTTGGCCGCCGATGGAGTTCGCGCTGCCATGCAAAATGTTGGCAGTGGTCACGCCACCGGCAAGATCGCGGTAAATTTCCACATCATCAGAATCAAGAACTTCGGCGATGTTCGCGATAGAGGAAACCGAAACGCTGCCTTCGTTGACTCCGCCTTCGATCGCAATGTGTGAATGGCAATCGATGATGCCCGGCATCACGAATTGGCCAGCCGCGTCGATGACTCTTGCGCCTGTCGGAGCCTTAAGCGATGGGCCAACCTCAGCGATTTTGCCATCCTTAATAAGGATCGAGCCGTTTTCAATGGTGCCGTGAGAAACGGTGAGGATCGTCGCATTCTGAATCAGAATCACGGCACTGGCATCAAGCGGCGTAGCGCGCGAATCCGAAGCCTCCACAAACAAGGCTGCAAGCAATGCGATGACGGTAATTCCAAGACCAACTTTCATCGCGCATCTCCCCGCTGCATGGATGAAATCTCCGCGAGTGAAGAATCGCTTGTGGGTCTCACTCCGGTAAAATCAATCGAGAATTCCTGGACGTTGATGGTTCCTTTGATGGAAGTTCCATCGAACGTGCCGTTGAACGTGACATCGGCGAATGACGGCCCGATCGAAGTGTTGATCACGAAATTGAATTTGTCGCCGCTAAGATAGCCGCTGAGAATCGTCGCAGTGCCACGCTTGGACGTGAGCGTTCCGGTGATTGTCCCGTCGGACGCCATCGTGATGTCGGCGGTAGATTCCTCCGGACCCTCAGGCGTGGTGAAAGACATCTTCCATTTTCCGCTGATGTCACCTTTGGGAGGATCCTTGGGCCGTTCCGGCTCGCGGATTTCGAAGCGCTGGCCGTCCACGAAAACCATTTTTATTTTAGTTTTTTCCTCGAACAGACCGCCATCAGTAATCACCAGATTGGCAATTTTCCCTTTTTCGATGGAGCCAAGACGATCGGCAACTCCGTAAATCTCCGCGGGCGAAAGCGTGAGAGCGCGAAGCGCGGCATCCGAAGCAAGTCCGGCGTCGATCGATTTTTTCACCGCCTTGAGAAGATCCTTGGGATTAGCGATGGCGCCAGAATAAAACGCGAACTTCACACCGGCTTTCACAAAAGCGGCCGGCGTGGAAGCAGCGCGATCGCGAAAGCGCAGCGTGCGCAGCGAAGGCACTTCGTCCGGATCGCTGTCTTTTTCTTTTTCAGGCCATTTTAGGTCGATCAGCACGGGGATTTTTTTGGCGGCGATTTCGCCGGCGGTTTCGTATCCACTCTGCCCGCCATAAATTGCTGCGTTTACTTTCCAGCGATCCATAAGTTCGAGCGTGCGCCTCATATCGAGCGCGGAATTCCCAGACAGCAGAATCAATGCATGATCTTCCATCGCTTCAGCAAGCGCCGAGGACGCGCGGTCATAGCGCGGCCGCGCGATGCCCCTGGGATTTTTTTCATAGGCTTCGTCCGCTTTTGTAAGCCAGTCGGTATCCAGCAAAACCTGATGTGCATAGCCAAGCACGCCCATCAGCGAATCGGGAAACCCGCTGCCAAATCCGCCAAGCGGCTTGATGGAAACGGGAATCGCGACGGGGGACTTCACGACCAGGTCTCCCGCGCGTTCGCCCGCAAGATCCAGCACCGCAGCCTGGCCAGGGAAAAAGCCGGCCTTGGGGCACGAAACAACGGTGGTAAATCCTGCGCTGCGCCAAGTTTCTATGCGCTTATCGGTGAGGCTCACTTCGTCCGCGGCATTACGCCACGGCGTAGTGTTGGGTCGATCTTCCGGACCCCGCGCGCCTTCGCCCGTCCTTCGTGGAGCGCCTTCGGCAGCAGGTGCCGGAGCAGGCGGAGGAATTCCCACGTCCGTGAACGCATCGATCAAACCCGGATAAACGGTGAGTCCTTTGCCCTCAATGACCCAGGCGTCTGCGGGAATCGTTGCGTCTTTTGCAAGCGCCACGATCACGCCACGGGCTACCACGATTGTGGCATCGTCCATCGCGGGGCCGGAGACCGGCACAACGCGCGCACCGCGAATCGCGAAGTACTTCGGCTCGCCGCCCTGCGCGAACGTTACCACGGGCGCGATCAGCAACAGGGTCGCGACGATAAAGCCAGCGAGCGCAGGAGAACCCTTGCGTTCGAACCAAGAGCGCATGCCAACTCCTTTTGCAAGAAAGAAATCCGCCGACGAACTGTCGTCGTATGGGACGGACGAGGCTACTGTGAAGTTTCGCGCACGTCAAGAAGCGCGCGCAAAAATTAAATCTGAATTCTTCTTTTTGAGCGCAAATTGACTAAGGTTTTTTCTTTTTTCCCAACAGTCCACTTAGTGAATTAATGGCGTCGGCGGGACTCTGCGAACCGGTCTTGCCGATATTTGAGCCGCCGGCGCAGCCCAGCTCCGATTTGAGCATGTTGGCCGCAACGCCGCCCACATCAGGGACAAATTTCGGGTCCGAAGCGGTTCCCTGAATCTGAAACGGAATAGTCGTGCCACCTTTGCAACCGCCGCCCTTAGAACCACCGAGCGCACCCACCAACGAGCCGACGTCCGCTCCCGCCGAGCCCATGGCCCCAATCGCGCTACCCGTTAGCGTCGCAGCCATTTTGAAATCCAGATTATTTTTTGCGTCAAGCGTTCCCGCCCCGGTCAAATTGCCGACGCTAGGAACTACCGCAATAAAATTTTCCGCGCGAAGACCGTTCGGCGCCATATGCACATTGGTACTAAGTTTCTCGATGTCCAGATCTTTGCCCGTTTTCAGCCCCGTGAGCGCGGAAACCGCGGACATTTTTGAGCCAAGATCAAAACCGGAAAGCTTGGCCGAATAGAGTCCGATTGTGCCGTCAGTCACGAGCTTATTTGTCGGTCCCTTGATATTGAGGTTGGTGTTCAACGTTCCAGCCGTAAGCGATGCTCCCTTCGGGAGGTTAACGCCGATCGCGGGAAGAAACGCCTCCAGATCTTTTGCCGGCATTCCGTCGCCGCTGACTTTCAAATCGACTGTAGTGGTTTCGGCTTGGGAAGCATATGTACCGCTGAGATGCGCTGTGGCGCTGCCGATTTTTATCGTCGAAGGATTCACCACGCCGGAATTCTTGCGCAGATCATATTTGGTGCTGTAGGCCACATCCAACGGCACCCCTGCGGGACTGCCTCCCTGCACAAACAGCGCTTTCGACAATTTGACGGTGCCATTGGTCTGCGCAAAACCACCTTCGTTCGCAAGAGTCGTATCAACATCCGCGATGCCACCCAGCCCAAGCGACGGATCGAGAATTCCTGTCGTCGCCAGGTTTAGCGAAGTGACATGAAGCTTGGCGTCCACGGGCGTCAACGTCGAATCGGATTTATCTATCGGCCCGACATTCCCGTCGAGCTTCAAGCTGCCGCCCCCGGGGAGGTCGGCGGAAACCGAAACGGGAAACTTGGAATTCAACGAAAAATCCGACGCTTTGACATTCACATGATCGTACGTGGTTCGTCGCTCGGAAGCCGTCGTACCTACGACAATCTTTCCATCCTTCAATTCCAGCTCTTTCACCGAAATATCAGGCGTTGCAGAAGATGCCGCTGGCGTTGAAGGCGCGGCGGATTTCGCCTCTGCCGACGCTGACGTGGAAGCGCCCATCGTAGAATAGTTCCAGACGCCATTCGCGCCTCTCAGCAACATGACCTGTGGCTCGTCGATAGTAATGTCGGTCACGTTCAGCTGCTTGGAAAAAATCAGCGGCATGATCTCGACGCCGACGCTTAAAGATTTTGCAGTCAGGAACGGCGACGGGCTGAACTTGGGATCATCGCCGACCGAAAGGTCCTGTGCGGTAAGAGCGCCGCGCCATAGCGACAAACTCAAATTGCCCAGCTGTACTTTGCGGCCCAGCGCGGCCGATGCTTTCTCTTCGATCGTGGGCTTGAACTGGTTTACCGGAATGAAAAACGGCACTACGATCAGCAATAGGATCAGGACACCAATTCCAATCAGAATGTAGCGAAGGGTGCGACTCATGAAGACCTCCGAAGGGCGGGACCTGCGAGCAAAGATGGGACGACGAGGCGATAGTAACATACGTAACTGAAATGAAAAGAGTTTAGCCGATGGGAGCGGCTCGCTGGCCCTGGTAACTCGTGTGCATCGCCATCACCATATTCACAACCCCTCGCTCACTCTGTCGATACTTAGCATCAAAAACAGACCCTCAAAAACCCCTATTTTGTACTCAACTTGTACCTAACTTTTCTCCTGCCCTCGCCCAGAAATCACGGCACTTGTCCGACAAGCGTCAATCGGGAGGTAGCAGTTGGAGAGACTTCCGCCAGTCCCAAATTGCTACCGTTGGTTCCCATTCGACAGTCGGACAACCGCCCGACTGCCATCTCGGTTGTTCTTGGCCCATCCTTGCCCTGAGGCAATGACATCGCGCAGTTCGTGCGGTAATTTCTGCAAGGCTCCTCAGACCTTTCCGTTAACCGTGTTCACTCGGCACTACACCGTAACCGCGTTGCTAGAAACGGTGAAATGAGATAGGAGTTGATGCGCCAGGCCACCTAACCACGACGACCATGCCCCAACTAATTCGCACGTATCGTGTTCCTGTACTAAGACAGAAACGGAGCAATACCTGTTGTCGTCAATTCGCATTCTAATAGCTGATGATTTGAAAGATTGGCGACGCCAAGTCCTTTCGCTATTTCAGGCACGGCCAGAATGGCAAGTCATCGCCGAGGCTGCGGATGGACCAGATGCCATTCAGAAGGCCGAAGAATTGAAGCCGGACTTGATTGTGCTGGACATCGGTCTCCCGAAGTTGAATGGAATCGAAGCCGCCCGGCAGATACGACAATTCTCTCCCAACTCCAGAATAGTCTTCCTAAGTCAGAACGACGATCTCGACATCGTTCGAGCGGCTTTGAGCACGGGCGCTCTGGGTTACGTTTATAAGGCAGATGCGCAAAGCGACTTATTGCTTGCTGTGGATGCAGTTCTTCGGGGCAGGCAATTTGTCAGTAGCCGCTTAAAAGGCTACAAATTCACCGACAATTCAGCGGAGAAAGCCCCTCACCGCCACGAGGTTCTCTTCTATTCTGATGACACGGTTCTTCTAGATAGCCTTGCTCGCTTTATTGCTGCTGCCCTCAAGGCCGGTAACGCGGCTATTGTGTTCGCTACGAAGCCGCACCGGGATAGTCTTGTTCAGAGATTGAAGGCGGAGGGTGTGGATACAGATGCCGCCACCCAACAGGGGGCATACACTCAATTGGATGTTGCCGAAACGCTTTCCACATTCATGGTCAATGGTATGCCTGACACGACTCGATTTTTCGAGGTTGCAGGTGGCCTCATCGAGGCAGCGGCCAAAGCGGCGAGGCCAGAGCATTGTGGCGTTGTGGTTTGTGGAGAGTGTTCACCTACACTGTGGGCGGAAGGTAAGACGGACGCCGCGATTCGCGTAGAACAACTCTTCGACCAGATAGGCAAAGCCTTTGGGCTGGACATCCTCTGTGGGTACGCCTTGAGCAGCTTTCATGGCGAAGAAGACGAGCACGTTTTCCAAAGCATCTGTGCAGAACACTCAGCCGTTTATTCTCACTGAGAAGTAAGATCCAATTCTAGGTTAACCTGTCCCAGCGGCCTCGCTCTTTGCGAGTTGGCGCAGTTCAGCTTCTGTCAGAGCAAATTCCGTAGTTCCGCAATCCAGACAAACCACAATCTTTGGAAATACCCACACGACGGGCTTGTCAATGTTTTTCAGTCCGGGAAAATGAATGGCCATCTCCGCGCTGAACTTACCTTCGTTGACTGATCCGCATGACTTGCAAGGCATACCGACCCCCGACCAACAAACGTCCCCCCGGTAGCGTCGCATTTATACAACGCTAACAGCCTCGTGTGCATGTTGCGGCGGCGGTTGATTGTCGACCTGGAGTCCGAATCCGTCGGTAAATGTATGACATAGTTACCAGATGGGCGTCAAGGACCGGGTTTCTACTTCATTTGCATTTCGTTCTGGGGCGTTCATGCACAGGATGGGTAAGAACCGAACTTCTACGCGCCAAGCGAAGATGACAAATTCAGATCGCAGGGCAGCATTCTTTCACGTTATCGACCCTCATCGTTGGTTAGCGGCCAGTGGATGCGCCTGGAATCTTGTCGGTCCACACGCAGCAAACAACACAAAAACAGAGGTAGAGAACCTATTGCCGAATATCGTTGTCATGATCCGAGATTGCGTGTTGTTACATCGCTCGGCCCCTAATTGATTTTTATTCGCAAATCAAATCAAACCCAACCGACATACTTTTAAGCGACTTCGGTATTTCACTCGACCAAGAGCATCGTGAAAAATTAGGGGCGTACAAAAAACCAATTGAGGTCCACTTACTTCATCTCACCGATTGGAGAAGTCGTGAATATCGCGTCAAACACGCCATCGGGAAAGACGTGAATAAAGACCGTCCTGATTGGAATCGCGATACTAGCTTGGTCGCGGAGCTGGTCCTCGACGCCTTGAAAAAAGTGTCTGCTCGACCAGGAGATTGGCAACAACCGCTCGGAGATTTGTACGAGGCATCGACAGCACGCTACCGAAACAAACTGTATGATTGGCCAGCCAACCTTTGTGAGAAAAACGACGTTGAACAATACCTCTTGCGTCTCGGGCGTTGCATGCGGCCATCTCGTGGAATGAACTAAGGAATTGCTCGTGTTAAACTCAGCTTATCCGTGGGGACGTAGCTCAGATGGATAGAGCAAGCGGTTCCTAACCGCTAGGTCGGGAGTTCAAGCCTCCCCGTCCCCACCAGCTTCACTTGGCCGCGATCTGCTCGCCGGGGTTTCAATTTGAATGAAAATCTAAAATAGGCTTTATAGCTGATGCTGGAATGTCACAGAAAAAATATCGGGACTCTGAGATATAACCGTAAGGCATACCATCAAGGAACGCCTCGCCAAGATCTCAATTCTTGTACCACCGTTCGCTTAATTCAATGGGCCGAATCGGAAGCAATCTCGTCCCACTAGTAGACTGTCCGTTAGCGGCGGTCAAGAGAATCTCTTCAAAATGAACGGTGCAACTTTCCTCTTCTTGCTCGACGCGAACGCCCGCAACTGACAGCTCCTTACTTGCAATCGACGCTGAAATTATCGTGGAACACAGTCACCGTGCCGTCAGGATTGATAGTAAAGTGCAGGGTCTCGTGCACCAGGAAATTGTTCCCCGGGCCTTGGCCGATAATCCTGAAGTTGTTTACAAACGTTTCATTCGCCTGGCCATTCTGGAGAGAATTCTTAAAACTCTCCTGCGTAACGCCGGTCGCTTGGTACTTTGCACCGGTGGTCTCGCCGGTACCAGTAATGCCTTGCGGCTGGAAATGGAAGAAGCCACTGACATTGTTGCCATTGATGGTGAACGAGATCAGGGTGTGCAGGGGGCCGGTAAGGTCCACAATCTCTCCGGCACCGCCTTCAGCGCAGGGGATGAACACAGTCAGATTGATATCCGTTCTATCGTTGACTTGTACCATCGCGTTAGCCGGACCGATCACGATAGCCAACGCGGTGACGACGCACATCACCACTCTTAGAATTTTCATGGGCTTCTCCTCCAAAGTAAACTGCTGGTTGTTGTCCAAAGCGAGCCGCCCTCAACCTCCCCGCTCGCATTCGAGGTCGCGGCCTGGCGGAAGGTCACCGGCTCATGACTGCGAGTCACGATTTGCGGGGAAGTCGGGTGTCGAAGCTCCGAGAGCGTAGTGCTTTAGCCCGCCAAATCGTTTCGCACTACAAGTTAGAGACTCTGAACCTTCTCTCGTGGTCCTCGGGACGCTGACGCCCATCCCCGAAGTGTGGGCGGCGCTTGGATCAAATACCATGTCAATCACGGGCAAGAATTGGTGATCGGCGGCTATGTCCCAGAGCATGATGGGGAGAGCTGAGCATCCGTCATGATGGGAAAAAGTTCCCACGGGGTCCTGTTGCAGTCTTGCTGTTATGCTCCGAGCGTGAGCGACAAACTACAATTTTCCGCTCACAAAAACTCTGGTTGCTAAGTGCTGTCAAATGGCGGCTCTACGTGGCGCGTTTCTGGTAGGGTTTTCCGCTCAGTTCCCCCGGAGTCTTTCGCGAACCGTCCCTTGCCGACCCCCAGGTTTGCGACGATCTGGATACAATAGGTCATGAAAAATCCTGTCCAGCTGACACCTCGCTTCACCCAGGCCGTAGACTACGCACGTCAAGTTCACGTCGGCCTTCGCAAAGGAACACAGGTGCCGTATATGGCGCACCTGTTGGGTGTCGCTTCGCTCGTGCTCGGAGAGACCGGGCACGTGCCGTTTCTGGTTACGGAAGACATAGTCATTGCTGCGCTTCTCCACGATGCGGTGGAAGACGAGGGTGGACTGCCTCGGCTGCGCGATATTGAAGCCAAGTTCGGGAACAAGGTCGCGAAAATCGTCGAGGGTTGTACCGATAGTTTCGAGGACGCTGACAAGAATCAGGAGTTCGAAGTGTGGAAGTCTTCTTACATAGAACGTCTGCGAAGCGAGTCGCCTGAGACTCTGCTTGTCTCCGTTGCGGACAAACTGTACAACGCCCGCACAATTTTGGAGGACTACAGACAAATCGGATCGGAGGTCTGGAGTCGGTTCAAGCACTCGAATTAATTGACAGCACAAATTATATTGCAGAACTTCGAA
Organism: uncultured Acidobacteriota bacterium; assembly: GCA_963731155.1. Classification (GTDB taxonomy): domain Bacteria; phylum Acidobacteriota; class Terriglobia; order Acidiferrales; family UBA7541; genus Acidiferrum. The sequence goes on from CAVSVB010000008.1 coordinate 241,635, forward strand.
TCAGGCAGGCCGAAGGTCTGGCAAAAATACTAGTGTCCCGGTAAGACATTCTCTTGAGGATACTCAGTAGAACCGGAATGGGAGGTTGCCAAACTATGAAACACGGTCCTGCTATCGCCCTTTTGTTCGCGCTGCTCTTCGCTACGGTGGGGGTGAGCGCCGTCAGCCCGTCTTCCGATGATGCTTTTTGGGTCAGCTTGTGGGGGCAGCCTAGAGTAATTCTGTATGGCGCCGAGGAGGAAGCGTTTTATCGAAATCTAAAGGAAGTGATGTTCGCTCGGAACGAATACGATCGATGCTTGAATCCCAACGCCTTGGACGACGATGCCCGATGGCTCCAAGAGCACACAAACGTCCGCTTCTACATTGATGGATATGCTTCCAAAAGAGGAGATCAGAACTACAATTTGATCCTTTCACAGCGACGAGCCGATTGGGTCAAACAATCTCTCATAAGCCGCGGCGTACCTGAGGATCGGATCATACTCTCGGTGGGATGGGGCGAGTTGTATCCAACCTGCCTAGAAGACACTGATGAATGCCGGACTAGGAACAAGGTGGTCCGTTTTACTTACGTTCCAAATTTATAAACGAAGATTTACTGGCGTAATTATTTGGGGAGTTGTACTTTCTGTTTGCGATAGCGGTAGTGTGCTGTGTGCGTTCCGGAAATTCTGAGCCGTTCTGGCTTTCCAGGCAAGGCCTCTTCCAAGTTGAGATGGCGTGTCCGCCCCGAAGGTCCATCGAGGTGGATAAAGCGTCCGCGTTCCAAGACGACGATCTCCCAGGTAGGAACCGAGCAGGGACTGACGCTGCGTCGTCTGCAGGCCAAAGTCGAACTCGTCAATGATCTTGAAGAAGCGGAAGTGGGCCTTGCCGGTAAATCGTTGCAAGCGTGTTTGCTTCCGATGCGCCACTCCCGGATTTCGTCACCGAAGGGCGCTCGCTGATTCTTTACGGCAAGGCCGGCCGCGGGAAAACCCATGTGGCGGTAGCCATCGGATATCGGGCGATCCAGAATGGCTTCGAAACCTTGTGCACGACGGCCGCAGAACTCGTGGAAGAGCTTTCAAATGCTAGCAAGAGGGACGCTTGCCGGAATCATTGCTAACCTATACGCGTCCTCACGTTTTGGTTTGCGACGAAGTCGGTTACTTAACCTACGGCCCAGATGCCGCCAACGTTCTGTTTCATGTAGTTAACGATTCGCCATCTGAGAAAACGACCTATGATCTTCACCACGAATAAGGAACTCAGCGAATGGGGGAAGGTGTTGCACGACGAGGACTTGGCGATCGGCGAAAGGTTATCCGCCATCTTGTTCGCAGTCGATCCAGGGCCTCAGGGGACAGCCCACAAATAAACAAAAAATCGAGCAGGCCCAGCTTTCTTTCGAAGTCGTGCAAGGATTACGAGCAAACCGGAAGCAATCCAACTTGCCTGATTTGTTGTGCGGACAAATGAAAACGGGTGGAGAGAATCAGCCTTGCGAAGGGAAGTTCCGCCCGCCCCGGCGCGTCTTGAAGTGATTTTTCAGTGGGATTAGGCTTGTTCAGGAGACACATCGCCGTGCCCCGAAGTCTTGCACTAAGGTCAATCCGCCTGATTCTGCTGCTCGCGTTGCCAGCTGTGCTTGTCTTCGGGCAAGGAAATGGAGGCTCAATGGCTCTCCAAGTAACCAGCACCGCCTTTTCGGCGGGTGAGATGATCCCCAAGAAATTTACCTGCGACGGCCCCGATGTTTCACCCCAGTTAGCTTGGAACAATCCTCCGGCGGGCACGGAAAGCTTCGCTCTTATTGCCGACGATCCCGACGCCCCAATGGGCACATGGGTGCACTGGGTCTTGTACGGCCTGCCGGCAAGCACACGCGAACTCGCCGAAAGTGTGGCGAAACAGGAGCAACTCCCAAGCGGTGCGCGTCAGGGGCGAAATGATTTCGGCAAAATTGGGTACGGCGGCCCGTGTCCTCCGCCTGGCAAGCCGCATCGTTATTTTTTCAAACTCTATGCGCTCGATGCAAAGACGAATCTCAAAGCCGGAGCGACCAAGACCGACGTCGAACGCGCCCTGAAAGGCCATATCCTCGGGCAAGCCGAATTGATGGGCCGCTATGGCCGATAGTTATATCAACATCTCTGCGGTATGGAACACTCGTCGCTAAGATCGTTGCATGGACCTCAATGGTGGCTTACAGAAACGCATTGTCAATGTAACGCCCGATTTTAGTCGGAAAACCGGGCAAGTTCCCGGCCAGCTTTCGCGTCAAAGATTCCACACATTATAAGAACGGTTTGCGCGGTGCACGCGATAAGTCGATGCAACACCATCTAATAAACCTTTTCTGTTTAAGGATGGTGTTTATGAGTCAAGGGAAGCGGTCGAGACTTTCTCTCACGCAGCGAACCGAGATTTGGCGGCGTTGGAAAGCCGGACCGTCATTGCATCAGATCGGGCGTGCCTATGGTAAGCCCATAGCTGGTCGACGAACAATGCGTCAAGTTCGCTCTCTCCGTCTCCTCTAGGCTCCACAGCTGCAAATCCGGCAATTGTTCCGTTCCATTCCGCCACAAATACCCCGCCAGCGGCGATTTGTGTGAGCGGTAATTCGATGACATCAGGATGGGCCAGCAAAGCGTCACGGTCACCAGCATTGGTAAGGGACGCCCGCAGCTGCAAGTCCTCAAGCTCCTTTTGTTCGCAGGTAACCGCCCGGCGAATAAGAAGATCCTGCATATCGCACTATCTTACACCGGCAAGAACAAACTCGGTCTTTCGATGGGGCAAGGCAAGCAATGGTTGCCGTCACGCATGGGGGCGGGCCAGAAATCCGGTTATGAGTCGCATTGACTGCCCGCCTGCCATATCGGTTGTTCCTAGCCGATCTTTGCTCTGGGGCAACGACATCGCGCAGTTCGCCATGACAGTGTTCAAATCAGACTCCTCGAAAATCTATCGGACTTGAGTCGGTCCGCGCGACAAAGGAATCACCGCAAGGGCTTACGCGGCATTCCCCCAATTTGTATCTCCCCTGCAAGGCCTAGGACGATCCTAAGGAGCAGCGCAAGATGATTGGCAAAGTGAAATGGTTTAACAATGCGAAGGGATATGGCTTTATAGGGCGAGATGATGGTCCGGACGTTTTCGTTCATTACTCGGCAATTCTAGGCAAAGGGTATCGGACCTTGGCGAAAGAAGACTTAGTCGAATTCGAGATCGTACAGGGCCCAAGGGGGCCTCAAGCGGCCAACTTAAAAAAGAAGACCAAGTGAGTATTTCTATAAGGCTCCTCTCCATCGTCAAGACCGATGAGAAGTTAGAGAGAGCAGAGATAGTGCCTGGGTGAGCCTAGGGTCGCGTGTGAGACTGGGTGCCCGAAGCACGTAACTAATCGGCTGAGACTCGCTCTCGACCCTGCGTCGCGTAACCGGACATCGACTCTTTTCGAGTGGGCAGCAGGAAGGAACAATCGGGCATCGCCTTGAACGTGAGTGCAGATTCGCAGGATACTACCGCAATGAATAACCGCTCGGTGCCTACTGCGATCATGCTTCCGCATCTTGTATACCGCAACGTGGCAGAAGCCAGAAGCCTGTAAGTGGCTCACGCAGGTATTCGGATTTGCCGAGTACTACCGCCATGGTCAGCCGGTAAGTGGCATCCAGATGTACTTGGGCGACGCGTATATCATGCCGGATATGGAACGCAAATGCTGACAATTATGGTGGCGGATGTTGAGGCGCATTACGCGAAAACGAAACGTGAGGGCGGGACGATCTGGGAAGAGCTTCACGAAACCATCTATGGAGAAAAACAGTACGGCGCCACAGACCTCGAGGGCCATCGTTGGTTGTTTTCGCAGCATGCTCGGGACGTAAACCCTGAGTCGTGGGGAGCAACGGTTGTCTCGCGCAAATTTTGAATATGTTCGACGGCTTCTGAGTGTTCGGCTGGAGGATGTCCGAGTTTTAGTTGATTGCAGCTACTCTCGATGTTCGGCACTGTAAGCCTTCCTAGCAACAAAGTTCAAGCAACTTCTCTGTCCTGACCTCCTTCTGCTGAATGCGCGACGGATTCAGGCGTTCCTTCAGCAACAGGATTTCTTGATAGCCTTTGATGCGTCGGAACTTCTTCTAAAAAGGGATTCTCAACCCGAACTCTATCCGAGTTCGGGCGAGAGCCGCTGCTTCTCTCAAGTTTCAACTAAACGAGGGGCATCCTCCCGCTTGATTGTATCAATGTCGGCTCCTTGACCCGAGTTGTCATTTAGGGCCTTCGGCCCGCGAAACCTAATGAAAGTCACTCCGAGATAAGATTGGAACGGCCGGAGCGGCGAGGTCGAAACCACATTGGAGAAATCGAGGCTGATAGACTGTCTGATCCGGAGCGTGCGTGATTGAGCGAATAATTGGGCATCGTTGCTCTTTCCTGAACGAGGTGCGATAGCTCGCGACCCTGGTTGTTGAACGAGCCGTTCTGGCACTCATAGTCTTTCGCAAAGCATGGAACAAAGTGCATGGGATGGGTCAGCTGGCAGTGGCGGCTCTCTTGAAAGATTTCACCGCGTCTTCCGTCTTGTCGAATACCTCAAAGACGGTTACGAGCTTTGTAATCCGTACCACCTCATTTGCATGAGTTCCCAGGTTGGCGAACTTGATGTTGCCGCCGGACCGCCGGGCCGAAACGTACAACGCCACTAAACTACCCAAGCCCCCGCTGTCGATATGAGTGACCTCCCCGAGGTCGAGCACGATGTGCCGAGATTTGTTCAGCAGGTCTTTCACAAACATGCGCAGAGACGCTGACGCTTCGCGAAAGAGGATAGCGCCGCTGAGATAGATGACGATTACGCCGTCTGTGCTGATGGTGTTGGCTTTAAGGCCATGAGCGCCTCCCGCCACAATCGTTTTTCCGAGGGGAGGAGCGTGGCCGAGTTGCCGCATCAAGCCCAGAGCATCCCAGCTTACGTATGAGTCCAGGATCTTTCCGTTGGCGAGGTAATTGATCGTGATTCCATCCACGGAAATTTCCTTATCGGTGGGAGGAATTCCTTCGTATTCGCCTTTGTGAGTGCCGGAAATCATCCAGGAGACTACCAGCTTGTCTTTTTCGGAAAAAATGTCTTCAATGGCGAAATGCAGATCGGGAAAAGCCGTGGTGAACCGGGCAACCTGCTGTTTGTAGGCGTCCGGCCCTATCTGTGAGCCAGATACGTTGGGGTCGTGGAGAGCATGGCTGGGGGAAATCAGTTCGTCTACCACGTCGAGCTTCCGTTCATTCCAGACTTCTTCGTACAGGCGGCGAACAATGTGCTTGTTCTTCGTTGACATAATGTCCACCTCTCCTGGTCGGCTTCCGATAGCTCCGGAGATGGCGTCCCGCTTACGGAATCGCACTGAGGAAGATGGGGGAGGTAAGCCTGCAGAGAGCCTACTCCCCAAAAGCTTGGCTTGCAATGAGGTACGGTCTGCGCGGTCAGAACGCGCCCGGCGGTAGGTCGCCAACGGCCTTCAGAGCGCAATTTCGGAAGTTGAGCAAGCAGAGGCACTGAGACGGACCGCACTGCAAGCAAAAATCTACCTAGTTGGTACCGATGACATTGTCGCGCCGTCACCGCTGCATGAAAAAGAATCTGACCCAAAATCTGGTCAGAGCGCAGCAGCCAGCAATTCAAAAGGCGGGACGGCAGGCAAAACGAAAAAGAAATTCCACGGAACTGTGGTTCTCAAGGTCCTCATCGGGGCCGATGGGACAGTCCAACAGTCGAAGATAATACGGCCAGTGAGCCCTGAGCTGGACAAGAATGCTACTGATGAGGTCTCTCGCTAGAAATTTGCTCCAGCGAGAAAGAAAGGCCTGCCAGTTCCAAGCGTCATGGCCGTAGAAGTTACGTTCAACCTGTACCGAGGTAATTTAGACCGGTCAAACTATCGTTGCATCCTGTTCCCCGACGTGTTTGTTTTCAATCCGTTCAATTTGGTCGCAACCCTGCTCTGATTCCTGATTAGTGCTCCACCGCTGCGCACAGTGCAGGTTACAGCATTCTCCTTGTCCACGATTCCAATTTGTTCTTTGGAGAGTCGCCCTTCACGATGCGAGCCAGCGATTACGCGCAATGGCCCGTTGTCAACTCCGCTTTCGTCCAGATGCAGCCTGATTGCGAGAATACCGTTCATAATTTCCGGTGGAGGTTGCACATGTAGAACTCCGGCCTTCATCGTCCACGGACCGAATCCACTAATCTCCGTTCGTTCGCGGACGGCGATTGTCAAATCCTGGTGCCACACGACTTTCCAATTTGAGCTGCGTGTTTTGTTAAAGAAAATTCCCCTAACCGCGAAGCATTCTGGGCCAAGCACTGTCTCCATGATTTCAAACGGGCTTCGACATTGCGAGCGCCCGAACGCTTGGCATGGATAGGAGATTTCTTTCCGGAGACCGGGCGTCGTCAAATTGTTCGCTAAGGAGTTGCACGGTGGATTCGTCCAGACACGCATGAACGACGGCAAATCCATCCTGTTCCACTAGCGCCCTGAACGCGCTGGCCGTGCTCGCGTCGCTTAAATTCACGGTCACCAATCTCGGGAAGAGATATTATGCGCGATGCGCGGGCTTATCCAGGCACTTGCCGTAGAATATGTCCGTCGAACCCCACGGAATATATCTTGTATGAAGATACTCTTGGCCATCCTTCTTTTGTCGCCTGTAGGGTCACTCGCCCAAAGTCCTTTCGACGGTACTTGGATTATTGTTTCTAACACGACGCAGTTTCCCCAGAAGCCCGTAGTTTGTTTACTTGCTACGACGATTGCGTCGTATGCAGTGGTATCAGCATGGTGACGAGGGCGGCGAGGTGTAGCTAGCCCTTCGCAACTTTGCTTTTGAAAATTTTGAGAGCGACTGGGGCTAACGTTTTTATAGTTACTGCTTACTGTAAACCGAGTAAATGCTGTACGCCTTGCCGTCCGGTGTCACTCCCTTTGAGCTGACCGTTGTCGTCTTTCCGTCCTTTGAGACTTCTGCTTCGGATTTCCCGACTTCTTTCCCACCCTTTTTCAATGTTGCTTCAGCTTTGTGCGTGCCAACACGTTTGATGGCGACGGTGTCGGCCCCGCCGGGCATTCCCGTACCGGTGACCGGATAATCTTTGCCGTCATAGTTGACCGTAAAGCCGTATGAGGTTGGCGTTCCATCAGCCCTGACTCCCTCAAAACCATACTTCGCGCCTTCACCTTCCGCTACGACCGTCCTCGTCTGACTCTTCGCTACCGGTCCAGGTTCGGCTTTCGATTTTGCAACGTCGAGCTTCCAGGTACCCACAAAGGGATTGTCTTGGGCCAACAGTTGGCCAGCGGCAATAGAGGCAATAATAAGAAACGAGAGCACGAACAGGAAACGTTTCATGTGAAATTCTCCTTGGTCTCACCTCGGCCCCGACTTCTGTTTTGCCTTAGCGGTGGCGAATTATGGTGCCCTATCCTTTCGAAATCAAGATGTTTATGTGTCAAGCTAGTTGGCTTGGTTTGATTTGTTCCCGGCGAATCGTAAGGGTGTCCATCCATTACCCTGCCCAATAGCAGTCTCTTTGATGACCTCACGCGCTAGTTTATCGTCGCGAAGTCGGACAAAAGTTGCATGACGCAACCGGTCAGCCTCCGTCCACTCCAGGAACTCAATTTCCACAACGACTTCCGGTTTCGGCCACTCCGTGCCCGGGTTTCGCTTGTCCGGTAAGTTTCCAAACGGACACTTTTCCGTGACCAGCAGCTTCAATTTTGAGAAAACGTGTCTCCGGGAGGCAGGAACAAAACCATTTCGAGTTCTCGCGACATACACCAGTCTGTCAGCGTCGTAATAGCCGACGATGAGGGAATCGAACCCATGCGGACCGGGAAAATAACCGCCGACGACGAACTCCTGTCCACGATTCACACGATGCTTTATCCACGCGCCGGTCCTTCTGCCCGGTTCGTACAAACTGTCCTTTCTCTTGCCGACAATGCCTTCGAGCTTTTGCTTCCTTTTCGAACCACCCAGTATTCGGTCCTCTTCCATCAATAAAGTTCACATCCAGGTGCCTATTTCACCTTTGCGTACTCCAATCTTGGCAGCGATGAGAACGGGAATGTCTGGGTCGGCGTCTTTCCAGAGCGCGAGGAAATCCTGATAGGCAGCGCGAGCTTTTGCGTTGTCGCCCTGCAGAACATGCGCACGGGCAAGACCGAGATGCGCGAGGGCACCGATGGGCTCATTAACGACTACGCCTCGCCAATGGATGATTTTTTAAAATTCCACTGCAGCTTCTCTGCCCATTTGAGCGGAGAGATACGCGTGCCGCGCACATAGACGGGATATAGGGCGGGCACAAAAGCTCCCGCTGCCGGTAGACCTAATTCATAGGGAGTTGCGACCTTGAGAGCTTCTATAGCCGTCGAAGAATCATTCTTGAAAAGGGCGAGTTGGGCACGAAGTGTCGGCTCGTAGTTAAACCTTACGACGGTATCCTGCGGATAGCGCCTAGCCAAATCATCGGTAAGATGCTCGGCTCGGATTGCTTCTCCTCTCAAGGCAAGCGCCAGCGCGGCCCATCTTGCACGTCCCGACCCTTCGAAAGTTCAAGCGCCGAACCAGCCCGTTTTTTAGCTGATTTTTGAAATTCGTTGCAGAGTCGCTGCATGTTAGCGCAAATTCACACTCGCCCACCACCGTGAGGTTCGTGGCACAAATCGCCCGTCGTCAGTTTATGCTTCTCAGAAGCTCCCGCTCCTCAGGCGAAAAGTGGCTGTACCGACCGGTCTCGATTTCCCTCTCCCGTGCAAACGGTGGCATCTCGCGCAAGGCTCGCTTCGCACTCTGCACTTCATGGCGGACCGGCGGGTTTTGCCGCGTGGCGGAGTGTGCGACTTGGTAGTTGCTCGGCGTGGTGGTTATCCGGTCAGTTGAGAGAATCGGACCACGCGATGTAAGGGCAGCGACATTAGTGGTCGTGTACTTCGTGTTTGGAGTGCTCACCGGCGGTCTCCAAGGTTTTGCTGGGTTGCTCCCGGATTTTGAGCTGTGATTCGGAGGCGGAGGGTCATCGTTCCCGTTGGGAGGACATGTGTATCCCGGAGGACAATAATACGGGTAGTAGTAAGGGTAGGGAGCGTAATTCCAAGGGCTGTAGCCGTAGCTATACGGGTATCCCCAACCCCAATAATACGGCCACCCAAAGCCAAAACCCAATCCCCATCCGTAACCGTAGTGTGGATAGCCCCAATATCCGCCGTGCCATCCATAGCCCCGGTGCCAACCATAACCACCGTGTCCTCCGTAGTAGCCACCTCCATGGTAACTGACGTAGGAATGTCGGCCGCTGTAGCCATAGTGACCTCCGCCGCCACCATGGAAACCTCCCATCGCGCCACCGCGGAATCCGCCTCCACCGCCGCCGTGAAATCCTCCTCCGCCACCATGACCACCATGCTGGGCAAAAGCAGTGTGTGGCAACCAGCCAAGCGCGCCAATGCCGACGATTGCGAAAAGAACTCTCAAGAATCCAGATTTCATCATTTCAGCACAAGGGCGCGGACTCATGGTCTCAGGGTACCGGCGGTTCGCCATGCGGAACACTGTCTCTCTTGACAGGGATATGCGGTCGCAACTCGCCGCACTCTAGCTCGTCACGGGACGCCTTCAATCGAGAAGCAAAGGAGCGTAAGTCATGAACAAATATATCGCTGAATTTATCGGGACCTTTTTCCTTGTCCTCACGGTTGGGTGCACAGTAATTGGCAACGGTGCAGGGGCGTTAGCCCCGTTAGCGATAGGCTCGGCGCTAATGGTAATGATTTTTGCTGGCGGGCATATTTCCGGAGGGCACTTCAATCCGGCTGTTACGCTGGGCGTTTGGCTACGCGGGAAGTGCGAGGCCAAAGATGTAGCGCCGTACATGATTTCTCAGACTGTAGGGGCTCTGGTGGCGGCCTTCGCAGTCAAGTTTTTGAAGGGAGGGGCTGCTGTTACACCGCTTCAGCCGGCGACACTACCGGCACTTCTTGCAGAGTTTCTTTTCACCTTTGCGCTTGTTTACGTTGTGCTGAACACTGCTACGGCCAAGGGTACATCCGGCAATTCCTTTTACGGGCTGGCCATCGGCTTCACGGTTCTGGTGGGGGCGTTTTCCGTTGGCAACATTTCGGGCGGAGCGTTCAACCCAGCGGTGGCCGTGGGCATCTCCTATATGGGGCTGTCTCCCTGGCCGAATATCTGGATTTACCTTGTAGCGGATTTTGTTGGTGGTGCCGCAGGGGCGGGTGTTTTCAAGGCAGTAAACCCAACCGACAACTAATTGGCCTCGTCAAAGCACATCGAGGGCCGTTCATCGGTCAAATTCAAGTCTCCAAGATTCTATGCCAAATCGATTGACGTTCGTACGATTTGAGTCTTCTCTGGCATCTGTCCAGGCACCGTATCGTCGCCTTACCGGAAATCAAATGGATTTTGTTGCAAATTGCGTTGCAAATTCCGCGCCCGAACGAGCCCAGAAGAGCAGGGCTTTGACCAAACTGAACGGATTGAAAACAAACACGATGGGGAATATCAATCAAATTCCTAAACCGTAGGTCGGGAGTTCGAGCCTCCGCAAGCCCCACCATTTTCAGTCATTACCCTGCAACCCTGCCGCCAACTAAACTTCGTCAAGTCGTGAGCATTCTTCGCAATCATTCAACTTGCAGGGAATTGCTTGCAAAGCTTATGTTGGAGGCTCTCGCATGCGGGAGTCCTCCGCGAATTCGTGTGCGCCGCAGTGCCTCGCTGAGGCGATTCCGCTTTAAAGGCTTACAATGCAACACGCTGTTGACGCTCATCGCCTGCACTTCGCATTCACGATCACCTTTCACTATATTTTTCCGCAATTGACGATGGGCCTGGCTCTGTTGCTGGTTTATCTGAAGACTAAGGCGCTTCGCACAGGCGACGACCACTACAATCGCGCGGCAAGGTTTTGGGGGAAAATTTTTGGCATCAATTTTGCCATGGGCGTGGTGACCGGAATTCCCATGGAATTTCAGTTCGGCACCAATTGGGCGGAGTTTTCGAAATCCGCCGGCGGCGTTATTGGGCAAACGCTGGCCATGGAAGGCGTGTTTTCTTTTTTCCTGGAATCCAGTTTCCTTGGCGTATTTCTGTTTGGCGAGCAAAAACTGGGCCGCATCGGGCATTGGTGGTCCGCCTTTCTCGTGTGGCTGGGCTCGTGGTTGAGCGGATATTTTATCGTCGCCACCGACGCGTGGATGCAGCATCCCGTCGCATATCACGTGGGCGCAAATGGCCGAATTGAGCTGGCAAGTTTCTGGGGATTGCTGCTGAACAAATGGGCGCTCTGGCAATACGCACATACCATGCTTGGCGCAGTACAAACCGGCTGCTTCGTAATGGCTGCGGTCGGCGCGTTCTATCTGCTCACTCGCCGCGATGAAATGTACGGCCGCACATTCGTAAAGGGTGGTGTGCTTGTGGGCGTGGTGGCCGCGGTGCTGCAGCTTTATCCAACCGGCGATGCGCAAGGCAAATTGGTGGCGACGCAACAACCGGTAACGCTGGCCGCAATGGAGGGACTTTTCCAGTCAGAGCAAGGAGCTCCGCTGGCCATTCTGGGCCAACCCGACGTGGATCAACGCAAGCTCGATAATCCACTGGAAATTCCCCGCATGCTGAGTTTTCTGACCTATCAAAAATGGAAAGCGAACATTCAGGGACTTAACGATTTTCCTCAAGATCTGTGGCCGGACCGAATTGAAATGCTCTACTACAGCTATCACATCATGGTCGGGCTAGGGACGATTTTCATCGCCGTGATGGGTCTGGCGGCTCTGCAGCTTTGGCGGGGAAAACTTTTCAAATCGCGCTGGATGCTGTGGTTGTTGATGCTCAGTGTGCCGCTGCCGTACATTGCCAACACCGCTGGGTGGATTACGGCGGAAATCGGCCGGCAACCCTGGCTGATTTACGGACTGATGCGCACGACACAAGGCTCATCTCCTCGCGTGAGCGCCGGAAGTGTGTGGTTTACGCTGATCGGTTTTATGGGGATGTATTCGGTGCTCGCAATTCTTTGGCTTTTTCTTAGCTGGCGTGAAGTCGAGCTTGGCCCCGAACATACCGGCCATCTGCCCGGACCGGCTCTGGCGGACTCGGACGATTAGGAAACGGACAATGGGAACACTTTGGTTCTGGCTCGTAGCACTGATGATTGCGGTTTACGTGCTGCTCGATGGTTTCGATCTCGGAGCCGGCGCTATTCACCTTGTAGTCGCACGGTCAGACGAAGAAAGAAAACAGGTTTTTTCCAGTATCGCGCCGGTTTGGAATGGAAATGAAGTTTGGCTGATTGCGACTGGCGGCGTGTTGTATTTCGCGTTTCCGGCTTTGTATGCCAGCGGCTTCTCTGGTTTCTACTTGCCTTTGATGATCGTGCTTTGGCTGCTTATCTTGCGTGGTATCGCTATCGAGTTTCGTGACCACATCCACAGCGAAGTATGGGATCCGGTGTGGGACTTTCTTTTTTGCGCCTCAAGTTTGTTACTGTGCGTTTTTTTCGGAGCGGCCCTCGGCAATGTCATTCGCGGCGTTCCTCTCGACGCTTCGGGCTACTTCTTCGAACCGCTGTGGACTGACTTTCAGATAGGAACCGAAACCGGCATCCTGGATTGGTACACCCTTCTGATCGGATTGCTGGCCCTCGCGGCGCTGATCGTTCACGGCGCCCTTTGGCTTGTGGTGAAAACGACCGGCGCAGTGCATGATCGCTCTCTCCGCATCGCGCGGCTAGCTTGGTGGCTAGTCGCTGCGTTAACCATCGCTGTAACGATCACGAGTTTTCGCGTTCAGCCGGCGATTGCACAGCATTTTCGCAGCGCGCCCTGGGGCTACGTCTTCCCGCTTATCGCAATTGCAGGCTTGGCTGGGGTACGTTGGGCGATGGCCCGTGGCTACGAATGGAACAGCTTCGTAGCCGCAGGATGCTATCTGGCTGGAATGCTCCTCAGCGCCGTCTTTGGAATTTTCCCCATGGTCCTTCCCGCGCGCAATGCCGCATATTCGCTGACGATTGAAAACACGCAAGCAGCTAGGTACGGACTGACAATCGGATTAGTCTGGTGGATTCTGGGCGTATTTCTCGTCACTGGGTATTTCATCTTTGTCTATCGATCGTCAGCGGGAAAAGTTCCTTTGGAAAAGCATGTGGACAGCTGATTCAACTTCGCCGGAGCACGCGTCTCGTGTGCTTCGGGTGTCCTACTTGGCAAGTCCGATACAGTAGTACCGTAGACGGATTGACCCCATGAAAATTTGCCCGGTAGCTTCAAAGCAGGCGCAGGGGTGTAGGTTGCCGATAGTCGCAGCCCGAAACACGGCCAATCACTCGTGTCCGGTCGAAAAATGCTCATAAGCAGGTATTTTCGCAGCTGCGCTTGAACGTGATGCCAACACTCACCAAAGCGGGACGTTACGAAATTTCCGGCGAACTGGGCCGTGGCGCTATGGGTGTGGTCTATCACGCAACCGACCCCGTAATCGGTCGCGCGGTCGCTGTAAAAACCCTTCTCCTCTCTGAAGAAGGTACTGGCCTGACCCGCGCCGAACTGCTCACCAAATTCCAGACCGAGGCTCGCGCCGCCGGACTTCTCACTCATCCCAATATCGTGGTTGTGTTTGACGCCGGCGAAGAAGACGGGCTCTTCTTCATCACCATGGAACTGGTCGAGGGCAAAAGTCTGCAAAATCTTCTGGACGCAGGCCAGATGTTCCCTGTTCCCCGAGTGCTCCGCATCATGGAGCAAACCTGCCGCGCTCTGCAGTTCGCGCACGACCGTAACATCGTTCACCGCGACATCAAGCCTGCCAACTTGATGTTGACGCCCGACGACACCGTAAAGGTCACCGACTTCGGCACCGCAAAAATTCTGCAATTCGGCACCGTCCAGCAGACGGCCCATGTCGTCGGCACTCCCAGTTACATGTCGCCTGAACAGATCAAAGGCAAAGTAGTGGACGGCCGCAGCGACATCTTTTCTCTCGGCGTCGTGCTCTACGAAATGGTCACCGGCGAAAAGCCCTTTCCCGGGCAGAACATCACCACCGTCATCTATAAAATTCTCAATGAAGAGCCCACCGCCCCGCGCGACATCGATTCCTCCATCCATCCGGGGCTGAACGACATCATTATGAAATCGCTCTCGAAAGAGCCCGCTGCGCGTTACCAGAGTTGCCGCGAACTGTTCGAGGACTTGCGCAACTACCGATCTCTTTCTTCATTCTCGAATCCCAACGCCACACTTCCGGCAGTTAACGCGCCGCAAAATAACCAGTCGCAGGGCGGCTATCTGGACAGCGTAGAAGTCGCGTCCGCCTCGCGCGCCCTCGCTTCCCGCGCGTCCAGCCCAACCCAGACTCCGGTCGTCCGTCGCACCGGAACCATTGCATCTGCTCCTGAGCCAGAGAAAAGTAACGTATTCGCAACCGTGCTCGCCGCGATTTTGTTGTTAGCGGTGATCGTCTTCGGTGCGCAAAGAATTCGCCCCATTTTTCAGGCTGCACGCCAGCAAAATCGTGGATACAGCTCGGGTTCCGAAGTGCCGCAAACTCAGGGAGCTTCCGACCCCGCCGCCTCGAACGCCACGGTGAGTACGACGACGGACTCTGCGCCACCTTCAAATATTTCGGCAGAAATACCACTGGCCGCGAATCCGATGGCGAATCCAACGCCGTTATCCGGCAAGTCCGCAGAGCGTACGGCTTCGCGTCCAGCAGTTGTCACGACCAATTCGCTTTCTCCGGCCGTTGCCGAGTACAAAGATCAAATTCTGCAAATCGCAACAGAAAGGCACTTGCGCGATCGGCTTTCCGTCAAGGGTTCTGGCATGACACTGAGGCTCTCGGGCAAATTGCGGCCTGCAGAGCACTCCGAACTTCTCAAGTTTCTGCGAAGCGCGCCGGTGGGAATTCAAGTCATTGATGACATCCAATTCGATGACACCGCCAACACCGCTTCGTCCAGCGATCCTTCAAGGCAGCAGCCCGCTCAAGCGCAGCCACCCGCGCAAGGTTTGTCGGTCACGTCCGACCCTCCGGGAGCCGATATCTTCATCAACGGCGACAAGCAATCCGGCCAGACTCCGATGACCCTGCCGCTGAAGCCCGGCAAATACAATGTAGTTCTGCGCTTTCCAGGCTATGACGCCTACTCCGGCTCTGTGCAGGTCGGCGACGACGGCCAAGCAAAAATCGAAGCCGCGCTTCACCAGAAGAACGGTCACGTGGCTTGGGCACAGGTGGATTCAACACCTGCGGGTGCCGAAATCTGGGTGGATGGCGCTTCTACTGGTCAACGGACGCCCGCAAGAGTCGAAATTAACTCGGGCATTCATAATATAGCCCTGAAGTTGGAGGGTTATAGGGCTTCGCGCAACGCAGTTCAGGCAAGCGAAGGCGGGACGGTGAACATATCTCCGAGCTTGCAGCGCATTCGGTAGCAGCGGGAGTGCAACGTAACATTTTCACCCGTAGTCCCGGACAGTAGTTTTAGTACTACAATGTTACTCTTTTATTTTCTGCCACTTACGGCTGTTTCTACAGGCCACTGACGTGCGCTTACTTCCTTGGGGCGGTCCCTGCCTCCCCAAGTAATGAGCCGTCCAGCAGGCTTTCAGGAAATTGTGACGAGTCTGGCGCGATGAGCACTCAATGAGCCTTTTCCGAAATCGGAAGTTATTTGAAGTGGCGGGTGCTACCCAGCCACCGCCCAATCCCGTGGGCGGGGAGAAAACCGGATCGCCGGCGCCACCTTCCGAAGTTGCGAACCCTGCGGCATCCGAACGCGGCGCGGGAATTCACGAAGTTCATCGAGCGTTGAGAGATTTTCAGATTCTGCTCAATACTCGACGCTTATATCACCATAGCCACCCGAAGAATCTGCAGAGTTTGGAAGCCACTTACGATTCTCTGCAGCAGCTCGTAAAAAAAATGGCCGGACTGGAAATTCGCGTCGAGCGCGACGCATTGGTAGTACCCAAGCTCAACGAAGCTCCGCTTCCCGATCCCAAAGGCGAACTGCGGCATCTCGCCAGCGATTTCCAGCTTGCTGGAATCCAAACGTTAGTTGTCCTCCGGCAATTTCATGTAGGCGAACTCGACACGCTCACCCAACTCATCCGCGCGGCGTTGCTAAAATCAAGAGACCCGCTTCCCAACAAACGCAATTCGTGGTGGAACGCGAAGCTGCTGGAATACGGTGTGGAAGGTATCCTGGTGAACGCGCAAACCGATCGCAAAGTAAACACAGTGCTGACAAGCCTGATCGCGGCGCTGGTTGCTTTCGGGGGAAATTCCGTGAGCGAAGACGCCGACGCTCCTATCACTGCGCCGACCGCGGAAAATCTTTCTGATGTATTGCGGCTGATTGCCCGGCTCACGCCGCCCCTGGAAAGCGCGCGCGGCCTTTCTCCAGAGGAAGCGGCACGCGCCATCCACGGCGCGCTTGCGGAGTCCAGCCGTGAAACAGTTCATCTGCTGCTCAACACTATTTCTCAACACAGCCCGCAGGACGCGGAAAACCCGCAACCGTACCTGGTGCGGCTCTCGGAGCGGATCATCCTGGAATCGCTCAGCGCCGAACTGACCCAAGGCAACCTCAATCCGCAGGAGTTCGGCAAAAATCTCCGCGAACTTGGCAAAGTAATGGTTTCCGCGGGCGGCTATAAAGGTCCGCACTCCTCGCAGCATTTATCTTCGTTGGCCTCTATCTGGGCGGACGACGCACACTACGAAAAAATGAGCGAACGGTTCTGGATCGAGCTTCCGCCGCGCGAAAAATCTGCGGTTCTCCGCGGACCTGAAGTCTGGTGCGTTCCGGTCACTGCCATCCGCTCTGCGCTGGTTCAACTTGCCGATGCCGGTGCCGACGCTCCGCGCCGCGAAGCACGAAACATCCTTTTGAACTACTCGCGCCGCCTGGAAACCTCTGATCGAGCGGCGCGCCGCAAGGTGGCCGCAGGCTTGAAAGAACTTTCGCCGGTCATCGAATCACTCTGGCCGAATCAGGTGCCTGAAGAGCTCAACCGTTGCGCGCTCAAAGCGCTCGAGCATGAAGCGGTTCCCGAAACCGCGGCGCTGCTTTCGGCTTTTCTGGAAGTGCTGGGACGCATTGCGGTCACGCGCGGCGATTATTCAGGTCTCGAAGGCATCCTGTCAGGTCTGGAAAAGCCGCCCCGGGAAAGTCAATTCGAACACATGCACGCGCTGGCGCTCCGGCTGATCGCGCAGGACCGCTTTTCGCTTCTGGTAGACGCTGCTCTGGCAAATCGCGCGCTGGATCCGGCGCTGCCCCGGCTGTTGGTGCGCGATCCGGAAAGACTGCTGGATCGTTTGACCTTGCTGATTGCCGATCCTGGCAATTCGGAGCTACTACCTGCGATGGCTCGCTTGCTTAGGACCATCGGCGTGCCAGTGCTGAATCTCCTTGAAACAAGGCTGTATGAAGCGCGCAGGCAGCGGGTCAGCGCCGCGATTAAATTGCTCGCGGCATCCGATCCGGAAAGGTTGCTGCGCGCGTTGCCACGGGCTCTGGCAAGTTGGGAATGGAATCTGCAGGATTTGGCGGTCAGCGAAATCTCTCGCCCGGCCAATGCAACATCCGCGCGCTCGGCGGCGTTCATTTTTTCCGAGTTGCTCAGCGATGCGCATTCCCTGGTTGTTCCAATGATGATTGACCACATTGGTCTGGCTCAGGAGCTTTCCGCCGTTCCGCAGTTGATGGACATTGCTGCAGGCGGACACGAAACGCTTCGCGATCAATACGTTCGCATCAAGTCTATCGAGGCGTTAGCTCGCATGCGCATAACCGAGGCGGCAAGACTTTTTCGACAGATCTGCGAAAAGCGCGATGGTCTGGCGTACGCCGAACCGGCCGGAGTACGCGCCGTGGCCGCCGATGCCCTGGCTCTCCTGGAAGATCGCCCGGCCTCCACGCAAGTCCGCTCTGCCTACGAACACAGTTCGCAGACCGGTGTAACTTTTGTGGTTCCTCGGCGCTACGCCCGTATCCCGCTGGAATCGCCGCTGCGCGCGCATATCGAAGGCGGCCAATCGGCCATGACCCGCGTCAGAACCATCAGCCTCGGCGGAGCTTATCTTGAATCCCTTAAGAAGCTGAACATCGGAGACACCATTCAGTTGGAAGTTCGCTCCGGCCTGCGCAAGATTCACTTTACGGCCGTGGTTCGCAACGCCGGACCAGATGGCAACGGAGTCGAGTTCGTGCACATGAAGAGCGATGATCGCGACAAACTCCGCAAGCTGGTCCAAAAGCACTTGTGACATCCTCCCCTCCCTGACGGGACCCTGAACGGAGGGGCTTCTCAAGCACACAGGGGCTAGCTGCCCCGCTGTTTGCGCTTGCAGGCGTAGTCCACGCCCCAAAGATTAGGAGTGCCGCCGCATGGTCGCGTCCTATGGTTAGACCGCAATCGCAACGATGCACTCGTTTCGACAGGGCTTTCTTTGCGATAGCGTGACAGTTGGGGCATTCCTGACTGCTATCCTTCGGGTCTATCTTTAGCAGCTTCCGACCAGCGTTCTCAGCTTTGTAGGCAAGCATATTGAGGAAGGTAGACCAACCAACATCGTGAATTGCTTTGCCCAGGACTCCCGGTGCTCCGATTGGCATCCTCAAGGCGTACATCGAGCAGCAAAAGAAGCCGCTTTAACAATTTAACCGGGGCTTATATCCCCGCCCGGCAGAGCGAGGCTTTACGCCCCCACGGATAAGGTTCGCGCGCGCCCTTTCACTCCTGAATGTCGCGGCGGGTTTATCCCGCCGTCTTTCCTGAACTCATCAGCTCGGCAACGGTTCGCAATCACCAAGATTTCGAGTTGATATCCGCGCCCGCGACGGGCACGGCATTCCACGTCACGAGCCTTTTGACGCTTGAACAAAGTATTCCTGCACGGGTAACTTGCGATTCAAGAAATAAGCTGCAGTCTATTAGTCGCCAACAAAGGAAATTTACCGGCGATGTGTCGTAATGTTGCTCGCGATCCTCTTGGATGGACTTGACTGACAGTGCGCAGGCTTACTAATCCGGGCAGTTTGCAGTTGCAATGTACGGTAGCATCAAGTAAAAGCCGAGTAGCCAATGATTTAACAGTTCTTAAGCGGGGCTGTGCCTCGCGACCGCTAGGGGTAGCGGCGCTTCGCTAGTTTAAAAATTCGGAGGCAGTGATGAAACGCAACCAGCTTGTGTTCGCGTTGTCGATTGTGCTCGTGCTGATTCTCGGGAATCCAGCTCACTCCTCCGCGCAGAGTAATACTGCGACCCTTTCCGGCGCGGTAACTGACCCGCAGGGGTTGGGCGTGAAGTCCGCCAAAGTCACGCTGGTCAACAAGTCCACTGGCGCGGAACGTACCGCCAGCACTGACGAAAACGGACGCTATACATTCGTCAGCCTGGCGCCCGGCACTTACACGATGACGGTGGATGGCGGCTCCGGCTTCAGCAACTTTACGGCCGAGGACCTGATGATAACGGTCGGTCAAGACGCCGTTTTTAATCTGACGCTGGGACTCCACGGCGTACAACAAACAGTCACGGTTACCTCCAAAACGGTCGTCGTTGAAACTTCCAAGTCCGAAGTATCGCAAACAGTTGATCAGAGCCGAATCGACAACCTGCCCATCAACGGCCGGAACTACATTAATTTCACGCTGACGAACTCCCAGACCACCCGCGACGTGTCGCCCACCATCGGTCCCGCCCCGAATAGTGGTTTGAACGTCAGCGGCGCGCGCGCCCGTTCGAATATGGTCACCGTGGACGGCGCCGATGCTGTGGACAACTCGATCAACGGTATTCGCGCCACTGTTTCACAGGAAGCTGTGCAGGAATTTCAGCTGATTCTGAGCAACTACAACGCGGAATACGGGCGCGCCACCGGCGGTGTCGTCAATATCATTACCAAGAACGGCGGAAACGAATTTCATGGCGACGTGTTCGGCTACTTCCGGAACAAATCATTTCAGGCGCGCAATGCCTTTTCCGGTCAGGTTGATCCCGCAACCGGCGAACTTGAACCGGTAAAGCAAGCCTATACGCGCACTCAGTCCGGTCTCACCATTGGCGGCCCGATTAAGAAGGACAAAACATTTGTCTTCGGCTCCTACGAGTACACGCAACGCGAAGAAAGCGGCTTTTCCAGCATCGGAATTAATAATTTCGGCCTCTCGCCTTTTAGTTGCGGCGGCTGTGGACTAACGGGCTTGCTCTTGACGTCGGATCAGTCCGCGGCGGTGCTGCAACTTTTGGGACAGGGACAGATCGCACTGGCTTCGCAGTACGCTGCTCTAATGGGCTCGGCTTCAAGCGTCGCTGTGAACAAATTTGATCCGGGAGTGGTCGCGCCGGGCTTAACAGGCGGCTTTCTAAACCCGGGACCCGGCGCGCAGTTCCCGCTTCCGGTGGACTGTCCCCGCGGACAGCCGGTCAACAATGGCGCGACTTGCTCTATTGCCGGAGTTTATGTCGCACCGCTTCCAGCCTCTTATGTCGGATTGAATTCGATTCGCGGCAACTATCCGGTAACAGAAAAAACCAGTCTTTGGTCGCTGCGTCTGGATCAGAACTGGAATGCCAACAATCATTCCTTCCTTCGCGTGGGTGTCTCGCCATCACTGGTTACCGGACTTCCCTCGACCTCGCAAAACCAGGTCTTCGGCCAGAACTCCGGCAGCCGCGCTGGCTACAATCAATCGCGCGACCTGAACGTAACTTTCCAGCACGATACAGTTACTAGTCCTTCGTCGGTAAACACGTTCCGCTACCAGTTCGCCCGCCGCGGACTGCACTTCGGCTTCTCGCAACTGCCCGGCGGCGATCAAATCGGCGTCAATATTCCCGGCGTCGCCTATTTTGGCCGCGAGCCATACTCCACCGTGGACCGCATCGAGCGCAGGAACGAATTTACAGATACCGTGGCGAAAATCTGGGGCAACCACACTTTCAAGTTTGGCGCGGACGTCAACCTGATTCAGTTGCGTTCCGCAAGGGCGCAAATCTTTGAACTGGATTTCGGCGGAGACGTTAATTTTGGCGGAATTCCTGCGAGCGCTTTTAGCCCTTCATTTGCGGGTCTTCCCGGAGCGACCGGTTTACAGGCGTATGGCCTGGGAATTCCGACGACGTACATCCAGGGCATCGGAAATTCCAATCAACCCTTCGATAATCTTCCGTTTGGCTTTTTCGCGCAGGATTCTTGGCGCGTAAATCGCAGGCTGACCTTGAACTATGGCGTGCGCTACGACGTGGAAATTAGTCCTCTATTTACGCCGGCCACCGCGGTAAACGCCGCCGCGGAGAAAGCCTTGGGCGTTGTCGAAGGCATTCCGCGTGACTACAACAATGTTGCCCCGCGCTTCGGTCTTGCTTGGGACCCCGCAGGCAATGGAAAAACCGTTATCCGCATGGGCTACGGCTTGTTCTACGACCATCCGCTTTTGGCGATTGCGTTTGATTCCGTCACCGCTGATGGTGGCCGCTCCGTTCAGTTGCTTTCCGCGGGAGGAACCGCTTCTGCCTGCGGACTCGTCACGCCGGATTGCGCAACCTTCGGCGGACCCGGTTCCGATACTCCAGCAAACCTGAACGGTTCTTCAATCTTCCAAGGAGTGCTGAACACCACTTCCGCCGACGCGGCATTCTCTCCGTTGAGCCTCGCCTATCTTCCGAACCAGCAACGGTTCAATCCGACTGCCGCAAACTCACTGTTTGCCAATCAAAACTATTTGACTGCCGGTTTCCCGCTCCCGATTCTTCCCTTCACTCTGCCGGTTGCGGCGAATTTCAAATATGGCTACGCGCAACAAGGGAACTTGACCATTGAGCGTCAGCTCGCAGGCTCTTGGACAATCAGCGTTGGCTATCAGTACACCCGCGGCATCCACTTGAATCGCCCAGTGGACGTCAATTCCACCGATCCCCAGTTACTGGATCAAAATGCCCTTAACGCCGCAGCCGCCGGTCTCGGCATCCAAGATCCCCGCACTATCGTTATTCCCTCCGGTGCTCCCAATTCCTGCGTAAATACGAGCACCGGAAGTATTTTCATGATTGCACCCGGTGCGCTCGGTCAAGGCTTTGCTGCGCCGAACTGCAATCCAGCCGCCGCTGTAGGCTTCGTCAGCACGCCCGCCTTCTTCAACTTTTTCCGGCCCTCCGGACCGAACCCATCCTTTGCAGCGGTCGCAGGCGGTTACGCCCACGAAGTGGCCCTCGCTCATCTGGCCGGTTATCCGGTCGGCTTCGGCGCTCCGGTGCCGTTCAACAGCGTTGACGCGCAACTTTCCGACGCCAGCTCCTGGTACCACGCGTTAACCGTCAATGTCCAAAAACGCGTTTCCAAGGGCTTCGAATTGCTTTCCAGCTACACCTGGTCGCACTCCATCGACAATGGCACGGACTTGCAGTCCACGCTTGAACCACAAGACAGCCGCTTTGCGAATTTGGAGAAATCAAACTCCGTCAATGACCAGCGCCATCGCTGGGTCACCAGCGGCGTTTTCCAGACCGCGCCAGCCAAAGGCGGCGACAATGCCTGGAAACATTTCATCGGAGATTTCACCCTGGCGCCAATCATCGAACTTTCTTCCGGTCGGCCCTTCAACGTCATCACCGGAGTGGATACGCGTTTGGATCTTGGTGCCTCCCAAGCGCGCCCTTCCGTAGTCTCCAGCGGGGGTACGACTTCTCCTTTTATTCCAGGCGCGCATTTCGCTCCAGCTGATCTTTGTCTTGCTAACAATGGCTCAACATTTTCGTTGCCCCCGTTCACTCCGCCTTTCGGCTGCGACGGAAACTTGGGCCGCAACGCTTTCGTTGGCCCAGGCTTCTTCCAGGTTGATCTTCGTCTATCGAAACAGATCCCCTTCGGCGAACGCCTCAAACTCGATCTGATCGCCGACGGTTTCAACCTTTTCAACCGCACCAACGTGGCGGCAGTCAATCAACTCTGTGATCCCACCGCGGGCTCAAATTGCTTTGCCGGTCAACCCACGGCGGCCTACGACGCGCGGCAATTCCAATTCGCCCTCAAGTTGCGCTGGTAACGAACGGCTAATTTTCAAAAGGCCCTTTCGTTTTCAGCGAGAGGCTTTTTCTTTTGCGCACTTGCCGAAATATTTCAACCGCGTAAAGTAGGAAGTACCGTTTCCCGTCATCACGGGGAGAATACATGTCAGGAATTCTTATTGCCGGACTGCTGGTGGTCGCTGCTCTTGTCATCTGGGTGGCGCTACAGAGTCTGGGAGCACAGAAGAAAAGTGAAGTGATCGAATCGCAGATGAGCGAGCTGCGCCACGATCTGCAATCGGTCGCCCACGCGCAGGCGCAAGCCACGGGACAGCTCACCGCCCTCGCCAGCACCGTCACCCAGCGGCTTGATATGGTCGGCAAGTCTCTCACCGACGGAGTCGTGCAATCCGCCGCGATTTCCGCGCAGGGCCAGTCCGCCATGCGCGATGAGCTGAAAAGCACGCAAGGTATGATGGAGCGCATCCACAAACAATTGGGCGAATTTCAAGAAGTGAGCCGCGGGCTAAGCAACGCGCAGCAGTCGCTCGAGTCCGTCCTCGGAGGAGCAAAAACGCGTGGCATTCTGGGTGAAGTCACGCTTGAGCGCCTCCTCGAGGATTCCTTGCCTCCGTCGCAGTACACGTCGCAGTATCGTTTCGCGAGCGGCGAATGTGTGGACGCCGCCATCTTTCTTCGTGACAAAAAAATCCTGGCCATCGACTCCAAGTTTCCGCTCGATGCCTTTCGCCGTATCCAAGCCGACGGCGACGAAGCGCGCCGCACTTTTGTCAACGCGGTGAAGCTGCACGCGGACTCCGTCGCCAAAAAATATATTCTTCCCGGAGAAAACACCCTAGACCTGGCGCTTATGTTCGTTCCGTCGGAAAGCGTGTACTACGAATTGCTGCAATGCACGGACAACAAAGGCCAGCAGCTCGACGCCTACTGCCGTGAAAAACGCATCGTCGCTGTTTCTCCCAACACCCTCTATGCGCATCTCTGCGTCATTGCCATGGGCTTGCGCGGAATGAAGATCGAGGAAAATGCGCAGCGTCTCGCCGACGCTCTTGCCGGGATGAAAAGACATTTCGCCAATTTTTCCGAGACCTTCGAAAAAGTCGGCACCCACCTGAAAAATGCGCAGCAAAGCTATCAGGAAGCCGACAAGCGCCTCGACAAAACAGCAACCGCTTTGGAAGGAATGCTGGATCCCAGCGAACCCGAGAAGCCGCTCCCCAGCACGCAGGAATCTTTGCCGCTCACTTCGCTATTCGCCAAAAACGGCGGCTGACACAAAAAACAATTCAGGCCTTGTTTCGAACCGCCCACGGCATCAGTCGTATGGACACCAGAATATTTCCGTGCTGTTTTCCTGCCAGCGCAAAATTCGCCACGTTTTCTGTTCCACCGCTCGAAATCACTTTTGCCGTGTTGCCCCCGGCAAGTTCCGCGATCTCCGGCGCCAGGTTGTGCGCTTCCAGCGTCACCTTGTCGCGAGTGCCCACGATTCGAACCGTGAGGGTGCGCTTCTGGCCCGGTTGCATTGGCGAAGTATCGGCTTCCAGCGACAACGATAAAAAAATCACACGCGCGGCGCTCGCTGGTCCCTTATTGCACGCCACGGTCACATCGGCCGGCCCTGGCTGCAAATTTTCCGGCGGCAAAATCGTCAACGATTCGGACGATGCTGCCATCACCAGCGCGGCCACGCCATTGAGCTGCACAATATTTTTGTCGGCATCCCCGCAAAAGCCGTGGCCCTGCAGTTCGAAGCGATCGCTCAATGAAGCAAAGTGCGGCGCTTGCAACACCGCCGGTGAGCTCGCGCTTGCCGACGCTGCAATCACCAACGTCTGCACGCGGCCCCGCCGCCCCTGAATCGTCGCGTACAGTATTCCCGGAGTCAGCGGCGCAACGAACACTCCGCGCCCGGTCGCGTTTGTCGTCACATGATCGCCGTTTGAAAACGCGATCGTCACTCCAGGCGTCAGGCGGCCATTCACGTCCAGTACGGCCAAAGTGGTGCGGTCACCCGAAATCATTTTTCGCGGCACCAGCAAAATCCGCGCGTTCTTCGCTGCTGGCGCTGGCTGCTCTTCTGCCGTCGCACTTGCACACCATGTTGCCGCCACAAAAAATGCCACAAGCGAAACCATCCGCAGCTTCATGCCTGTCATTGTAGGAGAGAAACGCAACTTGAGAAAGCCTGACGACATCGAATCGTGATTCGTCTCGACTCCAGTTCAATTTCAATCACGTGCTAGATGTCGCGCGGCGGTTGGTACACGATGACGTTCCATCCCGGAACTCCCGCAGCTAGTGGCGGCGCGCTTGGCATGTGCAGCGCGTCGCCTTCCGCTGGACGTCCACTAGCCTTTCCATAGCACCAGTCAGCAAACGCCAGCGGCAGTGTACCGAAAGTCTGCTCAGTGAACGCCGCGGCCAGCCATCTCAAGCAACCCCTCAATTACGAAAAAACCCATCAGCCAACTGAATGGATGCATCAGCAACAATACCAACGCGGAGAATCCGATCGCCTGTCCCGGAACCGCGCTCTCCGGTCCGTTCCGCAACGCGGAATCCATGGCGTTCGCCGCCCACGTTGTAACCGAAAGGTAATACCAATAAACCAAGGCAACGAACGCCAGCAGACTCTCAAAAAGTCCGCTCAGAACTGTGGCGCTCACCCAGGGAAGCCCCCTCCCCGGTTGCAGCGCCACACGCCAACGACGCGGCAAAGGCGACAATACTATGCCTAACGCTAGTCTCCACATAGAGTTACAGTTACATCCTAAAAGCTGCGGTCATCAGCTACTTTCGTTAGTCTCTCCCAGTAACCGGCCCCTGCGACATCGTGTTTCCAATCGGTGGGTAATCAGTAGGACGCACGTCCTTTCCCGCTCAACTCACCTCTGATAACGTCAATCTGAGAGCCCGTAGGGGTGCGTGCGGAATTGTCTCCGTCCGCCTCCCAGGGGGAGTGTACTTGCAAATCTCGACCGGTGGCGCCACGCACGTGGGCATGGTGCGCACCAATAACGAAGATAGCTACCGTATCATCTCTCCGCTGAACCTCTATGTGCTCGCGGACGGGATGGGCGGCGAAGCGCATGGTGAAGTCGCCAGCGCGCTCGCGGTGGAAACCGTTGTGAAACACTGCGTCGAAGGCGAAGAAAATCCTTCTGCTCCTTTGCTCGACGAACCGAAGCCGGAGTTAAATCCTAAAAGCCAGCGCCTGTTAAGCGCGATTCAACTCGCCAATCAGAAAGTATTTCAGTCCGCGCAAGAACACTCCGAGCAGCAAGGTATGGGCGCGACCTTAACCGCCGCCTGGATTGATGGTATGCAACTCAGCGTCGGCCATGTCGGCGACAGCCGCCTCTATCTGCTTCGCACCGGACAGCTTCAGCAACTCACCAGCGATCATTCGCTGGTCGCCGAACAAGTTCGCCGCGGCATTCTTACCGCGAGCGAAGCCGAACAAAGCAATCTACAAAGCGTTTTGCTCCGCGCGCTTGGTACGCAACCCGAAGTGGAAGTGGATATCGAGCAGGTCCCTCTTTTCCCGGGTGATGTGCTGCTTCTCTGTTCAGATGGCCTCACGCGCATGGTCACGGAACCTGAAATTGCTGGAACTCTCCAGGCGGAGCCAAATCCGCAACGCGCCGCCGAAAAGCTTATCGAACATGCCAACGAAGGCGGCGGAATCGACAACGTCTCAGTCATCGTCGTTTCTCTCAGGCCCGAGGAAAAAGGCTGGTTTTCCTGGCTGCGCCGCGGGGCGCCTAAATCTGTGGGCGGAAACGGTTCCGCTGGAGGTCAATGACATGGCCAAGCTGTCGCTGATGTTTGAAGAAAAAATGGTCAAGGAAGTTCCGGTTGGCTCGCGACCGGTGCGCATCGGCCGTTCACCGGACAATGATCTGGTAGTGGACAACCTCGCTGTATCCAACGACCACGCGCGCGTTTACTTCGATTCCGGCCGCCTTGTTGTAGAAGACCGCGGCAGCCTCAATGGCACTTTCGTAAACGATCTTCGCGTCGAGCGCGCCACGCTGCACGATGGCGACTCCATTTGGATCGGCAAACACCACATTAAAGTTGACGCCACTGGCGATGCGCCGCTTCCATACGAATCCGGGCGCAAGACCACAGCTGGCTCCATCAACGAGACTATGGTTCTCGATACCAAGGTCCGCCGCGACATGCTTCAGCAAGCCGCGGCTTTGGGTGAGCGCACGCAATTTGCCTCCGGACGCATCAAAGTCCCAACCATCGTTGTTCTGTCTGGAAAGACCGACTCCAAGGAATACACTCTTACCAACAAGCTTACCACCATCGGCAAGTCGGCAATGGCCACCATCAAACTTCGTGGCTGGTTCAAGCCGCAAATGGCCGCGCAGATCAATCAGCGCGATGACGGCTATTACATCGGCTCCGGCGATAAAGTCCCGGTCGTCAACGGCGTTTCCATTCCAGGTCCAACCAAGCTGGATGACGGCGACCTGGTTGAAGTCTCCGGCGTTCGCTTGAATTTCATCGTCCGCGAATAGCGATGGGCAAAATAGCGGCAACTTCGTTCGAACGAATTGCTCCGCTGCGCTTCATCGGTTACGCGTAACAGTTCATGGCCAACACTTCGCCGAAATGGTCCCAGGGCCGCAGCGGTTTTGGCGTCTATGAACTTCTGCTTTCCTGGTGGCAGCATCGCGTCTCGTTCCTGATCAGCCTGGCCATCACCATTTCCGCGTTCGCGCTCTACTTCTTCACCTTCTTTGGCGAAAGTCCCACGCCCATTTTCAATTTTCTGCAGCGCCTCGAATATTCCTCGCTGGACACTCGCTTTCGTTACCGTTCGCCCAGCAGTACTCCCGTCGATCCGCGCATCGTGATTGTGGATATCGATCAACGCTCGCAGGAGGTTCTGGGTAAGTGGCCGTTTTCGCGGATTCATTTTGCGCATCTTCTGGACGCGCTGCATGAGGACCAAGCCAAAGTCGCGGCTTTCGACGTCACCTTCAGCAAACCCGACCAATCTTCTGCTCCGCTGCGCGCGCTGTGGGCCGACTTCGCAGCCCGCGAGAAACGTGGCGAACCAATCGATCCCCGCCTGATGGCCGAATTGCAAAAAACCATCACTGTTTACGACGCCGATAAACAGTTCGCAAAATCAATCCAGGGTTTCGGCACCGTGGTTCTCGGCAATTTCTTTCTTCATACCGAAGCCGATCTTCGTGGTCTCGATCCAAAAACGCTCGATGACTATGCCAACGAAATCGCCTTCTACTCTTTTCCCAGCGTTCGCCCGCTCAATCCCGCCACCGGAAAACAGGACCGTATCGGTCTGATTCAAAAATTCCAGCCGGATCGCTTGCTGCCGCAAGGCACGGAAGCAAATCTTTCCGTACTGACCAGCGCGCTGAGCGAAGAGACTTCCTCCACCGGATTTTTCAATGTTTATCCCGATGTGGATGGAGTCGTGCGCCGCGCCAATCTCATCATTCCTTATGGCCGTTCGAGAGATCTCGCTGACTGGGACATCTACGCTTCCCTCGACGTGCAAGCAGTACGCTCATTTTTAAATCTTCCCAACGACCAAGTGGTATTGGAATTTGGTCCGGTCGGCGCCTCGCGCATTGTTTTCGGCGATCGCGCTCAGGTGCGAACCGACGACCTCGGCCGTGTTTACGTTAATTTTCACGGACCTAGCTATACCTACCCGCACTATTCCATGGCCGATGTGGTCGAACACAAAGTACCCGCGGGCGCTTTCGCCGGAAAAATCGTGTTGATCGGCGCAACCGCCACCGGAATTGGCGATTTGCGTACAACTCCATTCGGCGGACTCGATTATCCCGGCGTGGAAATTCACGCCAACGTGATTGACAACATCCTGCACGGAAATTTTCTGTACCGCGGCGCGAAGGAATCCCTTTGGGACCTCCTTCTAATTTTTGCTTTCGGAATTCCGCTGGGCATCTGGATGGCCCTCGTCTCTCCGCGCTGGATGGGATGCGGCGTCTTCTTGCTGCTGCTTCTCGCTGCGCTGGACTATCTCGCCTTCTTGAGAGGCTCGTGGCTGAACTTCACCATTCCAGCGCTCACGCTAACCGCCAACGTCATTCTCGTCTCGCTCTTCCGTGTCCTGGTCGAAGAAAAAGAAAAGCGTCGGGTGCGTACAGCCTTCGGTCAGTATCTCAGTCCGGAGGTCGTTCGCCGCTTGCTGCTCAATCCCGAACTCGTCGAGCCGCGCAAAACCGAAGTTACCGTGATGTTCAGCGACATTCGCGGCTTCACCACCATTTCGGAAAAGCTAGACGCCCAGGAGCTCGCCATCTTCCTCAATCAATATCTCTCCGACATGACCCGGATCGTCTTCGAACGCAGTGGAACTCTCGACAAATATATTGGTGACGCGGTCATGGCTTTCTGGAACGCCCCGTTCGAAGTGGAGAACCACGCCGCGCTGGCATGCCACACCGCGCTCGACATGATGGCGCGTATTCATCAGATGCAAGAAAAGTGGGCAGCCGAAGGCAAGCCACGTCTCGATATCGGCATCGGGCTCAACACCGGCTCTGCCAGCGTCGGAAACATGGGCTCTTCTTTGCGCTACGGCTACACCGCGCTCGGCGACTCCGTGAATCTTGCTTCACGGCTGGAGGGCTTGAATAAGGACTACGGCACCCACATTCTGGTCAACGAAACCACCTATCTCGCAACAAAAGATTCTGGCTTCGTCTTTCGCGAGCTCGATCTGATCCGCGTGAAAGGCAAGCTGCAACCCGTCGTCATCTACGAATTGGTCTCCGCCGCTGCCGATCTTTCTGCCGACACGCAAACCCGCCTCGATCGTTTTCGTTACGCGCGTGCACTCTTTCAGCAGCGTCGCTGGCTCGATGCTCAGTCCGCTTTCCAGTCCATTCTTGACCAATGGCCAGACGACGGCCCTGCGCGCGCCTATTGGAAGCGTTGTCAGGAATATCTTTTCGACGAACCGCCATCCGCTTGGGACGGCGTCTTCACGATGACCCACAAATAGGTTGCCGGGTATTTCGTTTTGCCGCTGCCGCCTACAGTTAACGTTGGAGCTACAAATCCAACTTGATCTAACTTGATCCATTTTGGCCCGACAATCTTTTCGTGACCACAGCCGCACCTCCCGCATCCATTCACTGATCTCTGTGAGTTGCGCTTCTAACGATGTATCGTATTCAGCAGGCAGGCTTGGCCGCTCGGCGTAACCAAACCGCGGTTCTCGCGGTCTAATAAACAGTACAGTTGTCTTCACTGCTGTCAAAAAGTCTGGAGCACCACGGATTATTTCCCGACTGAAGGAACTCGAAAAATAGTATGTGGATTGTTCGTTTAGCGCTGCAAAGGCCCTATACCTTCATCGTGATGGCTCTCGTCATCATACTGTTGACCCCGCTCGTCCTGTTGCGCACGCCCACCGATATTTTTCCGGATATCAACATTCCCGTCATCAGCCTGGTCTGGACGTTCACTGGACTCGAGCCCCAGGAAATGGAACAACGCATCACCGGTCCGGTCGAGCGCGGCATCGCAACTCTCGTCAACGACGTCGAACATACCGAATCGCAGTCCCTCAACGGGATAGCCGTCATTAAGGTTTACTTCCAGCCAAACGCAAATATCCAAACCGCGCTTGCGCAGACTGGCGCCATTTCCCAGACATTTTTGCGCTTTCTTCCGCCCGGAATCACGCCGCCGCTCGTCATTATTTATTCCGCCTCTACTGTTCCGGTGATCCAACTCGGTTTGACCAGCGATACCCTCAGCGAGCAACAGCTCTTCGACTTTGGCAACAACTTCATTCGCACGCAGCTTGCGACCATCCAGGGCGCAGCGACTCCTTTCCCCTACGGCGGAAAGCAGCGTCTCATCTCCGTGGATACGGACCCTGCCGCCCTGCAGTCCAAAGGCTTATCCGCCGTGGACATCGTCAATGCCGTCAACGCGCAAAATCTTATTCTGCCCACTGGCACCGCAAAACTCGGCTCCCTCGAATACAACGTCGAGATGAACGGTAGTCCCAAATCGGTAGCTGAGCTGAACGACCTTCCCGTAAAGACCGTCAACGGCGCCACCATTTACATGAAGGACGTTGCCCATATCCGCGACGGCTTCTCCCCGCAAACCAACGCCGTCCTCGCCAACGGCCAGCGCGGCGTTCTGATGAGCATCTACAAAACCGGCAACGCGTCTACATTGGACATCGTGGACCGCGTCAAAGCCATGCTGGTATACAACGCTGGCGCCTATCCCCCCGGCCTTAAGGTCACGCAATTTTTCGATCAGTCGCTCTTCGTCCGCGCCTCCATTCAAGGCGTGCTTCGCGAAGCCCTCATCGCCGCCGTTTTGACGGCGTTCATGATTCTTCTCTTTCTCGGTAACTGGAAGAGCACCATCATCATCGCCATTTCCATTCCGCTCTCGATTCTCGTCAGCATCCTGCTTCTTAGCGCCCTCGGCGAAACCATCAACATCATGACTCTCGGCGGCCTGGCTCTTGCTGTCGGCATTCTCGTCGACGACGCTACGGTTGAAATCGAAAACATCAATCGCAACCTCGCCATGGGCAAGGAAACCGTTCAAGCCATTCTTGACGGCGCGCAGCAAATCGCCGTTCCCGCCTTCGTGTCCACTCTCTGCATTTGCATCGTGTTCATTCCGATGTTCTTTCTTTCCGGCGTCGCCAAGTTTCTTTTCGTCCCGCTCGCGGAAGCCGTCATCTTCGCCATGCTCGCGTCTTATATGTGGTCGCGCACCATCGTTCCCACTCTTGCCATGTATCTCTTGAGCTCCGAGGACGAATATCACGCCGAAGAGCATGTCGGCGAACGGCAGGGCTTCTTGCGCCGCTATCAGCAAAAGTTCGAACACGCCTTTGAAACATTCCGCGAAGGCTATCGCAACGCTTTGCACCTGGCGCTGGAATCTTCCACTATGTTTGTCGCCCTGTTTCTCGGTTTCTGCCTGCTTTCCACGACCCTCGCGTTCGTTCTCGGCCGTGACTTCTTTCCCAAAGTGGACGCCGGCCAAATCCGCCTGCACATGCGCGCGCGCACCGGCCTTCGCATCGAAGAAACCGCCCGCCTCGCCGATCAGGTGAACCAGACCATCCGCCAGGTTATCCCCCAGAGCGAACTGGAAACAGTTCTCGACAATATCGGGCTTCCCTACTCCGGCATCAATCTCAGCTACAGCAACGCGGGAACCTTTGGCACCTCCGACGCCGAAATTCTCGTCCAACTGAAAGGCGAGCGCGGCAAAGGCACCACCGAATACGTCAATGAACTTCGCGGAACCCTCGCCGAAAGATTTCCCGGAGTGCAATTCTTCTTTCAACCGGCCGACATCGTCACGCAAATTCTAAATTTCGGCACTCCCGCTCCCATCGACGTTGCCATCACCGGCATGGACCAACCGGGCAACTACGCCGTGGCCCAGAAACTCGCTTCCGAGATGCGCCACATTCCCGGCGCTGTCGACGTGCATATCCAGCAAGCCTTCGATTCGCCGACTCTGTATATGAATATTGATCGCACTCGCGTGCAGTCCGTCGGCATGCAGGCTCGCGACGTTGCGCAAAACGTTCTCATCTCTCTCAGTTCCAGCTTCCAAACCACGCCTTCTTTTTGGCTCGACCCAAGAAACGGCATCAGCTACAACGTTGCGGTACAGACTCCCCAATATCGTGTGGATACTTACCAGGCGCTGCAAAATACTCCCGTGAACGCCGCGGTACCGGGCGCCACTCCGCAAATCCTCGGAAATCTTGTGACCACCTCCAGCGCGGTGCGTCCTGCGGACATCTCTCACTACAACGCTCAGCCCATGATCAACGTCTACGCTTCCGTTAATGGACGTGACCTCGGCGCCGTCTCCGAACAGGTTTTCGAGCAAGTCGGTGCCATAGAAAAATCATTGCCGCGCGGCAGCCACATCGTCGTCCGCGGCCAGGTGCAGACCATGCGCAACTCCTTCATCGGACTTGGAGTCGGTCTTGCCGGTGCAATTCTTCTCGCCTACCTGCTTATCGTCGTCAATTTTCAGTCCTGGCTCGATCCCTTCATCATCATCACCGCCCTGCCTGGCGCTCTGGCTGGTATTTGCTGGATACTTCTCATCACCCACACCACCTTGAACGTGCCGTCACTTACCGGCGCTATCATGTGCATGGGTGTGGCCACCGCCAACAGCATTTTAATGGTATCTTTTGCTCGCGAGCAGATGGCTGAAGGCAAGAACCCGCGCGATGCCGCGCTCGAAGCCGGTTTTGTCCGCATTCGCCCCGTCATTATGACCGCTCTCGCCATGATTATTGGCATGGTGCCCATGGCCATCGGCCTTGGCGAAGGCGGCGAGCAAAACGCCCCCTTGGGTCGCGCCGTAATCGGCGGCCTGCTCTTTGCGACTTTCGCGACTCTGTTTTTCGTGCCGTGTGTTTTCTCCATCATTCACACCCGGCTCGAACGTCGCAGACATCATTCGGCCGCAACCGTCTGAAGTACGGGAGCGGCCCTTACTTGGGACCCGCTCTGACGGGTGCGGGCTCTACTTGGAGCCTGCTCAGAAAACGTTTGCGGCAACACTTGCAGGTAGGGAGAGGTACAGTTTCTATGGCATCGGAAATGGAAAACCAGTCTCAACCCCAGAAGAGCCGGCTTTTCGGAGTTCTTATCTTCGGCGTGATCGTCCTAGTCATTGTCGGCGCGTTTACTCTGCTTCAGCGTCGCACTCAATATCAGGCTCTAGCCAAGGAAACAGAAGTCCGTGCTGTCCCCACGGTTGCCGTGATTCATCCTGTCACCGAACCCACCGAGGAAGGGCTCGTTCTGCCCGGCTCCATGCAGGCTTACGTCGAGTCGCCCATCTACGCTCGCACCAACGGCTATCTCAAAAAGTGGTACCGCGATATCGGTTCGCGCGTCCAGAAGGGCGAGCTCCTTGCCGAAATCGATACGCCGGAAGTCGATCAGCAACTCATTCAAGCGAAAGCCGATCTCGAGACCTCGCAGGCCAACGCCAATCTCTCTCACATCACTGCCAGTCGCTACGGGGACCTCATCAAGACCGATAGCGTCTCCAAGCAGGAAGTGGACAACGCAACCGGCGATCTGGCTGCCAAACAAGCCACCGTCGCTTCCGCTCAAGCCAACGTCCATCGCCTTTCAGAACTGGAATCCTTCAAACACATTTATGCTCCGTTCAGCGGCGTCATCACTCGCCGCAATGTGGATATCGGCACCTTGATTAACGCCGGCAACGGCGGTTCCACTCAACTCCTCTTTTCTCTTGCGCAAACCGATCCGATCCGCGTCTACGTCAGTGTTCCGGAAAGCGCCGCGCCCTCCATCCGCCCCGGCCTTCCCGCTCACCTGGAACTCACGCAGTTCCCCGGACGTAAATTCCAGGGCAAAGTCGTTCGCACCGCGGAAGCGATCGACCCCACTTCGCGCACGCTCCTTACGGAAGTGGATGTCCCCAACAAAACCGGCGAATTGCTACCTGGCGGTTATGCTCAGGTTCATCTGGATGTACAAGTCGCAAGCGCTCGTCTGCAGGTTCCGGTCAACGCTTTGCTCTTTCGCTCCGAAGGCCTGCGCGCGGTCGTAGTAGGCCCCGATCACAAACTCCACCTCCAGCAGCTCACGATTGGCCGCGACTACGGCGTTTCGCTCGAAGTTCTACAGGGTATACAGGGCAGCGACTGGATAGTGGTCAATCCCGCTGATTCGCTTGAGGAAGGCCAACAGGTTAACGTCAAGGAAGTTTCTGTGAAGCCTGCCACCCTTGCTCCACCAGCTACGAACCCGCCTTCGAACGCGAAACAACCCGCTTCTGCAGGAAAGGGCAAGTGAAACTAGCTCGCTCATTTTCTCTTCTTGCAGTTCTCGTGGCCCTTTGTGTTGCGGGCTGCACCGTTGGCCCTAATTACCATCGCGCTTCAGCTCCGGCCGCCACGCATTGGGACGTTGCCGAACCCTGGCGCGAAAGTGCTCCCAAAGACGCGCTCGGCAAAGGCGATTGGTGGGAAGTTTTTCACGACGACGACTTGACTGGCTTTGAGCACGAAGCGCTGCAGTCCAACCAAAATCTCAAGATTTCCGTAGCTCGCCTCGAACAGGCCCGCGCTACTGCCGCCGTGCAAATCTCAACGCAATTCCCTCAGCTCTCGGCCGGTCTTACTGCCGAGCGCCAGCGTCTTTCCGGAAATCGCCCTCCGAACAGCAACTTCAACATCATCAGCCCCGTCTCACAGAACAGTTACACCCTTCCGTTTACCGTCAATTACGAGCTTGACATTTTTGGCCGCCGACGCCGCAGCATTGAAGCAGCTCAGGCCAGCTATCAGTCCAGCGCCGCGGACCTGGAAAATGTCCGTCTGCTCATTGCTTCTCAACTCGCGGCTGATTTTTACTCTCTGCGCCAGCTTGACACGCAAATCTCTCTGCTCTCGCGCACTGTGGACGCGCTCACCAAGGGTCTCGATCTTGTAAACTCGCGCTATCACGGAGGTGTAGCTTCCGGCCTGGACGTCGCGCAGGAAGAAACTCTTCTCTACACCACGCGCACCCAACTCACCTTGTTGAACCAGCAGCGCAAACAATTTGAAGATGCCATCGCCGTCCTGGTCGGCAAATCCGCCCCGGATTTCCACATCGCGCCCCACGATCTTTCGGTTCAGCCTCCCACTCTCAATGCCGGTCTGCCTTCCGATCTGCTTGAGCGGCGCCCGGACATCGCCGAAGCCGAACGTGAAATGGCCGTCGCCAACGCGCAAATCGGCATCGCCAAAGCCGCGTACTATCCTTCGTTCAATCTTTTTGCTAATGGTGGATGGCAGGCTGCCGACATTGCCAAACTCGCCAACGTGCAAAGCACCTTCTGGGCGATTGGCGCCAACGTAGCGGAAAGTATCTTCACCGGAGGAGCGCGCCGCGCTCAAGTTCAGTTCGCACAAGCCGGCTACGACGCCACTGTCGCCAATTATCGCGGCACCGTTCTCCAGGCCTTCCAGGAAGTGCAAGACAGCCTCACCGGCCTCAGCACTCTCGATCAGGCCTATCAACAGCAGCAGCAAGCCGTGGACGCCTCGCGTCGCAATCTCGATATCGCCACTAACCGCTACAAAGGCGGCCTGGTCAGCTATCTCGACGTAGTCACCGCGCAGCAAACCCTCTTAACCAACGAACAGGAACTCGCCATTCTGCAAGGCCAAAAACTCGTCACCAGCGTCCTCCTCGTCAAAGCCCTCGGCGGTGGCTGGGACGCCTCTAGCCTCGCCGCCATCCAAGTCAAATCCCACCCCAAAGACATCCTCGCCCCGTAAGACGGTTTCACTATCCTTGAGTTGCGTTGTGCTCACTGTCATTCCGAGCCTGCCTTCGCGCGACGTCGCCCACAATCAGTCTTAAGACGAATTCGGGTGGCCCACACGTCGCTTTTACGTGTGGGACTCTTGGCTCTCGTTATTTCACGAGCGAGTGCCCAGTCATCCCTCCAAGAACACGCGTAGGGCAGCCCACCCTCGGGTTTCGAGAGTACTGCCGTCGATTTTTCTCGTCGAGCCCACACTTTGTGCTTGACATTATATAAGATATGCCTTATATAAGATGGACATTATGGATACGAGCCCAAACCTCGATGCCGCCTTCTCCGCCCTGGCCGATCCAACGCGCCGCGCCATCCTTGCCCGCCTCGCTAAGGGAGAAGCAACCGTGATGGAACTGACCGCGCCCTTCGAGATGACCCAACCGGCAATCTCTCAACACCTGAAGGTGCTCGAAGAAGCGGGGTTAGTTGTCCGTCGTGTCCGGGGCACGAAGCGCCCTCGTCGTCTCGCAAAAGGCGGCATCGAAGCGATGGATCAATGGCTTGCAATGCTTAGAAAAGCGCTGGAGAGAAACTACGACCGGCTCGACGAAGTTCTGGCCAGCATGGAAAAACCGAAAAAAGGAGAAAAACGATGAGCAAGTTGACGCTGAAGACCGAGGGCGATACACACGTGGTTGTCACCAGACGCTTCGCCGCCCCTCCTGAATTCGTGTACCGCGCGCACACGGATCCGAAATTACTCCAGAAATGGCTGCTGGGGCCTGATGGCTGGACCATGCCCGTCTGCATCAATGAAGCGAGACCCGGCGGCAAGATCCGTTACGAGTGGACGAACGGAAAAGGCGGTGGATTCCACCTCACCGGTGAATATCTGGAACTCGAGCCACATAGCAGGATCGTACATGTGGAGCGGATGCATCTCCCTGATCCCACTCCAGACAACCACGTTGAAACGCGCTTTGACGCGGACGGCACCGGAACATTGATGATCATCCGAATGACGCTGCCCGATGCCCAAACGCGTGCGGCCATGCTTGCGACCGGCATGGAGGGCGGAATGGAAGCCAGCTACGTTCGCCTGGAAGAATTGATTCACAATAGCTCAAGTCACGGGACTCAGCTTGGCAAGCAGGCGCACTGTTAAGTACCTCTTGGGTGGCCTTCGATAAGAGCGAAGGCCATCCAAGACGACTATAGATTATAGACTGGATCTTATGGCAAAACGTTAGAAATCATGATAGGCGGGCGGCCCAGAGATTACGCGCTGACACGATTTTGCAAGGGGTGCGGGTTTAGAGTCAACCTCATCCCGTTGAAAACCAAAAGGCATGCGGCACCACGAGTGAATCAACTCTAAGGCGGTCCAAATCGATCACTCGACGCCGGATTCCTGCTTGTCCTTGCCGCCCCTGCCAAATATCTTCTTACCCAGCTTCCCTATTCCCTTGCCGGTTCCTTTGCCGATCTTAGCTGCGCCTTTCCCAGTACCGACTCCCACATCCTTGCCGGCACCGGCAGCGCCTTTGCCAAGATCAGTAGCGGCGGCACCAGGATGTAAGGTTGCGAGATTGCCGGCAGCTCCGCCGGCACCCTTGCCTAAGCTCTCCGCCCCCTTGCCTGCGCCTTTGCCAACGTCTTCACCGCCCTTGCCAACTTCCTTGCCAGGGCTGCGCTCAGTCTTCTGCTTCTCGTCCTTCTTTACGGATTGCGTCTCGGCAGTCCCCTGATCCTGGGGCCGACTCACCGGGTGCGCAAATGCGGGCAGACTCAAAAAAACCACCATGCCCGCCGTCACAAACATCAAGGCCAACTTAGCCTTAATTTTCATCTTCCTTTCTCCTACTAATCTGATGTCGCAAGGCACGCGCTCGCTGTATTGGCTCGTAACCCGCCGCCACAGTTATTCGCTGAGCCCGGGGGCGGTACCGAGCTTACTTTCTGATGCGTAGCGTTCCTCGCAAGTCCTTTGCTATAACCATAAAGTCCATGAAGAAGGGGCTGGAGGGCTCATGAAAGAATTTTTGCCGGCTGCGCACCGGGCGCGGTCATCGCAGGCGGTACGGGGGTCGCGCTGGACTGCGCTGTCACGCCTCGTGCGGATCGCTTCTTGGTGTCTGTTCTTGTGCGCTGTAGGTCCGACGCAAGCCTGGTCGCAAGCGCCGGTTTATGAAATTACGCCGGTCGAAAGCTCCATCAAGTTCGACGTGGAATCCTCCGTGGCCATCAAAGGCACATTTCAGAAGTGGGACGCTTCCCTCACCTTTCAAAACCGCGAACTTTCCACCGGCGTGCTCGAAATCCGGATACAGGCGGACAGCGTGGATACCGGCAGTGGCATGAAAAACGGCAAGCTGAAAGGCAAGGATTTCTTCAACGCCCAGGAGGCTCCTTACATCACCTTTCGCTCGACCAAGATTCGCCAGACCGGTCTCACCAGTTTCGCCGTGGACGGCGACTTCACCATTCGCGGCGTCACCAAGAAGGAGACGCTGAAGGTCGACGACTCCGGCAAAGGGACCTCCGCGGGAACCATCATCGGCACTATGGCCTTCGACCGCAAAGAATACGGCATGAACAGCGGCATTCCCTTCATCAGGATCGCCAACCGCGTGCAGGTCAACGTCAACCTCAAATGGAAGCGCGTCGCAGGCTTGCCCCCGGCCTTCGAGCAGTAAGCTATTCCACGGAACGAATCCAGGCGCATGTCACTGGCGACCGGGCTACCCCTTCGCTGCCATAGAGATTTACATCAATAGGGGACGCGTTTTCCGAGCACTGATCTCTGATCACTGGTCGCTGATCACTGCTGCGCTCCTAGATTCTCCACAAAAAACCGTGTCACTCGATTCATCAGGAAAATCCGCGCAGGGGCATCCGAAACTCCGTGCCCCCGTCCAGGAAATGGCAACACTTCCACATCCTTCCCTTTTTCGATCAGCTTATCCACCAGCGCCAGCGTGTTCGCAAAGTGCACATTGTCGTCTTCCGTTCCGTGCGCAATCAGCAGTTTGCCGCGGAGTTGCCCGGCCTTCTCAATCGGCGAAGACTCCTGATAACTCTCCTGATTTTGCGGCAGCAGTCCCAGATAGCGCTCGGTATAGATCGTGTCGTAGTAATGCCAATCCGTGACCGGTCCTCCCGCAAAGCCGGCCTTGAAATCTTCGGTATCCTCGAACATCGCGTGTAGCGTCATGTGGCCGCCGTAACTCCATCCCCAGATCCCGATGCGCTTCGCGTCTACCCACGGCTGCCCTTTCAACCACGCCACCCCATCCCGCTGGTCGGACATTTCCTGTGCGCCGAACCGAAAATGAATCGGCTCCTCGAACAAATGCCCGCGCCCCGCCGACCCGCGGTTGTCCACCGCGAAAATCACAAATCCTTTTTGCGCCATCATTTCATGCCACAAAAATGTCGGCCCGCCCCATTGATTCATCACTACCTGCGCGTGCGGCCCGCCATACGTATAAACCAGCACGGGATATTTTTTCGCCGCATCAAAATTCGCCGGCTTGATGATCCAAGCATTCAAATCCATTCCGTCATGCGTCTTCACCGTGATGAATTCCTGCGGCGACAACTTATACTCCGCAAGTTGCGCCACTTTATTTTCATTCAGCGCAATTGGCGCGCTGCCATCGATTTTGCTCACCCATTGCTGCGGCGGCGTCATGGCATTGGAATACGTATCCACAAACGCGCTTGCCTCCGGAGAAAGTTCGATGGTATGCGCTCCGTCATGCTTTGTGATACGCGCGAATCCAGCTCCATCCAGTCCCACGCGGTACAAATGCCTTTCGATCGGCGTCTTCTCCGTCGCGTTGAAGTAGACAATTCCCTTCGCTTCGTCCACTCCTTCGAGCGCCGTTACTTCCCAGTCGCCCTTGGTCAGTTGCGCTGCTTCTTTTCCATCCAATCCGTACAAATACAAATGCCGGTAACCGCTGCGCTCGCTCGACCACAAAAACCGCTTGCCATCTTTCAGGAAATACAAATCGTCCGACACATTGATCCAGTACGCGTCTTTCTCCGTCAGCACAACGCTGGACTTTCCCGTCTCCGCATTCGCAACCAGCAATTCCAATTGTGTCTGCGGACGATTCAATCTCTCGATGGCGACTCGCTTGGAATCGGGCAACCACTCAACGCGTGGAATGTATTGATTCGCCTCCGCGCCAGTGTCCATCAACGCAGACTTGCCACCGTTCACGCTCGCCACGTAAACATGCACCACCGGATTACTTCCGCCCGCGATGGGATACCTTTCTTCCTCCGCATTCCCTTCAAACGAAGCAAAATCCACCAGCGGATATTTCGTAACTTTGCTCTCGTCCATTTCCAAAAACGCAATCCGTGTGGAGTCCGGCGACCACCAGTACGCTGTCTTCAGGTCCAACTCTTCCGGATACACCCAATCCAGCT
Organism: uncultured Acidobacteriota bacterium; assembly: GCA_963731155.1. Taxonomy (GTDB): domain Bacteria; phylum Acidobacteriota; class Terriglobia; order Acidiferrales; family UBA7541; genus Acidiferrum. The sequence goes on from CAVSVB010000008.1 coordinate 282,527, forward strand.
CTCCCTGGCGTACTGCTTCCGTGCCGCCGCGCGTAACCGCCCGCTCTTTGCCGTCGGCCACATTCACCAAATACAAGTTGTGCTCTCGCACCAAACTGACAAATTTTCCGTCCGGCGAAATCTTCACGTCCGCGATCGATTCTTTTCCTTGCAGCAACACCCGCGCCGCTTGCGTCTTCAAATCAAACCAGCTCAGCGAATTCGGACCAACAAACAAAAGCTGCTCTCCATTCGGAGCCCACAAGTACTGCGAAGCCGGATGCCGTCCCAGCCCGGTAGCCTGCGTTTGCGGCGCCTTCCCGGCCGGCAACACCGTCTCCAACTTTTCCGCGCTGACCAGCAGGCGTCTCTGCCCACTCGCGATCTCGAGACCCCACAATTCTGTCTTGGCGTCTTTTCCCGTTCCCCTGGCCTCGAAGAAAGTCACCATTTTTCCGTCCGGCGCCCATTGCACGCCTTTGTACAAGTGTCCGCTAAGACCCGGCTGCGAATAAATTTTCTGCACGGTCAACAGCCCGTTCTGCTCCTGTGCGCGTAAGTGGCTGGCGCTCACCAGGACTAAGCAGATGGTCACGACGATTCGCCGGAACGTTTGTACCGATGGCCGGGTCATGTATTCCTCCAATGGGTGATGAATCTTATCTCGACTGTTCCACATGGGAAACGTAGACACTTCCCATTACTTAACTGTAGTACATTCGTGCTATTCGTACTATCTTATTGAATCTAATGGCCTTGCACGATTCTTGATTGCAATTCCGACCTCGCGCCTGCTAGAACATTCAGGTTGGTCCTCGAGTTTCGATGAATTTCTTGAGCCGATTTTGCTAGCGTTTAAGCCTCCGCAAGCGCAAAGAGCTCACCTGTCACCGTCACTCCGGGAAAAGGGAATGTTCTGCGATCGACCTGAATCTTCGTCCCGAAGGTTCAGCTAACTATTGATTCGAGGCATCACGAATGCGGATTCCGTTTTCGGTGGATAATCATGTGTCTCGGAGTGTAGTCTGCGAAAACACCACTTGCGGAACGCCCCAGCTCTCCATCGTTGACCAGTACAACGGCGCCGAAACCTTCGCTACTTTTAATCTCGGAACTTTTAATTCTCTGCCGCGGGCAACTACTCGTTCAAATTCACCGTCACCGCCAAGAATGCCGCCAGTTCTGGCTACACCACGGCCTTTGATGACATCATCCTGACCCCGCAATAAGTTCGCACGCTTATCCTGGCGGCCAATGGAACGTTCTCCCGCCCAGCAAATGCATATGCAGATGGAGCACTGTCTGTCCCGCGCCGGTTCCGGTGTTCATCACCGTGCGGTAGCCATTTCCCAATTTTCTCTCGCGCGCCAATTTCGCCGCCACCAGCGCAATCTTTCCCAGCACTGATTCCTCTTCCGGAGTCGCTTGCTCCAGCGAAGCGAAATGTTTCTTCGGGCAAATCAGTATGTGCGTCGGAGCCTGCGGATTAATATCTTCAAATGCAAAAACGTCGGCATCGTCGTACACCAGCTTGGCTGGAATCTGCTTGGCCGCTATTTTGCAGAACAAGCAATCGCCGCTCACTGGTCTCCCCCCGCGGGCGCCTCATCCAGACGGACGACCATGGTGTGAAATCCTTCCTTGGCTTTCAATTCATCGGCGAACTTCTGCGCCGCCTGCTCGCCGGAAACCTTCCCCGCGCGCACGCGATAAAACGTTGCTTCCTCCAGTGCTACTTGCTGAATCGTCGAAGGCGGATACAATTCATCCAAACGAGCGCGCAGCCGCTCGGCATTTCCCTTTTCCTTGAACGCTCCCACCTGCACCGTAAAAAATCCGCCAAAGGGATCGGCTCCGGAAATTACTTCCAGCCGCACGGGAACTACGCCGGGTCCGATTGACTCGATGGCTTTCGCCGCGGCCATGGACAAATCGATAATCCGGTTTTCGACGAACGGTCCGCGATCGGTGATGCGCACCACCGCGGTTTTCCCATTCGTTAAATTCGTCACCTTGACGATCGTTCCGAACGCCATGGTCCGATGCGCCGCGGTCATTTTGTTCATGTCGTAGGTTTCGCCGTTCGAAGCGCGCCGCCCATGAAACGGCGCTCCGTACCACGAAGCGTTTCCCTCTTCGATGTACCCGCCGCCCGTGCCCGGCTGATCGCCGGTGCGGGTATCCATATTCGTCGAACGTTTTGCGCGCTCCGCAGTCGCTGGCGGCGTCGCCGCGGGGGCCATCGGCGGAGGAGCGCTCGCCGCAACGGGTTTGCGTCCAGCACAACCCGTTACGAATACCGCGAGCGCCAAAACCGAAAATAATATTCCACCTTGCCGCTGTGCGCGCTTTCGCCGGGAATTCACGATTGGCCGGCGCTCATGCCGCTGGCTCTTTCTCGTTCGGAGACCTTCGCCCCGCACGCCGCGCCTCCAGCCAGCCCGCCGCTTCGGTCAGCTTCTCCGAGACTTCGCGCAGGAACTGCGCAGTGCGCTTTTCCGTCTCTGGCGCAAGGTCGTTCTCCACGAACTTCCGCAATCGAGTCAATTCCTCATCCAGCTTTTGCCCGATCTCTTCAAACTTGTCCATGGTATTTTTCTCAATCCTTGCAGCTCAGGGTTTGTAAGTACAATTTGTTCGCCTTGTAAACAAGCCCTGAAACCTGCCCGCGTCGCGTTTTCGGAACCTGCAATCCAATTCCGGTATTATAGAAACGCCCTCAGCGGCTCGCAAGGAGGCCGATTGCCCGTTTCCTATCAATGGCAGCAGCGATTCGATCGTTGGAGAAACGCCACGCGCGGATTTTTTGGCGGTGGCGGCGATGACAATCGGCCGCGCCCGAAACTTTGTCCCGCGTGCGGCTCTCTTGTCGGCATCAACGCCACCCGTTGTCATGAATGTGGCGCCAATCTGCGCTTTTCGCTCGCGGCTCTCAGCAAAGGGCTCTCCGGCTTCTTCGGCGGCCAGGCTCCGGCTACCACCGCAATTCTGATTGCGAACATCATCATGTTCGCGGCTACCCTGCTGGTAGGTTTCGCAAAAGGCCAGGGGCAGGGATTCAGCATCCTTTTCAGCGTGAACGGCGAGGCCCTTTACCGCCTCGGCATGGGAATTCCAATGCGCTACCAGGACTTCAGCTGGTACCGCCTCGTCACTGCCGACTACCTTCATGGAGGTCTTCTTCACATCGGCCTCAATATGATGGTGCTGCTGGATATCGGTCCGGTAGTTGAAGAAGTCTACGGCAGCGCGCGCTATTTTTTCTTTTACACGGTTTGCGGATTCTGCGGCTCGCTGCTCAGCGCAAGGTTTGGCACAGCGCCCTCGGTTGGAGCCAGCGGAGCGATCCTTGGACTCATCGGCATTCTGATCGCCATCACTTCGCGCCGCAGCGGCGCACACATGCAGCAACTGCGCGGCCGCCTAATCTCCTGGGTGGTGACGATTTTTGCGATTGGATTATTTTTCAGCGGCCTGCGTACCGACAACTGGGGCCACTTCGGCGGCCTCGCTGCCGGTTTCCTGCTCGGCCGTTATTTCGCCGATCGCGAACCAATGAATTCGCGGGAACGCAATGTCGCGTACGCGCTGGGCTGGTCCGCGTTTCTGGTTGTGGTTACTTGCTTCGTCGTCATGGCCCTGCACTTTTCCAAACCGATCACCGACTGATCGCAACGCAATCTTTCCCGCAAGTCTTGGCGCGGTATTCACTCTTCGCGCATGACTTTTTCTTTGTACGCGAGAGAGCCCGCAAATTTTGTTAGCCTTTAGGTGAGAGCCTTTTGGCCTGCAAGTGAGAGCGCAATGGACCCGCATTCCATCGTCATCATCAGCCTGCATACTCCCAAGGAGAAACTCTGGGGCGAACTGCTCTCCATCAACCCGTCCGGTATCACCATGCGCGGCATCGATCTAAATTCGTTCGATCACTTCGTCAATCAGATTAACGGCCCGGACAGTGAACGCACCGGCCTGCCCACGCTTTTCTTTCCCATGAACCGCGTCGAACGCATCGCGCTTGACGAATCCTCCGGCTCCATTCCTTCGCTCTCCGAAATGTTTGCTCGTAAAGTCGGCCGGCCCCTCTCCGAATACCTGGCCCAATTTGCGTGACAGCGGCTGCGCTCCCCCGACGAATGGCCGTGGACTCTCTGTGTTCCTCCGCGTACTCCGCGTTATCGTTTTCCTCGCCGTTGCGTTCCGGGCGCTACCGACTGCGACATTCCGCGCAATCTGCGCTATTCTCATGTGACGGGTTTCAGGGTTTCAGGGCCTGTACTTACAGGCCCTGAGGTGAAAAAGTTGTACTTACAAACCCTGACTTAACGATGACAGGCCGCATTTGGACCGTTCCCAATCAAATCACGCTGCTCCGGCTCGGTTTTCTACCGCTGTTTCTAATCCTGATTGTCTATGAACAGTACCGCTGGGCTTTGCTGATTCTGGTGCTGGCTGGACTTTCCGACGGCATTGACGGCCTGCTGGCGCGTAAGCTCGATCAAAAATCCGCTATCGGCGCGTATCTCGATCCGATCGCCGACAAACTGCTGCTCTCTTCTTCCTTTGTGATTCTGGCGATGGAAAAGATAACGCCCTGGTGGCTGACGATCATGGTTTTAAGCCGCGACATCCTGTTGCTGGTTGTGGCCGCGGTCATTATTTTGATTTCCGGCTATCGCCCGTTTCCGCCGAGCCTGCTGGGCAAAGCCACGACTTTTTTCCAGATCGTTCTGGTCTTTGCCGCAGTCCTGGCTGCCGCCTACACCAATCCGGGACTCGCAGAAATCAATCGCCTGCTGGCCTACTTGGTCGCCGCCCTGACCACCATCTCCGGCTTCCACTACTCCTTCGCGACCGCGCGGCGGCTCAGTTCGTGAGCTTAGGGCCTGGCTGTGCAGCGCTACAACCAGGATAGGTGCAAACCGATCGAGCGGGTTGCTGTGTCACAATGTTTTTCTTAACGCAGAGGGCGCAGAGAACCCTTTATCGAAGCTAAATCGATCTCAGGTTTGCATCACCTTCGGGCCGCTTTGCGGCAGGACCAATCTCGGTTCCGTAAGCGCCTGCACTTGCTCGACTGTTGTGTCCGGCGCAATCTCGCGCAACAGCAACCCCTCCGCCGTAACTTCAATCACCGCCAACTCCGTCACGATATGATCCACAACCTCGACACCAGTCAAAGGCAGGGAACACTTCTTCAAAATTTTCGGCTTCCCATCCTTCGTGGCATGTTCCATGGCCACGAACACTCGCTTTGCCCCTGCCACCAGATCCATCGCGCCGCCCATGCCTTTCAACATTTTCCCCGGCACGGCCCAATTTGCGAGCGTCCCTTTTTCATCTACCTGCAGCGCACCGAGGACCGTCAAATCCACATGCCCGCCGCGAATCATGCCAAACGAATCAGCCGAGGAAAAATAGCAGCTTCCTTTTAGCTCGCTGATGGTCTCTTTGCCGGCATTGATCAAATCGGGATCGACTTGTGAATCTAGCGGATATGGTCCGACTCCAAGCATGCCGTTTTCGGATTGCAGAATCACTTCCATGCCCGGCGGGACGTGATTCGCTACGAGCGTCGGTATCCCAATTCCCAGATTGACGTAATACCCATCGCGCAATTCCTGCGCGATTCGCCGCACAATCCGTTCCCGCTTTTGTTCGTCGTCGGTGGCCATTTTGAGGCTCTCTGTTCGTCTATTTTACGGTCTTTAAAAGGTTCATGGAAAAAATATAGAGCACGAGGGCAATCGCTACTATTTCCGTGCCGATAGCGGACCAATACGACCATGGATTGTCTTCACGCGTCTTGTCAACTTTCGAGCCACGAGGCCGTACCTTCCCGGAACGTAATTGGTCGAGGAGTTGCCTCGTAAAAAAGCCGCTGATAAGCAAGCTTACGAGGCCGCGGATGGTTATGCGGGCCACTTTCATCTTCCTCCGACGGTCCGCCGCTCAATCCTCTTCTCGTACTGCTCGCCCTGAAAAATCGCGTTCACATAAATCCCCGGTGTATGCACATTGTCTGCATCGAGCGTCCCCAACTCCACCAGCTCCTCCACTTCGGCAATCACAAATTCTGCCGCCGTCGCCATCATCGGATTAAAATTCCGCGCCGTCTTCCGGTAAATCAAATTCCCCCAGCGGTCGCCCTTCCATGCTTTTATAAACGCAAAATCGCCGCGAATCCCACGCTCCATCACGTAGTGCCGACCATCGAACTCCCGTGTCTCTTTTCCTTCCGCGACCATGGTCCCAAACCCCGTGGGTGTATAAAACGCTGGGATACCCGCTCCTCCGGCGCGAATCCGTTCCGCGAAGGTCCCCTGCGGATTCAATTCCAATTCCAGTGCCCCGCTCGTCACCAGCTGTTCGAAAAGTTTATTCTCCCCAACGTAGGTCGAAACCATCTTGCGCACTTGCCGCTTCTCCAACAAAATGCCGATCCCGAATCCATCAACTCCCGCGTTGTTCGAGACAATCGTCAGATCCTTGGTGCCTTTCCGCCGAACTGCGGCAATCAGATTTTCTGGAATCCCGCACAGCCCAAATCCACCCATCAATATCGTCATACCATCCTGCAACTTCTCGATCGCCACATCCGCAGAGGCAATTCTCTTGTCCATTCGCAACTCCAAGCTCCGGAACAGGTCTTTTATAACAACACAAAGAGTTACAGCGATCGCAGAAGTTTGTACAGCTCGTTTGCGGCGTCGAAGTCGGCTTCGAGATCGCGCGAGCCGAGCCGTTCGCGCAGATCATCGAGACGCCGCGCGAACAAATCGAGCGAAGCGGAGAGCAGTTCTTTGTTGGTCAGCACGATGTCGCGCCACATCGAATACGGACTTCCCGCCAGCCGCAGCGAATCGCGCAATCCAGGACCCGCCAACGTGATCGGCAATCCTGTTTCGTCGAGGCGATCATAAAGGAAGGACGCCAGCGCCACCGCCGCCAGTTGCGGCAGGTGCGAAGCGAGTCCAACCGCATAATCATGTTGCCGCGCGCCGATCCACAGCGGCTGAGCGCCGATTTTTTCCAGGATTTTCACAAAGGCCGAAACCCGCGGTTCGCTTGCGGTCGGCATGGCAATCGCTTCGCCTTCCGCAATCAGCGCGTAAGTGTGTCCCTGGAAGAGTTCCGCGTCCGCGGCGGCAATTCCGGAAAGCTCTTTGCCCGCCATCGGATGGCCGCCGAGGAAAATCGCGCTGCTATTTCCGGAAAAAAGCGGGTCCGATTCCTCCATGACGCGCAGCTTGGTGCTGCAGGCATCGGTAACCAACGCGGAAGTGGGAGCATGGCGCGCGATTTCGGAAAAAAGATCCAGGGTCACGGCAATCGGCAGCGCAATGTAAATCAGATCGGCTTTTGCCAGCGCCAGACCCAGGTTGCCGGAGAAAGTTTCATCGAATGCATTGCGCACTTCTTTTTCGCGTACCACTTCCGGCCGGTCCCACCCGGAAATGGAAATGTCGGTCAGATTTTTTCGCAGCGCCAGCGCAAACGAACCGCCGATCAGACCGGTTCCGAGAATCGTTACGCGCCGAATGAGGTGTTCAGGCATGAGAAAGGAAGTTTACAGTCAACAGTAAACAGTTAAAAGCAAAAGAGAGATTCTCCTCGCCTCGCTCGGAATGACGAGGCCGCACAAGGAAGGCAGGCTGCTCACGCGATGCGGCGGCCAATTGCGGGCGCGATGATGCGCAACTCCGCCATCAGTTGCGAAAATGTACCTGGCTCCAGCGACTGCGCGCCATCGGAAAGTGCGTGCTCAGGATCGTTGTGCACTTCAATCAGCAGGCCGTCTGCTCCGGCAGCAACCGCGGCGCGCGCCATCGGCACCACTTTGTCGCGGCGTCCCGTACCATGCGATGGATCGGCCCACATCGGCAAATGAGAAAGTTTTTGAATCACCGGAATTGCCGCGAGATCGAAAGTATTTCGCGTATAGGTTTCAAAAGTTCTGATGCCGCGTTCGCACAAAATCACCTTGTAGTTTCCGCCGGCCAGAATGTATTCGGCGCTGAGCAGCAGCTCTTCCATCGTCGCGGACATGCCACGCTTCAGCAGCACCGGTTTGCGTACTTCGCCGAGAGCGCGGAGCAAATGGTAATTTTGCATGTTGCGCGCGCCCACCTGATAAATATCAACGTAGTGGCCCATCATTTCCACCTGCGATGGGTCCATCACTTCGCTCACGGTGAAGAGGCCGAATTTATCGGCGGCTTCGCGCATCAGTTTCAGGCCAGGTTCGCCCATTCCCTGAAATGCATACGGCGAGGTGCGCGGCTTGAACGCGCCCGCGCGCAGAATTTTTGCGCCGGCTTTGGAGACAGCTTCGGCGACAGCGTGAATCTGTTCGCGCGATTCCACGGAACATGGACCTGCTGCTACCACGACTTCCGGGCCGCCGATTTTTACTCCGCGGCCAAGATCGATGATCGTGCCTTCCGGCTTGAATTGCCTGCTGGCCAGCTTAAACGGCTGCGTGATGCGCATGACTTCGCGCACGCCATCCAGCAATTCAAAATCGCGATGATCGAAATCGCGGTGCACACCCACCGCTCCAAGCACGGTGTGCGATGCGCCAGTCGAACGATGCACGTCAAATCCGTGCACCACCAGCTTGTCAATTACGTTTTGGATCTGGGCGTCCGATGCGCCCTCTTGCATGACGATGACCATGGGTCTTACTCAATTCCCTTCCCAGTGAATGCTGCTTGTTCGCAAAAAATGTTTCGGCTCACACAATTTCCAGCCGTATTGCTGCGCGAATACAGTTCACGAATCATCGCGTGCACCGGCTTTTGTGTCTGCTTTTCCGTCGGCGTCGCTATGCATGGCGAGACGCTCGGCGGAGCGAGCTTCGTCAATGATGCGCTCGAAGAGACGACGGATCGCTGCATCGGTGAGCGGGCCTTTGTTGTTTTGCTCCGCATTTTCCAGGACTTCCTTTTCGCGGTCCGGCTGATACAGCGGCAGATTTGCCTGCTGCTTCAGCTTGCCGAGTTCGAGCGCGCACTTGGAACGTTCGTTCAACAATTCGACCAGCTTACGGTCGATTTCATCAATGCGGCGCCGCCAATCCGCAAGGCTCATGCGTCCCTCCGCGGCAGAAGGCGAAGAGAGATTCCTCGTTTCGCTCGGCAGGACGGCGACTTAGGGAACCGCCATCGCTGACCGATCATGTTGCGACCTCTCGGCGGGAGAGGCCGGTGCGGGCGGCCGCCTTCAACGAGTGGATTCGGTCGGCGAGCGCTGCTGCCGCGACATCAATTCCTGCTTCGCCGGAATTCCTCGCGGTGGCTTTTTCGATTTCAGAAACCAACGCAGAACCGACTACCGCAGCGTCAGCAAGTCCGCCAAGAACAGAAACGTGGCCCGGAAGCGAAATGCCGAAGCCGACCGCGATCGGAAGTTGCGTCACGTTGCGCGCGCGACGCAGCAGTGCAGGCAAATCATCGGGCAGCACATCTTTCGCTCCGGTTACACCGGTACGGGAAATGAGGTACAGAAATCCCGAGGAACATTCCGCGATTTTTTCCAGCCGTTCGTCGGTGGACGTCGGCGCGCCAAGAAAAACAGTATCGAGATGATGCGCAGCCATGATGCGACGATAGTCTTCCGACTCTTCCGGCGTGAGATCAGTGATGAGCACACCGTCGGCTCCGGCGGCAGAAGCCGCAGCTGCGAATTTTTCCAGTCCCATCTGGAAAACCGGATTGTAGTAGCTGAACAGAACAATGGGAACTTCATTCGCCGGAGAATTTGGTTTGCGAATTTCGCGAACCAGAGCGATCACGCGAGAGAGGGTCGCGCCATTTTTCAGCGCACGTTCGGAAGCGCGCTGGATGGTGGGGCCATCCGCCAGCGGATCGCTGAAGGGTACGCCGAGTTCGATCACGTCGACGCCGGCTTCCGCCATCGCGACAACAAATCTCAGTGTCGCCGACAACGAAGGATCGCCCGCCGTTATGTATGCAACAATTCCCATTTCGCCGGAGTCGCGAAGCTCCGCAAATCGCCGCGAAATACGAGTCGAGTTGTGCTGTTCAACTGGCATAAGGGAAAACAATAGATTAACACCAAGCGCGAATTCTCCGCGCCGGAAAGCACGCTGTTACAAACACGTGACAAAAGTTGCAGAGCGTAACGCGATGAAGATTATTCGCCGAAAACGCGCGAGTAGGCGGCCATGTCTTTGTCGCCGCGGCCAGATAAATTGATGATGACGAGATCGTTTTCTGTGAGTTTCGCGGCGTCGTTGGACGGGGATCGCACGCGTTCGATGAGGCCGGCGATGGCGTGGGCGGATTCTAGGGCGGGGATGATGCCTTCGATGCGGGCTAGAAGCTGCGCTGCGTCGAGAGCGGCGGCGTCAGTGACGGCGGAATATTCTGCGCGGCGCTGATCGGCGAGCCAGGCGTGTTCCGGGCCGATGGCGGGATAGTCGAGCCCGGCGGAAACCGAGTGTGTAGCGGCGATTTGGCCGTCCTCGGTTTGCAGAACGTAAGTGTAAGTGCCTTGCAGGACGCCGGGACGAGCTCCACTGAAACCCTGCGCTGCAGCGAGCCGCGCGGCGTGTTCGCCGAGCGAATTGCCGCGGCCGCCTGCTTCGACGCCAATCATTTTCACGGAATCATCCGTCAGAAATTCATGGAACAGGCCGATGGCGTTCGAACCGCCGCCGACACACGCGAAAAGATGGGTTGGCAAACGCTTTTCCGCGGCAAGAATTTGCGCGCGGGCTTCCTGGCCGATGCAGGAATGGAAATCGCGCACCATCGTGGGATACGGATGCGCGCCGAGGACGGAGCCGAGAAGGTAGTGCGTGTTCCGAACGTTGGTCACCCAGTCGCGCATCGCTTCGTTGATGGCGTCCTTCAAAGTGCAACTGCCGGAATTTACGCCAACAACTTCAGCGCCGAGCATGCGCATCCGGGAAACGTTGAGCGCCTGGCGCGCCATGTCTTCGGTGCCCATGTACACGACACATTCGAGGCCGAGATGGGCGGCGACGGTGGCGGTGGCGACGCCGTGTTGGCCCGCTCCGGTTTCCGCGATAACGCGCGGCTTTTTCATTTGTACCGCGAGCAAGCCCTGGCCGATGGCGTTGTTGATTTTGTGCGCGCCAGTGTGGAGAAGGTCTTCGCGCTTGAGATAGACTTTGGGGCCGCCAAGATGAGCTGTCAGGCGCGAGGCAAATTGCAGCGGCGTTGGACGTCCCGCGAAATTTTTCAAGAGATCCTGGAATTTCGCCTGAAATACCGCGTCTGATTTCGCGATTTCGTAAGCGCGCTCAAGTTCCAGCAGCGGAACCATCAACGTTTCGGGAACATAGCGGCCGCCGTAGGGACCGAAGCGTCCGGGAACAGTGGCGGGGCTGACGAGTTGCGAGGCCATGGACTTTTCACCTCAGGGTTTGTAACTACAACCTTCTTACCTCAGGGCCTGTAAGTACAGGTCCTGAAACCCTGAAACCTTATTGTCGCACACGAGACCAGAGATTTGGCGAAGCGACGGAAAAACGAAGAAAAAAGTCACACCGAGAACACAGAGTTCGGAACCCAGGGTCACCGAGAATACGAAGAAAACGCGCGCGAAAACAAAGAGCCGGAACTGAAGTCCGGCGCTGCGCAAGAAAGACAAAACTGGAGTCGGAAGCACGTTTACGAACGGAGTTCCTGGTTGGCGCGGGCGACTTGGGCGAAGAAGGCGCGGAGTTTGGCGGGGTCTTTTTTGCCGGGGCGTGATTCGACGCCGCTGGCTACGTCAACGGCGTAGGGGCGGACGGTGCGGATGGCTTCGGCAATATTTTCCGGAGTTAGACCGCCGGCGAGCAGGATTGGATATTTTGCGGCGGCGCGTTTTGCGATGTTCCAGTCGGCGTTGCGGCCGGTACCGCCGTAGTTTTTTGATTTCATTTCGGAAGTCGCGGCGTCCATGAGAAAAGAAGCCGCTGCGCTATGTGTGCGGAATTGCGTGAATTGGAATTTTGATCCCGTGCGGAACGCTTTGATGACGGGAAAATGTCGCGCGCATTCCGCAGTGACGGCGGCGGATTCGTCGCCGTGGAGTTGCACCGCGCTGAGACGTAGAGATTTTGCTAACGCGACGATGGCTGCGGAATCCCAGTTTACGAAAACGCCGACGGTGGAAACGAGCGCGGGGAGTTTGCGGAGCATTTTCCAGGCTTCGGCCGGGGCGACGCAACGCGGACTTTCTTCGTAAAAGTTGAAGCCGAGTGCGTCGGCGCCGAGTTCGATGGCCAGTCGGGCGTCTTCGAGGTAGGTGATGCCGCAAATTTTCACCCGGGTTATTGGTTGGTTAGACATGGAGTGCGTGCAGCGTACGTTGAGATCCTTCGCCCCGATGAATCGGGGCTCAGGATGACATGTATTGGAAATAGAGATGGCATTTTAGGATATGGCGCAGCAAGAGTAGCTAGCCGGTCGGCCCGAGAAGTTCAGAAAGGGCGGCGGCAGGGTCGGAGGAGAGCATGAGACACGTGCCGATGAGGAATGCGTCGAAGCCGGCGGCGCGAAGTTTTGCCAATTCGGCGGCGGTGCGGATGCCGGACTCGCTGACGGCGATGCAGTCATCGGGAATTTGTTCAATCAATTCGAAGGAAGTTTCAATGCGCACATCAAGTGTTTTGAGATTGCGATTGTTGACGCCGATAATTTTTGCTCCTGCAGCGATGGCGCGCCCAAGTTCTTCGCTGGTGTGAACCTCGACTACCGGCTCCATGCCGAGTTCCCTGCCGAGCGCGATTAATTCAATGAGTTGCTGCTGGCGCAACGTGGCGACGATCAGGAGAAAGCTGTCGGCGTCATTGGCGCGGGTTTCCCAGACCTGCCACGGATCGAAAATAAAATCCTTGCGAAGAACCGGAAGCTGGATGCTTTTGCGCGCGTCGCGAAGATTCTTTAGAGAGCCGCGGAAGAATTCGCCTTCGGTGAGAACGGAAAGAGCGGCAGCGCCAGCCGCTTCGAACGAAGTGGCGAGTGCGACGGGATCGAAGGGATCGCGAATTACGCCGAGCGAGGGGGAGGCGGGCTTCAGTTCAGCGAGGATATTAATTCCAGGTTTGGCTAGTGCCGCGGAGAAATCGCGCAAGGGAGTTGCGGCTTTGACTCCGTATTTAAGGGCAGTCTCAGGAAGAACCTTTTTGCGATGCTCGACTTCGAGCAGCCGGGCTTCGAGGATTTGATCGAGCACGGTTCCGGTGTAGGAGGGCGTTTCCATGAGCGCGAAATAGTATGCTAGGTGGAGCGGGATTTAGAGTCAAACGGGTGAGGCGAGGAGCGGTGAGTAGCAAATAGTGAATAGAGAGTCGAGAAGACAAAAATATGGCAGCGAAAGAATTGGATACGACTGGCGTGATGAATCGGATGGGATATCGGGCAGAGTATGGGAAATTGCTGGAAGAAATTGCGCGGGAGGCCGACGCGATTGCGTTGCGATATTTTCGCGCGGTGGAACTGCGCGTGGAGCGGAAGAAAGATGGAACGGCGGTGACGCAAGCGGACCGCGAAGTGGAGGAGATGGCCCGAGCACGAGTGGCGGCAAGTGGGTTGGACCTGGAGGTTTTGGGAGAAGAGATGGGAGGGAACGCAGAGGCCCCTGGACCGGGAGCGCGGCCGCGAATGATCATCGATCCGATTGACGGAACGGAAGAATTTTCGCGCGGAATTCCGACCTTCGGAACGTTGCTGGGAATTGAGCGGGGCGGAGAAATTGTGGCGGCGATGGCGAGTGCTCCGGGACTACATTCTCGTTGGCAGGCCTACAAGGGCGAAGGGGCGTATCACGAGCGGCGCAAGCTACAGGTCTCGAATGTGGAAAAGTTGAAAGATTCGATGGTGTTTTCTACGGGAACGGGCCCGAGCAAGGATTCTTCGGACCAGACGCGCATACGGAAATATCTGGACGCGGCGCGAAACAGCCGCTCGATTGGCGGATTCTGGCAACACATGCTGGTGGCGGAGGGAGCGATTGAGGCGGCTCTGGACTGGACGTCGAAGCCGTGGGATTTGGCGCCGCTGATTTTGATTGTGACCGAGGCAGGCGGTAAATCAACGTCGTTGAATGGGAATGCGACGATTTATGAGAAGAGTTTGCTGAGTACGAATGGAAAGATTCATGCGGAGACGTTGGAGATTCTGCGGTAGCAGAAAAATTGAAAAACAGATTCCTCGCGGCGCTCGGAATGACGAGGTCTTGGTCTTAGGGGGGCCCGACGGAAATGCCGCGATCGAAAATAGCTCTCCAAAATGGCGCTATTAGTTCGGAGACGGTCGCGTAGGCTTACCGGAGAGAAGTTGTGCTACGCGGAGAACAACATGGATATCGTTACGCAGGCTAAAAAAGCAGGACGGTTGCGAGAACTGCATCGCGGTCCGCGGATTTTGATATTGGCGAATGCTTGGGACGTGATCAGCGCGCGGATGGTGGAAGACGCGGGATTTCCTGCGGTAGCAACGACTAGCGCCGGAGTTGCGGCAGTGCTGGGTTATCCGGATGGGCAGCGCACTCCGCGTGGCGAGATGCTGGAATTTGTGGCGCGAATTGCGCGTGCGGTCAGTGTGCCGGTTACCGCGGATATGGAAGCGGGCTATTGCACGACGCCGGCGGAAATGGCAGAGATGGCGCGGGAAGTGGTGGCTGCGGGAATTGTCGGATTGAATCTGGAAGATGTAACTGGCGACGACGAGAGTTCGCAGGTAGAAATTGGGTTGCAGATGGAAAAGATTGCCGCGGTTCGCGAGGCTTCCGCGTCGGAAGGCGTTTCGCTGGTGATCAATGCGCGGACGGATGTTTACCTGATGCCGATTGGTCCGGCGGAAACGCGGTTCGAACGGACGGTGGAACGTTTGCGGGCTTACCGGAAGGCGGGAGCGGATTGTGTTTTTGCTCCGGGAATTCGGGATAGGGAGACGATCGGAAAACTGCTGCGAGCGGTGGAGGCTCCGTTGAACATTTTGTTGCAGCCTGGCGGTCCCAGCGTGGCGGAACTGGAAAAGCTAGGAGTTGCGCGAGCGAGTATTGGTTCGGGAACGATGCGCGCGGCGCTGGGGACCGCGCGAAAGTTTTTTAAAGCACTTTCGGAATACCAAGAGCATGGGCAATTTCTTGACGGCGCGGTTCCTTACGACGAAGTGAATCGGCTGCTGGGGCGCGCTTAAAACGCGGCCCGCGGAACGCTTTTTGCGCCGGACTGAAGCAACCATGATCCAAGTCGCAAGAATCTACGAACCTACAAAGAAAAACGGCGGTTGGCGTGTACTGGTGGACCGATTGTGGCCGCGAGGAGTTAAGAAAGAGAATGCGCACGTGGATCAATGGATGAAGGAAATTGCTCCAAGCGAGGCGCTGCGAAAGTGGTTTGGACATACGCCGGAGCGATGGCCGGAGTTCCAGAGACGATACCGAGCGGAGCTGGCGAAGAAGATAGAGCTGATGGCCGAATTGAAGCAAGCGGAGAAAACGCACGGAACGCTGACGCTAGTATTTGGTGCGAAGGACAAGGAACGTAACCAGGCGATCGTTCTAATGAAGGTGCTCAAAAATAAAAAATGACAGGCGATACCAGGTTGACGATGCTGGAAGAGGAGGTTGTCAGTTGCCGGAGATGTCCACGGCTAGTGAACTATCGCGAAAAAATCGCGAAAGAAAAACGGCGGGCTTTTCGCGACTGGACGTATTGGGGACGACCGCTCCCGGGATTCGGGGATGCCGTCGCGGAACTGTTTATTTTGGGATTGGCGCCGGCGGCACACGGTGGGAATCGAACGGGACGTGTATTCACTGGCGACCGGTCGGGGGATTTTTTGTACGAGGCTCTGTATAAAGCGGGATTCGCGAACCAGCCGACTTCGTTGCACCGCGACGATGGGCTGGTGCTGAAGAGTGCATTTGTTGCGGCGGCAGTGAGATGCGCTCCGCCTGCTAATAAACCATTGCCGTCAGAGCTTTTGAATTGCCGCGGATATCTGGAACGTGAACTTGCTCTCCTGAAGCCGAAAGTAGTGTTAGCGCTGGGGAAAATTGCCTGGGATGCGTATCTGGATATTTTGAAGAGCGAAGGCGTGATCGCGTCGCGTGCAAAATATGTGTTTGCGCACGGAGCTGTCGCGAAATTGCCGGGTGATGGACCCAGGTTGGTGGGTGTTTATCATCCGAGCCAGCAGAACACCCAGACGGGGAAGCTGACGCCGCAAATGTACACAAAGGTATTACGACGCATCCGGGATTTCCTCGAACAACCGAATTAATTTGCGCAGGTCGCAGAACGACGATTTGTAAGAAGATCTTGCGACCTTTATTGCGGAAGACCGGCACGACGGAGAAGGTCGGCGTAGCGGGGATCGGAGCGCAGGAAGTCAAAGCACCGGCGGGTCTTGATGGTAATCACGTCATCAGATCTTACATTGTAAGCTTTCTCCAGCCAGTAAAATGCCTGTTCCTTATCCCCCAAAAAGGCATACTCCTCAGCTATGAAGCTGGGATCAACGTATGAGTGGACGGCGCGTTCTTTGCAAATTTCAATGGTGCGCCTGATGGCCGCCTGGTAACCCGATTTTTTGAAGACCCGCTCGGTTTCGGCCTGGAGTTGCAGGTCGTCCTTGTTGTCATTCAGAACCGCATTCTTTTTGAGCGCATCGAGCCAGAGCTCATAATGCCCCTGGTAGCGATAAAGGAGGGCAAGATCCCCGTAAGTTCCGGCGAAGTTCGGGTCCATGTCTGTCGTCTTTTTCAACTGCTCCATCGCGAGATCGTCCATGCGGGCGTTCAGCAGTCCCTGGCCCAGATTGTCATTGAACTTCAGATTCAGGGGATCGAGTTCGACCGCCCGGCGAAGGTGGTTGATGCCTTCTTCGGAGCGGCCGAGCCATGTCAATTCGAGACCGAACCAGTGATGGGCATTGGCGAAGTTAGGATCGAGTTCCAAAGCGCGGCGATGTTCCTTTTCCCAATCCGACCATTGCCAGGAAGAAAAGTAGTACTGCGAAAGCGCCTCGTGAACTTCGGGAAGCTTGTCGTTCAAGCTGGCCGCCTTGAGGGCGGCTTCTTTCAGTTTGGGAAGCGATTCACTGTGCGGTATTGGCACGTATTCCCCGACTACGGCCCAATAGTTCGCCAATCCGACATAGGCCTGAGCATATTCCGGATCCTTGGCGGCTGCCTGAGTAAAAAGGTCGCGCGCTTTTGCCAGCGCGTCCGGAGTGCGCTTGGCGAAATAAAACTGTCCTTTCAGGTAAAGCTGGTAGGCCTCGGGATCGGAAGTGCCGCCGGCGCTGAGCTTGGCTTTCTGCTCCCCGGTAAGGCGTTCGCGCAAGCGCGATGAGATTTCAGCGGCTACTTCGCGCTGAACGGCAAGCGTATCGGAGAGCTTACGGTTGTACTGTTCGCTCCAGAGATTGCGATTGGTGCGCACGTCGGTCAGTTCCACGCTGACGAGCAGCGCGTCGTTGTGCTGTGTGACGCGGCCGGTGACGATGGCGCCAACGTTCAGTTCATTTGCAGCTTTTTGCGGATCGACGTCTTTGGACTTATAGCGAAAAACGGCGCTGCGTGGACGCACAGACAGATTCGGAAGCTGTGACAGGCTGCTGATCAGACTTTCGGTTAAGCCATCGCTTAAATATTCGCTGTTTGGATCCGCAGTGATATTGGTGAACGGAAGCACGGCGAGCGAATCGATCGAAGAACCAGCATGAGGCGTGAACCAGCGGTAGGCCCCGAAGCCTAGCGCCGCGATTGACAGCATTGCGACGGCGGCCGCGGCTACGAATGCTTTTTTGTGACGAACCAACAAGCCGACTGCAATCTGCGAATCGGAAGCCGCCGCGGCACTACTTGGCGCAGATATCGCGCCTGATGAGGATGGCTGCCTGGTGGCGCTGGGCTCTGGTTGGGAAAACACCACCGATCGGCTGGTATCGGTGTCGCGTTTCAAGCGCTGAAAATCGGCGCGCATTTCCGAGGCGTGCTGATACCGGAGGCGCGGATCTTTATCGAGAGCTTTGTTGATGATGCGTTCAAGGTCGGCGGGAGTGTGGCTATTGAGCCGGGCCAGTGCAGGCGGCGCTTTGTGAAGCACGGCGTCAAAAATTGCGCCAGAGGTATCGCCAGGGAACGGCAGAACGCCGCTAGCCATTTCATAGCAGACAATGCCGAATGAGAATAGATCCGTGCGTGCGTCCAGTTCCCTGCCGAGAACTTGCTCGGGTGACATGTAGGAAACGGTTCCGAGCGATGTGCCGGGACTGGTGAGATGTTCTTCGGCGAGGGTGTCGCCGGCTTCGGTCAGTCCGGTTGGGGCGCTGGAAGTATTTACTTTGGCAAGCCCGAAATCGAGAATTTTTGCGTGGCCGCGCTTGGTCGCAAAAATATTGGCCGGCTTGATGTCGCGGTGGACGATGCCTTCGGCATGAGCTGCGTCGAGAGCGTCTGCAACTTCGATGGCGACCTCGAGGATGCGCTCCAAATCCATCGGGCGGCCGTTGATGAGATGTTTCAGCGTGTTGCCATCGAGAAATTCCATGGCGATAAAGGCACGGGAATCATGTTCACCGATATCGTAGATGGTGCAAATGTTGGGATGATTTAGCGCCGAGGCGGCTTGCGCCTCGCGTTGGAATCGCGCCAGAGCTTGCGTATCTTTGGCAACTTCGTCGGGCAAGAATTTTAGAGCCACGAACCTGCGGAGGCGCGTGTCTTCGGCTTTATAGACGACACCCATTCCGCCACCGCCCAGTTTTTCCAGGATGCGGTAGTGTGAAATAGTTTGGCCGAGAAGGGACTGGGAATCCGCCATTGGCGCACATCATATCAGGAGTCATTGGGTAAAAGTGAAGGCGGTGCCGAGAAACGCCCCGCGGCTACGAGGCAGGAGGCGAGCCGGTGCAAGAATTTGGCGTCGGCGGTGCGTGGCGCGGGCGACAGAAGGAGCTATTCTTCGCTAGATGAGCATTCTGCACGGTCGCAACTAACGCAAAACAGGCGGGTTAGAT
This sequence comes from uncultured Acidobacteriota bacterium, assembly GCA_963731155.1. Classification (GTDB taxonomy): domain Bacteria; phylum Acidobacteriota; class Terriglobia; order Acidiferrales; family UBA7541; genus Acidiferrum. Next base: position 301,519 of record CAVSVB010000008.1, read on the forward strand.
GGTCGAGGGGAAAGGCCTTCGGCAGGTGGAGTGCTGTTCTGTCTGTGCGATGCAATTTGGAGGAGACGATGGGCTTGCGATATTTTGTGTCGTCGAAAAACCGGGCGATGTCGGCGATAATTTTCGTGGGATTCGGACTGCTGATTGGAGATTTTGCGCGAGCGCAAGAAGCACCGACTTCGCGGGATGACGGAGGGCCTGCGCGGACGCAGGCCGCACAGCAGGAGATGAAGGAGTCGCAAGCCGCGCAACCAGAAATGACGCATCCTGCGGATGGCTCGCGGCGGAACGGGTTGCCAGCTGAGGCGTATGCCGTGGTGCCGGGAACACACGTACTGGTGCAGCTGGAAGACGATCTGGGAACGGGCGATACCAAGGAGGGCAGACGTTTCAGCGCACGGACTTTGGAACCGATGCTGGCGGGAAGCGGGATCTATCTGCCGTCAGGGGCGCAGATTGTAGGGCACGTTGCGCGAGTTCAGCCAGCGGCAGTCGTGGGTCGCGCCAAAATTTGGCTGGTGTTTGACGAGATTCGAACGAAATTTGGACCGCTACCAATCGTGGCCAGCGTGGTGGGAGTCCCGGGCGATCATAGTGTGCGGACGAGTCCGGAAAAAGAAGGGTTGATCGAAGGCAAGACCAGCACGCAGCAAGCGGCGGGTCAAGCGGCTGCCGAAGGGGCGGGGATGGGCGCGTTGCATGGAATCAAGGACAAGAACGCCAAGGAAGCAGCGGAGGGCGCGGCAGAGGCGGCGCTGGCGGCGTACTTGATGGAAGCTGGTCGAGGGCACGAACTGCAGTTAGTGAAGGGTTCGAAGCTGGAGATTGAACTGGATCGCGCGTTGTATCTGCTGCGGGAATAGGGCTGAGAGAATAGACGGCAATCTCTGTTGGCCAGCGCAAGAAACACGGCTTCTCGAACCGGCGTGCGTTCTGGTGCAGGACGGCATGCTGGAACGGAGCACGGTGCTGCTGCAGAAGCCGTTCACGGCGGAAGAAATTCTTGAAGTGATTCGAGAAATGCATGTCAGCTGGTTTCGTTTTCCCCTCCTAAGTATAAGCAAGAATACGAGAGCAAGAAGCTAGAAGCGTATGAGATAACTTGCCTGCGCTTTGCAGTGGCCAAGAATGATTGATAGATTGAGATGGTCCAGCCGGTAGCGGATTCTGAGAAGATAAGGGCGGCTATATGAGTGAGGTTCAGCGAATGGTGGACGAGAAACGAGGCGGCGCGCGCGCGGAGGATTTTGCGGAACGGAAGGATCGCGTGCTGATCGTGGAGGATGAAGAGAACGCACGCAAGGGTTACGAACAATTGTTGCAGCGCTGGGGCTACGAGGTATTGAGCGTTGGAAACGCCGAAGACGCGCTGGCGAAGTTTGGCAGCTACCAGCCGGATACGCTGATTGCCGACGTGGAGTTGCCGGGAATGAATGGGCTGGATTTGCTGAGCCAGCTTGGACCGGAGCTGGCGGATGTACCAGCGATTATCATCACCGGAAAAGGCAGCGAAGAACGGGCAGTGGCGGCGATCGAAGCGGGAGCGTTCTGGTATATCGAAAAGCCGCTGAAGGGGCCGGTGTTGCGAGCGCTGCTGGACCGGGCGCTGGGCAAAGCACGGGATGCGCGTCAGTTGGTGGTGCTGCAGAGGCAGTTACGCGAGACGGGCCGGCTGGGCGATCTGGTGGGCGCTTCGAAGCCGATGCAGGACGTGATGCGAATTGTCGAGATGGCAGCGCCGAGCTCGGCTTCGGTGTTGATCACTGGCGAGACCGGCTCAGGAAAAGAAATCGTTGCGCGAACGGTGCACAAACTTTCGCCGCGGGCTGGAGGGCCGTTTGTGGCGATCAATTGCTCGGCGATCCCAGAGTCACTGATGGAGAGCGAGATTTTCGGGCACGAACGCGGAGCTTTTACCGGCGCGGCAGAGCGGCGGATCGGCTGCTTCGAACTGGCCGATGGCGGTACGCTGCTGCTGGATGAAATCGGAGAAATGCCCGCGCCGACGCAGGCAAAGCTTTTGCGCGTGCTGGAAGATCGCAAGGTGCGCAGACTGGGCAGCAAGGTCGAAACTCCAGTGGATGTGCGGGTGGTCGCTGCCACGAACAAAGATCCGGAGCAGGCAGTCTCCAGCGCGCATTTGCGCCAGGATCTTTATTTTCGATTGAATGTGTTTCACATCCACTTGCCTCCCTTGCGGGAACATCGGGAAGACATTCCGCTCCTGACGGAATATATTCTGCGGGACATCAACACCAAGCACGGAAAGAACGTGAAGGGCGTGGGCGCGGAAGTGATGGATATCTTTATGAGCCACACCTGGCCGGGGAATATACGCGAACTGCGAAACGTGCTGGAGCGCTCGACCATCATGTGCGAAAAGGATTTGATCACGCGAGCGTGCCTGCCGGATGAGTTTGGCAAGTCCGCCACGAAAAGCCCAAGCGATTTGAGCGCGCTGAAATTCCCGATTGGCACGACGGTGGACGCGATGGAGCGCGAGCTGATTCTGCAGACGCTTGCGGCAACGGGGAACAACAAGACACGCGCGGCGGAATTGTTGGGAATCAGTCTGAAGACGCTACACAACAAACTGAAAGAGTACGGCGGCGAGCGAGCTGAAGGGGAGTAAATCGCGACGATGCAGCTGGGGCTTCGTACCAAGCTGACTTTGGTCATGACGGGATTGGTGTTTCTGGTGGTGGTGGTTTTGTCCGCGGTGTTCGTCTCGCGGCTAACCAGCCAGGTGATCCACGAAACAAATACGCGCGCAAACGAACTGGCGCAGCAGATCTTCGAGCAGGCCAAGCACGCGTTGGAAGATGCAAAACAGGCCGGTGAGCGCCCAGCTTCGAATAGCGTGGAAGACCGCCATGCCTACGTGAAGCGTGCGTTTCAGACCAGTGAGGGATTGCTCTCGGCGTTGCAGTCTCCGCTGGGATCGAATCCGTGGATCTACGATGTTTCGATTGTGGATCACAACGGGCAGGTGCTGGTCTCGAGCGATACCAAACTCGCGGGCACGATTGCGCAAGGACGGCCAGCGTTTGCGCAAATCGATCGCAGTAATTTTTACCGCCAGATGAAGATTCTGTACGGGCCGCAGCGCGTATTTGAAGCTACGTTCCCATTCACAATGACGGGCGAACCGTTTGGAGAGGTGCGAGTCGGAATTTCGATACCGCTGCTGCGCGATGCCAATTCGGCGAGTCTGCGGACTTCCGGAGCGATCGCGCTGGTGGCGCTGCTGGTATCCACGGGACTGGCGATGGTAGTCAGCGGAGCGACACTCGCGCCGCTGCGCGATATTTCCGCGCAGTTGGACCGGATTTCGGCGGGGCAATATGACACGCCGCCGGCAGCGCACAAAAGTTTCACAGTGTTCTCAGGCTTCGGCAGTTTTGGAGGCGGCGCGGATGAACTTGGCCTGGTGAGCCGAAAAATTTCGCAAGTGGGCCTGCAGTTACGCGGCGTTCACGAAATTTTCAGCACCATGCGGGAGAATCTAAACTCGGTAATGGCCGGTCTGGAGGACGGGCTATTGCTTTTCACGCGTGACGCACGCGCCGTTATGGTGAGTCCGGCGGCGGAAAAATTTCTGGGCGCTCCTGCCGGTCAGTTTTTGGGACGGCGGGTGACGGAAATTTTCCCGGAGGGTCATCCCTTACGCCAGGCATTGCATCTTGAAGGAGATGCGCTGCGCGAAACCGCGTCGGAGACCGAGCTGAAAACGACCAGCGGTGTGCGGCGAGTAGGAGTGAGCGTGCAGGGCATTCAGGAAAACGGCGAACAGATGGGAGCGCTGGTCACACTGCGCGACCTGGATTCGCTGGAAAGCATCAATACGCAATTGCAGGTGAGCGAAAGGCTCGCGGCGGTGGGCCGCATCACGGCCGGTGTGGCACACGAAGTGAAAAACCCGCTGAATTCGATGCGGTTGTGGCTGGAAAATTTGAAGGAGTCATTGGCCGGCGAACACGATGGGGAAGCGCAGCAAGCAGTGCAAGTGCTGGACAAAGAGATCGACCGGCTGGACGCGGTCGTCAAACGTTTCCTGGATTTCACGCGGCCGGTGGAGCTGAAGCTCGAAGCCACCGATCTTGCGGAACTGCTGCGTGAGGTGGTGCGAGTGGCGCAGCCGCAAATGCAAAAGGCAGGAGTGGACGTGGAAGAATCGCTGGGGAACGGAGTGCCGGAAGTGTGGGCGGATCGAGATTTGCTCAAGCAGGCCGTGCTGAATCTGGTGCTGAACGCCACGGAAGCAATGACGGCCGGCGGCGAGTTACGAGTGGAATTGGCGCGGCACGGCGAAATGGCGGAGATTAGCGTATCCGATACCGGCAAAGGCATCCCGATGGAAAACCAACAAAAGATTTTTCAACTGTTTTTTACCACTAGACCGGGAGGCAGCGGGATCGGCCTGGCCACTACATTCCGCATCGTGCAGCTTCATAACGGGTCTATCGACTTCCAGTCGGAGGCGGGGCGCGGCACGACATTTCGAATCGAATTGCCGCTGGCAGCATGAGACGCATCCAATTCTTGCAGAGAGGTCGTTCGGGAATGGTGAAGCGCTGGCCGCATTCCGCACTGGTTGCTGCAGCTACTGCGGTTGTGCTGCTCTCAGATGGATGCGCTGAGAAAAGCGCGCGCGCATATCCGTGGGCAACAGCGATCGCAGTCAGACCGCATGCGCCGGTTCTCGCACCCGGATATACGCCTCCGCCGATCGACGACGACGCGCCCGATTTGCCGTGGGATTTTGCGCCGGCTTCCAAATTGGCGGTGACGCGTCAGCCGGCGCGGCCGAGAGTGCCCGTACAACCAGCGCCCGAACCTGCGGGGAGCGTGAAACCAGATCCGCTTTCGCTGGCGCCGCAACTCTCGCAGCAGGAGATTGCTGACGCGCAGCAACAAATGAACGAGAGCCTGGGCATCGCGCAGCGAAACCTGGTGACAGCAAAGAGTCGCCAACTGAATGCCACGCAGAACGACCTAGCGTCCAAGGTGAATTCATTTCTCGAAGAAACGAAAACCGCAGTGAAGGATGGCGACTGGGCTCGCGCTAGGAATTTGGCCAGGAAGGCGCAATTGCTTTCAGAAGAACTTGCAGGCTCGCTGTAGCTTAGTTCTCCCATGCAAGAACGGCGGCACAAAGGTGCCGCGACATTAAGAATAAAGCGCAGAAACAAGCCGCGAGATAGAATGCAGGAATGAGATCGTACGACGCGATCATTGCGGGCGGAGGCTTGATCGGCAGCGCGATTGCCCTGGAGCTGGCGCGCAATGATTTGCGCGTGGCGATATTTGACGTGCGAGAGCCCGGACACGAAGCGTCCTGGGCTAGCGCGGGAATCCTCTCCCCTGCACCGGAAAATCCCGCAATGATTTCTATGGTTCCAATCGGCAAAGTAAGTCTGGCGATGTATCCGGAATTCATCGCGGAGGTGGAAGAACTGAGTGGACTCGCGACCGGCTATCGCGCGAAAGGCACGGTGGAAGCGTTGTTCTCTCGGCACGCGCGCGAGGAATTAAACACCATCGTTGCGTTGCATCGCGGACTAGGGCTGAAAGCCGAAGCCATCTCCGCAAAAGAGGCGAGAGAGATGGAACCCGCGTTGAGCGGAGAGATTGAAGCGGCGGTGCTTCGTCCGCAGGAAGCTTCGGTAGACAACAGGTTGCTAGCCAACGCACTGATCGAAGCCGCAAAGAGGAGTGGCGTGGAAATTCACGCCGGCGCGGCGGTTGAAGGAGTCTGGCGGGAAGGTTCGCGGTGCCTGGGCGCGGTGGTGAACGGCGAAAACATTTCCGCAACGCATACGATCGTGGCGGCGGGATCTTTTTCGGCGCAAATTGCCGGAGCCGAGAAATATGCGCCGGTGCGGCCTGCGAAGGGGCAGATGGTTTCGTTGCGATGTGAAGCGGCGAAAATCGAGCGAGTATTGTGGTCGGAAAAAATTTATGTGGTGCCGCGGAACGACGGAAGAATTTTGTGTGGAGCGACGGTGGAGCACGTCGGCTTCGACAAAACCGTGACGGCGAGCGGAGTGCGTGCGAATCTGCATGGCGCGATCGAACTGGCGCCGGTGCTTGCGTCCGCGCGTATCGAGGAAACTTGGGCGGGCTTGCGACCGGACACGCCAGACCACCTGCCGATTCTCGGACCGACTGAACTCAAAGGATTGCTGATCGCAACCGGTCATTTCCGCAGCGGCGTTCTGCTGACGCCGATCACGGCCAAAGTGATGGCGGAGTTTGTCGCCGAGAAAACGCCGAGCGTGGATTGGGAAAAGTTCAGCCCGATGCGGTTTCAGGCGGCGCAAGAATCCGCCAGAGTTTCAGGCGCGCAACGCTAACGGCCTTTTTGCCCGGCGCGGTTTCCAGTCAGATCGAAGAATGTTTACTGTTGGCGAGTCGAAGCAGGCGTGATCGGCTGGGCCTGCCCGGTGTTCGCGAATTGAAGGTAGCTGGAATCGAGAGTAAGGTCGCGCTCGATCTCGATGTCCAGAGTTGAACCGCGCGGTAGTTCCGCATCCGGACCACGGGTAAATAACACGGCGCCCAGACCGATCAGGCCTCCGATTCCGGCGCCAATGCCGGCACCCTTGCCGCCACCGGCAATCGCGCCGATGCCTGCTCCAGTCGCTGTCGTCGTAGCCACTGTGCCCGCGTCTTTCCCTTTGCCGCCCGAACCAGTCACTTTTCCTTCAGAGTCGGTCGTTTCTTTGCCGCCGGTATCCGCGCTGCGTGGAGCGGCGAGCAGGTCAACGGTATAACCATTCGGAAAAATAAGCGATTCCAGGCGCAAGCGAAATTCCCCGCGGCCTTTAACGCGTCCCGGCCGCTTACTTTCCAATAGCGAGCCGCGAAGATACGAGCCGACCGGAATTACCACGCGATTATTCTGGGTGATCGGGAATGCGGTGTGGAAATAGAGTGAGTCGCCCGCTTTGGCGCTGCGCGTAGATATTCCATTTTCGAGTACGACCGCGAGTCGCGTGCCGGAGGGGACGGTGAGTTTTTTGCCTGGGGCGCGTTGCGGCTCTGCCGGCTGTGCGACGGGCGGCGGAGCATCGGTCTGTGGACCTTGCGATTCCTGAGCAGCCGCGAACAGAGGAATTGCGGAAACTGCGATCATCATCAGAACCATCCGCGCGGAAAATCGAACGACAAAATTCATCGCAACCCTCCAGTATGGAGACTCCGATGCGGGAAACGTGGGAAACGGATGTCTGCAGTATATCCCGGATGCCGCGATTCGCGAGTAGGTTCATCGGTTTGACAGCAGCCGCCGGGAGCGGCAGTCTTGTTTCGGAGCGAGGAAAATCGAATGGCCAAACTGGCGCTGATTTATGGGATGAGGCTGTTACCGGAAGAGGATTTGGGAGAAGTTAAAGATGCCACAGTCGTATTGAAAAATGGCCGCACCGCGCGGGTAACTATGCACCTGATCGAAGGCTCTAAGGATGAAATTGAAGCGACGTTCCATCAATCGGTACAAGCATTTTTTGAAATGTATCCGGAGATTTGAGACGTACCTCCGGGGCAAGTCTTAGCGATTGCCGAAATTTTCCGGGTCGGCGTTGCGATCGCCGAGATTATCGTTGATTAGAATCGTGGACTGGCCGGTCAATTCAATACGTTTGCGGCATTTGTGGCATGCGACTAGATCATCCAGGCGCACCATGTAGGAAGATGCTTTGGAAAATTTAATGCGATCTTCGCTGCCGGCGCCGCGCGGAAGTTCCTTGCGCTTGGTGCAAACTTTCCATCGCACCGACGCGGTAAATTCATTACGGCAACTCGGACAAACCAGCTTCTGTGCCTTATTCTCTTCGCGTTCCGTATAAAACTGGCGCTCGTCCATGATTAGTTCGCGGGAGTGTGCACCGCTTCGCCGATTGTAACAAATTTCAGGCCCAAGTCGCGCCAGCGCGGGAGCCAGTATTCAAGCGCCTTGAGTGTGCGGATGCGGTCGCCATTTAGTTGGCGGTGCGCTCCGTCGTGCAGGCAGAGAACGTCGCCCGAACCGCGATTCGCCATGTTTTGGGCGTTGTCTGTGATGGGGTGCATTCGTGCGGTCAGCCACTCCGCAGTTTTTGCCCGCCAGTCGCCAGGCAGGAGCGTCCACATGACGGTTTGCATACCGAGTTCGCGCGCTGTGCTGGCGACCCACGGGTTGCGGAACCCGTACGGCGGGCGAAACATTTTTGCAGCACTGCCGGTAACGTCCTGCAAAGCCGACTGGCACTGCTGGAGTTCGCTTCGAATGGCACGCGGACCAAGCCAGAAGAGATTGGGATGCGTTTGCGTGTGATTGCCGATCAGGTGGCCTCGAGCGGCCACTTCTCTTGTGAGTTCCGGGCACTCGCGAACGAACCGGCCGATCATAAAAAACGTGGCTTTGGCGTTGTATTTGTGGAGAAGATCGAGGAGGGCCGGCGTGATCGCAGGGTTTGGGCCATCGTCAAACGTCAGCGCTAAGAGCGGCGGTGCAGGCGTGCGGCAAATTGTGGTGCCAAAAAATTGCGAGCGCGGATAAACGGCTGCGTACGTGGTGACTCCCGCGGTAAGCGCAGCAACAGTGGGAACGCCGATCAGCGCGGGATTCATTTCCTCGATTTATCCCGGTCTGCGCAAGGATTGCAAGTCAATTCCTAGTTGCTGACATTTTTTGTAGAGGTGGCTGCGTTCGAGGCCGAGGGCGCGCGCGACGTTGGTCATGTGAAAATTGTGGCGGCGAATCTCGGCGAGCAGGACTTCTTTTTCGAAGAACTCGGTGCGTGCAGCGAGCGTCCCGCTGGCGGCTGCCAGCGCTGCACCTGAATTGTCGTGCGGCGAGTTGCCGGTGGCGGGTAAAACAAGTTGAACGTCTTCGGCGGCGACGTTTTCGTTTTCTGACAGCAACACCAGGCGTTCGACAACGTTGCGCAGCTCTCGCACATTTCCCGGCCACGAATAACGCTGCAACGCGGCGATGGATTCAGCGGAAAATTCTTTTTCCTTCCAGCCATTCTGCGACGCGACCTGTCGCGAAAAGTGAGCCACGAGTTCGGCAAAATCTTCCGGACGTTCACGCAGCGGCGGAAGAAATACCGGAAAAACGTAAACGCGATGAAACAGATCGCGGCGAAAAGTGTTTTGTGCGACGAGTTCTTCCAGATTGCGGTGGGTCGCGACCACCACTCGCACGTTGACTTTGACTGGTTTGTCGCCACCGACCCGTTCTACTTCGCCCTCCTCCAAAACGCGTAGCAGCTTGGCCTGCATGGCCACCGGCATATCGCCAATTTCATCGAGGAAGAGCGTGCCGCCCTCGGCTTGTTCGAATTTGCCGATGTGCCGCCCGGCGGCTCCGGTGAATGCGCCTTTTTCGTGGCCGAAGAGTTCCGATTCGATCAGCTCGGCGGGCACCGCGGCGCAATTCAAAGTGATAAACGGCATATCGCGATGCTGCGAGCGATCGTGAATCGCTCGCGCAACCAGTTCCTTGCCGGTGCCGGTTTCGCCGAGAATGCAAACACGAGTTTCGCTTGCGGCAACTTTGTCAATCTGCGCCAGCAGCTTTTTCATCGCCGGACCGGAACCAACCAACTGATGTTTGCCCAAGCGACGTTTCAGCTCGCGATTTTCGTCCTCGAGACGCGAAAGACGAAGCGCATTCTCCACGGTTACCAACAGTTTGTCGGTGGAGAGAGGCTTTTCCAGAAAATCCAGCGCGCCCAACTTGGTGGCACGGACGGCCATTTCGATGTTCGCCTGGCCGGAAATCAGAATCACTGGAGCTTTCACTCCGGCATTCTTGATTTCTTCCAGAAATTCGAGACCGCTTTTTCCTGGCATCACCACGTCGGAAAAAATCAGATCGAATTTTTCCGTGCGCAGGAGTTCGACTGCTCGTGTTGCGTTGTCGCAAACCGTGGCTTCGTGTCCGGCCAGGCGGAACGCGCGCGACAAGGAAGCCAGAGTGTTGGCGTCGTCGTCCACAAGAAGCAGATGAGCTTTTCGCGTCACGGTGATTTCAGAATTTGCGGTTCAATCGCTGGCCGCCGCGGTTTCCGGAGTGGCTGACTCGGATTGAGCGGCAGCGGAAGCCGGCGGCAATTTTTTTGTAGCCATACCGGGCTGACGGCGCGGCAATTCGATTCGAAAGGTAGTGCCATGGCTTTCTTCGCTGGCCACCGAAATCGTGCCGCGGTGATCGCTAACGACGGATTGCACGATTGCCAGTCCAAGCCCAGTTCCCTGCTGCTTGGTGGTGTAATACGGCGTGAACAACCGCGAGCACTCTTCCGGCGTAAGCCCCTTCCCAGTATCAGAAACTTCGATACGAATTCCGGACTGCGTTTCCGCCGTTCGAAACGTAAGCGTCCCACCGGCTGGCATCGCATCCAGCGCATTCAAAACCAGGTTTTGCAAGGCTTTGTGCAGCAGGTCCGGGTCGCCGTCGATTTCCGCCAGCCCCTCTTTCAGAAAATATTCCGTGGCAATCGTGGGTTTGCCGACTTCGTGGAATTGTGGTTCGAACAGACGCACCGCGCTTCGAATCGCTTCATTGATATCCACGCGCGAGAATTCCGGCGACGGCATTTTGGAGAAATCGCTGAACCGGTTCACGATAGAGTTGAGATTGGCCAGCTCGGCCCTCAGTGTCGCAGTAGATTCATTGAAGACTTCAAGAAACTGGTCGTGGCTGAGCTGCCGTGCACGCTGCATATTTTCCACGGTGATTTGCAGCGGGAACAGCGGATTGCGCAGCTCGTGCGCCAGGCGGCGGGCCAGTTCGCGCCACGCAGCCACACGTTCGGTCTGCACCAGCCGTTCGCGCTGCGTGCTGAGGGTTTGCGTCATGTGATTAAAAGCGGACGCAAGTTGCCCGGTTTCGTCGCGTCCCGTCAGGAGGATACGCGTGTCCCAGTGTCCCGCAGCAACGTCACGCGCGCCTTCGGCCAGTTCCTCGATCGGCCGCGTGATGCGCGCGGAAACCCACCAGGTCAGTAGCAAACCAATTAAAATCGCGGCGGCGGCAACCGCGGCGGAAAGCTTTACAATGTGCCGTGTCAGCAGCACCAAATCGCGGCGCGAGCTTCCCACCAGCAGCGCGCCAAGCAATTCGCCATTGCGTCCGGTCAACGGTAATACGTGGAAAACTTCAGCGGAAGAGGCATCGTCGGTCCACTGAATGGTCTGAACCAGCGGAGCTTTCTGCGCTTGCACTTGCGCAATGATCGGAGCGAACCGCTCCGGTTGCTTGATGTCGTCGGCCGCGCTGGTGATGTCGCCCGGCACAAACGTATCATTCAAATTCAAGTACAGCAGTGTGCGCATGCCAGCCGGCGCTACCAGCGACGCCAGAAAATTCCGGTCCAGCCTGCGGCCGCCAATCGCATAGAAAGGTTGCGTCACATTCGGCTGTGTTCGAACCGCGGTCAGCGCAACTACTACTTCGTTCGGCAATTCTTCGCGCCGTAAAAACGCTTCCGTGCCATTCCAATCCTTGCCGTTCGTGACCCACGTCTCTTTGTACCCGACCCGCGCCGGATACTGCGCCGAGGAAATCAGCGTGCCATCCGCAATCACAAATTCCATAAAGTTCAAGCCATGTTCCTGCGCCGCGCCCGCTGCATCGCGAACATAAAGCGATTGATCCGCGTTCGGACGTTGCAAATCAATCGCCATCTTCAATGTGACTTCAGAATTGGAAACGTTCTCCACTTGACCAGCCACCAGCTCGCGCTGTTGCGCAAACTCTTTTTGGAATTGCTCGGCCAGCGCCTGGGTGCGTTGCGTATCCGCTTCTTCGTAAGCCGCGCGCGTGTAGTGCGTGACGCTGTACGAGACAGCCGAAACCGATGCCAGCACAGTCGCCAGAAACAACAGAAAAAGTTTGCTGCGGAAGCTCATGGTTTTGCTCCCGCAGTTCTTTTCGCAGCCGCGTCACGCGAGTTATTGTCAGAGTCAGCCTGCTCGATCCAGACGTCCGCAAGATGCCACTCGCCCCAGGGAGACGGCGACCAATTGCGTACGCGCGAATCCAGCGCCGCGAAATCCGGCACCAGCACCAGCGGCAAGAGATTTTTTTGTTCCATCATGTGCTTTTCCCAAGCATAGCGCGCATCGGCATCCGCAGGCACGCCACTTTGAGGAATTTCCCAATGCGAAATCACCGCAAAATTTTCCAGCGCTTCCCGTGGCGACAAAGAAGTGTACCGCCAGGAGACGAGCTGCGCTTCGCTCTCCACTTTTGAAGCACCAGAATCACTCGACGCTGGGCGCGTTGCGCTACGCGAAACAATCTGCAGGGTAAGCCCCGCGGCGCGCGCATTCACCACAACTCTTTCCGCAATCAGCTTCGATAATTCACTGTTGCCATCCAGCAGCAGACGAAGTGGCTGCGCGGCTCCCAGAGAACTTGGCGCCAGCCCAGCCCGCAACTCTTTCGCGCGTTCCAGATTGCTTTCCATATCGAAGAGAAAAGCATATCCCGAGAGCCACTGCGGCAAAAAGGACGGCGCTGCCTCGGCTTGCTTCTGCAGCAACACCCGCGCCATGGCGTTTCGGTCCAAAGACAAGCTCAGCGCTTCTCGCAGCGTTCTGTCGTTCGCTGATTTTGCCGGCGCCGCAAATTTAACCGCGTATAAGGTGAGCGGCGAAGACGCCCACAACTTCACGTTCGATTGTTGCGCGCGGCGTGCGGTATCTTCGGAAATCTCAGTAATGTCCGCCTTGCCAAGCTGCAAATCGAGCAGCGCCCGCAACGGAGGCACTCCCAACGTGACATCAATCACGTCCACAAAGGGCCGCCCGCTCCAACAAAGTTCGCTGAAGCGAAACCGCATATGCTGCGCTTGCGGGACCGAGCCCTCGGCGGCAGATTTTTCCGCTCGCCCCGCATTCGAAGCGGCATTTTCCAGGACGAACGGTCCAGTGCCAAGCAAATTTCCATGCTCGTCACTGCGATAAACAAAATACGCACCGGACGCGAGCTGCTCCAGCAAGTCACTCGCCGAATTCGCGGACTGAATCGCCACTCCGTTAGGAGTTGCGTAAATCTGCATGCCAGTCGCAAGCAATGGCTGAAGCGCAGCCACAACATCACTGGCTACGAGGAGAGCGCCATCGGAAAACTTTACTCCCTGGCGCAACGTAAATTGCCAACGCTTGGCGGCGCTGTCGTGACTCCAATCGGTTGCCAGTTGCGGCTGGAACCTGCCGTAATTATCGAGCGAAATGAGCCGATCGAAAATAAGCCCAGCCAGACGCTGATTTGTAGCATATTCCACCGAGCCAGGCTTCCAACGTCGCGGATTCAGCGTTACCGCCGACGCACGCAATTCCACGCGTAGAACTCCGCCGTACTGCGGCCGGGTGGCGCACGCCGCGCTGGCGACAAAGAACAGCGCACCGGCTGCACAGTAAAACGCGGTTTTAATTTGCGCACGCCAACGCAACGCGATACACCTCGTAGTCCCCTGTCACTACGTTGCGCAACACTACGGTAGCGCTTCCGGAATCCGGTCCCGCGCTGATCGAGAACACCGGCCCCGGCACATTCAGTTCCGCAACCGGCGCAGGATTATTTGCCGCTCCGGAATTTCTTAGCAGTAACCGATCTTCGGCCGTCCAGTCCGTGCCATCACTCCGCAGCCACCACGTATACGTTCCGCACGCCTGCGCGGCCAGCAATCGCGCCGGATGCATTTCCACATTCGAGGAAGAGCAGGAGACCGCCGAATCGTCCGCCCAATTCGTTTCGCAATGCCGTCCAGACAACAATATCCCCACTTGTGAAATATTTTCGTCGGCGAGCAGGAGTTGCCCTCGCGCCGAGCGTTGCGGCTGGTATGCGCCGGGCGGCAGCGGCTTCGTTGCCCGTAATTTCCACGCCTGCTGCTCCTCGCCGAAAATAATCAACGCATCCTCCGTCAACAGAATCATTTTCTTCTCGCCACCAGCGGAAGTTGCGGGCAACGCTGCGCTCAAAATTCTCGCCTCCTGCTGCCAAAGCAATTCCTTCTCAAGCCGAATTGCTTTCGACGGCCGCGCATCGCGCGCAACCAACGCGCGCGACATTTCTTCGATCAACACATTTGTGCTGCCTTCCACGGGAACCGACGCCGTAAAAACAATCTGCGATGGCGTCTCTTCGATCGAGACGTGCAACGCCGGAGCGGATTCTCCCTGCACCAGTCGTACTTGCGCAGCTTCCAATCTCGACACAAAGATCATCCGCAGATTTTCCAGGCGTTGTTCGGACAGCGCAGCGTGATTCGTCCATACCAGCGATATGCGCCGTTCATGCGGCAAAGCAATCGCCTTGCGCGCCAATCGCTCGACGCAATCTTCCAGCGTTTGCGGCTGCGCAGCCAGTCGATTGCCTACGGCAAAAAAAGAAATAAATAATGCAGTGGTAAGCGCGAGTGTCGAAATTCGCCAGGCTGGTTGCTCGTTCACGGGACTGAATCGAGAGTTTAGCACGTCCCCCCGCAAGGTTGCGGGGCGCGCCATGCTTCAGCCCTGAACTTGCCACGGCCGCCCCGTCCCTTCTCCACATGCTTCGGGGCCACTTGCTCTGGACCCATTCGCCTTGCGGAAGCTCACTCATGGATGCGAATTTCCGTGCTTGTCGGCACCCACACGATCGCTTCAGTATCCTTGGCAATCGGCAGCAGCCAATCGAAGCGCTCGACCGTCACGCGATACAGCGCGCGTCCATCCAGTGGCGCCCATTCGAACGTGACGCGATTGCTGCCGTTTGCAATCGGCTCGGCGCTGGTCGCATTCAGTTCGAATCCGTCGCCTGAATACTCCGGCGCGAGCCGCCACAATTCTTCGGCAGCGACCAACCGAGCGTCTTTGCACCAATCCGCGTGTCCCGTGGAAACCCAGCGCTGCAAATTTTCCACCTCCGCGCGGTTAATGGTTCGATCGTTCGTGATGCGATCTTCTTCGCGCACACCGCCGGCGGCCGCCAGCGACGCAAGCGTCATCGCTCCCGCAAGCATTCCCACCACGCCGACCCCAAAAGCTCTCTGCAAACCGCGCCGCATATTCCTCTCAGCACATCCCACTCGCATGTTCGCCTCCATCAAAGCCACTCCTAAACTCCAACTCGTTGCTTCGTTACTTCATTTCTTCCTTACTTCTTCCTTTCGCCAACCGAGTGGCGCGCGGCGCGGTGCTGGACTTTGATAGCGATTTTGGCCGATCCGGCAAAGCGCGGCGGTGCTCGCCCTCGTCGCCATCTCGCCATCTTTTCCAGCTCCGCGCGACGCGCCACTCGCAGGGGTTTTGGTTGGCGCACTGCTGGCGCACTAGCTAAGGCTTGCCTCGACTGATGTCGCGGCGCTTACGCCCAAACTAATCTCATTCCCCGCAAACGGCTCCTGTACGTCCAACCTCACAGACTTCGCACCGTTCCGCATGAACTCCATCGACTCTCTTTCCGTTCTCTGTGCCTCTGTGGTAGATGCTTCCTTCTTTGTATTTCCTAGGGCTTCCGATTCACGCGCTTCTGCGGGTTCACATTCGCCGCCGAAGTATTTCCGTCCGTATCCTCATCTCCCGCCGCGCTCGGAACACCGGAAAACGCCGACCGGAACACGTCGTTCGCGAAGAAATTCTTGCCGTCCACAGGAACCATCATGATTTGCAGTTTGTCCGACAGACGCTCCGCGATAATCTTCTGGATCAGCATCGGATTCTGCTTCAGCACCGCCGCCTCAAACTTCATCCGCTCGGAATCCGCCGCGGCCGTAACGCGAATGCGATTCGCTTCCGCGTCCGCAGTCACACGAATCCGGTTGGCTTCGGCATCGGCAAGATTCCGCTGCCGGTCGATTTCCGCTTTGCTGTCAATCACTTTGGCTTGCGCGGCCGCTTCGGCGTTTTGTAGAGTCGCTTCCTTGCGCGCTTCCGCTTCCAGCTTCGATTGTTCGATCTGCTTCTGCTTCAGCGGCAGCGTGTACTGCATGGAGTCCGCTTCCGCCTTCGCCTGCAGCACGCGAACCTGCGCTTGCGCTTCCGCTTGCTTCACGTCGCGCGCTTTCTGAGCTTCCGCTTCCAGCTCGGCAATCTTCACTTCCTTCTGTTTAATTTCAGTTTCCGTGCCCAGCCGTTCGCTCTCCTGCTCCTTCAACAGCAAACCTTCCAGGCCCTTGGCGTACTCTTCCGGTAGCTTGATATCGCGCAACACCACTTCGCGCACCAGAATTCCGTCGCTTTCCAATCGCGCCTTGATCGCTTCCGCTGCTTTCGATCGCAGTTCTTCGCGCTTTACCGCAAAAATTTCCCGCGTGATGTAGTTCGGTGCCAGCGAGCGATAAGTTGACGCGACCACCGGCGCGACCACTTCTCCACCGATGTCTCCAGGCAAGTTAGCGTGAATGTACGAAAGCCGCCGCGGATCGATTCGGTAGCGCACCGCCACAGCGATGCCGATGTTCAATCCTTCGCGTGCCTGCACCGTAAGCAACTCTTTCGCGTTCTTGCCGCTCTCTGCAGCCGCCGTCAGATAAACCTGCTCCCGCGTGTCATACAGCGCCACGTTGTCCACGAACGGAGTAACCAGGTGTACGCCGGGATACAGCGTGCCGGGACGCACTCCCCAGAACTGGCTGACGCGCACTCCCGCTGTTCCGTCTGGAACCACCACGATGCTTTGCGAAATCAGCAGCGGCACGATCGCCAGCACGGCCAGCTGCAGTGCGCGCTGCCAGCGCACCGGCCCGAAAGGGCGTGTAGACAAAAAACTTGTCGCGCCAGCGCTAGCACCTCCCGCAGCTTCTTCACTCGACCGCCGCAGCAATCTCCGCAACTGAGACGACACGTAAACGTCATAAATCACCAGCGCCCCGGCGCTCCCAAACAATCCGATCCCCAGAATGACCAGCAACCACTTCAGTGCAATCATCGTCGTATCCTCTCTTCTTCAGCAGCACAGCCACTCCTGTTTACCCTGAGCCGCGAAGGGCTGTGCACCCAACTCCGCCACGCCAAAAAACCAAATCCTTTACCGCGTCTTTCTCGTGACTCTGCGTCCTCTGCGCACTCTGCGTTAAAAGCCACCTGCCGCCGCAACGCGATCGCGCCAGGTTCGAATCCCCGATGTCTGCCCTCAGCTTCTTCCCGGCCCGCGCACAGCAGCTCGCGTCCCGTGTACAAGCTGCAACCGGACCGAGGCCGCCTGCCGCGCAGCAGCCGGTCGCATTAAATGAAACGCCCCACGCAGAAATGCCCAAGCCATTCCAAGCGCCAAGATCCCAGCGAAAATTGTGGTGAAAGTAAGAACCGCGAACTGTGCCAATGCGTCCATGTCTGCCTCCCGCGTTGCACAGACGTGGATGGCAGGCCCGTAGCCAATGCTATGTAATTGATAATGCGTGACTTGCATACGTCAAGAATTATTGATTTGTGGCTAGGGAGACACTCCGTGTTCGCCCGGACGCAGCCTCTCCATCAGGAAAACACACGGCTTACCTGGAGTCAGACCGACGACTCAGTCGCTACTTTCAGACTGAAGTCTCTGGATTCGCGCGATCAGCGACAACGCGTCGCCCGGAGCGGGAACTTTTGCGTCATCGTCGAAGTAAATGTAAAACGGCGCGCGAACTATTCTTAGGCGCAGGTCTCTCGATTACCTTCATCGCCCACCATTCCCTCCACCGCGCTCGCGCAATTCTAGTTCTGGTCTCGGAAAAGCAGGGTCCGTTTCTCTAGTCGCGGGTCAGCGTTTTTCCGGTCCCACAAAGGGCCGCTCGTCCAGTGGATTTTTTCCTCACGTCGCCGCACAGTGGTCTTAAATTTGTCGGCGCAAATAATTGCGCGAACGCTGACACAAACGGGAAAGCGAAGAATTTGTAGCTGGAAAAGAAGATACAGCTAACCTTTTGGAATGAATACTTACAAAAACTCCGTCCTTTAGATCTCATACTTACGATCGACTACGGTATCTCAAACGATGGAGTGCCACGCGCCGCAAGGATGGCTTAGAGCAGATGGGTGTGGACGAGATCTACTTCGGCAAGCAGATGAAGTTCATCACCGTGGTCAGCAACTTGGAGACTGGCGAACGCTATGGTTCGGGCAAGACCGCAAGCAAGAAACGCTCGATGAGTTTTTCCGAACACAATTGAGTGCAACCAGCGGAAGCACATTGAGGCCGCGTGCGTGGATATGTGGCGGCCGTTCACCAACAGCATTGAGCAGTGGGCCCGAACTGCCGCATTGTGTATGACAAATTTCACATTCTGCAGCACGCCAACAAAGCCATCGATGAAGTGCGGAGGGCAGAATTTTTCCGCAAGGGTGGACGTATACGGGGTGTTGTGAAGGGTAAGCGCTGGCTGCTGCTGACGCGCTGGATGAATCTGGACCACCAAAAACGCCAGCAGTTAAACGAGCTGTTCGCCTCAACCGGCGGTGATGAAAGCCTACCTCGAAAAAGAAGGGGAGGCGGTACCCGGCGGTCACTGTGCTTACTTCCTGGTCTCAAGCCTCACCTGGATGCCGTTTTTCGGGCGCAAGGTAATGGAAGCCAGCGGCGTAACCTTATGATTTGGACCCAGTCGAAACCGGAACTTCTGCCCAATCGTAGCCAGCACCACGCTCGCTTCCATCAACGCAAATGTGTTCCCGATGCATTGGCGCGGGCCGCCGCCAAACGGAAAGTACGCGAATCGCGGAAGCTGCTTGGCCAAACCGTTATCCCAACGCTCGGGTCGAAACTCCAGCGGAGCGTCGAACCAGCGCGCGTCGCGGTGTATCACCCATTGGGCGAACGCCACGCCATACCCAGGACGCACCGGATAGCCCGCGATTTCGTGCTCTTCCGCCGCCAGTCGCGCCATTCCCCAGGCCGTCGGATACAGGCGCAGCGATTCCGTCAGGACATTGTTAAGGAAAGTCAGCTTCGGCAAATCGTCAACTTCCGGCACACGCCCGCCCAGGGCGCCATCAAGTTCTTCGTGAAACTTTTTTTCGACGGCGGGATTTTGTGCCAGCAGCCACCATGTCCATGCCAGCGTGTTCGCGGTGGTCTCATGCCCGGCCAGAAACAGCGTAATCGTTTCATCGCGCAATTGCCGGTCGTTCATCTGGGTGCCGTCTTCGTCCTGCGCGTGCAGCAGAATGGACAGCAGGTCGCCGGTATCGCTGCCGTGGGCGCGGCGCTCCGCGATGATGCGGTAAATCACCTTTTCCAAACGCTTGATCCCAAGCTTGGCGCGAATGTTGCGCGGACTTGGTACCCACAGCGGCACCAGAATCGTGCGTCCGAAATTCGCGGCAATCTGCAAAAGTACGTCGAGAATTTCGCCGATTTCCTTGGCATCGCGCGTAACGTCGGCATCGAAAAGAGTCTTAGAGACAATGCGCAGAGCCAACTGCATCATCTCTTCGTGAATGTCGCGCTCTTCGCCATTATGCCAAGTGGCGATCAATTGCTCTGCGTATTCAGCCATCGTAGCGGCGTACGCGTTTACCCGCGCGCGATGAAATGCTGGCTGCGCCAATCTCCGCTGGCGCAGCCAGAAATCGCCTTCGCTGGTCAGCAACCCTTCCCCGAAAAGATATTTGTTGGCCCTCAAAATACGGCCTTTGTAATACAAGCGCGCGTTGTTCACTAGCACGTCTTCAATCAGGTCCGGATGATTAATGAACAGCGAACGAAATTTGCCGATGCGCATTCCGGAAACGTCGCCATACTTCTGCGCCATCGCAGTGAAGTAATCGAGAGGGTTTTGCTGCATCGCGCCAAACAGCGAGCGAATCAGGTTGGATGGCGGGCCGGGAGGGAACTTTTGCGGCGAAGAATCACTCATACATCGATGCTAGAGAACGCGCCACGCGAGGTCAATGTTGCAGAATCAACCAGACGCCGGTCCTTTAGTAGCACAGCCACTCCTGGCTGTGCGCGGTGTTCACACAGGTAATCTTTACGAAGCACAAACAACGGGAATCGTCACGCAGTTCATGCTTCCATTGCACGCAAGGCGCAGACGCGAAATGCGGTGCGCTCGATGTCCACCGCAATGCGAGAAAAACCCGCGATCGTAAGACGCGCAAAGGCCGACGCAGGCGAGACCGGAACGAACGTGCTGCGAATGTGCCCGGCACGTTGTAACCAGCCATCGCGAATCTCGAACGCAAAAAACATGCCGCCCGGCCGCAGCACACGATGAAATTCCTGAAACGCAGCATTCTGCTGCTCGGGTGAACGCAGGTGATGCAAGACCAAAACCGCTACGACGGAAGAAAAAGTATGGTCGGGAAAAGGCAAAACTGCCGCATCGCCTTGCACCACGGTTACGCGTGAGGACTTATGCCGCTCGGCAAGTTTCGATACGTAGGACGGATCGTATTCGAGGCTAGTGACCCGGCCGGCGCGCCGCAACAGTTCATCCGTGGTCGCTCCCGGTCCTGCGCCGACCTCCAGCACGTGATCTCCGAGCGCGTAGCCGGAAAGAACCCACGGCAGCAGCTTTCGCTCGGTAAAGAGACGCCAAAGGGAGGAGCCGCAAAACCAATTTTCGAATTTGTTCATGGGAGTCCTAACCAGCGAGGTGATCCAATGCTAGACCTGTTGGGCGGTCTGGGGAAAGCAATTAATTTAATGCAACAAATCGTGAATTCGCTTCAGTGCCGCGGCAAATTGGTCTGCATTGTACGCGGACGGATTTTCCAGTTGCTGGAACAGTCCGTTAATTGCAACGCGAACTTCGGGAGCATTGGATGGATTGGCCTGTTTGCTGTAAGCGATGTATAGCGCATCGAGAGCCATCGCTGCCTGCTCGGCGGTACGCTCATCACCCTGCGAAATATTTTCAGCATCTTGCGTGATTCCCTGCATCGCGCGCAACGCAACTTGTGGTTCGTAAGTCATCGTTGAAAGTCGCTCGGCGAATTGCTGCGCCACGGGCGCCGCAACCTTTGCCGCCGTGGTAACCGCGCCGCGATCGGGACTCAGTTTGCTCATCTCGCTTCCGAGCGCGGCAAGACGCGCATCGAGTTCTTGCGCTGCGCTGGCGTCAATCTGTTTCGCGAGAATGCGGAAGACCAGATAGCGCGATGCGTTCCATGGTGGATCGCCGGGTCGGCGTCCAGGATAACCGTGCTCCTGCCGCCAACTATTTTGCGCCGGACCAAGCGAGTGGTGGCAAGCGATGCAGGAGAGCTCGGAATATTCAGGCCAAGTATTATCTTTGCTGGCGCTGTCGTTGGCGCGCCACGCAAGGCGCTCCATCGCGGCACGTAATTGCACGGCTTGTCCGACGCTCCAGTCGCGCACGCCGACCCACTTCGCATCTTCGGCGGGCTTGCCGTGAGCCGATTCACGTGGCTCTTTCCAGTGCCGCGGCATTACCGCGGAAAAGGAATCCAGTTCAAAATAAAGATCGGGGTGCCCGGCGGCGATCATCTCGTGGTCGACAAACTTTTTTTGTGCCGAGATGGCATTCTAGACATTTTTCCGTTCGATGAATCACATTTCGCGTGTCAACCATTCCCGCTGCCACTGATTTTTCGTGCGGCCAGTCCCGCGTGGTATGCGGACCAAGCCATGCCGAAGCCGGGCCGTGACAATTTTCGCAGCTTACACCTTCGGAAATTTCGAACGCGCGGCCACGCTGCTCTGGAGCGGTGTAAAGCGCGTGACAGGCAAGGCACTTCGGCGAGTTTTCCGCTTTCGCGCCAAGTTTCAGGATGCGGGCCATGCGTTCGCCGACTTCACCAGTGAGCGCCTGGTAGGCCCGGCTGTGCTTGTCTTTCAGAATCCAGGTCGTGTATTCAGTTTGCAGAATTCGGCTGTCCGCGACGGGCTTTACGCTGCCGTGGCAACTGGTGGCCGCGCAAGAGCCGGGCCCAATATATTTTTGCGGTTCGGCGGCGGATTTTGCAGATTGCGCGGCTGCCGGGATTGCGAACGGCAGGATTGTGCCGCTTGCGGCGAGCGCCGTGCTTAAACAAAGTCTAAAGAATGGGTTCATTTAGTAGTTGGCACAAATCTCCTCGCTTATATCGTTCGCTGCGCGTCGAAGTCAACGCCCGCTCATTGTCTTTTTCGTATCCTGAGCCAAAAAGCCAACGCGCATCTATTTACACGCTGCTGGACGCTAATTAGTATGCAAGGGAGTTTGCACTGCAATGCGCGCTGGCTGGACACGCTGTTCTCCCGCATAGCGTTTTTCTCGCGAGACACTGCACCGTGATCTTTGACGACCTGCGAGCCATCCAGCTTCGCCACGGCTTTTTGCCCAGGGCGGAACTGGAGTCGCTGTCCTCGCGCACGCAGACGCCGCTCTATCAAATTCATAGTGTGGCAAGTTTTTACCCGCACTTTCATCTAGTGCCTCCCGCGCGCGCGGAAGTTCGCGTTTGCGCCGACATGAGTTGCCATTTGAACGGGGCATGCGAACTACGCGCCGATCTGGAACGACGCTTCTCCAGTACCAAGCGCGGCGACGTTGAGATTCGCGATGTTTCGTGTTTGGGACGATGCGATCACGCTCCGGCAATCGCCGTAAACGATCACATCTTTGCGGATGTCACTGCGGATCGCACCGAGTCATTGGTGCGAGCGGCCATTCGCGGCGAGGAAATTCATAACGGTCATCCGCAACAGGCGCGAGCGGCCTGCGCCTCTGATCCTTATTCCGAAACTGAGAAATACGGCGCGTTGCGCACCGCAATTGCGACGAAAAATTGGGACGCGCTGCTCGCGCTCTTAAAGGAAGCGGAATTGCGCGGCATGGGTGGTGCGGGATTTCCGACTTCGTTGAAGTGGGATTTGGTGCGCAAACAGCCGGACCCGGAAAAATATATCGTCTGCAACGCCGATGAAAGCGAACCGGGCACGATCAAGGATCGCTTCATCATGACCCACCTGCCGCATTTACTGGTGGAAGGAATGATTCTTGCCGGGCTGACGACCGGCGCGAAGCAAGGCATTCTCTACATTCGTCACGAATATCATTTGCAGGAAGAAATTCTTGGTGAGGAGATTCGCCGCTGCTACAAGGCAGGACTACTCGGAAAAAATATTTTAGGCAGCGGACTGGAATTTGAGCTGCGCGTGTTTGTCAGCCCCGGCGGATATATTTGTGGAGAAGAAAGCGCGCTTATTGAAGCCATCGAAGGTCACCGCGCGGAACCTCGCAATAAGCCGCCTTTTCCTGGTGTCGTGGGGCTGTGGCAAAGACCCACCGTGATCAACAACGTGGAAACTTTTATTAATGTGCCGCAGATTCTTGCGCGGGGTGTGGAGTGGTACAAAGCGGCGGGACGCAATGGCTCGCGCGGATTCAAGTTTGTCGGAGTCAGCGGCCACGCAGCCCGGCCTGGCGTATTTGAAGTACCACTCGGTATCACAATGCGCGAAGTGCTTTTCGATTGTGCCGGCGGAGTTCGCGGCGGTCGTGCGCTGAAGGCCTTTGCGCCATCCGGGCCGTCTTCCGGATATTTGCCGGCTTCGATGGCGGATGTGCGGCTGGACTTCAAATCGCTTGCTGAAGCGGGTTCGATGCTCGGCTCCGGCGCCATCGTTGTTTGCGACGATACGACTTGCATGCTGGACATGGCGTTAAATGCCGTCCGTTTCTATCGTAATGAGTCCTGCGGAAAGTGCGTTCCGTGCCGCGTGGGTTCGCAGAAAATGGTGGATTTGCTGGTGCGCTGGACGCAGGGAGGATTGTCGGAGGCGCAATATCGCGCACATTTGGATTTAGTCGGCGAGCTGTCACAGGCGATGAGTCTGACATCGATTTGCGGGCTTGGGCAGATTGTACCGGCGCCGATTCAGTCCGTGCTCAAACATTTTCGGGCGGAAGTAGATGCGCACGTGTTGCGTGGGAAATGTCCGAGCGGGATTTGTTTCACGGCCGCAGCGCGGGCCGGTGAGGCGAATCGAGTTGGGATTCGGCCGTGAGGGCCGTTTATGCGGTGCTCGTCGTTGGTCGTTTGTCGCCAGAGACAAACAGCGCGGCAGAGGTTCGAAGTTGGAAGCTGATGAAAGACAAGAGAGATTCCTCGCTGCGCTCGGAATGACGGAAAAAGAAGGAGCAGCGGCGTAAAGCCGCTGCTCCACGAGTCAAAACCTATTTTATGAGTGACGGGAATACACTGCCGGGGATGATTGAACTGACCATTGATGGCGCTGCCGTGCGCGTGCCCGCGGGCACTACGGTGTTTGACGCCGCGCGCATGCAAGGAATTTCGATTCCCACACTGTGCCATTTGCAGAATGAGACGCCGGTCGGTGTATGTAGGCTTTGTGTTGTGGATACTGGCGCGCGGGTGCTAACGGCAGCTTGCGTGCGTCCGGTCGAACCCGGGCTAAAAGTAGTCACCAATTCCGACAAAGTGATCGCTGGGCGAAAGACGCTGTTGGAATTGATGATGGCGGACCATCCTTCGCCATGCGCCCGGCAAAAGAATTCTGGAGATTGTGAACTGGAAACTCTGGCTGCCGCCGCGGGTGTCGGCGAACCGCGCTATGCGCGGCGAACGGTGTCGCGAGGTCATGACGATTCTTCCCTTTCCATCGCAGTGGATCACGACGCGTGCATTTTGTGCGACCGCTGCATCCGCGGATGTGACGAGGTGCGAAATAATTTCGTGCTCGGGCGAATGGGCAAAGGCTACGCGGCGGATATTGCGTTCGACTTGAATTCGCCGATGGGCGATTCCACCTGTATTTCATGCGGCGAATGCATGGTGTCGTGTCCGACCGGCGCTTTGACGAACAAGGGTGTCGCGGGAACGGCAATTTCAACGGGCCTGGGCGCGGAAGGATTTGAAGCGGAAGACTTGTTGAAGATCCCGGTGTTTCAGGGGGTGTCTGGCACGTTCCTGGAATTGAACCGCGGCGCGATTGTGAAGCGGCGGTTCCGGAAAGGCGAATTGATCTGCAAGGAAGGCGAATTTGGTTCGACAGCATTTTTTATTCTGGAGGGCAAAGCGCGGGTTTCCATTTCTTCCCCAATGGCGCACGTGAAAACGCAAGGCGGCGCGCAAGGATTCTTCAAGCGATTGACAAGCACGCTTGCACCGCGCCAATCGGACAAGCGTGACGAAGAAGCGCGCGACCGGACGATTCCGATCGACGCTTCGGTGGACCTGAGCTACGAAAATCCGGTGGCCGAGCTTGGACCGGGGGATTTATTCGGTGAAATGACGTGCATGAATTTCTACCCGCGGTCGGCGACGGTTCGCGCGGAATCGGACGTCATGGCCTACGAGATGCTGCGCAATGTTCTGGACATCATGCTCAAGAACAAAACGTTCCGCGCACAGGTGGACCAGAACTACCGCAAACGCGCGCTGGAGAATCATTTGCGCGGCGTGCCGATGTTCGCGGATCTTTCCAGCGACTTCATTGAACATTTGAAGGAAAGTGTTGAACTGCTGCGATTCGCTCCCGGACAGGTCATCGCGCGCCAAGGCGACGCGGCGGACAGCTTTTATCTGGTGCGCATTGGTTTCGTGAAGATTTCAGAAAATTATCCGGGCGGCGAGCTGGTGCTCGCTTATCTCTCACGCGGCGATTATTTCGGGGAAATCGGACTGCTCGGTGGAGGAGTGCGAACGGCTACGTGCACGGCGCTCGATCACGTGGAAGTGGTACGCGTGTCCGGCGACGATTTTCGCCAGATGGTGGAGCGGTTTGCGAGTGTGAGGCGTGGCCTGGAAGCGGTGGCGGAAGAGCGGCGGTCGGCGAATGCGCAGCGCGCGCAGATGGTACATAGCGTACCGATCGAGCAATTTTTATCGCAAGGACTGATGGAAGCGCAGAGCCTGCTGGTCCTGGATTTGCAGAATTGCACGCGTTGCGATGCTTGCGTGAATGCGTGCGCCGATGCGCACGACGGAGTTACGCGGCTGGTGCGCGATGGATTGCGCTTCGATCACTATCTGATCGCGACAAGTTGCCGGCAATGCCGCGATCCGCTGTGTATGGTCGGTTGCCCGGTGGGATCGATTCGGCGGCGCAATTCCCTGGAAGTGATTATCGAGGATTGGTGTATCGGTTGCGGATTGTGCGCGCGGAATTGCCCGTACGGAAATATCAATCTGCATCCATTCGAGGTAATGAGCGATGACCCGGAACACGCGGGGAGGCAGAAGGCCGCGATCAAGCAGAAGGCGACTTCTTGCGATCTTTGTACGCATTTGAAGGAGCCTAGTTGTGTATATGCGTGTCCACATGATGCCGCGCATCGGGTGGATCCGCGGGACTTTTTTGCGGGGATTGTGGCGCAGGGTGCGTCGAAGTAGGAGGAACGGTTTTTTTAACACCGAGAACACGGCGGTTGCGGAGAAGAAGGTCGGCGAGATCGCGTAAAGAATGCGGTTGGATACGACACAACGCGGATGGACGATTGCGTCGCTGGGACTTTTCGCGGCGGCACTGCTGGTGTATTTGTTTGAGACTTGGAGTTCACCGAATGGTCCGCGAGGTGGCAGTGCGATTGGATTGATTTTCGGCGTGGTCGGATTTGGGTTCATGATTTTTGCGGCGGCGCTGGGCGCACGCAAACGAGTTCCCACTTGGCGCCTGGGGCGCGCGAAATCGTGGATGAAAGGGCATTTGTGGCTGGGGCTGCTGTCCCTTCCGCTGATTCTGTTTCATGGCGGGTTTCATTTTGGCGGGACGCTGACACGAGTGTTGATGTGGTTGCTGATCGTTACGGTAGCCAGTGGTGTTTATGGAGCGGTGCTGCAGAATTCCATCCCGAAAAAGATGACAGCCGATATTCCTCTGGAAACAATTTACGACGAAATCTCGCATGTGCGGGAACTTCTGCGCGACGAAGCGGACCTGGCCATCGAATTGCTTTGCGGGAATGTCGGTATCGCAAAAACTTCCGATGCTGGAGTTCAGCGCGCGGGAGGATTTACCGCCTTGAGGCCGATCGCGGCGAGCGCCGCGCCGTTGCGCACTTCGGCTGCAGTCAGCGCGGGAGCGAGTGCGGCGGTTGCTCCGGCGGCGGAAATCGTTTTGTTGAGTGAAGCGGAAAGCGGCCCACTGCGCAAATTTTATGTGGAGGAGATGCGGCCGTTCCTGCGGCAGTCGAGATCGCGCGGGAGCCGGCTTGCGGATGAGACGCGTGCATCGAGCGTGTTTGCAAACTTGCGAACGTTGGTGCCGGCGGCGGCGCGCGATACGCTCGCGGACCTCGAAGACATTTGTAGCGAAGCGCGACAGTTATTGCGACAGGAGCGGCTGCATCGTTGGCTGCACGGCTGGCTGCTGCTGCATATTCCACTTTCGCTCGCGTTGATTTTGCTTGCAGCGGTGCATGCGGTGATGGCGCTGCGGTACTAGAGGAGAGCAGCACGCAACCAGGATTGGTTGTGTTACAACAATGGCTAGAACACGCACAACCAAGACGGTCGCTCAGCGGATTGACCTGAACTATTTCAAGCGGCCAACTCTGTTCAAAAGAATGAAGCTTTGGCTGGCCATCCTGGCGCCCGCGATCGCGCTGGTGTGGATTGGCTGGCACGTTCTGGAACGCGACAACCGTGTTTATTCAAGCGGCCGCTTGAGCGCGGCTCACGCGGTTCTGGAAAGGGAGTGCGCTGCATGCCACGTACAGCATGCTGGTGGATTTTCCTCGGCCGCCGCGGATTCCGCGTGCCTTGCGTGCCATGATGGCCCGGCGCACCACGCTTCGAACATAAATGCCAACGTGAGATGCGCCGAATGCCATGTGGAGCATCGCGGGCGTATCAATCTCGTGGCGACGAAGAATCAATCGTGCGCGCAGTGTCACGGCGATCTTTCAGCGGCCAATCGCGATTCGAGATACGCCAAGCATATTCGAAGTTTTGCAGACGGACATCCGGAGTTCGCTGCGCTGCGTTCTGTTGCAGGTGCGCCCGTGAGGGACAGCGGCACCATCAAGTTGAATCATGCTCTGCACTTGCGTTTGATCCGACGCGGTCCGAGCGGACCGATGGTGCAACTTGATTGTATTAATTGTCATGCGGCTGGCGCAGCCGATCCGGATTTGACTTACTCGGATGCGAGATATCGCGCGGCAAGGGTCAGTTACAAAGAGCGTGATCCAGTTCTGCAAATAGATCGCGAAACGCTGAAGCAAGCGCGGACGATTACTGGCCGCGAATTGATGCCGCCACCAAAGTTTGCCAATGCTTGCGCCGGATGCCATCTGCTGACGTTTGACGCGCGATTCGACGATGGCGTGCCGCACGATACGCCAGAAGTTATTCATGTTTTTCTGGTGAAGAAATTTTCAGGGTACATCGCAGCGCACGCTGCGGAACTTCAGGAAGTTCGGGAACCGCGCAGGAGTCTAACCGGACGAGCGAATGGACCGGCGAGCCGGTCGCTTTCACAGACGCAGTGGGTCGCAGAGCATGTAGCAATCTCCGAAGAGTTGTTGTGGCACAAAACTTGTTCGCAATGCCACACGGTCTCGGGCACAACTCTTCAGGATGTAAGAATCGCGCGATGGAACGCGGCGAATTCGCGCGAAGGTTTGCGTGCCGGTTCGACCGGTTCGAACAAATTAGAGATGCTACCAGCGAGTTCGCTGCCGAAAATAGCGCCGGCGAATATCACGCTGCAATGGCTGCCGCATGCGCGATTCGATCACGATGCACATCGAGGGTTCTCCTGCGCGGGATGTCATCAGAACGCTCTGACCAGTGCAGAACAATCGGATATTCTGATTCCGGGAATCGCAACCTGCCAGAAGTGCCATGCGCAAGGCCCGGATCACGCCGAGTCGCGCTGCTTCGAATGCCACACGTATCACGACTGGGCAAAACGCAAAGAAGTGAAGCCGACGTTTACGTTGCCGGAATTGCGTTCGACAGGCAAATAATCTGTACTGCCAACTACGGGAAATTATGCGCGTTGGACGAGCGCCATCATCTGCGGAGTGTAGCGCTCGCCAACGATTTCGAATTCGGCCAAACGCACTGCAATCTTCTTGAGGTCGGCTTTGCTTAAGCGAACATTGAGAGCGCCCATGTTGTCTTCCAGGTAGCGAACGCGTTTTGTTCCAGGGATCGGCACAACATCCTTGCCTTGCGCCAGCACCCACGCGAGGGCCAGTTGCGCCGGGGTAATTCCCTTTTCGCTGGCCAGCTCTTTCACCGCCGCTGCAAGTTTCAAGTTAGCCTGCAGGGCTTCCCCCTGAAAGCGGGGATAATTCGTGCGGCGCCAGTCGTTGGAATCGAGGTCATCCAAGTTTTGGATGGTTCCAGTGAGGAACCCGCGGCCGAGCGGACTATACGGAACAAATGTAATGCCTAGCTCGCGGCACGTGGCCAGCACGCCATTCGTTTCGACGTCGCGCGTCCAAAGCGAATATTCACTCTGCAGTGCCGCTATCGGGTGAACCGTGGCTGCGCGGCGTAGGGTTTCCGGTCCAGCTTCCGATAGTCCCAAGGTGCGCACTTTTCCTTGCGACACAAGCTCAGCCATTGCGCCGACGGTGTCTTCGATCGGAATGTTGGGATCGACGCGATGCTGGTAGAAGAGATCGATCGTTTCGATGCCAAGCCGCCCGAGACTCGCCTCGCAGGCACGGCGAACATTTTCAGGTGAACTATCCACGCCCTGGATCCCGCTGGAACCAATCCGAAACCCGAACTTGGTGGCGACGACGAGGCTCTCGCGCGGAACGTCGCGCAAGAAACGTCCAAGCAATTCTTCGTTTTTATACGGGCCGTAGACTTCGGCGGTGTCGAGGAAATTGCCGCCAAGCTCCAAGTAGCGATGCAGAACTTGAAGTGATTCGTTTTCGTCGGCTGGCCCATAGGCATAGGACATGCCCATACAGCCGAGTCCCAGCGCCGAAACTTCTATTCCATTCTTCCCCAATGGTCTAAATTCCATTTTGCCTCCACAAAACAGGTTCAACACCTAAGATGTAAGAAATTTGCCGAATGTTACGTCATCGAGCAAAAAAAATGCGATAACTCGAAGTTTTTCGACTAAGTGCAGTACATGCGATAGATTTATTGCCCACGGTTGCGGCTGCCCGGATGATTGACGGGCCAGGGCGAGCGCGGTCGTGATCCTAGATGGTTTCTTCTCCTCCAACGACAACGACGATCGGCAAAGCGACAGCGCCGGAAAATCAACACGTGAGCGCGATAAAGGCTCTGTGGCGCATTGTCACGCACATCGATCGCTCGAAAATTAATCCGTGGCAGGCGCTGCGGAACACTGTGGGAGTTGTTGCGCCATTAATTGTGGGCTACGCATTGGGAATGCCGCGTGGCGGATTGGCGATGGCGAGCGGTGCGCTGAATGTTTCGTATTCGGATGGCAGCGATCCATACGCGCGGCGAGCGAAACGTATGTTGACATCCACCGTGTGGTGCTCGATCGCAGTGCTGCTGGGAGGGCTGAGCGCACACAGCAACAACGTCGCAGTGATCGTGGCGACGGTATGGGCGTTCACAGCAGGAATGCTGGTGGCGTTAGGGAGCACAGCGGGAGATGTTGGAGTGATCAGCACGGTGGTGCTGTTGGTGTATTCGGCGCAGGCGCTGACGCCGATGCAGGCGCTGCAAGCAGCTGGGCTCGCGCTTTCCGGAGGGCTGCTGCAAATTGCGTTGTCGGTGGCGTTGTGGCCGGTGCAGAGGTATGAACCAGAGCGGCGGTCGCTGGCTCAATTGTATTTTGAGTTGGCAAGCATTGCGACGCGCCCGAGCGAGGTAACGTTGGCCCCGCCCGCGACGAAAGAAATGGCGCAGGCGCACGATTCACTGTCGAATCTGACCACCGCTATGTCGCTTACCGCGTTGCGCCTCCGATCGTTATTGTCGCAAGCGGAGCGCATTCGGCTCAGTCTGTCAACATTGGCGCGGCTGCAGTCTCGTTTAGCGCGTGAAGATGCGTTTCATCCGGCGGTGACGACGCTGGATCAATTTCGCGCAAACGCCACAATACTCCTGAACGCGGTTGCCACGAGCCTGGTATCCGGAAAAGAAATCAATCTGGAGGCAGACCGCCTGGTCCTGGGAATCGCGCTGGCGGAACAGCTTGGCCGCGCGGAAACCGAGGGCCATCGGAGTTTTTCGAATGCGGTGTTGCGCGACGTAAAATTTCAAGCCGATGCGCTGGGCGGGCAACTGCGTGCTGCAATCGAACTGGCGCGCAACACCACTCCCGCAGGCGAAGCGGAATTCGATAAACGAGAGGCCTCGCAACCGCTGTGGATGCGGTTTACAAGCCGGATAGCGACGCTGCGCGCGAATCTAAATTTGCGGTCGGGCGCCTTTCGTCACGCAGTGCGGCTGATGATCTGCGTGGCGCTCGGCGACGCCTTTGGACGCGTGATTCATCCTTATCGCGCTTACTGGATTCCCATGACCATCGTGCTGGTGTTGAAACCGGAATTTGCGGTGACTTTCAGCCGGGGTGTTCTGCGGATATTTGGCACGCTCGCGGGATTGCTGCTGGCGACCGCGCTTTTTCACTTTCTTCCGATTCACACTGCGACTGAGATCGTTCTGATTGCAGTGTTTACGTTTCTGACGCGCTGGATCGGTCCAGCAAATTATGGGATTTTCGGAGTGTCCATCAGCGCACTGATCGTGCTGCTCATTTCGATCACCGGGCTCTCTCCAAAAGAAGTGATTGCCGCGCGCGGCATCAATACGATCATTGGCGGAGCGCTCGCTCTAGTGGCGTACCTGGTATGGCCGACATGGGAGCGAAGCCGCCTGCCCGATTTGTTTGCAACGCTGTTGGATGGCTATCGGAATTCTTTTCGTTCGGTCTTGACGAAGTTACTTGATCCGGCGTCGGCATCCGCAAGCGAACGCGAGCGCACGCGGCAAGCTTCGCGAATCGCGCGGTCCAACCTTGAAACGTCCGTCGAAAGGTTGGCGGCCGAACCCGGAATTTCCGCGGAACAACTGGCCCAGGCGAATGCCATGGTCGCCTCATCGCATCGCTTCGCGCATGCCCTGATCGCGCTGGAAGCCGGAATCCCTGAGACTGCAGCACAAACGCCACAACCGCAATTCAAACAATTCGCCGAAGCGATAGAACAGACTCTTAAACTACTCGCTGCATGCTTGCGGGGCCAGCGTGTCGCTGAGCGCGAATTCCCCGACCTGCGGGAGATTTATTCGCGCATGACCCATCCGCGTAAGACGGAAGATGGCCGCTACGCATTCGTCGCGACAGAAGCAGACCGCATGGTGAACAGCTTGAACACGCTGCGTGAGCAAGTGTTCGCGTGGAAGCGCGGTCTGGCTGGCAAGAACTAGTGCAGGTAATCGAAGATACGGCCGGACGAGAGAGAAAAATGAAAGAATGATTTCCGAATGGAGAGTAACCGCTCTTTGATCGCACCGCGTGCGAAAATCCGGAACGATGGGAGGGAGGCAATGAGACAGCCACGGCGAGAATTCCTAGTTTTCGGAGGGGGTCGTATTGTCAGGAGTCGTGTGTGGCGGTCAGCTGGACGCGCTGGTCCAATCACGAAAAATGCTGTCTCCACCGAAAGCCGCCGAAACAACACCGACAGCATCCGGCAACGCGGGCAGCCGGGCATCGCCGCGCGCGCTTTTGCAGCAGCACGAAAAGGGCTTCCGGGAATCGCTGGCAAAACTCTCGGAGCGGGTACAGGAATTAAAAGCAGAAATAGAACAACTTCGCTCTTCCGACATTTTTTCCGTTAAGATTTACAAGCAGGCAAGTGATATCGAATGCCTCGCAAAGAAACTGAAGACTGTGGCAAAGGGTTAGACGGGCCCAGATGGCAGATACCCTTCCAACGTGTGAATTCGAAAGCAAAGATTTGATCCTCAAACTGCAAAAAACATTGGAGGGAAGGATCGAAGCGATTCCGCCGTTTGTTGACGGCTTGATGAGCGTCGTCCAGTCCATAGGATGCGCAGTAGGCAAGGAACGCGAAGTGGAAGTGGCACTGATCGAGGCCCTGGCAAACGCTGTGAAGCATGGCTGCCAGAATGATCCAAGCAAGCTGGTGGAAGTTTGCGTGGCTTGCGATGACTCGCGGGGATTATTGATCGTGATTCGAGACCCAGGACCGGGATTCGATCCTTCCTCAATTCCCAACCCGGTCGTGGGTCAGAATCTTTTCTCGACGCATGGACGCGGCATCTTCCTGATCAACCAGCTTGTGGACGAGGTTCACTATGAAAAAGGCGGAACCGAAATTCACATGAAGATTACGTAACATCCTCCCCGCCCTGACGGGACCCTGAAGGGAGGGGCTTCTCAAGCAACAGGGGCTAGCTGCCCCGCTGTTTGCTTGCAGGCGTAGTCCAGCCCCAAGATTAGGAATGCCGCCGCATGGTCGCGTCCTATGGTTAGACCGCAATCGCAACGATGCAATCGTTTCGACAGGGCTTCTTTGCGATAGCGTGACAGTTGGGGCATTCCTGACTGCTATCCTTCGGGTCTATCTTTAGCAGTTGCCGACCAGGTGCCATCTTTTCCAAGGTCTGCGCCGATTTCGCGGCAGAACTTGTTGCCATGGACGGCGAAGACAACCACGTTAACCTGCTTGTGAACTATCCAGCAAAACACTCGATATCTACTTTGCTGAACAGCTTGAAAGGCGTTTCGAGCAGAATGCTTCGCCGCGAACGACCAGACCTGAGGCCTCGCTATTGGAAAGGCGTTCTCTGGTCGCCGTCGTATTTTGCCGCCAGTTGGTGGAGCTAGAATTGGCATCCTCAAGGCGTACATCGAGCAGCAAAAGAAGCCGCTTTAACAATTTAACCGGGGCTTATATCCCCGTCCTACAGGGCGAGGTTTTACGCCCCCACGGATAAAAAGACGCGGCAAGAATTCTATGGTTCAATCTTTGTGCCAAGCACAGTCAGAAATTTCGACAGCCAGGAATGCAAGGCTGGCCAAGCCGGTCCGGTGACCAGATTTCCATCCACCACTGCTTCCGCCATTCCAACATCCACATAAGTGCCGCCGGCGAGAGTCACGTCAGGACTGGTGGCGGGATAGGAGCTGCACCTTCGCCCCTTGAGCACTCCCGCTGCTGCAAGTACCTGCGGCGCGTGGCAGATGGCGGCGACTGGCTTATTTTCCTTCATGAAGTAGCGCACGATATCGAGCACGCGAGCGTTCATGCGGATGTATTCCGGCGCACGCCCGCCCGGAATCATCAGCGCGTCGTAGTCTTCGGGCTTTACCTGATCGAACGTGGCGTTCAAGGCAAAATTGTGACCGCGTTTTTCGGTGTAGGTCTGATCGCCTTCAAAATCGTGAATCGAGGTAGGCACAAACTCACCGGATTTCTTTCCGGGGCAGACTGCGTGAATCGTGTGGCCGACCATCTGCAAGGCATGAAACGGCACAATGATCTCGTAGTCTTCGACGTAATCGCCCGCCAGCATTAAAATCCTTTTCTTCGCCATTTCAATCCTCCCGAAACAGACTTCGGAACTCTGCGCAATCTACGTTTGCAACTTCATTCTCCGCCAGGAGCGAGTGCAAACACAACGGGCACGGCCATTTTCGTTTTCGCGAAAATATTCCGTGCCCGATTAAGATTCAGTCAGGATCCTATCTTAGTGCGTGGTTACAGGCGATTGAACCTGCTCAGTCTCCGGTGCCGCCGGAACCTCCGCCGATTCCTCTATGGTGAGATGGTCGGTACGCATTTTGCCCCATTCGCGCAGCATCAATCCTTGCGTGGCAAAGTAGCGGCGAATCTTCGAAGAATCCCAGCGCAGCACTTCCTCGAGCACCGGCACAAGTACGCTCATGGCGTTATCGCTGAGCACCGTCCGCCGCGCGATACGCGTGATATATTCAGCTTCGCTGACCGCGATCGTCAATCCGTCATATTGATTGACGTGCATCATTACCGGCAAATCGGAACTGCCGTCGCCCATGTAAACAATATGGTCGTGGCTGATCCCCAGTTGCGCGCGGATTTCTTCCAGCACCGTGACTTTGCCCCAGCCGGCGGAAGCACGCACAATGGCTTTGACTTCGCCGTTGCTTGGCTCGTAATAAAACTTTGTGCCGTGAATATTCTCCGGCGCAACGATGCCTTCGAGCGCCGACTGAATAATTTCCTGTGGCGCAGCCGATATCACGTGGAAATTAAACTTGTAACCATCCGCTAGCGTGTCCAGGGTTTTCGCAAACAGCTTCACGTCGTGCTTCAAACGAATCAGTTTGCCGGCTTCAATTAGATGTTCGCGCCGAATACGGCGAAATTCCGGATCGTGCAGAATCAAGTACGAGAGCTCCGCACCTTGCTGCACCAAGTTGATTTGCGCCAGGCCGCGAACCTTGTCGTGGAAGCCCTGCACTCCGACTAGCTCGGCAAGTACTACGCCGGAATCGTTGAAACTCAGTGTCTGGTCAAAATCGCTCGCCAGTAGGTATTGCTGCACCATTTGTATCCCTTTCTTTCTCTTTGTCGCCCGCCATTGCGGACTCGCGCCGCGCTTTGCGGCTTTTTTGTCCCCGCTCATTACACATTACCTGTGTTTACTGTCAGGCGATCACGAATTATTTTGATGGGTGCTATGCACAGAAACGTGAACGCTCTGTTGAATGTTGATTAGATGCCGCTCATTGGTAAAAGGTTAAAACGAAAGGATTTGAGGACTTTATCGCTGACTATGACACCACGTAAGGCGAAACCTGTACGAATGTTCAGGGCGAATAAAAGACGAATTAGTTTTTAGCGTTTGATGTGAGCGCTAACCAACTCTTCGCGCGCACTTCCAAGCGCTGCCAAAACGTCCGATCGCTGCGGTCTGCGTCGCTGGTCTCGCTAGCCTTTTGCGGTTCGTCATCTACGTCATCTACCAGAAATAGCTGGCCATCGCGCAAATAAAGCGCCTGAGACTCGATTAGATTCAATGGGCGCGCCCCGCGTCGCCCAAACACTGATATCTGATTGCCCGATTCGTCCACTGCCCGGTCGCGATCGATGCCCTTCGAAATGGCTAGTGCTGGGCCTTTCGTTTTCGCAGTGGCAATTAATTTTGGCCTGGGGCGCGGACTGAATCCGGAGAAATGGGCTGGGTCGTCCCATGGCGAAACGATTTGCAGAATGCGCAGACCGTTGTAGCCGTCGGCAACGAAAGCGAAAGCGCTTCCAGCGACCATTCCGATTTTTACATCGTTCACTTCGTGCATCGCATTGTTGGCATTGAAAACTTGATCGAGACGCGGAGCTTCGGGGTTTTCGACATCAATGATTCCGAGTCCATTCGCACCTGCCGCGATATACGCATAGGTGCGCGCGACGTAGATATTGCGCGAGTCCGGAAGCGCAACTTTCCCGTTCTCCACCGGCACGGGATGCGCGAGGTCAGTTACGTTCAAAACTTTCATGCCGTACCGGTCCACCACAAAGGCGTAACGAAATTGCACCGCGATGCCGCGAGGATCGTCAAGTATGGGCGAACCGATGGTCGCAGTGACTTTGGGTTGCAGCGGATTCTGTAAATCAACGACCACCAGATTCTTTTCCGTGAGTACGTAAGCGAAATTCCCGGCGATGGTGATCCTTCGCGCACCGGTGAGTACTCCATCGGGATTGAAAGCCAGCGCTCGTTGCAGAAAATTATTGGCTGGATTTCCGTCGAGCAGCGTTCCAACCCCGGGAGTCCTCGCTTTCAGATTTGCATTGCCGATGACTACAAGGCCTTCTTCTCTGTCGGCGACGTAAAGAAAACCGTACAGCAGCGGAATACGCTGCTCTTCGTTTTCAGGAAGCTGCACGCGCAATGGATCGACACCCAGCGTGGTGGGCGACGCGATCGCGACTGCGTTTTTGGTCGGCACGAACAATTTTTGTCCAAGCGGCGAAACCGGCGCCGTGGTCATGCGTTCAGAAAATCCTTTGTTGTCAATATTTGCGATGTCGAAGACACGAAAGCCGCCTTTGCCTTGCGCGGTGTACGCATATTCCCCGCGCGCTTGAACGTCGAGCACAGTCCCCGGATGTTCGAACGCCGTCTTGATTTCGCGTCCGCGTGCGACGAACTTATTGAAATTGTCCGGATAAGCGACGCGCTGCAAGTCGCTGCCGTAGATGGCGTTGGGCTCGTCATGTTCGGCTACGTCCACGGCTTCCAGCCCATGCTTTCCGGTCGCCACATAAATATAGCGGCCCATAAAATTCATAAAATTCGTTCCTTGCAGCAGTAGCTGGGCCATCCAGGCATTGTTGTCGTTAGCGGCGGAGACGTGGCAATCGCTACACTGTTTGGTCTCTTTCGCGCGCACTGTGTGCGGAACAAAGGTGCTGAAAGCCTGGCCGGACAATCCCGACGCGGAAATAGTCTGCTGCTGGTAGTACAGCCATTCGCGATTCGCGTTTTGCGAACTTACCAAAATCGCGCAGGACGAGCGCGCCGGCGCGATGCGATGCCCTGTGACTGTGCCGTCCACGCCGAGCATATAAATGTCGTCGCGCAAAATTTGAAAATTATAACTGGTGTAGTTCCGCGTCGTGAGCCCTTCGTTGTGCAGCATGTCGCGCTTCACATTGGCCGTCATTTGCAGATGGCAACCAAAACAGGTAGGCGTCCACGACGTGTGGCACGAATAACACGTCATCGAAGTATTGGAATGAGCTAGCATCGACTCTTCGCTCGGGAATGCTCTAAGCACTTCACCTGATTTGCCCATCAATTTCGCGCGGTATGACTTCGCACTGAAATGCACGTTGCCACGAGTGACAGTGTCGCGCGTCTGCACTACTTCCCATTCTTTATATTGTTCGCTCATCGAGCGCTGGATCAGGGCATCACCGCGCCATTCGAAGCGACGCAACCCCCACGGCGTGCGCAGAGTCTCGAGTTGCCGTCCGCCCGGCGGCGCGGCAGGCCCGGAGGTGATCAGGCTGGCTCGCGCACCGATAGTGCCGTGGCAGTCTATGCAATCGATTTCAATCGCGGCGCGCGGTTCGCCATAAACTTTTCCATTGCCG
The DNA here is from genome assembly GCA_963731155.1 of uncultured Acidobacteriota bacterium. Lineage (GTDB taxonomy): Bacteria > Acidobacteriota > Terriglobia > Acidiferrales > UBA7541 > Acidiferrum. The sequence continues at coordinate 339,456 of CAVSVB010000008.1, forward strand.
TGATTGTCCTGCCCGAAATGACAATCGGCGCACTGCATTCCTTTTTCCAGGTGAATATCCGCAAGGTGGACGGCTTTGCCAAAACGTTCCGGATCGTCGAACGCGATTTGCTTGCCGTCCTTGTCGAGCCAGTTGCCTTTGCGGTCGTGCGCATACACGCCGCGATACACCCAGCCATGGCCGTGGAAATCCGCAAATTGCGTGGTTTTCAGCTGCTTGTTGAAATCAGGGCTGCCGGTTTGCTCCAGAAATTTCTCGTCGCTCCACAGTCCGCGTGCGGCGGCGGCTTCCGGATTTTTCAGCGCCGTCTGGTAGCGTTCTTCTTCCGTGGGATCTTTCTGCTTCGTGGGATACATTTTTTCGCCGTCGATTTCGTTGTCCCACCATGTCAGGCCGAAATAAGTAGTGAGCATGCTGGTCCCGGGGTGCATGTGGCAGACCATGCATTGGCTAGACGGAATCGAACGCGTGAAAACGTGCTTGATGGGGTGGCCGGGCTGCGATTTGTTGATGGTGGGATCGACTGTCGCACTATTTCCCGAGTGCCCAAAGGCCGCGTACGCGCCAGAGTGCGCCGGGTCGCGATCGTTCGCATAAATTACATGACATGACGAGCAGCCGCTGGCGCGATAATCTCCCGGATGATCGTTCGTTCCGGGCAGTGACATCACCGGATCGACCAGACGCGTTTTTTGCAGACCCAAAAAAACCGGATCGGTGCGCAGCTCGGTACCAAAGCCACGGTCGCTCAATTTGTCGTCGGGTTTGCCGGGATCTTCATTGCGCGATGGATTGCCCAGCTCGGCCTTTTTTTCTCCGCCGCGTTCAAACACCCGCAGAACGTTGCCCGGCTGCGAAGTTTCCCAACGATAGAGCGGCGTGAGCTCTGGCAGAACGCCTTTGCTGCGGGACTCTTCGCTCGTTGGTGGCGGGAAAGTTTTGATCAGCTGCGGCTTGCCGTCGCGGTCGTAGCTTTCCCCGAAGCGCGTATTTTTTCCGGGAATCGCTCCGTTGTTGTAGAGCGCCGCTCCCCACAGAAAACCAGTGTGAGTCATCATGCTGGTGGAAACGGCGCGCGTTTCGCTCGCGTGGCAGCCGGTGGCTCCGCAGGTTTCCGCGGCGGCTCGCAAATCTCCGGGATTCACAAACTTCACGTACTCCGCCGGTTCGCGCAGCCACTTCGCGAACACGTCCGGCGGCTTGGCTCCGTGAATGCGAAAAACAGCATCGCGCGGTTGAACATGCGCTTTCTGTTTTGCCGCCGCGTATTCCGTGGAATTTGCCGAAGTTCCCGGCGCGACGCTCGCGTCGGCGTTTCCGCCGTGGCAATCCGTGCAACCGAGTTGTACCGTTTTCGTCGGATGCATGGTCGCCTCGTCCATCGGCGAATGGCAGCTCACGCATCCAGCCGATTTCTGGGCAGCAGCCTCGCGCGATTGACCGCGAACGTCATCCGATGGTTGTTGCGCGACGAAAGCGTTGCCGCGCAGACCAAAAAAGAGAAGCAGCGTCGCTACACACAAGAACACCGCGATGAGCAATCTCGAGCATGAATGCATTGCCGCCGTCGCCCTCACGAATCCGAGTCCCCCGCAACGCCCGCGATTCCAAGCACGGCCGGGTCCCCAACGCCCGCCATTCCGAGCGAAGCGAGGAATCTCCTTTCGATGTACTGGACAAGCGTCAGAGAGATTCCTCACTACGCGGACTCCGTTCGGAGAGCCGATTTCAGTGGAATTTCGCGAACCATTAGAACGTCAATCTCACTGAACTGAATAGCGAGAACAAAGTTTTGCCGCCGTAAATACCGCGAAATCCATCGCCCGGCGTGAACATTGCTGCGCCGCCTGTGAGTACGATATTTTCCGAAAGCGGCGGGCGGTAAGTGACGCCGGTGCCGTAGTCTACGCCGATGGTGTGGCGAATAGGCGCTTGAAACAAAATATATTCAAGGGATTCGGTACGTTCGAATCGCAAAAAATTCGCGTTGATGAACCCTCTTAGCTTTGGCGTGATGTCAAAATCTGCTCCCGCGTTGACCAGAAAAATTCCGGGATTTACAAAATTGGCTTGCCCCTCGTCCTTGCTCGCGCGCAGTGAAGGTATCAAGCTACCCGGCGTCGTGAGCAACACTCCCGACCCGGTGAGACGAAATCCTTCGCGGTTCCAGAAGCTGAAGAGTCCTCCGGCGAATGCGTCCAGATCGAGGATCGAATCGAAGCCGCGCGCGCGGCCATCGCGCGGATTTGCATCGCCGCTGGTATAAAACGTCGAAACGCGATAACGAACCCAGTCGCGATCGTAGGAAATTTCCGCTGCGGCCAGTTGCGCGTTCACCGTGACCGACTGGCCGGCGATTGGATTAAAAGTGTCCTCGCCCACTGCTTGATAAAACGCGTGCGTCAAATTGATGCGATGGATATGGCCGCTGCCCAGCCATCCGAAATAGCCCACGCGGATTGCGTGCGGTATCGGACCGGCGGCGGGATTCTGGTTCACAACATTTCCCACCGGCGCGGGGCGCACCAGAAATCCGTTGTCATCGTAGTGGATCGACGCGTCATCTTTGTTCCAGGCCGCGACAAATTCGGCAGTGTAACCGGGAAAGAAAAAATCCTGCAAATAAATGTTTCCCAGCACCACTTGCTGGTGACGCCGATCGAAAGTATTCAGCCCGCTGTTGGTATTCTTCTCCAGAAATTGAAAATAGGCGGCGTTATATTCGATCTTGTCAGAGTGCAAATCGCCGAATATCCGCACGGCGGGCTGCTCATCCACGAAAAGAAATCCACGAAAGTCAGCATTGAATTGCTGAATACCCGCGCGCAGGCTGACGAAATCATAATTCGGACCGAGATCGTGCAGTTTCACTTCGCCAAACGCTTCTTGCAATCCAAGGTGCGTATCGAAGCGGTTAGTTCCGCTGCGCACATCCGGCCCGACAATTCCCAGTTCACGAACATTCAGATCATTCAAACTGATTTCCGGCGTGACGCGGATTCGCCAGTCTACTGGTTTAAACGAAGCGTCACCATGAAACAGGTCGAACGTGAAGCGCATTGTCTGATCGACAAATTCTTGCTCACCGCGACCAAAAAACGTGGAACTTCCGGGGTTGGCTGCGCTCACGCCACTGGGAGAAGGCACGCGCCGAGCGTTGAACGCAGTATCGGACGTGGCGGTCAAATTTAAAAACACCTGTTGACCCAAAACGGCAGGCCAAATAGGTTCGTCGCCTTTTAGACGATTGCTATTGAACGGATCGTACCAGCGCGATCGCGTGTAGATGTATTCGCCCGGCGATGAATATCGTTTGTGTTCAGGTTGCTGCAGCGCCCAGCGATCGGGAACTGTCGCGAAGACATCAGCAACAGGAGGCAGGCTTTCCGGCGCCGGGTTCAGCACATAATTGGGATCGGAATCCAGGCGATGGCGGAATTCGCGATAGCTTCCCGCCGATGCGATTGACTCCGCGGGAGGCGGCGCGCCAAGTTCGGGAAGGCGCGGAAGCCGGGAACGCACTCCCGCGGACGGCTGCGCGACAAGTGAAATTTCCAGTGTCAGCACTTCATTTGCGTGCAGAGTGATTTTGTGGAGCGAAAAACCAGCGTATCCCTCCGCGTGAACGCGAAGCGAGTAGTCGCCGGGAACAATCGGGAAAATTCGAAAGACACCCTCGCCATTAGCGGAATATTCTCCGCTCTCGGTCGAAGTTAGACTTTGCAGTTGAAGAATCGCCCCGGCCACGGGAATTTGCCCACCGCTCGCAGGGAAGGAGCGCACCACTCCGTCGAAAGCAGCATTCGTTTGAGCCTGCTGGCGCGGCAGACGCACTTGACCGCCTTGCTCGCGCGATTGCTGCGCCTCTTGCGCTTCAGCAACCACACCTCCGAACGACAAGGCATGCGGCAAAAATATCAGAACCGACCAGCAGCGACACAGACGAAACGACCGCCGCGCGAAGCGCGTAGAGTTTATTTGCATGCCTTATGTCCGAGAATGGCGCCCAAGCTGTGTCGTAACGAAATGAAAATCCACAGCTAGCTAACAACATGCGAGCGGAGCGAGCAATGCTTTTCACGAAGCGATGACAACAGTAGATAACGACCGAAAATATCCGGCAAAAAATCATTCACCATTTGGTGGCAACAGTCCGCGTGATGATTGAGCCACCGGCAGCGTGTGTGTTACGAACATACGTGGCCAGCTTCGTCCCCAAACTTCGCACACTGCGAAAGCCGGTTGCCGCACACAGGGCGCTCAACCGGAAAAAGAGATTGCTCATCTTAGGTGCTGCACTTGCCCTCGGCTTTGCGTGTGCGCTCGCTGTTTTGCTCGCAGGTTGCGGCGGCGGAAGCAACGGAGCGATCCTGCCTCCGCCTTCTACGCCAGCCTTTCAACCCCTAACGCAATCCGAAGTCACGCAAATCGTCACGGTCGCTGCGCTTTCGGCCGCGCCGGATACCATGGTCCTTGCGGTGGCCGACCGGCAAGGAAAAGTTTTGGCCGTATTTCGCAAGCCGAATGCGCCAAACACGGCGCTCGGCAATTTCTCCGTCATGGAAGATGCCAACGACGTAGCCGTCGCCCTGGCGCGAACCGGCGCTTTTTTCAGCAATAACCAGGCGCCGCTGACGTCCCGCACCGTGCGCTTCATCAGCGGAATTCATCTCCCACCCGGAGTCGCAAATCAGCCTCCCGCTGATCTCTACGGCATCGAGAACACCAATCGAGGCTGCGCACTTTCCGCGGAACTTGAAAGCCACGGTTTCAATCCCGCGACTCCAATCAGCGGATCAAAACCTCTCGGGGTCATCACCGGAAAAAAAGATATTAAGGACTCGGATCCCAACACCGTCAATCCCGGCGGCATCCCGATTTACCGCGGAAACATTTTGGTCGGAGGAATCGGAGTGACCGGGATCCCGCCCGACATCGCGGAGTACGCCGCGTTCAAGGGAGCAACGTCCACTGGATTCGGCGCTTTTTTCTCGAACCTACCGCCGCCCGGCGCGGTCTTCCTCGGCGGCGTAGTTTTGCCCGCGATCGACAACACCAGTCCGCCGGCTGGCACCGGGGCCGGAACAATGACCGGCGGGACATGGTTTGTTGCTGCCACCGACGGCACTGGAACGCCGGCAGAAGGAGATTTGGTCGCGCCGGCAGCTGGTTCAGGCGGCTTGTCGGCAGCGGACGTGACTACAATTCTCAGCAATGCCGAAGCCGAAGCCAATCTCACACGCGCAGCAATTCGCTTGCCCGAAGGCTCACGCGCCAGGATGGTGATCGCCGTGGCGGACATGGACGGCACGATCATCGGTCTTCGCCGCATGCCCGATGCAACAGTCTTCAGCATCGACGTGGCCGCAACCAAAGCGCGCAACATGGTGTATTTCAACGGTAGTACGCGCCTCACCTCAGATTTGAATCAGGTGCCGATAGGTACTGCGGTAACCAACCGGACCATAAGCTTTGGCGCGATGCCGCTGTTTCCGCCGGGCATCGACGGCTCCGGCGATGGCCCTTTCTTCAATCTCTACACCATGGATACCCAAAACCCCTGCACGCAAGGATTTCAGAGCGGTGCGCCTAACGACAAGAAGAGCGGCATCGTCTTTTTTCCAGGGAGCGCCGGCCTCTATAAGAACGGTGTGCTCGTCGGCGGCCTCGGCGTCAGCGGTGATGGCGTCGATGAGGACGACTTTGTAACCAGCGCCGGAACAAAAGGATTCGAAGCGCCAACTGCTATTCGCGCGGATCAGATTTCCATCAACGGAGTCAGGCTCCCCTATTTCAAATTTCCGCGCAATCCTACCGACTGAGAATGCCAGCATCCGGAATACCATGTATTTACTCATTAGAGGCGCCGACGGTCAATTTACGGTTTGTCATCCACTGCGGAGAAGAGAATGGGGCTGCAAGCAGACTGTCTACAGGAATCATATCCCGTTCGGTTCTCTCAACCTCTCAGTTACCTTCGTGATTAAGGAACAGGCCGCGCTACATGAGTTTTCGAAATAAGCTGATCAGGGGATTCGGGACGGCCCTGTGCATCCTTCTGCTAATCGGAGCGCTGTCTTATCAGCGATTTCTCCAGGAAGACTCCGATCAGAAGTGGGTTGCACATACCCAGGAGGTGCTGGAGCAGCTGGACGCAGCCCTGGCTGCTTCGACTCAATTAAACGACGACGAACGCCCCTTTTTGACGAGCCCAGAAGGCACGCGCAGCGTGGCATTAAACATTGCCGCGGGACTGGAAGCCGAAGGCGATAGCCGGCCGCTTCGCGTCGCATTACAGAATCTGATCGGAAATGCGTGGAAATTCACCTCTAAACGAGAGAAGGCTCAAATTGAATTCGGAGCGCAGGGAGTCAATGGCGGCAAGGCATATTTCGTCCGCGATAACGGCGCAGGCTTTGAGCAGTCCTACTCGTCGCGTCTCTTTGGGGCGTTCCAGCGGCTGCATGCGGCCAGTGAGTTTCCGGGAACCGGGATCGGGCTTGCAACGGTGCAACGGATCATCCGCCGGCACGGCGGAACAGTATGGGCGGAAGGAGCCGTAAATCAAGGAACAACCGTCTATTTCACATTGGGACGTCCAAATACATAACCCTGGGGGCGGGATGGATGACAAAGTGATCTTGCTGGTCGAAGACAATGCGGACGATGAAGTGCTGACACTGCGCGCGTTGAAAAAAAATAATATTCGAAACGAAGTGGTAATCGCGCGTGATGGAAGCGAAGCGCTCGACTATCTCTTCGGAACTGGCGTGCACGCGGACCGCGACCTCACGGTGATGCCTCAGATTATCCTGCTCGATCTAAAACTCCCGAAAGTCGATGGGTTCGAAGTTCTGCATCGTGTGCGTTCCAACGAGGCTACCAAGCTACTTCCAGTAGTGATTCTCACAACTTCCAACGAGGACCAGGATCGCATCCGGGGCTACGGGCTGGGCGCGAACAGCTTTGTGCGCAAGCCGGTCGAATTCGACAAGTTCATCGAAGCCGTGCGCCAGTTGGGGTTGTACTGGTTGATTCTGAACGAAGCACCGCCCGTTCCCAGGAGACCCTAGGTGCCCACACCGCTCCGCGTTTTATTCATCGAGGACTCGGAAGATGACGCCAGGTTGCAGGTGCGGCTGCTCCGCCAGGGGGGCTACGATGTCTTTCACGAATGCGTCGATTCCGTCGAGAGCCTTACCCAAGCGCTGGAAAAAGCGTGGGACATTGTCATTTCGGATTATTCCATGCCTCATTTCCGCGGAACGGATGCGCTGAAACTGGTCCGTGACAGAGGGCTGGACGTACCATTCCTTTTTGTTTCTGGAACGATTGGAGAAGATTCGGCGGTGGCCGCCCTGAAAGTAGGCGCGCAAGACTACTTGATGAAGTCGAATCTTGGCCGCTTGATTCCGGCCGTGCAGCGCGAGCTTCGGGAATCGGAAGAACGCAGGCAGAGACGCCGGCTCGAGGCCCAAGTACACCAATTGCAGCGGTTCGAATCGATAGGACGCTTGGCCGGCGGCGTGGCCCACGATTTCAGCAACGTCATCGGAGCCATCATGGGATGGGCGGACATTGGCGCTCAGTCCGCCGAACACGGCAGCGACCTGCAGGACAAGTTCATTAAGATTCGCTCGCAGGCCGATCGGGCGTCCGCACTAACCCGGCAATTGTTGGCGTTCGCGCGCCGCCAGATGCTGGAGCCGTGCAACACAAACTTGAACGAGCTCGCGAAAGAGGAAATCAGCTTGCTGCGCAACGTAATTGGCGAACGCATCGAAATCCAGATGAAGCTGGCGGAGGACGCGAGCATCATCTGGGCGGACCCTGGCCAGATCGAGCAGGTCCTGATGAATTTGTGTCTGAACGCGCGTGACGCCATGCCCGATGGCGGCCAGCTGCTGATTGAAACGCAAAACGTCACCGTCGGTCAGGACTCTCGCCAGGACCATAGCTACGCAGCGCCCGGACGATACGTGCTGCTGAAAGTGACGGATTCCGGGAGCGGCATGAATGCAGAAACGCTGGCGCACATTTTTGAGCCATTCTTTACCACCAAGGAGGTCGGACGTGGCACAGGTCTCGGCTTGGCAACCGTGTATGGCATCGTGAAGCAGCACAAGGGTTTTATCGACGTGGACAGCTTAGTGGGAAAAGGCACGGCTTTTCGCGTGTACCTGCCGCTAGGCAACGGCCCCGCGGTACAGCCTGAAAAACCTGCGGTGGGATCAATGCGCGGAGGCACGGAGTGCATTCTGATCGCGGAGGATAACGACGATCTGCGCGAAGCCGCACACGAAATTCTAGTGAGCTTGGGCTATCGCGTGATCGTGGTGGGTGATGGCGAGGAAGCGATACGCGCGTTCGAGACGCATGCGAAAGAGATTGATCTGGTATTCATGGACGTCGTTCTGCCCAAATTGAATGGGCCGGAGGCCTACCTGAAAATGGCGGCGTTGAAGCCGGCCATCTCCGTAATTTTCACCACCGGTTACGCGACGGAAACCAGCCTGATCCCCATTCGAACGCGAGAGAAGGCGACGATCCTTCAGAAACCTTACGGCTCGCAATACCTCGCACAGAAGCTGCGCGAAAAGCTCGACAGGAAAAACTAAAACGAGCCGCACCGCGGAAGTAAAATAAAATCCTCGCTCACACTTTGACGAACACCTTGCTCAGACCAGCATTCGGAAAGAGTGCAAACTATGGCAGCGGGAAAATGGAACGCGGGCCTTTACGATGCGAAGCACGCATTCGTCTGGGAGAAGGCTAGAGGTGTCGTAGATCTCCTCGCGGCCAAATCTGGCGAGCGGATTTTGGATTTGTGCTGTGGCACCGGAGCGCTCACGGCAGAAATTGCCGCATGTGGCGCTCACGTTATAGGCGTAGACCGTTCCGCCGAAATGATCGAAGAGGCTCGCAAGAAATTCCCTGCGATTCAATTTGAAGTCTGCGACGCGCGGGCTCTACCTTTCTCCAACGAGTTCGACGCTGTTTTCTCCAATGCTGCATTGCACTGGATTCCCGAGGCCGAGCACGTCATTCAAGGCGTGACTCGCGCCTTAAGGCCCGCTGGAAGGTTCGTTGCGGAATTTGGCGGCAAAGGAAATGTGCAGCAGGTCGTAGCAGCGATCGAGACAGCTCTAAGCGAGTGCGGAATTTCCTCGAACGGAGCCAATCCCTGGTATTACCCAAGTGTGGCCGAGTACGCGTCGCTTCTCGAAAAGCATGGCTTGGAAGTACGCGAAGCTGCCTTATTCAAACGGCCGACAAAACTGGAAGACGGTGATCGCGGTCTGGAACTGTGGATCACCATGTTCGGCGAAACATTCTTGCAGCGCGTTCCACCCAACGCGAGAGACAATGTTTTGCGGGCGGTCGAGCGTGCAGCGCGCCCGACACTCTGGAAGGCTGACCACTGGGAACTGGATTATCGCAGACTCCGCATCGCCGCCTGCAAAGCCGTGGCATAGTAGCATTAAGAAATTCGCTACAACCTGTGGGGTAGGGCTTTACACTCGTCAGCCTACATGCTACATTTTCCTCCCGTACCGCCATCCATGCGCCAGGCGGCTGGGCCTCTGACTGAGAACCTGCCAAACGTGTGTCTTGTCAACGAGTTAGCGGTGTTGACAGACAGCTTTCGTTGCTTGGCAACGAGAGCATCGCGAGAACCATCCCTCCATCAGGGAACGACGAGTCGTCTCTCTTCGCGCTTCGTGTGTCTAAACGCCAGGCGAACGACCGAACGCGGACTTGCAAAATGTTCTTCGCGCGAAAAACAATCGTGCGCGGCCGGAACGAGAGAGCTGAAAACGAGAGAGTTAAAGAGGACATCTTGTTAAAACTCAGAAAAGTCGAAATCACCGGATTCAAATCGTTCAGCGAACGCACGGTGGTAACGTTCAGCGGCACCGGGACCACGTGCATCGTTGGCCCGAACGGATGCGGCAAATCCAACGTGGTGGATGCCATCAGTTGGGTACTCGGCGAACAAAGCCACAAATCTCTCCGCGCCGGTCGCATGAGCGATTGCATCTTCAACGGCACCGTTAAGCGCCCGCCGATGGGGCTCGCCGAAGTTACCATCACTATGGAAGATCCGGAGCTTGCTGAAGCCGCGCGATTCGTGCTCGAGGCAAATGCGGAAGCAACCGGCGAGGCGGAAGAAAAAGATAACGCAGAGGCGCGGAGTATGCAGAGCCTCGCAGACGGCAGCGAATTTCTCGCGGATGTCCCCGCGCAGTCCCCTTTCGACGAAGGAGCACAAACAGCACAAGCCGACGCCTCCTCCTCCGAAACCGCTGTCGTCGCATCAGACAGCGGCAAGCCGGAATTTCTCAAGAGCAAGCGCAGGAAAAAATCCGAAAAGCCGCTGCTCGTCACCAAGCCCGGCGAAGTGGTCGTTAGCCGAAGGCTTTACCGCAGCGGCCAGAGCGAATATCTGATCAACGGTCGCGCGGCTCGGCTGCGCGATATTCAGGACATGTTCATGGGAGTCGGCCTCGGCCCCGATTCCTATGCCATCATCGAGCAGGGCCGCATCGGGCAAATTCTCTCCACCAAGCCGATGGAGCGCCGCGCCATCATCGAAGAAGCCGCCGGCGTCACAAAATTCAAAACAAAAAAACGCCTGGCAGAGGCCAAACTCGAATCTTCCAAGGTAAATCTTTCCCGCATAAACGACATCGTGGTGGAAGTCGAAAAGCAGCTCGGCTCCCTGAAACGCCAGGCAGCTAAGGCGCGCCGCTATTCCGAGATTCGCGAACAAATGCGCGGCATCGTGCGCCAGATGCTGGCCGGCAAGGCTCGCGAACTGGAAGCCGAAGCCGAGCGCATTGCCACACGACTCGCCGAATTCACTGCCGCCGAAACGCAGCACGCCCAGGCCATTCAGCTGCAGGAAGGCGAGCAGGATCGCCTGGGCCAGCGCAACTATGAACTCGACACCGAAATTCGCCAAAACCAGAACCAGTTGAACCTCACCGCGCTCGAAGTGGACCGCGCCGAAAATAAAATTGCTTTCAACACCCAGCGCGCCGCCGAACTCACCGGCCGGCAAGCGCAAATCGCCGCCGACCTGGGCGAACTAAACGCTCACGCCACCGAATGGGAAATGCGCAGCGCATCGCAACGGCAAACCGTCGCGATGCTGCGCGAAGAAGCCGCCGGCCTTGCCGCGCGCGTGGAAGAATTGCAGACCCAGGCGCAATCGCGCATGGCGCAAATCTCGCAATCCGAAACTCGCATTGAGGTTTTGCGCAGAACCGCTTCCGAGGCGGGTGAAAGTCTGTTGCGCTTGCACGGCGAACAGAAACAGGCCGAAGAAGCGCTGGTCCATCAGGGCGAGTCGCTGCGTCGTCGCGAAGCTAACGAACATGAATTGCTGGAACTCTCGATTCGCGTGCGCGGTGACGCTGAAGAAGCGGCGTACGCGTTGGACGCGGCAAATGGTCAAATGTCCGCTGCAAAGCAGCAGGTTTTGCAACTGCAGGAAAAGTTGACCGTGCTTCGCAACGATCGCGAAGAACGCTCCAAACAAGCCGAGACTTTGCGCGACTCGCTGGCTGCAGTTCGCGCCCGCCACGCCACGCTCACGCAAATCCTGAACGACCGATCCTACACAGCGGACGCGGTGCAAAAGCTTTTTGCGGCCAACGAACGTGGCGCCGGTCACGACTTCCACGCGGTTGGCGTCCTCGCCGACTACGCAGAAGTTCCCGAAGCCCACGAAGGCGCAATCGAACAATATCTTCGCGACGAACTCGAATACGTCGTCGTCGAAACTTTCGACCACGCTCGCGCCGGTGTTTCCTTGCTGCGCGAAGAAGTCGGCGGCCGCGCCACTTTCTTTGTGGACTCCACAAAAAATCTTCAGATCAACGACTACGAGCCCATCATTCCATTCCGCGCGGAGGACGGTGTTTACGCGCGGCTCGATAAGCTGGTCGAATTCCGCGATCCTTTAGGACCGGCGGCAAAACAGTTTCTGCCAAGATTGCGTGGCGCATATCTGACAGACAGCGCCACCGGCGCAGAAAAGTTGGCGCGCGAAAATCCGCAATACGCTTTCGTCACGCCCGATGGAACCACCTACCAGGGGCGCATGGTCACTGGCGGGCGCCCTGACGAAGCCGGCCCGCTTGGCATGAAGCGCGAACTGCGCGCGCTGGACGCCGAAGTGATGGCGCTAGAAGCTCGCATGAACGACATGCAGGACGAACTGGAGCGCACGGCCACGGAAATTCGCGAAACGGAAATGGCGCTCGATGCCGCGACCAGCAAACATCACGAAGCGGAGCGCGACGTAATCAGCGCATCGCACCATCACCAGCACACGCAAGGTGAATTAGCCCGCCTCGGTTTGGAATTGACTGTTTGCCAGAATGATCTCGCGCGGCTGCGTCTGGACGTTGCCGACGCTCGCAAACGGGCGGAGCGCGCCATTGCCGAGCACGAAACCGCAGCGATGAGCCGCGCGCAAGCCGAAGCCGAACGCGTCAGCCTTGCGGAGACTTTGATCGAGCTGCGCAACTCCGTGCAGTCCGAACAGGACGAATTGGCCGCTGGCCGCGCGGAAATGGCGGCACGCCAGGAACGGCTCACCGCTGCGGAAGCGATTGCTGCGCGCCTTACCGAAGAGCGCGCTGACCTCGGTCGTCGCGAAAGCGTGTTGCGTCAGCAAGAAGTCGCGATGAAAGAAGAAACCGCGTCACTGACGATACAGAGCGAAGAGCTTGGCCACCATCTGGAAGCGTTGCGCGCCGAGAAGTTACGTCTCGATGCCCGCCAGCAGGAACTCGAGCAGGAGTGGGACGCGGGCCGCACACGACTTACACAGATGGAAGATCACCTGCGCATGGGCCGGCAGTCCTTGATGGAACTGCGCGAGAATCGCAGCCACGCCGAAGTCGAATGCGCCAAAAACGAAAGCGACCGCCAGCATCTTCGCGAAACCTGCATAAGCGAAGTAAACGCGCAGCCGGAAGACCTGATCGCCAGCGAAGCAGTCTTCATGAGCGGCGAGGAACTGGCCGCCGCTGAGGCCAACTATCGCGAAATGAAGCAGCGCATCGATTCCATGGGCGCGGTCAACATGATGGCGCTTGAAGAATTTAACGAGTGCGATCAGCGCTTCACTTTCCTGACGCGTGAACGCGATGACCTGCTGCAGTCCATAGCTGACACCCAGCAAGCCATCGCCGAACTGGACTTGATCTCGAAAGAAAAGTTCGAACAGGCATTCAATGCCATCAACGCCAATTTCTCCACTGCTTTCCACACCATCTTTGGCGGCGGCATGGCGGAAATGCGTTTGACCGAGCCGGACAGCTCCGGCGATGCGGGCATTGATGTGGTCGCATCGCCCCCGGGCAAGCGTCTGCAAAACGTGCTGCTGCTCTCCGGCGGCGAAAAAGCCATGACCGCGCTTGCGTTACTCATCGCCATTTTCCGCTATCAGCCAAGCCCGTTCTGTATTCTCGACGAAGTGGATGCGCCGCTCGACGAAGCCAACGTTGGCCGCTTCACGCGCCTGATCGGCGACATGAGCGCGCAAACCCAATTCATCGTTGTAACTCACAATCGTAAAACCATGGAAACCGGCAGCGTTCTCTACGGCGTTACCATGCAAGAACCCGGCGTTTCCAAAATAGTCAGCGTCCGCTGGGAAGGCGAAGAAGCCCCGGAGCCAAAGAAACACGCCGCTGCTGCCACCGCCGCATAGATCTGCAGTTTAGAACTGCAGCTTGGGTTACACGCTGCTCAACGTCGCTAATCCTCATTCCGAGGAAGCGAGGAATCTCTCCTCCGTGGCGTCGGCTAGAAGCAATCAACGATCCTCGCTACGGTCGTATCGCGAATTGTTTCTGCGGGCGCCTCACGCATCGTTCCAAAAAGTTTTGCACCGAAATCCACCACCCAGCGACTTGGCGTTCACAATTCTCTGCGCTAGAATCCTCCCTCATTCTTCTGGAGCTGCGTTCTGTGTCATCCGCACCCGCGATGAGCGTTATAAGAGAAACCAACTTCCCCGGAATTCTGCCCGCCGCGCGCGGCAAAGTGCGCGACATCTACGATCTGGGCGATAAGCTCCTCATCGTCGCCACCGACCGCCTTTCCGCATTCGATGTCGTCATGCCCACGCCAATTCCGGACAAGGGAAAAGTCCTGACCGAGCTGTCGCTCTTCTGGTTCGATTTGTTGAAGGACGTCATTCCCAACCATGTTTTAAGCGCCACGGATTTCCCTGTCCCGTTTGACGCCTATCGCGAACAACTGACTGGCCGCACCATGCTGGTGCAAAAAACCCAGCCCCTGCTCATTGAGTGCGTCGTGCGCGGCTACTTGAGCGGCTCCGGCTGGAAGGAATACCAGGCCGAAGGAAAAATCTGCGGTATCCCTGTGCCCGCCGGGCTGCGTGAATCCGAAAAGTTGCCGGAACCGATCTTCACCCCCGCCACAAAAGCGGCCAGCGGACACGACGAGAATATTCCGTTCGAACGCGCCGTCGTAATGATCGGCAGGCCTCTGGCCGAAAGAGTTCGCGCCGTCAGCCTCGAAATTTACAAACGCGCCGCCGCCTATGCCGAGCCTCGCGGCGTCCTGCTGGCGGACACCAAATTCGAATTTGGATTGCTGAACGATACCCGCCACGGCCGTCAAGTGACTGATGAATTGATCTGGATTGATGAAGCCCTGACGCCTGATTCCTCGCGCTTCTGGCCCGCGGCGCAGTACAATCCCGGCGGCCCGCAGCCCTCTTTCGACAAACAATTTGTTCGTGACTATCTGGAGCGGATCCGGTGGCCCAAAACGCCGCCCGGTCCAGAACTGCCCCTCGACGTGGTCGCGGCAACTCGGGCCAAATACCGGGAAGCATATCGTCTTCTGGTCGGCCACGAACTGAACTAGCAAGTCAGGCCCTCAAGCTAATTCAATCTCACGCGGAGTGTGGAATCATGAAGGACCAACTGGAAGGGCTCGTCAGTCAGATGGTGGAACGAGGAATTCTGTTCGAAGAAGCGCTGGGGGAATTCGAAAAACGATTTATCAAGCGTACTCTGGAACGCGCTCAGGGTAACCAGTGCCGGGCCGCCAAAATGCTGGGCATTCACCGCAATACGCTGAGCCGTAAAATCGGCGAATATAAATTGGACCGCAACGGTTCGTACAAACGCTAGTCCTTACCTTTTCCCTTCGTCACGCATTGCGTGCCCTTAATACGCTCGTAAAACAAAAAAACGGCCCTCCGGCTGTCAGGAGAGCCGTTCTTAACGCAAACGTTCGAATCGATCAGGTGGCCGGTTTCTTTGCCGCTGGTTTTCTCACTGGCGGCTTCTTTGCCGGAGCTTTTTCCTTGGGCAGGTCTTCCGCGTTTATTTTGGCTTTGTCCCAGTGCAGCATGAATGCCGGATCGGGATCGTAGGCTACCAACGTTCCGGTGAATCGCGGCGCTGGCGTCGTATCCTTGTCAAGTTTTGCCGCCTCTGGCTGCCCGACAACCTTTACTTCCATATTCGGCGTCGTCGCCGCGTCAAACTCAGCCTGGTTGGTCACAAAGGCCAGCTTCAGCACTACGGGATCCGTCGGCGTTGCCCCGGGCGTCACTTCCAGCAGCTTGCCCGGCACATCCGGGAATTCCAGCCCGCAGGACGCCAGCCAGATAACTTTTGCTTTGTCGCCGCCGGCTTTCAGGTCCGTAATTACCGATGCAATCGTCATATCTTTGCGCGCCGCATCCAGATCGGCCGCGCTCGGGATCTTATACGTCGCAGGCCTTTCCGCGGAGCTTCCCGCCAGTTGCAGCAGTTCGTTCAGCTCCGCATCCACCAGGCTGTCGCACGCGGCTTGCTGATAATTTACGATGAGCTTCCGCAGGTAAGGCTTCAGTTGTGTCACCTGCTGTTGCGTCGCCGACTTCGACGTCACCGCGCGCGCGATGTACCAGAAACCGTCCATCGGCTGTGGAGGTGTCGAGGACATATACGATTGTCCTAACCGGTAATTCGCGATTGGCTCGTCCGGATTCAGCGCAAGGATCGCCTTGTAGTACGTAGCGGCGGTCGAATAATCCTTCAGCAACAACGCGGCCTGTCCGGCCGTGCCGTTCAGCAAGATCGCGCCCTTCTTCTTTTCTTCCTCGAACGCCTTGTCATCGATCTGATCCGGCTTCTTCAAAGCAGGCAGCAGCTTCAACGCCTCGGAAACCGCCGCGATTGTCCCTTTCGCTTGCGCGGTTTGCTCCGCCGGACTTAAGCTGTTGTAGGCCAAAGCCCTCACGTATAGCGCATTGTATCGTTCGTTCGGCCCGATCTTGTCGCCCAGGCTCGCGGTCTTGTCCGCATATTCGATTACCTTCGCCCAATTCTTTAATTGGTAGTAAGCCCCGTAGTACATCGGATACACATAAATCAGCAGATTCGAATTGGGATACTTCGCGACAAAATCGTCCAGGCACTTTACTTGCGACGTGGGATTCTTGTCGGCGCCGCAAGCCTGCTCCGCGTTGTACTCAGGCATCGTATATGGCTGCTTGGAGCCGCCCTGATCCGGCCCGGCCGGTGCTTGGGCGCGAACCGTACCGCTTCCAAGCACAATGCACATTGCCGCGGAAATCGCGAGCACCGCAACTCGTCTGATTCGATTCATTCCCATTCTCCTCACTGAAACTTCACACTCCTGAGATTTTTGTTCCGGTGCACCCCGGACTGTCTGTTTCCGGGTTCTTGGCAGTTAACGGTGCGGGCGGAGATTCTGCCACGCCGTGAATCCTACGGATTATAGGAAAAGCTTCACCCGTATCGCAAGGAATTCTCTTACCGCAAAACGGGTATCTTTCCGGAAAGATTTGCCGATACGTTGACAACTTCATCCCAGTGCGCTTGCCAGGACGACTGCTTGACTTGTGCCGTGCTTTCATCAAATGAGTGGTCGGTCACCGGAACTGCAGGACCCAGCTTTTTCCGGTGCCCGTATGCAGACTAAGATGAGAATTGCACAAAAAGGTTGGCCTGAGAAAGGAACAATTCGCATGACCAGAATTCGTGAAACTGATGGAGCCGAAACCCCGCCCGTTGCCGCCTTGTCCCATCACGTGGCGCTTGTTACCGGTGGAAATCGCGGTATCGGCAAAGCTATCGCCACGCGCCTCGCCGCTCTGGGAGCGGCTGTCGCGATTTGTGGCCGTGACAATCAAACGCTGGACGCTACAGCAAACCAGCTGCGCGAAACCGGCGCTCGTATCCATTCGCAACGCGCCGATGTCACGCGCTCTTCTGATGTAGACGCGCTGGTTCAGCAAACGGAAGCGGCGCTCGGTCCGATCTCCATCCTCGTGAACAATGCCGGCATGGGCCTCTTCGGCCCCGTGCAAGATAAGTCCGAGCAGGAATGGGATGCGCTGATGAACACTAACCTGAAGAGCATCTTCCTCGTTTCGCGCAGAGTTATTCCAGGTATGATTCAACGTAGACGTGGCGACATCATTAACATCAGCTCGCTCGCTGGAAAAAATACCTTCGCCGGAGGCGGAATCTATTGCGCCTCAAAATGGGCCGTACAAGGACTGAGCGGCTGCATGGCGGAAGATTTGCGCGGCCACGGTATTCGCGTCAGCACCGTCTGTCCCGGCAGCGTAGCTACAGAGTTTTCCGGCCGCGGCGCAAAAGATCCCGGCAAAGTATTGACCGCTGACGACGTCGCACACGCCGTCGCCATGATCGCCACCCAAGGCCCGCAAAGTTTCCTGAGCGAAGTCCATTTGCGCCCCGTCGCCAAGCCCTAGAAATTCGTCATGGAGGGACCCAGCGTCGTCACTCCGAGCCTGCCTGTCGCCGGCAGGTCTCTTCTGTTTTCTGTTCGCCGCGCCATTCGTCGATCCCCTACACAAACGCATATTTCCTCTTGACAATAGTCGTTATGACGACTATAGTCAGAGCGTGCCGGTCACTAAACTTCAAAAACGCCCCGCCGCTTCCCTCGAAACCAGGGTCTTCGTCGCCCTACTGATCGCCGCCGATCGCCTCAGCCAGCAAGCCGAGCAATTGATGAAGGAGCACTCCTTAACCGGAACCCAGTACAACGTGCTGCGCATCCTTCGCGGAGCAGAGCCCGTCGGCCTGCCCTGCAAGGGCATCGGCGACCGCATGATTTCCCACGATCCGGACATGACCCGATTGCTCGACCGCATGGAAAAACGCGGTTTGATCACTCGCGAACGCCAGGTCAATGACCGCCGCGTGGTAAGAACCCGCATCACGGCCGACGGTCTGGAGATTCTGAAAAAGCTCGACGCTCCGGTTCTGGAATTACATCGAAGACAGTTCCGCAATCTCGCCGCGGCCCGCTTGAAAAATCTTGCAACCGCGCTGGAAGAAGTCATTCCGCAAACACCGGATAACACTTAGCACGCATCCAAAGGTTTTTCTCCTGGTCGGACTGCATCCCAAATGAGGAAGGAAGAATAAAATGGACCAATCGCTCTCAAGACTTGCCCTCGCCGCAACCCTGGTTGCCGTGTTGGCCGTTCCGTCTCCAGCTGCCACCGCTACCTGGCAGATTGATCCCGCGCACACCGCCGCGGGATTTTCCGTCAGGCACATGATGATCGCCACGGTGCGCGGACAATTCAAAGGCGTCACCGGAGCGGTCCTCTGGGACGACCAGGACATCAACAATTCCACCGTGGATGTGACCATAGACGCCAACACTGTTGATACCGGTGAACCCAAGCGCGATGCCGACCTCAAGAGCGCCAATTTTTTCGATGTCAAAAACTATCCGACCATCACCTTTAAATCCACGAAAATTGAAAAGATTTCCGCCGGCAAAATGAAAGTTACCGGCAATCTGACGATTCACGGCGTAACAAAACAGGTTGTTCTCGACGTCGAAGGCCCGTCCGGCGCGGTAAAAGATCCTTGGGGAAACACTCGCGTGGCGCTCAACGCCTCCACTACCGTCAATCGCCTGGACTATGGCGTAAAGTGGAACGCCAAAATGGACAGCGGCGGCATGGTTGTCGGCGATGACGTGAACATCAACATCGACCTCGAAATGACCAAGAAAGAAGCGAAGTAACACTCTCGATTTCACGCGCCCGCAAAAAATCAAAATTTTGGAGAAAAAATAATGAAGAACCCTGCGCCAACCGAATATCCGGTACACGAATTGATCCGTGACCGCTGGAGCCCGCGCGCTTTCTCTGATAAAGCCATCTCTTCCGCGGATCTTCGCAGCCTTTTCGAAGCCGCCCGCTGGGCGCCTTCCAGCAGCAACGAACAGCCATGGGCATTCATTGTCGCCACTCGCGCCGACCACGAAAATTTCGCCAAGGCCTTGCACCCGCTGGTCGAGTTCAACATCAACTGGGCCAAGCACGCCTACGTTTTGGGCTTCGCCGTTTCCGAATTGGCCTTCGCAAAAAACAAAACTCCCAATCGCAACGCGCAATATGACACCGGCGCTGCCATGTCCCAGCTCACCACTGAAGCCACTTCACGTGGACTCTTGGTTCACCAAATGGCCGGATTCGATCCGGACACCGCGCGCGAAGTCTTCGAAATTCCGGTCGGCTGGGACGCCCTCGCAGCCTTTGCCATCGGCTATCCCGGCGATCCTACTTCCCTTCCGCAACCCTATCGCGATCGTGAAACCGCGCCGCGCGTGCGCAAACCCATCCGCGAATTTGTCATGTCCGGCAAATGGGGCCAAACCGCCGACTTCATCTCGAAATAATTTTAGGCCACGTTGCACACCCTCATTCCGAGCGCAGCGAGAAATCTCTCTTCGCCTCGGGACGGCACGGCTTTAGCCGGCCGTAAACGCCCGCCACCACGGGGCTTTAGCCCCCGCGGTCCGCTGTACAATGAACGACAACGCGAAAGATGACAACGCAACCAAAATCGGTTCTACTATTTAATTAAGCTTCGCAAGGACCAAATCCAGCTCGATGCACAGCACTCTCGAATTTCTAATCAAACATGGTTACGTTGTCCTTCTGGCCTGGGTCTTCGCCGAACAACTCGGCCTCCCGATTCCATCGCTGCCCCTGGTGTTAGCAGCGGGAGCCCTCTCCGGCACTGGCCATCTCAGCTTTTGGGCTTCGCTGTTCTTCGTGGCCATCGCCGCGCTCTCCGCCGACTCTTTTTGGTACGCCCTCGGCCGCACCAAAGGCATTCGTATCCTGCAATTCCTCTGCAAAATTTCTCTCGAACCCGATTCCTGTGTTCGCCGTACTGAAGGCATTTTTTCCAAGCAAGGCGCGCGTTCCCTATTACTGGCCAAATTCATTCCCGGCCTCAGCACCGTCGCGCCGCCGCTGGCCGGAATCTTCCACATGCGCGCGCGCAAATTCCTGCTCTTTGACGGCCTCGGCTCGCTCGTCTGGGGTTTTTCGATTCTTGGCACTGGCTTCATCTTCAGCGAACAAATCGAGCACATCGCGGAACGCGCTGCCAGGCTCGGCGGCGGACTAGCGGTTTTGATCATCGCTGCGCTGGCCGGCTATATCGCCTGGAAGTTTTACTCCCGGCAAAAATTCCTGCGTGATCTGCGCATTGCGCGCATCACACCGGAAGAATTGAAGCAGGAAATTGACGCCGGCGTCGAGTTGGTCATCGTTGACCTTCGCCATTCCATGGACTTTGAAGCCGACCCGGAAACCATTCCCGGTGCGTTTCGCATGGACGCCACCGAACTGGAAGAAAAAAACGATCGCTTACCGCGCGACCGCGAAGTCATTCTCTACTGTACTTGACCAAACGAAGCCACCAGCGCCCGTGTGGCGCTGCTCCTCAGAAAACAAGGCATCAAACGTATCCGCCCCCTGCAAGGCGGCCTCGACGCCTGGCGCAAACTCGGCTACCCACTCGAAAATATCGAAGTCGCTTCCGTCGCCGTCGCCACCGAAAATAATTCGTCTTCGTAAATCATTCCGCAGGACCGGATTTTAACTTGCATTTAGCAAGCAATATGGCAAGCTTGCTTTGCCCAACGCACTTCGCCCAGCCCTAAAAACTTTCACGGGAGAATCTTCATGTCCACCGCAAAAGGAAAAGCGCTGCAACTCACCGAAAAACCCGAAATCGTCACTTGGCCTGAAACCCACTACGTTTACCTCGAAAAGATCGGGCCGTTCCAGGACACGGCCCCGCAAGCCTGGCAGGAACTACATAAACTGACTCCCGCCATTGCGGAACACAACAAAATCACCGGCTATGCCAGCCTCTACAAAGTAGCGCCAAAAATTTATCGCGCCGGCGTCTCGGTCGAAGCAGAACCAAAAAATCTGCCAGCAGGCTTGAAGCAGGAAAAATTTAAGGGCGGGAAGTACAGCCGTTTCGTCTTGACCGGACCGTACTCCAATCTCCCCGAAGCCTCCGGTCGAGTTTTCCAAATGGTCGCCGATCAAAAAATCCAAACCCGCGACGACTTCAACATCGAAAACTACGCCAACGACCCCAGAACCACTCCCGAATCCGAGCTGATCACGCAAATCCTGATCCCCACCGCCTAGATCGCTCGGAAGGCTTCAGTGGCACAGACTTCAGTCTGTGTGATTGCGCGAGTGACTCAGGCATTCTTGCCCGTGCGCAACCGACAGATTCAGCACAGCGCGAAACCGAAAAAGGCCACTGTTAGCTGTTAACGCGATTCGGCAGACCGAGAGATTTACGCACGCGGGCAATGTCCATGGATTTTCTCCGGCGAGTCGGGAGTTTCGCGGAGCCCGCGGGACAGTAGTGTACTACGGCGGATACCAACGTGATGTGGAGAGGCGCGTAACGTCCGCGCATCTCTCGACTGTCAAGCTGGCTTACTAGCAGCCGGAGCAGGACGAGCAGCAGTCAGCCGAGGGACAGCAATCCGTCTGAGCGTTTGCCGCTCCCGCCAAACCGAGTGCGATCACTGCTAACAGCAGAGTTGCTCTGATGAGTTTCATTTTTTTCTCCTTTGAATTTTGCAGAGTTAATCGGAGCCGACTGGCTACGCCGGCAGAATTGGTTCGCAAACGCTAGCAGGTTTTCCGGTAGGGTCTAAATCCGCAGGACGTGGGTCTGCAAAAGGGTTTGTCTGCCGTCGTGGAGGAGTGAGCGAGAAGGATTTTTCGCCAGCGCATAGGAATGATCTGCGATGTCAATCGCAAGCTCCGAAGGGTTAGCGTGCGTGGCGTTGATAATTCAGGTCAGCGACCGTCTTTTGTGGGACGGCGTCGGGCAGGCAACACGAAACTGAAGTTGGATTCTGCTTTTTCTCGTTGGGCGCTGCCGGCGAATGCGATTGATGGCAATCGGGCATTTCCGCCGAAGCGAGCTGAGCACTTGCGTGGTGAATTGCGCGGGAGCCTGCGAGAATTTGGCCACATCCCGCGAGACAAGCCAGTGCGGAAATCCAGATGGAAAGTCCGACCGATGTCATTGCTCTTACTGCGGCCGTCATGGCGCTTGAATTATACATCGACCGCGAACAATGTGCGGACACCGTTATTCGAGATTGCGGTCGGCGGCGTCTACTAGGAAGCGGGCTTGTCCGCTGGCGTTGCTTGCGCTGGTGAGAGGTTCTTTCCTTTCTTTTGGGCAGGCGTTGATTTCGGTGATCAGCTGCAGAAATTTTTCGGGATCTTGCCCGACTGCGGCTTGGTCGTAGCGCTGTAGCCAGTGTTCTCTCCGGGCGTGTTTCATGGGCCGGTACTTTAGATGAGATTGCGGCTAAGGAACAAAGCTGGCCGGGATTGAACGACGATCAAAGGGCGTGGGTTTAGAGTCAACTTCCTGCTGCCACCAGCGGGACGGCATTGCTTTACAGGATCCCGCCCGTCACACGAAGAATTTCACCGGTCAGGTACTTCGAGTCGGACGACGCTAGATACAAGGCCGTCGGCGAAATATCGTCGGTCTGCCCGATGCGCCCCAGCGGCGACTGCGACTCCACCCATTTGCGGAAATCGCTTTCGATGTATCCGGCCGCGTGCACACCTTCGGTTTCAATCATGCCGGGGTTGAGCGAGTTGACGCGAATCTTGCGCGGACCCAGTTCCTTGGCGAGCACCCCGGTGATCGCGTCCACGGCGCCTTTCGTGGCGGTGTACACAGCGGAATTGGGTGGCGTGACGCTGCTGACGCCGGAGCCGACGTTGATGATGCTGCCGCCTTCCGGCCCGATCAGTTTCACCGCTTCCTTGGTTGCCAGCAACAGACCCAACACGTTCAGATTGAAATGTTTGTGGAAATGCTCTTCAGTGACGCCTTCCAGAGGAAGGAGATCGTAGACGCCGGCGTTATTCACCAAAATGTTGAGCTTGCCGTAAGCCTTCTTCGTTTCCGCGAACAGCCGCGTGATGTCCGTCTGTTTCGAAACATCGCCTTGTACCGCAATCGCCTTGCCGCCCTTGGCCGTAATTTCCTTTACCACGCGGTCAGCCCCTTCTTTGCTGGACGCGTAATTCACCACCACCGACGCGCCTTCGGCCGCAAACGCCTTGGCGATTCCCGCGCCGATGCCCTTAGAAGCCCCTGTCACCACCGCAACTTGATTCGTAAGCTTGCCCATAATGTTCTCCCTGGACTGAAATCCCATAAATTCGATAGTTTGACAATCATCTAAATGATGCGCGGGAGCAGGAATGGTTATCCGTTTTTTGGAAATTGTGGGGCGGACGAAGTACCCCGCCGGTTGCAAACCAGCTTGGACCGCCCTAAGCCTGTACGCCAGAAACACATCCCGTCAGCCGCATTGCAAATGACGTCGTCATCCTGAACGCATCCGACGAGGATGCTTGAAGGATCTCAACTCCAAAATCTAACACGGGGTGGGGGTACTCTTCTCCCGACCATTCACGGATTCACGGACTATCTGCCGCTGATCGCAGATTGGATCGCATCGCGGAGCAGGGGTTCCATGCGTTCGTAGCCCTGAACGCTGGGATGGACTCCGTCGGTCGTGAGTCCTTTTAAGTAGTAGCCGCGTTCATCGGCCAGCACGGAGTGATAGTCAACAAGCGTGTAGTGCTTTTGGCTCGCGAAATTCTTGATCCAGTCGTTTAACGCTTGGATTTCGCGTTGTCCCGAGACCATTTCCTCGTGGCCGGAGACGATTTCGTCGCGACCAGGAATGTGCGCAGCGGCTAGCGCGTCAGGATCGTATTCACCCAAAGGAGGACCCGTAGGAGGAAGGGTCGCGAGCACAATGTGTATTCCGTGTCGTTCCGCGGTTTCCGCCATGGACGCAAGACTCTGTTCGATCGACGGCAGCGGAATTTGCGCGATGTCGTTGATGCCGCCGAGAATTACCACGACGCGAGGGTGCAGCTGGACAACGTCGTGATCGAATCGTGAAAGCATGTGAGAGGTGATGTCGCCAGGAATCCCGCGATTGATAATTTGCAGCCCGGATAATTGTTTCGCCTGCGCCAGGCTCTCCCACTTCGACGTGATGGAATCGCCAATCAGGACAACACAGTCTGGACCGCAAGCCCGCTGCCGGGGAAACGCAAGAAACACCACACTGAGGAACACAAAGAGAGCAAAGACGAAAAACAGCCGAGACGGCCGCCGAAAGGCATCCCGCAGGCCCACGTGAGTCCGAGCGCTGTCGGGCGTCTGAGCGCTGTTGAACAAAACGCACCACGGTACTTAGAGTCTCGGCAACACTATCCCACCCTGCGATTGGTATTTGCCTTTTTTGTCTTTGTAGCTGATTTCGCAGTCGTCGTCGGACTCGAAGAAAATGACCTGGCAGAGTCCTTCGTTGGCGTAAATTTTGGCGGGCAGCGGAGTGGTGTTGCTGATTTCGAGGGTGACGAAGCCTTCCCACTCCGGCTCGAACGGCGTGACGTTGACGATGATTCCGCAGCGCGCGTACGTGGATTTGCCCACGCAGATCGTCAGCACGTTGCGCGGGATCCGGAAATATTCGATGGAACGCGCCAGCGCAAACGAATTTGGCGGAATGATGCAGACGTCGCCTTTGTAGTCCACCAGCGAGCGCGCATCAAATTTTTTCGGATCGACAATCGTCGAGTTCACGTTGGTGAAAATGCGAAACTCGTCCGCGACGCGAATGTCGTATCCATACGACGATACGCCGTAGCTGATGACTCCGTCCCGGACTTGCCGGTCCGTGAACGGCTCGATCATTTTATGTTCCAGCGACATGCGGCGAATCCAGCTATCCGGCCTTACAGACATCCACGTCTCCTTTTCGGGTGCGGGCTTTACTTGAAGCCCGCTGCGAACTTTGTCCGGGCTGTACTTGCAGCTCACGATAGACTTTGTCGGCTGCGGACAGTTCTTTTTGGCAATATCAATCGCGTGAAGAGAGTTAGTTTAGACGAGGCGTCACGTCTTGACAACCCGCCGCGCAGCCTCTAGCATCTGCCCACGGTGGTACGGCAACGCCCTCGGTGTTGCGCCAGCGTACGTTGCGGAGGCCGCGCTTGATTAAACTGGATATCGTGAACGCCGTACTGTCTAAGCTCGAAGGTGCAGGCGTCAGCCGTGTGAAGGCCGAGCAGGCCGTGGAGACGGTTTTTGAATCGCTGAAAAACAGCATGGGCCGCAGCCAGCGGATTGAGCTGCGCCGTTTCGGAGTTTTTACCGTGAAGCCGCGCAAGACCGGTATCGGTCGCAACCCGCGCACCGGCGAAGAAGTGAACATCCCTCCGGGTAAAGCGGTGCGTTTCAAACCCGGCAAAGAGCTGCAAGGCCTTGGCGGTTTGTAAAAGCCAATCGCAAACGCGATCGCGAAACCCGTCTGAAAGTCCGGCAAAATTTCCCCATCCCACGCCCGCATTCAGAATCGGTTCGAGTTCCTTTTGAAGCTCGCGTTATAATCGCTACGATGTTTACTTCCGGCCCGCCCTATAACAGGGCTCTACTTTTGGCCCGCCAAAAAAAATCGTGAATAGCGATAACCAGACCCCGACGACAATCGAGCAGCAACCACAGGAGACGCAAGTCCCGATTTCGCTTCCTCCTCGACAGAATTCCGATTCGCAGACACCGAGACGGATGGGGCTGGCAATTCTACTTTTCGTGATTACGTTTTTAACGTGCCTCGCAGCTGGACGGCAATTTGCTATTTCGTTTGGCAACGGCGAGGCTGCGTCGGTGTCCGAGTACGTAGTCTCGATGAAATTGCTGTACAAGGATCCGACGGCGCTCGCATCCGGCTTTCCATTTGCCATCGCGCTAATGGGAATTCTGCTGGCGCACGAACTGGGACACTACTTCGCATGCAAACATCACGGCATTCGCGCCAGCTATCCGTACTTCATTCCTGCGCCGACGCTGATCGGAACGTTGGGCGCATTTATTCTGATGCGTTCGCCGATTCGCAGCCGGCGTGCGCTGTTTGATGTCGGCGCGTCGGGCCCACTGGTTGGGTTCGCCGTGGCCATACCAATTCTGATTTATGGAGTTGTACATTCGCGGGTCGTGCAGGGAATTGATTCTGCCGACGCTGATGTAGTCTTCGGCGTACCGCTGGCGCTACGGCTTCTGGCCCATAGATTTTTTCCCGGAGTTGATCCGCTTACGATTTTGTTGCATCCGGTTGGTCGTGCCGCTTGGGTTGGAATTTTCGCTACCGCGCTGAACCTTCTGCCTGCAGGGCAACTGGACGGCGGGCATATTCTGCGTTCGTTGAATCCGCGTTGGCATCGCTGGGTGGGTTGGCTGGTGCCGGGAATTCTGCTGGCGCTGGGATATTTCCACTGGCGGGTGTGGTGGGTGTGGGCAGGAATTTTGCTGGGGTTGCGATTTCTGCGCATTCCACCGATTCACGATCAGCGGCCGCTGGATGCACCACGCGTGGTGCTTGCCGTCGCCACGCTGCTGGTGATGATTTTGTGTTTTATGCCTGTGCCGCTGTGGGAATCGGCAACTTCTCATTGAGGTGTTATCAGTCGCGGATATGATGCTCGTGCGCGCGCTACTTTTTCTGTAAGCTAATACTCGCCGCTGCCACAAATGCCCACACTCATCCGCACTCTGCGCCTGCGTGATCTGCTGTTTTTGTTTATTGGTTCGGTAATTGGTTCTGGAATATTTCTTTCGCCGGGACCGATACTGAAACTCGTCAACGGTTCAGTCGGCCTGTCAATGCTGGTGTGGATTGCGGGCGGAATAATGTCGTTGCTCGGCGCGCTTACTTACGCCGAACTTGCCGCGGCAAATCCGGAAGCGGGCGGACTCTACTGCTATATTCGCGATGGGTTCGGGCGCTTGCCGGCGTTCCTGTACGGGTGGTGCCTGTTCCTGGTGATTTCCGCGGCGACCATCGCCGCACTGGCCAGGGCGTTTGCGCGCTATCTGGCGGAAGTGATTCCGCTAACGCCGATGGAGTCAAACGTTGCTGCGGTCTTGATGATTGCGGTCGTGACCGTGGTCAACGTAAGAGGAACGCGGCAAAGTTCCGATTTGCAGAACTGGACCACGCTGATTAAAGGTGGATTGGTGGTGGTTCTGAGCATCGTTTTGCTGGCGCTTGGCAAACATGGCGGAGAAATCATTCCAGCCGCCGGCACGCAAATGCATCGGATGAGTCTGTTTTCCAGCTTTAGCCTGGCGATGATTGCGGTGTTGTGGGCGTACGAAGGCTGGCAGTTCGGCACTTACAGCGCAGGCGAAGTGGTCGAACCGCAAAAAGTTTTTCCGCGCGCGTTTTTTCTGGGATCGCTGATTCTGATTGGATTGTACGTGGTGGCGGTGCTGGCGTACCTGGTGGCATTGGGTCCAACAGTGGCGACTGACAGCGACGCCATCGCAGCTACGGCGGCAACGGCCGTTCTGGGGCCATGGGCCGGGAAATTTGTTGCACTCACGATTCTGATTTCGGTTTTTAGCGCAACGAACAGCGTGGTGCTGACGGCGCCGCGCGTGTTCTATGCAATGGCTAAAGATAATTTATTTTTCAAAACACTGGCGGAAGTGCATCCGCGATTTCACACTCCGGCGAATGCCATTGTCGCATTGTGCGCGTGGTCGGCGGCGTTGACGTTCGCGGGACGGTTTTCGGAGCTGGCTCAGGGTGTGGTGTTTATAGGCTGGATTTTTTACGGACTCGGCGCGGCAGCGATTTTCCCGTTGCGTTCGGCGCTCGGGGAATTGACGAAGGCGTTGCCTTACCGCGTTCCAGGTTATCCCTGGACCCCGTTTGTCTTTTTGCTGGCGGCAGCGGCAGTGGTCGGGAACGCAATTTTTCTGGCTACGCGCGATCCAGACGCATTTCGCCATGTGCTGGCTGGATTGATTTTGCTGGTGCTGGGCATTCCTGCCTATTTTTTCTGGCGGGGGTGGAATGCGCGGACTAGTCCGAGTTCGTGAAAGGCCGACGTCACAGAAAGGTTAGGAATTCTTGCTCTGTAGACGTGAGGAGATTCCCGTTAGCATCAAATTCAAAGTAGAGAACTATGTCCCTGCGGTAGATGAGATTCCCTGCGAGCCCCGACAACCGGGTCTTCACGTGCGTTCCATCGTCGTCGCAGCAGAGTGGCTTCCGCGCTTGAATGAAACGATTCACCAGGGTCTTCGGTGTTCCCGCAGGAAGCTGCGCCTTTATGGCCGTATGCAGTTTCTGCGAATCCTGGACGTACCGACTACGTACTGCAAGAGACAAGACGAAAACGCCGGGGAGAATCGCGGGTAGCGCCTAACGCCGAATTCTCTTCATCGTTCGCTCAGTTCGTTGAGAAGTGCCTCTATAGAGTTCTTCAGAATAGCATCAAAGACTGTGACCGGTAGTCGGCGGCCCGACATCGTTACAGAAGTTGTAATGGATCCATGTCGACGAGGACGGCGGTTTGCGGGATTTCTTTTTTATCGCAGTTGGCGAGGGCGCTGGCTAGCAGTTTGGTCAGTTGAACTTTTCGTTTCGATTTTAGGAGGAATTGAAAACGATATTCGCTTTTGAGTTTTGCCAATGGTGCGCTGGCTGGGCCGAGGACTCGCATGCCATCGCCGTTGTGCGGCGCGAGGAACTGCGAGAGTTCGCGCGACCAGGTTATAGCTTTTTCCAGATTCGAATCGCGCACGATGATGTTGGCCAGTGAAGTGAATGGCGGATAGGCCATGACCTGGCGATAATGCAATTCGCGTTCGTAGAAGGCGATGTAGTTCTGTTTGATGGCGTCCTGAATTGCGTAATGTTCGGGATAAAAAGTTTGAATAAGTACGCGGCCGGGCAATTCGCCGCGGCCGGCGCGGCCAGCGACCTGGGTCATCAACTGGAAGGTGCGTTCGGCGGCGCGGAAGTCCGGCATGGTCAGCGAACTGTCGGCGCTGATGACTCCTACGAGCGTGACGCGATGAAAATCGTGGCCTTTGGCGAGCATTTGCGTGCCGACAAGAATATCCAACGCGCCGTCGGCGAATGCGCCCAACGTTTCCTGGTACTGGCGCTTGGTGCGCGCGGTGTCGCGATCCAGACGGGCGATGCGGGCTTTGGGAAATTCCTTGCGCAGGCGCTCTTCGAGTTGCTCTGAGCCTTCACCAAAAAAATAAACGTACTTCGAATCACACTTCGGACATTTTTTTGGAATGGGCTGCACCGAGCCACAGTAGTGACACTCGAGCCGATTACGATTCTTGTGATGAGTCATGGAGATGCTGCAGTTGGCGCATTGCACGGTCGCGCCGCAACTACGGCAAATTACGCTCCAGGAATAACCGCGGCGATTGATCAGGACCAGTGCTTGCGTTTGAAAATTCAGACATTCCTGCAATGCTTCGCGAAGCCGTGAAGAGATCGGGCTGGTCTGGTGCGTCTGCTTGAATTCTTCGCGCAGGTCGAGAATTTCGACTGAAGGCAATGAGCGCTCCGCCACGCGCTGCGCCAGAGTGAGCAATTCATATTTTCCGCTGCGTGCGTGATGATACGTTTCGAGCGAAGGTGTGGCCGAACCGAGGAGAACCAGCGCATTTTCCAGCTTGCCACGAACAATGGCTATGTCGCGGCCGTGATAGCGTGGCGTTTCTTCCTGTTTGTAACTCGATTCTTGTTCTTCATCCACGATAACGAGGCCGAGTTTTTCTACGGGCGCAAAAATCGCGGAGCGAGTCCCAACGATGACGCGGGCTTCGCCGTTGCGAACGCGCCACCATTCACGCGCGCGTTCGATCTCGCTGAGCGCGGAATGCAATACTGCGACGCCCTCGAAGCGCGCGCCAAACCACGCGCGGCACTGCCGGCCGATCCATAAAGTCAGAGCGATTTCCGGCACCAGCACGATGGCTGTTTTGCCGCGAGCCAGAGTGTCCTGCACGGCTCGCATATAGATTTCGGTTTTTCCGCTTCCAGTTACGCCATGCAAGAGTTGCACACCGAACTCGCCGAGTTCGAATCGCGCGCGGATGGCTCCGAACGCGCTCTCTTGTTCTGGATTCAGCACGTGGGCGGGTGGTGTATAACCGGTGTCGAACGGGTCTTCGGCGGGATCGAGCGCTTCCTCCCAGGCCTCCAGTTTTCCTTCGCGCAACATTCTTTCGAGTACTGCCCGCGAAATTCCGGCTAGTTCCAGCAAAAGTGGCAGCGGCAGTGGACCGCGTTCTGAGGTCAGTAATTGTTTGAGCCGCTCTTCTTTCTCGTTCGGCGGGACGTTTTCAACGTCGCCGGTTTTCCAGGCAATTATTTTCTGCGTGCGCCGTTTGCGATTCTGAATCTGCTGGCGGATTTCGACCAAGCCGCGGCGCTGCAGCTTGAGCAGTTCATCGCGAGACGCGCCCGCGCGAATTACTGCCTGTAGCGATAATGGATCGTTTGCA
Source organism: uncultured Acidobacteriota bacterium (assembly GCA_963731155.1). Lineage (GTDB taxonomy): Bacteria > Acidobacteriota > Terriglobia > Acidiferrales > UBA7541 > Acidiferrum. The sequence continues at coordinate 370,220 of CAVSVB010000008.1, forward strand.
TCGCGCAATTTTTGAAATAGTTTTGTGCCCGCCGTGCCTTCGTCGAAGAGCGATGACGCTGCAGCGCGCCCCGCCTCGGTCAACACGATGGTTTGTTGAGCGCGTAGTTCGATCAGCGGGGGAAGCATGGCGCGATAGACTTCGCCGATTGGAGCGACGTAGTAGGAAGCGATCCACTGGCCGAGTTTGAGGAGGTTGGGAGTCAGTGCCGGGAGAGGATCGAGAGATTTTTGTATTTCGCGGATCTTTGCGTCCGGCGGAGCTTGTTCTGCCCATTCGGTAACCACGCCAACAAGGGATTTTTTGCGGAAAGGAACGACGACGCGCGAGCCTGGCTGAATTTCCGCGGCGAGGCGATCGGGAACTTTGTAAGTGAATGTGGTGCGTAGCGGGATCGCGAGCGCTACGTTGCAGAGAGTGTGGTTCATGCGCAGAGTAGTTTAGCAGGAGCTACCGAATGGCCGGCGTGTGCGGGTGGCCAGCCGGATCATTGCGAGGAATTGGAGACGGTGGATTTTAACGCAGAGGTCACGGAGAGCACGGAGGCCGCGTGCGCGATGATAGTCCTCGATAACGTTTTTTTGCGTCCGTTTTGATAGGTGGGGATGAAACGGATTTGTTAAGAGCCGGTAGGATGCCGGCTCTACGGGAGGTCGAAAGAAAATTGCGTCAGGCGTTCATCAGGGCTACGCCGAGGAAGATTGCGGCGATGCCGGTCCATTGCAGGGGCGCGATGCGTTCCTTTAGGAAAATGGCGGCGAGGGCTACGGTTACCGCTCCGTAGAGCGAGCCGAGTACGCTGATGACTGCTACTTGTTCGACGCGCATTCCCAGATTGCTGAGAGCGAAAGCGGCGGTGTCCAGGTAGCCCATGGTGTAGAGTTGCGCTCGGGTGCGTTTGTTCTTTACGGGCAGAGGAATTTTCTTTGCGAGCAAGACAATTAAGGTGATGAGCGCGCCGCTTACGCGAATCAGCCAGACAGTTGCGAGCGCGCCGGTGCGCGGGATCATGCGAAGACCGAGGAGCCAAAATAAAATGGCAAAGCTGAAGGCTGCCGCGATAGCCCAGCCCAGTCCAGAAACTCGTGGGCCTGAAACTCGGCTGGATTTTTGTGAGGCAGCAAATGCGTCGTTGGGCGAATCGGAAAGAGCAACGGGAGCGCTAGATTTTTCTCCAGCAGCGACAAAAATTACCCCGAGCAGCGCGGCAATGATTCCCAGCGCACGATACGCCGACAGGCGCTCACCGGAAAGCAGCGACAGAATTACGGTCAACGCGGGATAACTGGCGGAGACTGGGCCAACCAGCGAAAGCTTGCCAATTTCAAAAGCGCGATATAGAGCGAGCATCGCGAACGTGTTGATGGAGCCGGCGAGAATTCCCCAAGCCCACGGCTGCCAGCCGGAAGCATCGAACAAATGTCCCCAGTCACGCGCGAAAAATAGAAGAATAGTGACAAAGATGGCGCCCCAGAACTGCATGCCGAACAAAGCGCGCACGCTGCCGACGCTTCGGGTTGCGAAGCGCGCCACAAAATCGGCACTACCCCACGAAACCGCCGTGGCGACACCGAGCACTATGCCGCTGGGCACTTACTTGGCCTTGTTTTTTTTCACTTCGAGGCCGAGTTCGGCCATGACTCTCTGAAGATCTTTCCAGACTTCGCCTTTGGCGGCAGGATTACGCAGCAAATATGCGGGGTGATAGGTGGCCAGCATTTTGTAACCACGGAAGTCCATCCATTGTCCGCGGAAGTGCGAAATGCCGCGGCTGGTTTGCAGCAACGTCTGCGCAGCGGTTGCGCCGAGACACACAATCACTTTCGGCTGTAGCACATCCAGCTGGCGAAACAAAAATGGCGAGCATTTCGATACTTCGTCCGGCTCCGGCTGGCGATTTCCTGGCGGGCGGCACTTCACGACATTGCAGATATAAACGTCGCGGCGCTGCAGGCCCATCGCTTCAATCATTTGCGTCAAGAGCTTTCCAGCGCGACCCACAAACGGCAATCCTTGCGCATCTTCATCCGCGCCTGGACCTTCGCCGACAAAAACGAGTTGCGCTTTTGCGCTTCCGTCGCCAAAAACAATTTTGTTGCGGGTTTTGTGCAGCTTGCAGCGCGTGCACTCGCCGAGATCTTCGCGGACGTTCAGCAGCGTTTCGCCGGGAATTTTGCCGGAGCCTTCGAACAACGATGGACCCGCCGCGACAGGCAGTACGGGCACGACGGGTTTCGAAGCGGCATTCGGTACAGCGGTAGCCTTCGACGCGGCTTTTGGCAAGATGAGTTCCTCGGTGGATGCGGATGACGACTCGACTGAAAATGTTGAAAGTTGTTTCTGAGGAGATCGGCGATCGCGATAGAACGGGCCCAGGCCCAGATCTTCGTAGAACCTCAGCCGTGCGTTCAGTTTTTCCTGAATTGTGATTTCAGTTCGCTCGGGCATCGGATGTTCAGTCAGCAGACTGATGCTTTACGCTCGCGGTTAGCCGCAGGACTTCGTCGAGGATGCGGTGCGCGACTTCGCGCTTGGTCATTTTCGGGAGCGGCAGATCGCGGCCATCGCGCGCGAACAGGGTGACGATGTTCGTGTCAACGTCGAACCCCGCGCCTTCGGCGGTGATATCGTTGGCGACGATCAAGTCGGCGTTTTTCTCCGCAAGTTTTTTGCGCGCGTTCTCGGCGACCTTGCCGGTTTCGGCGGCAAATCCAACGATCAGACGGTTTTCTTTTTTGCGCGCGAGAGTGGCGAGGATGTCGGGATTCGGTTCAAGACGCAACGTCATCTCTCCAGCGCTTTTCTTTATTTTTTGCGAAGCGACATCCACGGGACGATAGTCGGCGACAGCCGCAGCGAAAATGGCGGTGGTAGCTTGCGCGAAGTGATCCTCCACGGCACGCAGCATTTCCGCAGCGGTTCGCACTTCCACGCGCGTGACGCCTGCAGGAGTTTCGAGTGCGGTCGGCCCGCTGATCAGGATTACCTTTGCGCCGCGCTGCGCAGCGGCTTCGGCAACTGCATAACCCATGCGTCCTGAAGAGCGATTGGTCAGGAATCGAACGGGATCAAGATCTTCCTGCGTGGGGCCTGCGGTCAAAAGAAATGTTTGCCCTTCCAGATCGCGGCGTACCTGCAAAACTTCGCGCACGACGGCAACAATCGCCTCCTGTCCGGCGAGGCGTCCCGCTCCGGTCATGCCGCAGGCGAGATAGCCTTCGTCAGGATTTACGACGTGAACGCCGCGACCGCGCAGGCGGTCCAGATTTTCCTGAGTAGCGGGATGATTCCACATGTTGACGTTCATCGCAGGAGCGACAACCACGGGCGCTGTGGTTGCGAGATAAAGAGTGCTGAGAAAATCGTCGCTGATGCCGCGACTGAATTTGGCAATGATGTCGGCCGTGGCGGGAGCAACGAGCAACAAGTCTGTGCGCTGCGCGACGGCAATATGTTCGATTGCGCTTTCCAGATTCGCTTCGCCGCCAGATTCCGCGAATAGTTCGATGATAACTTTCTTTCCGGTAAGCGCGGCAAAAGTGAGAGGAGTGATGAACTCGCAGGCAGCGCGGGTCATGACCACTTCGACTGTGAAATCTTCCTGTTGCAGGCGGCGCACCAGCTCGGCCGCTTTGTAGGCCGCCACTCCGCCGGTAACGCCAAGAGTGATGCGCATGGAATTCTCGCGCGGCGTTACTTGCGCCGCTTGACGCCGTCCTTATCCTCATCCACGGATTTGCCGGGACTGAATTCGTATTCGATCAAACCACTGTTCACTTCTTCGCAGGCCACGCGCGTAGGTTTCAGTGTTCGCGGATTTTCCAACATCGGCGGCGCCCCCGCCATAATCTGGCGTGCACGCCGGGCCGCTAATACCACATACGCGAACTGGCTCTCCGGAGCTTTCGTCTGCACGGTCATTTCAGTCTTTCCCTCCAAATGATGCCAGAAGTTCTTCCACCCGGCGGCGCTGGCGCGGTCTGCTGCAGCGCACCGCGGTCAAAATCGCTTCAACTTCGCGTCCGGCTTGTTCCACGTCCTGGTTCATGACGCAAAAATCGTAATATTTTCCAAATGCTTCAATTTCGGCGCGAGCCCTGGCCAATCGCCGCGCAATTTCTTCGTCCGAATCTTGTCCGCGGCTGCGCAGCCTGCGTTCCAGTTCCGCGCGCGAAGGCGGCAAGATAAAGATAGCCACCGATTCCGGCAGCTTCTCTTTTACCTGCGCGGCTCCCTGTACGTCAATTTCCAGGACCAGGTCCAAACCCTTGGCGCGCGACTCTTCGAGCCATTTCTTCGGAGTGCCATAGGAATGTCTGCCGAAGACTCGCGCGTACTCGAGGAATTCTCCGCGCGAAACCATGGCTTCAAACTCTTCGTTGGTGACGAAATCATAACACTTCCCACTGGCCTCGGTCCTCCTGCGCATCCGAGTGGTACACGATCTGGAGCCCATGGTTCCCGGCATCTGCAACAAGCGCTGCACCAGCGTGGACTTCCCCGATCCCGACGGGCCAGAAACAATTAAGACCAGCGGCGCTAGAACCTTGTCATCGCTCATTCGATGTTCTGTACCTGTTCCCGCAATTTTTCAATTTCGGCTTTCACTTCGAGGCCGATGCCGGTGATTTTCAGCGCTTCGCTCTCAACGCCAGGAGTCTTGGAAAGCATGGTGTTGGCTTCGCGATGCATTTCCTGGAGCAGAAAATCCAGTTTCTTCCCGAGCTCACCCGCGCCATCCAGCAATTTTCCGAATTGCAGCAGATGACTGCGCAAGCGGTCCAACTCTTCGCTGATATCGCTGCGCTCCGCAAGCATCGCAGCTTCCTGCGCGATGCGCGCCGGATCGATGGCCGTTGCACTGAGCAAATCTTTCAGCCGCGATTCCAGCCGCCGCGCGAAGGCTGGGCGCAACTGAACGACCAGCGCTCGCACTTGCTCGGTCTGTTCGCTGATTCGCGCCAACCGTGCGCGAAGATCCTGCGCCAGCTGACGGCCTTCCGCCCGGCGCATCTCGTCTAACTTATTCAAGGTGTCGAGCAGGCAGCGCTCCAATTCGCGGCCGAGCTTTTCCTGTTCTTCTTCGGACTCCGGCAATGCCGGGGCGAGTCCGCCAATAACTCCGGGGAGCCGCAGCAGTGCTACGACATCCAAGGCTGCGGAAACCGAAGTCTGGAAACGCAATTCGTCCGCGGCGCGCAAATAATTCGTCACCAGATCTTTATTTACCTGGATCGGAGTCGTAACGCCGGGTTCGACGCTGACGTGAACCTCGATGTGTCCGCGATGGATTCGTTCGCGGACAAGTTGGCGAAGCCGCAATTCGTACAGATCAAAGCCTTCCGGCAGACGCACTTTCAGATCCAAGAAGCGGTGATTGACGCTCTTTACGCTGACGCGAAGATCCCAGCCGAGCACGCTGCCCTTGGACTGCGCGTAGCCGGTCATCGAAAGACACTCCGTCTTTTTCGCTTGCACTGCGCTCTTTTCGCTCATATCCGATTCCTTGTGGAGGACGTAGAGGGCAGGGGGGGTAAACTCGTTTGAACCGGGGCGGCCATTTCGTCGTCGGCGAACTGTAAATCGTGCAGCCGAGCGTACGTTCCGGCCCTGGTCATAAGCTCCGCGTGGGTTCCCATTTCGCGGATCTGGCCTTCTTCCAGCACCAAAATCTTGTCGGCGCGGCGGATCGTGGCCAGGCGGTGTGCGATTACGAATGTCGTTCTTCCAACCATTAGATTCGCCAGGGCTTTTTGTACGAACATTTCGGATTCGGCGTCGAGTTCCGAAGTAGCTTCATCCAGAATCAGAATGGGCGAATCTTTCAGGATGGCTCGCGCGATGGCAATGCGTTGCCGCTGTCCTCCGCTGAGCCGCGTCCCTCGCTCGCCGATAACAGTATCGTAACCTAAAGGGAGTTCCTGAATGAAATCGTGGGCCAGCGCAGCTTGCGCCGCGGCGATCACTCGGTCCCTTTGCACGCTGCCAAGCCCGTAGGAAATGTTGTTCCACACGGTATCGTGGAACAGAATATTTTCCTGCGTAACCATGGCGATCTGCTCGCGCAAGGAGCGCAGCGTTACCCTGCATATGTCGGTGCCATCGATGCGAATCGTTCCAGCCGTCGGCTCATAGAATCGCGGAATCAGATTCACCAGGGTGGTCTTGCCTGCTCCGCTCGAACCGACGAACGCCACGATTTCGCCTTTACCGGCGCGAAAGCTAATGCCGCGAAGAACGGGAGCTGAATCGTAGGAAAAACTCACGTCTTCGAATTCAACTTCACGGGAAAATTCCGGCAACGGCACCGCTCCAGCGGCATCGCATTCTTCTTCCGCCAGGTCGAGATATGCAAACACCTGCGCAGTGGCTCCCTGGGCCTGCTGGAATTGCTGATAGACCGAGCCCATGCGTTTTACCGGCTCGTACGACTTGAAAAGCGCGTACACAAAAGTAAAGAACAAGCCGACAGTCATTTGTTGCAGGCGGATCTTATCTCTCGCGTACAACAGTAAAAGCGAGATGACGACGGGCTGCAGCAGATCCATAAGAGGCGACGTCACCACCTGCGCGCGCACCCAGCGCATGGTCTCCCGCAGCAGTCGGCTGGCGGCACTGCGGAATTTTCTAGCTTCAAAATCCTCCATGCCAAACGCCTTGACAATCCGATTGCCGCCTACCGTTTCCTGCAGAATCTGATTCAGTTCTCCGAGCTTGGTCTGGCTGCTCTGTACGGAATGCCGAATGCTGCGGCCCAGCTTGCCGACGGGCCAGAGCACCAGCGGAAGAAAGACAGCACAGCCGAGCGCCATTCTCCAGTCCGAGCTGAGCAGCACGGCAACGAAGGCGATAAACAAAAATGTTTGCCGAAAAACATCGGCTAGATATTCGGAAAGCGCAGGGCGAGCCCGCTCAACATCGTTGATCACAGCGGACATCACACGCCCGGTCGGCTGATGCTGAAAAAAACCAATCGGCTGGCGAATAATTTTCCCGTAAAGAGCGTTTCGCAGATCGGTGATTGCCCGATGACCGACATACTGGATCAACGTGCCTCCGCCAAATTCGGCGACTGACTTCGCGAAGAACACAACCAGCATCGAGATGGACACGACTGCCCACACGTTGTGAATGCTGTGCGGAAAGAAGCGGTTCAAATATACGGCGGGACCGTGATGAGGAAACGTAAACAGGAGAACGTTGGAATCCGGGGCCGACGGAGTCAGCACGCGATCAATGATCGGCCGGATCATCAGCGCAATTACTGCTTCACAAATACCCGAGACGGCCAGGAAGATCACGCCAAAGACCATTGAAATCCGGTACGGCCGCACAAATGCCAGCAGCCGCTTCAATTGGGGTGAAATCACTGACGCCAAACTTTTCGCTCCCGCGGAAAAAATCCGGACTGAAATACAACGCGCTGAAATCCTTTGCCTGAAGGCAATAGTTAACGCTATTCGCCCGTAGAGGGATGTGTCAAGTTTGCCCGGGCGACCGCGTCGCGGGTGCTACTTATCAATATCGCGATGAAACACTTTCGTTGCGTACTTGCGTTTTTCGAGAGCCTTCATTATTTCTTCGGCCAGCATCACCGAGCGGTGTTTTCCGCCGGTGCATCCGAAAGCAATCGTCAGGTAGCTTTTGCCTTCTTCGATGTAGTGCGGCATCAAGTAAGCCAACAGGCTCTCCATGCGTCGCAGAAACTCTCCGGTTTGAGGAAAGGAGCGGATAAAGCGCCGCACTTTCGTGTCGCGGCCGGTAAATTTTCTCAATGCCGGCACAAAGTGCGGATTCGGCAAAAATCTCACGTCGAAGATCAGGTCCGCGTCAACCGGCACCCCATATTTGTAGCCGAAACTCACCACGGAGATCAGCATCGGGTGGCGGTCAGGACTCTTGAAGCGCCGGGTAATAAAGTTGCGCAACTCATGCACGTTAAATTGCGTCGAGTCGATCACCACGTCCGCCAGCTTACGAATCGGCGCCATCAGCTCGCGCTCGTGCAACAGGCTCTCGCGCACCGAATAGTCTTTTCCCAGCGGATGCGGCCGACGTGTTTCGCTGTATCTGCGCAGCAGCGCCTCGTCGTGGGCCTCAATGAACACCAGAGAAATCGGATGGTCCTTGCGCAGGTGCATCAACAGTCCGGGCAATTTTTGCAACTGCGCTCCCTCGCGTGCGTCCACCAGCAGCGCCGCGCGGCTGAAATCGCCTTCGCCTGCCGCATGCAATTCAGCAAAAATGGGAATCAGCTCTACCGGCATGTTGTCCACGCAGTAGAACCCCATATCTTCAAACGCTTTCAGTACGGTGCTTTTGCCGGAACCGGAAAGTCCGGTGAGGATTACGAGCTGTTTCGAATCCCGTTTTGCTCGGGGTTTCACTTTCAAGGCAGGGCTCAGCTTTTTACTCGACGCTGGTGGGTGCTTGGGATGCGCATGTCTTCGCGATACTTGGCGACAGTGCGACGCGTCACGTGGATACCCGCATCTTCCAATTTTTGCGCGATGTGATCGTCGGTCAGCGGTTTGGTGGAGTCTTCCTCTTCAATCATTTTCTTTACCAGCCGTTTCAGCGTCAGCAGAGACATTCCGCTGCCTTCCGGCCCGTTCACCGATTCGCTGAAGAACGACCGCAATTCGAGCACGCCCTGCGGTGTGTGCGCATACTTGCTGGCCACTGCGCGGCTTACCGTCGAGGGGTGTACGCCGACCTCTTCCGCTACCTCTTTGATCATCATCGGCTTCAGTGCGTCCGGGCCGTGATCCAGGAATTCTCCCTGCCGCGCGATGATGGATTGGCAGACGCGCAAAATAGTGTGCTTTCTTTGTTCGATGTTTTTCAGGAGTTGGATCGCAGCCGTGAACCGCTCTTTCACATAATTGCGTACTTCGCGGTCCGCCGCGTCGCGTGCCAGCAACCTGCGATAAGTGGGGCTCAGCCGCAACTGCGGCATGTCGTCTTCATTCAGGAAAACTTCCCAGACGCCATCAACCTTTCGGAAATACACATCCGGCTCAACCAGGCGCGGTTCGGTCTTGTTGTAGCGAAGTCCCGGCCGCGGATCGAGCTTCTTGATAACGTCCAAAGTCCGCTTGATCACTTCGATCGGACGGTTCAACGCGCGCGCAATCTCTTTCAACTGATTGGACTGAACCTGCTTCAGATGTTCTGACACTACCTGGTAAGCCAGCGTATTGGTGGGATCAAAGGCGTGCAGTTGCAGCAGCAGGCATTCCCGCAGATCTCGCGCACCGACGCCAATGGGATCGAAATCCTGCACCACCGCCAGCGCATCATCCAGATCATCCTGCGTGTACTTGCCGTCCTGCAGCAGCTCCTCATTCGAAGCGGTCAGATAGCCGTTTTCATCCAGATTGCCGATGATGTTGTCGGCAATTTCGCGCACAGTGTCCGAGCAGATGGTCACGCTTAATTGCCAGTTCAAATGTTCGGAAAGTCCAGCCGGCGAAGACAAAAATTTTTCAAACGATGGCCGCTCCGAAATTTCCCGTTCCTGCGATTGTCCGCCGTCTCCGCCAGTATCCAGATACTGGTTGAAAAAGCTGCCGACATCGAATTCGTCGAAAGGATTGGCTTCCGGCTTTTCGGGGACCTTTTCCGTTTCGTTCTTCAGAAAGTTTTCGTCGCTGTAATTGTCGGTAGTGGTGGCTTCTTCGCTCAGCTCTTCGAGCACGGGATTGGCCACCATCTCGGTGTTGATCATCTCTTTCAACTCAAGGCGGTTCAGCGCCAGCACGCTGACCATCTGCACCAGGCCAGGCGTCAGAATCTGCTTCTGCGCCACCTTTAAGTTGAGTTTGAGTCCTTGCCAAGCCATATTCGCGAGAACGTTCCTTCCACTTATCTCAGCGCTTCCATAAACGCCGGCTTCTTTCTGTGCCTGTTAGTTCAGGCGGAAATGATCGCCCAGATACACCCGGCGAACCTCGGGATCGTTGCTCAAATCCTCTGGTCGCCCCTTGCGGAAAATCTTGCCACTTTTCAGGATGTACGCTCGGTCGGTTACCGTCAAGGTCTCTCGCACATTATGGTCCGTGATCAGCACGCCGATTCCGGTCTGCGCCAGGCCGCGAATGATCTCCTGCAGGTCTTTTACGGTCAGCGGGTCAATGCCTGAAAAGGGCTCGTCGAGTAATATAAATGATGGCTCGAGCGTGAGTGACCGCGCAATTTCCAGCCTTCGGCGTTCGCCACCCGATAACGTATACGCCTTGCTCGTCCGCACGGTCTCCAACCCCATCTGCACCAGCAACTCCTCCAAACGGTCGCGCTGTTGCTCCGGACTGAGAGGAAGTGTTTCCAGAACCGCCAGAAGGTTTTGTTCGCACGTGAGTTGACGAAAGACGGAAGGTTCCTGTGGAAGATAGCTGATTCCGCTGCGGGCCCGAAGATACATCGGAAGATCCGTAATTTCTTCGCCGTTCAGCAAAACACGGCCGGAATCTGGTCGGGCAAGACCTACTAAGATATAGAAAGTAGTGGTCTTACCGGCGCCGTTGGGCCCCAGCAGCCCAACGACCTCGCCCTGCCCAATCTCCAGCTCAACGTCGTCTACGACCTTGCGGCCCCGGTACGACTTGCTTAACTCTTCAGCCTGGAGCTTCAGCATTCCTCGTCAATTCACTTTTCGACTCGGTGCTTCGTCAGCGTGCGCGATCCACTTTCTGAATCCACGATGATCGTAGCATCCGCTAAAAAGAAGGTCAATTGACGGCCCGTTGTTGTTCCCTCCGAGGCGTCAAAAATCGTTGGCGTTCCGCCGCTCATCACGAATTTTCCGTCCGCTGCCGTGTATTCGCCGTGTTCTGCCGTCGCTCGCCGCTCGCCTTGCTGCACGGTTACGTCACCCGTCGCCACCGCCCGGCTGATTTGTTGTGCCCCGGCCAAACTCGCGGGGCCGTCATTCGAGTTGGTGTTCGAATCGGCATTCGAACTGCCATTCGAATTGGTACTTGTCGCTGCACTTGTCCCTGCACCGCGGTTGCCGGCGACGTTCGCGCGCGTGAAGTACAAATCCAATATTGCACTGCTGATCTTCTCGTCCGGTGATTGCACCACCACGTTCTGCTCCAACCGCGCGCGATTCTGCTGGTCCCAGTAAGTCAACTTGGCCGACTGCGCATGCCACAGTACAGGCGGCTTGGGCTTCACGGAACTTGTTGTGGAAGGCGCAGCATGTCCCGGCGACTGCGGAAAAACTGCCCGCACATTCCCCGCCGCATTCATCATCCGTTCGTTCTTCAGCAACTCGATCGATTCCGCCTCCAGCACCGAATCGCCCTGCCACAGCCTGGCATGCCCGGTGTACAGCGCCCGGCCGCTTTTCGAATTTGCGCTCAAGTGGTCCGCGCTGACATTCGCAGCTACTGGCGCAAGATGAACTGAACTGCCGCGCGCCGACAAATCCGACGAACGCACGCCGCCTTCGCCCTGCACGTCACCGGTCGCCTGCCAAAACGTCAACTTCTGCGCCGACGTCAAATTGGTCGCATCTCTCGCCGTAGCGTGGCCCGTTAATGTCGCGGTCTGCTGCGCCCGTTCGAACGTCGCATGATCCGCCCGAGCGGATCCTGTTCCTTGATTCAACCTCACGTCTTCGCTCAACTCCATCCGCGACCATCCGCCCTGCTCCTGCAATTCCACAAATCCGTTTTTTGCGGTTGCCGTTTGTTTCTCGGCATCCGCGGCGCTGCGCTCGGTCCGCACGTTTCCTTTGGCATCCAGCCGCGAAGCTCTCCCGCTGGCATCAAATCTCATTCCCAATTGGTTAGCTTGCAGCACCGTTTGTGACGGTTTCGTGCTTGCGTTTCCCGCCTCATTCCATTCAATCCGACCCGGGCCCACGGTATCCGCGCTCGCCAGCTTCGCACCTCTCGCGCCGCCCTTTTCGAGGTTCGTTTTCGGGCCTTTTTCCAAAAATGTCAGCCGCAGCTCATCCGTCGTCAGCCTTCGTGTGTCCCCGGTTTCTGTGCCGCGCGACCCTTTTCCACCAGTGTTTGTCCGCGCGTCCACGCTCCCACCTAGCACTAGCATTTTTGGCACATTCTGTCCGGGAATCATTTCCATCGAAGCGCTCTGCGCTTTGAATGACTGGCGTGCTTCGCCTTGCTCTGAGTCTCCGCTCACTTGCCCTTTGGCGTCGGCGCGCGTCACCCAGCCTTCGGGAGCAAATGTCGCGGCAATTTCTTTCGCGGACAATCTCTGTTTTTCGGCGCCCTTCGCCGCGCTGAACTCCGGCAACGCATCTTTGCCATTCGACTGCGCGATCAATCGCCGGGCGCGAAAATTTCTATCCAGTTCCAGCAACAAAGCCGCAGCCGTTAACCGCTGCGTCTGGGTCTTCGCCTCCGCCGGTCCGGACAGGTATATCGTGGCGTTATTCCGTGAAAAATCCATGCGCGTTCCTGTGACCTCGATCGGCTCTCGCTTGGGTGCCAGCGCGCTCTTTGTATTGTTTGCGCCCTCGGCACCAATCGCGGACGGCTGATCCAATTTCAGCATCACGTTACGTTGCAAACGCAGCGTGCCCTCTTCCGAGTTGTACGCCGCTCCAATCGCCTGGCCACTTCCATTCGCAAACGAAAATCGGACGCCTTCGTCCGTGGTTGCTTCTCCGCTGGTCCGGTTGAACGACACGCCGCGCGTTTCGATTTTCATGGTTCCCGGAGCGCCTGGTTTTCCGCCTGATGCCTTCCATTCCTCGGCGCTCATCAGAATAATTTCCACGTCGCCCGCGCAGGATATGTCTCCGCTGTCCTTCGTATAGCGGCAGGTATGCGTTTCCATGGTGTCGTGCCGGACTCCTTCCTTGCCGAAGATGGTGATTTTCACGCCCTCCAGGTCGCTCGCGTTGCGGCCCTTAAAATCGGTCGATTTGGATGCCTCAACCGTAAAAGTTTTTCGCGTTCCTTCGCCCTTCGAAAATGTCAGATGGCTCGATTGCCGCTCTACATCCACGGGAGCCGATGGCGGTGCGTTTTTGCGCTCGACATGCCGCGTCCATCCGCGCTTCAAATACACCCCGACGGTCAGCCCCGCGAACACCAGAGCCACCGCCGCGCTCCATCGCGCATACCTTGCTGCTTCGCTCTTCTTCATCGCGTCGCGCCACCTTCCGGTGGCTTGGCTTTCAGTAAATCAGAATAGCGCACAGCTGTACACATCGCCGCAGCCCATGAGTCTGTGCCGGTGATTGGAGTCAAACGGCAGGCGATTTGGTTCAGGAGGATGCGAAGTGCGGCGCGATCGCAAGAATCTGCATTTGTTTCGCGTTTACTAGCCTAGCTGGCCGACTCGGCGTTCGCCGCTGGGAGCGGCTCCAGGATTCCTACGTTGGCTACCGCCACGCTGTCGCGGTTGGTATTTTTCGCCAGGTACATTGCTTCGTCCGCGAGATGCAGCAATCCTTCTTTGGTGCGCGAGTCCACAGGATACGACGCGACACCCATACTCGCTGTCAGCTTGATGTTCAGCCCTTCGCCGGGCAGCCAGGTTGATTCGCGCAGCATCTTGTGCAGCCTGCGCGCCACCAGCATCGCATTGTCTTTCGAAGTTTGCGGCAGCAGCAGAACAAATTCGTCGCCGCCATAGCGAAATGCGAAATCGATCAACCGGCAATGCGCTTTCAACGCGTTGCCGATTTCCCAAAGCAGGCGCGAACCCACCAGATGGCCCTGGGTATCGTTTACCTGCTTGAAGTGATCGAGATCTATAAAAATCAGCGAAAATTCGTAGGCATAGCGCTGCGAACGGTAAATTTCCGTTTCCAGAATGAAGCCCATGTGCCGCGCGTTATACAGCGTGGTGCAATCGTCGGTGATCGTCAGTTCGTGGATGCGCTTTACATGCCGCGCATTTTCCAGAGCAATCGCGGCAAAATCGGACAGCGCTTCCAGCAGCTTCAAATCCCGCGCATCGAATCCGTCCGGGCCGATACAATTGATCAGTTCAATTACGCCCAGGCAGGTATCGCGAAACTTTACCGGCACCGCAACGATCGATTGCGTTTCCGTCTTGGTCTTTTCATCCACCTGCGAGAAAAATCGCGTGTCCTTTGAAGTGTCCGGCACCACCACTGTTTCGCCGTGCGCCGCCACCCATCCGGCAATTCCCTGCCCCATTTTTACGCGGACATCTTTCAATGCGGTCGAAGCGGTGCCCACCGCCAGCTCGAAATATAATTCCTGTTTAGCCTCATCCAGCAGCAGCAGCGACCAGTTATCCGGACGCAGAAATTCGTCGATCTTCTCCATAATGGTCCGCAGCACCTGATCCAGCTGCAGCGATGACGTCAGCGCTTTGCCGAGTTCCTGGAAGACCGCGACCTCGCCAGCTTCGCGTCGCTCCCCTGGAAGCCCCGGATTTCTGCGCCGATCAACGGCGGGAAACTGTTTGTTCTCCTCCACGCGTAGTGGTCCTGTCCCCTTCGATGAGTCGGCAACCGCACAACCGTGCGGATACACCGCGCCGTTCGCAGCTTTCTGCTTTCTGCGATTCAACGCCAGTATAGTCGCGCGACAAAAATGTGCGCAACCTATCCGTGGTACAGGCGTTGCCATCTCGCCATCCACGCGCATCCGCTCCCATTCATCCTGTTTAACAGGCACTTCGTCAGTCCGCAATTTCGCCTCATCCGATTGTTTTTCAAGCGTTTGACACCGCCTTGGCGGCACACCTATAGTGCGTCAGGGCCTTGCTTTCGCCCATTCCTGGCGGCGCTGTTCCGTCCCGGAGGAACCGCGGTATTTCGCCAAAATCGGGCGCCAGAATGGAGGCGTCAAAATCGAGGAACGGTTCGACGAAATGGCCAAGGGTACGTTTGGGGAGCGCCTGAAACGCGAACGGGAACTGCGCGAAGTTACAGTCAAGGAAATTGCTTCCGCCACGCGTATCGCGCCCAAATTCCTCGAGGCCCTCGAAAACGAAGAGTGGGATAAGCTGCCCGGCGGCGTCTTCGGACGCGGCTTCGTGCGCAGCATCGCGCGCTACCTCGGGCTCAGCGAAGAAAATTTGCTCTCGGATTACGACCTTGCACGCGGAGAAACTTCCGCTCCTGTCTTGCAAAAACCGGAAGAACGAATTCCCTCTCCTCCCAAGTGGATCCCTGCGCTCGCGGTCGTAGTGCTGATTGCCGCGCTTGTCGGAGTGGTCTTTGGCGGGCGCTACGCCTGGCGGCGCTATGCCGCGCATCGCGCCGCAAAAAAAGCTTCCGCCGTGGTCAGTATTCCCGCCCCCGATGCCGCGCAAAATCTTTTCGTGAATAGCTCGCTGGCGACGCCGGCCAGTGCAGGGAAATCACTTGCGCTCGATCTTTTCGTCGCAGCATCCGTTGCAACGCGCGTGAAGATTGCGGCTGACGGCTTGGTCGTGTACGACGCGGAACTGCCTGCCGGACAGAATTCGCATTTCTCCGCCAACGATAAATTTGCCGTTACTGCCGCCGACTTTTCCGCCCTGTTGCTGCAGTTGAACGGCCAGAAAGTTATGCCCGTCCCCACACCCGGCTCCTCCAGTACAATTTCTTTGACGTCAAAAGACCTAAGGCAGGCAGCCGGTGGACCTACTCAGCCCTGAAGTTCTGCAAGAATTGCGTCGTGGGAACGCGACCCGCGAAGACAAACTTGCTGTGTGCACCGGCGGCGTCAAATTGCCGCCCCCCGATCTCGCCGAAATTCTCAGTGTGCTGGCGCTCGATTCCGATGAGCTGATTTCCACCCGCGCACAGGAATCCATTCTGGCGCTGCCCATCGAAAATTTTGTGGAAGCCCTGAATCGCCAGCAGGCCCTGGAACCGTTGTTCGAATTTGCCGCAAAGAATCTGGCGGCCAAACCGGGTGTCGCGGATGCGCTGATCAAAAATAAAAATTGCGCCGCCGCACATCTTGTTCCCTTGGTCCAGCATCTCTCGGCCCTCGGCGTTCAGGCGCTGATGGATGAATTGGAACGCGTCAGTGATTCCCGCGAACTTGCCGAGGCGCTCGAAAAATCCAGTTCCATCACGCTGGAACAAAAAAGCCAGTTGAACGAATTGCTCAGCGACGCGATGCCGGATATGGAAGCCCTCACGGAAGCGCTGGCGGACGCCGAGCCGGACAATGAACGCCGCAAAACGCTGCTGCAACAGATTTCCACCATGACCGTTTCACAACGCGTGAAATTCGCGATGAAAGGCGGCTCTGAAGCGCGCCGCACCTTGATTCGCGATACCAACAAAGTGGTGCAACGAGCGGTACTGCAATCGCCGCGCCTTACCGATCAGGAAGTGGAAGCGTTCGCGTCCATGACCAATCTGACCGACGAAATTCTGCGCATGATTGGCAAAAACAGAAATTTTCGTAAGAACTACAACGTTATTCGCAACCTTTTGAATAACGGCAAGGCGCCGCTGGATTGCTCGCTAGGCCTTCTTCCCATGCTGAATCCGCCCGATCTCAAGAAACTCGGCATGAATAAAAACATCCCCGAAACATTGCGCGCCACAGCAGTCAAACTAATGCGCCAGCGCAGCGAAACAAAAAAATAGTCTTGCAGCAGTTGAAATGACGCTCTTGCCGGTGTGCCCGCCGCTCGCTATTATTTCCTCGATGAAAATCATCGCCGTTGTGCCCTCTAAGAATCTCCGCCTCGCGTTTTTCTGCGCGATTTTGATGACGACTGCGGCCGTCCTGAATCTCGCATTGGCGGCTCCCACCGATCCGTGGACCGAGGCGCAAACCGTGCAACCCGCGCAGTTGGTCACCGAACTGCACCAGGAGAAAGATCCACACGGACTGGTTATCTATGTTGGAACTCGAACGCTCTACAACGGAGCGCACATTCCTGGCGCGGTGTATTACGGCCCGGGATCGTCGGAACAAGGCATCGGCGACCTGAAGAAATACGCAGTCACGTTGCCAAAGAATTCCGATGTAGTTCTGTATTGCGGGTGCTGTCCTCTGGAAAAATGTCCGAATCTGCGCCCGGCATTTACGGCGTTGAAAGGCATGGGATTCGCGCGGCTTCGCGTGCTGATCCTGCCAACAAGCTTCAACACCGATTGGGTGGAAAAAGGCTATCCGATCCAAAAAGGCAGCTGAATTAACGCGGACAGCCGATGTCACCGCTCAAACTGATTCAAGCCTTGGACGAAGTTTGTGAAACCCGGTGGCTTCCTGGTAAGCGCGCGCCAATGCCAGCAGCTTATTTTCTCCGTATAGATTGCCAAGAAATGTCAGGCTGACCGCTGTTCCGGGACCGCCAACGTTTTCGTCCGCTCCTTCCACGGTAGAGGTGGGAGGAGGCGCGTCCGCGCCACGAAAACCGTTAGGAAGAATCAGCGCGGGATGCCCGGTAAGATTCGTAATAACCAGTTGCTGGCTGAACGTCGGCGTTACGATTACGTCGAATTCAGAAAATACTTTGCCAACCGCATCCATAGCAATGCGCCGGGCGCGGCTGGCCTGAATGTATTCGACGGCTGGAAAAAAGCGCGCCGCGCGGAATGTGTTTGGCCAGTCGTCTGGCCCCTGTGCCGTGAGAAGCTTGTCCCGGCCGGTTCGCGTGAGTTCATCGAATGCAGCCGCCGCTTCGGACTCCAGCATCGCCACCATCGGATCGTAAGGGAATTTCGGCATTTCAACAGGAATAAGGTTCACACCCATCGCGCGAAGTTTTTCCAGAGCGGCGTCGTTGTATCTGCGGTCGTACGCGGCGCGGATGCGAAAAGCCTCCCGGCGTTTGCGGTCTTTCTCGATCTTTTCCTGCTCCTCCGGCGTAGCGGGCTTCTCTTTCCCTTGCGGCGGTGGCTCCTCCTTCTCAGGCTCGAAATCTTTTTTCAGATAGCCGACGCGGAGTTGCCGCCAGTCGAGATTGGCGTCCCAATTGAACGTCGCGTGCGCGTCTACGGTTCGGTCTTTCCCGTCCGGACCGTAAATCGCATCCAGAACCAAAGCGCAATCTTCCACGCTTCTGCAGATAGGCCCCAGCTTGTCCATGCTCCAGGAGAGTGCCATGGCCCCGGTGCGCGGCACGAAACCGAAAGTTGGGCGCAGTCCAGTGCAACCGCAGCGAGTAGATGGCGAAGAAATCGAACCGAGCGTTTCTGATCCGATGCTGAACGCCACGCACCCAGCGGCCGTAGCCGATGCCGGGCCTGCCGACGAACCGCTGGAACCTTGCCGAGAATTCCACGGATTGCGCGTAATGCCGCCGAACCAGTGGTCACCGAGCGCCAGCGCTCCGAGCGTAAGTTTCGCAACCAGAACTGCGCCAGCTTCGTCGAGCCGCTTTACGACCGTCGCATCTTCGTCGATCACCTGCTTCTCGAACCCGCCCGCGCCCCATGTGGTCGGATAGGCTTTTACCGCCAGCAAATCTTTCGCGCCCCACGGCAATCCGTGCAGCGGGCCGCGATATTTGCCCGATGCGATTTCGCGATCGGCTTCTTTCGCCTGATTGAGAGCGCGTTCTTCGGTCAATGTCACCACGAATTTCAATTTCGCGTCGTAGCGTTTCAGGCGTTCGAGGTACATTTCAGTGAGCCAAGTGGAAGAAACTTTTCGAGTGCGCACCAACTCCGCAAGTTCGCGAACCGTGGCGAACGCCAAAAGGTCCGGATTCTTAGGCACTGCCATCACCGGCGCGGCAGACATGCGCATCGGCAATTTTTGCGTGTCGAATTTTGCATGCGATGTGTCGGGAAGAAACAGGAGTGACGGCTCGACGGAATTCGGTATGTGCAGCTGAAAAATCTCTTTAAACCCGTCAACATGATCGTTGAGGCTTTCCAGCATCATCTTCTGGTAGTCCTCGGGAATCGCGACGCCGGCAATCTTCGCCGCAGCCTCTATCATCTCTTTAGTGACAGCTGGCTTGCCTTGTGCCTGCGCCCAGAGCACTCCAGGTAGCAGCGTCCCTCCCAGACCCGCCACCGAAAATACTTTCATGAACTCGCGCCGCTGCAACATTTGCGATCACCTCTCGAAGAAACGCATCGCGTGTACGGTATCACACGATGCGAGAAGGCTCGCAGCGATCAGCCGAGGTGACTGCGGTAGTACTGAATTGGCGCGCAAGTTGAGGTACTCTCTAAAGCCAATGAGGTGGCGATTTGGAGAAGCGATGAGACTCAGTCGACGTGAAATTGGATTCTTTGGCTTCGCGATTCTTTTTACCGGACTGCTCGCCGGAACCTCCGCGCTGTCGGGCGGTCAATCGGCATTGCCGAAGCCGGACAAAGACACGGTGCTGAAAGCATCAGACATCAAGCCCCAGCTCTTCCCTGAATCGGTCTTCTTTCGCGGACAAACCGCTCCAGCACAAATGCGCAATACCGGTGGCATCCACTTTTCAGACGATTTCTATATGTTGGCGGGGCCGGTGGATAATTCCGGTTACTCGACCGGCATTCGCGAAAAATATCAGGCGTACCTGATCACGGAGGTGACGCTGCTGTTTGGCGCGCAAGCGCTGAAGCCCGGAGCGTACGGCATGGGATTTATCGAAGGCGGAAAGTTTGCGGTGCTGGATTTGGCGGCAAACGAATTGTTTCGGGCGGCTTCGCAAAAAGACACTCAGATGAAACGCCCAGTGCCGTTGCAGGTGACGGCTCCAGACACTGGCAAATACCGCTTATACACTGGGCGTGACTTTGTGGAATTCAGCCGCGCGAAATAACTTCCTCCGCGGCCACCCATTACGGGTAACTTAAAAAACGCCATGATAGATATTGATTGGCTGCGCAGCATCTGCCTGCCACTGCCCGGCGCGACCGAGCAGATTCAGTGGGGCAACGACCTGCTCTTCAAAGTGGGCGGAAAAATGTTTGCCATCGCGCCCCTCGAACCGGCGCCAGTGTGTCTTACCTTCAAATGTTCGGACGAGTCGTTCGCGGAACTGACGGAGCGGCCAAAGATTATTCCCGCGCCGTATCTGGCACGCGCAAAATGGGTGGCCCTGGAAAGCCCCGATGCGATGACCCGCGGCGAGTTATCGGAACTGCTTCGCACGTCCTATGAATTGGTGTTTGCAAAACTACCGAAGCGCGCGCAGGAAGAACTGAACAGCGCAGGCTCGCGCCCGAAAAGTAAGCGCGGCAGTAAACCTGGGGGCAAGAAGACGAAGAAGTCCGTCCGCTGAAAAAGCCGAAAAAACAGAAACTAAGCGGTAACTTTGTTGGGAGTTACTTTGGGAATGGAGCGGCGAAGCGGTTTTGCGCCGGGAATCGGAAACGTCATGCTCCAGAAATTAATTTCGGTGGATAGAAATTCCACGCCAACGTGGGTTTTGCCGTCGCGCTTGCGCTGAATCGACGCCACCCGAGCTTCCGTTTTACGCGCGCTGCTCTCGTTCACCAGAATCAGCACCTGACCGACAACCACCGGATGTTCCGTTTCAATTTGCGCCCCGTGCTGGCTGACGGCGTTGGACTTTACATGAATGCAGAATTTTTGTCCGTCTTCATTATGCCCATGCAAAGAGAGAGGGACGGTCAAAGAGACTCGTTGTGTGCGGCG
Source organism: uncultured Acidobacteriota bacterium (assembly GCA_963731155.1). Classification (GTDB taxonomy): domain Bacteria; phylum Acidobacteriota; class Terriglobia; order Acidiferrales; family UBA7541; genus Acidiferrum. The sequence continues at coordinate 390,739 of CAVSVB010000008.1, forward strand.
GCGTTCTTTACAGCGAAAGTGCAGTAGGGACATGACGTGAGCCAAACACTCCTGCCGGCTTAAAACTTCGCGACGCTTCTGCTGGAGAGACTAGACGGTAGAACCTTGCGGACACTTACCGCGTTCTTGCTACCGGCAGCCACCGGGAATCATCCCACTCTGCGACCATGTTCTCAGTTGCCTTCGGAACGGACAATAGAGGAGTAGTACCAGAACCTCTCACCCAGCGAGTAGTACGCTAATACGTTGTTTTCCTGTCGTCAACCGCAAACTTTTGTTGCGCGTACCCTTATTAAACAAATGCGATTAAACAATCGCGGGTCGCTCCGGCACTTCTCCTGCGTTTACAGGTAACCCCGCACAACACCGTATGCCGGAGAGTGCGTCTAATTCAGTACAGAGAAATCGCCCTCAGCCTCTCCCATCGCCATCGATTTTCTCGCCGCGAAACATAAAAACTCTTTTTTCAGGAGACCCGAATGGGCCGTATGGCCCTGCTGATACTATTGTGCGGACTTGTGGCCACCCCAGCAGTAGTTTCCCAGGAGCAGGATCATGTGGCCGTTGCAGTATACGCCGACTACTTTCGGCTATCGCAGACGGATACCAACTTCGCCGGGGTCGGCGGGCGGCTTGGCGTCGGGTTGGGTCATCACCTGATGCTGGAAGGGGAGATGAGCTACGACTTCAATCAGGTGTTCACGGAAACTTTCGAACGCGGCGGGAGCATCACCGTGAACCGCTCGAACTTCCGCCTGCTGCACGGACTCTTTGGCCCAAAACTGGCTTTGGGGCACACCAATTTTCATCCCTCCCTGACCATCAAGGGTGGATTTGTGGATGCCATGTTCGATGCGGCGCCAGCCACGCTCGGGACTTTTGTCAGCATCGTGCAAAATCTTCGCGACAAGAATGTGATGGGTGCATTCTATCCGGGCGGCGGACTCGAGGGTCACATTGGGCCAATCGGGTTACGCCTCGACGTGGGAGACGAAATCTACTTTAATGGCGGCACGCACAATAATTTCCGTGCATCATTTGGTCCCTATATCCGTTTCTGACGGCCCGGTTCTGACGGCCCTTCCTAACGAATGACGTGTTGAGATTTTGCGTGGCAGGGCCCTGCTTGCGAAGTTTCGTCGGCAGGGCTTCTTGTTTTCGCCGTCTTGCTAAGCCACTGACTACGCGCAGTTCGGCGTTAGGGATTTTCTGGCGCAGCAGGAGCGGGGCCACCTTCGATTTTGTCTTTCACAAGCGTCAAGTGCGCTCCGCCAGGCCAGGTCCAAGTCATGCCGTGAATCAAACCATCCGCTCCGCGTTCGAAATGGATGCGTGCATATTCCGCGCGCAGGAAAAAGGTGTCGCCATCAATCATCACCATTTCGCGCCAGAACGGATCGTTGCCCCAGTGCATCGCCAGTTCGCCGTTGCGGATCGCCAGAGTCTGCGGATAAGGCGTTTCGTTCGAATGGAAACCTCCAAGGTACTGGCGCATGGAACGTTCTCCGAGTGTAAGCGACGTCACCTCCGGCGGCTTAGACACGGTGCCACCGAACAAAACCGCTTCCAGATCTGCGGCGATGTAGTTCGAAAATCCCGATTGGATGTTACTAAGCACGATCGCGTAGATGTGCTCCTTCGGATAAATCGCGACGTGAGAAATAAATCCTTCCAGCTGGCCCGATTGTTCAATTAAATCGCGCGAAGTGTATTTACGTTTGCCCCAGCCGTAGGGATATTTAAGCTTGCTCACGTCGAATTGAGGATTGGTGTCCACCGCACGAAGCCAGCGGTTAAGATCCTGTGCGTCAGCGAACACCGATCCGGGTCCGTCAAGCGCAGCTTCGTTAAAAGGAAGCGGACGCAGGCGCGCTGCGGAGGCTGTGGCGACGCTCCCGAAGGCGTTGTGGCCCTGTGGCAGATCACGGCAAGCAGTTCCGGAATTTTCCATGTACAGCGTCGCTAAGATATTCTTGCGCAGGAATTCCTCGTAGGATTCTCCGGTTGCACGCTCGATTACCGCTGCCAGCAAAAAATAGCCTTCGTTGCTGTACTGCGATTTCTTTCCCGGCTCGAAAAGTGGTTTCGCAGCGGCCAGGCGTCGCAGCAAATCCTGTCGCGAGAGGCAATCGCGGAAAACTTCCTCGGAATCCAGTACTCCGACCCCCGATTCATGCATGAGAAGTTGTTCGATGGTGATGGACTCGCCATTGGGAATTCCTTGCACGTATCTGCTGAGTGGGTCCGAATAGCGCAGCTTGCCGTCGCTAACCAGCTTTTCGATTGCGGCGGCAGTAAAAGTTTTGCTGACCGATGCGACTCGAAAACGTGTGTCCAACCGGTTTAGCGAGCCCACCTGTGGATCGGCCGCGCCATAAGCCTTCTGAAAAATAATTTTCTCGCCCTGCGCCAGCAGGAGCGCTCCGCTGAAATCACCCGCTGCTTGATAGGACTTTAGCCAGCCGTCCGCGCGAGCCGAGACCAGCGCGGGATCCAGCGAAACCTGTGCGGCGCAAGGCATGACCGCGCAACAGATGAAAACCGGCAGCAAAAGGGATCGCGCGCGCATCCGACGAACCGTATTCAACGGCATTCTCCTGGCAAACTGCGTTTCAACCTGTACAAGCAACAGATTACCCCATCGCCGTACTGGCCGGTCGGACAGGTGTCAAAAAGAAGCGTCGCCTCCGTGCAATGAGCGTTGTAACCGGGTCGCTATTTGCAGTTTGACTACGAGGTCCCGCGCCGACGCTCGAACCTGCGAACCGTGTGCTAGATTTCAAAAATGGCGGCACTGGTGCGCCCACAACAGTGAATAGTCAATTGCCAAACAGTCCGCAACACCAGACCGGCCCCGAGCGGGTCAAGCGCGTAGAGGTGTATTGGCACGCCGTGTCTTACAAGAGCCTGGTGATGTACGCCTTGATTCTGGTGGCGCTGATTTTCGCGTCCGTATATTTCGTCACGCCGGGATTTTACGCGGCGGTCCTGAAAAAAGTCTCCAGCGCGGTCAGCGGCTCGGACGGCGAGGTGGTCCCACTGGCGGTGACGCAAGTCAAATTCGTGAACCTGGACGGACGAGTTCAGGTGAAAAAAGTGAACTCCGTGCAGTGGGTAGACGCGGATTACCGCACCACTCTGGACAAAGGCGACTTGATTCAGACTGCGGCGGACGGGGCGGCGCGCATTACCTTTGCGGACACTACGTCGTACACGATCAAAGCCGACACCCTGGTAACGGTCGAAGAAAATAATGTCACTCAGGAACAAGCCACGACGGCGGTGCGCATCAATACCGGTGCTGTGGATCTTTCCACGCCGAATTGGAGTTCCCCGAATTCGCACGCGGCCGTAAGTGTCGAGGATACCGTGGCGCAGATCCGGCCAAATAGCCGGGCATCCGTAAAGTCCGACCCGCAATCGAAAGAAAGTGAAATTACCGTGGCCAGCGGCAGCGCGGAAGTTCGTCGCGGAAGCGAAAAAGTCGAATTGGGCCAGTGGCAGAAGGCGAATATTTCTTCGGTCGGCCCGATCCTCAGGTCCGACGTGCTGGCGCCTCCCGATCTCTCGCAGCCTTTAAACCTGGCGCCCATTATCGTAGAAGTCCCCAAATCGGCGACCATTCATTTCGAATGGAAGCCGGTGAAAGACGCCGTTTCCTATACGCTGCGGATTAGCGCCACGGCAATGTTCACCAAGATGGTGAAACAAGTAAGACTGTCGGGCCCGTCTGCGGAAATCAGCGGACTGGACGCGGGAGACTATTTCTGGAACGTCATCGCCACCGATGTCAACAAAAAGACCAGCGAAGTCAGCGAAACCTTTAAGTTCACGCTCGTCGCCCAGGGACGCACGCAGGAGATGATGCTGGAAATCGGAGGCACGCGGCTACAGGGCCGCATCGTGGAGGTTTACGGCAAGACCGAACCGGGGGCTGCACTGATTATTAATGGTCAGCCCGTGCCCAGCATTGGAGGCGACGGGAACTTCCAGTATTTCACGGAACCGCTGCCCCCCGGCGAACACACTATCGTGATCGTGGGACAAAACCGGCGCGGCGGTACCGCCAAGCAGCAAGTAACGATCGTCGTGCCCAAGTGAACGTGGCCGAAGTGAACGAGGCCGAAATATCCCGGTGCGGATAAACATCGTGCCGAAATAAATTTTGCCGAACAGCGCCGGTTTTGCGCTGAGTGCAGTCTTGGGCGAGAATAAAGCATCACGCGCAGCTCGAACGTTTTACAGCCCTCCGCAGAGGGCGCTGAGAACCGGGTTTCAGGGTTTGTACTTACAAACCCTGAGATAAAAACGTTTCGCGCGGATTTCTTGTTTCTGTTTCGAAAGGACTGGGGGAATGATCAAGAACGGTTACAACATGAGGTCGGTGTTCAGTTTATTTTCGTCCGACCTCGCTATTGATCTAGGGACGGCCAACACCCTGGTTTTTTCGCATGGCAAAGGCATCGTCGTGAACGAGCCATCCATCGTCGCGATCAATAAAGTCACTGGCGAAGTGGTCGCCGTCGGTCGCGAAGCTAAAGAAATGCTCGGCCGCACTCCCGGAAACGTCGTGGCCATCAAGCCCATGAAAGACGGCGTGATCGCGGACTTCAAAGTCACCGAAAAAATGTTGACGTATTTTATTCAGAAGGCGCACAACCGGCGCGTGCTGGTGCATCCGCGCATCGTCATCGGCGTTCCCAGCGAAATTACTCCCGTGGAAAAGCGCGCTGTCCAGGACTCCGCATATCGGGCGCGCGCCAGCGAAGTCTATCTCGTTGAACAAGCAATGGCGGCAGCGATTGGCGCCGGGCTGCCTATCGAAGAACCCAGCGGCAACATGGTAGTGGATATCGGTGGCGGCACCACCGACATCGCCGTCATCTCCATGAGCGGCATCGTGTACTCGCGTTCCGTGCGCGTCGCCGGAAATGAAATGGACGAAGCCGTCATGCAATATTTGAAGCGCAAGTACAACTTGCTGGTCGGCGAACGTACCGCGGAACAAATCAAGATGGAAATTGGCTCGGCCTATCCGCTGGAAAAGCCCCTGACCATGGAAGTGAAAGGCCGCAACCTGATCGAAGGCGTTCCGCGCACTGTCACCATCGACGACAGTGAAATTCGCGAATCCCTCGCCGAATGTGTTGCCACCATCGTCAACGCTGTGCGTGTCGCGCTCGAACGCACTCCACCGGAACTCTCTGCGGACATCAGCGACCGCGGCATCGTACTCACCGGTGGCGGCGCGCTACTGAAAAATCTCGACAAGCGCATTCGCGAAGAAACCGGCTTGCCCGTCTCTATTGCTGACGATCCATTGGCGTCGGTTGTGCTCGGCACCGGCAAAATGCTCAGCGATTTCAAACTTTTGCGCCAGGTCTGCATCGACTAGAAACAGTATTCGATTTTCAGTTTCTTTTTCGAATTTCGCCGTACGGTTTCACAAAACAGAGCCGCTAGCTCCAGCCACTGGCCGCTCAAGAGAGTTTCGAGTTTCGAGTTTCCAATTTCAAGTTTCGGAACACCAATGGCCGGTCTACCTTCTCGACATCGCTCGCTGTTCCTGTTGGCGCTGGTAGTGTTGCTGCAAGTCTTGATGCTTGCGGTGCAGATTAAGCGCGATTCCCAGGGCCGGCTGATCCGCATGTGGACCGTCTCCGCCGTTTCGCCGGTCGAACGCAGCGGCGCCTGGGGCATCGGAAAATTCCGCGACGCGTGGCGTCATTATTTTGCGTTGAGCGACACCGCTCGGCAGAACGAAGCGCTCATCCGCGAAAATGGCCAGCTCAAACTGGAAATCATGCAGCTGCAGAGTAAATCCGCGGAGGCCGACCGCCTCGCCAGCCTTCTTAATTTCAAACAAAAGCAGGCCAAGGTTCCCATGGTCTTGGCCCGCGTGATCGGCGCCAGCGCCGATGCCAACAGCGCCGTGGTTTACCTAGACCAGGGCACGCACGAAGGCATTCGCAAAAATATGGGAGTGATCACGCCCGAAGGTGTGGTGGGAAAAGTCATTGAGTCCTATCCCAACACCTGTCAGGTGCTGCTGTTAACCGATCGCGATAGCGGCGTCGGCGCGATGATTGCCAATTCGCGCATTCAAAGACCCGTCGGTGGACTGGGCGAGCCTCTGCTCACCATGAAGTATGTCGGCAACGACGACGAAGTCGCGGTCGGCTCCCGCGTCGTAACCAGCGGGATGGACCGCATTTTCCCGAAAGATCTGCCGGTCGGCATCATCACTCAAGTCAAACCTGGCGGGCAGTACAAACAAATTCGCGTACGCCCTTCCGCAAGTCTCGAAAAACTGGAAGAAGTGATCGTCTTGCTCACCACCGATCCGCTGACCCTGAAACAGGACGCACCAGCGGGCGGAAACGCCGCAGTCACGCCACCCGCTTCTGGACAGCCGATCTCCGGGTTAACCAACACCAAGCCGGCGGAAAAACATCCATGAACGACACATTCGACCTGCACATCAGCGAATCGCACATCGAAGTCCATAAGTTCCACGGTGGAACGATTCTGCTCTGCGTTATTTTTGCTCTCGTGCTTCAGGCATTTCTGCCGGTGTACATCACCAAAGCCAGCATTCTCGATTTGCCGCTGCTCATCACGATTTATTTTGGCTTAAGCCGCAGAAATCCTTCCACCGGCTTGCTGCTCGGCACCTTCATCGGCTTGCTGCAGGACAGTTTGAGTAAAACTCCCATCGGACTTTTCGGAATCGCAAAAACCGTGATCGGCTATCTCGCCTCCTCCATCGGCGCGCGTCTCGATACCGAGCATCCCCTCGCGCGCTTCGCGCTGACCGCCGCGTTTTTTGCCCTCCACCAGGGCATCGTCGTGCTCGTACAAAAACTGCTCCTCGCGCAACACCAGCCGTGGTTCACCACACGCCTCTTCGTCGCGTGCATCGTCAACTCCATCCTCGGCGTCTTCCTCTACCACTTCCTAGACCGCCTCCGTAAATCGTAGGCTTCATCCCACCGCAATTGAGGCACCGCCAGTCCGACGAACGACCGTCATTCCGGTGAGTCACCGTCATCCTGACGAGTCACCGTCATTCCGAGCGAAGCGAGGAATCTCTGTTGGGTTCACGATCCGTGCTGTGAGTCCTCAGCAACACCAGCAACTAATGCGCCAGCAAAAACTGCTTGAAGTCGTCATACCTGCTCGACATCGGCACCGATAGCTTCGGCCGTTTCAAGTACGCCGCCAACCGGTCCGGCAGCGGCGGCGCAATGCCAATCGCCTTCTCCACAATTTCCGCGAATTTCGCTGCATGCGCGGTCGCCAGCACCAAACCCTGTGCCGGCTCGCTATGTTCCTTCTTGTACGCTTCCCACCCCAGAATCCCCACCGCCGTATGCGGATCGGAAATGTAGCGATATTTTTCCCAGACCGTTTTCATCTCCGCCAAAGTTTCCGAGTCACTCGCGCCATGCCCCCAGATTTCGCGCTGCACATATTCCAGTCGTCCGCGGCACAAATCCAGCAGTCTCGGAAAATTATTCGGATTCCCCACATCCATCGCGTTCGAACAGGTAGCCTGCGCTGCCCGCGGCTCGTACTTACCGCTCAACAAGTATTGCGGCACCACATCGTTGGCATTCGTAGCCGCGATAAATTTCGCCACCGGCAAGCCAATACGCTTCGCAAAGAGCCCCGCCGTCAAGTTGCCAAAATTTCCACTCGGCACCGCCACCACCAGCGGGGTTGAAGCAACCGGCAACTGCCGGTACGCCGCCACGTGATAAAACATCTGCGGCAACAACCGCCCGATATTGATGGAATTCGCCGAAGTCAGAAACGCACGTTTGTTCAGCGCTTCATCGCAAAAAGCCTGCTTCACCAGGCGCTGGCAATCGTCAAACGTCCCGTTGACCTCCAGCGCGGTAATATTTTCGCCGAGCGTCGTAAACTGTTTCTCCTGCGCTTCGCTGATACGCTTCGAAGGATAAAGAATCACCACGCGAATTCCCGGCACGCCCAAAAATCCGTGCGCCACGGCACTGCCGGTATCGCCGGAAGTCGCCACCAGCACCGTCAACTCGCGATTTTCGCCGCGCACAAAATAACCCATCAATCGCGCCATGAACCGCGCGCCAAAATCCTTGAACGCCAACGTTGGCCCGTGAAAAAGCTCCAGAATGTGCAGCCCTGGCGAAAGCGAAACCAGCTTCACCGGAAAATTGATGGCCTCGCTGACGATTTGCCACAGCACGTCTTCCGGCACATCCGGTGTCGCGAACGGCTTCACCACACGAAAACAAACTTCGGTGAAGGGTAATCCGCGAAATTCTTCCAACTCTTCCGGCGAACGCCGCGCAATTTCGGCTGGCATATAAAGTCCGCCATCGGGAGCAAGTCCGCGCAGCACCGCACCGCGCAACGAAGTCAGTGGAGCTTTTCCGCCCGTACTGCGATATCTCATCGCGAACCGCCAACGCCCTGGGGCCGAAATCTTTCCGGCAACAATTCCAGAAAGGCCGCGGCGGTATGCGGCAATTCGCGCAGCGCAGCTACCTGCAATGTCGCGTGCGCTAGCGCCGTATAACTCTGCCGCCGCGCCGCAATCAGATGCGGATAGCAGCGCGCCACCGTTTCACGCGCAGTTTCGCTCGACCGGGCTTGAAATGCGCCGCGCCATAGCACTGGCTTCGCATCGTTCAAATATCTTTCAATCAACAATTGCTGCTCGGCATCCGATGCCGCCAGATACACCACCGTCATCAGCTTGCGCAAGCGGTGCAGTAAATGATTCCCGGCATAAATCACACTGCCAGTCGTGTCCAGAATCAATGATTGTTGCGGATTCGCTTCCAGTTCGGTCAGAATTTCATCCAGCGTGGAAATTTCTTCGCGAAGGTACTCCGCTTCCCGCGCCGCGTAAGTCGCCGAATCTGGCCACCCCATCCACGCCGCCATTCCATTAATCCCCGCGTAGCCGCCGGCAGCGAGCCGGCGCGCAAGTTTTTCTTCGATCCGATCGTCGCATGAAATCGCACGCACGCCAGACTCCGCGATGCGCCGCGTCCAGAACGTTTTCCCAGCTCCGGACATGCCGGTCAGCGCCAGCCGCAGCGGCTTCTCAGGAGCATTCACAGTATTTGTTGTAAAGTTGGTCATGGAGATGCGCGCGACGCGCACGAAGTACCATAATTATAATCGTCGATTTGAACGAACCAGCATTAGAAATAATGATAGTGCTTCGCCACACGCCGCCACACACGCACGTTTGTCATCCTGAGCGCGTCGAAGGCGCGCGAAGGATCTCAACTGCGCCTCTCGCGGATCTTTCAGCGACTGCATTCTTGCGAAACCAAACCACAACGTTGACCACCCGGAAACCTGCCCTTCTGGACGGGTTGCGACTCACCAACCTAAGTGATACGTTGGAAATGACTTCGCCGGACACTTCGAGAAACCGTCGCCACGGGAAGTTCTGCGCAGATTTTTCGATTTCCTGCACAAGAAGTTCGTGAATCACAGGCGAATTGCATTGGGCGAGAGTGACGTTCGAAGCTTGTCTTACAAGCCCTGAGGTCGGGTTTCAGTGGTTTCAGGGTTTCAGGGTTCCAGGGTTTCAGGACCTGTACTTACAAACCCTGACTTAAAGAAGAAGAATTCGTGTCGTACTCGTTTCACAGTGACAACAGGTTGCCGCAAACGCGGCTCGCGGTCGTCTCCTACATCATTGTAGGCATGATCGGCCTATTGCTTTTGGGCTTCTGGAAATTGCAGGTCATCGACAGCGACAAGTACGGCCAGATGGCCGAACAAAATCGCGTTCGCTCCATTCCTATCATCGCTCCTCGCGGACGCATGCTAGATCGCGATGGCCGCGTGCTCGTAGACAATCGCCCTTCTTTCAGCGTCCTTCTCTTGCGCGACGATCCCAAGCTCGTGGAACAATATCTGCCATTGATCTCCGACGGCCTCGGCATTTCCGTGGACGATTTGCACGATCAATTGCAAAGCACCCGCAATCTCCCCAAGTTTCAACCCATCGTCATCAAACCCGAAGCCTCCAGCGCCGATCTCGATTTCATCGAATCGCATCGCGCCGATATTCCAGTCCTTGAAATGCTTTCCGTTTCCCGCCGCCGCTATATACCCAACGGATTTCTTGGTCACGCCACCGGGTACGTCGGCGAAGCCAGCGAACAACAAATCGAAGCCAGCAACGGCAAGCTGCGCCCCGGCGACGTCGTCGGCAAATCCGGTCTCGAGCGCCAGTACAACGACATCTTGATGGGCACCGACGGCATGCGCCGCGTCATCGTCAACAGCGTCGGCAAAGAAGTCGATCACCTTTCCCAACAAGATCCGATTCCCGGCAAACAAGTCACGCTCACCATCGATCTCGATCTCCAACAGGTTGCTGAACAATCTCTTGGCGCGCGGCCAGGCGCTGTCGTTGCTCTTGATCCCCGCACCGGCGAAGTGCTGGCGATGGTCAGCCGTCCCACTCCCGATCCCAATGATTTCGCCGTCCGCATTCCTAAAGAAGAGTGGCGCAAGCTCAACGAAGATCCTCTGCATCCGCTCCTCAACCGCGCCATTCAAGCCCAACTCGCGCCCGGCTCTGTTTTCAAAATCGTCACTGCCACTGCCATGCTTGAGGACCACTCGATCCCCGAAAGTTTCACTACGTATTGCCCGGGCTACGGCATCTTTTATGGCCGCCAGTTCAAGTGCTGGGTTTATTGGTCGAAGAAAGGCCCCACTTCCCACGGTGCCGCCAACTTGCACGACGCTATCCTGAAATCCTGCGACGTCTTTTTCTACACCGTCGGCATGAAACTCGGCATCGATCGCCTCTCCTTCTACGGCGACAAACTCGGCCTCGGCCACAAGACCGGCATCGATCTGCCATCCGAGGAATCCGGCTTGATGCCCTCCGAACAATGGGTGGAGCGCGTCTTCCACCGCAAGTGGTATGCCGGTGAAACCATCTCCGTCGCCATTGGCCAGGGCGCCATCACCACCACTCCCGTACAGCTCGCCCGCCTGATCGGCGGCATCGCCTCCGGCGGCGTCTTCAAACAGCCGCACATGCTGAAAGATGCGCAGAATGTCGGCGAAGAAAAATTCCCGCTTTCCGAGCACACCGTCGAGCGCGTCACCGACGGCATGTATGGCGTCATCAATGAGCCCGGCGGCACCGGCGGCCAGCTCAAACTCACCGGTATCGAATTCAGCGGAAAATCCGGCACCGCGCAGGTCATCGGCTATGACACCCGCAATCGCTTCGGCAAGCAGAAAAAATTTGAAGACAACGCCTGGTTCGTCGGCTACGCCCCCAAGCGCAATCCGGAAATCGTCGTCGCGGTTCTCGTCCAGGAAAGCGGCCAGCACGGCGGTGAGGCCGCAGGTCCGGTTGTTCGCGATGTCGTTAAAGCCTATTACGACAAGAAGAATCGCAAGACTCAGGGCACCGTGACCGCAGCCGATCACGGCTCAACTCCCGCAAGTGATGCTGCGGTGGTGGCTCCCGTCGTTGCGATAAAACCAGAAGGACTTTCGGCCGTGCAGACTCACGCTGCGGAAGGAAAGCCGGACCCACAATGAAAGACGCTCGCGGCACTCGTGATTACGATTGGTGGCTGATCGCCATCCTGGCCGCTATTTGCGCGCTGGGTGTCATTGAAATTTACTCCGCCACCCATGCCAGCAACTTGGCAGGCATGCACATCAAGCAGATCAAATGGCTCCTCTTTGGCTTCGCCATCATGTTCGTGCTCTCGCGGGTAGACTATCATTTGATCCTCGATCAGGCCCTCATCCTATATGTCGTCTGCCTGGCCGCCCTGGCGGCAGTTCTAGTACTGGGTGGTGCGCGCTTCGGCGCGAAACGTTGGATTCACTTCCTGGGCCAAGACTTTCAGGTGTCAGAACTCGCAAAGTTGATTATAATCATTGTACTGGCACGCTTCTTCGCGGAAGTGCGGTCGGACGAGCTGGATTTGCGTGATTTGTTGAAGGCAGGTATGCTCGTCGGCGTCCCGTTGGCACTCATTCTCAAGCAGCCAGATCTGGGTACCGCTCTTGTACTCGTCCCCATGCTTGCTGTGGGCGCGTTCTTGGCGGGCTTGAAGTGGCAACACGCCGGAATTTTTACTTTAGCTGGGGTTCTGCTTGTTGGAGCGGTGTTTTATCCTCCCGTCAGCAAGCACATCCTCAAGGCGTATCAGAGAGAAAGGATTACTTCTTTCTTGCACCCGGAAGAAGACGCCAAAGGCTCAGGCTATCAACTTCTGCAATCTAAAATCGCCGTGGGTTCCGGCGGCTTCTGGGGTAAAGGTTTTGGCAACGGCAGTCAGAATCAACTGGGTTACATTCCCGTTCGTTATTCCGATTTCATCATGTCGGCTTGGGCGGAAGAACAGGGATTCAAAGGCGTGCTGCTTGCCTTAGGGCTGTACATGGCGCTTCTGTTACGACTCGTACAGAATGCACAACGCGCGAAAGATCGCGCTGGAATGTTTCTGGTCATGGGCGTTGCAGCAGCGCTGGGTTTTCACGTTTTAGTGAATGTGGCTATGGTCATTGGCGCGATGCCGGTGACCGGCATACCGTTGCCGTTAATGAGCTACGGTGGCTCGGCTACATTGTTTGTGTTCATGGCGATCGGCTTGGTGATGAATGTCCGGCTGCGCCGCTTCGTCAATTAGGCCGTGAACCGCGGTTAGGCGACTCTCGAAATTTTTTCCAGAGCGCCCCATCTGTAAAGTTATTTAGAAAGTTAGGATTTCAGGGTTTCAGGGTTTGTATAACAAACCCTGAGATGAACAAGTCGTACTTACAAAGCCTGACCTAAAAGGTAATTCATAAGTGAGGACAGCATCGTCCCCCGTTTGCCACGGATCCTTCAGGCAACGGACCATCCTCGTTAGCTGTGCAGAGTTCAATCTCTCCTTCGGCTACGACCCCCAAGCCGCTTCGCTATACGTGTGGCATGAGAGCGATCCGTTTTTTCCGGAGCTGGTTCCGTTTGTCGCGGGTTGCAGGGTTTGTTTTACACCTGCGATCAAAAAGACCGTTGGGCATCAACCCGCGGCGATGCGTCCCGTTCCCGGCCCTGTCGGGTCGGAAAGGGTTTCAGGGTTTGTACTTACAAACCCTGAGCCGATAAAAGAGGAGTTTTCATGTCAAAAGAATTGGTCATCAGCGCGACTTCCCATGAGCGGAGAGTCGCGATTCTGGAAGAAGGCCAGCTAGTAGAAATTTATATCGAGCGCGAAAAGGAATTCGCTCTCGTCGGCAGCATCTACAAAGGCAGAGTCACCCGCGTTTTACCCGGCATGCAGTCTGCATTCGTGGATATCGGTCTCGACGGCGATGCTTTCCTGTACGTCAGCGACGTTTTCGAAAATCTCGAAGATTACGATCACGGCCACGGCCACGAACAGATGCCCGCCGTTGCCCAGGGCGAAGTAGCAACTGTCTCAGAGCATATCGAGCTGCCCGGAGAATCGCTTAGTCGCGCGCACGAAGCGCCCGCTGCGGAATCCCTGAGCGAAGAATCACACGGCGATTCCGAACGGCATGACGTGCATACGCATGTCGAAGAATCCGAACCTGGCGCTCCAGGTGTCGAAGAAGCGCATATTGAACATCTCGAAGAAGAACGCCAGCCCGATTCGAACGAATCCGCTCCGCAAAATTTTGCTCCCCGCTACAACCCCACCCAGTACCGTCCATCGCCTAGCTACAGCCCGCGCGGTGCCGGTGACCGGGGTGGTGAGAGAGGTGGCGACAGAGGCGGCGATCGCGGCGGCGGCAGTGACCGTGGCGGTGATCGGCAAGGTTTTGGCCGCAGCGGCGGCAGAGGACGTTTTGGTCGCGGTGGTGGTGGCCGCGGACGCGGCGGGCGCGGTGGCGGCGGATTCCGCCAGGGCGGCGCACGCGATCTTCCTCCTTCCAAGTACGCTTCTCCACAGGGCGGCGAGTCTCGCGGCAGCGATCGTGGTGGAGACCGCGGTGGTGATCGCGGCCGTGGCTATTCGCAGCGCAGTGGCTACGATCGTGGCCCCCGCCGTGACTTCGACAATCGCGGTTCCGACGCTCCGCGTCCGTCCGCGCCATCCGATTCCACGGAAGAACCGTTTGTATTGCCGGGCGAATCGCTCGCGAAATATCGCGGGCGTCCGGTACCGGAAGCAGCTCCGCCTGCTCCGGTTGCCGAGCCGGAACGCTTCGAACCGCAGGTTGAATCGGAAGAACCGCAGCCGCGCGTTTCCGGCCAGCCGGCTCCGGCAAACGCTCCGCGTCGTTCGCGAGGCGGATTGCCCAGCTGGCTCCTCGCTGGCGCTTCCACGGAAGGCATTGAAGCAGCGGAACCGAACCAGTCCATTGCGGAAGACCTTTCGAATGAAGTCCGTGGCAACGTATCCGCCGAAACTGATGAGGACGAAGAAACTTCGCGGAGCCGCGAATCTTCCGAAGCGGAAACCGCTCCAGAAGTGGACATCAGCGAAGAAGAAGCCAAGCTGCTTTCCGCCAACGTCATCGAAGCCAAGCAGGATCTGGTTCGCCAGGAAGTAACGGCGGCTTCAGCTTCTGGCACGGCGATTTTTGAAGAGGACGAAGCCGAAGAAGACGACGAAGAGGAACAATCCGTTGACGAGCGGTCGGCCGCGGAAGTCGAGCAGGACGAAGAAGACGAGGAGCAGTTCCACGAACAGAATGAACGCGCGCAAGAATCCTCCGGAAGGCTTGGCGACGAAGAACACGACGAGGAACATGACGGCGAGCACGAACACGACGTTCAGGAAATCGTAAGTTCGCCGCAAGCCGTTGCTGAAGCGGAAGCCGACGCCGCGCACGAAAATGCGCTGCACGTGGCAGCACTCGGCGAGCACATTGAAACCGATCCTTCGCACGAAGCGCACGGCGAATCCGGCCAACATGCGCATGAAGGCGACGCCCCTACTCATATCGCCGACAATGTAATTTTACTTCCAGGTGAAACACGTGCGCGCGTTCCGGGGCAGGCTCCGGAACCGCTTGACGAATTTCCACGCCAGTCCGCGCGTGTAGGCGGCAATCCCCGCTCCCGTTTCCAAAGGCCGTTCCGCAGTGGCGGAAGGGATCGCGGCGGCAGAGGCGGACGCCCGGATCGTGGCGGAGATCGTGGCGGTGACCGGGGACGAGGTGGCGACCGCGGACGCGGGCGCTTCGAACGCCGGCCAGGTGGCGGTGGCTATCAGCAGAGTCGTGGGCATCATGGCCACGGCCATTCCGGACATTCTCGGCGGCCGCAACTGATTTCCGAAATGCTGAAGGCCGGGCAAGAGGTTGTCGTGCAAATTGCCAAGGAACCGCTTGGCAAAAAGGGCGCGCGCATCACAAGTCACGTGGCGCTCCCCGGCCGCTTTCTGGTCTATATGCCGACCATCGATCACATCGGCGTGTCGCGCAAAATCGCCAGCGCCGAAAACCGTTCGCGGTTGCGGCGGCTGGTGGGCGAAGCGCGCGGATCGTATCCGGGCGGATTCATCGTGCGCACGGCTGCAGGCGGCGCGACGGATGAAGAAATTCGCACCGACATCGATTTCCTGGGCAAAACCTGGAATGAAATCAAGCACAAGCACGATGAGCGCAAAGCACCGGCGATTCTGCATCGCGATTTGAATCTCGTCGAACGAATCCTGCGCGATTACGTCAGCGATGATTTCACGGCGATCTGGATCGACAACGAAGAAGAATTCGCCAAGGTCACGGAATTCGTCAGCCGCTTCCAGCCCAAGCTGGTGAGCCGCGTGAAACTGTACGCGAAGGAACAGCCGATCTTTGAAGAGTTCGGCATTCAGCACGAGCTCGACAAGGCGTTGCGCGCCAAGGTCTGGCTCAAGTCCGGCGGCTACATCGTCATCAACCATACCGAAGCGCTGGTCGCGATCGACGTCAACACCGGCAAGTTCGTCGGCAAAGGCTCGACGCGCCTGGAAGACACCATCGTCAAAACCAATCTCGAAGCGGTGAAAGAAATCGTGCGGCAGATTCGCCTGCGCGATCTCGGCGGCATCATCGTAGTCGACTTCATCGACATGGAAGAGCGCCGCAACCGCGAACGGGTTTTGTCCGCTCTGCAGCAGGCACTCGATCAGGACAAAGCGCCGTCGAAAGCGCTTTCGTTCAACGAATTCGGCCTGGTCTGCATCACACGCAAACGGACCAAACAGGCGTTGGAGCGCGTGCTGTGCCAGCCTTGTCCGTCTTGCACTGGCTCCGGAATGGTCAAATCCATTCCAACACTGTGCTATGAAATCCAGAACGAAGCGCGCAAAATGGCGATGGCCAACACGGATACCCCGAATCTTACTTTGCGCGTGCATCCGGAAATCGCAAAGGCATTGAAGACCCGCGAGTCCATGCTCATCGACGAACTCGAGCAAAACTCGCACAAGCACATCATCATCCAGTCCGACGCAACACTGCACTGGGAGCAGTACGACATTTACTAGTCGTCAGTTCTCAGTCATAGGTTCTCAATACCGAAGCGCCCGGGAGCGACATCGCTCCTGGGCGCTTTGCCTTGTCCCCACACAAAATAAATGTAACGTTTGCGACGTTTCCGCGGTAAGTACAGACAAGAGGGTGGCGGGGGATGGAATTGCTGGAGCGATTCGCGGCGGGCGATCTGGACGCCTTTGAATCGCTGTTCCGGCAATACCAGGGCGAGGTTTACCAGTGGGTGATGCGCATCGTGCGCGATCCGGCGGTGGCGGAGGATTTGACCGTGGAGGCCTTCTGGCGCGCGCACAAAGCGCATGCCGGATTCCATCCTGAAGCGAATTTTGCTGCGTGGCTGCGGCGCATCGCGTCGAACCTGGCCCTGGACCATTTGCGCAAGAGGCGCCCGTACGTCGAATTACCGGACGACCTTGCCGCGGAGCGCAAGCCCGATTCTGTCGTGCAGCAGCAAACGCGCGCGGTACTGCGCAAGGCGTTTGCGGAATTGCCCCCGCGGCTGCGGATCGTCGCGCAGCTGGGACTGGTTGAAGACGAATCCTACGCGGAAATCGCCCAAGCGCTGGGCATCTCGGCAGGCGTGGCAAGAACGCGCATGTTTCGCGCGGTGCGCTTGCTGCGAAAAAAACTGCAACGATTGGGAGTGCATGCATGAAGAAGCCGATGAGAGATGGCATGAACGACAACATGAAAGATGGCTTGAGCGCGGACGAGTTCGCCACCATGCGCGAAGAGTTGCGTGGCGCCATGCCGCCGCTCCACGAGCTGGAGCAGGGGGCGGAACTACGGCGCGATCTCTGGCCGGACATGCGGCGCCGGCTTGAGCAACCTCCAGTTCGTGTGCCGTGGTTTGACTGGGCGTTGCTGGCCACTGCTAGCGCAGCGGCGATCTTTTTCCCGACGCTGATTCCCGCGCTTTTGTACCACTTGTAAGGAGGCATCATGAACAAGCATCCGTTGTTGCGCGCTTATCTGGCGGGCATCGCTGTCCCGACGGTTTTTCTGCTGGTGGTGATGGCGAACTATACGTTGGTGCGGTATGTCTACAATGTGCCGATCCCGGTCGAGCGCGCGATTGTGTTTCCCATGGCCTTCGTGCCGAACCTGTGGGGATTGTGGAACCTTCTGCATACGGCATTTTTGGCGCGGCGTTTTTCCCTGGGACTTTTTGGCGCGTTGCTTCCCTTGCTGCTGGCTCCGCTGGGCTATTTGGTTGCGCACCTCCTGGAATTTCCGATTCCACATCATGTGCTCGCTCTTGCGCCGATTGGTCTGTGCATCGCGATGATCCTTTACTACCTGGTATGGAAATACCTGGTTTCGTTCTTGAACGCGGAACTAGGAATCGCTTAGCGATTTGGCATCGCTTGGCGGGTGTCCCCGTAAAGGGCGGACTACTCGAAATTGCTGTGGGCGTAGCGGTTACAGCTGTTGCGGGTGGAGTTGGCAAATTGCGGGTTGCCGAGGCTGACGCGGAAGGCGGCGTCACCGGAGACCGGGGAGGTTGTTGCGGGACGGATGGAGATATCTACTTTGCTGAACGACAAGGTGGAAGAGATCAAACTGGAGGATTTGATCGCTAACACCGAAATGCTTGAAAGGCGTTTCGAGCAGAATGCTTCGCCGCGAACGACCAGACCTGAGGCCTCGCTATTGGAAAGGTGTTCTCTGGTCGCCGTCGTATTTTGCCGCCAGTTGTGATGGTGCCAGAATTGGCATCCTCAAGGCATACATCGAGCAGCAAAAGAAGCCGGCTTTAACAATTTAACCGGGGCTTACTTCCCCGGTCCTACAGGGCGAGGTTTTACGCCCCCACGGATAAGTCGATCAACGGCCCGCTTCACAACGCCGCTGTTCGGGAAGTTTTTGTGCGATTACTTTTTCTGTTGTGCTGCCGGAGCCTGTTCACTCGATGGTGGAACAATGTTCTTGAGCCGCATGTATGTAACAAGATTGCCGTAGTGTTCCATGTCATGCATGTTGTTAATGTTCAGCACGCCGAGTTTGGGCATGTCCATGCCGAATAGCTTCACCATTTGTGCGCCAGACGCATCCGTCATGCCGTCATAAGCTTTGTCACAGTAGGCGACCGCATCTCTGAGCGCGGCAACGAGATCGGCTTTCGTGGTCTTAGTCTGCTCGATTTTGAGACCGGGATTGTTCTCTCCCAGTGCCAGCGAGCAAAAGTTATATTGCGCGTCCGCGAGGTGTCCGACAATCTGGCCGAAGCTGCGGACGGCCTCAGTCGGCTTGAAGTTGTAATTCTCTTCGGGCATTTTTTCAGCCGAACTTACGAGGATACTCTTTAGCCTTGTGTAAGCGATCTTATTGAAGGTGGTGAACGGATTGGCTTGTGAAGCCTGCTCTCCCTTGCTGCTCGAGGACCCCTGTGTGTTCTTGGAATCCTGTGCGAAACCCACCGTAGATACCAGGAACAGCACGACTGCTGATGCAATAGCGTGTAATTTCATTTCATTCTCCTGACTGTGCAGATTTGGCACCGACACGCCAGACGCTGCTCTTATATACGCTGTTGCGTCCCGTTTCATTTCACGCGGAGCTGTTCCGGCAATCAAATAGTCCGCCACCTTCTGGACCTATCAGACAAACGGGCGCGCTTTTATAATGCGTTTATCGGGACTTGGGCTTCAGAATGACGGGTTGGGGTTGGCGTTAAGCCGAAAAACAAAAGACCAAAAGCTAAAAGAGCGGCGGAATAAATCCGCCCTACATTAAGAGGGGATCGCTGGGAGTCGCGGCGCGTAATTTAACGACTTGAAGATGTTTTCGTGGTCAGGCGCAGAATTCAAAGGAACCGGTCTGAAGACCGTCGCTACAAGGGTAAGATAAGACTTATTGTGAAGATTAAACGCAGGAAATTGCGGGAGCCTCGCGAGGAAACTTTCTTTGATGTAAAGAAGCGCAAGGCTGTGCCGCATGAATTCGTGCTGGAGGCGTTGGCTGAGGTGTCGCCGAGGACGAATCCGATGTTCGGGTGTCTTGCGGTTTACGTTGGAGAAAAGATTGTGCTGATCCTGCGCGACCGGCCGAAGTATCCGCGGGACAACGGAGTGTGGATCGCTACGACGCTGGAGCATCACGAGAGTTTGCGGCGCGAGTTTCCGAATATGCGGTCGGTCGGACTGTTGGGCAAAAAGATTACGGGGTGGCAGGTGCTTCCGTCGGATGCAACGGATTTTGAGGAAGCGGCGCTGCGGGCATGCGAGTTGGTTCTTGCGAGGGACCCGCGGATCGGGAAAGTGCCGAAGGGGAAACGGCGGCGCGGTGAAAATTAATCTAGGAACCCGCACCCGCAGAAGCGCTGCAGCACGTTCACAGGAGGGCCAAAAAATTCTTCAACCGTCATTCCCGCAGCTCGTATCAGCTCACAAGGTCCCGGTTGAAAGCTCCTTATGCTGCGGGATCGAAAGTTTGGCGCGCATTCCAGATTTTGTCATGATGAGGTGACTTTCCACCTGCCGCATGACTTGCCAACCGGCTTTGCCAACGGCGCTTGCCGCTTCCTTACCGGAAATGTTGGCCAGCCGTCCCGTGCACTCCGTTGAAATAGCCCGCTAAACGGCGACGACTACAGGTGTGCTATCGGAGCCCAATGCTTTGACGGCCCATAGCCACGCCGTGATGGCTTCCTTGATGTTTTCCAGCCATTCCTTTTCGTCGCGGCCTTGCGATACGCAGCCGGGCAGAGCCGGGCATTGCGCGAAGATCCATCCGTCTTCTGCTTTTTCAAGTGATACGTGGAAGATCATCGGGAGTTCCCTGACTTTCTTCGACACTGAAGTTTAGCGCGAGTGCGTAATATTGTGGCGCTGTGCATCCATGGAGCGAAGCCCCGGTACGGTATTGGGAGGATGGAGATGGTTGCGGACGGACCATAAGATTTTTGTGGAAGTGACTGCACACGGTGTGACCCTAGCCGGGCCTTTGCAGTTTGGCTGGCTTGGAAGTCATCCGTGGCCGCCAGCATGCCTGTGTGTTGGCTCCGCCTGTGCTACTCACTTCTATTCACTTCAGTGATTAGACTTGGCGTTACCCGCGCAAAATTCGAAGGAACCGGTCTTCCCGAAGAGCCATTCGGGACGCAAACGGCGCGGAAGACCGGCCGCTACAGGACAAGGCAAGATAATGTACCGGCCGCGACAACGCGACAACCCCGAGGGAAAGATACCCCAGGCTGCCCATTCCCTACCCCTGATCTTGGAGGTTTCTCACCCGGCCTAGTGTCCGCTTGCCAGGTTCGTGGCGATTTATGCTGGGTTTATACGCGATGAGTTATTTTCCTTCGCGACTGAGAGTTATCACAACGGGGCAGAATCGGCACGACAAAATTACTTTGGAAAATGCTCTCATCGCGAGGGGGTCGCATGAAGTTTCTTAGCTTCGGACGCATGGAACGTTTTGCACTTATGGCACGCGTGGCGGTACTTATTTTGGCAGGTTGTTCGCTGTTGGTGGCGGCCGGGAATGAATATCATCTGCTGAAGAAACATACTCTCGGAGCTGCGGAGGGGAGCACTCGAGAATATTTCGATTACATCACGGTGGATTCGGCGGCGCGGCGCGTGTACCTGTCGCATGGTACGGAAGTTATCGTTATGGATGCGGATAGCGGAGCGCTGATCAGCAAGATCACGGGGTTGAAGCAATGTCATGGAGTCGCGGTGGCGAGCGAGTTTGGCCGTGGGTACATCAGTGATGGAGTGCAGGGGAAGGCAATTATTTTTGATTTGAAGACGTTGAAGGTGACCGGCGAAGCAGCGGCTGATAAGGATGCCGACGCCATTATTTACGATACTTTTTCGAAGCGCGTTTTCGTGATGGATGGCGATCCGCACAATGCGACCGTGATTGATGCCAAGAGCGGCAGCGTGGTCGGGAAGATCGAGCTCGGCGGCGGTCCGGAGTTTGCCGTGGCCGATGGGAAAGGAACGATCTACATCAATCTGGAAGACAAAAGCGAAGTGGTTGCTGTTGATTCGAATTCGCTAAAGATTAAATCGCGCTGGCCGGTCGCTCCGGCCGGAGGACCGACGGCTCTGGCGATGGACGTTGAGCACCACCGGCTGTTCAGCGCGGGGCGCGAGCCGCAGAAGCTCGTGGTGATCGACTCCGACAATGGAAAGGTGCTGCAATCGTTTGCCATTTCCAGTGGAGTGGACGCGGCTGCGTTCGAGCCGGAGACCGGGCTGATTTTTGCCTCCACACGCGAAGGCATGGTGCACGTGTTCCACGAAGATTCACCGGACAAATTCAGTGCAGTGGAGACAATCAAGACGGAAGTTGGCGCGAAGACGATGGGTCTGGATACCAAGACGCATAAATTATTTCTGGACACGGCGGACTTTTCACCAGCGCCCGCGCCAACGGCGGCGCATCCGCATCCACGAGGAGAGGCGATCCCGGGAACGTTTCATGTGTTGGTTTACGGGCGGTGATCAGTAGATGGAGTAGAGAGTAGTGAGTAGCGGCTATCCTCGCATCGGGGCGGCGCAGGAGTTAATCGGCCAGAGTCAGGCGGCGGAGTAGCGCTGCTCCTTCCAGGGATCGCCGTAGGCGTGGTAGCCGTTGCGTTCCCAGAACCCTAAGCGTTCTTCGTCGAGCAGCATGAAACCGCGAACCCACTTCACGCTTTTCCAGGCGTAGAGGTGGGGAACGATTAGGCGGACTGGGCCGCCGTGTTCCGGGGTGAGCGGAAGGCCATCGTGCTCGAATGCGAACAAAACATTTGCGCGCTGCAAGTCTTCGAGCGGAATATTTGCGGTGTAGCCTTCTTCAGCCAGCACCAGGACGTATTTCGCTTCGGGCTGTACTTGGACTAGCTTCAAAACGTCGGTGAAGAGGACACCCTTCCAGGTATTGTTCAAGCGGCTCCAGCGGGTAACGCAGTGAATGTCGGAAATGACTTCGGTCTGAGGGAATCGACGAAATTCTTTCCAGGACAATTTTACCGGCGCGGCTAGTTCGCCTGAAATTTTGAAGTCCCATGTGGCTTCGTCGAAATTCGGGACGCTGCCGTAATGGAGCACCGGCCATTTCAGAGTCAGGGATTGGCCGGGCGGCAGGCGGCCCTCGGCTTTGGCTTTTTTTTCGAGTTCTCTGCGATCGCCGGGTTGTAGAAATTCGACCATTGAGTTTTTCCCAAAAATTAGAGTAACAGCAGCGTTGAGGACTCGCCAGGAGCCCCGTCACGAATAAATCTTCCTAACAGGAAAAAACCGCGGCGGAGTAAAACCTGGCTGCGGCAAGCACGCCACTGCTACAAAACGCTACAAGAATGGCGAAACAAATGGCGCTGGTTGCCGATCGCTGTTCGCTTCTTTCCCTATGCTATGCTTTTTACATGACCGCACGGATTCTGGATGGAATCAAAATTCGCGACGAAATTTTCGCGGAACTGAAGACGGAAGTTGCGCAACTGGCAGCGCAGGGTGTTCGTCCGGGCCTGGCCGCGGTTCTGGTGGGAGACAACCCGGCTTCGCAGATGTATGTGAAGAGCAAAGTTGCAGCTTGCGAGCAACTGGGCATGGCTAGCTGGTTGCACACGCCAGCGGCGAGTTCGACGACGGAATATCTGTTGCAACTCGTGGATGATTTGAATCGCGATGACAATGTGGATGGAATTCTGGTGCAGCTTCCTTTGCCTGCGCAGGTGGATTCGAAGCGCATTCTGGAAGCGGTTTCTCCGGCGAAGGATGTGGATGGATTTCATCCGGTGAACATGGGCAGGCTGGTGAGCAACCGGCCGGGACTGGTGGCATGCACGCCCGCCGGATGCATGGAAATTTTGCGGCGCAATCATATTCCAATTGAGGGCGCGAACGCTGTTGTACTGGGCCGCAGCGACATTGTCGGTAAGCCCATGGCGCTGTTGCTGCTGCACGCGAACGCCACGGTGACGATCTGCCATTCGAAGTCACGCGACCTGCCGGAAATTATTCGCCGCGCGGATATTCTGGTGGCGGCCATCGGCCGGGCTGGATTCGTGCAAACGGATTGGATCAAGCCCAGCGCAGCGGTGATTGACGTCGGCACAAATAAAGTCGCGGATCGCGCGCAGGCGGAGCGGCTGCTTACAAATTTCCCGCAACGGCTGGAAAAATTTCTGGCCAAAGGAAGCGTGCTGATTGGCGACGTGCACCCGGACGCCGTGAATACCGCCGCCGCACTGACTCCCGTTCCCGGAGGAGTCGGGCCGATGACCATCACCATGCTGATGAGCAACACCGTAAAGGCCGCGAGGCTTCGCCGCTTGTCCAGCAATTCGCAGCCGGCTTCCGTGGCTCGCTAATCGCGATGTTGCGATACGGCCTGACCGGAGGAATCGCGAGCGGCAAGTCCACCGTGGCGGGGATGCTGCGTGAGCTTGGTTTTCCGGTGATCGAGGCGGACCGCCTCGCGCATCAGGTGATGGAGCCTGGGCAGCCCGCTTACGATGAAGTTGTTTCTTTTTTTGGCGACACGATTCTCGACTCCGACAAACGCATCAATCGCAGCAGCCTTGCCGCGATCGTCTTCAATGACCACGAAAAGCTGACGCAGCTGAATGGAATCATCCATCCGCGAGTCGAGGAGGAGATGCTGGGGCAGTTCGCGGAACTGGAGCGCGGTGGGCAATATTCTGCGGCGTTCATCGAAGCCGCGTTGATTTTCGAAGCAGGTTTGCACAAAAAACTGGACGGCGTGGTGGTGGCGTGGTGCCTGCCGGAACAGCAGCTGGCGCGTCTAATCGAACGTGGCTTGAGTGAAGTCGAGGCGGGCCAACGTATCGCAGCGCAGATGCCGGTGGCGGCAAAATTGGCGTTGGCCAGCGTAAAAATCGATTGTTCAGGACCGCTCGACGAAACATGGCGTCAGGTAGAAGCGTTTGCGGAAATACTCCGCCAGACTTCGGCGGGCAAGACAACTGAATAGAACGATTTGCGCTATCATCGTCGGTAAGATCACACACACTGGAAGGACTTCTATGTCACCCCGAAATCAAACTTCATTTCTCAGGCCGCTCGCGGTCATCGCCATTCTGATCCTGGGCGCTTATTGGGCGGGTGCGCGGTGGGGCACACGGCAGCCGATCAATGTAGGGGCCGTGCCGAATGAGCCGGATGCACCGGTCGCCAAGAACGCTAATTTTGCCGCACGTGACGCGGCGTTGAGCAGCGATGAAGCTCTGAATGTGCGCATCTATCGGCAGTCGGCGTCGGCCGTGGCGAATATTCTTACCAAGGCGACGGAATACGATTTCTGGATGGATCCGGTGCCGGTGGAAGGGGCGGGATCGGGATTCGTCATTGACGGCAAGGGCTACATCCTGACAAATTTTCACGTGGTGCAGGGCGCGCAAACGATTGAAGTTGTGTTGGGAGACCAGTCGCGACATTCGGCAAAATTTATCGGCGCGGATCAACGCAACGATGTGGCGTTGATCAAAATCGATCCGGCGGGCAAACCGCTTGCGGTGCTGCCGCTGGGCGATTCCGCTGCGCTTCAAGTGGGCCAAAAAGTTTTGGCTATTGGCAATCCATTTGGATTTCAGAGCACGTTAACAACTGGCGTGGTCAGCGCGTTGGGTCGTACCGTGCAAACGGGACAGAACACGCTGATTGACGAAGCGATTCAGACCGACGCCGCCATCAATCGCGGAAATTCCGGTGGACCGCTCATCAATACGCACGGTGAAGTCATCGGAATTAATTCCGCGATTTATACGCCGAGCGGGACAACGGCCGGCATCGGGTTTGCGATTCCCATCAACACCGCCAAACGCATTGCGCACGATCTGATCACCGATGGCCGCGTTCACCAGGCGTTTCTCGGCGTGGAAACGATTCCCATCAACGAATCGTTCGCCGAAGCGTTGGGACTTCCCGCACAGGAAGGGCTGTTGGTGCAAACCACCACGCGCGGCGGACCGGCGGCCACAGCGGGCATAAAAGGCGGCGACCGCGTCGCGCAAGCCGGCATGCGCCGTTTCTATATCGGTGGCGATGTCATCACCGCGATCGACGGACAAAAAGTTACGAGTCCGCTGGACGTAAATCTAGCGCTGAACAAAAAACGGCCGGGAGACATAGTAGACGTTACTCTATTCCGCGGCGGCAAGAAGATGGATCTGCAGATAAAACTCGCGGAGCGGCCGGGCAGCGAGTGAAGAAGCGAACAGTGACTAGTGAGTAGGAAGCGGGAGCTTAGCGTCCTATGGCGAGCCGGTGTGCGTCCCGTTCTGATTCGCTCAACCCAAACCAGCCTTCTGCGATATCGCGGACTCGCTCCAGTTCTTTTTGCATTTCCGTGTGCTTGGCTTCCAATAACGCGGCGTCGGCGTCGGGCGGGACATCGATGGGCGGGGCGAAAATCATAATTGTTTTGGTGAAGGGCCGTGGCAAGAGGAAATGGTCCCAGGTTTTTTGGAATGTTTTTCCGTACTCTACGCCGATATGGAATACGACGACAGACGCTCCGCTGCGCCGCGCCAGCATCACCGGGCCAGGTTTCGCGATGTAACGCGGGCCCCGCGGCCCATCAATGGTAAAGCCGCAATCGTGGCCTTCTTCGATGCGCCGAGCCATTACGGCAAGTCCACGCAATCCGCCCCGCGAAGAACTTCCCTGCGCGGTGCCGTAGCCCATCCATTCGATCACTTTGCGCGTCCATTGTCCGTCGAATGCGGTGGTGTTCATCACTACAACGCCGCAATTGCGCCGCCACCAAACTACCGGAATAATTACGCGATGCCAGAATGCCCAGATACATCTTCGGCCAGACGCATAAACATTTTCGGCATTCTGCCAGCCCAGCACTTCGAAACGCAGCGTCGGGCCGAGGATACGAATTACGGAGTAAACGAGCGCGGCGATAAAAGGAATCTGTATGCGGCGCGACCACGGCAACTTTGGCAGCTGCGTGTCGTAGTGCACGCCTACCTTGCGTGATTCCAGTTCGCTATCCAGCAGCGGCGATTCGGCGCTGCTGGATTGGTTTGTTGGTTCGTGAGCTGGCGTCATCATATGTCAGGGTTTGTAAAACAAACCCTGAAACCGTTCTATCCCAGGGTTTGTAAAACAAACCCTGAAACCCTATGGCTGCAAAGTGCCAGACGTATAGTATAAAGAAGAGAGCGCCGCGGCGACTCTTTACGCTAATCATGAAAACACCGCAGCAACAGTCCAGCCGTTGTGACCATGCTGTGTACAGGCTTGTTCGCGTTGCGGTTTTCTTCGCCTTCGTGGGGTTACTTTTCGGAAGCAACAATCACACATTCGCCGTTCCTCCCCCGCAGGAACCTCAAGGCGAAATCATCGGCACCGTGGAAGGTCAAGCCATCGCGGTCAAGGGTCCGATGAGCGTTCAAGTGATCGGCAACGAGGTGAAAACCCTGCTACGCAGCGGCGTGGACATCCGTGTCAAGTCTGGCCGTGCGCGAATCACTC
This sequence comes from uncultured Acidobacteriota bacterium, assembly GCA_963731155.1. Classification (GTDB taxonomy): domain Bacteria; phylum Acidobacteriota; class Terriglobia; order Acidiferrales; family UBA7541; genus Acidiferrum. The sequence continues at coordinate 417,669 of CAVSVB010000008.1, forward strand.
TCACCGACGGCAGCACCATCGCGGTATGCGGTCCGGCGCACATCTCCATGCTGAAGTCGGGAAACGCGCTAACTATCGCGCTCGACACCGGCACCATTCATGCTCGCGTGGCCGGCAACCTCACTCTGAATGTTTTTACCGCGCAGATTCTGGCGAAAACAGTTGCCATCGGCGACGGCCCGCAGGATTTCCTGGTCGGTTTCGATACTCCTGGCCTGATGTGCTTGCGCGCCGGACTCGGCGCACTGCGCCTCGAGGAACAATTCGGCGGACAGAGCGTAATGGTGCCGCAAGGCGGCGACATAACGCTGGGCAACGGCCAACTGCAAAACATTCACAGCAATTCCGGACTGTGCGCGTGCGAGGCGTTCGATCAGGCGCCGGCACTTTCTGCGGCGGCCATCGGACCTGAAATCAGCGCGCTGGCCACCACCGAGGAAATAAAAAGAGATTCCGTACCGCGCAAACCTGCGCCACAAACGGCTGCCACACCTCGAGCTCCCGATCTCCCAAAAGTACCTGCGGTTGAACCGACGTATCAAGTTTTCATGCCGCCGCTCCGCTACGATGCCAGCGCCAAAATTCAGGATGAACCCGATCCAAAATTGATCGTCCTGGTGCGCCGGGTGCGCGTGCGCCCCACGCTCATTTTCCAGAGCCGCGTCCAAGGCGGTCCTCTTCCCGTAACGCAAGATTCCTTGAGCGCGGCAAAATCGAAGCAGCAGCCAGTTGCCTCCAAGTCTTCCCCGTCCGCAAACAGTTCGGTTGTCGAGCGCGTGAAAACTTTCTTTAAGAGCCTGTGGAATCCCAGTTCGTAAAGGCAATTACGAACCGGCAGCGATGCCCAAAGCGTGTAGCTGTCGTGCCCCATAAACATCCGCGACGAGTCTAAAATCCCAACAGTGTATAACTTAATGATAATAGACGACCATCGTGTGGGGCGTAAAGTAGTCCGACACACCGAGGCTGCTCGTGAGCTTCATGAATCAATTCTGGATGGCGAAGACGGCGATGTCAGCGCCGGCGGTACCGCTCTGCTCATCGATCAGACTTCCGGTCCGGTTACGCACTTGATGATTGGCGCCGGAAAGAGCGGCACATTCTACCGGCTGAACGCGACAATTGGGGGCGCTTCAACGCTTCCAGCGATTCCGGTGCGATTCAGTCCTGGACTGCGAGGGCCAGGCATTCTCAACCCCCGCATTTTGGAATAACAACATGTTTTTTTGGCGCTGTGATGCCCGGAACACAATTGGGGCAGCAGTACAGCTTTAATGCCAGCACCGGAATGTTCACGACAACACCGGCATCTTCGACTCCAGCAGGTTTTGGCTTCCCAGGCACGACGCCGTCGCTGTCGTGCAACGGGACTTCGAACGGAATTGTTTGAGCCATCTATGCTTCGAACTACGGCACGAACGACAGCGGCGTGGCAACAGCCGGCCCCGCGATTCTTCATGGCTATTCAGCAATGAATCTTGGAACAGAACTGCGGAACAGCTCGCAAGGCTCAGGAAACACCGCGGGCTTCGCCGTGAAATTCACCGTGCCCACCGTTGCCAACGGAAACGTTTTCGTCGGACCCGCGGCAGTGACTACACTAACGGATCGGGCCGGGTATTTGGGGACGCGTACGGCTTGCACTCTTTGCGAAAACACAGGGGGTTCACATGCCCTCGTAGTTCGGGCCCCCTCCACCCTCAGGCACTACCCAATCGATAATTTGGTACGGATCAGCGATGTCGCAGGTCTTGCAGTGCACGCAGTTGGCGAAGTTGATCTTCAGCTTCATTGCGCCGCTGGTTTCCTTGGCCATCTCGTACACCGCTGCCGGACAAAAATACTGGCAAGGATTGCCGTACTCTTCGACGCACTTTGTAATGCAAATATTGGTGTCCAGGATGTGCAAGTGGCACGGTTGATCTTCATTGTGGCGCGTTCCGGAATGGTAGACGTCGGTCAGCCGATCAAACGTAAGTTTCCCGTCACCTTTGAATCGCTCCTCGGAATTTGCCGCGCGCTTCGCCCCATCGAGCTTTTTGTAGTGCTTATATCCGGCATCTGCGCGCATCGGGTCTGCCAGCCCGCGCCCGCCGGAAATTTGCTGAAACGCAGTCTGTAGGAAGCCGCGTAACATTCCGTGTTGGAAAGACTGGTGAAAGTTCCGCACTTTCCACAATTCGTCGCGAACGTAACTCTGCTCCACGCGTTTTTGAAATTCGCCGAGCGCTTTGCTGGTGCTATCTCCCGTTTTCAAAGCTTCGAAAATTGTTTCGGCGGCCAGCATGCCGCTTTTCATGGCCAGATGAATTCCTTTCAGGCGCTGCGCATCAAGGAAGCTTCCGGAATCACCGATGATCAGCACGCCGTCCACGGTGTTGCGCGGTATCGCGTACCAACCGCCGTAGGGCAGCGACTTCGCGCCGTAGCGGACAAGTTTGCCGCCATCCAGCAGTTTTTCTACGAAAGGATGCGTCTTCCATTTTTGAAAAGCGGCGTGCGGATCGAATTGCGGGTCCGAGTATTCGAGCGCCAACACCAGACCGATAGACACACGATTATTGGAGAGGCCGTAAATCCAGCCGCCACCATACATGTCCGTTGAAACCGGCCAGCCCAGCGTGTGTGCGACATACCCGGGCTTGATGCGGCCCGGCTGCAGGTCCCACAACTCTTTTATGCCGATGCCGTAGCTCTGCGGATTGATGTTGTCGAGTTTCTTCTCGGCTACCAGTTTTTTGGTCAGCGAACCACGCGTGCCTTCGGCCAACACCGTTACTTTCGCGCGCAGCTCGTAGCCTGGCGTGTAGTTGTCCTTTGGCTTGCCGTTTTTATCGAGACCCTTGTCCTCGGTGATGACGCCGGCAACGCCCTGGCCGTCGTACACAAGCTCCGCGCCGCCAAATTCCTGAAAAACATTTACGCCAGCCGACTCGACCAGTCCGCCCAGCCACTTCACAATTTTGTTCAATGAAACTACGTAGTTGCCCTTGTTTTGAAATGGCGGCGGAGTGATCGGAAAACGAAACGATGACCCTTCGGTAAAAAGCAGCGCCGCCGAATCGGTAACCGGCGTATCGAGAGGCGCGGACTTTGCAAAATCCGGCACAAGTTCCGCCAACGCTTTCGGATTCATAATCGCGCCGGAAAGCTGGTGCGCGCCGATCTCGCGCCCCTTTTCAAGGACGTAAATATTTTCTGCCGACAATTCCGGCTTACCGCCGGCTTCGTTGTGCTTCTTAATCAAATTCGCCAGATGCAGCGCGCAGCTCAGCCCCGCTGGCCCTGCCCCAACAATCAGCACATCCGCTTCGAGTTGCTCGCGTTGTACGCTCATGGCTGCATTCAAATCCTAGCAAAATCGAAAGCCTTTTTTACTTCTAGGGAAGCTTCTGGAATTCATCCTGCGTGATGCCTAATTGCCGGAGAATTTTGTTGAATAAGGGACTCCCAATTTCCTCGCCGCCGTGCACAGGAATGGTTACAGCCCGTTCCGTCAGGATGGTTCCATCTGGCGTGACTTCCGGCTATCTTCACTTTGCCTTCTGCAGCTCTTCCGTCAGTGCGGGCATGATCTCGAAAATGTCGCCGACTATGCCATAGTCGGCAATTTCGAAGATTGGCGCGTTTTGATCCTTATTGATCGCAACTATCGTGCGCGCGGCTTTCATTCCGACGACATGCTGGATCGCGCCGCTGATGCCCAGCGCCAAATATAATTTCGGCGCGACTGTCTGGCCGGAGCTGCCGATCTGGCGCTCCATCGGGAGCCAGCCTTCATCGCAAATCGGACGCGAAGCCGCAATCTCCGCGCCCATCGCTTTCGCTACAGCTTCTGCTTGCGCAATATTTTCCGGCGCCTTGATTCCGCGGCCGATTGCCACAATCAGCGGCGCCTGTGTCAAATCGACGGCTGACTTTGCTTCCTTGAAAAGTTCCAGCGGCTTGGTGCGAATCTGCTCGGCCGTCAATTCTATCGCTACACGGTGTATCGGCCGCGCGCCGCTATCGCTCGCTGCAACCTGGTCCGCGCGGAACGCGCCAGACTGAAATGATGCGAACCACGGGCCGTCGCCCAGAAACGTGACGTCCGCCGCGGTTTTGCCTTGAAACATCTGTCGCACGAAAACCAATTTGCCGTTTTCCAGGCGATAGCCGATGCAATCGCCGATCATTCCTTTTCCGAGCATTGCTGCAAGCTTCGGCGCAAAATCGCGCACTTGATACGTATGGGGGAAAAGTACCAGTTGCGGCTTCGCGGATTCGATCGTCTGCTTCAAGGCAATGCAATATCCATCGGGCGTGTAGGATTCGAGCAAGTCGTGCTCGACTTGCAAGACTTCCGCAACATTCTTGCCCGCAAGCTCGGTGGCAAGTGAATCAACGCCTTTGCCGATTACCAGCGCACTGACTGTGCCCGATAACGCCGCTGCGATCTGCTGCGCCGCCGCAAGCGTTTCAAAGCTCGCGTTGCTCCACTTCCCTTGCCGTTGCTCAGCGATGACTAGAATCTTCATGATCAGATCACCCGCGCTTCGAACTTCAACTTTTCCACGAGCTTTGCCGCCACTTCCTTTGGCGTGCCCGTCAGAAATTCCGTTTTTTTCGTTTTCACCGGCACGTAGATCTTTTCTACTTCTTGGGTCGGCTCGCTTTTGGCGTTCAGCGATTCTCGCGTTAGCGCTGCAATCTCTTTTTTCTTCGCGGCCATGATTCCCTTCAACGTCGCGTAGCGCACTTTATTAATGCCGGACTGAATGGAAAGCACGGCCGGCAGGGGACATTCAATCCACTGAAACCAGCCGGCTTCCAGTTCACGCTTTAGTTTCAGTTTTCCTTCGCTAGCTTCAATGGCCATAATGATCGTGGCGTGCGGCCGATCGAGCAGTGCCGCCAGCAGCACGCCCGTTTGTCCAAATCCCTGGTCGTCGCTCTGCAAACCCGTCAAAATTAAATCCGCGTTTTCGTCTTTCACTGCTGCCGCCAGCGCGTTAGCCGCGCCGAGTGGATCGAGCTGAGCAAACTGATCGTCCGCAATGTGAATTCCGCGATCCGCGCCTTTCGCCAACGCCTCCTTGATGGTTTGCTTGACCCGTTCCGGCCCCATGGAAAGCGCAATGACTTCACCGCCGTGTTTTTCCTTCAGACGCAGCGCTTCTTCCAGCGCGAAACTGTCCGGCTCGTTCATCTCGAATCCGATATCCGACTCTTTTATCCAGTTTCCGGCAATGGACAGCGGCGCGTCTTTCGCCGGCACCTGTTTAATGCAAACGATTATTTTCACGGAGTTTTCCTGCCTTGAAATCCTCGCGCAAACTGTGCGCGCCAACTGCCGAGCCACCGGCGCACTCTTTTAGCTCCGTTGTCATCCTGAGTCCGCCGAAGGCGGGCGAAGGATCTCAACGTATCAATTTGCGCGGTAAATTGACCGGGTGAGATTCTTCAGCGAACCTCAGCGTTCGCTTCAGAATGACAACGAAAAGCGTCCGCGCCGTGCGGTCGGTACTCTAGCGGCTATTTCCCGGCCCAGCGTTTGAAAATCAGCGCGGCGTTCGTTCCGCCGAATCCAAACGAATTGGACAGCGCATAATCCACAGTCGCTTTGCGCGCGACGTTTGGCACGTAGTCCAAGTCGCATTTCGGGTCGGCGTGAAATTGGTTGATTGTCGGCGGCAGAATCTGATCTCGCAACGCCAACACGCTGATGCCTGCTTCCAGTCCACCTGCGCCGCCAAGCAAGTGTCCGGTCATGGATTTCGTCGAACTCACCGGCAATTTCTTGCTGACGGCGCGTTCGCCAAACAAGCGCTTCATCGCGATGGTTTCAATCACGTCACCAATGGGTGTCGAGGTGCCATGGGCGTTTACGTAGCTGATGTCGTCAGGCGAGAGCTTCGCGTCCTTCAACGCCGCGCGCATCACGCGAAACGCGCCGTCGCCATTTTCGACCGGCTGCGTGATGTGATACGCGTCGCCGGACATTCCGTAGCCTACGATTTCCGCTAGAATCGGAGCGTTGCGCTGCGTGGCGTGTTCCAGCGACTCCAAAATCAGAATTCCCGCGCCTTCTCCGACGATGAATCCGTCGCGGTCCGCGTCAAATGGACGACTCGCGGTGGCCGGATCGTCATTGCGCGTAGAAAGCGCTTTCATGGAAGCAAATCCGCCAACGCCCATCGGCGTAATCGTCGCTTCGGTGCCGCCGCAGATCATCATGTCCGCAGCGCCACGCTCGATGATCTTGAAGGAATCGCCAATCGCGTGCGCTGAGGCGGAACACGCCGTCGCTGTCGCGGAGTTCGGGCCTTTCGCTCCGTAACGAATCGAAATGTGCCCGGAAGCAAGATTCACAATCGCGGAAGGAATAAAAAATGGCGAAATTTTGTTCGGTCCGCCAAAGAGCAGCTTGCCGTGTTCGCGCTCGATGATGTCGAATCCGCCGATGCCCGACGAAACGTAAACGCCAACCTCTTCCAGGTTCGACTGTTCCGGTTTCCACGACGCGTGCTTCACCGCGGCATCCGAAGCGGCTAGCGCCAACTGGATGAACCGTCCCATTTTTTTCAGTTCTTTTTTCTCGATCCAGTTGAAAGGATCGAAGTTTTTCACTTCGCCGGCTATTTTGCAGTCGAACGCAGCTGGATCAAAATGCGTGATCGGCCCGATGCCGCTCACACCCGCGACAAGGTTCTTCCAGCTCTCGTCTGTGCCGATGCCCAGCGCGCAGACCAGCCCAACTCCCGTTACCACGACCCGGCGAGTCACGGTTCTCCCGCTCCCATATATGTGAGATGCCGCACGGAATGCGCGGGCTTACTTCGACTTGGCGTGCTTATCAATGTACTCGACGGCGTCCTTCACCGTAGTCATCTTCTCGGCGTCCTCGTCCGGCACTTCGATGCCGAACGCTTCTTCGAACGCCATCACTAATTCCACCTGGTCCAGCGAGTCCGCGCCCAGGTCGTCCACGAACGATGCTGTCGGCGTCACTTCCGCCTCGTCTACGCCGAGCTGCTCGACGATAATCTGCTTTACGCGTTCTTCTACGCTGGCCATTCGCATTCCTCCGCGATTCGGGATCGCTTGTTGTCGGTGCTAGAGCTCGCCGTACGTTAGGTCAAACCGCCGCTAAACTCTTCGTTTTACCCACCCTGGGCAACCTGCCCATTCTAAGCACGGCCCACCGCTAGGTCAACTTTGCGGGTATCTGTCTCTGGCTCCGCACCGCGGGCATTTCATCACGCCAAATGCATCCCGCCATTCACATTCAAAACATGCCCGGTAATGTAACCCGCCTCATCGCTTGCCAAAAAAACGATCGCCGAAGCGACATCCCGTGCCGAACCCATTCGCCCCAGCGGAATCCGTACTTTCAACTCCTCTTTTACTTTATCCGAAAGCACATCCGTCATCGGCGTCTCAATAAATCCTGGCGCCACAGCATTCACCGTAATTCCCCGCGACGCAATCTCAATCGCAATGGCTTTCGTCAATCCAATCAAGCCAGCCTTCGCTGCCACGTAGTTCGCCTGACCCGCGTTCCCGCTCTGCGCCACCACCGACGATATATTGATGATCCTTCCAGCCCGCGCCTTCATCATCGTCGGCAGCGCCTGCTGAATGCACAAATGCGCGCCGGTCAAATTCGTCTGCAGCACCGCATCCCAATCATCTTTCTTCATGCGCATCGCCAGACCGTCGCGGGTCACTGCTGCGTTGTTCACCAGAATATCCAGCCGGCCGAATTTCTCGACGACCTGCTTGAAGCCTGCCTTCACTTGCTCGGCATCGGCCACATCCATCTTCAACCCGAAAGCTTCCCCACCCGCCGCGGCAATCGCGCCAGCCAGCGCCGCCAGCTTTTCTTCATTGCGCGCGGAGACAACGACTTTCGCGCCCGCCTGCGCCAACGCGAGCGCCGTTTCGCGCCCAATGCCCTGCGACGCGCCGGTCACCACCGCTACTTTGTCCTTCAAACTAAACATTTTCTATCGCTACCTGTGGCACAAAGATCCCTACGCCGCGTCGGACTTCGCCCCGGTAATTTTATCCACCGTCATCGCCAGACTTTTTTGGTCTTCGATATTCAGCGTCGCCACTGAGCGCTCAATCTGCCGCAGCAATCCAGTCAAGACGCGGCCAGGTCCCACTTCCACAAACGTATTCACGCCTTCATCAATCAGCGTGCGCACCGACTCTTCCCACCGTACCGGCATGGTTACCTGCCGTATCAACGCGTCACGCGCTTCGCTGCCCTTTATCTCCGTATCCGCATCCACGTTGGTCACCAGCGGCCACTGCAAATCCGCAAATTCCGTCTTTTCCAAATCCTTCGCCAGCTTTTCCTGCGCCGGCATCATCAATGCGGAATGAAACGGCGCGGAGACCGGCAGCATCACAGCCCGCTTCGCCCCGAGTTGCGAAGCAATCTCCACTGCGCGTTTCACCGCACTAGCATGACCCGAAATCACCGTCTGCTCCGGCGAATTCAGATTTGCCGGAGCACACACTTCATGATCCGCAGCGCGCTTGCACGCATCCGCCACTACCGCCGGCGACAATCCCAAAATCGCCGCCATCGCGCCGACGCCCGCGGGTACTGCTTCCTGCATGTACGTGCCGCGCTTACGCACCAACTGCACCGCATCCGAAAATGTCAGCGAACCAGCCGCCACCAGCGCCGAATACTCGCCCAAACTGTGCCCGGCCACAAAATCCGGGAGCAATCCCTGTTCCGCCGCCACGCGAAACACCGCCACCGAGCAGGTCAAAATCGCAGGCTGCGTGTTCGCGGTCTGCTTCAATTCTTCTTCCGTACCTTCGAAGCACATTTTCGAAATGGAGAATCCCAGCGCCTGGTCCGCTTCTTCAAACACGGCTCGCGCCGCGGCATACTTCTCCGCCAGTTCTCTGCCCATTCCCGGGTATTGCGAAGCCTGTCCCGGAAAAACAAACGCTACTTTTCCCATACTTTTTTTCCTATCTTTACTGCGCTTCTTGCGTTCACTTCATTTCATAACTTTATTTCATAGCTTTACTTCATAACGGGCGGGATCCGTCATTTCGAACAAAGCCCAAAAACTAAACTCCGTCAGTTTCGAACTTAATCCAAAACTCAATTCCGTCATTCCGAACGGAGTCTGCGGAGTGAGGAATCTCTCTTCGCTTCCAGCCGCCCAGACCGAGAGAAAGAGCGATTCCTTGCTCGGCTCGGAATGACAACCAAAACAAAAAAAACGACCAAAGAAAAAAGACGACCCAAAACAACAAAAAGCAGTCCGGCTACGCGCGTTCGGTGACCAACGACAGCTCCTGTTCAATCTTCTCGTTCATATTCGCCTTGGCCAGTCCCGCTGCGACGCGGATCGCGTTCTTAATCGCGTTGGCGTTCGAACGGCCGTGCCCGATCACGCACACTCCCCGCACTCCCAGTAACGGCGCGCCGCCGTACTCCGTGTAATCAATCGTCTTCTTCAATCCCTTGAACGCCCCTTGCGAAAGCAAGGCGCCGAACTGGGACAACAGCGAACTCTGCAGCGATCTCTTCAGCAGCCCGAAAATCTGAACCGCCAAGCCTTCGCAAATCTTTAGCGCGATGTTGCCCACGAAGCCATCGCAGACAATCACATCGACGTCGCCGGAAAAAAGGTCGCCGCCTTCGACGTTGCCGATGTACTGCATGTGCGCGCCTTTCAGCCGTTCGTTCACTTCGCGCGTCAACTCGTTGCCTTTGCTCTCTTCTTCGCCGATTGAGAGCAGCCCTACACGCGGCTTGCGGCTGCCAAACGTTGCGCGGTAATACATTTCGCCCATCACTGCGAATTGCACCAGATGCTCCGGCTTCGAATCCACATTCGCGCCGACGTCCAGCATCACGCTGACGCCGCCCTTGGCGTTGGGAAACGGCGCCGCCAACGCCACGCGATCCACCGACTCCAGCGTGCCCAGCAAAAACCGTGCCACGGTCATTACCGCGCCGGTATTTCCCGCGCTAACCAGCCCATCGGCCTTGGCTTCACGCACCAGCCGCGCCGCCACGTGTACCGAACTGTCTTTTTTTCGCCGAAATGCCTGTGCCGGGTGATCATCCATGGTGATCACTTCGCTCGCCGGCACAATCTCAATCTTCAACCCGCTGCGGTCATGCTTCGCCAACTCGGCTTTGACGGCCTGCGGCTGACCAACCAGCATCACGCGTACCCCTAGCTCGCGTGCAGCCAGCACACTTCCTTCAACCTCGGGACGGGGCGCATTGTCCCCTCCCATCGCATCCACGGCAATTGTAATCATGGGGGCCTACTGCCGCTTCTGGGTCTCAGGGTTTGCAAGTACAAACTCTGAGCCGAAAAAGGAGGCCTGCGAATCTCGCGTATCGGGGCGGGTTTATCCGGCCGTCTTCGCCTCGCAAAAGCTTATGCCGAAGCCTCTTTGACCGGCTTGCCTTTATAGTAGCCGCAGCTGAGGCACGCCTGGTGCGGCTGCTTCATCTCATGGCAATGCGGGCACTTTCCAAACGTGGGCTTCGACAAATGATCGTGAGCCCGGCGCGTACTCGTCCGGCGCTTGGAATGGCGTCTCTTTGGATTTGGCATCGTACTGCTCCTTATTTATTTGTCTTGTCCGTCTAGCGGAAGGTTCGTCCCTCCCGCTCCTTCTTTATGTAGCAGCTTTAAGTAGCAACGGGTTTATTCTGCTGCTCTTGTTCTGCCTTCTTCCGTTGTTGCGGCCGTCAGGCTGCCATCGGTCAACCTAGCAGCTTGTACTCTTATACTTTGTACTTCTTTTACGGAGCCCGTTCACACACCTAACCACATAAAATCCCGGCACTTCCCAAATTATTGTTTCTTGAGCCAGTCCTGCTTCAACCGCGCCAGAGGAGCCAACCGAGGATCCGTCGCATGCGTCTCGCACCGGCATTCTTCGTGATTCAAGTTCGCACCGCACGCCGCACACAATCCGCGGCAATCGCTGCGGCAAATCGCCTTCATCGGCACCGCCAAAAGCACCTGCTCCGCCAGCACATCCGCCAAAAATAGCCCATCGCCGGCGTAAAATCCAATGTCCGCGTCCAAATCCTTCAGCCGCTCTTCTTCCGGCTTGCTGATCTTCGGCATCGGACTATAAAAAAGATCAAAGTGCCGCTGCACATCCTCGACCACCGGCTCCAGGCAGCGCGCGCATTGCAACTCGATTTTCGTTTCCAGCTGCCCGGTAACCCGGATCTGCGAGTCAATCAGTTCAGCGGTAGCCACTACTTCCAGCGGCTCGATCTGCTTCAATTCAGCCGTATGGAAATCAATATTCCCCGGAGCGTAGCTCTTCCGGATGTTCAATTTGTGGACTGCCAGTTCCTTTACATCGAGGAACATTGACTCTGCACCTCTAGCGCTCGCACTCATGCCTATCCATTATTGGGTCGCAATCCGCTCAAGTCAAGAAAACTGGCCTAAAATCAACGAACCCTTCATCTCAGCGCAACGACCCCTCCGCCGCCATTCCAAGCATAGCGAGGAATCTCTCCTCTCTTCAATCGCCCCGCCGCCGCACGTCGCGCTCTTCGCATCCGGGCGTTAAACGTCCAGAGGGAGGGCACGGCTTTAGCCGTGCCGAAACCGGGACGACCCCTGAAGTGCCCATCCCCGTCCTGCGCAGCCTCAACAGGTCTGCACAACTCCATCCGCTATCCGTGCAATGATGTTCCGCACAAAGGAAAGCCATGAGTACAATCTTGACCAAGCTCGGCCGCTTTTTCTTCGCCATTCCCCTGCTCGTTTTCGCCATCGAATATCTCGCCCACGGCCGCTGGCTGGGCGGCATGCCTCCCGTCCCTCCCTGGACGCACGGCGAGCACATTTTCTCCTACGTCACCGGCGCCGCGCTGCTGGTGCTCGGCATCAGCCTTCTAATCAATAAAGAAGCGCGCCTCTCGGCCACAATCCTCGGCCTCCTCTTCATGTTCAGCGTAGTCTTTCTGCACGCCGCGAAACATTTTTCAGGAATCATTCACGACGGCAACATTCGCACCCGCGCCTTCGAAACTTTCGCCCTCGGAGGAGCCGCCTTCGTCCTAGCGGCACTTGTCTCCAAAGGTTCCTCGATCCAATTCCTCTCGTCAGTCAATCCTTTGCTGGCTGTGATCGGACGCTACATCTACGCTTTCTCGATGGTCATTTTCGGCATTCAACACTATCTTTATGCCCCGTACATCGCCTTCCTCATCCCCAAGTGGATGCCTGCCCATCTCTTCCTCGCCTACTTCACTGGCACCGCGTTCATCGCCTCAGGCCTGGCCATCGCCACGCACCTTTTCTCGCGTCTCGCTTCAATCCTGCTCGGCCTGATGTTCTTTCTCTGGGTCATCTCGCTTCACGCTCCGCGTGTAATCGCCAGCCCCCACAACGCTGACGAACTAATCAGCCTCTTCGTAGCCCTGGCCTTCTCCGGGGCCTCTTTCCTCCTCGCCGCATATTCCTCGAAGAGTCGCTAATTACCGTGTTCCCGGACGCAAATTATTTGCTGCAGCTGCAGCGCACGCCATCCGCTTTCCCTCATGCGTCGGCTGCCGGTTGTAGGTCCATTCCTTCCAGCCAACATTCATTTCCTTGACGTAGAAACCGCGCTCTGCCAACTGCAGAGCTACCTCTGCGGAAAGCTGTCAATCGTGGCCCCAACAGTAAGTGACAAGCTCCTTGTCCGTCGGCAACGACGAAGCTAATTTGTCAATCTCTTCTGCCGGCACCTACCACGCCCCCGGAATCATAAGAGAACGGTTCACGACGGCCAGCTGACACCACGCCGCCGTAAACCACCTCTTCTACGCGTTGCACCAAAAGGATGAAGAATATGCGATTACGGTTTGCCGCCCGCCACAGACGCCGCGCTCTGCGCCACAAGCAGGAGCTTCGTGCCACTATCCAGGTGCACATTCTTGCTGCTTGAAGTAATCAGCGAGCCCTGCGTACTGTTCGAAGTTGCGGAATTCAGGTTCAGTCCTTCCAGGCCGAACACGCCTTGGCTGTTGGAAGTCAACTCTCCCGCCGCGTTCAGGCCGCCAACTGCGCCTCTGGTGGCGCCGCTGGCCGTACCGGCCACGTTGGCGGTGGAGTTGATCGCCCCTCCCGCGACTCCCTCGACATTCCCCGCCGTGTTGGCCACGCTTCCAGCCGTTGCGCCCGCTGTGGACCTTGCGCCGCCAAGTACTCCTCCGCCCGATCCGCGACCTCCCGCACCGGCGCCGCTAACAGCTCCGCCACCCGCGTACAAGTCATCTTGAGCGACAGAACTGCTTGCAGCCGTTTGCGATGCAGCGACAGCTTGCAGTGCGACGTTGAGAGGAATCTCTTGTCCGTTCTTCATAACTGCTTTGTCAAAGACAATTCCGACAGCCGACTGCGATTCACCCTTCGCGCGAGCCTTGGCTTCGCTGATGTGCCCAGCCAGCTTCGTTCCTTTCGGTATCACCACGTTGCCGTTGGACTTGGTCGCGGATGTGGTTTTCGCCGCGACTGCATCGCCAGGCTTGTTTTTCTTCGCATCGACCGGTTGCGAAAGCTCGGCATTGATGGCGGTACCGCTCGCAAGGCTGGCGGAATTGTTGCCCGCGCTCGCGGACCCCGAAGCCGCGTTACTATTCGAGACTTGTGTACCCGACTTGTCTGCTTGCACCGACGTGTTGCTGCTCGTCGAGGAACTCGCCTGCGACTGAGCGCCTGCAGAGGCACAGTAGCCGAACAGTGCGCCAGCAAAAATGACCGCAGCAAGGCTGCTCACAGTTGTAGTTTTCATGGTGATTCCACTCCTCCTATGAATTGGGACGAGGTCCCAACGTTGAATGAGCTGGGTGGGATGGTATCTAGTATCCGTTGCTGACGCGCCAAGTGGAGTCAGCTGTTCCTAATGCTACAACACCGCAGAAACCGTTTCGTTGCGCGCAACCTTTGCGGCAATACGGCTGCCGGGTTGCCTGTAACGCATTGATTCTATGAGTGCTATTTCGTTCACGCCGCTCAGCCGCCGGGTGCCCCAGGTGCCGGTTTAGCACCTAGGTCTTCCGACTTCTCTCACTGCTTCGTCATTCCGCTTGTCGCGAGCTTCTCGGGGAGCGAAGTAAGCCGACATTTTTTCTTCCCGCATCGCTCCCGCGAGACGGTCGGCTTGCGCAGTGAGAATCTCTCTTCGCCTTTTCCTCATTGGCGGGCAGATGGCCGCCGCAGAAAAATGAAATTGGATTGGACACAACGGGCGCGCGAAGACGATTCGCAAAAGACGCGGTGACAAAGGGTATAGACGGGTAGGATGGCCGAGTCGGCGGTTGCAAGTGGTTTGGTGTCCGTCGCGGCCGAGCGCTTAGAGATAGGTCTCGAAGAATTCCTCGCGGGAGAGGCAAGGGAGCACAGCCTGGATTGCGGCATCGCGTAGAGCTCCTTTGTGATTAGCGCGACGCTCCCTGTAAGCCCTCCGGCATCCCACCATCCTCCTACCCGCCCCCAGAAAAAGAGCTAACTCCTTTCCTTCGACGCGCTTGTGCATACTTGGGTCATGCAGTTTTGCTATCTCCTTGTTTTTCGCTTGCTTACTCTTGAGGCAAAAACACCGGGGGTGGCATACCCTTACATCGCGCCCGGCGGTCAAACCTCTTGCTCCGGCGCACGCTCTCGTCGCTCTTCGCTTAAACGACTCCGCTCTTGCACACCCGCTGTTCTAAAACGGAACCGGCGCCGTCTTTTACCCTAACCTCTCCCTTCCTCTCTTCATCCAATTCCGGAGACGGGGTTTCAGGGTTTGTACTTGCAAACCCTGGCATCGAAAAGGTTTTCAGGACACTTGTCTCGTGCAGCCAGCCATCTCCCGATCCTTCTTCACAACCCTGCTCGCTGCCGCCATTTGCTTTCTTGCTCCGCTCGCTCGCGCCCACGAGCCCAAGCCCGAAACACTCGCCGCCTTCGACCATTACCGCGAAAAAACCGAAACGCGTATGGACTCCGATCTTCTCGCCGGCCACTTCCTCTATATTGACCGCTTCCCCGATCCGCGTAGGCAGGAAATCGACGCGCAACTCCGCCGCGGCGAATACTATCTCGAACAACTGCATACCCTGGACGACGACCACCACATCCACGTGCCCGGCGGCATCATCCATCACTGGATCGGCATCGCGTTTCTTCCCGGCGTTACGCTGGCGCAAACCAAATCCGTTCTCGAAGATTACGCCCACGAGAAAGATAATTATTTTCCGGACGTCCGCCAATCACGGCTGCTTTCGCAAAACGGAAACGCCAGCGAAGTTTTTCTGCAGTTTTACAGCAAGACCATCGTCACCGCCGTCTTCAACGTCAATTTCGCTTCGCTCACCACGGACTACTCGCCAACTCGCACCCGACTTCGCTCCTGCTCCACTCGCGTCGCCGACGTGGATGATTTCGGCACTGCAAATGAGCATGAACTTCCGCCCGCCGATTCACGCGGCTATCTGTGGAAGCTCTGCACCTGGTGGCACATCGAGGAAAAAAACGGAGGAACCTATATTCAAGTGGAAGCCATCGAACTCAGCCGTACCGTGCCGTTTGCGTTCGCGTGGATCGTCAATCCCATCATTCGCAACGTTCCAAAAACTTTTCTATCGCACCTGCTCAGCGCAACGCAAAAAGCCGTCGCCAAAAAATCCGCTGCTCCCAAAAGAGACGCCGCTCCGAGCGCTCCGGCTCCGCCAGTCCCGCCAGCAGGTTGGGACAGAAAAACACGAACCAGACCTTAACCGCGCACGCTGGCTGCTCTATTGGCAGCCCTGCTCGGCAATCTGTTCCAGCATTTGCCGCGCTTCTACACTACCTTTTTTCGAAGCTGCCACCAGCAGAACGCGCGCCTGGTCGCAATTTTTTTCCACCCCGTCGCCGCGGCGGTACAAATCGGCAAGCGTGACTTCCGCCGGCACATGGCCCTTTTTCACGCTGGCCCAAAGCAGCATCACTGCTCTGGATAAATCCTGTTGGCGGTTGCTGCCGCGCAGGATGTCCCTGGCTACCAGGAATTCTTCTTGGCCAGTCATGCCCTCGTACACCGCTCCGGTTCTCGCGGCTGGATCAACAGCACCTCTCGGCGCGGAATTTTCCGGCGGCTTCACAACCGGCGGTACGACTGGTGGAACAGCAGCGCGCCTGGAACTCTGCAACTCGTCGCTTGGCGCTGTGCCTGGTTTCGTGCCCGACGGTCCGCCGGTTGCAGCACCTACCGTCGAATTTCGATCTGCTGAACTCGCCGCCGGCGAATACGCAGCGTTCCCTGACTCCGCTGGCGTGCTCTGTGCCTGCGAATCCGCAGGCTGCGATCCTCGTGTCAGGCCCGGAACTTCAGACGGCGGCGTTGTCTCTGGTTTCGTTTCCTGCTGTGCCGGCGGAGGCACGGCCGGGTGATTCTCGCCGGAGATCGATTGCCCGAGCTGGATAAAAATTCCGCCGATGTCCTGCCGGAAGTTATACACGAGCGCGCCCAGAATCACCGCCAACGCAATGGCGATAATGCTGCCTGCGGCAGCGCGGCTCAAATGCGGCGAATCTGGCGGCGAACTGATTCTGGCGCGCTCCCACGCTTGCTCAAACGAATCTTCCAGCGGCGGAATAACAGGCCACTGCGCCGGAGCATGGCTTTCCGGTGGGCTCGATGAAGGGCCGCGGAACGGGGAACTTGCAGGAAAAATCGGCGCCTCGCGCGTAACAGTTTGATTCGGAAAATCAGTGGCGGGCGTCACAGCCGGCCTGCTTGGCGTTCTTGCTGTGCTCGGCGGCTTCAAGAATGCCGATGGCGAATCTGTCGGTTGCGTGGTATCGGATATTTTTTCCGATGCAGTTTCGAACGCTTTTCGTTTCGGTTTTGGTGCGGAAATTTTCTCAGTGAAAGGTTTTTCCGGATTTCTTTTTTCGGAAATATTCCTGTCGGCGGCAGTGTGAGCAACGGTCTTTTGCTCCGGTTTTTGTTCCGGTTTTTCTCCGGGTTCTTGTTCTGGGAACCTCGTCACTTCCGCAGGCCGCGCCGGATAGCCGGAGCGCAATTCCTGGCGGATTGTTTCCATGGTGTCGGGCGGAGCAGCGGCCCCTGGAGTGACTTCGCGGCCCGGATGATGCGAAGAATCCGAACGAAGCCAGGTACTGAGGGTCGCGCGAAATTCTTGAGAAACTTCGGTAAAACGCATACCGCCGCTTTTGCCGCCTTCCTCGACCCATGCGACGGTTCCTTCGCCTTCCAGGCGGTTCCTACCATCGAGGGAAAATGCAAAAGGCATGATAGTTTCCGCGTGCACCGGACTCACGGCACGAAAACGGAAACCATCTTCGGAAATGCTGAGTAGCATTCCGCCGTTGCCAACGCCGAGCTCCAGATACACAAGCTGGAGCGGCTTTTTCTGAGTGAAGTCTGGGTGTCCAACGGGCATAAGCAATCTCAGTCTTTCATCTGATTCTATCGCGAAAATGGCACAAAAACCTTCTGCATAAAATGGGGCGTCAATAATATCGAGTCAATAACGATCAAAGCAAAAAAGGGACACTTCTAATGAGGTAAAGAGGGGGACATTTCTAACGAGGCTTGACACGGCGAGCGTGCGCGCGTGCGCGCGCGTTGACTTGGGTCGATGCAGCTTCTAAGATTGGCGGCAAATGGCGGACACTTCTTCGCTGATTGGGCAGACTATTTCGCATTACCGCATCCTGGAAAAGCTGGGCGGCGGCGGAATGGGAGTGGTTTATAAAGCTGAGGATACGCGGCTGGACCGAGCGGTCGCACTGAAGTTCCTTCCTGAAGAGCTGGCACAAGACCCACATTCGCTGGAGCGATTTAAGCGCGAAGCCAAGGCGGCTTCGGCGCTGAATCATTCAAATATCTGCACTATTTATGATATTGGCGAGCAGGACGGCCGTGCGTTTATCGCCATGGAATTTCTGGAAGGCGTGACGTTGAAGCATGCGCTGGCCGGGCGAGCGATGGAGACGGATACGCTGCTGGCGCTGGCAATCGAAATTTCCGAGGCGCTGGAAGCGGCGCACGCAAAAGGCATCGTGCACCGGGACATCAAGCCGGCCAACATTTTTGTGAGTAGGCGGGGGCACGCGAAGATTCTGGATTTTGGCTTGGCGAAAATTACGACGGCGGCGAATTCGTCAAGCAAGTCAGCCGCGACGGCCGCGGATACGCTGGACGGCGATCATTTGACCAGCCCAGGCACGGCAATTGGGACGGTGGCGTATATGTCGCCGGAACAGACGCGCGGAAAAGAGCTGGATGCGCGGACAGATTTATTTTCGTTTGGGACGGTGCTGTACGAAATGGCGACGGGAACGTTGCCGTTCCGCGGAGATACGTCGGCGGTAATTTTCAACGCGATTCTGGAGAAAGACCCAACGCCACCGATGCGGCTGAATCCGGATTTGCCGGCAAAACTGGAAGACATCATCGGCAAAGCGCTGGAGAAGGATCGCAATTTGCGTTACCAAAGCGCAGCGGAGATGCATGCGGATCTCGCGCGATTGAAGCGTGATACGACGAGCCGCGCGGTGCCGGCGGCGCTGCATGATTCCGATGTGCCGGCAGGGCCTGCTTCGCCGGATGTTGCGCGGACGGGCGCACCGTCCGCCGCAAGCGACGCTGTGCCAGCATCTGCAAAATCTTCGGAAGAAAAGATGGCGGGTAAATCCGGCTCGGCGAAATCGGGATCGAACAACTCTGGGTCAACCACGATCACCGTGCCGACGTGGCTGACGAGCAAGGGCGTGTGGGGCGGAATCGTGGCTGCCGTGATGTTGGTAGCCGCGGGGATCTTCTTCTGGCAGCGGCCGGCGCGCGGGCTCAGCGAAAGAGATGCGATTCTGGTTACGGACTTCACCAACACCACGGGCGATGCGGTGTTTGACGGGACGCTGAAGAGCGCAACGTCGGTGGGCTTGGGTCAATCACCATTTCTGAACGTGGTTTCGGATCAGAAGATTCAGCAAACACTGAAATTGATGGGGCAGACGCCGGACGCGCGCATTACTCCCGACATTGGGCGCCAGATTTGTTCGAGGAACGCGATCAAGGCGATGCTGACCGGCTCGATCGCTTCGATAGGAAGCCAGTATGTCATCACGCTGAACGCGGTGAACGCAGCGAATGGCGACAACATCGCTCAAGAGCAGCTGCAAGCTTCGAAGAAAGAAGACGTGCTGAGCACACTTGGCACGGCCGTTTCCGCCATGCGTGGAAAGCTTGGCGAGTCGCTGGCCTCCGTAAAAAAGTTTGACAAGCCGCTGGATGAAGCGACTACTTCCTCGCTGGAGGCGCTGAAGGCGTACAGCGAAGGAACGGCGGCGCGATTGAAGGGGAACGAGTCCGGCGCCGTTGCTCTGCTGAAACACGCGATCGAGCTGGACCCGAACTTTGCTTCGGCGCACGCCTACCTTGGTACCACTTACCATAACTTAGGACAGATGGCTCTTTATGAGCAGTACTTGAAGCAGGCCTTCGACTTGAAAGACCGGGCCAGCGAGCGCGAGCGGCTGTACATCGCTGGACATTACTACCATGCGATCGGCGATATCGAGCAGAGCGAGCAAACGTGGCAGCTATATCATCAGACGTATCCCAACGATGAGGCTCCTGACTCGAATCTCGCGGTGATCTATGATCAGCTTGGAGAATACGAGAAGGACCTGCAATTCTCGCTGGAAGGCATCCGCGCCGCGCCGGATTCCAGCTACGGATACCTAAACGCGTCGTACGCCTACACAGCGATGGGGCGATTCGAAGAAGCCAAAGCCATCGCGAAGAGCGGCTTGCAAAAAACCGATGACTCGATTGTGCTGCACTCCATGCTGGCGCTCAATGCATTGGCCGAAGGAGACGCGGAGACTCTGGAAAAGGAATCGGCCGTCTTAAAACGGGATCCTGGCTCGGTGAACTTTTTGGCATTCAGCCAGGCCAGCAGAGCTGCGGGTCACGGGCAACTGCGAAAAGCGCTGGAGTTTTTGTCACAGGCGGAGGAAATTTCGCGGCGCGAAAGATACTCCGAATCGCAGGCCGAGGCGACATGCCGCAAAGCCTGGCTGAGTGCGCTTGTCGGCGGGACGAGCCGGGAGAAGATTGATGCCGGCGGGGCCCTTGGAATTTCGCAGAGTCCGGATGTGGCCATATGCGTTGCCAATGTTTACGTCTTGACCGGAAACGAGAGCGCAGCGATGCGAATGATTGATGATCTTTCGCACAAACGGCCACACGATACCTGGTTTCAAGCGGTTTATCTTCCTGCCGTCCGTGCCAGGATCGAAATCAATCATGGGAACGGCGCCAAAGCACTGGAGCTCTTGAAGTCCGCTTCTTCGTATGACAATGGTGACGCCGAGGTCCTGGCGCTGCGTGGACAGGCATTTCTTCAGAATCATCAACCGCAAGACGCGGAAAGGGAATTTCAGTCCGCGATGAAGTTGAAAAATCAAGGATGGCAGAATCCGAGCTGCTGGCTATCGCAGCTTTATGTGGCCCGGGCTTACGCGATGGACGGAGATACGGCGAAGGCGCGGGCGGCTTACCAGGATTTTTTTGTTACGTGGAAGGATGCCGACGCGGGATTACCGCTGCTGGCTGCGGCGAAAGCTGAATACGCGAAGTTGAAGTGAGCGGATATGGACATTCATTCATCACGGCTGGTATTCGTTATGGCTTGGCAAGGTGGGGCACGATATGTCGCTACGCCGTAGGGAAAAGGCGTTTGCCGCTCCTCGATTAGAATATCGAAATTGAAGTGATTGGGCCATTTCCGGCGTGAGAGCCTCCATTCGTGGGAAGTTTGGGATTCGTGTATGGACGGGAGGGGGTGCGGAATTTTTGCACGGAGCATAGAGTCCTAGTACGCAGGAGGCGTACAGGGAATTCCCAGTATCCGCCTGATAGTAAAGGTGTTAAAAAGCTGACGGCGAGGCTAGATCCTGGCAGGCTTCATGCGAAGAAGTAAACGGACAATCATCTTTTGCTGAATCGTTCAGGAGGCCTCACTCATGAAATTACGGACCATCTGCGCCGTGGCTACGATCTTCATGGCATTTTTCACCGTGGCGATATGGAAATCGCCGCTGCGGGGCGAGAATTGACCGAGAACTTAACTATCAAGAAGAAAGAATAAGCAAAAAGCTTAAGAGACTGCTGAGAGACGACGCGGAAACCCTAGGGCACGCATCCATCTGGATTTATCAACAATAAGGCGGGCTCCCAGCCTGGTCCGGCGAAGACGAACACTTCGCATTCTCAAGTAGTTCTCAGGCGCGGAAAAAACCCGGCCCGCGCTCCGCAGGCGATTTGCAAGGCAGCAATCCTGAGAAAGGGATAGAGATTGCGGACGACACTGAAACTCGTTCTGCCGTTGATCATCAGCGTGGCACTGGTGTCGTTGTTGTTTGCGGCGTACCAGGTGAGGACGCAACGAAGAAATCTGCGAAGCGATTTAATGCGACACGCAGACGGGCTGGCGGAGAGCCTGCAAGAAGCGATCGACCCACTGTTTGAGAAAAACGACCGTACCTCGGAAAAAGCGATGCAGCGAGTGGTGGACCGGTTCGCGCAGCGCGAGCACATGAAAGGCATCGCGGTGTACGAGGCGGACGGACATTTGCGGGCAATGACATCATCGCTGGAGGACGAGTTCAAGCAAGCGCCGGAGACGGCGAAACGCAGCATCGCGAAGAACGCCACACAAAGCGAGTTCAGTATCGTAAATGATGCTCCGGTCTACCTGTACGCAATTCCGCTGCAACGCGGTGGAAAGACCGCCGGGACGCTGCTTATAATCTTCGAGACAGGTTATATTAACTTTCGAGTACTACTAACTGTTCGGGACGCATTGTTGACGGCGCTGCTGGAAACGCTACTGATCAGCGGACTGGCGCTGGTGCTGGTGCGCTCGACATTTCTGGAACCGTTGGTGCGCACGGCAAAGTGGCTGCGGACGCTGCGCGCCGGCGAAACACAAATACCCGCCTCGTTGCCGCAGGGCGAAATCTTCGACCAGTTAAACAGGGAAATGACGCACCTGGCGCGCGATCTGGGCGCGGCCCGGGCAGCGGCAGCCGAAGAAGCACAGTTGCGGGAGACGCACGCTTCGGTATGGACCGCGGAACGTTTACGGATCAGCTTGCAAAGTAAATTGAAAGGGAAACCGCTTTTCGTAGTTTCGAATCGCGAGCCGTACATGCACGAGAAGGGCGACCGAGGTCCGGAAGTGCTGGTGCCAGCGAGCGGATTGGTGACGGCGCTGGAACCGGTGCTAGAGGCGAGCGACGGCACGTGGGTGGCGCATGGCTCCGGAAGCGCGGACCGCGAAACGGTGGATCAATCGGACCGGCTGCGAGTGCCGCCAGATTTGCCGAGCTATACGTTGCGAAGGGTGTGGCTGACGGAAGAAGAAGTGAAAGGTTATTACGAAGGATTTGCAAACGAAGGGCTGTGGCCGCTCTGCCATATCGCGCACACCAGGCCAACGTTCCGGCCGGAGGATTGGCGGCAATACCAGCAAGCGAACCGGCGATTTGCAGACGCGGTATTGCAGGAAATGGAAGGAGTGGAAGCGCCAATCGTGCTGGCCCAGGACTACCACTTCGCATTGTTGCCGAAAATGGTGAAGGAAGCGCGACCGGACGCGCGAGTGGCGATTTTCTGGCACATTCCGTGGCCCAATGCGGAAGTTTTTGCGATTTGCCCGTACCAGCGCGAACTGCTGGACGGATTGCTGGGTGCGGACCTGGTGGGATTTCATACTCAGACGCATTGCAACAATTTTCTGGAAACGGTGGACCGTTCGGTGGAAGCGCTGACGGAATGGGATCGTTTCGCCGTCAATCGGCAGGGACATGTCACACGGGTCAGACCGTACCCGATCAGCGTGGCGTTTCCTGACGGAAAGCCGAAGCAAGAATGGCGAAGCGCGGGGGCAGAGCGGGCGAAGCTGTTCGAGGAATTGGGGGTTGAAGGTTCACTGCTGGGCGTTGGAGTGGACCGCGTGGATTATACGAAGGGAATTCTGGAACGTTTCCGTGGAATCGAACGTTTTATTGAAATGAATCCGGCATATCACCGGCGATTTACGTTTGTGCAAATTGGAGCGCCAAGCCGCACGGATATTCCAAGATACCAGCAATTTCTGGACGAAGTGACAGCGGAAGCGGACCGAATAAATTCCCGATTCCAATCGGGAAAGTGGAAACCGATCGTACTGTTGAAGAAACACCACTCTCATCATGAGATCACCAGATTTTATCACGCGGCATCGGTGTGCATGGTGACTTCGCTGCACGATGGAATGAATCTGGTGGCAAAGGAGTTCGTGGCATCGCGGGATGACGAGCACGGAGTGCTGATTTTGAGCACGTTTGCAGGAGCCGCACTGGAGTTGACGGATGCGCTGCAGGTAAATCCGTACGATGTGCAACAAACCGCGGTGGCAATTTTGCGCGCGCTGGAAATGCCGGACGATGAACAAGCGGCGAGGATGTACCGCATGCGGACGAAAGTGAAGGACTACAACGTGTACCGGTGGGCGGCTAATTTGCTGTCCGACCTGACAGAGATTCGTATCGACACACCGGAACGCCAGGAAAACCTCGTAACGCCCGGCGAGGAACCCGAGGAAGTACATCCATGACCAAGACAGGACGCACCGCCGCAGTTGAGCCATTCCAATTCTTCACGGTGGCACACGTGACGCGCATTGGAGATCAGAAAGCAAATACAGTACGAGAGCTGGTGATGGGTGTTGAGCGATGCTCGGACGAATCCATTTATCACCATATGGTGGAAGCGTTAGGAAGCGAAGAGGATCTGGCGGGCAGGGCGTCAAATGACTTTGCGAAGTGGGCGCATGGGCCGGCAAATTGCGAAGGGTTGGCG
The DNA here is from genome assembly GCA_963731155.1 of uncultured Acidobacteriota bacterium. Lineage (GTDB taxonomy): Bacteria > Acidobacteriota > Terriglobia > Acidiferrales > UBA7541 > Acidiferrum. Next base: position 441,567 of record CAVSVB010000008.1, read on the forward strand.
GAACTGTTGGGGGCGCTGGATGAACGCTATTACGCTTCGATCGAAGAAATGCGGAACGATTTGCAGACGACGGTGAGAGATTACATTGCGGCCTATCCGGAATGCGCGGACGAGCTGGCATCAAGTCCGTTCTGTTTTTGCGAAGGACTGGAGTTGAACGTACCGCTGAATCTGACGGCGAGCACACTGAAAGAGTTGGGCACGAGCATCGAGAGCATGAGCAACGAATCGTTTTATCTGCACTTTGTGGCATCGGAGGCCAGGCTGGGTCAGCAAAGCAACGACTTTTCGATCTGGCTATCGGAGAATTTGGGTCTCAATGAACTGGCGCGGAAGATAGACGAGATCGACCTGACAGAGAGCACTCTGGAGGAAGCGAAGCAAAAGGTATTGCAGTTAATTAGTGCCGATCCCGTGAATTTCTAGTACCGGACACTCTCACTTAATAAATGCCGGCTCTTTCAGCGATAATTCACACCACTTGTTCAGACAAGTCACACGAAGCCGGAATACGGCGTGATACCATCGGCGCAAAAGCTTGCAGCGGGAGAACCGAATGAAATGGACACCAGGCGGAGAGAGCCAGGACATTGAAGATCGCCGCGACGAAGATGGAGGTGGGGGCGGCGGGGGATTTCAGTTTGGCGGCATGCACCTGGGGATCGGCGGGGCGCTGATTCTGCTGGTGCTGAGCCTGGTGTTTAAGCAGAATTTTTTCGCTTTGCTCGGCGGCGGTGGTGGTGGTTCTCCGAATGCGCCAGTCGTCAGGCAGCCAAATCGCGCCCGCGACCAGCAGGAACAGCCGCTGGTACAATTCGTGTCCTTCGTTCTGGACGACACGCAAAAAACGTGGGAGCAAATTTTGCCGGAACAAGCGGGAAAGCCCTACCGCCACGCCAAGCTGGTTTTGTTCAGGAACTACACGCAATCGGGATGCGGCGCCGCAGAGTCAGCCACTGGACCGTTCTATTGTCCGCAAGATGAAAAAGTTTACATTGACCTTGGGTTTTACGATGAATTGAAACAACGATTTGGCGCACCGGGACAGTTTGCGCAGGCGTACGTGCTGGCACACGAGGTCGGCCATCACATTCAGAAAATCGTCGGCACCGAGGCTCGAGTGCGCCGGATGAACCAGGGAAACCGGCACATGGATAACGCGCTTTCTGTGAAGGTGGAATTACAGGCCGACTGTTACGCGGGGGTGTGGGCGCATTCGACGCAGCAACGAAATTTGCTGGAGCAGGGGGACATACAGTCGGCACTGGGAGCGGCGGCGGCGGTGGGCGACGATCGTTTGCAGAGAATGTCCACCGGGCACGTGACGCCGGATTCGTTCACACATGGGTCGTCAGCCCAGCGAATGCACTGGTTTCAGCAGGGATTTGATAGCGGGTCAATCGCGGCCTGCAATACGTTCGCCACGCAAGAATAGACATCGAGTCAGCAAAAAAAAACAATAGAGATTCCTCGCTGCGCTCGGAATAACGGGCGTTTTTCGCACTTTTCGATTTTTTCGTACACTTCTATTTTTTGCATATTCCCATTTTTTCGTATATTCCGAGGGAGCGCCTTGTCGAAAAGTACGTATCAGGCGGCTTTGGTGAGAATAAATCACTCGGGGGGCGAATCGCTGTCGGATGTGCGGGAAGCGCGGGATTTTTCGAAGCGCTCTTTGGCAGCTTTTGCCTTTTCCGGGTCAATCCAGGCGTCCTGCGTCAGGATGGGTCCAACGGAAGGAAGAGCGATGGCCGCGCCAGTTTTTTCAATTGCCTCCACGATGGCAAGAATGAGTTCTTCCTGCAAGGCTAGAAATTCGGCGTAGTCGCGCACAAGAATGTAGGCATAAATTTCCACTTCAATCGAATATTCCGCCATGCGGAGAAGACGAACGCGCGAAGTCGCATTCTCGACGTGGTTATTTCGCTCGAGCACTGCGCGAGCCTCATCGAGAACGTAGCGAAGATGGTCGGAGGAAAGGTCATACCGGAGACGGAGCAACTGGCGAAAAAGAATCTTGTCGCGCTGGCGGTAATTTTCGAGGACGGCTGTGGCGACGGTACCATTGGGAATGGTGACGACCGTGCGATCCTCGGTGCGGAGTTTCGTGGAACGGAGACCAATGTCCTCGACAACGCCACGCTGATCCCCGATGCGGCAAGGATCGCCGATCACAAGGGCTTTGTCGGTCAGGATGTAAATACCACCGAGCAGATTTTCGAAAGTCTTTTGCGCGCCGAGACCGATGGCCAGGCCGCCGATGCCCAGACCGGCGAGAGCGGCAGTGACATTGACGCCGAGTCCGTTAAGTACGATCAGGGCGACGAGGACAAAAATAGCAACCTCAAGAACGCGGCGCCCAAGAGACGCGATGGAACGCTCGGCCATCCTTCCGCGCAAGGTGAGGCGGTTGGCAAGACGCTCGAAAACCTCGCGGGTGATGCGAATCACCAGCCAGTAAAACGCCACGGCAAGAAAAATCCAGATGACGCGGCGATAGTATTGCCGATAGACGATGGACGCGCCGATGTAAAAAACAAAAACGTAGTGGACCAGAGCAGCAAGCAGCAGTGTGTCCGGGCCGACGTGGATGAGAGTGTGCGCGGGCACCGCGGCGGGATCGATCTTTTTTCTGTAATAACGGACAGCTAGCCGTGGACCGAGCGAAAGGATCCAGCCGGCAAGAACAGCCAGCGGAATAGCCACCAGGATGGCAATCCATTGCCAAAGCGGCATGGAGAGAATGCGATGTTTTGTGAGGTCGGGAGGAAGCTTTTTTTCAAGTTCAGAAAATTGCAGCGAATCGTAAACTTCGGGAATGGTGTCCAGGGTCTTGCGGGAGATATACCAGAGCTTGGTGCCGTGATCATCGTCAAGACGCAACAGTGCGATGGAGAATACGCCGCTGGATTCGCGGACGCCGGTGAGAAGTTCCTGATTGGGAGGAAGCCCGTCATCGAGCCGGCCCTGCGGATCGTCGCTGAGTGATTCGAGAGATGAGGTGAGGATTTTCTGATTGATGACGGCGAGAAGTTGCGCGGCAAGGTCCTGCTCTTCCGTGGGATCGAGGCGATGATGCCCGGTAGCAGGCTGGAAGTATTGTGCTGCGAGAGAGTAATTTTCATCCTGCGCGGCGTGAAGAAAACCCATTATCGTGCCGCGCGGCGTTTCTCTGGCGAGCGGATCAGTTGCTGCTGTAGCAGGGACCGGCGCTGGTTTGGCAGCCGGTTTGGAAGGCACGCCCGGAATTTGCGCAGTGCAGGCGAGGGTAGGCAACAGCAATGACGCGAGTAGGATGGTGCAAAGTCTTACCATGCATGCTCCTGATCGGCTGGAGGAACCACGCTTTAATGATGGATTTGGCAGGGCCTGCGAAGCAAGTGCTCAAGCGGGTGCGATGGAAGAAAATGCGGTACCGGCAAAATGGTCGCGATATTGTTTCAGCAGGAATTGATCGGTCATGCCCGCGATGTAATCGCAAACCACGATGTGGCGGGGAACAGTGAGCGCGAGCTGTTCATGGTCGGGCGGCATCGATTCGAGTTTGCCCAGGTAAAAATGAAAAAGACGCGCCAGGCATTCGATGGACTGATCGCGATCGCTGGTGATGACCGGGTTGCTATAGAGATTTGCGACCAGGAAATGTTTCAGGCGCGCGTTTTCCGCGGACATTTGCGGACTCATCCCGGCCAGACGCTCAGACCGGCGGCGAACTTCCTCGACCGAACTAACTCCCGATTGCATGCTGCGCGCAACGGTCGTCTCGATCAAATCGGACGCGAGCGCATTGAGAACGTCCTTGAGAGCTTCGCTGAATTTTAGTTTTTCTTTCGCAATTGGATGAGCGCGGTCCACGGAAGCGTAGGCCTGCGCAAATAGCGGCACCTCGGCGCGGAGAAGATCGAAATCGAGAAGTTCGGCTTCGCGCGCATCATCGAGATCGGCCGTGTTGTAGGCAATTTCGTCCACCCAGTCGATGAGCTGCGCTTCGAGCGGCGGCCGGAGATCGAGAAGATATTCGGCGAGATCCGGTGACGCTCCAGGCTGATAATCGCGCGAATGTTTGATGATGCCTTCGCGCACTTCGAAGGTGAGATTGAGGCCGGTGAACTCCAAGTAGCGATGTTCGAAGCGCTCGACGATGTGCAGGGCATGCAGGTTGTGGTCGAATGATGCGGCGTGCGCTTGCATAAGTTCGTTGAGCTTGCGCTCGCCGGCGTGGCCAAAGGGCGGATGGCCGATATCGTGCACCAAGGCTAGAGCTTCCGCCAGTTCGCTGTTCAGACCGAGCGCGGCGGAGACGGTGCGCGCGATTTGCGTGACCTCAAGCGTGTGCGTCAGGCGATTGCGAAAATGATCGGAATAACGAGTAGTGAAAACTTGCGTTTTTGCTTCGAGGCGGCGAAAAGCGCGCGAGTGGATAATACGATCGCGGTCGCGCGAATATTCGGTGCGGTACCGATGACGGGGTTCATGAAAGCGGCGCCCGCGCGAAAGTTCTTCGCGCATGGCAAGATTCGAAAGTGAGGAGGGATTCGGGATGGTCCGCTCCACCGAGTATAGGATTCCTGCAAACGCGTCAGGATTTAGGAGCAGCGAGCATATCGAGTCCGCGGTCGGCGCGCTCGGAAACCGCGGAACTTGGATATTCTTTTTTGATCTGTTCGTACAGGGCAGCAGCTTCTGCGGGCTTGCTCTGGCTGAACAGGTCGGCGAGTTCGATCAGAACCAAGGGCCTCGGAACGAGAACGGATTTCGAGTCGGCGACGGCGCGGTAGGTCTTGATGGCGTCGTCAGTTTTTCCAGTACGCGCGTATATGTTTGCCATCTGATATTGCGCCATCGCGGAGAGTTCCTTGTCGCTGCCACCCACAACTTTTTTCAGCGCTTCGAGGGCCTGATTCTGCTTCTCAAGATCGAGAAGTGTCAACGCTTCATAGTAGCGAGCCAGCTTGCCCGGATTGGTGCTGGGGAATTTATCCGCCACAGCGGTAAACTTTTGTAACGCTTCCTGCGAGCGAGTCTGGTTATCGGGATACGTGAGCTCGCCGGGTTCGACCGGCACGTTGGCCTGGCGGATGGGCGCGTTATAAATTTTCATAGCGTCATCGAGGGCGGCAGAAGCGAGGACGGTCTGACGATCGTTGTAAAACTTCCAGCCACCGTAGACCAATACCACAGCAATGGCCACCGCAACGAGAATGGCCGCAGCCTGGCTGTGAGAGTAGACGGCCTCAGCGCCGTGCTCCAGCGATTCGCGGAATTTGTCCTGCTTTAGTTCCTTGCGCGAAAGATGTTCGGGCACACGAGTTCTCCTGAGAATGAATCGAACAACAATGCTATCACAGAGGCCGCGGCCAGACAGAAGGCGCGCGACCGGGATTATGCGATACTTAAACTGCCTCCTAGAGACTTCCGCGCCATGAATCGCCTATCCGCGTGCCTGATTACACTGAATGAAGCACACAATCTGCCCCGCGCGCTGGCGTCGCTGCAGGAAATCGTCGACGAAATCGTAATTGTGGATTCCGGGAGCATGGACGGCTCGGAAGCGATCGCCCGAAAATACGGCGCCATTTTCATCACGCGCGAGTTCAATGGATATGCCGAGCAAAGGAATTTCGCCGCATCACGCACGGCGAACGAGTGGATTTTTGTGCTGGGGGCGGATGAAGAAGTAAGCAGCGAATTGCAGACTGCGCTATTGAGCTGGAAAAAACACACGCCCAAGGCAAATGTTTACGAGATGGCGCGGCGTACGTGGTATCTGGGCAAGTGGATCCATCATTCTGGATGGTATCCGGACTGGCAGCGAAGGTTGTACCGGCGAGACACGGCGAAATTCACGGGACTGGTTCATGAGGCGTTGCGTTTCGAAGGCGCACCTGGACGGCTGGCAGGAGACTTATTGCACTATACGGTGCGCACGCTTGCCGAACATAAAGAGAAAGTCGAGCGCTACTCGACGCTAGCGGCGCAGCAGTTGCTTGAGAACGGGAAAAAACGCTGGCGGCCTGCAGTGTGGCTGGCCACGCCGTGGAGTTTTTTCCAGAATTTTGTTCTGCGCGGCGGATTTCTGGATGGCTATCGCGGCGCGTTGATTTCACAAATGGCCGCACGCAGCGTCAAATTGAAATATGGAAAACTGGGCAAACTGCTGGCTGCACAGCGCGATCAGCGGAGCATGCCCGGATGATTCCGCTGATTGTGGATTTGGAGACTGAGTGGCGCGGCGGGCAGAATCAGGCGCTGCTGACGGCCAAAGGAATGCTCGCGTGCGGGCATGATGCGCAACTGGTGGCGATTCGCGACTCACCGCTGGCGCGGCGAGCGGTACAAGCAGGCATTCAAGTGCACGAAGTAGCCGCGCGGGCCAAGCGGGCGCGCGCAGCGGTGCTGCTGCGCAAGCTTCTTTCCCAGAACAAATTCGGGGTTGTGCATGCGAACGAACCGCACGCGCTGACAGCGGCCTGGTTAGCCGCTGCGCACCGGAAAGTTCCCGTGGTGACATCGCGGCGCGTGGCGTATCCGCTGCAGAACAATGCGATTGCGCGAAGCCGCTACCTGATGGCGCGGCGCATTCTGGCAGTTTCTCGTTTTGTCGCGGCGAGCGTTATCGAGTCCGGGCTTCCCGCTGACAAAGTGGAAGTGGTGTACGAAGGAGTGGAAGTGCCACCAGCGATTACGCCGGAAGCGCACGAACGCGCGCGGCAACACTGGAGCGTGGCCGGCAACGAACGTTTGCTTGGTTGTGTCGGATACCTGCTGCCGGAAAAAGGACAGGAATCCGTGTTGCGTGCGATGCCCGAAGTACGCGCGAAATTTCCCGGAACGCGATTGCTGCTGGCGGGCGATGGGCAGTGCCGCGAGCGGCTGGAAGCATTGGCGAAACAATTAGACTTGCAGGGCGCCGTTATTTTCGCGGGGTTCGTGGAAGATATATCACTGGTGTACGCGGCATTGAATATTTTTGTTTTCCCATCGCTGGCCGAACCGCTTGGCACGTCGTTGCTGGCCGCAATGGCGTGGGGACTTCCGGTGCTGGCAGTCGCGAGCGGCGGCGTGCCGGAATATGTGCACAATGACGAAAATGGATTGCTCGTTGCAGAATCAGATCCTGAACTGGTCGCGGATGGATTATTGCGCCTGTTGACGAATGACTCGCAGAGGGCCGAGTTAGGCCGAAATGCGCGGCAAACTATAGAAGATAAATTTTCCGCCGGGCGAATGGTGGAAAATACGCTGAACGCCTATCAGAGAGTTAGCGACGGGCGATTTCCCTTAAGAACCAAGTCTTGACGCAGAAAGCGAAAAAAGTGGTGTAACTCACAGCGGCAAAATTTTGCGGGCTAAAAAGAGAAGCGCCAGGCGGCTCCTTCTCGATCCACCCGGCGCTTCAAAGTTTTTTACTACGCGCTAGTAATCTACATTCGCCTGTTGATGTTCCCTCGGTTCCCCTCCCTTTCCGCTACGCCGTTCGGCCAAGCTATCTGGCATTTTGAACAACCCATCGCCCTCGCGGCTCGAGGAACTCCACGCCGACGGCAAAGCCGTCGCCTTGCATCGGTTGGCAGTAGGCCACCCGGGCCGAGGAACGAAACTCTCCGGAACGCGAACTGAGGGTGAGCCGGTCATTGGGCTCCCAGCGCCGCGAGCTGACCACGCGCGCGCCACGTTCGCTGACATTTTCCGTAAATGTGGATTCGGCGCCGGGCGCTTGCCGGTTGCCTTCTAGAAACACGCCAATCTCCATGGGAATGCGGCGCTCGGTGCGATTGTAGGGATGGACTTGGCTAGGCTGTCTGGTCATGGTCTGGTCCATATCCTCTAGAGACACGCGGCAATGCGCGAAAGATTTTGAATGCTGCTACTGCTGCCGTGATGCTTCATGCGGTAAAGAGCACGATCGGCGGCGGCGAGCAATTTTTCCGGAGTGTCGCCATCCGCGGGGTAAGAAGCGGTTCCGGCACTGGCGGAAAGAGCGGGCACCTCGGCTTCCGAAGACATTTTTTCGTGAATGCGATTTACGATACGCGTGGCGATGTCGGAATCGGCCTCTGGAAAAACGATGGCAAATTCGTCGCCGCCGTAGCGCGCAGCAGTATCAATCGCGCGGCAATGATTACGGAGAATTTTGCCCAGCCGAACCAGTGCGCGGCTGCCGGTGAGATGGCCATATTGATCGTTGATGCTTTTCAGGCCGTCCATATCGAAAAGCACGACGCTGAACGGGCGCTGCGTGCGGCGCGAACGATCCAGTTCCGCTTCCATCACGCTCAGCAGGCGGCGGTAATTTGCCAGACCGGTCAAGGAATCGCTGACGGCGAGTGTGCGAACTTGGTCGAAGAGTCTTGCCTGATCCAGCATGGCTCCAAATAACATCGCCACGTAACCAGCCGTTTTGCTCAATTCGGCCAGGAAAAATGGTCCGTCCAGAAGATGCCGGGAAACCGCAGCCGCGATGTGGCACACCACATTCATCGAAGCGACCAGAAAAAGTGAGTAATCCAAAACGGACGCCGATTTTTCGTCTTTCTTGATGCGCAGAAAAAACGCCACGGCAGCCGCAAGGAACAGCAGAGCGGGCAGCAAATCCCACACGCGGGAAAGAATATGCGTGGGATGCGCGATGGGTGCGGACGGCGCAGCGAGAAACGCGGCGCTGGTGGCATACGCCGCTAGCGCAACAACCAGTAGAGCGATGGCGATCTCTTTGCTCGGCTGGCGCGCGGTTGGCGTGTATTTCTCCACACCGATTGCAGCGAGTAGCAGGACAGCCAGCAAAGTGCGGCTGACCATCCAACCGAGAGGGATATGCAGTCCCGCGCCGCCAATGTGGAGAATATGACTGAATTGAAAGTAGCCGACCGTTTCGATTAACCCGGACAGTACGAAGCCGAAAGACAGGATGAGCGCGGTGCGATCATGCGTGCCGCGAAAGCGAACCAACGCGTTGGCTGCGTAGCAGAAACTGAGAAGAGTGCCGCCAACCTCTACATAAAGATAGGTCTGATAGCTGCCGGAAACGTTTGCGTTGCGAAGGTAGAAGAGCCCCGTCAGGAACAACACCGCCGCGAGGGAAACTCCTATTGCCCAAACAAGAGCCGGGCGCTTGCGCAGCTCGCCAACGATTTTGAACCAACTTCCCAAGAAAACCCCCAATACCCGAAGAAACGCGGCAAGCCCTGATAAATGCACGCCAATGACCGCTTACTGACTGGATAGGCGTCTTGCATTTGATTGATACCATTAGGCTTACGCAGAGACGAGAATATGGGCAGCGGTTCGAATCGCAACTCCGAGACAGTGAGAATCGGAGAATTCTCACATTCGGAAAGAATAACTGTTTTGTTCCGTTAGAGTTACGTGGGGATTAGACACTTTTGAACAAGCCGCACCATTCTGTCTCAACCTGAGACAGTCTCACCTATTTCGGAGCACTGAATCGGCTAGATTTTTGGTTTCGGAGCAGGCAAATCGCGAGCGACTACGGGGTCATTGAAGCCGACTGCGTTGTGAGAACCATCGCAAAACGGCTTGTTTTTCGATTGGCCGCAGCGGCAAAGGCTAATTACGGTGCGTCCGGCAAGTCCGAAAGCGTTGCCCTGCGGATCGACAATTTCGAAGTCGCCTTCGACGCGGATGTTGCCATTGTTATTGATCGTGATTTTTGTCGAGGGCATTCCGTCTCCGGACCGCAAGTAGCGGCACACTGCAAATCATAACGGAAGAATTGAAAAAGCGCGAACCAGCGACAGTCTAGTTCACTGTCGCGGTCATTGGAAAAAATTGATTAGGACACAACAACTTCGCGCAGCGCGCCAGTGGCGACATCGTAGACGTACCCGCGCACGTGAACCTGCTTGGGCAAAAATGGATTTTTGCGGATGCGCAGAACCTGGTCAGCGATGTTCTGGTCGATGTCTCGGAAAGCGTGGAAACGCATGTGCGACGCATCGTGTCCTGTTTCCGTGGAGAGTCTCCAGCGGAATTCTTCATCGGTGATGGACATCAAGCCGCATTGCGTGTGTTGAATCACCGCGACGGCGCGAGTTCCCAGCAATTGCGTGGAAAGAATCAACGAACGAATCGCGTCGTCAGTGGCAATGCCACCCGCGTTTCGAATCATGTGCGCGTCGCCCACGCTTAAGCCGAGCAGTTGCTCGAGGTCCATGCGCGAATCCATGCAGGTGAGGATCACCAGCTTCTTGATGGGCGGCGTTTGCAGATGGCCGAGGTCAAAGCGTTTGGCGTAGCCCTTGTTGTGCTCCATCAACTCGTCGAAGATACGAGTCGCGGGACTGGTTGCGGCATTCGCCATAATCAATATTTTGCAACGCTCGGATCGACTTCATCCGACCAGGCGAGAATTCCACCTTTGAGGTTGTGAATCTTGCGGAAGCCCGCCTTACGCAAGAAATCGACGGCTTCAGCGGAACGCTTTCCGCTGCGGCAGTGGGCGACGATTTCGCGCGACGAATCGAGTTCGTGCACGCGACGTGGCAATTCGCCCAGCGGCAACAAGTGTCCCTTGATGTTGCAAATCTGATATTCGTGCGGCTCGCGGACGTCCAGGATGTAGAGATCATCGCCGCGGTCGAGACGCGCTTTCAATTCGCGCGGTAGCATTTCCGGAACTTGCAGATCGGGCGCCGGCGCCTCTTCGCCGCGCACCCCGCAAAATTCGAAGTAGTCAATCAACTGGTGGATGGTGCGATTTTTTCCGCACATCGGGCAATCGGGATTCTTGCGCAGCTTCAGTTCGCGAAACTTCATACCCAGCGCGTCGAACAGAAGTAGCCGTCCGGCTAAACTGTCTCCCGCGCCAAGAATCAGCTTGATGGTTTCCATCGCCTGGATCGAGCCAACGATTCCGGGCAGCACGCCGAGTACGCCGCCTTCAGCGCACGACGGGACAAGTCCCGGCGGAGGCGGTTCGGGATACAGGCAGCGATAGCACGGGCCATCGGGCATGCCAAAAACCGTAGCCTGTCCTTCGAAGCGGAAGATCGAGCCATAAACATTGGGTTTGCCGAGGAGAATGCACGCATCGTTGACAAGATAGCGCGTCGGAAAATTGTCCGTGCCATCCACGATGATGTCGAAGTCTTTGAAAAGTTCTAGCGCGTTGGCGCTGGTCAGTTGCGTTTCGAAGCTCAACACTTCGATGTCCGGATTCAGATTGGAAAGCCGCGCGCGCGCCGCTTCGCTCTTGTGCTTACCAACGTCGCTGGTGCCAAAAGTTACTTGCCGCTGCAGATTGGTGAAATCCACCACATCAAAATCGACCAGCCCGAGTTTGCCGACTCCTGCGGCCGCCAAATACAGACCGAGCGGCGCGCCGAGCCCGCCCGTTCCGATCAACAATACTTTGGCGTTTTTCAGCTTGAGCTGACCTTCCATGCCGACTTCCGGCATGATCAAGTGTCGGCTGTAGCGAAGGATTTCCTCGTTGGACAAACTTGTGGCTGGCGCGTTCACGCCCAGCGTTTCTGTTTTTGTTGCCATGACTCTCTGCTCCGATTCCTAAGAATAAATAGTTGGTGAATAATTTCGCTCTCTACCGGCCCGGCTTGTTTCCGCCGGCAATCGAAGGCACGATGCTGACTACATCGCCGTCCTTCACAGGCGTCGCTTCCTTGGCCATGTAGCGAATGTCCTCGTCGTTCAAATACACATTCACGAAGCTGCGCAATTTCCCGTCGTCAGTGAAAAGATGCTTGCGAAGTTCGCCGAATTGCGTCGTCAGTCCGCCTAGCGCTTCGCCTACTGTCTGCGCCGAAACTTCAGCAGAGTCTTTTTTCCCTGCATAGACCCGCAACGGCGTTGGAATAATTACTTTCACTGCCATCTTTTTCTCCGTCGTGCTCGCTGTCATTCATGCCCGCTTAACAAAATGCGCTTCACTCATGCCAAAGCGCCTTTGCCGATTTCGATACCTTCAGGCGAATAATTCAGCCGGTCATCGTTCAACCGCCACGATGTCATATCCGCCGGTTTACCGGCCATCACGCTGACAATCACGTAGCTGTACCACGGCCACGCATGTTCGCGGTCAAAGTCGCTGGGCCGCGCTGGGTGGTCGGGATGAGAATGATACCAGCCAATGACTTCCAAGCCATGCTGGCTGGCAGCCTTCTCGGCATCGCGCACGTCGTCTGCCGTCACCGCGAAACGGTTGCGCGGCGAATCGTCGCGGCGATTCACGAGCGGAAACAGTTCCAATACTTCGCGCGTTTCCTTCGATGGCGTTTCATCTCGCGCACTGAGTCTTTCAGCCGCCCCCGAGTCGCGTCCCAGCAATGCGCCGCAGCACTCATGCGGAAAGGTTTCAGCTCCATGGCGCCGAATGCGCTCCGCCACGTCGTGACTCATCCAAAGCTGAAAAGTCTCCGCCATCGCTATTCGTCCCAGAATCGTTCGCTCAAATATTTTGCCGCAGAATCGGCGAAAACCGTAACGATCACGGCGTGTTCCCCCGCGGGAATCTTGTTGGCCACGTTAATGCACCCGATGAGCGCTGCGGCGGCGCTGGGGCTGACCAACAAGCCTTCTTCGCGCGCCAGCCGCTTCACCATTTGATACGACTCCTCCGTCGAAATTTCCAAATTCTGATCGGCTAGTGTGTCGTCATAAATCGCCGGACGCAAAGCCGTCGGCATATGCTTCCAGCCTTCCAAGCCGTTCCACGGACCATCCGGCTGCAAGCTGACGCAGCGAATTTTCGAATTCAGCTCTTTCAGTCGCCGGGTCGTGCCGACAAACGTGCCACTCGTACCCAGCGCGGCGACAAAGTGGGTGATGCTGCCTTGCGTTCCTTCCCAAATCTCGTTGGCCGTGCCGTGATAGTGCGCCTGCCAGTTCGCCGGATTGCTGTATTGATCCGGATAGAAATATTTCTTCGGCTCGGCGGCGGCGAGTTCACGAACGCGGCGAATCGCGCCGTCGGTGCCTTCATCTCCGGGAGTCATGACTAACTCCGCACCGCATGCTTGCAGGATGCGTTTGCGTTCTTGCGATGCGCTGTATGGCAAAAACAATTTCACGGGATAGCCTAACGCCGCGCCAATCATTGCGTAAGCAATGCCGGTGTTGCCGCTGGTGGCATCGAGAATCGTCTTGCCAGGAAGCAGATCGCCCTTGGCAAGTCCCGCTTTGATCATGGCCAGCGCGGCGCGGTCTTTTACCGAGCCGCCGGGGTTGCACCACTCTGCTTTAGCTAAAATCTCCACATTCGGCAGTTGAGCCGCGACTCGTGCGATCCGCAGAAGCGGAGTATTGCCAATCAAATCGAGCACACCAAGTCCCTTGCGCTCGCGCTGAGCGCCGGATGCTCCGGTTCCTGTCTGGTGCGCCTGGCTCGTGACTGTACCCTCTTGCAGCAATTCGACTCACGGTATATCCGACCAGTTTACTCCCAATTGGATGCGTTTCACCCCGTTAAAGATAAACGGGCAAGGAGGCAAGGACGGCGCGCCACTTTACAGAAGTCCCTGGTTTCTTTTAGTCTTGAAGCGCCATGTGGAACGTTGCACAGCGATTTGATCCAAAAGCGATCGAAAGCCTGGCTGCTCTCGGCTTTGCGGTAGGCAGCACGCGTGGGGTCGTGCGCGTGGAAAAATACGGCTGCGGCGCGGAATTCCGCCAGGGTACTGACGGAAAATTCCAACTGACAGTACTTCCGACCATCATGGTCAAGGGACAGTTCGCACGTCTCTGGGATGCTGGCTATCAGAAATTTCTGCTCACCGACGATGGCCTGAAACTACCTGCTCTGGCCACGCACCTGCAAAATCTGCGCAAGTTCAATGAAGAGCTGCGTACCGCCCTCAACGTGCCAACTTTTTACAACGAAGCTCTCGGCTCGGTCAGCCAGGTTTCCGTGTACGACCGCGTGAAAGGCCGTGTTGGTGACGTTCCGGACGAGACTGTCGGCGCGCACAGCCCCACTTCCGGCCACTGAGCCGGATCCATTCACCCTGCCAGGAGTTCCCACTGGCAGCAAATTCGGTTTTTCGGGCATCTATGGTAGTGCCGAACTTAAAATCGCAGTGAATCCTGGAGAATCTCTGCAATGCCGCGCATCGTCGCTTACATGGATGATCTGTTTTTCCAGATGAAACTGGCCGAAACCGCCAAGCATCTTGCTCTGGAAGTAAGAGTTGCGTCCACTGCCGAATCATTGCTGCAGTTGCTCGATCCACCGCCCGAATTGGTGATCGTCGATTTGAACGCACGCTCACAGCCGCTGGCAGCCGTGCAGCAGTTGCGCAACCTCCAACCTCGCCTTCGCGTGATCGGATTTTTGTCTCATCTGCAAACCGACCTGGCCCGGCAAGCGCAAGCCGCCGGACTCGATGAAGTCATGCCGCGCTCAAAATTTTCCATCAACCTGCCCGATATTCTCGCGTCAGCTATGACAAAGAATGGAAAGAATGACTCGTAAGTATTTTCTCCTTGTGGTTTTGGCTTTCGTCCTTGCGCTAAGTACATCCTTCCAAGCCCTCGGCCAGGAGACCAGCTCGCGGCCTGATTCATCGGCTCCGGTAACGCCAGCCGCGGCGCCGCCTTCAGCACCCACGGGCGCTCCCGCTCCCGACGCGCCTTCCGCCGCGCTGCGCGATCTGCTCGCCGCCGCATGCGCTCACGACGAGCCGTCGTTTGAAAAGTTCCTCACCGCGCGCAACGCGCAATCCTTTTCGCAACTCACTCCCGCCGCGCGCACCGAACTCATGAAGCGCTTCGTCCTTCTCGACGGCGCCGGCAAACCAACGATTTCCTCCAACCCATCCGGGCGCCCCGACATTCGCTGCACCACTCCTGACGGGGCGGCTGACATTCAACTGGGAGGGGTCGAACTGCATGACAATGTCGCTCTTCTTCCACTGGATATCCGCGACGTTTCTGAACTCGGTGGCGGCGACCCTCATCACATTCTGATGGGCATGGTGCGCGAGAATTCTTCGTGGAAAATTCTGTCGCTCGGCATGCTGTTCCTGGATCTTCCGTCCCTTGAAGTCGAATGGGATCAGGCCTCCATCGGCAGCAATGAACGCAATGCCTTGAACGATTTGAAAACCATTGCCCGCGCAATCGAGAACTATCGGCTCACATATTCGCGTCTTCCGGAGTCTCTTGCCAAGCTAGGCCACGCTTCCAAGACTTCCGCTGAAGCAGCCAGCCTGCTGGATGCCGATTTGATCTCGGGTAAAAGCAATGGGTACCTTTTCCGGATGGTGATTGCCGGCGCCAATGAGATTGGGGCTCCCGCGCAGTACGAACTTTCCGCCACCCCCGCAATTTACGGCCGCACCGGGAAACTGTCCTTTTACCGCGATACCAAGGGCACCCTCCACGCCGCCGATCACCAGGGCGGTGTGGGCCACTCCATAGATCCGGTCGTCGAATAACTGGAAAGTAATTTACCGCGGAAACGAATTGTCACTTTTTCGAAACGTCGCTGCTCTTCTGTTCTTGTCTTCTTCGCGCAACCACCGCACAATCAAACCAGGGTCGTTCTTCCGATTGCAGGTCATTCGCAATTTTGCTGTTCGTGGCTCTTTCAAGGCAACCATGTTGACCGCACAGCGGTCACCGCTGATTTTGACCGCTGAAAGGTCACAATTCAGTTTTCCGCACTGCTGTCACAATTTGGTTTTCCGGTTCGTGGTTGCGATTAACAGGAGGTCCGGCTATGTCAGGCTCGATGCAAGACAAGCGTCACGATCCTCGCATACCACTCATTGCCGCTGTGGAAGTCACCGAAGTCGCCACCGGGACTCGGCTCAACTCGCGCACCAGCGACATCAGCCGCAAAGGTTGTTACATTGACACCCTCAATCCAACGCCGGTGAAAGCCGTTGTGCGCGTGCGCCTGACCCACGCGGGCGAGGAACTCGATCTTCCTGCGCGCATCGTCTATGTGAGTCCCGGCTTGGGTATGGGCGTTCGCTTCGACGAAAATTTGTCGCCCGCACAACTCGCTACCCTCGATCGCTGGCTTTCCGGCTCGAAATAGCATCCTTCACTCGCACGTTGGCAAAGCTCGCGTGCAAGACTACGTGTCTTTCTAAAACTTCCCTGCTTCGTGGTGGTGGGTCAGTCAAACTGATGACCCAGTAGCTGCTTCGTGCGAAGTTTGCCGCTCTGCTCGTTTGGCGATACCATCGGTGTTCTTCTCATGCGCCCATTGGGTACTTCCATTCGCCGGGCTTTCTGCTTGTTCGCATGCCTCGTACCGCTTTTTTTCGCGCCACTTTCTCCCGCGCAGGACGAACCCCCGTCACCTCCCCTTCCCGTTTTCGAATTCCACAGCGGCTTCTGGCTCAATCTCCATCACACGCTGTACCGCATTGCGCGCTCACAGCGGGCTGCCAACTCCGCGCCAAATCCCGCGGGATCAAGCTCTGGAATCGCAAACCTCTCGCCCAACGAACAGCGCGTCTGGTCCTCGGCTATCTCTTATTACTCGAAGACGTATGCCGACAGCGACATCACCCTCAGCCTGGAAATGATTCTCATCAAAAACCAGCTCGGCGATTTTGAAACCTGCCAGGATCTCGCCGGCTACAAGAAGAAGTCCTGCGATGCCGGCCTCCCCGCCAAACTCACCGAAGCGCTTGATGCCGTGGCCCCCATTTATCGCGCGCGCCTTTGGCCGGAGCATGACCGCGCCAATCGCCGCTGGATTTCCGCCGTCGCCCCGCTCGTTCGCCGCAACGGACTCGAAACTGCCCACCGCCTCGCTGAAATTTATCAGACCAACTGGCCCAAGGACCGTATCCGCGTGGATGTCACTTCTTACGCCAGCTCCACCGGCGCTTACACCACGCTCGACCCGCTTCGCGTCACTGCCTCCAGTACCGACGCGCGCAATCAAGGACCCGAAGCGCTCGAAGTTCTCTTTCACGAAGCTTCCCACGGCATCGCCGACTCCGTGCAGGACGCTATCTTCCGTGAATGCCGCCAGCGTGAAAAACCTATTCCGCGCGATCTCTGGCATGCTCTGCTGTTCTACACCACTGGCGAAGTCATCCGTCCGCTCGCGCTCAACGGCAGCGGCCCGTCTTCCGGCGGCTCATCTTCGGGTTACGTTCCCTACGCGGTCCGTGAAGGCCTGTATAAGCGCGGCTGGGAAAATTATCTCCGCATCCTGACCGAATACTGGCAGCCCTACCTGGACGGCCGCGTCACCTTCGACGACGCCATCGCTCACATGGTCTCCGCTCTTTAGTCGCCGCGCCCCGGTATCCTCGTCGCCAACCTACAATCCACTGCTGAAGATTTTTGTATCTTTCTTTGTACGCAAGAGTACAATCCGCCCATTCGCCCGTGGTGATCTTTCCAATTTGACCGGAGGTGCTCGATGGCTCGGATCCGCGTCGTCCGGGTTGTACTTTCCTTTGCTCTCTTTCTTCCTGCCGCAGCTCCGGCATTCGCCCACTTTCCGCAGAGGCCTGCGATGGCTTTAGCCGGAGCAGTTTTTTCAGATGGCACCAGCCAACGTATCGCCCACGCGAGCATCGCCTTGTGTGATAACGGTGGGAGCGTGCTGCTGCAGTCGCCGGTGAGCGACGGCGGTGAATTTTCCTTCCAGGGCCTTCAGCCCGCGCGCTACATCCTCAAAGTGCAGGCTACTGGATTTGACTCCGCGGAGTTGCACATTGATTTGAGTTTCACTTCGCAGCGCGGACTTTCTGTAATGCTCAAGCCCGCACGAATTGCGCAACCGCCAGGTTCCCAGGGCCAAACAATTTCTGCCCACGAACTAGCCATGCCGCCGTCCTCGCGCGATCTGCTCGTTTCCGGAAAGAAAAAGTTGTACACGGAGAAAACCGCTCAGGCCGCATTAAAAGATTTTCAATCGGCCTTGAGGAAAGCGCCAAATTTCTACGAGGCGTACTATCAGGCCGGCATGGCCTATCTCGCGCTGCAAAATCCACCTGAAGCCGAAAAACAGTTTCGCAAGTCCGTGGATCTCAGCCAAAAACAATACCCGGAAGCGGACATCGCCCTGGGCACACTCTTGCTTGAACGCGGTGAGACCTACGAAGGGGAAACGCTTTTGCGCGAGGGGCTGGCGTTGAATCCCCGTTCCTGGCAGGGTCAATATGCACTCGGAGAAATGGAACTCAGTCGCGGCCACGAAGAAGCGGCCTTGGCCGCGGCGCAGGAGGCCGTATCCCTTGCGCCAAAACAACCCGTCGTTTACCGCCTGCTCGCCGTGATCCACCTGCGCCAGAAAAATTATCCTGCGCTGCTCACCGACCTGGATGCCTACCTCCAGCTCGATCCAGACAGTCCTGCCGGCTTGCGTGCAAAAGAACTCCACGCCCAGGTAGAAAAGCAAATCGCGAACTCATCGGAAGCAACCGTTTCCGCCAAGAAATAGTCAAGGCCGCGCACCGAAACGCCGCCAGCAGTGTCCAACGAAGACACCGGAAAGAATATTGGCCGGTTCGCGCGCGAAGTCACGCCTTCTGCGCAAACAATCCCGAGAAACTCTGCCGGTAACGGTAGAACAGAAAGAACCACAGAATCGTCACCACCACCGCCAACTGCGCCGCCGCTGAACTCAAAAGCAGGTGATACAAAATAATATTCACGATCACCGGCCCCAGCAACGTCAACGCCAGTGGCACATACCGGTTGACCAGCAGGAGGGCCCCGCCGACGATCTGTACCGCGCAGACAAACCAAACATAGTGGGACTGGAAGAGCGCCATCAGGAACTGTCCCGCGAGTCCGGTCGGCAATGGCGCCTTAAGGAATTGCAAAAATCCATTCAATCCAAAGAAAACAAAGATCAGTCCCATCAATACCTGCGCAACAATTACTGCAATCTTCATCACAGCTCCTTTGAGCCACAAGCCCGCCCTGCTTGCTTTTGTGATGATATTAAGTGCAAATGGGATACAAGGCAGCCAAGCGATACTAACGCCGCTGTGGCTGGCCCCGAGCACGTTTTCGTTTTTCGACTCGACAGCTGCCGTTACCCATTTAGCCGGCAGTTTTGGTTATCTTCACGGACCGAACGATCGTTCTTCAACGCAAGATTTCCATCTGGAAAGGACCGCACGTGAACAAAACTCTCAATCTGATCATTATGGTTCTGATGTTCGCTCTAGCCATCAAAGAGGGTTACAGCATCGTGCAGACCGGCGCCAACTCCACCAACGTCATCTTTTTTCTGCTATTCGCTGCCTTCGGCGTGCGCCGCCTGCTGGTCCACGACAAGCTCAGCAAGTAGCTCTGCCGCTGTCGCCGATTTCCTTCCGATCGCAAAGTCTCACTAGAAACCGCGCGCAATCACTCCCGCAACGATTCCCAGCGCCGCCACCGTTGCATACGTCGCGCCCGCCAATCTCCACGAAATCGTCTTTCCCAGCACCGAAAGCGAGAACACGCTGATAATTCCCAGCGTGCAAAGAATCGCCACCACGTACGGCATCGGCGCTCCATGCGTCATCGCGATATACGCAATCGCGACATCAAAGGCCATCGGCACCGGCAGGAACGCTCCCACCAGCGCCACCAGCACGATTCCGGCAATGCTCGCCTGCGTGATGATGGCCTGCGGGGGCAGCCACTCGATCACCAGCGCTCCCAGCACCGCTCCCAGGATCATCAGTGGAAACGCCACGCGAAACACATACCAGAAACTTTTCCCGTACGACTGCACCACGTTTATCATCGCCTGCCGCCAACTCTCCTCCATCGGAATGTCAATCGGGCACGTATAGCCTTTCTCTGCCTCGCGTGACGCCGCCGCCGGCGCAAATACAAAAATCAAAAACAACACCGTCGCCAGCTTTAACAACGCCACCCTCGCGGGAAACAATGCAAATGTCATCGCCAGCACCACCACATTCAAAGCCGGAGAAGCAAACATTGCCGCCAGCACTGATTCCCTGCTCATTCCCGCAGCGTACAACCCTCGCGCGATCGGAGCCACGCAATTTGTGCACACGGCCATGGGCATTCCCGCAATCGCTCCAAACAACGTATTCAAATATTTCGAGCCAGTTCGTCGCCGCGGTACCATCGCCAGAAACACCAGCGCTGCCGGCCCAAATAAGAACGAAAAAGTCATCCCAATCCGATTCGCGTCCAGCCAATTCACCGTCGTCCGCCACACTCTTGCCCGCAATGGCATCGTTCGGTCCAACTGATACACCGCTCCAAACGTTAACGCCCCCGCGGCCTTCACCTGCGTTCCCGCGTGATACCGCTTCATCAGGGCTGGATAGCGCGAGTCCACCCAAAACACCGTGCCGATCACCAGCATCAACATCACTGCCAGCGTTCGGCTGCGCCATGCCCCAGCACTGGTATCAGTTATGCCCAAACTCAAAACAGGAATTTGCGCAGACACAGACCCCTCCACGAAATCACACAAAAAGTGGCGTTACGTTATTCCGTTCCCAGCCCGTTCGGAATAGTACAAAACCACTACTGCAACGCGTCGCCCATTGCAAAGTCGGCTTCGACTCTGCTGGTCACCGTAGCGATAAACGTTCTCCGCCGCCTGATTGCCTACTCGGAAAAAATCTTCTCTCTCTCTGCAGATATCCTCACGCAGGTTTCTGATCGGAGATTAGAACCACGCATCCCCGCGGCGGCGGTCGTGAAATCGGCTTTAGTGTTGTTCTGGGCCCGCATGGGCAGCATCAACGCCTGGGCCCAGATCGGTGGCCAGGCCCACTTTTGGCAGAGTTGGCTGGCCGAGCCCGCCTGCAGTGCAGACACTCTAGGGCGGGTCCATGCACTACTGGACGCCGACGGGCTGCGGCAGGGGATACACCAGGTTTATGAACGTCTGAAACGCAACAAGGCGCTACCCGATCTTTACGGGCTGGGCGTCGTGGTTCTGGACGGCCACGAAAACCACGCGAGTTACTTGCGCCACTGTTCCGGCTGCTTAGAGCGCACCATTCATGGAGAGAAAGGCGATCGCATTCAGTTTTATCACCGGCAAGTCACGTTGCTGCTGCTGCCCGGTGCGCCACCGGGACGCGAGGCGGTTCGTTTACTCCTGGATCAGGAGCCGCAACGACCTGGAGAAGATGAAGTGCAAACGGCGCTGCGTTTATTGACGCGCGTGATCCCTGCCTATCCGCGCGCCTTTACTTTGGTGCTGGCCGACGCACTCTACGCCCAAGCGCCTTTTTTTAATTTTCTTCTGGCTCATGGCAAACACGCACTGGCCGTTCTCAAGGATGAACGACGCGATCTGTATCAGGATGTCGCGGGATTGTTCCAGCACGTAGCGCCGCAACCGGGTCGCTACCGATCTCGCCAGTGCTGCTGGTGGGATTTTCCGGACCTGCTCTCTTGGCCGCAGGTGCAAACCCCGGTGCGCGTCGTTCGTTCTCTGGAAACCTACTCGGTACGCCGACAACTCGACAAGCGGGACGATCCGCAAAGCAGTGACTGGATCTGGGTGACGACGCTAGCGCCTACCGAGGTTCCCGTCGAGCAAGTCGTCCGTTTGGGACACCAGCGATGGGATATCGAGAATTATGGCTTCAACGAGCTGGCCAACGAATGGCACTCCGATCATGTCTACATGCACGAGCCCGGCGCCATCGAGTGCTTCTTGCTCGTAGCCTTCCTCGCTTATAACGTCTTTCATGCTTTTCTGGCCTTGAATGTGAAGCCTGCCGCACGAAAGGGCAAAACTCAAATCTTCTGGGCTCGACTCATCGCCGCCGAGCTTTATAGCGAACTGACTCCCGTCGGCATGTCGCACTGAGATTTTTTTCGCGTTTCCTCCAGAACCTCTGCTCATCCTGGGGACCTGCAAGGAGGTCCTTCTCGCCCCGCCGTCGCACTGGCCCGCCCCGACGCTCCTGTGCTACCCTTCTTTCCGCAAACAGCAAAGACCCGGCACAGCGCCACGCCAGTTCCCGACGTAGCCCCGGTCCTCTCTTTCCCGTTTCTGGCATCGCTCTCTTGGGAGAGGCGTCTTCACAAGGTGGCCGCTGAGGCAAAAGGAAGCACGACCCATATGTCAGCACGTACCGCGCCACTCAAACCTAGCGAACAAACCGTCGAAATCAAGCTCGCTCACTCCCCGGACTCCGACGACGCTTTCATGTTTTACGCTCTGGCCACGCATAAGCTCCCCACTCCCGGCTACAAGTACACGCACGTGCTCTCCGACATTCAGACTTTGAACGAAGCCGCGCTTACCGAGACCTACGATGTCACGGCCGTCAGCTTCGCCGCTTATCCTTCTATCCGCGACAAATACATTCTTGTGGATTGCGGAGCCAGCTTCGGCGAAGGTTACGGCCCTATCGTCGTCGCCGCCAAATCCATGAAGAAAGAAGACATCAAGGGCAAGCGCATCGCCGTTCCCGGCATGAAAACTACGGCTTATCTGTCTCTCAAACTTTACGAACCAAATTTCCAAGCGGTGGTCATGCCCTTCGATAAAATTCTCGATGCGGTTCAAGACGAACTCGTTGATGCCGGCTTGCTGATCCACGAAGGCCAACTGATGTACGGGAAATTGGGCTTGTACAAGGTTCTCGATCTCGGAATCTGGTGGCAGGAACAGACCGGAATGCCTCTGCCGCTTGGCGGCAACGCGGTCCGCAAAGCGCTCGGTCCGGAGCTTGGCCGCCTGATTTCAAAAACAATTCGCGACAGCGTTTCTTACGGCCTCGACCATCGCGAAGACGCGCTGAAATACGCCATGCAATTCGCGCGCGACATGGAAACCGAACTGGCCGATCAATTCGTCGGCATGTACGTCAACAAATGGACGCTTGGATACGGCGAAAAAGGAAAGCAAGCCGTTCAGGAACTCATCACCCGTGGAACCCAAGCAGGAATCCTCCCGGGCCCGGACACTGTTGAGTTCCTGAGCGAGTAACACCTGCTGAAAGCGATGCCAAACGGGAAGACACAGCTTCTTGGTCTGTTGAGAAAATCTCTTCGGCCGTCATTCCGAGGAGCGTAGCGACGAGGAATTTCTCTTCTTGTTCTTCCCATTTCAAATGAATCTTAAAACCATCATAAAGATGTTCTGCGTTATCGCCTTGCTGACGTGTGCCTTTTCACTGCACGCGCAAGATGCCGCGGAATACAAAGCTCGCGCAGATTCCGGAAAGCCCTGGCCGAAGGAAGCGGTTCGCGGCGCTCACGGCATGGTCGCGACGGACGAAGAGCTCGCTTCGCGCGCCGGCGTGGAAATTTTGCAACGCGGCGGCAATGCGGTGGACGCCGCGGTGGCAACCGCGTTTGCGCTGGCGGTAGTCGAACCCGCGGCGGGAAATATCGGCGGCGGCGGATTTATGCTAGTGCGCATGGCGGATGGCCGGACAAGTTTCCTCGATTATCGCGAAGTTGCTCCGGGCAAAGCGACCCGCGATATGTATATCAAGCCGGACGGAAAACTGGACGAAGTCGCTTCGGTCATCGGATACAAATCCGTGGCGGTGCCGGGAACGGTAGCGGGACTGGAACTGGCTCTAAAAAAATACGGCACCATGAAATTGCTGGACGTGATGGCGCCGGCGATCCGGCTTGCGGAGAACGGCTATCCCGTCAGCGCGAAACTCGCGCATGAATTCGCGGAAGAGAAAAAATATCTGCAGCAATTTTCTGTCAGCAGCAGGATTTTCTTGAAGAATGGAGAAATGTTCAAAGCGGGCGAGTCTTTGCGCCAGCCCGAACTTGCCGCCACGTTGAAACGCATCGCCAAAAACGGCGCAGCGGAATTTTATCGCGGGGAAACGGCGCGCATGGCGGTGAGTGAGATGGCCGCGCTCGGCGGCCTGATCACCATGGACGATCTGGCGCAATACCAGCCGAAAGTGCGCGAAGCGTTACGCGCGAAATACACGATTGATGGGCACAGCTGGGAAGTTTTATCGTCGCCGCCCCCGAGTTCCGGCGGAGTCGCGATGATCGAAGCGCTGAATATGTTGAAAAACGTTCCACTGAAAGGCTGGGACGATTTGGACAGCGTGCACATGGTCGCGGAAACCATGCGCAGGGTATTTGCCGATCGCGCTGCGTACCTGGCTGATCCCGATTTCGCAAAAGTGCCGGTGGATGGATTGGTCAGCGGATGTTATGCAAAAGAGCTGGCGGCGATGATCGATCCGAAGCATGCATCAGCGAGCAAAACGATCCATGCGGGGGAACCTCATGTATGCGGTGAAGAAGCGAGCAACTCAGCGCCAGTCGAAATCAGTCTGAACGACGGGCCGCATACGACGCATTTTTCGGTTGTGGATTCCACAGGAAATGCCGTCGCGAGCACCACTACATTGAACAACGGTTACGGTTCGCATGTTACATCCAGCGCCGGATTTTTGCTGAATGACGAAATGGACGACTTCACGACGCAGCCGGGCGTGCCGAATGCACTTTTTGGGCTGATCCAATCCGATGCAAATGCAATCGCGCCGGGTCACCGTCCGCTGAGTTCGATGACGCCGACAATTTTGTTGCGCGACGGAAAATTGAGTTTTGTGACCGGGTCGCCAGGCGGACCAACCATCATTTCTGCCGTGTTGTTGACGGTGGTCAACTGGATGCGGCTTGGGATGGACGCGCAGGCGGCCATCAATGCGCCGCGGTTTCATCATCAATGGATTCCGGATCGAATTTTAATGGAACAGCAATTCCCTGTTTCGATCGAGCAGGGATTGAACGCCATGGGGCACGCCACCAAGCGCCGGGGACACATTGGCCTGGTGAATGCCATAGGTATTGATTCGCAAACTGGCGAAAGATTGGGCGCTGCGGACCCTCGCGATGAAGGCTCTGCCGTGGGATACTAACTGCGCATTCCAGCCCCCGAAGTTAGACTCGAACGGCGAGCCCAAGCCACCATGCAGAAAATTCTGTCCACGTACCTATTTGTTTCGCGCAAATTGACGCACGATTTGTTGGCGCAAATCAACGAGCACGGGTTTTCGGCGCTCGAGGTTTTCTGCTCGCGTGCTCATTTTGACTACGGTTCGAAGCAGGAGATTCAGGCGCTGAAATCGGCGCTGGATGCGAACCGGATGACGCTCAGCTCCCTGCATGCCCCGACCAGTAAGGACCTGAGCGCGACGCGCGAAAGCGGAACTCCGCTCTCGATCTGCGAAGTAGAAAGAGTTCGCCGTGTTGAGGCCATGGACGAACTGAAACGCGCGATCGATGTTTCGGAAGACTTGCCGTTTTCTCGCATGGTGCTGCACATGGGCGGATCGCGCGAAACTGCCGATCCTCGCAAGCGCGACGCGGCGTTTAGTTCGCTGGAGCATCTGGTGCTACACGCGCACCATGCCGGCGTGACGCTGGCACTCGAAAACACTACCAGCGAGATGGGCGATCCGGCATATTTACGGGCGTTCGTGGACGAAACGCGGCTAACGGGCCTGCGTTTTAATTTTGATATTGGGCATGCAAATCTTGCCGATGGTCCGGCAGAAGAACGGCTTGAAAAGAGTTTTGTGCCGCTGCGTGACCTGGTCGCGTCAGTGCATTTACACGACAATCATGGGGAAAAAGACGAGCATCTGCCGCCGTACGACGGATCGATTGATTGGGGCGCGGCCATTCCACTGTTGCGATCTGCTCCGGCAGACAATCTGCCGGTCGTGCTGGAGCTCAAGGAGAAGTTTGGCCCGGATTCGCCGTCCGCGGCTGAGCATTTAGCTGCCGCACGCGCGTCTTTTGAGAAATTCGATAACGCGTGGTAGTCATCACTCGCCAATTTCCCAACGAATCCGCAACAAAATGATATTCGCAACTTAATTCCCTTCCGAAATCCACTAGAACGATTCAAGTGATGGTAGAGTTCTGGGCCGAATAGAAGAATAGGCGCGAAGAAAAGTTCGCGCAATTGCAGGAGCGTGAAATGAAAGAAACCTTGAGGCTGTATCTGGCGGCAGGGGTCTCTACTTCTTTGATGGTGATTTTGGTAGCTATGATCCCCGTTCGGGCGCAGGAAAAAGATTCCGCTGTGGGGGCATTTGAGTCACATCAGGATGTGGGCAAAGTGCTGCATGCGGGATCGGTGGAGTATGACGCGGAGAAGAAGAGCTACACGATTGCCGGCAGCGGCGAAAATATGTGGTTGGGGGCGGATGCGTTTCAGTTTGCGTGGAAGAAAGTGTCTGGCGACGCGACGCTCTCGGCGGACATTTCTTTTTTCGGGAGCGACGGAAACGCGCACCGCAAAGCCGTACTAATGGTTCGGCAGAGCCTGGATGCCGATTCGGTGTACGCGGATGTGGCGCTGCATGGCAATGGATTGACCGCGCTGCAGTTTCGCGATGAGAAGGGTGGCGTTACGCAAGAGGTACAA
The DNA here is from genome assembly GCA_963731155.1 of uncultured Acidobacteriota bacterium. Taxonomy (GTDB): domain Bacteria; phylum Acidobacteriota; class Terriglobia; order Acidiferrales; family UBA7541; genus Acidiferrum. Next base: position 467,884 of record CAVSVB010000008.1, read on the forward strand.
TCACAGATCTCCGCCCCGGGCCGCGTGCGCATCGAGAAACATGGCGCGTATTTTACGATGTGGCTGGGCAGCGTGAACGGCGAGCCGGAGATGACCGGCGGTTCGCCAAAAATTGAATTGAAAGAGCCATTTTACGTGGGCATTGGCGTGTGCAGCCATGACAAGGACGTCGTGGAAAAAGCTGTTTTTTCTAACGTGGAGATAGCTGCGGTGCCGGTCAACGTTGCTGCCACGCCAGCGGCGGCAACACTGTATAGCGTACTGGAAACGGTGCCAATCGATTCCGGAGATCGCACAGCCGTTTATGTTTCCGCGGGACGGTTCGAAGCACCGAACTGGACGCGCGACGGCAAAGCCTTTTTGTTCAATCGCGATGGAAAAATTCTGCGGCTCGCCGCAAGTGGCGGAAAGCCAGAGACGATTGATACGGGATTTGCAAACAAGTGCAACAACGACCATGGAATTTCGCCGGACAGTACGCTGTTGGCGATCAGCGACCAATCGCAGGAGGAGCACAAATCCGTCGTTTACGTGGTGCCGATCAGCGGTGGAACGCCACGGCGAATTACGAAGAATTCGCCTTCCTACTGGCACGGGTGGTCGCTCGATGGGAAAACGCTGGCATTCGTAGGGCAACGCAACGGCGAGTTTGACATTTATACAATTCCAGTCACGGGCGGCGAAGAAACCAGACTGACGACCGCGCCGGGCCTCGACGACGGGCCGGAATATTCGCCGGACGGGCAATATATCTATTTTAATTCCGAGCGCACGGGTCACATGCAGATATGGAGAATGAAAACGGATGGGAGCGAGCAGACGCAGGTATTTTCCGACGACTCCAACAACTGGTTTCCGCATATTTCACCTGACGGAAAGTGGATGGTGTTTTTGAGCTTCGACAAATCGGTCGTCGGACATCCTGAGAACAAGGATGTGATGCTGCGATTGATGTCGCTGTCGGACAAGAAAATCAAAGTGCTCGCGAAATTGTTTGGCGGTCAAGGGACGAACAACGTGCCGTCGTGGTCGCCGGACAGCAAGCAGCTGGCGTTTGTGAGCTATTCGATCGTGCCGGGACCGAAGAAATAGACGGTCCAGCATTTCTTGCTCGGGAAGCGGACACTTCAGAAGAAAAAAACGGAAAAGATAACGCACAGGGCGCAGAATACACGCGGAGAATTGCGCGTTTGATTTGGAAAACGCCGAGAACAGTCGTGGCTGCTTGCGCGGCGTTTTTCCCAATGGAGCACAGATTGTGCGCGGAGCGCCTTACTGACCCATGTACTGGGCGTGCGCATAGACGCCGGTTTGGGAGTTGTACACCAGATACCATCCGGGATGGTCGGGATCGTCGTACACGACAAAATTATCGCCCGGACAATCCCAACACCAGTCGGCGGCGAGAGACCAATCAAATGAGGCGATCTCAAAGGAAAACCCGCCTGGGAACCAGAAGCGGCGATGATCGCGGTCGAACCGCTCCACGTGGTAGCGGTATGACGGGCCGAAGTGTTCGAAGTGTCCATGTTCAAAGGGATGCGCGATGACGTAACGCCTGTCGTTGGGCGCATCGTGCCCATACCAGTGATCGTTGTTCACATGCGGAACGCTGTTAACGCGGCCTCCTTCGTGACGTTCCACTTCAGGTTTAGCGTGGACATCGCGGTGAGGCGGCGCTGCCTGCGGAACATGGCCTTGATTGGCGTGAACATCGTGATGCTCTTCCCCACGTTGGGCGAGCGCGGGCAGCGTCACGAAGAGTGCCAGCACCAACGGAACTGCGAAGCGAATCTTCATCGTCGTAATTCCTCCTAAATCTTCGAATGAACAGGTGTCGACGCAAGGTAAGTCTAGCGACGGTACACCACTGGGGCTATACCTGTGCGACGTTACAGGAGCCCGGACGGGGTACAAGGAGATTCCTGAACAAAGAATGGCTTTATCGAATCTGATAAACTGCTGGTTTGGCGACAGGACGACGAAACGGACTATGACCACGATCACGATCGAACAGGCGGGGAAGTACGACAGTCAGGAAGTGACGATTCAGGGCTGGCTTTATAACTTGCGCGAGTCTGGGAAATTATTGTTTCCGATTTTTCGCGACGGGACCGGTGTAATCCAGGGCGTGGTTTCGTTGAAGGAAAACCCGGAAGCGTTTGTGGCCCTGAAGGGATTGACGCAGGAATCCAGCGTGATTGTCACCGGAAAGATCCGTGCAGAGCAGCGTGCTCCGGGTGGATACGAACTGGGCGTGACGGCAGTAGAAGTATTGCAAAGAGTCTCTGAAGAAACGCCATATCCGATTCAGTTGAAAGATCATGGCGTGGATTTTCTGTTGGACCAGCGGCATTTGTGGATTCGCACGCCGCGGCAGGCGGCGATTTTGCGGATTCGCGCGGAGGCGATTCGGGCGGCGCGCGAATTCATGGACGCGCAAGGCTACACGCTGACGGATGCGCCGATGTTTACGCCGGCGGCGTGCGAGGGGACTTCGACGCTCTTCGAAGTGAATTATATTGACGAGCAAAAAGCTTACCTCACGCAGAGCGGACAGCTCTACGCGGAGGCGATTGCCATGGCGCTGGGCAAGGTGTACACATTCGGTCCGACGTTTCGCGCGGAGAAATCGAAGACGCGACGACACCTTACGGAATTCTGGATGCTGGAGCCAGAGGCCGCGTTTGTGGAGTTTGAAGAGGCCATGTCGCTGGCGGAAGGGCTGGTCAGCGCCATCGCGCAAGGCGTAGTGAAAAATAAAAAGCGCGAACTGGAAACACTGAAGCGCGATATCGCAAAATTGGAAAATGTGAAGCCCCCTTTTCCGCGCATCAGTTATGAAGAAGCGGTTGCGGTGCTGAACCAGAAAGGCAATCCAGCGAAATTTGGCGATGATTTTGGTGGGGACGAGGAGACCATTGTCTCGAGCTCGTTTGATCGCCCGGTTTTGATTCACCACTATCCGACGGCGATCAAGGCGTTTTACATGCAGCCCGATGCGGAACGGCCGGAACTGGCGCTGGCGTTTGACATGATTGCTCCCGAGGGCTACGGGGAAATCATCGGCGGCAGCCAGCGCATCCACGACTACGAGTTGCTGGTTAAACGATTGAAGGAACACAACTTACCGCAAGAAGCATTCCAGTGGTACTTGGATTTGCGGCGCTTTGGAAGTGTGCCGCACTCAGGATTTGGGCTGGGCCTGGAACGTACCGTGGCCTGGATTTGCGGGACCGAGCACATCCGCGAGGTCATCCCGTTTCCGCGAATGCTTTATAGGGTGTATCCTTAGTCCGGGTAGATATGGCCTTCCTGCAGTGCCGTACATTTTGAATCGGTTGTAGCGGCCGCCTTCTGAGGCGGGCGGTTTTTCCGATCACTGGCTCGCCCTGAGCGTATGCGAAGGGTCGCTGATCTCTGGTCACTCTACGGAGTTTCCTCATATGCCACAAAAAGTTCGCATCATTGGTGTGCCCATGGACCTGGGCCAGAGCCGCCGCGGCGTGGACATGGGGCCATCGGCGTTGCGCGGCGCCGGACTGCAAGCCGCGATCAAGAAACTGGGCCACACCGTCGAGGATATCGGCAACCTGGAAGTGAAGCAGCCGGAAGAAATGCCGGTCGGCGAAAAACGCGCAAAGTACCTGCAGGAAATTGCCGAGACTTGCCAGGACATTGCCAAGAGTGTGGACAAATCGCTAACCGAGGGATTCTTGCCGTTGGTGCTGGGTGGAGACCACTCGATCGCGGCAGGTGTCGCCGCCGGGGTGGCCGGCCATTTTCGCAACGAAAAAAAACAGATTGGCTACCTGTGGCTGGATGCGCATGGCGATATGAACACGCCGGAGAGTTCGCCCTCGGGAAACGTGCATGGTATGCCGCTGGCCGCGATTATGGGTTACGGCGCGGATGAACTGGTGCTGCTTGGCGGATTCAAACCCAAGGCCGAGCCAGGAAATATTGTGATTGTCGGTGCGCGCGACCTGGATGCGCAGGAGCGCAAAATTGTGAAGAAGTCCGGCATTCATGTTTTTACCATGCGCGATATTGATGAGCGCGGGATGCGCGAAGTGATGGCCGACGCCTTAAAGTACGCGATGGATGATACCGATGGCATCGCGGTCTCGTTGGATATGGACTTTGTGGACCCGACCGACGCGCCCGGAGTGGGCACGCCAGTGCGCGGCGGGGTTACTTATCGCGAAGCTCATCTAGCAATGGAAATGATCGCAGACTCCGAAGCGATGACCTCGCTCGAAGTGGTTGAGATCAATCCGATTCTCGACGAGCACAATCGCACCGCACTGCTGGGCGTGGAGCTAGTACTTTCGGGGTTGGGACAGAAGATCCTAACGAAAACCATTCTAGAGTCCCTTGGACTTCGTCTTGCGATTCTGTCTTCTGTGCGACTTCGCGCGGCGGCCTGATCCCTCCAAAGTCGGCGAGACTGAATGTGACGATCGCATCTGCATCCCGTTCGCAGCCGTTTCCAAACCATGTCGTCGTTTGCATCCTTTAGCCTTGGCCGCCAGAGGTACGCAAGCCTCACGGAACGCACACCCGAGCAAGTTCATCAAGGAAGTCGCGTACCTCGCTTTCAGTAACTCCTGAGGCCGTTAGGTTTTCCGCTCGGTTAGACACCGCTTCGTATTCGATCATAAGCGGTACGGAAAAAGCAGATCGGAGCCTTTCTCGAGCGCAGTCAGAGTAACTGGCGTGAAGCTCCGCGGTTACTGCGCATAGCGGCAACAAGAACATTCGTGTCGAGAACGAAACGAAACCGCACATCGCGATGATATCGCGGGTAATATCTTTAGTAAACGGCAACAAGGGAATCCGGGGACAGACGAGGGAATTCGGGATGGGAATCCGGAGACAGACGGGACGTTTTCTATATTCTGTTTGTGAACTCCTTACAGACAGTCTATTCCAAAATGGGAACCGCCCACTTTCGGAGTTCAGTACTTGTTTACTATTGACATTTAGTAATACTATTATGCCGCGTGAAAATCGCCCACAAGACGCTCTTGCCCCCGCCGTCTCAGCTACGTCTTTTCCTTGCCACACGTCCGAAAAATAAACGGCCCCGGTTCCGGTTTCGCCAGGAGCCTCGATCCGTCCCTTCCACCTGCCTGTCGCTCTGGTTCAGCGACACTTCCTGTACGCATCTCTGCACAGCTCCCGAGTGCCGGACTTTCAATGGTAGACTGTGAGTGTACGAATGCTGAACGTGCACCACAAGGCGGAAAACCACGGTGTCGGCAAACGACAAGAAGAGATTGCGGGTAGGCGTTTTGTTTGGCGGGCGAAGCGGCGAGCATGAGGTGTCGCTGGCGTCGGCGGCTTCGGTAATTCGCGGACTCGATCCGGATAAGTATGAAGCGGTGCCAATTGGAATTTCCAAGGAAGGACACTGGTTGATTGGCAGCGCTGCACAGAAGTTGTTGCCGGACGTCTTGAAGGGCGGCCGGCGAGTGGTCATGGCGGCCGATCCAAGCGACGCGGCATTGATTCCGTTGGATCGCAGCGAAATGGGCCAGCGTCTGGATGTGATTTTTCCGGTGATGCACGGAACTTACGGTGAAGACGGAACGATTCAGGGGCTGCTGGATTTGGCGGGATTGCCATTTGTTGGGGCAGGAGTGCTGGGCTCGGCGATCGGCATGGACAAAGATGTTGCAAAGCGATTGCTGCTGCAGGCCAAAATTCCGGTGGTGCCGTGGGTGACGGTGTATCGCGCGGACTGGGAGCGCGACCCCGCCGCAATACAAAAACAGATTGAAAAGAAATTTCGCTATCCATTATTCGTGAAGCCGGCCGCACTTGGTTCATCAGTAGGGATGAGCAAGGTACATTCACGCAAAGAGTTGGCACCGGCGCTCGACCTGGCTTCGGAATTTGCGATGAAGATATTGGTCGAACGGGCGGTGAGCGCGCGCGAAATCGAAGTTTCAGTACTGGGAAATCACGATCCGAAGGCATCGGTGCCCGGAGAAATCGTGCCGCATCGCGAATTTTACGACTACACCGCGAAATATCTGGAGGAAGGAACGGCGCTGATTATTCCGGCAAAGCTGAAGCTGGCGCAGATCAAGAAAATCCAGGCGCTGGCAGTAGCGGCGTTTCGTACGCTGGAGCTGCTTGGCATGGCGCGTGTGGATTTTTTCCTGGAGAAAAAAGGCGGCAAGCTTTATTTGAATGAAGTGAACACCATTCCTGGCTTTACTTCCATCAGCATGTATCCGAAGTTGTGGGAGGCGACAGGAATTCCCTTTCGCGAATTGCTGGACCGTCTGATCACGCTGGCGCTCGAAGTTCACCAGGAAAAAGCGCGCACCAAATATGAGATCGAGTTGCCGGAAGGCGCTGGCGGGGCACTGGAGGGCTGAGTCTGGTGTCTAAGTCATTGGCGCACGTCTCCAGCCGATCGTCATCTGAGCGCGTCTGCTCCCAGTCCGTCATTCCGAACGGAACGAAGCGCAGTGAGGAATCTCTCTTCGCGTGATCGGTGCCCGACGCTGCCGCGAATGCAATCTTTGTTCAGTTGTGCAGGACTTTGCTAGGATAAAAGAAGCTGCGGAACTCGCAGTTCAGAAAAAATGTCACTCCTTTCACCGCCTCCAGAACCGTCAAACAAATACAAAGCGCTTACCTATACCGGCGCCGCATTGCTCATCGCGCTGGCCGTAGTATTGTATTTTGCGTTTCGCTATTACCCGGAGAAGCGCGCAGCCGAACACTTCCTCGACGCGCTCGTAGCTGGCCACGAAAAGCAGGCGTATGAGCTCTGGAAGCCATCGCAAAGTTACAAGATCGGCGATTTCATGGCGGACTGGGGACCGGAAGGCTACTACGGACCGGTGAAAAGCTATTCGATTGTCAAAGCTGCTTCGGGTAAAGGCGCCAACGGGGTTGTCTTGACAGTGCAGGTCAGTCCTTTTTCACCGCTGCCGGACAAAAGCGACGTTGAGAAGAGTCGCCGCACCAAGCAGGTAAATCTCTGGGTAAATTCCTCCGAAAAATCGTTCAGTTTCCCACCCTCGTTTTAGGTAGGGATTGTGGAGAGAGATTCCTCGCTGCGCCCGGAATGACGGTGGGTTTTGCGAGTGTGACTGTAACTTTTCAGCGAGTAAGGTCGTCGAGCGCGTGGGCGAGTTCGGGCACAGTGACGCTTGCGGTGCCCAATTTTCCTACCACGACGCCGGCAGCGGTGTTTGCTAGCACGGCAGCGTCAGGAAGCGTGGCTCCAGCGGCGACGGCCAGCGAGAGGACGCTCAGCACTGTGTCGCCTGCTCCAGTGACGTCGAAGACCTGGCGTCCCGTGGCGTCGCGTTCGACACCGGACTGACCCACGCGTGCGTAGGTGACTTCAAAACTCGTTGCCGGAATGGTGAGGTGGCGCGGCGAGGACTCCTCGAAAATGCTGAGTCCCTTTTCGCCGCGCGTGATGACGACGGCGCTACAACCGAAATGAGCGAGAAGCGCGCGGCCCGCTTCTTCGAATGATTTCTCGTCCTGCAGAGAGCGAGTGACAAAAAAGCCCGCTTCCCTGGCGTTGCAAACGATCACGCGTGCGCCACGATATGCGTAAAGCCGCGAAGTTTTGGGCTTTACGAAAACAGGCACCCTCAACTGATGGCATGCGCTGAGCACACGGTCGGCAAAGGCATCAGTGATCAAACCTTTGTCATAATCGGAAAATACGAAGGCGTTCAGCGTCTTGAGTGACGCCAGCAACCGGCGAAAAAGTTTTTCTTCGACGGACGCGGCGACCGGTTCGCGGCGTTCGTGATCGATGCGAACGATTTGCTGATGGCGCGCGATGACGCGGGTCTTGACCGTGGTCACACGCGATTTGTCGGCAATGACGCCCTGGTCTGCGATGCCCGCCTGGCGAAAACATCGCCGCAGTGCTGCGCCGGGTTCATCTTCTCCGATAACGCCAAAAGCTGCCACGCGCGCGCCCATGGCGGCTAGATTTGCTGCGACGTTTCCCGCGCCGCCGAGACATTCGCTCTGCTCGACGAAATCCACGACAGGAACCGCAGCTTCAGGCGAAAGCCGCGTCGCGGTTCCCCACAAATAGCGATCTAGCATCATATCGCCAAGCACGCCAATCCTGCGGCCTTTGAGTCGAGGCAGCAGGCGCTTGAGACGAGGCAGTGCATCGGCGAGAAGTGGCGGACTCAAAAGATATTCCTTTTCGGGGGATTATTCGTTCGCAATGGATGCTTCTTCAAGCAGCATCACTGGAATATCATCACGCACCGGATAGACTCTGCGGCATGAGGTGCACTTTAGGCCGCTCTGGTCATCGAGCAACTTGACCGGCACTTTGCATAACGGACAGACCAGCATTTCCAACAGATCTTGAGAAATCGCCATAATTTTCCTCGGTATCGCGCTCTGTTGGGACTCTAGCATTGGGTGCGTCTGAGGGGCAACCAACGAAACGGCGCCGGAGAAAACTGACACGAGCTAATACTGACTCGAGCGAGTGCAACTGTTCGGCGCCGCACATCTTGAATCGCCAGCACACTTTGAATTCAAGTTGCAATTCGCGGGGGAGCGGCCTACCATCAGCCCAATCCCGCCAAGTCCCGCCCGGAGGGTCCTATGAAGGTTTCGGATCTCATCGGGTCACGAAGAGAAGTATTTTCTCTCCCCGAAGATGCATCAGTTCATCAGGCTGCTCAATACTTTCGCGAGCGGCAGGTTCGTTCGGCCGGAGTGTTGGACGCAAACGGGCGGTTAATCGGAGTGCTGTCGCAGAGCGACATTTCCGATAAAGTTGCCGCGGAAAACAAGTGCCCAGCGTGGATGAAAGTCGGCGAAATCATGTCGCGCGATCTGATTACCGTGGGGCTTGATATGACGCTCGAGGATTGCTTGGGTCTGATGGACCAGCATGGCATCTACCACCTCCTGGTGATGGACGGGCTGAGCAATTTTCGCGGCATGGTTTCCGTTCGTGACTTGCTTCGCGTGCTGGCCACGGATCACAAGGAACGCGCGGACCTGCTGCAGGCGTTCATTGACCCGGTGCGCTAGAGAGAGCAACGTTGCCAATTTGCGGTGAGCCGGCTAGAGCCCTTTTGTGACTCTGAATTCGCGGACGACAGCCGCGACGTCTCGCTGGTCGGCATCTACCTGGCGGTTCAGGTGGCGCATCTCGTCTTCCGAAATTTTCCCGGCGAGGTCGGAAAGGGCGGCTCGCAATTGCGGGAATCTTTCGAGCGCTGCACGCCGGACAACTGGCACGGCGTCATACGGCGGGAAATAATGCCGGTCGTCTTTTAACGGAAAGAATCCGAGAGCGTCGATCAGCCCATCCGTCGAATTGCCGGCGACAATATCCACTTTTTCCTCAGCGAGCGCGCGATAGAGCAAGCCAAGGTCGAGCACGCTCGGTGGCTTGCCGAAGTTCAGGCCATAGCGTTTGGTCCAGCCGAGATACCCGTCGGGGCGTTCGAGAAACTCGTAGCCCACGCCGACACGCCACTGCGACGCGAGCGGCGCGATATCAGACATCGTAGCGAGATGCCGATTGCGCGCGTCGGCGCCGCGCACCACCATGGCAAACGAGTTTGCGAATCCCAGAGGCTCGCTTACTTCGAACGCAAAACGTCGCGCATATTCTTCCTGCACTCGCTGGTAGACCGCGTTCGAATCGCCTTGCGGATTTTCTCCGAGAACCGCGGTCAGCGCCGTACCGGTATATTCGACGTACAGATCCACGTCACCGCTGAGCATGGCTTTCTGCACCAGCAATGTTCCACCTAGGTTTGCTTTACGCTGAACGTGAATGCCGGTGCGCGCTTCGATATGCTGCGCAAGTAATTCCGCAAGGATGACCTGCTCCGTAAAGAATTTGGAACTTACGATGAGTTGCGACCGCGAGGCGTTATGGCACGCACTGCAAATAAACGCTACGAGCAGCAGAAAGGAGCAAACGGAGCGCTTCATCATCACGCAATCCGTCATGCAACTCATCATGCGACCCGCAAACGGCGTTCCAATAAACCGAGCAGAAAATCGGCCAGCAACGCCAGAAGCGCCGCAGGTATCGCGCCGGCGAGAATAACCGCGTCGCTGACCATAGCGACTCCGCGAAAAATAAATGTCCCGAGACCTCCGGCTCCAATGGCGGCGGCAATGGTAGCCACACCGATGGTAATGATGGTGGCGGTGCGAATGCCTGCCAGAATAAAACTTGTAGCCAGGGGCAGGCGTACGCGAAAAAGAATCTGACGCTCTGTCATGCCCATGGCTTCGGCGGCCTCGATGATTGCGGGATCGATCCCGGTTAGGCCCACGTAAGTGTTGCGGAGAATGGGAAGCAAAGCGTACAGCACCAGCGCAATAATCGCAGTTCGTGCGCCGATGCCGCCAAGAAACGGCAGCGGGATCAGAAAGCCAAAGAGCGCGAGGCTCGGAATGGTTTGAAAGACGCTGGCAACAGCCAACACCGCGGCACGCCAGCGAGGATGCGTGACCAGCGCGAGTCCCAGAGGGACGCCGAATGCCACCGCAATGGCCATCGAAATCAAAACCAGCGTGAGGTGTTCGCGTGTGGCCGCAAGAATTTCGGCGCGATGGGTTGCCAAAAATTGCCAGACATTCATTGCGCGGCACCCGCTACCAGCTCTGAAGCAGCGATGAAATCACGCGCAACTTTTTGATCGAGTTTCAGAAAGTCGCCAGGGCTGGCCTCGGCAACAATTCGCCCGGCATCCAACAGAATCACGCGGGTGGCGAGAAGTAACGCTTCGCGAAGATCATGCGTCACAAGTACTGTAGTTTTGGAAACTTTGCGGGAAAGGGCGAGGAATTCGCGCTGCAGTTCGGCTCGAGTAATTGGATCGAGCGCGCCAAACGGTTCGTCCATCAGCAGAATGGCGGGGTCCGCGGCCAGGGCGCGCGCCACCCCGATTCGTTGTCTCTGACCACCAGAAAGTTCGCGCGGATACTTGCCGGCATATTCGGCGGGGTTCAGTCCAACCAGTCGCATTACTTCGCCAAAGCGGGCCTCGATTCGTTCAGCGGGCCAATTCTCCAGGCCGGGTATCAGGCAAACGTTTTGGTCGATAGTAAAATGTGGAAATAATCCGACTTCCTGAATGACGTAGCCGATTCGCCGGCGAAGACGAATCACATTCCAATCGCGGACAGGCTGATTTTCGACGCGTAGATCGCCGGAGGAGCAAGTGCGAAGCCGGTTGATCAGCTTCAGCATGGTAGTTTTTCCGCTGCCGCTGCGGCCAAGCAATGCGATAGTTTCGCCCTGATGAATTTTGAGTGAAATGCCAGAGAGGACGGGCAGAGAGACTCTGCCGGAAATACGGTATTCCACGTTCGTAAACTCGATGGTAGTTTCGCTCAAAGTTTGGGCTTCCGCGTTTGGGTTGACATCTTCACAGACCCGAGTCAACATCCTAACGTAGCCAGCCTCCCAGCGCCGAGGAATCGGTGCATCCTTCGCTTGGCCGTCGCATCAAACGGAAGGGAAAAAATCATGGGAGCTCTCGCCACCTTAATTCAAACCCGCCACGAACACCATGTGCGGCTCATGCATGCCAGGGCTACAACAGATAAATTATTCGAGTTCCTGCGGGACGATGCATTTTACGAGCGGCCAATTGCTGAACGTCACCGTGTCATTTTTTATCTGGGCCACGTAGAAACGTTTGATTGGAATCTTCTTGGGGAGCGCGCGTTTGGTCTGCGCCGCTTTAACCGTTCCTTCGATCAGCTATTTGCGTTTGGAATTGATCCAGTTGGCGGCGGGCTGCCTACGGACAAGCCGCATGATTGGCCCTCTCGCGATCAAATCACCGCGTACAACGAACGGCTGCGCGCGGAACTCGATTCTGCAATCGAGCAGGCGCTGGGCCATCCCGACGAAGGCCATCCGCAGCTGCTGACCATGCTGGACACCGCCATCGAACACCGCCTGATGCACGCGGAAACTCTGGCCTACATGTTTCATCGGTTGCCGCTGGCAATGAAAAAACGCGTGGCGCCCAAGCAACACTGGAGCGCGCCACGCATCCGGCATCACCTGGTGGAAATTCCAGAAGGACCGGCGACACTCGGATTGCCTACCGATGCCAAGACTTTTGGATGGGATAACGAGCGCGGAGTTTTGACGGTTCGCGTACCCGCATTCAGTATCGAAAATCAAAACGTCACCAATCGTCAGTTCATGCACTTCGTGCAGAACGGCGGTTACCGCGACCGTTCGTTGTGGACCAGCGCAGGCTGGGCATGGCGCGAAGAGAATGGAGTCGAGCATCCAGTCTTTTGGGAACGCCGCGGCAACATCTGGAACTACCGCGGAATGTTCAGCGACGTTCCGCTTCCGATGGACTTGCCAGTCTACGTGAGCCATGCCGAAGCATCAGCGTACGCGAAATGGCTGGATCGCAAGCTGCCTACCGAAGAGCAGTTCCATCGCGCCGCGTATGGAGTCCCAGACTCCGATGAGCAGCGCAGCTATCCGTGGGGCGAAGAAGTTCCTGGATCGCGATTCGGCAATTTCGACTTTGCGCATTTTGAGCCTGCGCCGTGCGGCGCGCATCCCGACGGTGCCAGCGCATTTGGAATTCACGACCTGGTGGGCAACGGCTGGGAATGGACGCGCACAGTATTTGCGCCACTGCCTGGATTCGCGCCGATGCCATTCTATCCAGGTTACTCGGCAAATTTCTTCGATGGAAAGCACTATGTGATGAAAGGGGGTTCGCCGCGCACTGCCGCCTGCATGCTCCGGCGTTCCTTCCGCAATTGGTTCCAGCCACATTATCCCTTTGTCTACGCAACTTTTCGTTGCGTGGAAGAGTAGATCGCAACTCCCGGTTCAGGAGCAAAAATGTCGAGCCAAACTACTCAGCAACTGGTGTTGTCGGATTTTGCGGTGGATGTTCGCGACGGGCTGACGAAAGCTGGTCAGCGTGAACTTCCCAGCAAATATTTGTATGACGAAGTGGGTTCGGAGCTGTTCGAAGCGATCTGCCTGCTTCCGGAATATGGACTGACGCGCGCCGATACGCGGTTGCTGCGGAAACATGCGCGCGAAATCATCGCGCGGATGCCGCTGCCCGCGCACGTGGCGGAGTTGGGAAGCGGCAGCGGCAAAAAAACGCGTTACCTGCTCGAAGCGTTGGCTTGCCACCGGCAGACGTTTTATTACCCGATCGAAATTTCGCCGGCGGCTCTTGCGGCGTGCGAAAAGGAGCTCGGCCAGCTGGATTGTGTGAGCCTGGTGGGCTACGAAAAACCTTACCTGGAAGGTTTGCGCGCGGTGGCGGCGCGGAGAGAAGCTCAGGAACATTTATGTGTGCTTTTTCTGGGCAGCACCATCGGAAATTTCGACCGGCCAGCCGCGGATGATTTTCTGCGCCAGGTTCGGGAAGTGCTGGAGCCGGGCGATTCGCTGCTGCTTGGGACCGACTTCGAAAAAGACGTGAACGTGCAGCTTCTGGCGTACGACGATCCCGTGGGCGTGACCGCCGCGTTCAATTTAAATCTGCTGGCGCGCATCAATCGTGAACTTGGCGCGGATTTCCGGCTGCGAGATTTCCGCCATCGGGCACTGTGGAATTCTTCAGAGCGTAGAATTGAGATGCACCTGCAATCTCTGCGTCGCCAGCGCGTCAACATTCCAGGCGCGGCGTTGCTGGTTCGAATGGAAGAGGGTGAAACCATCTGGACGGAAAGTTCGCACAAATACCGTCCGCATGAGCCGGTGGAAATGGCAGCGCGCGCAGGATTCCGCCAGATTGCGCAATGGGTTGATGAAGAGTGGCCCTTTGCGCAGAACCTTTGGATTGTGGAGTGAACGTTTTCAGCGACGAGGAGAGATTCCTCGCTTCGCTCGGAATGACGGATAAGACCGGTTGTCTGAAGGAAAAAAGACGTAAACAAAAGACAGCCTTCGGCGAATCAGATGGCTTCAATGCGCCAAACAATTCGCGCGGACAAGACCTTCTGCGTGCTCAACCGCCAGCGCGCCAGTATTTGCGAGCCCTGATACACGCGTTCGAATCCTTCTTCGGATTCCGAAACTGTTTCGATCGGCGCGATCCAGAAATTTTCCGCTCCCGGCGCGTGCAAAGTAATTCGCAGTTTTTGCCAGCCGTCCTGCATGTGAAGAATCGGCCCGGGTAATTCCCCGCTGAAGCGCAGTCCTTGTGGGCCGTGAGCTGTTTCAATAAAGCGGTCGCCCTCCCCGGGCGCAAGCAAATTTACGATGGTTTCGATGCCAACCATTACCGCGCGATCCACGGGCTGTTTGAGCTTGAGCCCCACTTCACAGGAAATTTCGCATCCATTGGGCGCCGGTGCAAACGAAAAACGCTTGGTGATGTCCACCAACACCCCTTCGTTCGTCCCCTGATGGACGCCAATTACTGTTTGACGATACAGTTCGGCCTGATGCGGCCCGGAAGAGCGCACGGAAAAATCTCCGCCTGCGAAACTAGCATCCTCCATCAATCGCAAAGCTTCGTAGTCAGCGTGAGTCTTCTTGGGATCGAAAACCAAAATCCGGAAAGCGTGACGCGCCCAACGGTCATATCTTAGAAAGCGTTCCAGGTTCGGTTCTTTGACGCGCGTCTGCTCATGAATTGAGGTAACCACTCCTGTCGCCGTTTGTGACGCTTCGCGCAAACGCGCATGATACGCTTCCGGCCGGCGCTGCATGGAATTTATAAGCGTCGCCGCATTGGAACGAAAATCCAGGGCGGCGAGAGTTCCGCCATCCGAGGGCTTGAGAAGCGCCTGATATTCCGGCCCGGTGAACAACAATTCATTTTTGCCATCGGTGTCATAGTCGAGCATTTCGACGCGTCCGATTTGTCCTCCGGGAATGAGTTTATCCGCCGCGGCCTCAGCCCTGATTAAGTTTCGCCAGATTTCAGTGCGAAGATGCGGCGCGTACAGCCCGCCAAAAACGCCGTGCCAATACGCGTCGTTGCATTGCGCGCGGAGAAGTTGATCGCGGGCGGTCGCAATTTCCTGTGCGGGCTTGGCTTCCGTACGGCGCTGTGGCACCGCTGCCAACCGCGTTCCGGCGCGCAGCATTTTCTTGTGCAGAAGGTTCGACTCGGGATATTTGCGAAAAAATCCGCGCCACGAACCGCCGCGCAAAAACGCCGCCACTTCCGGGCGCTTGCTAAACTCCTGCTGCACGGCGTGAAATCTTTGCCGCACGCCGGTGGGCAAGGCCCACTCTGTCATTTCCGGGTAGGACGCGGTAGGCAGGTCCGCGCGGCCGAGCGGAGCATGAGATTCGGCGAACTCGCCTGGCGGCGTGATGCTCAGCCAATCGGAATTTTTCTCAAGCGCCGTCAGAAATTCTTCGAGCCACTGATCGTCGTAGCAATGCTCATACGTACCGGGCCACATTCCGAATTTTTCCATGTCGTCGCCAAACACCGCGACTCCGCCCGGATGCATCATCGCCTCTTCGCGAAGATAATGAATGACCTCTTCGACCGTACCGAAGGGTACCAGGTAGCGCAATGCTTTTTGCCCGGCGAATAATCGCACCACTTTGCCGCGATCCTCCGCCTGGTACGCGCCGAACAATTCGGACGGTTCGAATCCGGCCGCGAGAAAATGGAAATCATCCACCAGCGTGTAATTTATCTGCGCCGCGGCCAGTACCGATGGCAGTTGTGGCTCCCACACACGCTCGGCGAGCCACGCGCCCGACGGTCTTTCGCCAAAATGTTCTTCAAGGTACGCGGTGAGCCGTTCGATCTGTTCGCGTTGATCCTCCGGAGGAATCACGGCCAGAATCGGCTCGTAAAATCCGCCGCCAACCATTTCCACCTGCTTGCGTTTGACAAGAGATCGCAGCAGTTCGAAGTATTCAGGACGATTTTTCTCGATCCAGGAAAGCAGCGGCCCGGAATAATGCAGCGCCGCGCGAATCCGCTGGTGTTTTTCGAGATGCTGGACGAAAGGAAGATACGCGCGCTGGTAACAGCGCTCAAAAACATCTTCAAAATTTCCGGCGGGCTGGTGGGCGTGAATCAGCAGGGACAGATGAAATTTTGGCGGCACGGGGACGATCCTGGGCTCCATCCTTCATCATACCGCGAGCATCGCAATAGCAAGTCGCGCTCGCGGCTTGGTGCTACCACTTCGCAACGATTCATTGGGAGGTGTGCCTCGCGACCCAGCTGGCCACGGCAGTTAACACTTGTGGCGCCATCGTTTCCTCGATCGCGCCGTAAAGCGCCGGCGAACCGGACTGCGCCGTTTGAAACAAGTGGTTGACGCCTGCGACTTCGACCACGGTGAAATCTTTGTTCTCGCTGGCCTCGGAGGCCTTGCGCAATAAGGGCACGTTTTCGGTTGAATCCACCTGCAGATCGCGGTCGCCGCTCAACGCCAACACCGGGCATCGCAATTTTTCCAGTACTGGGCCCGGATCGTAGTCCAGGAACTGCCGAAACCAGGGTGAAGTCATGAACCGAATTTGCGCCTGCAGCGCCGCCGGAGACATCGCTCCGCCCAATCCGCTTTGCTGCACCAGCGTGTTCAACTTTTTCTCAAGTGCCGCCGGTTTTTTTTCTTCGCGAACCGCGGCATAAGCTTTGCGGTCAAACTCAAGGCTGTGCGCGATTTGTTCTTCGGGAAGTCCTCCGGCGCGCGCGATCAGCTCCGACTGCCGCAGCAACGTGTTTTCTCCGGTCGTAGCCGGCGTCGCCAGCAGCACCAGCCAGCTCATGTCCTGCGAGCGGGTTGCCACCAGAGAAGCAAAAATTCCGCCTTCGCTGTGGCCAATGATCCCTAATCGTTTTGCGTCCACTTCCTTGCGCGATTTCATGTACGCCAGAGCTGCCTGCGCATCTTGCGCGAAATCCTGCATCGTCGCTTCCGCATAGTCGCCCTTGGATTGCGCGATGCCACGTTTGTCGTAGCGCAGGATTGCGATTCCTGTTCTCGTCAGCGAATCCGCGAGCACCAGGAACGGCTTGTGTCCGGCGACGGTTTCATCTCGATCGACCGGCCCGGCACCTCCGAGCAAAATAGCACCGGGGAATGGTCCCGCACCCGGTGGAAGAGTCAGTGTTCCCGCAAGGGTCGCTTTTCCATCGCTGGTTGCAAACGATATTTCTTCTTCCTTGTATGGGTACGGCTTCAGTGGATTTTGCGGCCGCCGCAATTCCAAAATCTGATCGGAACGTTTGAAATCCAGCTTTTCGTCATTTCCATTCTGGCTCCAGTGTCCGGCGATCTCGTTTTTTGTAGCGCTCAGAGTTCCAAGATATTCCGCTCCGAACGCCGATAGTTCGAATCGCACTTCGCCAGCCCGCTCGGTCACTTTCGACGCGGGAATCCCCTGGATTCCCTGGTCCAAACTGTCCACGGACGCAATCAGCGCGCCCTTGTCATCGTGGTTGACGTGCAGTTGTAGCCGCATGCGCATATTCCCGGTCTCAATGGCTCCCTGCCACGTGCCTTCCACTTTTGAAATCGGTTTGGCGGTGGCCCCTTCCGCGCCCGCGGCACGCCTTTCGAATCGCAGCGGCAGACCCGTCCCGCCCTGTTCCCATATCCCGCGAATGGCTTTGGTGTCCGGTGAAATTTTGCCCTGGAAATGCGCGCCGACGGACGCCAGCTCAAATGCCAGGGTATCTTCGGTACGCTTTACGTTCGAAGCTTCCATTCCATATACGGCCTGATCCAAACTATCGAGGGTCGCCTGCCACTCGCCTTGCGCGTTCTTTTTTAAGTGCAACACAAGATGTATTTGCGCGTCTCCGGCTTGCAGGGCACCGCTCCAATCTCCTTCAAGCGAAGCGTGGTGCACGGCGGCAGCAGGTTTGCCGCCCGTCACCGGCTGCTGCGCTGCGGCACTTGCGTTCTCAGCGCACGCCAGCAACGTCATGCACGCAATTATCGAGTTAATTCTTCTCACACCCTTATCCCTCTCGAACGTTCCCAAAAAATTCCCCATTTCAGTCGGCAATCGCATAGATGTCGAAATTCGAAAGAGGGTTGGCGTGGCGCAACTGGCTATCGCCGCAACACATCTAAAACAAAAACGGCACGCCGTCGCGTGCCGCTTCTGATTCTTCCATTCGATCCGTGAGCTTACTTCTTGGCGTACCAATCCGAGTTCAATGCCGTGAACGATTGCCATTTCTCAGGCAGATCTTCCAGCGCAAAAATCGCCGTCACCGGGCATACCGGCACACACGCGCCGCAATCGATGCACTCCACCGGATTGATGTACAGCTGCGTCACGCCTTCGTGTTCCGCTTCATCTTTACGTGGGTGGATGCAGTCGACCGGGCACACATCCACGCAGGCAGTGTCCTTGGTGCCGATACACGGCTCGGCTATCACATAAGCCATTCAGCTCCTCCTTTGCTCAAATCCAGTCGCCGCTGGCTCGCGGTACGCCAGGGCGAAATCTCTGCGCTTTCAGGTGGCGCGAAAGCTTTACGTGTTAAGTGTACCCGTCAGCCTTTTGTTTCTCAACTCTCGGCGAAAATGAGAGCCGTGCCCGCTTAATCGCTTACAGGGTATTGTTCGGAGGGCGGATTCGTCTTAGCCTTTTGGTGTAGCTCTAATTTCGAAAGGTATTTATGCTCGATTTGAAAGGCAACCGCATCACGTATTTCGGCCACAGCACTTTTTCCGTGACGACCCCTTCGGGCCAGGTAGCGCTCATCGATCCTTGGATAAAGACCAATCCTCGTTGTCCGGAAGCCCTCAAGAAACTAGCTCGCGTTGACGCAATCTTTCTGACCCATGCGCACTCCGACCACCTCGGCGATCTGGTGGGGATCGCAAAAGAGTTTCGCCCCAAGCTGATCGCGAATTTCGAAACTTGCTTGTGGCTCGGTGGCAAAGGGTTTGAAAAACTCATCTCCCCGATGAATAAAGGCGGCTCACAGCAAGTGGGTGATTTCACCGTCACCATGACCCACGCGATGCATTCCAATTCCATTGAGGATGATGGCGAAGTTGTGTACGCGGGAGAACCGGCCGGATACATCGTCCGCCTTCCGGGAGACGTTACGCTCTATCACGCGGGAGACACGGCCGTTTTCGGCGACATGAAACTCATCGCGGAAATCTATCAGCCTCAGATCGCGTTGCTGCCCATCGGCGATCTCTTCACCATGGGACCGCGCGAAGCCGCCATGGCCATTCGTTTTCTTGGCGTGAAAGACGTCATTCCCATGCACTATGCAACGTTCCCCGCGCTCACCGGCACTCCAGAAGCCTTGCAGAAGGAAACGAAGGATGTTCAGGGTCTAACCATTCTCGCGTTGAAGCCGGGCGAATCGCTCTGATCTGGGTCATCGTCACTGAGAGCTGGAAATTTCTATCGGAAGAAGTTTCGCGCGAAGAAGGCTAAGTTCGCCGGGCGCTCCGCCAGCCGGCGCATGAAATAGGGAAACCAGTCCTGGCCGTAGGGGATGTAAATCCGCAGCCGAAATCCGTCGCGCACCAGTTGGCGCTGCAAGTCCGTGCGCACTCCATACAGCATCTGAAACTCGAAGTCGTTTTTGGAAATTTTCTTTTCCGCCGCGCAACGAATTGTGGCGGCGATCATGCGCGGATCATGGGTGGCGATGCCATGATAAATTCCGCTAGGCAACAACATATGCATCAACTTCACATAATTCGCATCCACATCCTGTTTTTTCGGAAACGCTACTTCTGGCGGCTCTTTGTACGCGCCCTTGCATAAGCGAATCCGGCATCCGTAGGCGAGCAATTCCTGCACGTCCTGCTCGCTGCGGTAGAGATAGGCCTGGATCACTGTGCCGACGGCCGCGTTCTGCGAACGCACCCGTTTGACTACGTCAATCGTCCGGGCCGTGTATAGCGACCCTTCCATATCCACGCGCAAAAAATTGCCGTAGGAGGCTGCCCGTTCCACAATCGAGAGCAGTTGCCCTTCGCAGAACTCCGTGCTGATATCCAGGCCCAGCTGCGTGAGTTTGCAGGACACGTTGGCGTTCAAGCTTTCCGCGGCAATCTTATCGAATACACCCAGGTAAGCATCGCGCGCGCGGTGCGCATCGGCGGCCGTGGCAACATTCTCGCCAAGATAATCCAGGCTCACCAACATTCCCAGGTCGTTGCAGACACGCGCTGCGGCCAGCGCTTCTTCCAGCGCTTCCCCCGCCACAAAGCGGTGCGACATTTTCCGGGTGGTCTGGTTGGAAGTTACCCAGCGCGCAAACGATTTATTTTCGGATAATCTGAGAAGCGTCGAGCGGACCATGGACTTACTTATTATGCCCGCCCTGCCGCGTCCTTGACGAGCGCTTAGGCGTGATTGTGTGCCTCGATGAACTTCTCGGCGTCAATAGCCGCCATGCAGCCCGATCCTGCCGCAGTCACCGCCTGCCGGTAGCGGTGGTCCTGCACATCGCCGGCGATAAACACCCCCGGGATATTCGATAAGCTGCCGTGCTTTGCGATCAGATAGCCGTTCGGATCCATCTCCAACTTGCCTTTGAACACCGTGCTGTTCGGATCATGGCCAATGGCCACGAACACGCCGTCCACCGCAATCTCGCGCCTGTCGCTGAATTCCGTGTTGCGAAGCTTCACTCCGCAGACCAATCCCTGCGGCGAAACAATTTCTTCCACCACATACGGAGTGACAAACTCCACTTTTTCGTTGGCCCGCGCGCGGTCAATCATGATTTTCGACGCGCGAAAGTCATTGCGGCGGTGAATTAAAAACACTTTGCTGGCGTAGCGTGAAAGAAAATTCGCTTCTTCCATCGCCGAATCGCCTCCTCCCACTACGGCAATCGGCTTACCGCGAAAAAAGTAACCATCGCACGTCGCGCACGTGGAAACGCCGCGTCCAATCAATTCTTTTTCGCCCTTCAATCCCAGCAGCCGCGCCGACGCTCCCGCCGCCACAATCAGCGTTTTTGTCTCGTACACCTGCCCGCCCGCGGTAATCCTGAATGGCCGCTCGCTTAGGTCCACTTCCGTAACCGCGCCGGCTTTGAACTCCGTCCCAAACCGCGCCGCCTGCCTTTTCATGTTTTCGATCAACTCTGGCCCGAGAATTCCGTCGGGAAAGCCAGGGAAATTTTCCACGTGTGTGGTCAGCGACAATTGCCCGCCCGGCTCATGCCCTTCCAGCACCACCGGCTTCAGGTTCGCACGCGCCGCATAAATGGCCGCTGTCAGCCCCGCGCATCCGCTTCCGATAATTACCACATTCTCCATTCGCTAATTTCTCCCTACATTGGATTCGCAGAGTAGCGCAAGGTTACAAACGCGAAACGGCATTGTATCATTGGCGGTTAATCTTACTCGGAGATCGCGGCCGACCCCAAATGGTCCACTTTGGCTTGCGGTTTTCCTTTTGTTCAGAGTTTGCCGAGTGAATGTCACCAATCGTCGTTTTGCACGTCAAATAAGGTGAAGCTTCATTCGTCATTCGACTAAAATTCCTCAGGAGACCTCTATCCCCATGAATCCGCGTTACCCGATTGGAAAGTTTCAGCCGCCGCTCGACGTTAACCCGGCGCTGCGCCAGCAGGCGATTGACGTGGTTGCCGAAACTCCCGCTAACCTTCGCGCTGCTGCAAGTGAGCTTTCCCCGACGCAACTCGATACACCTTATCGCGAAGGCGGCTGGACTGTTCGCCAGGTAGTGCACCACGTCGCAGACAGCCATCTGAACGCGTACATCCGCCACCGGCTTGCTCTAACGGAGGAGCAGCCAACCATTAAACCGTACGAGGAAAATCTGTGGGCGCAATTGCCCGACGCAAAAACGTCGCCCGTAGAAATTTCATTCACACTTCTCGATTCGCTACATGACCGTTGGGTTCGACTCTGGCGATCCCACACTGCGGATCAATTCGGCCGCGTTCTTGTCCATCCCGAACACGGGCCGCGTACCGTGGACTGGCTGCTATTCCTCTACGCCTGGCACGGCCGGCACCACATAGCGCACATTACCGAGCTTCGCAAACAAAAATCCTGGTAATGATTTCACCGCAGTTTGCAATCAAGATCATGGTCTTCGTTGAGTTGAGCCCGGTCCTCACTCTCGCGTTGGAAGGCGGCTTCGTCGTTGCTTCTTTACTTCATCATTTTTTTACTTCAAGTTCTTTCTTGAGCGTCTTGCCTTTGCGAAACCACGGCCGCTCCACTCGCTGCATATATCCCGGCAGCGTTCTTTTCTTGGCCATCAATCTGTTCACCCATTCGCGCGCTTCGTCCGTGCGTCCCTGCGATTTCAGAAACCATGCATAGTTGTAGAGAGTTTCCGGCGTCGTCGAATATTGCGTAGCCGGCGCAAACCAGCGTGCCGCCTTTTCCATTTCACCGGTTCTCGCGTACGCGTCGCCCAACAATCCTGCCGCGCGGTAGTAATCGAATTTCACGTCCGCACAGGCTACCCGCTCCAGGTCCGGGATCGCGCTTGCATAGTCGCCTAGTCCCAGCGCGCTCTTGGCACGTCCGTAATACGTGTGCTGCGTGTCGGTCGCGGACGCATTTCCCTTGCGCGCACCATAGGCTTCAATCGCTTTGGCGAACGCTTCCCGCGCCTGCGCGTATCTCTTTTCTTCCAGGTTCAGTTCGCCTAACTCTTCGTAATTCCCCGCCGAAGGATTGTCCAGAATCTCCATCTCCAGCTTCTGAATTCTGGAACGCCGCCCAAATCCCTGAAAAATTCCGCCCAGCAGCCGCGCATCCGGCGCTACTTCCACCAACAAATACGCTCCCGCCCCAATCGGCCCGCCGATCAGGATAATCCACAGCCAATACGTCTCCGGCCGCCGCTTGACAAAGTGCACCAGCGCCAACAGTTGCAACAGAATTCCCCACGGATAGAACAAATGGCTCAATCCGAACATCCGTTTCCTTTTCCTTCTGCAGTTGTGGCCGCGGCCCCGCTGAATTGCCCTTCACTATAAGTCACCTGTCAATAGAAGCCACGCCTTTCTTGGGCCCCTTGCGCTCTAACTTTGCTAGTCTTCTGCGGCGGGGCGGCTTGGCGCAGCAGTCCAGCCGCCGCTTTTTCCATTGTTCGCAATGTCGCCAGACTAAGGTAGTAGGCTACTTTGACCCAGCGTTTGTGGGATGCCAGCGATTTGGTTGGCTTGCTCGAAGCTGAAGAGATGGCGGAAAGAACGGCAGCATGACAGAGTTGTTGTTAATCATCGGCGGAATATTGGGCGTGGGTATGCTCCTGGTGATTCATGGCACTATTTTCAAAACGCGATGGGGCATCAACACTGCCACCCAGATTGAGTGCCCAGGGTGTCAAGAATACATGGGCAAATTCGCATCCCGCGCAATTTGCGACAGATGCTATGGGGCGGGTTTACTTGTGCAGTAGCCCACTACCCAGATTAAACGCCCTGTGACCGTTCTCCAATCGAGTGCTATCATCCTCTGGCTTTTCGGAGCCGCTCGCATGCCAACTGGTTTCCTTCGTTACACTGCCCTAATCGCAATCACACTCTTGTTCGTCATCGCACTCCCCGCCGCTGACAGCAAACCGCCTCTCCGCGTAGTCATCGCCGGCCTGGTTCACGGCCACGCCGACGGGTTCTTCTCTCACTCCCTCAATCGCTCCGACATCCAGATCATCGCCATCGCTGAACCTGATCGCGCTATCTTCGATCGCTATGCCGCAAAATTCCATCTCGATCCGTCTCTCTATCACGCCGATCTCGACGAAACCCTGCGCACCACAAAGCCACAAGCGGTCCTCGTCTACACTTCCACTTACGATCACCGCAAAGTCGTTGAACTTTGCGCCCACTATTCCGTCCCGGTCATGATGGAAAAGCCGCTAGCTGTTTCCTTCGAAGACGCTCAAGCCATCGCCCGCGCCGCCCGTGCCGCCAAAATTCAGGTTCTCGTCAACTATGAAACATCCTGGTATCCCAGCAACCATGCCGCCTACGATCTCGTCCATTCCGGAGGCATCGGCGAAATCCGCAAAGTCGTCGTTCACGATGGTCATCAAGGCCCCAAGGAAATCAATGTCGCCCCGGAATTTTTTAAGTGGCTCACTGATCCAAAACTCAACGGCGCGGGTGCGCTCTTCGATTTCGGCTGTTACGGAGCCGACCTCATGACTTGGCTGATGGACGGTCAACGGCCGCTCAGCGTCACCGCCGTCACGCAACAAATCAAGCCGGACATCTATCCGCACGTGGACGACGAGGCTACAGTCATCCTCACTTATCCCCATGCTCAAGCCATCCTGCAACCTTCCTGGAATTGGCCCTTCGATCGCAAGGATATGGAAGTTTACGGCCGCACCGGCTCCATCTTCACCATCGCAAAGAATGACGTCAGCGTCCGTCTCCCGCACGAAGCGCAGGCCACCAACCGCGCTGCCGCGGCCATCCCCACACCCTACGACGACTCGCTCACCTATCTCCGTGCAGTGCTCCTCGATGGAGCAAAACCCGATGCACTTTCGTCGCTGGAAACCAACCTCGTCGTTACCGAAATTCTGGACGCCGCCCGCCGCTCCGCCGCCTCTGGCAAAACCATCCAACTTCCACAGTAGGTTGAACTTGGCGGAAATGCCGCCGTACCGTCCATTTTTGGGCCGTTTCTAGGCCGTTTCTAGGCCGCAAACCAAAGTACCGATTTCGTAGAACTGTGTCGCATTCACTAGTTGTAGAACACGATTTCGCTACCTTACCACTCGCTATTTAGCTGCAGGTGGCTCAACAGCTAAGCGTCGTTCGCAAGCGTTGAATCAAACGGAACACAGCCCTAGCTTAGCTGGAACGTTTCTCCGTCTCATCCTTCTCTCTGCGCTCACCAATCCGTGCTCGCGCAGCAAGCTGTGGAAGCGGACCGCCTCTCCTCCGCTCTCACCGCCACTCGCCTGACGTCAAGACCCCTTCCGACATCAATCTGGTCCTCGCGCAACTCTTCTCCACCGTCTCCCACAGAAAATCGCCTTCGCCAGGGCGCTCTGCTTGCTTACATCACTCAGCTCATGATCCAGACCACCAAGGTTGCCGACAGCAAGGCCCAACTTGCCAAATCACAATGACCACTTGCTCCAGCTTCCTGCCGGCGACCACCGCGAATGGTAGTGTTCCAATGCCGCCAATTGGCGCTCCGCCTGGAAAATGATATCAACGTACTATGCGTGTCCCTGAAAAGAGCATCCGCACAATTCGCGTTTTCACGATATTTCTCCTGCTGGCTGTCTCCGCCTCCGCGTCTCTCGCACAACAGCAAAAACAATCCGCCCTTGGTGAGGGATGGATCGCCTACGGCAGCGATCCCGGCGGCTCGCGCTATTCCAGCGCCTCGCAAATCTCCCGCGAAAATGTCGCGCAGCTGAAAGTCGCCTGGACCTTTCAAACCGGCGCCTCGCAACTCCAAACCAATCTCATCCGCAAAGCCGCTTTCGAGTCCACTCCCATCCTTTTCGACAACAAACTTTTTCTTACCTCGCCCTATGACAAAGTTTTCGCGCTCGATCCCGCAACCGGGGAAGAAATCTGGGAATTCGATCCGCACGTAGACCTGACGCGCAACTACTCGGAAGTAACTTCGCGCGGCGTTTCCGCGTGGCGGGACGCCAAAGCCAAGCCCGGCGAACCTTGCGCTCTGCGAATTTTTCTCGGCACTCTCGACGCGCGGCTCATCGCGCTTGACGCGGAAACCGGTAAACCTTGCAGCGATTTTGCCGCCGCTGGCACGTTTGATCTCTCCGCCGACGCCTCTACCACTCCGGAATGGCGCGGCGGCTATCAAGTCACATCGGCTCCAGCAATCGCGAACGATCTGGTAATTACCGGCTCCTCGATCGCCGACAATTGGAAAGTAGACGTCGGCCGCGGCATCGTACGCGCATTCGACGCACGCACCGGCAAACTGCGCTGGACCTGGGATCCGATCCCCTGGGCCAGTAAGTCCAATCCTCACACCGGTGCCGGAAATGCCTGGTCAACGCTTTCCTTGGATTCCGAGCACGATCTCGTCTTCATTCCAACCGGTAGCGCCAGCCCGGATTATTTCGGCGGACTTCGCCTCGGCGATAACAAATGGGCCAATTCCGTGGTCGCTCTTCGCGCCTCCAGCGGCGAATTCGTTTGGGGTTTCCAGGTCGTTCATCACGACCTATGGGACTACGACGTCGCTTCGCAGCCCACTCTCTTCACTTGGAAAGACGGCACTCCGGCCATCGTGATCAACACGAAAATGGGCCACGTATTCGTTCTCAATCGCTTAACGGGCGCAGCGCTGTTTCCAATCGAGGAACGACCCGTCCCGCAAACTGACATCCCTGGGGAAAAAACTTCGCCGACGCAGCCTTTTTCGACGATCTCGCTGGTTCCGGAAAAAATCGCTCTCGAGGATCTGTGGGGAAAATCTCCCGAAGACGCCAAATGGTGCCAGGAAAAGCTGAAAGCATCCCGCTCCGACGGAATCTTCACTCCCCCAAGCTTGAAGGGCAGCGTCGTGTATCCCGGCAATGTCGGCGGCGTGAATTGGGGCAGCGCCGCATACGACCCGCAAAACCATCTCATGTTCGCCAATACCAATCGTCTGATCGCTTGGAACAAATTAATTCCACGCGCCGATTACGATGCGCAAACCAAAACCGACCAGGACAATCGCATCTACGGCGAATTTGGCGAACAAAAGGGCGCCCCCTTCGGCCTCTATCGCACTTTTCTTTTTTCACCCGGAGAAACGCCTTGCAACGCTCCGCCCTGGGGAACGATCGCGGCAGTCGATCTTTTCACCGGCAAAATTATCTGGAATGTTCCTCTTGGTTCCTTCGTTCCCGGTCAGCAAACCGGCACTATCAATCTTGGCGGACCAATGGTCACCGCTGGCGGGCTCGTCTTCACCAGCGCCGCGATGGACAACACGCTTCGTGCCTTCGACTCACAAACCGGAAGACAACTTTGGCAATTTGCGCTTCCCGCCGGTGGTCAAGCCACGCCGATGACCTACACGTTCAAAGGCAAGCAATATGTAGTGATCGCCGCAGGCGGCCACGGCAAACTCGGGACCAAACAAGGCGACTCCGTGCTGGCTTTCGCTCTCCCCTGACGTTTTCAAACAGGGTTGCTACAATCTGCGTATGCGTAGTCGAGCCTCTTGCCTTCTATTGGTCATGGTGATTTACGCTTTTGCATTGTCCGCTGGCGTACGCGCGCAGTCGTGGGTCACTCTGGTTTCCGGCGGCGATACGAACTTGCGCGCCGTAAGCGCGGCAAGAATTCCCGCTACCGCTCACATCGCCATTTGGGCTTCCGGCTCGCACGACTTGATTCTTCGCTCGCTCGACGACGGCGCCACCTGGACACGTCTTTCCATCCCGGGACAGCCGGACCTGGATTTTCGCGGTATCGTGGCCTTCGACGATAAAATTGCCTACCTGATGTCCAGCGGCGAAGGCAACAAATCCAAGATTCACAAAACCATCGACGGCGGCATCAATTGGGAGCTTCAGTACACCGACGTAAACAATGCATTCTTTCTCGATTCCATCGCGTGCTCCTCGCCAACACGCTGTTTTGCTCTGGGCGATCCCATCAACGGAAGATTCTTGCTACTGCAAACCACCGATGGCCGCCGCTGGAATCCGCTGCCGCCGCAGGATCTTCCCCCGGCGTTGCCCAGGGAAGGCGCTTTCGCCGCCAGTAATTCCAATCTTTTGGTGGTATCGGAAAACGAGCTCTTTGTCGTTACTGGAGCTTTCGCAGCTCGCGTTCTTCACACCACTAACGCCGGAAAAGACTGGACCGTGTCCGCAGTTCCCATCGCAGCGGATAACGCTACCTCTGGAATTTTTTCCATAGCGCGTTCGAGCGTTGGCAGCCTCGCCGCTGTTGGCGGCGACTACGCGAATCCAAGTGTCGCTTCGCGCATCGCCGCTTTCTCCGAGGATCAATCGAAAAACTGGCAATCGCCTGCGCAACAACCCGGCGGCTATCGCTCCGCAGTCGTTTCCCAGGACGGTCCGACACTTCTCGCAGTCGGTCCCAGCGGTTCCGATATCTCTATTGACGCCGGCTTGCACTGGAAACCTTTTTCCGCCCTCGCATTAAACGCCCTCTTTGCATTTGACTCCCAACACGTCTACGCCGCCGGGCCCAGAGGCACCATTGCCCAATTCGTCCTCGCAGATTCGAAGTGATAGTCGTCGAACCGAAGAGTTCGCTGTGTTAAGTCTTTTCTGCACCTTCGTTCAGTCATGGTCGCTGGCCACTGGCCGCCGCCTCGTGTACGATAATTTCTCCACCCATTCCAAGGAGATCGCATGACTCGTTCGGCTGGCGCCTACGCCATCTTTGAAACCTCACAAGGCAACATCGTAATCAAGCTCTTCGACAAGGAAGCGCCCAAGACCGTCGAAAACTTCGTCGGCCTCGCTGAAGGCACGAAGGAATTCACCAACGAAAAAACCGGAAAGAGAGAAAAGCGCCCGTTCTACGATGGCCTGATATTCCACCGCGTCATTCCCGATTTTATGATTCAAGGCGGGTGTCCGCACGGCTCCGGCATGGGCGGCCCGGGTTACAAATTCGCCGACGAATTTCATCCTTCTTTAAAACATTCCAAGTCCGGCAGACTCTCGATGGCCAATTCCGGCCCCAACACTAACGGTAGTCAATTCTTCATCACCGTTGCTCCGACGCCGCATCTCGATAATCGCCACACCATTTTTGGAGAAGTGATTGAAGGGCAGGATGTCGCCAACAAAATTTCCGGTGTACCGCGCGATCGCAGCGACCGCCCTAACACGCCGGTCACGATCAACCACGTAAAAATAGAGCGTGTGGCTTAGAAGGCTTGCAACTTGTCTCGGCAATCTAGCAGGACGGCAACTCTTCGCGCGTTGCGAAGAGTTGCGCTACGACCACGGTGGTACGGCCGTCATTTCTTCGCTTTGCTCGGAATGACGAACAAATGCCTTTCTCTCCGAAATTGCTGATTCTTGATTTTTGAGTTTGGACTTCTCCCCATGCTGCTTACGCCTGACAAATCTCTTCGCCTTACCATTGAGATTATTTTTATTCTGCTCGGCGGACTGGTCATCTGGCTCGGCGCAACGCATCACATCTTCTTTGACCGTCGCACGATCGGCTGGCTGCTGCTGAGCATCGCGTTGATTCTCTGGGGAGCACGCGCGCTCTATCAGCCCGGAAAATATTGGTCGCGCTCGGAAAACTTCACACGCGGACTCTCACTGCTTCTGCTCGGCGTGGTGATGGTCGTCATTTCCCGCGTTCCATTTTCCTGGGTTGGGCCGCTGCTCTCCGTCGCTGGCATCCTTCTTCTCTTGCGCGGCCTGGCCGGTTCCGTGTTAGTGTTTCGGCGAAACTGAATCCTCCTCGCGCCGCCGGGCGCGCTGCTTCTAACTCTACGTCTGCAAGGAGACCTGCGATGCTCAAGGAATTTAAAGAATTCGCAATGCGCGGCAACGTGGTCGATATGGCGGTCGGTATCATCATTGGCGCGGCTTTCGGCAAAATCGTAGCGTCGCTCGTGGACGACGTCATCATGCCGCCCATCGGCCGCGCGCTGGGCCGTGTGGATTTTTCCAATCTTTTCATCAATCTCGGCGAGACGCATTACGCGACCATTGCCGATGCCAAGGCTCATGGAGCAGCAACGCTAAACTATGGCCTATTCCTGAATACCGTAGTTAATTTCCTGATCGTCGCTTTTGCTATTTTTCTTTTGCTGCGGGTTGTCAATCGCTGGCTGGTGAAGCCAGCGCCAGCCGCTGCGCCGGCGACCCGGGATTGCCCGCTATGCGCGATGCCGATCCCGCTTGCGGCGAAAAAATGCGGCCACTGCACTTCGGCTCTCGCGTAGACATATTCCCGCAGCCCCGGGTTTGCGGTGCGTTCCTATGATCCCGGTGTTTTCTTCTTACGATTCGCGATCAGATGTGCGCGCAGACGTTCGACAACCTGATCTTCCCGGCCTTCATCAATTTCGCGCTGCAGTTCTTCCAGGCTGAAGTGCACCACATCATGATGGTGCAATTCTTCCGGAGCAACCAGATCGCTGAATCGCAACCATAGGCGGTGCAGCAAATTCACTTCATTGGCGGTCAGGTTCGGTGCGTGCGGACCAAGAACTTTGTATACCTTATCGCCGTTCGGCAAATGCACTTCCAGATTGAACTGCGGCTTGGGATCCGGCAGCTTTTCCCACGATTCGCCAATCTGCCGCGCCTGCTCTTCGCTCTGCCAGTGGCTCGACGTGCCCACTACGATGGTGGACGATTGCAAACTGTGCCCGGCGCGCAAAATACCATCCCAGAGATCGTTTGCCGCGACCACGGCAAGCCGAATCGATTTGCCGCGTTTTTCCGCCATGCTCAGCGCTTGCGAAAACAGATGCTGCTCGATGCTGCCAAAAAGCTGATCGGCGTCGAGTTCCTGCTCACCAGAAGCGGATCGCCGCAAAATGCGCACATGCAATACAACCACATCGCGCCGGCCTGGCTTCACCCGGTCCAGCACATTCCCCAGGTGATACATGTTGAAGTGGTTGCTGATGGGAACCAGTATGTTGCCGGGTCTTGCCCCAACCGCTTCGGGTGTTAACTCGCCTTCCAGTTCCAGGTTGAACTGGTCCATTTCCACGTGCGCGACGCCGGTATGACGTCCACGGCGTTCGGAAATCGTAAAAACGATGTACAGGAGAACGGAAAACACGCCGCCCGCCATCGTGGCAACCGGCTTGGTAAACAAGTTGATGAATGCGATTAAGAAAAGCGTCAGCGTGATCAATCCCAGTCCGAGCGGAACTTGTTTTCCGCGAATCGTAAAGTTCAGGGGAACCTGAAATTCGCGCTGGCCAGGATTTGTGTAGCGCAATACAAATACCGCCAGGCCATTCATCGCAAAACTCCAGATCACGCCGAATGCATACAGGTTCGCCAGAAACGTTACATCGCCGCGGCTGATGAAAATCGTAATGATTTGCAAAATTACGATGATGTTGATGATGCGGTAGCTGGTGCCAAAACGCGGATGTGGCTGGCGGAACCAGTCGCTGAGCACACCGTCTTCGGATACTCGGTTGAGCACGCCATTCGAACCGACGATCGCGGTGTTCACCGCACCCGCAAGAATCACGGCGCCCACCACCACCACGAATGCATGAAAGATCAGGCGTACCAGGAACGGGCCAGCGAGATTCATCGCCAGTCCGCCAATCAGATTTTCCAGGAAACCCTGGCGAATGTCGTCTGGGATGATCATTACCGCGAAGAACGAAACCAGCGAGGTAAAAACCATGCTGTAAACGAAAATGACCAGCCCGGCTTTTTTTAGATTAACGAGCTTTGGGCTCTCGATTTCGCGATATACCTGCGCGAGTGATTCTTCTCCGCTCATGGCCAGCACGGAGTGCCCCAGCGCAATAAAAATCGCGATGATGCCGAACGTGTGCGGAAGCGAACTGTGCGCCAGCCAGCCGAGAGCACCCGGGGTGAGATGAAGATTACGCGGATATGGAAACGGCGGGAGCGGCGAGTGGCGCAAAATCACCGTATACACACACCAGCCGATGAGGATTACCACCATCACCGTCACCAGTTTCATGATGTGCAGCGCTTTTTCGCTTGATTCCGGGATGCCTTTGGTATTCTCCCACCAGAAATAAATGGTGACGATGATCGCGAAACAGGAAGCAATGATGTCGATGGAGCGCGGCGATAGCGGCCCGCTGGTCAGGTGCGCGTACGGCAGCAATTCGCTCAGCAGTCCGCCGAGATATTGTCCCGCGGAAACGCCGCTGATTGGCCCGGTTAAGATGTAGTCAAACATCAGTGCGGATACGCTGAACTTGGCCAGCGCTCCGCCAAGCGATTGTTTGACCGCGCGGTAGACTCCGCCGCGGACAAACATGCTGCAGCTTTCCACGTACACCGCGCGCACGGCGTAGGAAAACAGCATGATCGCCAGAATGAACCACGGCGCTGTTTTGCCAATGTAGCCTTCCGCTTCACCGCCCGCGTAATACGCTGACGATGCCAGGTCATTCAGAACGATTGCGGCAGCTCGCCAGAAAGAAATGAAGGTCAACAGCGCCGTGGTGGCAACGATGACGCGCGGAATGCCGTTGCCGCGGCGAGCGCTCGCCACGGTGTTGTTGGAAGTGGTGCTCATGTAAGGGCTGTTGGAACTCGCAGATTAAAATGCTCGCAAATTTGCACTGTTAAGTCCAGTTGGGAAGGTTGACATCGCAAACGGATTTCCTGCAGCAAAACATTATGGTGCATCGTTTTCCGAATGACGGAGCAGCGGAGCTACGGCTGGGCGGCAACATGGCGCAAGGATTGCTTCGCCGGGCTGCCGGGAGGGCTCGACGAAAATTGTTCAAGCGTGGCGCGCGGTTATTTTCGATTGCGCCAGCCATATTTTTAAGATTGACGCGAATTGCGGCTCCATCCCGGTGAAGGTGAGCCCCATTCCGCGCTTGGGAATAAAATAAGCGACCGTCGCCGGCGTCTCAACGAAGTCCTCGTCCTTGTGACATCCTCCCCTCCCTGACGGGAGGGGCTTCTCAAGCAACAGGGGCGAACTGCCCCGCGGTTTGCGCTTGCAGGCGTAGTCCACGCCCCAAGATTAGGAATGCCGCCGCATGGTCGCGTCCTATGGTTAGACCGCAATCGCAACGATGCACTCGTTTCGACAGGGCTTTCTTTGCGATAGCGTGACAGTTGGGGCATTCCTGACTGCTATCCTTCGGGTCTATCTTTAGCAGTTGCCGACCAGCGTTCTCAGCTTTGTAGGCAAGCATATTGAGGAAGGTAGACCAACCAACATCGTGAATTGCTTTGGCAAGAACTCCCGCCGATAGACCTTTGATGTTCAGGTCTTCGACGGCAATGCTGCCGAAGTTTTCGACTAGTTGGGTTGACAACTTGTGCTGAAAGTCTTTGCGCTGATGGGCAACGTGCCGGTGCGCTTTCTGCAACAGCAGGATGGCCTTCTGACGGCGCTTGCGATTTCTTATTCTGGCGAGGTGCTACTTTGCCTTGCGCACGGCGAAGTTTCGCTTGTGCTGTTTTATAGTAGCGATTGTGAACTATCCAGCAAAACGCTCGATATCTACTTTTTCGAGCAGAATGCATCGCCGCGAACGACCAGACCTGAGGCCTCGCTATTGGAAAGGCGTTCTCTGGTCGCCGTCGTATTTTGCCGCCAGTTGTGGTGGTGCTCGAATTGGCATCCTCAAGGCGCTACATCGAGCAGCAAAAGAAGCCGCTTTAACAATTTAACCGGGGCTTATATCCCCGCCCTGCAGAGCGAGGCTTTACGCCCCCACGGATAAATGACAAGAGCTAGTGGACAGCATTGCCGGAGCGACCGGAAGAGGCGCTGTGCAAGTGACCGTGAATGTCCGCGATCTTGTCGTCCAGCGCATTCAGTTTGCGTGCCAGGCCCTGAATTTCCGATTCCGCGCGTCGATTGACGTCGTAATCGAGTTCGCCGCGCAGACGGTCTTTGGTGTCCTGACGATTCTGACTCATCATGATCACCGGGGCCTGAATCGCAGCTAACATTGATAGAAAAAGATTCAACAAAATAAACGGATATGGATCCCAGGACTTTTTGCCCATGATGATACTGGTGGCGGCGTAGCCGAGTAGCACGACGAGAAAGCTGATGATGAAGGTCCACGAACCGCCGAAGCCGGCGACCATATCGGCGATGCGTTCGCCGAAGGTTGCGTCCTTCTCGATCACTTCGTTGGGATTGCGCGTAGCGCGGAGGCGGACGAGTTGCTGCGAAGCGTGAAACTGCTTGCCGAGCACGGTGAGCATGTCCATTCCGGCCAGGGGCTTGCGCTCGAGGAGCACGGCGATGTCGTTACGGTCTAGTTCGATACAGACGGTTTCCTCGACTGCGGTGGCGTTGGTCTGGTGGGGAGTTTGTTCGAGCATGCTGGCAAAACCGAAGAATTCGCCGTGGCTCGGTTCATCAATGACCACTTCCTGGTGATCCTCGTCCACGGTAGATACGCGGACTTTGCCGGAGAACATCACATAAGCTTTGCCATCGGTGTCGCCGATCTTGTAGATGCGCTGGTGTGGCGCGAAAGTCCTTTTCTCCACCTGCGAAGCCAGCACGCATGCCTCTTCATCATCGAGCAGCGCAAAAAGCGGTACGTGTCTCAGTTCTTGAGGATCGCAAGCCATGGGCCACCTCTTCGAAACAAATTGTTAGCAAAAGTCGCCAGAGAATTCCATAGACCACGCCGCCTGACAAGTTAAGATTGCGTGATACGTGCTTTCGCGCTGTTCCAGTCCAGCGGAATTTCCTGCGATTCCACGGTCCACCGCACGAATTGCGATTTGCCCAGATGCGGCGCCAGTTCCCGCATGATGCGGCCGTGTGGCACTCTGCCGACAAAATCCATCAGCGATTGCTGGTCGCTCCACACCGATAATGTCCAGAACTTCCGCGCGAGCGGTTGTGCCTCCAGCGAATAGCCAATCAGCCCTGGCGAAGTTCGAAGCTGACGCTGAATTTCAAACGTGCACTGGAAGAATTTCGGGACCGCGCGGAAATGTTTAAGCGGCAAATACGAAATCAACGCCAGATAGCGGTTCCCAGCAACCGGTGTCTCCGCCATTTTCCAGGGAATGACTGGCATACCGCGATTTTAGTTCGGACGATGAGCAACATTCAAAGTCGAAGTGCACGCGCGGATAGTTAGGCACGAATGGACTGGGTTCGCTGTGCCGCGCATTTCGCACATGGGCAGATCGCGCGCAGATGCTCGTAAGAATAAATTCCGGTCGAATGGCCATCAGAAAAAGACAGTTGTATCGCATACTGCCCCACCGGCGTTGCGGATTGCGCGCGCGCTTTCGGCTTGAACATCGGCAGTGCCGGTGACGACGCAAAAGCTGGTGACGCTTCGCCGAGCGATTCTTTCTTGAGGCGTTGGTCGTTGCACGTGGCACACGGGCAGTTCTCGCGCAAATACGCAAAATCGAAATGGCTCACATGGCCGTCAGCCCACGCAATGTCCACACCCGCACCACTGCTTAGGTGGATTTTCACGCTGGCGGGCTTGCGGCGTTGGTCAATGGGAATAGGCATGGGAAATATATCCAGTAATCCGTTTTCTAGTCTTTCGAATCTATCGCACAACAGCTGCCAGGTGGGATCGGATTGCCATGCGGACAGGTTTTTGGATGGCCTAGGAACGAGCAGATGCGCTGATCGAGTTCCGGCGTGATGATGTGTTCGAAGCGGCAGGCTTGCGCTTGAGCTTCAGCGTCTTCGATGGCAAAGGTGTCGGTGAACAGGCGTTCGGCGAGGCGATGGCGGCGAACTACATCGCGCGCGCGGCGTGAGCCGGCTTCGGTCAAATGTACTTCGCTTTCGTTCTCAGAGTTATTATTGGAAATCTCGTTTCCATTCGCAGCAGGGCTGGCACTCTTATTCCCGTTGAATTCGATGAGGCGCGAATCGGCCATGCGAGCAAGCAATCGGGTTGCGGGCTCGGCGCCAACGATCGGGAGCTGCCCTGCCGGGCCTTCGACGCGCAGCAATTCCGGTTGCGCGGGCTTGCCTTCCTCGCCGCAAATCCAGATCTGTTCGAGCAGGTGATCCACGCGGATATCATCGTCGGCCGTCACCGGAGTGCAGCAATCGGCGGTGTTGGCGAGCGGGCAGGCCATCGGATGATTCGGGCCGTGCCGCGCCGTGTCAAACGAAAGATGCCCGTGTGCGAGTTCGATCCGGCGGTCGGCCTGCCGAGCGATGTCCGGATCGTGCGTAACCATCAAAATCGTGTGGCCGGATTTGTGCAAGTCGCGGAAAAGTTCGATAACATTTTTTTCATTGGCTTCATCGAGATTTCCGGTCGGCTCGTCCGCCAAAATCAACTTAGGCTGATTGATCAGCGCTCGAGCGATGGCCACGCGTTGCTGTTCGCCGCCGGAGAGCTGTGATGGGAGATGCGTGAGGCGTTCGCCGAGGCCAACACGCTTCAGTGCTTCCTCCGCCTGCTTCTCATCCGTCACGGAATGGAAATATTGCGCCAGCATCACATTTTCAACCGCGTTCAGATACGGCACCAGATGGAATTGCTGGAAAACGAATCCAATTTTCTCCGCGCGATAACGGACCAGAGCGCTTTCGTTGAGTTTGGCAAGATCGACCCCGTCAACAACGACGCGGCCGGACGTCAGTGTGTCCAGCCCGCCAAGAATGTTGATCAGCGTTGTTTTGCCGGAACCGGACGGACCCATCAGCGCAACCCATTCGCCGGAAGCAATGTCGAACGAAACGCCGTTTAGCGCGCGTAGCGCGCCGTACTGCTTGACGAGCGTGTCAATCACGACCTGCGTGGCGATTTGTGGTGCGAGTTGTGTTTGTCCGTTCATTTGGGACCTGCGACAGGACTGATGGCCACCTGAAGGTGGCCGCTACAAAGAGGCGCCTGTACGGATGCGGCTTTGCCTGAGTTGACGTTGAGATCTCTCAGCCATCCTTGTCGGATGGCTTCAGGATGACAAGCGCGTGGCAATGGCGCGATCGCCGAGGGAGCGATTGGTGATCGCTTGGCCGTCGTGGGGGTGGAGATCATCATTCTTCGCCTCGGAAGACGGATGCGGGACGAATATGCACCAGTCTACGCAATGGATAGGCAGCAAGAATCGCGACAATCACCGTAAGGGCCACAGAAATAGGATACACGATGAGTCGCGGCTGCGCGGCCACGCCAAACACGGCTTTGCCCAGTCCCATGGAAATCATGATGCCAATCGCCGCGCCAATCAGGCCGCCGGCCAATCCAAGCAGCGCAGCCTCGGCAAGAAACAGACGCAGCACACGACGCACTGAACCGCCAATCGCCTTCATCAACCCAACATCGTTCCTGCGCTCCATCGCGACGTTGGTCATCGCCGCCATCACGCACAGCGCGGTGAGAATCAGCACGACGGCAACGGTGGCGGTGAGGATGCCAGAGATGCGGCTGTAGAGGCGCGCTTCTCCTTCGGTGAATTGGCGGATGGGGCGTACCTCAACGTCGGGAAGTTTTTGCTGCAGCGCGTTAACCGTTTCGTTTATTTTCTGGGGCGTTCCGCCGATGAAGACTTTCACTACGCTGACACGATCGCTGGCATCTGCAAGGCGCTGAGCAACAGCGAGTGGCACAAAAGCCTGGTCGTCTTCTGGGCCACCACTCGCAAGAACGGCGGCAAGTCTGCACGACTCCGTTCTTTGTCCGGATCTGAGTTGCAAACTGGATTCCGCGCGGACTCGAAGCTGATTTGCCAACTTGACGCCGACGAGGCAGTCGTCCTGCGAATAGTCGGATGGGTGTTCGGGCTCTAATTTCCACGCAGGCTCCCGATTTTCCAATAAATCCAAATGAGTTCCTGCGATTACAGCATCCACCGCGGCTGTGGGGTTGCCAGAAGTCAGCTTTGCAACAACATAAAGAAAAGGTATGGCTACGTAATCCGGGTTCTCAGCCTCGGATTGCAATTTTGCGAGCGCAGATTCCTTCATAATATTCGTTGCTGTCGAAGCAACCCCGGACCCGCGTGGCGTGATGAGAACGTTCGGCCCAAAGGAACGAAACTCCGTTGTAATGCGGCGCTTGGCGTCCACCTGAAGATTCAACAGAGCAGCAGTGACCGCCGCGCCTGCCCCGAGTGCGAGCAAAATGACGAAGAGGCGTCCGCGGTTGGCGAAGACCGAGCGGCGAAGCACGCGCCAGAACATGCTGCGATTGGCGGAGCGGCGGTCAGCCATCATTCGCCTCGCAGGATGGGCGCGGGATCGAAACGCGCCGCGCGGCGGAGTGGGAGTGCGCTGCCGAGGAGTGTGACGGCCGCGGCGAGAACCAGGATTACGCCGAGGACGAGCAACGACGGCTCGGGTGGAACGCCGAAGATTTTTGTGCCAAGGAAGCGCGCGAGCAATAGTCCAAGTACGTAGCCAATGCATCCTCCGACAAACGCAAGCAAGAGTTGTTCCGCTGCGAGTAGCCAGCCGACGGTGCCCGAACCCGCGCCTAGCGCTTTCATCAAGCCGATTTCGGTGCGGCGTTCGATTACCGAAGATGCCGAAGAAGCCCCTACGGCGAGTGCAGCAGCCAGCAGGGACGCGAACGTCACCAGCCAAAGCAGCGTTCGTACGCGGGTGAGAATTTTTCCTTCGCCGTCGGCGACGCGTCGAATTACACGCACATCCGATCCCCGCAAAACCTGCTTGATGGAATACGCGATCGAAGAAACGTAGGGTGAGCAGGACCAGCGCTCCAGCTCATCCGGCTTCATGGCCCTTGGATCGCGCCGCGCAAAATCATCTTCGGGTTTGGTTAACGCGGAGACATAAAGCTTGCGATATTGGCCGGGTTTGCCGACGAGTTGCTGCGCGATATTCAGCGGAACGATGATCGCGTCATCTTCTGGGCCGCCGGAAGCGAGAATGCCGGTCACAAGGAAGCGCGTGTTCCCTCGAATGGTGACTAAGGCCGATTCGTCGTCAATTTTTGCGTGACTGCGCGGCGCCAATTCGCTGCCCTCCAAGTCAACCTTGTCGCCAATTTTCAGACTTTGACGCTGGGCGAGTTTCTGTCCTATAACGCACTCATTCGCGTCGTCCGTGAACCAATTCCCGGTAATGTTCCACCACGGATTTGCATTGGCCGCGCCAGTTCGAAAAGTACTGCCGTCCGAGAGGTGAAGGCCGTGATTCGCCCACGTTCCAATCACTGGCACTTCGACACCGAGATCAGACCGTTGCCGATAATCGTTTGTCTCATTCGCTACCGCGTGGAGCATAGTTCTGAGTTCCAGAATCGGAGCGAAGGCGGTGATGTTGTTGTGCCAGAAGACGGATTTGATTTTGGGGAGATCGGATTCGGGGAGATAGGCGCCGGAATTGGCGGGACGGAAATCGACGCCGCCGATTTCTAGTGGGAGCGAGTCGGCTTCTGGAGTTACTACTAGATTTGCGCCTAGGGATTTGAATTCTTCGGAGAGGCGGTCACCTACGTCGAGTGACACGCTGAGGGCGGCTGTGGCTACGGCCATGCCTAGCGAGAGCGCCGCGGCCGTGAGAAATTTGCGGCGCGGGCGGCGTGTGAAGTTGTCGGCGATGAGGCGGAGGAACATGGGCGATTGAGTGGCCAGAGACCAGCAGACAAATCGCAGAGAGATTCCTCGCCGCGCTCGGAATGACGAGTAGTTCTGGTGGAATGTGGACATCCCTCTCATTTGGGGACTTCGGTCCAGGATTTGGTGATGACGGCGACATTCACCACGATGTCGGAGCCGTCTACGCGGAAGGGTACGCCTATCGGATTGCAGCCGCCGGATTCGCCGATCGTAGGCACGTAAATTGCGGAGCCGCAGTGCCGGCAAATCACATTCTGGCCGTCCTGGCGGTAGCCTTCCGCGCCACAAATGCGGCAGGCATCGAGCGCAACGCCCCAGCCTTGCGGCTTCTTGATGACCAGGAACCGAAAAGATTGATCGCCGGTTTTAACAGTAAAAAGATGCAGATTCCCGTCCTGCACTTCGCTGAGCGGGACGCGGAGTTCGTCACGCGAAGAACCGGAAGCCGCAATCGCGCGTGCGGACGGCGGCGCAGAGTTGGCGCGCACGTAAATAAAATCGGCAGTGAGCACAAGAATCACCGCCAGACACGCCGAAGCCGCGGCAATCATCCAATTGCGCTGGCGGCGCTGCTGCGACGCCAGCAGCCGCTTTTCCGCATCGTTTGCCGCAGCTGACGCAGCAATTTTTGCGTGCGAAGCCGTAAGCCATTCGCGCAGAATCAAAAGGACGGCCGCGCCAAAAATAAATACGAAGAAGAAAATCTCGTTGCGCACGATCGGACCGATCAGCGCCATTTCCTGCTTGCCGGAAGGCAACCATTGAGCTTCGCTGAGTTCATGCAATCCAGTAAGCGCAAGCTGCGCGGCGACCAGCCACAAAATAATTGTGGTAGCGGCAAAAAAGCGATGCAGCGGGATTTTCAACGTGCCTTTGAAGAAAAATAGTCCGACGGCGACCGCTGCCGCGATGCCGGCAATGGTGCCGACCCAGGTCTGGATGCCTTCACTGGAAAGTTCCACCGCACGCAAAATCAGCGCAAGCTCGGCCCCTTCGCGCACCACCATCAGAAAAACAAAAAGAAAGATTCCCCACCCTGCCGCGGAACCCGCTCGCGTCGCGTAATTTTCAATTTTTTGCTCGATATCTTTTCGCAGATGCCGCGCAACGCGATTCATCCAAATGATCATCGAAATCACGAAGACCGCAGCCACCAGCAGCATCAGGCCTTCGAACCCGTCCTCGCTGATTTGCCAGCGATCGAGGGCGATGGCTACGGCCAGGCTGAGCGCGCCAGCCAGCGCGACGCCGGCCCAGACGAACCGCGTGAGATTCGAACGCCCGGTTCGGGCAAGATAAACTAGTATGATGCCTACAACCAGCGCGGCTTCGACGCCTTCACGGAGCGAGATGAGGAAAGCAGAGAGCATCGGAAGTTTTCCGTAGAGATTTGCAGTTGCGATGTCCAGTTGTAAATGAGTTGCAACTGCAACTCTAAGTTTACCGCTTGGGTCTTGGCGAGTCAATCGGACTAATCTAGTCCTATTTCTTCACGATAGAATACACGGGTCTTATGAAAATTGCAGATTCACGACAGGGGTGGGGGCAGGCAAGGATCGGGGCCGGTTCGGCACGGTGGCTGGAACAGGTGCTTCGCATAGTAGCCGTGTCCTTGCTCGTGGCAACGGCGGCTTGGGGCCAATCCGCCAACAAATCGCAAGTCAGCAAGGATTCGAAAGAAGATATCAGGCAGGCTCAACAGCTGGCTGACCGCGGCGACAAGTCGTTTGCCACGGGCAAGTGGAATGAAGCGCTGGCTGAATACGAGCAGGCGGTGAAACACGCTCCGGGAGATGCAGGGATTGCGCGTAGAGCTGCGGCGTTGCGCGCAGAAGTAGTGCAAAAACTGGTAGACCAGGCGGAAACCGACGCGTTGGACGGCTTCGTCGTGAGCGCCACGGACTTGATGTACGAAGCGCTGAAGATTGATCCGGGAAATACCATCGTGGCCGAGCGCCTGGCGCAGATGAAACAGATGAAAGAATATCTGCCCCGCGGAGATAAAGAGGATTACCAGATGAAAGCAGCGGCAGCGCTGAAGCCGCAACAGGGCAAGAAAGCCATCAATGTGCGGGGAGATTCAAAAAGCGCGTACGAACAGGTGGCGGGGATGTTCGGAATCACGGTGGCGTTTGATCCGGATCTCACGTCGAAGAATATCAGGCTGCACGTAAACGACGTGGACTTCTACACCGCGATGCAATTGCTGGGCGCGGAATCAAAGACATTTTACCGGGTTGTGAATTCCACGCTGATATTCGTGGCTGAGGACACCATTGCAAAGCGCAAGGAATATGCGGAAGAAGTGGAGCAGACATTCCGGCTGGACAATACAGTTGCGCCGGAAGACCTCACGGAGATGGTCCGCGTGGTCCGCGAAATTACAAACTCAACGCGTATTACCACGGACATCGCGAACCACAGCCTGACGGTGCGGGAAAGTGCGGACAAGGTGGCGCTGGCCGGACAGCTGATCAGGGAACTGGAACAATCGCGCCGGGACGTGATGCTGGATATCGAGCTGCTGGAGGTGGACCACAACGCGGCGAGGATGCTGGGCATAACGCCGCCGTCGAATGTGCAGGCAATCCCGTTAAATACCAAATCAGTAGCGCAACTGGAGCAAGCCACCGACATTGCGAATTTGTTGACATTGGTAGCGCAGGTTTTTTCGGGGCAGGGAGTCACCGCAACTCCCACGGATGTTTTGCCGGTGGGGGGAGGAAAGAGCACGTTTTTGCTGACCATGCCGAGCGCGTCCGCGGCATTTTCGGACGCGCTGTCGCTGGTGAAAAGCGGGCGACAAATCCTGATGCGGGCGCAGGATGGAAAGGCGGCGACATTTTTCGTGGGGCAGCGATTTCCGGTGACGTTGTCGTTGTTGTCCACGAGCCTGGGCGGAACGACGGTCGGCGCCGCAGTTTCCTCGACGGTGTTTGCGCGAACCGATTTCCCCGTTGGGAACGGCCCGGTGGCAGTTGTGGCTCAGGACTTCAACAACGATGCGCTGCTGGACCTGGCGGTAGTGAATCAAGCGGACAGCTCCATTTCCATTTTGCTCAGCCACGATAATGGAAATTTCACCCCGACCACGGGATCGCCGATCAAACTGGGCACGAACGAGCAGCTGCCGTCGGCAATCGCTTCCAAAATCTTTCGTCTGACCGACGCGACTCACCTGGTACAACCCGCGGACCTGGTGATCGCGAACAGCGGATCGAATACGGTGAGCGTGCTGCTGGGCAGCGGAAATTTCGACGGCACCTTTACGGAGGCAACCGGTTCGCCGTTCGCGGTGGGAATAAAACCGACCGGCGTTGTGATTGCGGATTTCAACGGCGATGGGTTGCTGGATTTTGCGGTGATCAATCAGGGAGACAACACTATTTCAGTTTTTCAGGGCGACGGGCAGGGCGGGTTCACTGCGTTTCCAAAGTCTCCATTCGCGCTGCCAACCACGGAAAAGGGACCCATCGCCGTGTTGTCCGGCACTTTTGACAATTCGGGCAGGCCGGAAATTGCCGTGTTAAATGCTACGACGCAGAACATCGGAATTTTTCAAGCTACGGGTGACAGCACATTTAACGGAACGTTCGCTGAATTGAGTGGGTCGCCAGTCGCAACGGGGACAGATCCGGTAGCGTTTGCCACAGGCGATTTGAATGCGGATGGCTTTGATGATTTCGCGGTGGTGAATCAATCGCAGAATGCAGTGACGGTGCTGCTGAATGACACGACGGGCGTGTTTACGGCGGCTGCGGGTTCGCCTCTGGCAACAGCGGCGACACCGGCGGGTGTGGCCATTGCGGATTTTACAAATGATGGAATCGGCGACATTGCGGTGACCAACAATGGCGCGAGCACGCTCGGAGTTTATGCGGGCCTGGGCTCGGGACAGTTTTCCTCGCGGATCGAACTGAGCACACCACCAGGTCCGCTGGCACTGACTACGGCAGTGCTCACTTCAAGCGGCTTGCCCGACGCGATTCTGACGGCGAGTTCCGGAACCGGTAATTTTGTCACCGTGCTGCTGGATCCAGCGAGTTTCGCATCCGGAGCCGGATCATTACAAACTCCCTATCCGGGTTCGGAATACATAGATCTGGGAATCAAGGTGAAGGCGACGCCGTCGGTCCATGAAGACAATGAGGTGACACTGCAATTGGAGTTCGAGATACGAGCGCTTGCGGGGAGCAACGTAAATGGGATCCCGATTATTACCAACCGCACGGTATCACAAACGGTTCGGCTGAAAGAGGGCGAGCCTTCACTTGTGACCGGCCTGCTGGACAACGAAGAAACAAAATCGCTGAGCGGGATTCCGGGCTTAGCTAATTTGCCCGGCGTGGGTTATGCGTTCGGT
The DNA here is from genome assembly GCA_963731155.1 of uncultured Acidobacteriota bacterium. Classification (GTDB taxonomy): domain Bacteria; phylum Acidobacteriota; class Terriglobia; order Acidiferrales; family UBA7541; genus Acidiferrum. The sequence continues at coordinate 511,386 of CAVSVB010000008.1, forward strand.
CAGCGCAATAAAACGTCGAATGACACTGAACTGTTGATCGTGGTGACGCCGCGACGGATGAGCGACCGCGTGAGGACGTCGTTGGTCAAGTACGCTGGACGTGGCGGAGCAGGCGCCCCAGGCGCACCAGCACCCGCTGCTCCAGAGCCATAACAACGACATAGTAGTTCCCCTCCGTGAATCTTGCGTAGCGGCATTCGAGAAACAACTTCCATCGTTCGCTTCTTTGCGACTATCGTTGAATATCGTTCGCCTTATCCTTTCGGCACAAGTGATGGATTGCAAGGAGAAACAGAAATGAATGAACCAGTTGTGCGGAACATTGCCGCAGGTTCGGCGCTGTTGTTGATGTGCATGGGCGCATGGATGGGCAGCGCGCGGGCTGGGCAGGGCGGCAAAGCGGCGGGCTACGCGGAAGCGGAACGCGCAGTCACCAAGCTGGAACAGGAATGGTTTGCGATTCAGCAGGCGAATGATTGGGCAAAACTTTCGAAAATGATTTCCGACGATTTTGTGATTGTAGATTCGGATGGAAGTTTGGGAAATAAAGAGTCGATGGTGGCGGGATACAAGGAAGAAGCGCCACGAGTGTTAAGTTTGAAGATGCAGGTGCTGGTGGCGCATGCGGTTGCGCCTAACGCGGTGATCGCCAGCGGGCTGGATGACATCGCGACGAAAGGCGCCAACGGCGCACCGAAGCACCGGTACGAGCGGTTCATTGATACCTGGATTCTGCGCGACGGGCGATGGCAGTGCGTGGCAGAGCAGGTTACGCTGGCGAAGCCGTAGAAGTAGTACAAAGTACAAGAGTCTAAAAGTGTGAAGAGGAAGCGCGCCCACTGGTTTGCCATCGCCCTGAGCAAATCACCAGGTGAGGCGCTCGAGGTTCGGAACGAGGTCGAAGTGGCGATCGCGGCTCAGAAGCGGGAGGTCGTGCTGGCGACAAATCGCTGCAATCCACAAGTCGTTGGCCGGGAAGGGCTTGCCTCTTTTTTTCAATTCTAGGCCGATGGCCGCGTAGGCGACTGCCGTATCTTGATCGATATCAAGGATGCTAACCGACGCAATCTATTCCTTGAGCCAGCTTCGTAGCTCAGCCTGTGTCGGGACTGCGCGATTCCCAAGCGGTATTCGCCCAAAACAATTACTGGGATCGCGACGCGTTGGGCCCGCGCAAGCAGCTCTATCGCCGACGGATCGCCATCGGCAGTCGCCGATAAGGCGTTCGTGTCCAAAATCAACGCCACATCTCCGGATCGATTTTTCCGGAATCTTCCTCGATCAGACGGTTTATGCGCGCAGTTTCCTTGCGTAGGTATTTGAGCTTTCCCATATGTTTCAGCCAGGGCTTTTCTTCCGGCGAGGCGTCCGATTTCAATTTTTCCTCAACAGCTTCGATAACAAACTGGCGAAGAGGCACACCTTGCGCGGCGGCTTTGGACTTGGCGCGGCGGAAAACGGCGTCCAGAATTTCGAGCGTAGTCTTCATGGCTTGATACTCCCATATTTATGGGAACCGGTCAGTTAGCGGACAAAGTTCGTGCCAGCAACCAGCAACTGTGATCAAGCGTCGGGACTGCGCACAAACAATGCTAAACTTCGGGCCAATAAGACTTCTGTATGTCAGGCGATTCCTCATCCTCGATTATTCGCTTCGGTACGTTTGAGCTCAATCTCCGAGCCGGAGAACTTCGTCGGCGGGGACAAAAGATAAAACTGCAAGAACAGCCGTTGCAGGTTTTGGCGGCATTGCTGGAACGGCCTGGAGAGATCGTTACCCGCGAAGAATTGCGCAGCAAGCTGTGGCCAGCGGACACCTTTGTCGATTTTGATCACAGTCTGAATGCTGCCATTAAAAGATTGCGCGATGCATTGGGTGAATCGGCGGACGCACCAGTGTTTATCGAGACGCTGGCACGGCGTGGATATCGCTTCATTGGCCCGATCAATGGGGCTCCTTCTGCTGCAGGCGTAAGCGAATCCATACCGGCAGCGCAGGTGAGCCAATCTTTCTGGTTGACGCGACAGCTGGCCGTCGCATGTTTTGCAATGCTCGTGATCGTGGGACTGATTTGGGCGATGTGGCGGTCCACATGGCGGCCCCGGAACATCACTGAACGCAAGTTAACCTCGAATTCATCGGAAAATCGCGTAAGCAGCGCAAGTGTCTCTCCTGACGGCAAATATCTGGCATATGCGGACAATACCGGCGTCTACCTGAAAATGATTCGCACGGGTGAAACTCATCCGTTGGGATTGCCGGCAAATTTTTCTGCCCGCGTAGACGACTGGTTTCCGGATGGATCGCATCTTCTGGTCTCCCGCAAGGACTCAGGGAAACTAAGTCTGTGGAGCGTCTCAGTCTTCGGAGGCTCGCCTCGCCCTCTTGCGGATGACGCTTCGGGAGGCGCGGTGTCTCCGGATGGCGGACATGTCGCCTTCCATCGCGCTGCCTTGACCTACCACGGTTTGCTAGGCCGCGAAATCTGGGTCATGCGTTCCGACGGAACAAGCCCGATAAAGGTCGCGGCCGACCAAGGTTCGGTGGTAGGAACGCCGACGTGGTCTCCGGACAGCAGGCGAATCGCTTACGTCAGAAGCGAATTGACGTTTAACGCGCCGACGCGCTTAGTCGAGATGAATGAATGGGAGACCGCAAAAGCTCACACTTTATTTTCAGACAATTATTTAACTCCCGCGCTGCATTGGGTTATTGGACGGCCGCCTGATTTACGCCATTGACACCGAACAAACCGGGGGACGAGCAGACTCAAGCGTGTGGTCAGTGACGTTGTCGCCAGACGGACGGATTTCCGGTTCTCCTAAACACCTAACGCAAGGAACGGGCACGATAAGTCAATTCACTGGAAGCGCCGACGGAAAAATGCTTGCCGGGCTGAGGGAGCATTGGTCACCGAGCATTTACATCGGTACGCTGATAGCGGACGGCGCGACGCTGTCCGCGCACAGGCGGCTGACGCTCGATGAAAGTGCGAGCATTCCGACGGCCTGGACTCCAGACGGCACGGCAATCCTGTTCGAATCGGATCGCAATGGCCGAGGGGAAATTTTCAAGCTGGCCACGGGTCAGGCGTTGGCGGAAAGACTGGTAACGTCGTCAGAGCAGCTGTCGCAACCGAGAGTGACGCCCGACGGTTCAGAGATCCTGTATGTCTCGACTCCTCAGGCTGCCGGCGCGGAGACCGTTTCGTCTATTTTCGCCATTCCCATACTCGGCGGAGCTCCTCGACTGGTTCTGAAAGACGTGAACATCTTCGCGGTGGAGTGCGCACGTTCGCCATCGACGGTCTGCATGTATAGCAATTCGAAGGGAAATATTCGGGAGACTTTTCGCTTCGACGTGCGAAGCGGCAAGACCACAAGCCCAGCACAAATAGATCCCGAGGGCTTTTGGGGGTTGTCTCCGGATGGATCGCAACGCGCGTTCGTCGCTGTCGGTGCCGATCAGGAAACGATTCGCCTCCGGTCCACGTCATCGGATAAATCGCGTGACCTGGTTGTAAAGGGGTGGAAGGGATTGATGCACATAGACTGGTCTGCGGATGGAAAGAGCCTGCTCGTCGGCTGGCACAACCAGGAGGGGGAGAGTGCATTACTGAAGGTCACACTCGACGGCAAAGCCTCAGTTTTGCATCGTTCGAGCGACTTCATCGGGTACGCCATTCCGTCTCCCGATGGGCATTCGCTGGCGATACTCGAAGTCAGTCCCACCAAGAATGTGTGGCAGATAGAGGGTCCTACGTAACTCGAGCGGACTGCAGGAACTCGGTTTTGTATTTTGCGGCGGGTGCCGCGGCTTTGGCTTTGAATTCTGCCTGGGCTTTGTCGTCGAGTTTTGGCGGAGCGGTGATGCGAGTGGCGACGGGAATGTCTACCTGCGCGAAGAATTCTTCCTGGCCCGCGGAGAGCAAATCAAACAAGTAGGTGAGTAACTAGCGGTGGCCGACCCAGGCCATGCCGTCGGGCTCGCGGCCGGCGTCTATGCGCGCGGTTATTTGGAGTGACTTCAGGTCGATGGCGACGACGTAATTGTCGGGAGTGCAAGCGACGAAGGCGCGGGAGCCGTCGGGTTGCATCTGGATTCCGGCAGCGCCATGGCCCACGGGGATGCGTTTGATTTCCTTGCGGGTAGCGGCATCGAGGACGACGACGTCCTGGCCGCGGAGAGCTGAAACCAGTACCAGTTTGCCGTCGGGCGTAAATTTGAGTCGATTGGCGCCGCGAACGTTGGCGTTGAGAGTCTGCGTGACGCTCTTTTGTGCGGCGTCGATGACGGAGATGGTGCCGTCCTGCGCGTTGGCTACCCAAATTTCCTTGCGATCAGGAGAAACGTCGAATCCCTCGGAGCCGTTGCCGACTTTGACGACGGTCTCATTCCAATCTTCGCGGGGCGGCCCGGGAGGCGGAGCGGAGGAAATAGCCTGCTGCTGCGAATTCTCAGGGCGCCCCGGCGCGCCGGACGGCGCAGCATTTGCAGCTGCGTTTGGCGAACGGGTTCCGGAACTTTCGATGATGCTGACGGTGCCGGAACTGACGTTGGTGGTGACGATGCGCTTCAGGTCCGGCGCAACGTAAATCATGTGGGTGCGATTTTGCCCAGTGCCTAAAATCCAATCGACTTTGCTTGAGGCAGGATCGTAGCTGCCGATGGCTTTGGCGGCTTCGGCGGTGAACCAGACTCTGCCGCCGACGAAATCGAGACCGTGTGGGCCGCGAAGCGGGCCGAGGTCAATGGTGTTAAGCGGAGCCTGCAAAGCGATATCAACGGCGGTAAGTGTGTTGTAGGCGCCGCCACCATAGTTCGAAACATAAGCGGTATTCCCGTCCGAGGAGGCGATGACTTCGTGCGGATCGTTGCCGACGGGGAGTTTGGCGAGGATTTTGAGCGTGGTTGGATCGACGATGGCAACGGTGTGATCCTGTTTGGAAAGGATGAGTAGCGATTCCCGGGGCGTGCTTTGGGCGAGGAGGGCGACGGAGAAGGCGAGCGTTACGAGACAAGAAGTTGCGATGCGGATTGCAAGTTTGGCGGACATGGAGGTCCTCGTGCGATCAGGCCGGGAACGTATTGAATTTAGCACGCAATCAAAAGACGGAGAAAGAATTAACGCAGAGGACGCGGAAAGCGCAGAGTGCGCAGAGAAAGAAAGAGCGCGCGCGAGAGAAGAAAGAGTACGGGAAGAAAGAGTGGCGGTTGAAATCTTGCCGAGATGCGGCGCAACATGTTGCGTCCGTACGGGAGCGCGGCCGACCTCAGGGTAAGGGATCGAAGACTACCGTGGGTTGGTAGGTGCGGGGGACTACGGCTTCAGCTATGGCGATTAATTTTTGTTGTTGATTGAAGACGCGGAGGCGTGGCGGTTTGGGTTCGCCCGAGTCTAGCTGCGTGGTAGCGCCCGGAGGTGGTTCGGTGCGGCCAGGCTGGAGCTGCGAAAGGGTGATGGTGAATTTGGAGCCGTGGCGGACGCGCTTTTCTACTACTGGGAGAACGGTGACGCTGGGAAAATTGGGCAGGAGATGTTCGAGTTTGATGACGCAGCACGCGAATTTTCCGTTGCGGGCGGCTTCGGCGAGTTCTTCTAGCTTGAGGGCCTGGTCGAGAGAAAATTCGCCCACGGCAGTTCGGGATATTTCGGTGAGGTGAGCGCCGCAGCCTAATTTTTCTCCCATTTCGTGGGCGAGCGAACGAATGTAGGTGCCGGAGGAACATTCGATGACGAAGCGTGCGACATTGCTCGCGATTTCTACCAGGCGGTATTCGAAAACTTCTACTTCGACCGGTTTCAATTCCACCGGGAGATTTTTTCTGGCTAGTTCGTAAGCGGGCCGGCCGTGAATTTTTTTGGCGGAGTAGATGGGCGGCATCTGCGCGAAGAGACCGACGCGTTCGTTGGCTAATTTTTCGAGTGTTGTGCGATCCAGAGCGGGAGGATTGTCCGGACCTTGCGCCTGGCCTTCGGAATCGTAAGTGTCGGTGGCGAAGCCGAAACGGTAACCGGCGGTGTAGCGTTTGCGGCGGCCGGTATAAAACTGGACGAACCGCGTAGCGCGTCCGAGAAGAAGAACGAGAACGCCGGTCGCAAGGGGATCGAGCGTGCCGAGATGGCCGATCTGACGGAATCCAGCGAGGTGGCGGACCGCGTCAACGATGTCATGCGAAGTTTTGCCTTGCGGCTTGTCAATGACGAGAGCGCCGTCGAAGGGGGCGGGTTGTGGTTTGCGGGGCATGGAAGGATTAATGACTGGTGAATGGCGACTTGTGACTATCGGCGCGCGATCGATACGTGAGCTGCACACGTTTGGAATTGAAGATCGTAACTGGAAAATTTAAAAGCGCGAGAAAGATCTGGCACGAACGAGCGAGCGAACGCGTCATGATGTGGGTGGGGAATCCTTCTTCATTTCTTTGAGGATTTGGTCGATTCGCTCGGTATATTCCTGGGAATTGTCGAGAGTGAAGTGAAGTTCGGGGACGCGGCGGAGTTGCAGGCGTTCGATAATTTCGTGACGGATGAAATTGGCGGCGTGCTCGAGGGCTTTGATGGCGCCTTTTTGTTCGGCTTGGGTACCGCGTGCGCCGACCATAACGCGGGCGTGGCGCATGTCTTGCGCGATTAAGACTTGATTCACAACCACGGAGATTTCCAGGCGCGGGTCTTTTAGTTCGCCGGCGAGCATGGCGTTGATTTCGTGGGCGATTTCTTCGCCGATACGTTCGTGACGGTGGCTGACAGTAGTCATGGTTGCCCGCGCGACGGCGAGGACATAAACATTATGAATTGTTTTTTAGCGTAATGGAAATGCAAGTACAAGAGGCGGCGGAGAAAATTCTTAGCAGCCGGGATAAAAGCCGGCCCTCCGATTGCGCTCGCGGCCAAGGGCAATTCATAAACACCGCTCTGAAGACCGGCCACTACACAAGACGGAGCAGCACCAGGGATGGCAACCTGAAGGTGGCCGCTACAACTGCGCTAGAGAATTGTCGCGGCGGTGCGCTTGCGTTACAGGAAATCTACGGAGTGATCTACCAGGGCACGCCCCAGGATGCGGTGCGATTCGGCCAGGACGCGTTGCAGAGATTCTTCCACGTGCTGCTGGGCGTTGGAGAGGGTGACTATGCCGATGGTGGAGGATTGCCAGACGTCATGAAAATCCAGCTCGGCGATGGCGATGTTGAATTTGCGGCGGAGACGGTCTTTCAGGCTGCGGAGGATTTGGCGCTTGTCTTTTAGGGAGCGAGCGTCGGGGATATGGAGTTCGAGGGTGAGGAGGCCTACGGGCATCTCAAAGAAGTACAACGTACAAGAGTACAGAGTACCAGCGCTTCAGCGAGCCGGATTAGCGAGACATGCTCCGCACTTGCGGAAGCGAACTTTAGCGACGGGCGGCAGTACCGGCTTGGGCAGCTGCTTCTGCGCCGCTGAGCTTTTGCACGTTGAAGGCTTCGAGGATGTCGCCGACTTTTACGTCGTTGAAATTGGATATGCCTACGCCGCATTCAAAGCCGGTGCGGACTTCGCTCGCGTCATCCTTGAAGCGCTTCAACGAACTGAGCTTTGAGGTGTTGATGACAACGCCGTCACGAACCACGCGAATCTGCGCGTCGCGCTTCAGGATGCCGTCTACAACGTAGCAGCCGGCGATGGTGCCCGCACCCTTGACACGGAAGGTGTTGCGAACTTCAGCGCGGCCGAGATAGCTCTCCTGGAAGACAGGTTCGAGCAGGCCTTCCATGGCTTTCTTAATTTCGTCGGAAACTTCGTAAATAATTTTGTGAGTGCGAATGTCCACGCCCTCTTGCTGAGCGAGGTCGGCGGCTTTGCGTTCGGGGCGAACACCGAAAGCGATGATGATGGCGCCGGAGGCGGACGCGAGCAACACGTCGTTTTCGCTGACTGCGCCTACACCGGAGCCGATAATCTTAAGTTTGACCTGGTCAGTGGAAAGCTTCGGCAACATTTCGCTGAGAACTTCGACCGAACCCTGCACGTCGGCTTTTATGACCACGCCGAGTTCTTTGACTTCGCCGGTCTTCAGCTGTTCGTGCAGTTGATCGAGAGTGATGCGTCCACCAGCGCTGGCACGCAGCTGCGCGTCGCGCTGTTTTCCCTGGCGATAATCCACGATGTGGCGAGCTTTGGCTTCGTCGGTAACCTGGAAATGGTCGCCGGCTTCGGGAACGCCTTGCAAGCCGAGAACCTCGACGGGAGTGGACGGGCCAGCTTCTTTTATGGAGCGGCCATGATCATCGAAGAGTGCGCGCACTTTTCCGAAGACTGCGCCGCAGATGAAGAAGTCGCTGGCCTTGAGCGTGCCGTTTTGAATGAGGATGGTGGCGACTGGGCCGCGGCCTTTGTCCACGCGGGATTCGAGGACGGTGCCACTGCCTGGCGCGTCAGGGTTCGCCTTGAGTTCGCGCAAATCAGCGACCAGCAGAATAATTTCCAGCAGGCGATCGAGACCTTTTTTCTGCTTGGCGGAAACTTCGACGAATTCGGTGTCGCCGCCCCATTCCGCCGGCATCAGGCCGAGATCGCTGAGCTGACGCTTGACGCGTTCGGGCTGCGCTTCGGGCTTATCGATTTTGTTGATGGCCACAATGATGGGGACGTTGGCGGCTTTCGCGTGGTCAATGGCTTCTTTGGTTTGCGGCATGACGCCATCGTCGGCGGCGACGACGAGCACCACGATGTCCGTAACTTTTGCCCCGCGCGCGCGCATACGAGTGAACGCTTCGTGGCCCGGCGTATCCACGAAAACAACTGCGCGGTCATTGACCTGAATTTTGTAGGCGCCAATATGCTGGGTGATGCCGCCGGCTTCGCCTGCAGCTACATCTTCGGAGCGAATGGCGTCCAGCAAACTGGTCTTGCCGTGGTCGACGTGGCCCATGACGGTGACGACAGGCGGACGCGGCTTGAGATTTTCCTTGGTCTCTTCCTTGGCGACCTCGAGCATCATTTCGTCTTCGAAAGAAACTACGGTGACCACGCCGTTAAAAGATTCCGCGAGCTGCGTGGCGGTGGGCGAATCGAGTGCCTGGTTGATGCTGGCGAAAATTCCCTTGTCGAGGAGAACTTTCAGAAGATCCTTGGCGCGCACATCGAGTTTTTCGGCCAGTTCGCGAATGGTGATGCCTTCCGTGATGTTGATGTCGCGCGGGGCGCGTGGCTCCGGCGGCGCGATCGGCATTATGGAACGGCGATCGCCTGCACCGGGGCGCTGCCGAGTTGGATGGAGCTTGCGCTCGCCTTCCATCTCGCGCTTATCGGCGCCGGGCCGCTGGCGTTGCGTCGGGCGGCGGGTATAGAGCGGCTTGCCAGGCTCGGCGCGCGACGGCATTTTGTCCGGCGGAGGAGCCGGAAGCATTCCGGGCCGACCGGGTTGGCGTGGACCGGGACGTGTGCCGGACGGAGCTGCACCGGGGCGCTGGCCGTAAGGACGATTTTGCGGACCGCCGGGACCACCGGGTCCGGTAGGACGCGGAGAATAGGGACGACCTTGCCCGCCTGGCCCACCTTGTTGCGGACGCATCGGCTGACCGGGACGCATGGGCTGACCAGGACGCGGGCCGCTGGGGCGATCACCGGAAGGCAAGGGACCCCGATTGCCGGTTGGCAGAGGTCCACGATTGCCGGTGGGAAGAGGGCCGCGATTGCCGGTGGGCAAAGGACGTTGCGGTTGAGTGCCGGGCCGGGCAGAAGCGCCAGCCGCAGGCCGGGCGACTCCTGGCTGACCCGGCCGCTGTTGGCCGGGCGAAACGGGACGCTGCGCGGGCGCAGCGCCAGTATTGCTTTGTGCCGCTGGGCGCAAAGGCTGTCCGTGCGGAGCTGGGGGCACGGGCTTCGGTCCGGATGCCGCTTGCGCCTGAGACGCTGCCGGAGCGGATGGACGTTGAACTGTTGGAGCTGCAGGCCGTGCTGCTCCTGAAGGAGCGAGCGTCTGCGCTGAGGGGGCAGCAGGCGCGGATGTGGGAGCTGGTTTCGACGGTGCCGTCGGCGCGGAAGCGGGCGCAGTCGCGACTGGCGCCGGGGGCGTTTGAATCGCGGGAGCTTGTGGAGGAGCAGCAGGCGGTGCGGAGGGAGCAGCAGGCTTCGCCGCGGCCGGCGGCGCAGGAGCGGCCTGCGGCGGAACACTGACTGAAGCGGGAGCGGCGGAAACCGGTGCAGCCGGAGCCATAGGGGTAGCAGCAGGCCGCTGACGGGCAGCTCTTGCGGCAGCATCCCGCGCTTGTCTCTCAGACACTGCGGCGGACTCTGCGGCAGCGTCAGCTTGCGCTTGTCCCTGAATGCTGCTGCGAACTTTTTCCGCAACATCGGCCGGGATCGAACTGGAGTGAGTTTTTTTCTCGGTAATGCCGAAGCCTGGCAGAAGGTCAATGATGGCCTTTGCTTTGACTTCGAGCTCACGGGCCAGCTCGTTGATTCGAACTTGGTTGGCGTCGGTCATTAGTTCCGTTTGGGTCACCTGTTACTCTGAACTCTTTTCTTCGTGTTTTTCTGGAACTGTATTCGCGTCGGGGGCCGCGGGTACATCAGAGGCCGGCTCAGATTCCGCCGCTGGTTCACCGGCGGCTTCCCGAGGCAATTCCGTCTGCACTTCGTCGCTCGCCGAGGCTTCTTCCGTTTGTGGAGCTTCTTCCGTCTGCGAAGCAGCGGATTCAGATGTTCCTGCTTCGGCTGATTCGCTTTCTGTTGCTACGGGCGCAGCGGTCTCCGATTCCGCTTCAACCGCCACTTCGCCTTCGCCGGTTTCCGTGGATTCCACAGAGCTCTCAGCTGCGGTCCCACCACTTTCGTAGAACTGATTGACGGCCTGGTAGATCTTGTCGACCATTTTTTCGCCGATGCCGGGGATTTCCATCAGCTGTTCCGGGGTCATACCGGCAAGTTGTTCGAGCGAAGTGATGCCCGCGGCTTCGATTTTTTCGATGGTCTTGGGGCCGACGCCAGCAAGAGCGGTGAGCGGTGTGGTCGGCGCGGTCAGAGCGGTCATCTGCTCTTCGATTTCGCGGCGCTTCTCTTCTTCGCTCTTGATGTCGATGTCCCAGCCGATTAATTTGCTGGCAAGGCGGACGTTCTGTCCTTTTTTGCCGATGGCCAGCGAAAGCTGCGAATCTTCCACGATCACTTCGAGCTTGTGGCTTTCCGGATCGGTGATTTGCACGCGCGTGACTTTCGCGGGGCTTAGCGCTTTTTGCGCGAAGGCTACGGTTTCTTCGCTGTAGGGAATGATGTCGATTTTTTCGCCACGCAGTTCGCGGATGATGGATTGAACGCGCATACCCTTCATGCCGACGCAGGCGCCGACCGGATCGACGTCCTTGTCGCGGCTGAACACGGCAACCTTGGTGCGTTCGCCGGATTCACGCGCGGCGGCGCGAATTTGCACCGTCCCATCGTAAATTTCCGGCACTTCCATTTCAAACAAGCGCTGCACTAAAGCTGCATCCGCGCGGGACACTATGACTTGCGGACCCTTGGCGGCACGATCCACCATGCGAATCACGACGCGCAGGCGTTCGCCGATATTGTAAGTTTCCAGCTTGGATTGTTCCCGCTTGGGTAAACGCGCTTCGGTGCGGCCCATATCCACGATGAGGTCGGGGCCTTCGGCGCGTTTTACGATCACGGTTACAAGTTCGCCGACACGATTGTGGTACTCGTTGAAAATGGTGTCGCGTTCGGCTTCGCGCACTTTTTGCAGGATGACCTGCTTGGCGGTCTGCGCAGCGATGCGGCCCAGAACATCGGTCGGCTTATTGGTGAGAATTTCCGTCCCGACTTCGGCCGCGGGATTCTTGCGGCGAGCCTCGCTGATGCTGATTTCGCGGGTGGGGTCGGCGACTTCTTCGACCACGGTCAAAACAGAAAAAACATCCACTTGACCGGTTTCCGAGTTGAATTTGCCGCGCAGGTCTTCTTCGGTCTTGTAATACTTGCGAGCCGCGACGACCATCGCGTCCTCGATCGCAGACACCACGATTTCCGGCTCGATGTGCTTCTCTCGGCTGAGCATTTCAATTTGTTGATAGAGCAAATTCGCCATAACGCATTCCCGGACTGAGAAATTCTCCTAAACTTCAGCCGGGCTAAAGCCCGGCACTTCGAAAGACACCGGCCTGAAGACCGGCTACTACAAATTCAAACCCGTAACTCGGCGACGGCAAAATTGCCGCAACTACCGCGCAAGCGCGCCGGAGAAACAAGCGCCGCCACGACTTTCCATCCCAGGGTTTGTAAGTACAAACTTCTTTTACAAGGGTTTGTAAAACAAACCCTTGAACCCTGGAACCCAGACGCAGAGTGTGGACTAAAACTCGACGACGAGGTGCGCCTTGCGAATGAGGGCTAGCGGCACTTCCACAGTGCGCGGAGTCTTGCCTTTCAACTCCAGCCGAATCTTTGTCGCGCCAGGGTCTGAAAGTACAGACCCTGGAAGCCGATCATCCACAACGCCCGCGAGACGACCCTCAAAAAACTTCATTTCATCCACCGGCTCTTCCGTCCAAATCTTCGCCGCACGCCCGGTGAAACGTACGAAATCGGCGACCTTCTTCAGAGCGCGGTCCATACCGGGAGAACTGACTTCCAGGACATAACCTGGACCGGGTACGAGATCCTCGACATCGAGGATGACGCTGAGCTGCTTGCTGACCCGCTCGCAATCCGCGTGAGAGATCTTCGGATACGGATCGGTCAGTTCCTCGCCGTTCTCGCCACCGTCCGGCTCCCCAAAGCGCGATTCGGCCCCAGAACCAGCAACGCGGTCGATGTACACCCGCAGGAAGCGCTGTTTGCCGATTTTCCACTCGACGTCTACGACTTCCAGCCCTTCCGAACGTGCTACCCGCTCGGCTGCTTCGCGAATTTTTTCCAACTGCAAGCAGAGACTCCCCGACCTAAGCCGGTTTTACGTCCACTCCAACCGGCCCAACAAAAAAGTGGGCTTGCGCCCACCCCGTCGTGCGACCCGTTACAGAGCGAAGCAAAGTATATGCCCAGGGCAAGACAAAAGCAAGGTACAGGGTCCCCAGGCAATTCAGGTCCACTGAAGACAGATCGTGTCCCGTCCGGAACATTCGAATGAGCCGCGAAAAGGCAAACTGGGTGCTTACGGCTTCGGCGGCGCCGGACTCGCTGCAGGCTTCGGCGCCGTGGCGACAGGCTTGCTCGCGGCGGGCTTGGCAGTGGTGGCAGATGCCTTGGCCGGGTAAGCCTGATCGTAAAGCTTGATAATGTCAGGGGTAACGTCGATGCCGTTCGAAACATAGATCGGAGCGCCCTGCGCCGAAGAATCGAAAATGGCAACGTAGGCATTTTCTCGCGCGTAACGGTCGAGCACATCCATCATTTTACGGCCGATGCGATCGATTACTTCCTGCTGCGAGGCATTGACGTCTTCCTGATAATCTTCCTTCTTGCGCGTCAGTTGTTTTTGCAATGCTTCGCCCTGACGTTGCAGCCGGTTGGCTTCTTCCGGGCTCAACTTGTCTCCATTGGCCTGCAGCCGCTGGCTAATATCCGCGAGCTGTTTATTCAGATTCTCCAGTTCGGTTTGGCGGGAAGTGAACTGACCTTGCAGCTCGGATGAAGCCTGCTTGCCCTCCGACGTGGCAACGATAGCCTGGCGAACGTTCAGAACGCCAACTTTGCCGGTGCTGCTTGCGGTACCCGCTGAGGACGGCGCTGACTGCGCGGCGACAGATGCCGCGCCGATCAGGCTGGCCGCTGCGAGGGCGGCGGAAAGATACATCTTATTCACTGTAGTCTCCTTGTTGTGGGAAGCGCTGAGCGCTTCCTTTTGCGCCAACCGGAATTGGCAGAAATCTTTTTCATCTCAGGGTTGTAAAACAAACCCTGAAACCCGTACTCCACGCGTCCCTGCGGGGATTCGCGGCCCCGTACAAACCGAAAAGTATAGCCGAGGCTAACCTTCCCAAGCAACGGCAAAGCGCATGTGTAGCGGCAGGCGAAGCAGGAAAAGCTCTACCTACTGCGATGCGCAGACCGCGGGCTCGCGTTGTACCCCAAACCGCGGTACCAGACTGTGGTTTTCGAACCCGCGATTTCCGCGAGATGTGGAAGAGCGGTCTGCGTTTTTAAACGCGGCGCTTTCCCAGTCAGTTCGGCACCGGGAAGATCAAAACGCGATTGTTAGCCTGATCGGCAAGCACAGCCAGATTTGTGAACTGGTCTATGGCAGCGCCGAACTGCGGAGAACCGCCGAGCCCGAACGTGCTGCGAGTCTTAAACGGGTTCGAAAGCGTGTCAATGATGGAAATGGTCTGGCTCGCGGTATTCACAGTCACAATGCCGCCGGTCTGCGGATTGATCGCCAGCGAAGTCGGATTGATTCCGACGTGCACGGAAGTACTCGCGCCGGTGTCCGGATTGAATGTTGTGACCACGTTGCCACCGCTGGAGGTCGCGTAGAACAGCGTCGGCGACACGCTGGGATTGAACACAAGTCCGGTGGGAGTTGAAGTCACTGTACCTACGGCGGCAGTGGTGCTCTTCACCGGCGTCTGGCCGCCCAGATCAATGGCATCGAGCACGCCCACTGGCGCTGAACCGCTGACCAATCGCAGTGCCGTGACCACCGCCAAACCGTTGTTGTTGGTGCCGCGATCCGGGTCAATGGCGACAGCGATGGGCGAAGTGTCAATAGCAATGGCGAGCGCGGTAAGAGAAGTTGCGGGCGACGATCCGGTAAGCAGCGCCAGGTTGAGCTCAGAAACGGTGTTGTCGCCGTTGTTGGCAACCAGCGTGGCGCCGGTGCCATCATCGATGGCGACCCCCATTGGCGAGCTGCCAACGGTTACGGCTGGCACCTTCTGCGTGCCGGTGAGCAAATTCAAAACAGAAGCAGTGCCATCCTTGTTGTTCGCTACGACAGCGACACCGAACCGTGGGCTTACAGCCACTCCCAGGGGATCGCCGCCGGTGGGAATTGAAGACTTGATGGAACCGAAAGTTGCGCTCTGCGGGTTTATATCGATTACCGAAATGTTGTTACAGCCGCTGTTGCTGACCACAGCGATGGGTGAAAAAGCCTGGCCCGGCAACTGATCGGCAATCGCCACGGAGCTGGGTTGCGGCTTGGCGGTTGTGCATGCGGTCGTCATGTCCACGGACTTGATGACGAAAAAGTCTGTGGCATTGGACTGCACGCTACTACCGTTTATCACGTCGGCGGCGTAACGATGCGGAGCGGCAAGAAACGCCTTGGGAATGGTGACATCAATTTCGCGACTGCTGACCAAAGTGAAATTGCCGAGTGTGGTAGAAGCGAATGGCGTGCCGTCCAGACGCACCACAGACCCAGAGTTAAATCCGGCGCCGAATATCTTGACGCCGGCAAGATCGGTGGCGGTCGAGGTCAGCGTTCCTTGCGGCATCACTGCTCCGGCGATTCCGCCAATCAATGCGCCAGCAACGGTAGGCACTTGCAGTTCGGTGATTTCAACCGGCTTCAAATTCGTGGACGGAGTGGGCCCAAGGTTTACGATTTGGATTTTTCCGGCAGTGGGGTCGACGACGAATGCTTGATTGGTCGGCGGATCAACGGCGACGCCGCCGAAGACAGTGAGGTTTTGTGGGGTGCTGGTACCGGTGACGGTCACTGGAACCGCGGGCAGGACGGTCTGCGGGGCTCCAGTCGAAATAATCGCATAACGGGCTTGAGTGACTGGATTCGAAAGGGAAAGTTGATTCAACTGCGGATTGTACGAGACGAGCGAATTCGAGTAGGGCTGAAAAGCGACCGAGGAAGTTCCCAGCAATTCCGGAGCATTGGCACAGGTCGTGGAGAAAATCGTGCATCCTTGTGGCCCGGTCGTGCCGCCATTTCCGGAAAAGAAAGTGATTGACG
This sequence comes from uncultured Acidobacteriota bacterium, assembly GCA_963731155.1. GTDB lineage: Bacteria > Acidobacteriota > Terriglobia > Acidiferrales > UBA7541 > Acidiferrum. Next base: position 527,280 of record CAVSVB010000008.1, read on the forward strand.
AAATCGATTGATCAAGTGAATTGAGCAGGTCAATCTGCGGGCCGTTGCTACCGGTTGCGTTGGCATCGGCGATGGCCGCGGTACGGGTGATGGGATTGACGGCGATACCTTGCGCGGTCTGGCTGACGGCAATGCTGATATTGGGGCTGCCGAAAAACGCAAAGGCGGAGTCGGGACTCTGATTCGGGATGGAAGAATCGTTCTGCGTCGCGCTCAGTGCGTAGGTGAAACTGTTGCTGTTGAGAACGCTCTGAATGGTGAACACGCCATTGAAATTCGTATTGTTCAGCGAACCGTTCGGAACGTTCTGGATCAAAACTGAACCGGGATTTCCGGGATTCAGTGAAAGCGTCTGGCCGGATGGAATGTTTAGCGTAACTGTCACCAGTCCAGAACTTAAAGTCACGTTGGCAATCGTGAATGAAGACGAAGTTTGTGTAACGTCAACGCCCTGAATAATTCCCGCGCCGCCCGGCGTTACCAGCGCCTGATGCTGATGCGGAATCATGGCAATCTGCGGAAATTGGCCGGTGTTGAGGGTGACCTGCGCGTGGATGCAAGGCGGCGTGGCGTTGGTGAGGCTGGGCAAACATGCTTGCGAATCCTTGTTCAGATCCAGGAGGAAGCCGATTTTCGCGGTCGTGGGATTGGCAGTCGAAGAGTATGCCACGACTGCGTTGTTGGTGTCGGAATCTACTCCGATCGAATAAACCAGAGGCGTGGGTGTGAAATCCGACGGGATCAGGCCGGTAAGAGAGATGGTGAGCGGATATGTAACTCCCTGAGCGCCTGAATTCGCGGGGAGATTGCCTGTAGCGTCCGGAATCTGGAACACCTTTACGACCTGATCCTGAAAGCTGACAACGGCGACGGTGTGGTTGGTTTGATTAACGGACAGCCCGGACGGCTTGGTCACCGAGGCGGTGCCGAGAGTGCCGGGAACCAGAGTCAGCGAGCCGTTGGCAATGCTGAAAAATTGCACCTGGTCCGAACCGGTTTCCGCGACGGCGAGAATGCCCAGATGGGTATCAATGTCAACAGCGCCCGGATTGACGCCTGCGGTAACGCCCGACCCAACCACCGCAGGAGGAGTCGTCGAATAGTCTGGAAAAACCGCAATGTTGGTTACCGACGGATTGTTCAACGCCGGAAGCGGCGGAGTGGTTCGAGCCACGGAGAGCGGATAAAGACCGGGCAGCGAACTAGTGGCGCTCGGGGGAAAACTAAGATTTAACTGCCGCGAAAAGGACGTCAAATCGGAATTCTGGACCAGACTGTTGCCATTGAACGTCGTTACGGCAAGCAGGCCGCCACTGCCAAAGTAGCCGCCATCCACGGCAAGATTCAGTTCGTTCCCAGTGCCATTCTGCGGAAAGCTATCTGGAAGCGTGGCTACGCTGGTCGGGCGCACGGGGACCACGGTGATGGTAAACGGTCCGGCCCCGTTGGTTACCGGTTCCGCCGGATCGCTGACTAAAACCGTATAGGTGTCCGCGACTTGTAGATTTGCGGCCGTTAATTCTATCCGTGCACCAGTGGACGGCGGATTGGTCACACTCGTCGTAGGGATCGGGAAAAGAATCTTCATCTGTCCGGTTCCGGAATTGATGTTGATCACATTTCCAGACATGGTGCCGGTCAACTTGATGGACGACGAAGAAGAGATAAACGGCGCATCCAGATAGATATTGTAGAGCGAGGCTCCCTGCGGCGCGATGGTCGGTGAAAGGCCATTAAAAGTGATAGGTCCGCCCTGAATAATGGTGATGGTTCCGACAGAGAAACGCGTGGTGTCGGCTTTGGACGCTGCCACAATTGTGAGTGTTGCGGTGGTTGGAACCGTCGCAGGCGCTGTGTATGTAGCGGTGGTATTGGTGTTTCCGGTTGCCGTAATGGTGCCGCAGCTGGGGCTGCAACTGGTAAGCGAGGGAAAAGGAATTGTAGTAGTTGGAGTTCCCTGAGTTATGAGGAAAGTGACGCCCTGGCTCTGCAAATCGTTTGTAAGATTGACGCTGAAGTTCTGCTGTTCGCTGGTAGGAACGGTTGCGGTGGCGGGGGTAAGACTAACCGCAATGCCGGAATCCAGAGCCAATATCGAGGTGCCGTTTTTCTTGGTGTCCTGAACGGAAGTCGCGGTGATGATTACCCGAAGCAGAGGGAATTTCGTCGGATCCGGAACTTTGCTTGGTGCGGTGAAAGTGACTGAGGTGTTGGTCGAATTTGCGGGAATGTTGCCGGTGTCCGAGGTGCAAGGAAGCGCGCTGGCAGTAGTGGGCTTGCCAGTCGAATCTACCGTGGTGGTGGTGTAGGTGCACGCCCAGGTAACGTTCAGATTGGTCGCACCTTGCACGGTCGCGGTAAACGTCGAGGACTGAGAAACGATAACGGATATCGGACTGGCTGAGGTACCGTTTGGGCTGACGATAACTGTGACCACGTTGGTGTTGCTGCTGCCGCCGCAACCGGCAATGGCCAGCAGTAAAATTGTGCTGAGGCTCAGTAGCAGCCGTAAATAAGGACTTCTGGACTTCATCACCACGAGACCCCCCAATATTCCATCCCAGCCGCTTCAGCGGCTCGAACGGGTCGCTAACATTAATCCCGGCAACTGCCCGGTACTTCGGAGCCTTAAGAATTTCCCCCGCGCACGGGCTTCAGAACGTTCTGCTCACGGTGAAGCGGAATGTCGTGGCCGGTTCGAAATAGTTCAAGCTCCCCGGATTGTTCTGAATCAAATTAATCTGCGGCTCGACCTGGAACTTGAAAACCGTGGGATCCAGATTGGCTCGCAAAAAGTCTATTTCGCTTTTCTCGATAAAGGGCGGCTGCGCCACAATGGTCTGGTGCAAGCGATGAACGTTGTACGCATAATAAATTCGGAAAGGAGCCTGCACGATTGGCAGCCTGACCACAAATTCGATACCCGTCGAACCGCGCAAGCGGAAATTGGTTCCCGATTGAATCGGCAATTGGGCACTGATCTTGGCGTCCGGGAACTGGCAAACCAGGCTCACCGGCGGCAATCCAGTGCAATTATTCTGCGTAGACAACGCCGAAGGATCGAGTTTCAGCCCGCTGCGGTTCAATATCCCGTTGGTGCCGCCGTCAAAGAACAGCGCCGCCTGAACCGGGCCGACGATTGGAATGCGGTATTCGATGTTTCCGAAGCCTTGCAAGTCGCCGCCGGGTAGAGTCGCGGTATACGTCAAGACCGGAATAGTGAAGGTGCGCAGCGCGCCCCCGGAGGCGGGATCGTTATAGAAAATCGTCTGCGCGCTGGCGGTAGGGATGAAGGTAACCGGCGATATTGACCGGATGTCGTAACCGCGGAGGTCGTTTTCGCCGCCCATGTAGAAGCGATTGAAGGGCGGTATTTCCTTGCCGCCAAAACCGTTGATATACGCGACCTGTGCATGCAATCCCAAAATGTTGCGGCGCTTCTGCAACGGTTTGAACTTCTTGAATTCCAGGACGTTGGTAATCGTATTCACGTTGCCGCCGATCGGACCGCCCGTAAACGCCAGCGAGTAGAAAACGCTCTTTCCTTTGCTGGGCTCTTGCGGATTATCTATGTTGTTGTAGGAAATAGTCGGTGTGATGGTGCTGGAGATGATACCGTTGAGAGCGCTTGGTCCGGCAAAGCTACGGAATTGAATGGATTGAAAGAGCAGTTGCGACGCGTCGTTGAATGCCGTGATGTTTGTTCGCGTAAGACCATAGGTCAGCCCCACGCGCAGGAAAGAGAAGCGCTTCACCGGGTAGCTGGCGAACGCCGTAAAGCCCGTGCTGTCCTGATTATAATTTTGAATAAATTGTGGATTGATGCTGACGGACTGGCCGAGCAGCAACGCTTCCTGCTTGGCCTGGTTGAAGCTGTAACGGCTGGAGAACACTGTGAAGCCAGTCGAAATCGGACGGTCGAATAAATATGGCTCGGTGAAGCCGAATTGCAAACTTCTCTGCAAGCTGCCGAATTGCGCTGAAAAGGTCAGCGTTTCGCCCAGTCCCAGGAAGTTGTTGGTTTGATACGTCAGGCCGATGAAGCCGCCGGCGAGTCCGCTGACACCGCCGTTCAAACCGATCGACTGCTTGCCTTTTTCGTGAACCTTAAGATTCAGATCAACGGTGCCTTCCTTGGTGTTGCGCTTGATTTCGACGGCTTTGTCTTCTTCAATCTTGTCGAAAAAGTTCAACTGATTCAGGCGCAGAATGCTGATTTCCCAGGCTCGTTTGTTGAACAGCTGGCCTTCATCGATCAATAACTCGCGGCGAATCACTTTATCGCGGGTGGTGGTGTTTCCGCTGAAGTCGATGCGACGGACGTAGTATTGCTTCTGTTCGTCAAACTTCAGTGTCAGGTCGATGATTTTGGTGTCGTCGTGAATATCGAAATCGGGCTCTGGCGTAAAGTCGATGAACCCGTATTCGCCATAAATATTGGTGTAGTCCTTCATCGCCTTGCGCAGCTTGGAAACGTTGAAAATCTCGCCTTGCTTCACCGGAAACGCGCCCTTCAACGCCTCCACTTTCAGCGAAAGCGCCTTATCGGGATCGGCGCTGACGATCTTCAGCGTTCCCATGCGGAACTGCGGACCTTCCTCGACGGGAATCGTGATGTTCACGGCTTTGCCGGACGACTTTCCCATCACCGGCACAGGCATGCCCAACTTGTTATTTCGCGTGTCGATGTTTTCCAGGATCGGTTCCTTGACCAGCACGTGAAAGTAGCCGTTGTCCTGATACAATCCGCGGATGCCAACTTCCAGGTCTTCGTTCAGCTTGTCCCGGTCATAGGTCTTGGACATTACATTGATTTCGGTGATGTAGAGCGGAATCTGGTACGGCCGGTCGTGGCGCATGGCGCGAATCAGCTTGCGATCGCTGAACGCGTGGTTACCGGTAAACTTTATCTTCCCGACCTTGACCTTCGGTCCTTCTTCCACCTTAAAGATCAGAATTACCGCGTTGCTGGAGGCGATGCGTTCGTATTGCGGACTGACTTTCGCAAACTGCCGGCCGTGTTCGCCCAGCAGCTCCTTGATCACGACTTCCGCTTTCTTGATTTTGGTGGGGTCGAACTGGCTTTCTACGCTCAGGCCGACTTTGCGTTCCTTGAAACGATCCAGAATGTCCGACTCCGAAACGGAATGAATATTGTCATAGCGAATTCGCCGGATGATCGGACGTTCTTTCACTTCAAAAACGATGATCTTGGCATTTTCGCGGTCGGGAGAATCTTCCACCCGCAGCTTCACGTCCTCGAAGAATTGCGTATTCCACAGAGCCTGAAAATCGCGGCGCAAAGTTTCTTCGTTATAAACGTCGTTTTCGCGGCTGAAGATCCGCGCCTTCAGCGTGTCATTGCGCACGCGCCGGTTGCCAATGAAATCTATGCGTTCGATAATTGCCTGTTTTTGTTGCGGTTGCGCTTCCTGAGAAGCCTCCGCCTGCTCAGGATGACTTTCGTGTATAACGATTTCGCCGGTCAGCAAATCCAATGAGGAAGTAATCAGGAAGGAAACGGCGCCCTGCGAAGATGGCGAGGGCGATGAATTATCTGGAGACGGCGATGCCCCCGAACGGGAGTCATTTTCCGCAGCGAGAGGCCGGGCGTCCGCGAGGCACAAAAATATCGCGGCTAGACCCAAACCCAAGATTGGAAAAATCCCAAACGGAGAACAAACTTTTCTGAAAGCGGCCATTGACATGATCAAGGCCGCGCCCCCAAACCCAAGTTGTTCTTCTCCCGCCGCACCCGATGTTGACCGATTTACGGTCACGCGTAGAATGACCGCTTCGCGGTCACGCATGCAATGGGCCGGCCGTTCGCATAGCTGACGGGCAGCAACGCGTGTTGGTGTCAGATTCGTTAGTGAATGACCGGGGTTGCCTCAACCACCGGACGGAACGCGAGAGCTTCTCCCTCGACATAAATCTGCAGTGTCGCTGGCCTCTGAATTCCCCCTTGAATCAATGCCTCGGAGAGCGGGTCTTCCACATATTTCTGAAGAGCCCTGCGCAGCGGCCGCGCACCGTAGCTGCGGTCCCCGCACGTCTTCTCCAAAATCCACTGACTTGCTTCCGGTGATACTACAACCTGCACTTGCCGGTGAATCAGCGTGTCGTTCAGCTGGCCCACAAGCAAGTCGATGATGCGGAGCAAATCCTCATCACCGAGCGGATTGAAGATGATCACTTCGTCCAAGCGGTTTAGAAACTCCGGATTGAACGCACGCTTCACTTCGTTCATCACCATGTCTTCCATGGATTTCGCACCGGCTTCATCGGTGCCGCCCTGAAAGCCGATCCCGGTGCGCTTTTGCAAATGGCGCGCGCCGAGATTCGACGTCATGATAATGATCGTATTCCGGAAATCCACCGTATTGCCCAAACCATCCGATAACTGTCCGTCTTCGAAGACTTGAAGCAGGATGTTGAAAACGTCTGGATGAGCCTTTTCGATTTCGTCCAAGAGGATAACCGAATATGGCGTCCGGCGCACGCGTTCTGTGAGCTGGCCACCTTCTTCATAGCCGACATAGCCCGGAGGCGCGCCGATCAGCTTGGAAACGGAATGTTTTTCCATAAATTCCGACATATCGAAACGCACCAGCGATTTGTCGGACCCAAAAAGAAATTCAGCGAGGCGGCGGGCAACTTCGGTTTTGCCGACGCCGGTGGGACCCAGGAAAACGAAAGAGCCAACCGGGCGCGCCGGTGATTTCAGTCCGGCGCGGCTGCGGCGGATGGCGCGCGCCAGCGCGGTGATTGCTTTGTCCTGGCTGATGACGCGTTTGTGCAGTTCCGGTTCGATGCGCAGCAGTTTCTGCTGCTCGTCTTCCTTGATGGAGGTGACCGCAACGCCGGTCCAGCGCGAAACGACTTCTTCGATGTCTTCGCGAGTGACCACGCCGGTTGTCGCATCATCAAGCTTGTAGCGGTCGCGCAGGCCGCGTAGAGTTTCTTTTTCTTTGCGCTCTTCTTCGGAATAGAAACGGGCCTTTTCGAATTCATGCGCGGCTATCGCGCTTTCCATGCGATGGGTGATGAACTTTACGCGCTTCTGCACTTCGCTGACTTCCTCCGGCACGGTAGCCTGGCGCAATTTCACGCGCGCGCCGGCTTCGTCCATCAGATCGATGGCCTTGTCCGGCAGAAAACGGTCGGGAATATAGCGATTCGAAAGGTAGACGGCGTAGCGCATCGCCTCTTCGGTATAGCTGACAGCGTGAAACTTTTCGTAGCGCTCGCGCACGCCGCTCAACACCAGGATGGCTTCTTCTTCGTTCGGGGCGGGAACTTTCACGGACTGGAAACGGCGCTCGAGCGAACGATCCTTTTCCACGGACTTGCGATATTCGCCGGGCGTTGTTGCGCCGATGCATTGAATTTCGCCACGCGAAAGAGCCGGCTTCAAGATGTTGGCGGCATCCAGCGAGCCTTCCGCAGAACCCGCACCAACCAGCGTGTGCAGTTCGTCTATAAAGATGATGGAGTTCTGGCTCTCCATCAATTCTTTCATGATGGTCTTAAGCCGTTCTTCAAATTGCCCGCGGTATTTGGTGCCGGCGACAATCAGCGAAAGATCAAGGGAAAGAATTCTTTTGTCAGCCAGGAATGGCGGCACGTCGCCGTCGGAAATTCGTTGCGCAAGCCCTTCGACGATTGCGGTTTTCCCGACGCCGGGCTCGCCAATTAAAACAGGATTGTTTTTCGTGCGGCGGCACAATATCTGGATTACCCGATCCACTTCACCTTCGCGACCTACCAGCGGGTCCAGCGCGCCTTCCGTAGCAGCCTGGGTAAGATCGCGACTGAATTCAGAAAGCAACGACGTTTCTTTGGGACGCGCAGCAGCCGGTTTTTCGCCGGAAGTCCGCGCAAGCTCTTCGCGCAGCGCGGAAAGACGCAGCCCGCGCTCCATCAGAATTTCCGCGCCGAAGCACTTTTCCTCGCGCAGGATTCCCAGCAGCAGGTGTTCGGTGGCGACGTGCTTTACGCCGAGCCGTTCCGCTTCTTCCGCCGCCATGTTCAATATGCGTTTGCATTCCGCGCTGAGCGGGACTTCCACCGAAGTGGAGATGCGTTCGCGGATCGTAATCCGCGCTTCGATCTCCTTGCGGATGGATTCGATCGAGCCCTGTTGCCTCAGAAAACGGTTGGCGAGAGCTTTATCTTCGCGCATCAGGCCGAGCAAGAGGTGTTCGGTCTCGATGTATGGACTTCCGTACTGGCTGGCTTCATACCGCGCAAAAAAGATTACGCGACGCGCCTTTTCCGTGTAGCGTTCAAACACGTTAGCTCGTTTCTCCCTGTGGGTCGCTGCTCGCTAAAGACTGCACCGGCTGAGACCCGGTAAGGACCTTGCGAGTTTGCAGAACGCCGTGTTCCAGTCCCAGAACCCGATCGCACCGTCCGGCAAGAGCAAGGTTGTGCGTCGCAATCAGCGACGTCAACCTATACGCACGGTGCAACCGCTCCAACAACTCGAAAACGGCCCAAGCATTCCGCTCGTCCAAGTCTCCGGTAGGTTCATCCGCCAGCAGCACGCGCGGCCTGGTGACGAGGGCCCGGGCAATCGCCACGCGCTGTTGTTCCCCTCCAGAAAGCTGTCCAGCGAGGTGCCCGGCGCGCTCCGCCAAGCCCACTTCCGCAAGCCAATTTCGCGCCTTTTCCAGGCCCCTCGAAATAGACTCCCCCCGCAGCAGCAGCGGCATCGCTACGTTTTCTTCCGCCGTGAAATCCGGCAGCAACTGATGCCTCTGCCACAAAAATCCCACGACGCAATTGCGAAAATTCGACAGCGCCGCTTCATCATTTGTTTCAATGCGTTTCGATTCGAAGTATATAGCACCGCTTGTTGGCGTGTCCAGAGTCGCCAGCAGATGCAACAGCGTACTTTTTCCCGCGCCCGATGGCGCGACGATCGCAGCCATCTCACCTTCGCGCAGAATCAAATTCACCTGTTGAAAAACGTTTAACTCGCGCTCACCCGAGCCGTATATCTTTCCCAGTCCGCGCGCTTCCAGCACAATCTTTCCGAATGCATCAGCCACCAGCGTTTGTTGGCCGCCGCCTTCAGTCGAGTTCGAAGCGCCGGAGTTCATGTTGGAAAGAGCAATCGCCTTTTTGATTCCCGCCTGCATTGCTTACTAATCGTCCACTAAGTTAGATGCAAGAAACCGTCAGAACTGTGGCGTCCTCTGGACGTGACACCCGGTGAATCGTTTGTTTCCGTTTGTTTCCGTTCTTTCCAGCAACGCTTTCCATCGAAAGCGCCGGCAGCAAAACACCATTTCGGGGAATCTCGCAAATACCTGCATATCAATCACTTATGCGATGCGCAAAATGCGCTCTTTGGAGAGCGACATCCGAACCGCGTTTCGGGTCCACTCCCTGGCGGATTAAAGTGCAAGCCGGGGGCCAAACGAGCGGTTGGCGGCGCAAGACTAACTCATTCAAAACGAAGGATTTCCACAGGTAACAGCTTCGCTGCGGCGCGTGCCGGCACCAGCGTCGCGAGAAGCGATATTCCCATCGCTACCACTGAAATCCACACTCCGTCCATCGCGCCCGGATGGAAAGGCACATAAGGTACGGCGTATACCTGCGGGTCCAGCGGGATGAGCTGGTATTTTCCGGCAACAATCGCGAACGAATACCCCAATATTAGCCCTAGGATTGTCCCCGCTGCGCCTATCGTAAATCCTTGCCACAGGAAAATATTGCGCAGTTGGCGCGACCGCGAACCCATCGAACGCAACACCGCGATGTCTTTTGCGCGGTCGGTCACCGTCATGGAGAGGACCACCAGAATATTCAAACCCGCCACCAGCGTAATGAGCCCGATAAAAATGGCGGTGACCAGCTTTTCCAGTCGCAGCGCCCGGAACAGCGCTCGCTGCTGCTCCATCCAGGTAGCTGTCGCGAATCCCAGACCAGCTTGTTGCTCGATTTCGCGCGCGATCGTCGGGGCGGCTTCAGGGTTCCGCAATCGAAACTCTAAAACATTTACGACCTTCGCAGCGCCTGCCAGCGCCTGCGCCGCATCCATTTTCAGGAAGCACCAGTTCGCGTCGTAATCATAGAATCCGGAATCGAAAATTCCCGCCACGCGGAATCTGCGGGTACGTGGCAGCAGACCGAACGGCGTCAGGCGCCCCTGCGGACTGGTGAGGGTCACGTAATCGCCGGGAGCAAGTCTCCAATCATCGGCCAGTTGTTTGCCCACCAGCAGCGCATCAATTCCATCGGCGTCAGGCCGCAAGTCCAGCTTTCCGGAAGACAGTTTGCGCAGCGCTTCGTCCGCCGCCTCTGCGCGTGCTGGTTCAATTCCTTTTGCGACCACGCCGCGCGATTCTCCCGCAAAAGTCATCAACACCGTTTGGTACACGGCAGGGGTCACACTATTTACACCGGGAATTTGCGAGAGTTTGCTTGCCAGGGCTTCGTAATCCGGAATCCCGCCAGAGCCGGGCCGCGTCAGCGAAATGTGCGCAGTCACTCCCAACAGCCGGTCCTGCAGCGTTTCGCGAAATCCCGTGTTCATCGCCAGCGCAATCACCAGCGTCGCCACTCCTGCCATGACGCCCAGTACACTGAACGCGGTAACCAGCCGCAGCACGGCGGGACGGTTCGGCGAACGCAAATAGCGCCGGGCGACAAACCATTCGAATCGCATCAGGAAAACACCGGCTAAGCGCCGTGCCCTTCGGTTTCCACTTGAGCTTCGCGGGATTCCGGCCCGCTGCCGGCTGGCGCCTCCGGACGAAGTTGCGGGAACAGGATGACATCGCGAATCGAATGCGAATCGGTGAGCAACATCGTCAAGCGATCGATGCCAATTCCCTCGCCAGCCGTTGGTGGCAGGCCATGGCACAGTGCGCGAACGTAATCCACGTCCAGCTGCTTTGCTACCTCATCTCCACCTCGTGCCATTTGCGCGAGAAATCGGCGCTCTTGTTCAGCGGGATCATTCAATTCGGAAAAGCCATTGGCAATTTCCATGCCCGCCACGTAAACCTCGAAACGCTCCGCGAGCGACGGATCATCCGGCTTTTGCTTGGAAAGCGGCGAAATGTCGGTCGGAAAATCGTAAAGAATAGTCGGCTGGACCAACTTATCCTCCGCCATGGTCTCGAAGAGCACTCCGGTCCACTCGCCGTCGCTCAACGAGCCTTTCGCCGCCGCGTAAGGCGCGTGAGCGGTTTTCGCCCATGCGTTGTAGCGCTCGGTTGCGGCTTCGGTGCCGCCCGACGCACTCAGTTCTTCAACGGTCGGAGCGGTTCCGGCGCCTTCCGGCCAATACTTCACGATCGCTCCGCGCATCGTTAGCCGCTCAATTTTTCCGAAGTTCAGTTCCAGTTCTCCATATTTCACTACCGTCGAACCGGTAATCTTCGTTGCCAATTGCGCCAGCAGCTCCTCGTTCATCGTCATCAAATCCTGATAGTTGCTATAAGCCTCGTAGAATTCCAGCATCGTGAATTCCGGATTATGCTGGGTTGAAATTCCTTCATTGCGAAAGTTGCGGTTAATTTCATATACGCGATCCAGTCCGCCCACCACCAGCCGCTTCAAATAAAGCTCCGGCGCGATTCGCAAATATAAATTAACGTCCAGCGTATTGTGGTGCGTCACGAACGGACGTGCAGCCGCTCCTCCGGGAATCGGATGCATCATCGGCGTTTCTACTTCTATATAGCCGCGAGCGTCGAAAAATCGCCGCAACTCCTGAACAATTTTGGCCCGCGTCAGAAATATCCGGCGAGAACCTTCGTTGGCGATTAAGTCCAAATAACGCTGCCGGTAGCGCAGCTCAACGTCCGTCAAGCCGTGCCATTTTTCTGGCAAGGGCAAAAGCGCCTTGGACAATAGCGTTACTTCGTCAACCCACAGCGAAAGCTCTCCCGTTTTGGTCCGGAAGAGATGTCCCCGGGTACCGATCAAATCGCCAAGATCCAGTTGATGAAACAATTCGAATCCCCGCTCACCAACCACATCCTTGCGAATGTAGATTTGCAGCCGCCCTCCGCCTCCCTGCAGGTGAGCAAAACCGGCTTTTCCCATCAACCGGTACGAGACCAAGCGTCCTGCAATGCTCGCCTCAATCTTGCCCGCTTCCAGTTCCGGCGCCGTTGTGTTGGCATACTTTTCAGCCAGCTCGGCGGGTGTTGCCGTCCAACGAAATTCATGCGGATACGCGGTATACCCTGCCTCAACGATTTTTTCCAGCTTGCGCTGCCGCTGTTCGAACTGATCCTTGGGTTCAAATTGCAATGCCCTGCGACCCCTATTCTGTGAAAGATGAATATCCCGCGAAAGATAAACGGCGAGTATAGCGGCCTGGACGCGCCCGCCGCAACAAACCGGTACCAATTAATACGCTCTTTGATATACTCTGCGTCCTTGGAGAGAAGAACCTTGATGGCCGCCGCCCCTGCCCGCAGGTACAACTCTGTCCAGCAAGACTGGCGTGCCATCCTGCCATGCGCTCAAGGCTCGCTTTTTATCGAACACACCAACAAGCTCGAAAACGCCTACGTGATGCTCAGCGTTTCGCTGAATGAAGCAATCACTTTGCGGCGAAATGGCGATTCGGGCAAAGCCTGCCAGGAAATTGAAGTCGTAGGGGAACTGTGCTCTCGCTTGGCGCTGCGCATCAATGCCGTCCTGCATGCCATGAGCCAGCACGCCCGGCATTTCGGAATCGTGCCCAATCTATCGCTGCTGGACGCCGATAATTTTCACAGCGAACGGGCCCAGCGCGCGGCTCGCCACAGCAATCTTGTAAGCCAGGTTCTTTTGTCCGAGCGCTCGCAATTCCTCAACAAGTTGAACACTCTGGAGGAACTTGTCGACGAGATCAGCGACGACTTCATCGAAATTGCCAAGCAGCTTGCTGCCGGAAACTCCAAGATCCCGTTGCGAATGTGGGAATTCCTTGAACAGTGCCATTTTGATCTCAATACTTGCCTCCGGGAAACCAATGTCCTATTAAAGTCCTTCCTGATTGTTCTTCCCGAAGAGCAGCTTGCCGGTTTCGACTTCACCATATGCGGCTTGGCAAGAGCCCGCCGCCCAAACCCTGTCTCCGGCCCCAACTTAATCCGCGCTAGACGAATGGCCGCCGTCGCGGGAGAATGAAAATGCCTTGCGGGCGATGCGTGCCGGTGCATCACAGGGGTGTTCTTCCGCGTTCTTCTTTCCCTGCTGAGTCGATCGCTTGCGGTCGCGCCTGAATTGACCGCTTCGCGGTTGCACATGAGCCGACCGCTTTGCGGTCACACGTAGATTGAGCAACTTCGCGCTTGCCGAGGGACAACTCTAAGGGGGATAGCGTGCATCCGACGTTTTGGATGCGCCGTTATTGGACTGTTGGCCCAACGACGACCAACCGAGTCGAAGCAGCAGGCTGGTTCTAAGCTTGCTGCTCCGTTGACCGAAGCGGAGGCTATCCGCCTCGCTCAAGCTGGGAATGCCGCGGCCTTTGAATTTCTGTATCAGCTGCACAGCCGCCGCGTTTACGCCCTTTGCTTGCGCATGGTGGGTAATCCGGCCGATGCGGAAGACCTGCTGCAGGAGGCATTCCTGCAGCTGTTCCGCAAAATCGCCACCTTCCGCGGAGAATCAGCTTTTTCCACTTGGTTGCATCGTATGACCGTCAACGTGGTTCTGATGCGGTTGCGCAAGAAGTCCCTACCCGCCGCTTCTCTTGAAGAGACGACTGAACCCGACGAAGAGACGGGTGGACCGCGGAAGGACATTGGCGCGCCGGATCTTAAATTGAGTGGCGCGGTGGACCGGGTCAATCTGGAACGTGCGATCGGGCAACTTCCTCCCGGCTACCGGACGGTCTTTGTGCTCCATGATGTACAGGGTTACGAGCACAACGAGATCGCGGACATCATGGACTGCTCGGTGGGCAATTCGAAGTCGCAGTTGCACAAAGCCAGAACCCGGTTGCGCGAACTGCTTCAGGAAGATGCCCGCAGCCAGGCTAGGAGCGAACGGCAAGAGGCAAAAGCGCAGGCGCCGAACCGGGATTGAGATACACTAGGTTCAAACGGGGATGTGCCAGAGCAATTGCCTGAGCAATGCGCGCAAGAAACTGACGTAATTCTGCGCGCAAAGAGTTTGGTAATTCCGGGAGCCCAGCTCTTCTAGCTCTCGCGGAGTGATGAGCCATGCAGTGTAGAGATGTCGCCCAGGCTATTGAACAAGACGGTCTTTTCCCATTGCCCGAAGCAGCTCGCGGTCATGTCGCGGGTTGTGCTGCCTGTTCCTCGTTGGTCGCGGACTTCGAGAGTATTCTGGCTGCCGCCAGCCAACTCCCGTCAGATGTTGAACCCCCCTCGCGCGTTTGGGTTGCGCTGCGGGCTCAATTAGAAGTAGAAAAAATCATCAGGGAACCTCAGGTCGCTGTTCCCGTAGAGAAATCTCCCCGGTGGCACGGTTTTGGTCAATTGATTCGGGGCCGGGTCCTGGCTGTCTCCGCAGTCGCTGTCGTCATGATTTTTGCCGCGGGATACTTGCAAAGGGCCCACCGGGAGCCGTTCACGACTGCAGTTGACGCAACGCCGGTCGCCAAACCTGAACCTGTTACGGCTGAGCCGTTTGCCGCAGCCGCTCTGAGCCTGGATCAGGAAGAGCAAAGCCTCGGCCCCGTGCAGACCGTCAGCACCGGCGTGTCCAACGCTTCTCCAGTGGACACGTCGCTCCGCGAGAATCTCGCTACTTTGAATGCCTTCATTAAGGAATGCCGCAAGCGCCTGCAGGAAGATCCCAATGACCAAGTCGCGCGTGACTATCTGGCCGCCGCCTATCAGCAGAAAGCAGAGATTTTAGCCGCGATGATGGAACGCGGCAGGAGCGTAAACTAAGATGAGCCTTGGCCCGGCAGTCCGCAAACTCTTTGTACCGGCACTACTTCCCGTATTCGGCGCTGGCATGCTGATGCTTCCAGTCATCTCGTCCGCCGCCGGTCAAAAAATCGAAAAACATTTCACCGTTAAGGGCCGCCCGGTGGTGATGATTCAGAATGTCGCCGACGGCCGCATCGAAGTGAAGTCCTGGAAAAATTCCGAAGTGGTCGTCTCGGCCTCGCAGCCTTCCGACAAAGTGGGCCTGGATATGGAGCAAGCCGACGACCGCATCGACGTGATCGCCAACATTCTCGATACTTCCGCTCCACAATCCGAACTCTCGGAAAATATTCAGCTCACCGTGCCGGAACAGACCGAACTGCAAATCAAGACTCAGACCGGGCTGATTTATGTCGAGCAGGTTACCGGCGACATGAAACTCGAAAGCATTGCCGGCGACGTGCACCTGAAGGAAGTTTCCGGCTACATTATCGTGCACACCACAGGTGGTTCTTTCATCTGCACGCAATGCTCGGGTAAGCTGGACTTCAATACCATCAGCGGCAGCGCGCAAATCCTACAACCTTCCCTGAAGAACGTGAACCTCATCACCACCACCGGCAACATTCTCTTCGACGGTGACTTCATTCGCACTGGTATTTACACCATGAAGAGCGGCCGCGGCCTGGTGGAAGTTCGCTTCTCCGGCGGCGATTCCTTCGATCTGAATGCGCAAACGTCTTCCGGCACTGTGGACAATCGCGCTGAAGCCTTCCTCAAGCCCGACACGCACGGTTTCAGACGCAGCGCTTCGAAATACGCCAAAGGCCTTTTCGGCACTGTCGGCAACGGCCTGGCCAAAGTCGAACTCTCTTCTTTCAGCGGCACCGTCCGCATCCTAAAACGCGACTAACCAGACTTCTCTCCGCTGATTCAGCTGGCGTTTTTCGCTCTGTCTATTCTGCTGACCGCTTCAGTCACACTCGGGCTCGTTTTTGTGGCACAGGCCTGCCTGCCGCAGGCAGGCTTCAGCCTGTGAGGCTGGATCTCTCTCCGCGCCACCGTCTTTCCGCTGAGTCGATCAAAATCCACTGCGAAAAATCTACTTCAGCGCCGTAACGCATCGGCCCTGGCTTTCAACTTTCAATTCTCAACTGTAAACTTCTCGTCGTGGCTCGCGCTCCTTCCATCTCCGTCGTCGCCCTCGCCGGATTCATGGGCTCCGGAAAGACCACTGTCGGCTCGCAACTCGCGCGCCAACTAGCCTGGCGTTTCGTTGATCTCGATGACCGCATCGAAGACGCTTCCGGCCTGCGCATCACGGAATTTTTTGAACGTCACGGTGAAACGTCCTTCCGCCTGCTCGAAGCCGCACAACTCCGTGCCGCCCTCGGGCGCGCGTTCGAATTGCGCGAACCTGCCGTGCTCGCGCTCGGTGGCGGCACCTACGCGCAGGCTGGCGCGCCGGATTTTCTGCGCACACAAGGAGTTCCCGTGATCTGGCTCGACTCCCCGATCGAAACCCTGCTCTCGCGCTGCATGACCATGACTGGCCGGCCACTGTTCCGCGATGAATCCAGCGTTTCGCGCGCTACATGCACAGCGCCTGCCTTCTTATCAACTCGCGGACTACCGCGTGGACAGCGCCCGCGAACCATCACTGGTGGTCGCCGATATCCTGCGCCTCGGCATCTTCCCCAGCGCCGACCCAAACACTCATCTCCTCGTCGAAGAACCGCGACCTTAGTTCACATTTCGGCAGCCGCGTTCGCGCGGGATTGCCATAACACTTGTTCGGCAGAGTGCGTCCACGCGATCCGGCCGTTTTCCTTCAAGCCACATCGCTTTTCTTTTGCATTTTCTCCGCTGGCCTGACATGTAACTCTATCTATCGTTGGGGGATCGCATGAATATCTTCATTCCGCGCCGGACACGCATCGCATCGGCGGTATCGCTTCTCTTCTTCTGCGGAGTCGGAATCGCGTTCGCGCAAGCGCAAAAGAAGGACTCCGCGGGAATCTTCCAGCCCGACAAAGGAAAATTTTCCTTTCTCCTGGAGGGCAAACAAATTGGACACGAAGAATTCGAAATTGCGCCAAACGGCGCCGGCTGGCTGGCGCGCGGAAACACTACTCTGAAAACCGAAAAGGGTCCGGAGACAAAAGTCAGCGGCAACCTTACTCTGCTGCCTGACGGCGCTCCGATTGCCTATGACTGGAACGCGCAAACCAACGAAACCAACAGCGCGCATATTCTGTTCGCTAATGGCGTCGCCAAAATCACGCTGCAAATGCAGGGCGCCAAGCCCTACGAGCAGTCTCTTTCCTTCGGCTCCCCGCTCGTCGTGGTGCTGGACAACAATCTTTATTATCAGTACGCGGTTCTGGCCCGTATCTACGACTGGAACAAGCGTGGCTCGCAACAGTTTCCCGTACTGATTCCGCAGGAGATGACCCCTGGAATGATCACACTCGAAGCCACCGGCACAGCATCCTCCGGTGGCAAGACTTATGAAGGGCTCCGCGTCAGCACCACCGACCTCGAAATCGACCTTCTCCTCGACACCAGTCACAAACTAATGCGCCTCGAAGTCCCCTCGGCCAAAGTCTCCGTGGTCCGCGAATAATATTCCCTAAAACTTGCCGTAGAGGCGCAGCACGCTGCGCCTCAGCTTGCCCAGGCTTCTCCGCGGCCGGCCGCGCCTCCACCCAGCGCCAGAGGCGCGCCAAGGTTAGCCCAGTGCGTAAACGCTGGGTTCGTGCATGCACGCGTCTCGCGAGCGTCGCAGGCGCGACACAAATCTCTCGTCGATCGGCATAGGGGGAGCGGTCACCCGCTCTCCCCTGCCACAGTTGATTGGCTGGCGCAATGCCACCCGTGAGTTCGACGTTCTACTGCTCGCTCTCACTGATTGGGCCTTCCTCACTTCCGTGAGTACTATGCGGCTCGGCACACCAAAAAACAGGGGCGTGCCGAAGCACGCCCCTGCCATTAAATTTCATTTTGCCCCGAACCGCCTGGCGCTTCGAACGAACTTCGACTAACGCGCCAGCGGCCGTTGCGCCCCAAACACCACGCCAGGACGCCGCAGCGGATACCCCTGCGGATGCCCGTGCGCATGCTGGTACGCCGACGCATTCGCGTGGGTGGCCACAGCACCGAGATGGCCCGCGCCAGACACCGCCGCGGGCTGCGGCAGCCGCGACGGATTACCGATAGGGCGGAGGTTCACCGGCGCTGCTCCCACGTGGTCGCTGATCGCCTGCAACCTCTTTAATATCGATTGCCACTGTTCCCAGTCGAGTTGCTGCAAAAACGGACGCAGACCCTGGATGAACGGATCCTCGAGCAGCGCTTCCCCGTCCGACTCCGGTATGAAGAACCGGTTCAGCCCGACGTTCAGCGCCTCGCTGATCTTTTCCAGCGTGCCCAGGCTCGGCGTCATCTGTCCACTCTCGATTCGTGAGAGATAGGACCGCGACACCTTCGACCTGGACTGCAGCTGGCTTTGCGTCATGGAGCGCGATTCGCGCAACTGGCGGATGCGTTGCCCGATGTTCTCCACCGTCTTCTGGTTGGCGAACTTGTCGGTAACCGCTTCCTCGCCCTGCACTTCCTCTGGCGGCGCCGGAGGAATCAGGAACTCCAGTCTCTGCGGCAATGCTCGCACACAGCGGCGGCAGTTGCCCGTGCGCGTCCGGTATTGCACCAGCCCGCACGTCTTGCAGCGGATCACTTCCCTGTCCATCTCTAACGAGTTCATAGACTCTTTTTCTGTATTTGCAGACACCGGTACTCCTCGCTGACTTTGTCCGGCGTGCGGATATGAGAGAGGAACGTCGGAACGTTCTCGGGGGAAGGCAGATACTGGCGCGTCGAGGAGTCTCGCCGAACCGCCACAAACTGTCAAGAATATTTTTTGATAATTAGAAAATTTTAGTCAGGACTAGAACCGGATTTACGCCTGACTTTCGCCTTGTCTCTCCCGGTTTTCGCCACTTTTCCAAATCATCGCTACGCCTTGTGTGAGTCCCCGGGTGCAACCACAATTCACGAGGTCATCGTTTCTGTTCGATCCTATCTATTGTGTCCTATGCGTAACTACCTTCGCCACCGACATGATAAATTCGCTTCTCCATGCTGGAGCAAACCGACAACGTTGGCCGACGCTGACGGGCGGACGTTCGTACACAGATCGACCCGCGCCCGCTGCTCATGAAACTAGAGTCAGGCCAGGAAATCGACAAGGTCTGGACCGCACTTTGGGACGAACTTCATCATCAAGGCGACGTAGGTGAGGGCTCGTACGCTTGTGTCCCTCATCTCGTGCGAATTTATCGCCGGCACTCCGAAACTGACGGGAACACCTATGCAATTGTTGCAATCATTGAACTGGCGCGGACTAGCGGAAACAATCCTGGTTTGCCGTTCTGGCTGGAGCAGCCCTACCATGCGGCTATTAAGAATTGGCCACGATTGGAGCATTCGAAATTCTAACCGAGCAAGATTCCTGAGACTGTACGAGCGATACTCGGCGTCATCGCGATTTCCAGGGGCGCTCGGGTCCACGCGAGATTTCTAATTAACTATTCCGAAGAAGAAATGCTGGAGATCGCGACACAGGCCGGAATCTGATGCTTCGTGCGCCAGTCAGGATTTCGATTCCGATTCGTACGTTTCTCTTTTTCAATCTCCTGTGCTCCAATAATGTTCCAAACCATTCGGAGGAATTTCTTTTGCCAACCCGCGAAGACGCCTGGAACCTAGTCTGCGAATACACGCAATCAGAATCGCTCCGTAAACACATGCTGGCTGTGGAAACCTGTGTCCGCGCCTACGCCCGCAAAACAGGCGCCGATGAAGAACTCTGGGGACTCGCCGCCCTGCTCCACGATTTTGATTACGAACGCTGGCCCAACCCGGATCATGCGCCTGACAAGGAGCATCCCGCCGAAGGCGCAAGAATTCTTCGCGAACGCGGTTACCCTGAAGAACTCATCCGCGCGGTCATGTCCCACGCCGACTACTGCAACACCCCGCGGCAAACTCCGCTTGAGCACACGCTCTTCGCGTGTGACGAACTCGCCGGTTTCATCACCGCCTGCTGCTACGTCCGCCCATCAAAGAGCATCCTGGATCTGGAAATGGAATCAGTTAGAAAGAAATTAAAAGACAAGGCCTTCGCCAAAGGCGTCAACCGCGACGACGTTCGCAACGGTGCGGTAGAGCTCGGCATCCCTATCGAAGAGCACATCGCCTTTTGCATCGCCGCCATGCGCGAAAACGCCAACGCCCTCGGCCTTCGCGGTAGCCTCTAAACCCGGATGGCTGCAGGCTCGAAAGAAAGTGCTATCCTCGGCGCAGGAAGGGCACAGCTTTGAAGGCGTTCGAAGCCAAGACTCAAAAGCGCAACAGAGAGTCAACAGCCGCAGCGAAGAGTCGCCGCTAGAAACTGCTATGTCAGCGAAAGTCGATCTGTACAACAACGCGTACGGCAACTACGCCGCCGAGGTGTACCGGGAAATTCGCGTCGAGACTTACGGCCACGATCTCGGCCAGACCAGTTGGGTAACCAGCGAAGAATCCGCGGAAATTATGGGCTTGCTGGAAATCGCCAGCACTTCTTACGTTCTCGAAATTGGCTGCGGCTCGGGCCGGTACGCAATTCACATCGCGGAGAAAACAGGCTGCCGCGTCCTCGGCATCGACATAAACGCTCCCGGCATCTACAACGCGAACCAACTGGCAGCGGCGCAAAATTTACCCGAACGCGTGCACTTCGAAATTTGCGACGCGTCAAAAAGTTTGCCGTTCCCGGACTCTACCTTCGACCGCGTCTTTTCAAACGACGTGCTCTGCCACATTCCCGGTCGCCAAGCCCTGCTCCATGAACTCTTTCGCGTGCTCAAGCCGCGTGGCCGCATCCTTTTCAGCGACGCTCTCATCATTGGCGGCATCGTCTCACACGAGGAAATCGCCGCTCGCAGCGCCATCGGCTACTACCTTTTCAGTCCTGCCGGAGAAAACGAACGCCTCCTCGAATCGGCAGGTTTTTATCTGCTGAACGTTCGCGACACAACTTCGAACGCAGAGCGCATAGCGGGACGCTGGCGCGAAGCCAGATGCAAAAGAGCTGACGCCCTCATCGCAATCGAAGGTCAAACAAGCTTCGAAGGCCTGCAGCGTTTCCTCGCAACCGTCGCAACCCTCAACAAGGAACGCCGACTGCTCCGTAGCATCTACTTGGCGCAAAAACCCGCCGCAAGCTAACGCCGGGTTCCAGGCATTTGTTTTTTTGAAGTTCGACTCGCCTGGCCAATATAAGAACGTTGCTGGCCAGGATGTCCGAAGGATCTCAACCCAGGCCCGGGCATAGCGTACTGTGCCGGAGAAGACTTATTACCCGGGTCGATGCAAGAACAACACAATCCCGACGCCAAGCAAAACGCCCGACAAAAGTATCGCCGCCCCCCACCCATTCGCAAAAAGCGCCGCTAACCGCGAACTCTGGACTCTAGCGAAACGGCTAGCGGCAGTCTGGCGCTCCCCGGGCGTGGCCACAGTTTCCGGTTCAGCGATCGTCAACCACCCGGACGTCTTCAACAATCCATCGGCGCGCTCGACGTTTCCCAGAAAACAATATCCCTGCCGCGGAATCGTTTCCACATACATAGGCTTGTCCGGCGAATCGCCCAGCGCCAACCGCAACTTATTCACGGTAGTGTTCACATTCGCATCGTAGTTTACGAACGTTCCGCCCGGCCACAACCGCGCGCGCAACGCATCGCGCGTTACAATTTCGCCCGGCCGTTCGATCAGCGCCATCAACACTTGAAAAACTTTGTTCGGGATACGAACCCGCGAACCCTCTTTAAACAGCTCTTCGCGCCGCAGATCCACCTGGAACTGGCCAAAGCGCAGGTATCGTCCCTGTGCCTTGGCTTCGCTCACTCCCTGCCTGCTGGCGCTCAGAGCCGAACTGGACATCATCGGCGTCGACATGGGATCACCCTCCTAGGTTCCCAACCGGCCGTCATTTCAAATCGCGAGCCCAACCACAGGACTCTCGCTGTTAAGAACTCGCTCGCTCGACGTTGCGCCTGGACATCGTTCTTGACACGACGTTGCGACCATCTTATACTTGAGTTGTATATGCAAGTCAAGAGCGGAAGTACCGATTCGCTCGATCTAAAAGCTACTGGCTCCTGTGCGGCCTTCAATTTCCGCCGTACTGCGCGCGCTGTTACCCGTTTATACGATTTAGGCCTGGAGCCCTCCGGCATCCGCGCCACGCAGTTCGCTATCTTGACTGCCGTTGCCAAGTTTCAGCCCATCGCCATTTCAAGAATAGGCGAAATCCTGGTAATTGACCAAACTACCCTCACCCGCAGCCTGCGCCTCCTGCAAAAACAGGGGTTTCTGGAAGTCTCCCCTCGATCGGTAAAGCGCCAGCGCTTTCTAACATTGACGGATGCAGGCGTAAAAACTCTCGCCGTCGCCGTGCCCTTATGGCGCAAGGTTCAAGCCAAGTTCCTGTCGGACCTGGGTGGAGATGCCTGGGCAGCGCTGCGCAACGAACTCGAACGCCTGGCAAGAATGGCCGTACAAATGGAATCTCAAGAGTTGAGTTCCCCGGAGGGTAACGCGGCAGTAAAGATCGAGACAGATGGATAGCCCGACAAAGATTAGCCGGTTTGCTTCTTGCCTTTACGGCGGGCGGGATCTATCCGCCCGGATGCGGCGCTTCCAAATATGCCCACCGCTCAACAATCTGCCGGGCCGCAATTCGCCAGATCACAATCCCGCGAAATTCCAATTTTTTCTGCGTCTGCGAATCCGTCGCCGTCCAACGATTCCGCACCACCACCCGATCGTCTTCCGCAATCATGTCCTCGATCGTCACATGTAAATCCGGAAAGCGTTTCAGCGCTACACTCACGTACGCAATCGCCCCTGCAGGTCCTGCAGGCATTCCCGGCGGAACGTCAGCCCCATGATCCACAAAATCCGCGGCAAAATTTACATTTCCAATCTCGACGTTTTTCTTATTCACAAATTCTTCAAAATGCCTGCGAATAAATTCCTTCGCTTCGCCGTGCGTCAATCCCGTTTTGCCGTTCACAGGTTCCATCACAGCGCCTCAAGCGTTCGCCGTCTGCGCACGAAACTCGTGGGCATTCTCCGTCAAGAATCCATCCATCCTGATCGGCGCCCGCCCCAAAAGATTTTGCAGTAACCCGTCGGTCTCCCCGCCTTTTCCGTCGAGATAATACTGCTGCAGATCCAGCAGCGCCGTCACCATCCATTCCGGCATGTTTTGCTCCAACACGGCTTTCTTCTGCGCGTCCATCGGGATATCCACGTACTTCACTTCCCGGCCCGCCACTTTGGAAATTCTCGCCGCCAATTCCGTGTAGTTGATCGCTTCCGGCCCGTTCAGCTCATAAATTTTCCCGGCAGGCGCACCGCCAGCAAGAACCTTGGCAGCCACCACGGCAATGTCCCGCACGTCGAGGAAGCTAACTCTCGCCTCGCGCATCGAGCTGTAAAATACACCTTGCGCCCGAATCGTCGCCGCAAAAAACGCCACCACATTCTGATGAAACGAATTCGGTTGCAGAATAGTCCACGACAGCCGCGTGCCCTGCAACTTCTCTTCCACCTTGCGATGCCAGCTCGGAAACGATTTGTCGTAATCCCCGGCGCCCAAAGCCGAATTCAGCACCACATGCTTCACGCCCGCAGCCACGCACGCATCAATCATGTTCGATTCCAGCCGCACCAACTCCGGAATCGGAGAACACACCAAATACACGCGGTCCACGTTCCTCAGTGCAGCTCCCAGCGTTTCCGGTTTCGCGAAGTCCGCAATCACCGTCTCCGTTCCGGCAGGAGCTTTCGCCGCTTCCGCCGCCGACCGGTACATCGCGCGATGTTTCGCTCCGCTTTTCACCACTTCCTGCAAAACAGTTTTTCCGACATTTCCGCTCGCGCCCGTAATCAGAATCATGATCGTTCTCCCAGACTATCGTTTTCCTGAAACTCGTGGCAAAGCTCGCGTAGCCGCGGCTTCTGCCGGCACGCGAATCACAACGAAATGGTATAACTCTGTTTACGCCCGTTGGAAGTACGCACAATTTTGTAAGCCCGGAGCACGACATGAAGACCAACTTCGGCTGCCCGGTTCAGGGCACCATCAACGTCCTGAGCGGGAAATGGAAAGTTCTGGTCGTCTGGCATTTAGGCTTCATGCCACGCCGTTTCGCGGAAATTCGCAAACTTCTGCCCGGAGTCAGCGAAAAAGTTCTCACCGCGCAATTGCGTCAACTCGAAAAGGACGGAGTCATCCAGCGCAAAATAAAACCGTCCACCCCGCCGCAAGTCACGTACTACCTCACCAAAGCCGGTGACGACCTTATCCCCATGATGACCGACATGTGCCACTGGGGCACTCGCCATCTCGGTATCCCGCCCAATCTTCCCATGATCCGCAAAGCAATGATTCGCAAAGCCTCGACGCGCTCCAAATCCCGCCCTAGAAAATCGCTCGCCTCCTGACCTTTTCTCGCCCTTAAATCCACTAGCTTGAACCTCTTTCTTGTCGTATTATTTCCTGCAACAAATCCTTTCCCAGAAGGAATCCTCGAATGTCTGCTGCTTCACTGCCATTGCAACGCTCACCCTGGTTACGTCCCAAGTACTTTTTATTTGGATTTATCGGCCTAATGATGGCCTACGTTCTGGTCCATAACGAACGCTTCCTCATCGATAGCGCAAACCGCGAATGGGCTCACATCAGCTCTTTTAAGTGGTATCTTTTACCGCACGGCATCATGGGCGCGTGCGCTCTCCTGCTAGGACCAATGCAGTTCTCCGATCGCCTGCGCCAGCGTTTTGCAAAATTTCATCGTGTGGCCGGACGCTTCTATGTCGCCGGCGTCTTCATCGGCGCGCCCCTCGGCTTTTACATCCAATATTACGAAGAGCGCATGGGTGGCACACGTTCCTTTAGTTTCGCCGCGTTCACTGATGCCGCTATCTGGATGCTGACGACCGCCATCGCCATCTACTTCATCCTGAATGGAAAAGTCCAGCAGCATCGTCAGTGGATGACTCGCAGCTTCGCCGTCGCAATCGTCTTCCTCGAAGTGCGCGTAGTCCTGGGTGTCACCGGGCTGGAAAAATTAGGCGATTCGGTCGCCGAAACAGTGGTTTGGATGTGCGTTGCCTTCTCTCTCTTGTTCGCCGACTTCGTGCTGCAATGGCAGGACCTTCGGCGTCCGCGCTCCACGCCCGCAAGAGTTCAGCCGGTTCCGGCAGTGCAAACCGCAACCGATTAGCATGCGGCAGCGGCTTTACGCCGCTGCTCTTTCTTGCTCTGCCGTTCTTTCTTCTCTGCCATCTCTGTGTTCTCTGTGTTAAGTTCCGCTGTCCCGTGCTTGACCGGGAGAAGAACGCTTGCAGTCACAACAGGAACAAACCATGACCGCTGAACTCCAGAATAAGGTAGCCCTGATCACCGGCGGCACGACCGGCATCGGACGCGACACTGCCGTCCTCTTCGCAAAAAACGGCGCGAAAGTGGTCATCTCCGGCCGCCGCGAAACCGAAGGCAACGAAGCCATCGCGCTCGTTCGCGCCGCCGGAGGTGACGGCCTCTTCGTCAAGTCCGACGTTTCCAAATCTTCGGACGTCCAATCTCTCATCGCAAAAACCGTCGAAAAATTCGGCCGCCTCGATATCGCCTTCAACAACGCAGGCATTGAAGGCCAATGGAAGCCGATCATCGAACAGTCTGAAGAAGATTGGGACTCCGTCATTGACATCAATCTGAAGGGAACGTGGCTGTGCCTAAAATACGAAATTCAGCAGATGCTCACCGAAGGTAGCGGCGGCGCTATTGTCAACATGTCCTCGGTCGCAGGCCTGATGGGCTCTGCCGGTGCAGCAATTTACGTCGCCAGCAAACACGGCGTCATAGGACTTACCCGAAACGCCGCTCTCGAATGCGCCGCCAAAGGCATCCGCGTCAACGCCGTTTGCCCGGCCGTTATCGAAACCGCCATGGCCGAGCGCGCCTTCGCCGATCCGCAAGTCAGCAAGCGCGTCCTCGCCATGCATCCCCTAGGTCGTTTCGGCAAACCCATGGAAATCGCCGAAGCCGTCCTCTGGCTGTGCTCAGACAAATCCTCCTTCATGACCGGCCACTACATTGTCCTCGACGGCGGCATGCGAGCCGGACCCAATCCAAACGCCTGATCCGCCCGCTCTTCTTCATGTAGCAGCGGCTTTATGCCGCTGCTCTTTCCGTCCTGGATTCTCCCTTCTTTACTCTCTTTACTATGTTTACGTCGCCGCTCTCTATCCAATCCAGACTTTCTCGACTTACCCGCCGTTTCTTCTCTGCGCCCTTCTGTGTCAAAAATTCCACTGTCCCGCTAGCCAAGATCCAACCATTCAAGCCCTCCTTCCGGCAACGCCAAATACTTGACTCATTTCTTAGCCAAGAGTAGCGTACGGGCGAATGCCCCTGCACCACACGAAAATTTCAAAAGAAAGAAGAGGATAATGGAAAAATATCTCTCGGCTGCCGGCTATTGGCTAGGCTTGGTTTGTACCGTGCTCGCGCTTATTTCTCGCGTTCTCATCGCTTTTAATTCCAATCCGCCCCGCATCGGCGTCTCCGATGGAATCGCTCTTTCCTACAACAGCTTTCTTCACGGAGCGGCCCTGTTCTTCCTGCTGGCCATCGCCAGTTGGTGTCGCACGGCTAAGAACTGAGCACTTCGCGACCGATCTGCGCGTAAGGTGCTGGCGCATACGCCGCCCGGCACAGCGTTGTAGTCAACTCGACATACAGAATTCTGCGTATTTTTTAGCCTTCAGGATTCACGGATGATAGGAATACGACGTATTCATCTGACAGCATTGGGAGCGCCCGCTGAATGGCCATCAGGGAATTACCAGCATTGCACAGCGCAACCGATGCGTCGCCTCCACTTGTCAATCAGTCGGCCCACTCGGTTCAGTTTTATTTTAGCGACAGCATCCTGGTCGATGAACTCGCGCGCTTTATTGGAACTGCGCTGGTCTGTGGCGACGCCGCCCTTGTGATCGCCACCGGCCCGCATCGCGAAGCGCTGGCTCGTGAATTGAAGGCCCGCGATTTAGATACCAGCAGAGCCCTGGCTGAAGGCCGCTTTGTTTGCCTGGACGCCGCACGGACGCTCGTGCGCATCATGCGGGATCAAATGCCCGATCCCGAGCTTTTTTCGGACATTGTGGGCGGCGTGATTACACAGGCCAGGGCCGCAACCAAATCCGAGCAATCCGGTATCGTCATTTTTGGTGAAATGGTCGCGCTACTCTGGGCCGACGAAAAACAGCAAGCCGCCGTTCGTCTGGAAGAACTCTGGAACACTTTGGCCGCCAGGCATTCCTTCTCTCTCCGCTGCGCTTATCCGATGAACGGCTTCCACAAGAAGGAGCATGCCGACTCCTTCGCCAAAATCTGCGGCGAGCATTCTGCTGTCCTTCCGCTGGGATCTCGCGCGCTGGTCCTCAGCGATGAAGAACGGCTGCGCACCATCGCCGCATTACAGCAGAGACTCGAGGTTCTGGAATACGAAAACACTCTCCGCGAGACCGAACGACGTTTCCGCATGCTTGTCGAAGCGGTCCAGGACTACGCGATTTTCACGCTGGATGCGGACGGCCACGTAAATAGCTGGAATGTGGGCGCCGAGCGCCTCAAGGGTTACAAAGCGGATGACATTCTCGGCCAGCATTTTTCCGCATTTTATCCACCAGAGGACATCGCCGATGGCAAACCACAGCGCGAGCTTTCCATCGCGATCCAGGAAGGCCGCGTCGAGGATGAAGGCTGGAGACTCCGCAAAGACGGCTCCAGGTTTTGGGCCAATGTCGTCATCACCGCAACCAAAGACGCCAACGGCGGCGTCATCGGGTTCTCCAAAGTAACTCGCGACTTTACCGAAAGAATGCAGGCCCAGAAGGCGCTCCAGGATTCCCAGCGCAAATTGCAGGATTCTGAAAAATCTCTCCGTGAACTCTCATTCCATCTTTTGCGTACTCAGGACGAAGAACGCCGCCGGATTGGCCGCGATCTTCATGACAGCCTCGGCCAATACCTCTCGGTGCTAAAAATGAAGCTGGACTGCCTGCAATCCGCTCCCGCTAACCTGCGGCCCGACGCTCTGGCGGAATTGAACCAATGCGCGCAAATCACCGAAGATGCGGTCAAGGAAGTTCGCACTATTTCGTATCTGCTGTATCCTCCCATGCTCGAAGAAATGGGATTGAACTCTGCCATCTCGTGGTATCTCGATGGGTTTACCAAGCGCAGTGGTATTCAGGCCACGTTTGAAGTTTCATCGAACTTCGACCGCTTGGACCGCGACGTGGAGCTCGCCATCTTTCGTGCCTTGCAGGAGTCTCTCACCAACGTTCACCGCCATTCCGGTAGTGCAACCGCGTCCGTCCGCTTGTCGCTGGATGACAGTACATTTGTTATGGAAGTTTCCGACCAGGGCAAAGGCGCTCATTCCGACACCCGCCCCGGTGAGAACGGGCAGGATGGTGCCGGCGGACACGGTGTTGGGTTGCGTGGTATGCGCGAGCGTATGCGCCAAGTCGGCGGTAAATTGGACTTTTGCTCAAGCCCCACGGGAACCACGGTGACCGCCACAGTTCCCATTAAAAAAACTTCTGCTGCTTACGCCACACCCTGAGGGCTCCCTTCATGAATCCGAGAATTCTGATCGTGGATGACCACGAGATCGTACGAGAGGGTATCCGCAATCTTCTTGCCAGGTCCGGCAAGGATTGGGAAGTCTGCGGAGAAGCCTCCAACGCCAGTGACGCGATTCTGGCCATTAAGTCATTGCAACCCGATGTGGTGGTTCTTGATGTCTCCATGCCCGGAATCAGCGGTCTGGAAGCCGCTCGCCTTATCGGCAAGCTCGATCTTGCCGTTCGCGTCCTGATTTTCACCATGCACGAATCCGCAAGGAGTGCAGTGGAAGCACGCGAAGTCGGCGCTCATGGTTACGTTTCGAAATCTCAAGCCACACGCGATCTCGTGCTTGCTATCCAGACTCTGCTCTCCGGCGGCACTTTTTTCGGCGTCCCGTCTGACCCTTCCCCGGGCGCCAACGAAAATCCCGACCGTGGCATAAGCTTTCGTGCCACCCTCCACTGGCCACCCCCCCTCCGCCCTCGCTCGACCTAGCCTCAAGGAACTAGGAGTAGCAGCCTCTCACAGCGTGGTCCGGCCCACCGCTCTGCTTTCCTTCTCTGCGCACTCTGCGAACTCTGCGTTAAAACACACCCTTAACGGCAGTTATCGCTGTTCCCTTAGCTACAATTCCGCCAGGTCTACGCCCGCGCTTCCCAGCCAAATTTGCTAAACTATCGATGACAACACTCATGACCATGTCCACACTCAATCAAATCGCAGGCCATGACGCGACGGGCTCCCGCCACCCGCGCCGCAAAACCTATGGCGTAAATGTCGGACACGTCCGCGTAGGAGGCGGCGCTCCCATCGCCGTCCAGTCCATGACCAACACGGACACCGCCGATGTCGCCGCAACTCTGAAACAAACCTTGGAACTTGCCGAAGCTGGCTCGGAAATCGTGCGCTGGACTGTCAACGTTCCGGAAGCCGCCGCCGCCGTTCCCGAAATCAAGAAGCGCCTGCTCGCCGAAGGCTGCAACGTGCCCATCATCGGCGATTTCCATTACAACGGCCACGTCCTGCTCACCAAATATCCGGATTGCGCCAAATCGCTCGACAAGTACCGCATCAATCCCGGCAATGTCGGCGCAGGCCAGCGACGCGATGAACAGTTCTCCACCATTTGCAAAGTCGCCCGCGACAACGGCAAGCCCGTGCGCATCGGCGTGAATGGCGGCTCGCTGAACCAAGAGCTGGTCATGCTGAAAATGCAGGAGAACACTGACAAGAATCTCGGCAAAGAATCCGAAGAGATCATCAACGACTGCATGGTGCTCTCCGCCGTGCAATCGACGGAGTTAGCGCTTGAGACGGGATTGCGCCACGATCAGATTATTATTTCCTGCAAGACATCGCGCCCGCGCGACTTGATCACGGTCTATCGCGATCTCGCCAGCAAAACCGAACAACCGTTACACCTCGGCCTCACCGAAGCGGGCATGGGTACGAAAGGCTTAGTCTGGTCTGCGGCTTCTCTGGGCGTGCTGCTCTACGACGGCATCGGCGACACCATTCGCATTTCCCTTACGCCGCGTCCCGGAGGCGATCGCCGCGAAGAAGTCTACGCCGCGTGCGAACTCCTCCAATCGCTGGGCTTGCGTTCTTTCTCGCCGAGCGTCACCGCGTGCCCCGGTTGCGGCCGCACCACCAGCTCCACCTTCCAGGAACTCGCTGAACGCACCCAGGACTACATCCGCGAAATGATGCCCAACTGGAAAACGCAATACGAAGGCGTCGAAACCATGACCCTCGCCGTCATGGGCTGCATCGTCAACGGCCCCGGCGAATCCAAAGCCGCCAACATCGGCATCAGCCTCCCCGGTACCGGCGAAGCCCCCCGCTGCCCCGTCTACATAGACGGCAAAAAAGACGTTACCCTCGAAGGCACCTACGACGAATTAGCCGCCGCCTTCCAAAAACTAGTCGACACCTACGTCTCCACCAAATACCCGCGCAAAACCGCCGAAGTCGTTCGTTGAATTTTTCCTACTCGCCTCTTAACTTAGCCGGCTGTTGGTTGTAGAAAAACAAGACACGAAACTCGCTGCTCGAAACAGCGACTGTATGAGGAAGATACAGGGATTTGATTGAATCGCGCACCGCTCGTAGCGCCGCCGCGTCTAGCGGTTTTTCCCAGAACTAAGTTCGATGGTCGGAGCTGTCGCTGGGTGCGAGGAATCTTTGTCAATCTGGAATCTAATGGTGGCTTGACCTTTGTCACCTAACATCGCCTATTCCGGCATCATCACGAGCCAGTTATGCCAAACCGACTTGGTTAGCGATCCAAAATCGTCTAGCTCCGTACCTTCATGCGGCGTGATGATCTCCAAGTGAACAGACATGGCAGTTTTCGTCGAATCTGGTTTCCCCACTGTCTTTTGGGCATTTAGAGGAGCTGAAGGAGCATGGTCCGCGATGCCATTTCCTGTCACTTCGAAGACCTGTTCCTCTCTGTGGTAAATTACTCTCTTAAAATGGATTAGCACCGGGGCAATCGTGAAAATCAGCCGGGAAGACGTAGTGCGGGTGGCGGAGTTGGCGTATCTCGATTTGAGCGAGAGCGAGCTGGAGATGTATCGCGCGCAGATCGACGAAATTCTGGAATACATCGGCAAGTTGAACGAACTGGACACAGCCAACGTCGAGCCAATGGCGCAAGTCCTGACAGATGATCAGACTGCTGACGCGACTTTGCGCGATGATGTGGTCGTGCCGTGCGGCATCGCCGCCGAAGTCTTGAAGCAAGCGCCCGACCCAGAGCCGCCGTTTTTCCGCGTGCCTAAGGTCATCGAGCGTTAGTTCTGCAATTGTAGTGGGCGGTCTTTAGACCGGTGCTTTTTTCGACGCCTTGTGCCTGCCCGGCCTTGTCGGGCGGCGAGCGCTTACGCTCTTAACGTAGTGCAACCCTTTAGGGCTGCGGTTTTGAGGGCCAAGCAAACAGGAGTCGGGCTAAAGCCCGACACTACAAAAGGCAAAGAGACAGACGTGACCACTTGGACCATCAACAGGGTGAAAGAATCGCTCGCGGCGAGGAAGGTTTCGGCGCGCGAGCTGGCAGCAGATTTCTACAAACGCATTGACGCACGCAATGCGGAACTGAATGCCTATCTGGCGCTATCGCCCGAACGGGCTTATGCGCAAGCCGACAAAATTGACGCGTTAGTCGCGGCCGGCAAACCGCTGCCGTCGCTCGCGGGCGTGCCCGTCGCCATCAAGGACGTGATCAGCACGCGCGGGATCACCACGACCTGCGGCTCCAAAATTCTTGAACACTACGTTCCGCCCTACGACGCTACTGCCGTCGCCCGCCTCGAAGAGGCTGGCGCGGTCATCCTTGGCAAGACCAATTGCGATGAATTTGCCATGGGCAGCTCGAATGAGAACTCCGCTTACGGCCCGGTGAAAAATCCCGTGGCTCCCGATCGCGTTCCCGGAGGCTCGAGTGGAGGCTCCGCTGCCGTTGTTGCAGCGGGACTCGCCGTCGCCTCGCTCGGTACTGATACCGGCGGCTCCATTCGCCAGCCCGGCGCTCTCTGCGGCATCCCGGCAATGATGGGCAGCTACGGCCGCGTCTCTCGCTACGGTCTGATCGCTTTTGCTTCCTCGCTCGACCGTATAGGCCCGTTCGCCGCGAATGTGAAGGATATTGCCGCGATTCTGCAAACCATTGCCGGACGCGATCCCAACGACTCCACTTCCACCACGGAGCCGGTGCCAGTTTACACGGACGAAATCACAAAGTCGGTGAAAGGTCTGCGCATCGGCATCCCGCGCGACTACTTCGCCGAGGGCATGGACTCTGGCGTCCGGCAGAAAGTTGAAGCCGGCATCGAACTCCTGAAGCGAATGGGCTGTCAACCGGTTGACATTCGTATGCCGCATACTGACTACGCCATCGCCACTTACTACGTCATCGCAACCGCGGAAGCCAGCTCGAACCTCGCGCGCTATGACGGTGTCCGCTACGGATTGCGCATCGACGATCCGACGCTTATCGGCATGTACCGCAAAACGCGCGGCGCAGGCTTCGGCGCCGAAGTGAAACGCCGGATCGTTCTCGGCACGTATGTGCTCTCGGCCGGCTATTACGACGCTTACTACCTCAAAGGCCAAAAAGTACGTGCACTAATTGCGCAGGACTTCCGCGATGCGTTCACAAAAGTGGACGCCATCGTCACGCCGACGTCACCGGTTCCGGCTTTCAAACTCGGCGAACGCACCAGCGATCCCTTGCAAATGTATCTGGCCGATATCTATACGGTTACAGGCTCGTTAGCTGGCGTTCCCGGTATTTCGGTTCCTTGCGGCCGGACGGCGGAGAATCTGCCGGTCGGGTTGCAGCTCTTCGGCCCGGCATTCGGCGAATCGCGCATTTTGCAACTGGCGCACGCATTTGAACAAGCTGGAGGCGCGACGATTTAGGCTTGTTTTTGTGTAAAAGCGCACGAGCTACCAGACCTAGACCGGAAATTTTATCCGGAGATTTTTGTGGCGAAGATTTTGCCCATGCCTAATCTTCAATCCGCCGTACAAAAGCTCAACCGCGCCCAGCAAGGCATTCTCGCAGCTGCCGATTCAGTTTCCGCCGCCGAGTGGAACACGCCTCCGCACGCAGACTCCTGGTCCGCGGCGCATCTAATCGCCCACCTGTGCCAGGTAGAACGCTCCGTGCTTGGCTATGCCGATCGCGTGATTCGCAAAATGCCGCTTCACGTTTCTTATTTGCAGCGATTTCACGTCCCGTTTCTGGTTGTTGAAAAACGGCTGATTCGTCGCAAAACACCAATTCCGATTGACCCAGAATTGCTGCACGGCAAAGAAGCGATGCTGGCGGAGCTATGCAGTGTCCGCGGACGGACACTGTCGTTCCTGTCTGAGACACAGGGCCGCGATCTGAGCATCTATTACTGGCCGCATCCGTTTCTCGGCAAACTCAATTTTTATAACTGGTTTACATTCATTGCTGTACATCAAATTCGCCATACAAAACAGATGGTAGAGATTGCGAAAAATCTTCCAAAACGCGTAGTTCCTTCGCAGAAGTAATAGACGCGACAGCAGTTGCTTGCTGTCTGGCAGACGAAAATTCACTTCCGACATCTGAAATCCCTCGCGAAAATACAGGCGAAATCCGCCATCTACTAGGAAAGTACTAGAGCTAAGGTTTTTTAGTTTTCGAAACGGAACGACTATTGCAGGGACAATCGGCAGCGCTTAACCTGCAACCAGCATCTAATTGCTGTGTTGGACAGAGTAGATGCTTAAGGCAGAGAGCGCGGTCCAGGAGCAAGACCATGGTAACCGTCAAGTCGAGCCAGAAAATCTTCACCGATTCGGAAGTGGCCAGCCTCACCGGAATTTGTGTTGATCACATCCATAACTTCGCCAAGAGCCGCCATCTGGGATTCATCGCGCGCGCCGCGGAAGCCGCCGGCGCACACGCTGACCAGTGGCTGTTCAGCTTGTCGGATTTAATGGTGCTGGTGACGCTGTTTCCCAAGTGCACGCACTAAGACGTCCGGTGGCCGGGCGGTGGCGCTCCAGCGTTTTGCTTGCGCCTTACGCAGTTTCGCGCTGAAATATTTTGCGGCCGATCTCAGGCGTTGTTCCGCGTTTCGATTTCACAGTTTTTCCTTTCGCTTCCTTCTCGCAGCCTAAAACCGAGTCCCTAGCCATAAAATCGGCACTGTACATCCTATTCCCGGTTGCTTTCGTAGCTCTGTATTTTCGGCAACTTCCTTATTTTCAGTAACATCCAACAGCCGAACCTGCAATAATGCCGATTCGCAGAATCGGGTGACGAAGCAAATGAGTCGGCGTTTTGATGTGATCGTTCTTGGAGCGGGTGCAGCTGGTCTTTTTTGCGCGGCGGAAGCTGGCAAACGCGGACGGCGAGTCGCGGTGCTGGAGCGGACGGAGCGTGTTGGGAAAAAGATCCTGATTTCGGGCGGCGGACGCTGCAATTTCACCAACATTTATTGTTCGCCGGAGAATTTTCTTTCGGCGAATCCGCATTTTGCGAAGTCGGCGTTGGCCCGGTTCACGCCCGCCGATTTCATCGCGCTGGTTGAGAAGTACAAGATTCCCTACCACGAGAAAACGCTTGGACAGCTTTTCTGCGATCACTCTGCGACGGAAATTACGGGGTTACTGGAGGCCGAATGCGCCGCTGGCGGAGTGAAGATATTTCTGAACGAGCGAATGCAGGAATTGACGATAACGACGGAATTCGTGGTACGAACCGAGAAAGAGGAGTTTCGAGCGCCGATAGTGGTGGTTGCTACGGGAGGACTATCGATTCCCAAGATGGGCGCTACGCCGTTCGGGTACGAGCTGGCGAAGCAATTTGGATTGAAGATTCAGCCTACGCGGCCGGCGCTGGTGCCGCTGATCCTGGGACGGCAGGCCCAGAAACAGTATTGCGACTTGGCGGGGGTTTCGGCGGAAGTGATTGCCAGCACCGAGGACGCTGCGTTTCGGGAAAAGATGTTGATTACGCATCGCGGGTTGAGCGGACCGGCGATTTTGCAGATTTCTTCGTATTGGGAGCAGGGCAAGGCGATCACGCTGGATCTGGCTCCCGGGCGCGAGATCGCTCCTGCGGTACAACGGGCAAAATATCGTAACTTGCCGGAGTTGGTTGCGGCGCTTCAGGGCAATTTGCCCAGACGCTTTGCGGAACGCTGGGCGGAGCTGCATGAGCCGGAGTCATTGTCGAATGCTGGATTGGAAAAGTTTGAGCGGGAAGTGCATGCGTGGAGCGTGGTGCCGGCAGGTACGGAAGGTTACGAGAAGGCGGAAGTGACGGCGGGCGGCGTGGATACCGATGAGCTTTCCAGTAAGACCATGGAGAGCCGGAAGGTGCCGGGACTGTTTTTCATTGGCGAAGTGGTGGATGTGACCGGGCATCTCGGCGGGTTTAATTTTCAGTGGGCGTGGGCATCGGGGGCGGCGGCGGGCCGGGCGATGTGATGGGTCGGCGAATTCAAGAAAGAAAAGACGGGAAAAGGATAACGCGGAGACGCGCAGTACGCAGAGATTCGCGGAGAAGAAACAAGCGCGGCGGGATAAGCTCGCTCTACACCAAGAAAGACATGTGCGGATGGCGACCTTGAAGGTCGCCGCTACAAGAGCATGATCGAAATGCGAGAGCGCGATTCAGGCGCGATTCGACAAATCGATTAGGCAAGTTTGGATTCTAGTTCGGCCCAACGAGCGTAGAGGGTGTCTACGGCCTTTTGCGCTTGTTCTAGTTCGACGCTGGCGGCGTGCAGTTTGGCGGGGTCGCTGGAGACTTCGGGGTTGTGCAGGGCTGCTAGTTTTTCTTGTGATTTCGCTTCGGCTTCGTGGATAGATTTTTCCATCAATTCGAATTCGCGGGTCTCTTTGAAGGTGAGTTTCTTCTTGGAACCCGACTGCGGATTGGCTGAGGTGGCAGCGGTTTCTGCGGTGCGTGACGGGGAGCTGCCGTTGGTGCCGACCGGAGTTGGGCTTTTGGCGTGGGCGCGCTCATTTTGGTCCTTCCATTCTTCCCACTGGAAATAATCGGCGAAGCGTTCCGCGCCGCCTAACCCATCTAATCCGAAGACGATGGTTGATACGCGATCAAGGAGGAAACGGTCGTGAGTGACCAGGACCAGCGCGCCGGAAAACTCCAGCAGGCTTTCTTCGAGGATTTCGAGAGTAGGAATGTCCAGATCGTTTGTCGGTTCATCGAGCAGCAGAACATCCGCGGGTTGCAGCATGAGTTGAGCAATCAGAACGCGGGCGCGTTCGCCTCCGGAGAGGCGGCCGACGGGACGATTTAGGTCTTCGCCCGTGAAGAGAAAGCGCGCGGCCCAGGAGGCGACGTGAATGACGCGGTCCTGGTAAATGACTGAGTCACTGTCGGGTGCCAGCGCACGGCGAAGCAAAACGTCCGGATCGAGGCGGCGATTCTGGTCGAAATAGACCACACGAAGATTGTCGGCTTTGCGGATTTTGCCGCTGGCGGGCTGGAGTTCGCCGAGCAGCAGGCGCAGCAAAGTGCTTTTGCCGCTCCCGTTGGGCCCGACGAGTCCTACGCGCATGCCGGAAGTGATGCTGAACTGGATTTTGTCGAAAAGCTGGCGCCCGCCGAAGGAAAAATCAACGTCGTCGAGTTGAATGAGCTGGCGAGTTTGCCTGTTGGTGGCGGAAAAATTAATGTTGGCCGAAGTGGAGCGCGTGCGGGCATTCAAATCGGCCAGGTCGCCGATCAGCTCGTAAGCTTTGTCAATGCGCGCTTTGGATTTGGTGGTGCGAGCCTTTGGGCCGCGGCGCAGCCATTCCAGTTCGTTGTGCACGCGATTTTCGAGCGCGTCCTGATGCTTTTGTTGGGCGTGGAGATAGTTTTCCTTGGCTTCGAGGAACTTGCTGTAATTGCCGGCGACGCGGAGATAGCCATCTTCGTAAGAGCGGCTGAGTTCGACCATGGCATTGGCTACATTTTCCAAGAAATAGCGATCGTGGCTGACGACCACACACGCAAAGGAAGCATATTGCAAAACGGATTCGAGCCACTCGATGCCTTCCAGGTCGAGATGGTTGGTGGGTTCGTCGAGGAGAAGAATGTCTGGTTCCTGCACGAGCGCGGCGGCGATGGCCAGGCGTTTGCGCCAGCCGCCGGAGAGAGAGTTGGCGATGGCGTCGTGGTCCTCGAATCCAGCGCGGCCGAGGACTTCGGCGAAACGCCCGGCACGTTCGTGCTCCGGAACATGGCTTTCCTGAAAGGCTTTTTCGATGAGCGAACGAACAGTTTCATTTGCCGCGAATTCAGAGACCTGGACGACAGAGCTTAAACGCGCTCGTTTGCGAAGAGCGACATCGCCGGTATCGGGATTCACGCGTCCGGCGAGGATCTCGATTAAGGTGGATTTGCCGGAGCCGTTGGGGCCGATCAGCCCGATGCGTTCGCCTTCGGAAACGGTGAACGAGATGTTCTGGAATAGAGGAGCGACGCCGTAGCGTTTGCAAAGGGATTGAGCGCTGAGAATCGGTGGCAACTGTAAAGGCTCCGAAGTGTCTACTTCAGAATAGCAGCAAGCAGACCGCCATCGCCTTATATGCGGAATGAGGCGGGGCCTACGCGTTCACTGGGGTTTCGCTGGTCACGCTTTACAGGGACGCGAAAGCCGAGTACAACGCTGGAATCGAATTGTCAGGTTGACCCGAGACCGGACTGCGGAAGAGCCCACTGGGGCATTTGGGAAAGTTTGCTTGGAGGGCAATAGTGCCTGAATTGGTCTGGAAGTTGTTGATAGGGGCGGTGGCTGGAGCCATAGCACGGTACGCATTGCCGGGAAGGAATCCGGGCGGGCTGGTGGTTTCGGTGATGGTGGGATTGGCGGGATCGTTTCTGGCGGCTTATCTCGGGGATAGATTCGGCTGGTATCGGGAAGGAGAGGCCGATGGAATTATCATGTGCGCCGTGGGGGCGGCCCTGCTGCTGGCGATTTTTCGGTTCTTGAGCGGGACTACGGCGGAGTCCGGAGGACGGGAGAATTACGACCTGTAAGAGACACCTGCTCCAGCAACCGGCCACTACAAATGCAAAGCCAAGATGGCCACGTTGAAGTGGAGTGGTCGCTGCAGCAGCGCAAAAAGAAAGAGCAGCGGCGTAAAGCCGCTGCTGCATTAAGGGAAGAGAATTTGAGAAGAGGGCGGACGATTGCGACACCAGGATCAAGTCGCGCTTATTTGCGCTGAGTGTGTTCGTACTCGGCGGCTGATTTCACCTCCATATTCGCTTCATCGAGGAGATGAATGGCCTTCTCGGCATGGCCTCCCAGATCGCCCTTGTCCACTTCGTGCGCTTCGTGAATTTTCTTGACGGCTTCCTGAATATGCTGCTGGGCTTCAGCAAGATTCGGATGCGTTGCGGCATCAACATTGCTGGCGCGCTGCGCGAAAACCACACCAGCAAGGACCAAGCTAACTACGAGACATGCGGGGAGAAAAACGTTGCGATGTTTCATGCTTCCGTCTCCTTGTATTTACGGGAAGAGGCATATCTGCCGCTTCCCGCCGATTTCGGGGTCAAGGGCGGAGCCTATAGGAACACGATAATCAGAAGATCTTGAGTCTGCAAGCGGGCGGTCGCACTCCTTGAGCCCACTCCTCAAGGTGTCGCTGGACGCACTGCCGTGCGGCGAATGAAGCTTGCTCAGAGCACATACGTACGTCACACAAAATGAAGTTTCCAACATGCAGGGAACGCGAAATGAAAAATAAAAAGGCCACCGAGACGATCCGTGGCCTTTAAAGTTGTTGGTCTCTTTGATTGATACGATCTGCCAGAATCCGCCCGCCCAGGCTCCAGCCGAAGCCGGAAGTGGGTACTGAGTAACCTGAAGCAGAGCTTCAAGCTGAACTTCCAGAGCAAGCTCTGAAAGCAAAACATCGAACGTTGCAGCTAAAGCCCGTGAGAGCTTAGCTGCGGTGGCCAGCATTACCTGCACACCATAGCAGGTTGAGCTGGCTCTATCTTTAGAAAGGAGGTGATCCAGCCGCAGGTTCTCCTACGGCTACCTTGTTACGACTTCACCCCAATCATGAGTCATACCTTGGGCGCTTGCCTCCTTGCGGTCGGCGCGGCGACTTCTAGTACAACTCACTTTCGTGATGTGACGGGCGGTGTGTACAAGGCCCGGGAACGTATTCACGGCGTCGATCTGATACGCCATTACTAGCGATTCCGGCTTCATGCAGTCGAGTTGCAGACTGCAATCCGAACTGAGCAGAGTTTTTTCCGATTAGCTCCCCCTCGCGGGTTGGCAACGGTTTGTACCCTGCATTGTAACACGTGTGTAGCCCTGGACATAAAGGCCATGCGGACTTGACGTCATCCCCACCTTCCTCTCCGTTATCCGGAGCAGTCCACACAGAGTCCTCTCTTGCGAGTAGTAACTGTGTGCAGGGGTTGCGCTCGTTGCGGGACTTAACCCAACACCTCACGGCACGAGCTGACGACAGCCATGCAGCGCCTATACTAGTGTCCCTTGCGGGAAGGCAATATTTCTAAAGCTGGTCACTAGCATTTCGAGCCCAGGTAAGGTTCCTCGCGTAGCGTCGAATTGAACCACATGTTCCACCGCTTGTGCGGGCCCCCGTCAATTCCTTTGAGTTTCAGTCTTGCGACCGTACTCCCCAGGTGCAGGACTTAACGCGTTAGCTCCGGGACGCCACCCGAACGGGTGGCACCCCAAGTCCTGATCGTTTAGGGCTAGGACTACCAGGGTATCTAATCCTGTTTGCTCCCCTAGCTTTCGTTCTTCAGCGTCAGTAGTGGTCCAGCTCGCCGCTTTCGCCACGGGTGTTCCTGCAGATATCTACGCATTTCACCGCTACACCTGCAATTCCACGAGCCTCTCCCACACTCAAGCACGGCAGTTTTGGAAGCCGTCTCTGGGTTGAGCCCAGAGATTTCACTCCCAACTTGCCACACCGCCTACGAACCCTTTACACCCAGTAATTCCGAACAACGCTGGCCCCCTACGTATTACCGCGGCTGCTGGCACGTAGTTAGCCGGGGCTTCTTATATCCGTACCGTCACTCCTCTTGCGAGGCATTCGTCCGGATCGAAAGGGGTTTACACTCCGAGAAGCTTCATCCCCCACGCGGCGTCGCTGCATCAGGCTTTCGCCCATTGTGCAAGATTCCCCACTGCTGCCTCCCGTAGGAGTCTGGACCGTGTCTCAGTTCCAGTGTGGCTGGCCATCCTCTCAGACCAGCTAACGATCAAAGCCTTGGTAGGCCATTACCCTACCAACTAGCTAATCGTGCGCGGGCTCCTCCTCCGACGACTTACGCCTTTCAGTCCAAAAAGCGAACTTTTCGGAATATTATGCGGAATTAGCTCGCCTTTCGGCGAGTTATTCCCCATCAGAGGGCAGATTACCCACGTGTTACGCACCCGTGCGCCGTGCGCCACCTGTATTGCTACAGGCGCGCACTCGACTTGCATGTGTTAAGCACGCCGCCAGCGTTCGTTCTGAGCCAGGATCAAACTCTCGTTTGAAGCCTGTCGCTTGGAGAAAAAAAATGTCCCGATTTTATTCGGGACCAGCCTTCCAAGCAAATTGTTGATCGCTCGATGTTACTCAACCATTCGGGCTCGAATAAGGCCGAATGGTTTCGAACGGATTCTGGCACATCGTATCAATTGTCAAAGAGCTACGGCCTCCCTGTCCAGCAGAGTGGCATCCAAACAACTTGACGAGTATAGGGTGAACACTGCAGGTTGTCAACACTCCAAACAAGAAATCTTTATGATTTCCACAAGCGGCGGATTGCGGCTGTAAGCGGTTGAAACCGTGTCAGATGCATGTAGTTTACATCAGCACGACTCGAGAATATTTGCCGCCCGCTATTTTTTCTCTGATCGCAGCCAGGTAAACGCCGCGGCAAAACCGAAGTGAGCTTCACGAATCGCGAAACAGCTAGTTCGATTCGTCGTCGCAGCAAATCCGATTACAGTCACCGGAGGTGCGAGGCGTTCGGGAAGAAGCCTTGCAAATTCTGTTGCCATCAATCGAGTGTGACTAATCGCTTGCGTTAACAAGTATTAAGCGGAGCCCACCGACACACACGCTTGGATGATGACGACAAAATGTGCAGAAATGAAACTCGAAGCCGACGAGGCGCATCTCATAACCTGACGACGAACTGTATGCGCGCATTCGCGTGTCGCTACGCGCGATGCCTGGTCTGTCGTCCAGTTTCAGCTTTAGCCCTCGTCTGTTTTTTCCGCAACTCCGCACGTCTTCACTCAGTCATCGAAAAAGCAAAATCACGAGATTACTTATAGGTTATGCTCTTTCGACTTTATCGTTACAGTAATTTACGGATTTCCGGAGAAATATTTGAGTTCTGGTATATAAAACCCGGTTCGTTGATTATTAATTTACGTAAAACAAAGATTTCTAAAGGGTTTAAGAAGCCAAGCGAGACTGGAACTCCGGTTGCAAACATGGACGCGCCGGGAAACCCGAGTGGGTATTGCGCGAAGTTCTTGAGCAGTTGAAACGAAGGTCCTCAGGGAAGTCTGGTTAAGCGCGCAATACAAGAAAAACATTTGTCGCAGCGGTCCGAGTGCGTGAAAGGGGAAATCACGCGGAGGAAGAGGTGTGTCCCGGCGCTGCGTGTGGGAGATCAGCTGCAACGCGAGAGGAGACGCGAGCAAAAGTTCTGGCGATAGAAAACAAGAAGTACCAATTAAGGAGAACGAAAGAAGATGAAGAACACGAAGTACCTGAAATGCATTTTCCTTATCCCGATCATTCTTCTGGCGATCGGGCTTCTGGCGATCGGGGCTGGAACAAACGCGCAGAGCATCGTGACCGGAGCGATCAATGGGACGGTAACGGACGCTTCCGGAGCGGTCGTGGAGGGCGCAAACGTCACACTGGTGAGTGAAGCAACGCGGGAAACACGAACCGCAGTTACCGGACCGGGCGGGACGTTCCAGTTTTCGCTCCTGAAACCGGGAAGATACAGCGTCACCGTTGAAAAAGCGGGATTCCGGAGAGCAGTACAGAAGTCCGAAGTCCTGTTAGGACAGACGGCCAGTGCAAACGCCAAGCTAGAGGTCGGCGAGGCGACACAGACAGTGGAGATTACAGAGAACATTCCGCTGTTGCAGACCGAAGATGCCAACATCACATCCAACGTTGATTTACGTACGCTGCAGAACATCCCAAATCCCGGCGGCGATCTGAGCTACATTGCGCAGATAGCACCGGGCGTAACCATGAACACCTCGAACGGCGGAGGATTCGGAAATTTCACCGCGTTCGGCCTGCCAGCCACGGCCAATCTTTTTACCATCAACGGAAACGACTACAACGATCCGTTCCTGAACCTGAATAACTCCGGCGCGAGCAACCTCCTGCTCGGTTCGAACGAAGTGCAGGAAGTGGCGGTAGTGAGCAACGGCTACACCGGCCAGTATGGACGGCAAGCCGGTGCGCAGGTGGACTACACCACGAAATCCGGCGGCAACGCGTTCCATGGCGATGCCGTGTATTACTGGAACGGAAGCGCCCTAAATGCGAATGACACCTTCCTGAATGCGGGCGGGCAGCCGCGGCCGTTTGAAAACAACAACCAATGGGCGGCATCGCTCGGCGGACCGATCAAGAAGGATAAAGCATTCTTCTTTATCAACACGGAAGGCTTGCGCTACACGTTCGGATCGAGTTCGCAAGTGTTCGTGCCAACACAGAGCCTGCAGAATTTCATTCTGAATACCAGTCTGCCGGCGAACAATCCTGCGGCAATTCCCTTCTACCAGCAGATATTTAACCTGTACAACAACGCTCCAGGTGTCGCGAACGCACAAGCCGTGCCGGGTGATTCGTGCGGCAGCTTAGACACGGTTTTCTCTGGACCGTGCCTGGCGTCCTACCGTGTATCGGTGCCGAACGGTAACCGGGAATGGCTGCTCAGCGGCCGTGTGGATTACAACTTCAGCGACAAGGATAAGATCTTCGGCCGGGTGAAATTCGACCGCGGGAATCAGCCGACCTACACCGATCCGATCAATCCAGCGTTCAACATTCAGAGCAATCAGCCGCAGAACGAAGGCCAGTTGAACTACACACACGTGTTCAGTCCGCGAGTGGTGAACAACTTTGTCGGGTCCGTACTCCATTACTCCGCGCTGTTCCAAAGCCCAAACCTCAGCAGCGCGCTTTCGACGTTTCCTTTCATCTTGAGCACGACCGACACGAGCCTGACACCGCTCGGCTCAGGATCGGGTTCCGATCCGTTTTTCGCGTTGTTTCCCCAGGGCCGCAACGTGACCCAATGGCAGCTTGTGGATGACCTTTCTGTCGAACGCGGAAAACACACCTTCAAGATGGGCGTAAACTTCCGGCGCGACGATGTCAGCGACTTCACCGCAAGCGAAGGAAGCTTCCCCGCGATTCAGTCCAGCATGCTGGATTTCGCAAACGGATCGGCCGACGTCATTCAGCAGAACTTCGCGATTCATAATTCGCAGCCGCTGGCCTTCTATAGCGTAGGCTTTTATTTCCAGGACGAATTCAAAGTGAATTCGAAACTGAAGCTTACCCTGGCGTTGCGGGCCGACCGGAACTCCGGTGGCGCATGTCAATCGGATTGCGTTTCGCGCGGCACGGTGCCGTTTGACCAACTCAG
Source organism: uncultured Acidobacteriota bacterium (assembly GCA_963731155.1). GTDB lineage: Bacteria > Acidobacteriota > Terriglobia > Acidiferrales > UBA7541 > Acidiferrum. The sequence goes on from CAVSVB010000008.1 coordinate 571,084, forward strand.
CCATGACCCGACGATTCCCTTTAATCAGATGGTGACCACGGGAATCAGTCAGATTCTGCCCGACGTGGAAAGAGTCGTCTTCCAACCACGCGTGGGATTTGCGTGGAGCCCCGCGGGTGACAAGACCGTGATCCGCGGCGGAGTCGGACTCTTCTCTGATTTGTATCCTGGACAGATCCTGGATCAGTTCACGACGAATTTTCCGCAGGTGACGAGCTTCTCGCTTGCCGGACTGGGATCGATTGACGCAAGCAGTAACCCGAACAGCGCTGCGGCTCTGGTTGCGCAATGCAATACCGCATTCCAGAACAACTTCAACAGCGGCGGCACCGCGGCCGGTTTCCTGTCTGCCGCACCGGCCGGTTGCGCCACTCCAAATCTGAATGACGTAGTCGCCCAACTGAAGAATCCCAAGTACATTGAATGGAACCTGATGGTCCAGCACGAACTCGGAAAGCGGACAGTGGTATCCGTCAACTACGTGGGAAATCATGGCTACGATGAACTGCTCGAGAATCCTTACCTGAACAGCTTCGGATTCGGCGGGTTGCCTTCCAGCGCAGCGGATAGCCGGGTGCAGAACGTTCTGCAGCTGACAAACAATGGCAGATCAAACTACAACGGCGTGACGGCTGCAGTAAAAGAGCAGCTGGGGCACGGATTCTCCGGCCAGTTCAGTTACACGTTCAGCCACACGCTGGACAATGTATCGAACGGCGGCATCGATCCGTACAGCGTCAACGACAGCCTGTTAAATCAGATCAGCCCATTCAGCCCGACGAGCTTGAACTACAGCAACTCGGACTATGACGTGCGTCACAGCCTGAATGCCAGCTATGTCTGGGATCTTCCGGTGAAGTTCCAGAACCGGGCACTGGACACGATCGCGGGCGGCTGGACTGTGTCTGGAACGTTCTTTTACCGGACCGGTCTGCCTTTTAGCGTGGTGGATGGTACCACCACGGGAATCCTGCAAAGCGCGGGAACAAACCTGCAAAACGTGACGGTCCTCGGTCAACCCGTTAGCACCGTTCCATTGACCTGCGGTGGCGCGAGCGTAAACACGCCATGCTTTTCGGAATCGCAGTTCGCGAGCGGATCGGCCGTTACAACCTTCGGAACGATTCCCCGGAACTCGTTCCGCGGTCCCGGCTTCTTCAACACAGACCTGGGGCTGAAAAAGACGTTCCACTTCCACGAGAGGCTTGCCTTCACGGTTGGCGCTAACGCTTACAACGTGCTCAACCATGTGAACTACGCCAACCCCATCTCCAATCTGGCCAGCAGCAGCAATTTTGGTTCGATCGTCAGCGCCGTGCAGCCGCCGACGTCGCCTTACGGCGCATTCGCCGCAGCAGCGACAGATGCCCGCATCGTGCAGGTGATGGGCAAAATCACCTTCTAACCGAGCAGTTCGCTCCAGCTCCAGCAAAGAGGCAGCCCCTTTCCGGGCTGCCTCTTTTTTTTGCTCTTCTGGAGTGTGCCACCCGTTGGACCAGCACATTCCAATGTTTTTCGTGCGATGATGCAGACGAAATGGGGCGGCGTTGTGCGAAAAACGGGCTTCGCGGAAAATGCTGCCGCACTTGTGGAACGGAGGGAACGTGGCGGGCAGCGTTCACAGCTGCGGCTAGTCGATACTGTGAGAGTGACTCTTCAAACCAAGACGGAAATATCAGAAGCCCCTTTTTCTCGCACTCGTGCATAGTAATTTTTCTGCGCGTGAGTCTTGGCCGCAAGAGATCCATTAGCTTTATTACTCGTAGGTATATTCATGTATACATACTAAATAAAACTTACATATTTCTGAAGAACTCTTTGATTTTGAGTAGATCAAGGCGGCTACGAAAATTTGGATGCGGCCGTAAATTACGGATAAACAAAAGATTATAAAAAGAATGGATCTGGTATCGAGCTTGCATCATTCCCGGCGCAGGTAGCTTCGAGTGGGTACTGCGAAGCCTCTTGAAGAGCGCACAGTGGGTTCTCTGGAAAAAGCCTAAGGCTGGCTCGCAGTATACGAAAACAAAATGACGGCGGGGAGTAGGTGTGAATAGGGATTCACACGACGGCGGTGAAGTGTGTCCAGGCCACGCCGCGAAATACAACCCCGGATGCGCGCGGCGGGATGTGCAACCAAATGGAGAGAAGCGCCCGAGCCGCGCCCGGGAGAAATAGTGGGAAGACAAATTCAAGGAGAACGAACGATATGAGAAACAGGCAGCACCGAAAATATTTGCTTCTGTTTCCGCTGATGATGTTCTTCGTATGCAGCATGGCAAATGCGCAGAGCATCGTGACCGGAGCGGTCAACGGAACGGTGACGGATGCTTCAGGAGCAGTGGTAACGGATGCAAACGTCACACTGGTGAGTGAAGCAACACAGGAAACTCAAACTGCAATTACAGGTCCGAACGGCACGTTTCAATTCTCGCTGCTGAAGCCGGGAAGGTACAGCATCACCATCGAAAAGTCCGGGTTCCGGAAAACAACGCAGAAGTCTGAAGTACTGTTGGGACAGACTACGACGGTGAATACCAAGCTGGAAATCGGCGAATCGACGCAGACAGTGGAAATTACCGAGAGCACTCCGTTGCTGCAGACGGAAAACGCCAACATCACGACCACGATGGATACACGCACCATCGAGAGCATTCCAAATCCAGGCAATGATATTACTTACGTTGCGCAAACCGCCCCGGGCGTTTCCATGAACACGTCGAGCGGCAACGGATACGGTAACTTCAGCGCATTCGGGCTGCCCGGCACTTCAAACCTGTTTACGATTAACGGCAACGACTACAACGATCCGTTCTTGAATCTGAACAATTCCGGAGCCAGCAACTTGTTGCTTGGGACCAATGACGTGCAGGAAGTTGCGGTGGTCAGCAATGGCTATACCGGACAATACGGGCGTCAAGCTGGCGCGCAGATTAACGTAACTTCCAAGTCCGGAACCAACGCGTTTCATGGTGCTGCTAATTACTACTACACTGGCAGCGCGTTGAACGCGGAGGACTTTTTCCTGAAGGCCAGCCAGCAACCGAAACCCTTCCAGAACAACAACCAGTGGTCAGCAGACCTGGGCGGACCGCTCAAAAAGGACAAGGCGTTCTTCTTCCTGGACACGGAAGGCCTGCGATACATTTTCGCCAGTGCGACGCAGTCTTTCCTCCCGACGGCAGACTTCCAAAGTTTCGTGTTGTCACAGATACCAACTTCGGCAACGAGTTTCTACCAGCAAGCGTTCTCGCTTTATAACGGTGCCAAAGGTGCGTCGAACGCTGTACCAACTCCGGGTACTTGCGGGAGCATAGGCGCACTGCCGGACGGCTCGACTTCCTGCCTTGGCTCGGTAACCCTTCCGGGGTCCAGCGGGAACCAAGAATGGCTTTTGATCGGGCGCGTCGACTACAATTTCAACGAAAACAACAAGATCTTCGGGCGCGTAAAATTCGATCGTGGCACGCAGCCGACTTACGCGGACCCCATCAATCCAGCTTTCAACGCCGTTAGCCATCAGCCCCAGGACGAGGGGCAGTTGAACTTTACGCACATTTTTAACCCTTCAGTCGTGAACAATTTTATTTTCTCGAACCTGTACTACTCCGCGATTTTCCAATCCACCGACGTCAACAAAGCCAATGCGACGTTCCCGGAAATCTTGTGCTCGGCAGACACCAGCCTGTCTTGCCTGGGTGCCGCAGGCGGCCTTTTTCCCTTTGGATTCTTTTTTCCCCAGGGCCGCAATGTGGAACAGTGGCAACTCGTGGACGATCTTTCGATCGCCAAGGGGAATCATGCCTTCAAACTGGGCGTAAACTTCCGCCGCAATGATGTCAGCGATTTCAAGGCCTCCGAATTGACCAATCCTCCCGCGGTTCTGACCAGTTTGGCGGGATTTGCCACGGATACCGTGGATACCAGCACCAGCCAAAACTTCGCCCTTCGCTCCCCGCAACCAATCGCGATTTACAGCTTTGGCGTTTACTTCCAAGATGAATTTCGCGTAAGCCCGAAGCTGAAAATAACCCTCGCGGCACGCGCAGATCGCAATTCCGGTGGAGTGTGCCAATCAAATTGCGCTTCTCTTCCAACACAACCGTTTCAAAATTTGTCGCACGATCCCACAGTACCTTTCAATGCCATGGTGACGGGGGAACAAGGCAACATCCTCCGGAGTGTCGAAAATGTCGTTTTTGAACCGCGCATCGGTTTTGCGTGGAGTCCTGTCGGCGACAAGACCGTGGTTCGAGGCGGTGTCGGTCTCTTTACCGACCTTTATCCGGGCACCATTCTGGATAACTTCACGACTAACTTTCCGCAGGTAGTCAGCTTTTCGACACCCGGCGGCGCCGTGGACCTGAACGAAACTGGCAGCGGCGTCAGCTTGGTCCAGAGCTGCAATTCTGCCTTTCAGACCGCGTTCAATTCGGGCCAGACTTTGGCGCAGTATCAGGCGGGAGCGCCCAGCGGTTGCGGGGTGCCTCCACTGTTCGACGTGCCCGGCAAATTCAACAATCCAAAATTCGTCGAATGGAACTTGGAAGTACAGCATACCGTTGGAAGAAATACGGTCGTCTCCGTGAACTATGTAGGAAATCACGGCTACGATATACAGCTCATCAATCCTTATCTCAATGCCTTCTGCACGTCGACGATCTGCGGCAGTGGGTTCACGCAGCTTCCCCTTGCCGCCGCGGATACTCGCGTGGCCGCGGTTCAGCAACTTACGAACAACGGATATTCGAATTATCATGGCTTGACGGCATCGGTGCAGCAGAACCTTTGGCACGGTTTTTCGGGCCGATTCAGCTACAGCTACAGCCACGCTACCGACAACGTGTCAAATGGCGGTATTTTGCCCTACAGCGTGTTCGACAGTATCCTGCTACAGATTGATCCTTCGAACCCCAACCGCGGCTACGCATCGTCAGACTACGACTTACGGCATCAGTTTTCGGCGAACTATGTTTGGGATCTCCCAATCAAGCCCTCTGGGCACTTGCTAAATGCGCTAATCGGCGGATGGCAGGTCGCCGGTACCTTCTTCTATCGAACTGGTTTCCCTTTCAGCGTCGTCAACGGAGCCCAGGAAAGTGCGTTCGTACCCAACAATCTGACCGTCAACGGGGCGTTTCTATCCACAGTTCTATACCAACCGACGCCGGGAACCCCAACGACGTTTGGGGCTAACTGCGCGAATGCGGCTTGCTTCAGTACAAGCAGCTTCGCAGTTCCCACGAGCTTTGACGCCAACGCCCGCAACGCATTCCGCGGGCCGGGATACTTCAACACCGACCTGAACCTGAAGAAGTCTTTTGCATTGACTGAACGGTTTAAATTCACGTTGGGCGGTAATTTCTTCAACATTCTGAACCATCCCAACTTTCAGAATCCCGTCAACAATGACTTGAGCAGCTCTTTCGGCCAAATTACGGCACTGGCTGTGTCACCGACCACGCCTTATGGTGCGTTCGCGTCTGCCGCGGAAGGCATGCGCATCATTCAGGTGTTCGGCAAGATCACATTCTAAGCGGTTTTTCGATTAACTCCAGCGGAGAGGCAGCTGTTTTGGCTGCCTCTCTTTTTTTGTGCACTTTCTTTTCTCACGTGGGACGCGCGCTTCGTGTCATCGAAAGCGGTCTACGGGTGTTTTTCGTGCGATGATGCTGACCAGATGAGGCGCGGCGGTGCGAAAGACTGGCTTTGCGGAAAATATCAGGCGGCGGTTTGCGGAACAGCTAAGAGCGTTGCCGTGGTTTCAGCCTGGGCTGAGACTAGGCGTAGGCGTATCCGGCGGCGCTGATTCGGTGGCGTTGCTCACTCTGCTGACGAAAATGCGGGCGGAGTTGGGCCTCGTGGTCAGTGCGGTGCACTTCAATCACAAGTTGCGGGGGAAAGCGTCGGACGCGGACGAGAAGTTCGTGGCGGCGCTGGCGGAAAAATCCGGGGTGACGCTGCATGTCGGACATGCAGACGTGGCTGGAAAGGCGAAGCGCGAAAAAGCGAACCTGGAAGACGCGGCGCGGCGCGCGCGTCATGGATTCTTCGAACGCCTCGCGGAGCAGGGTGTGGTGGACGTAGTGGCCACCGCACACACGATGGACGACCAGGCTGAGACGGTGCTGGCACATATTTTGCGCGGCACAGGCATCGCGGGGCTGGCGGGAATTCATCCCGTGGCAGGCTGCGTGGTACGGCCACTGCTGAGCTTTCGACGCGAAGAGCTGCGAAAATTTTTGCGAGCGCAGAAACAAAGTTGGCGAGAAGACGCAACAAACCGTGACACCGCCAGAGTGCGCGCACGGATGCGCAAGAAATTGTTGCCGCTGCTGGAGAAAGAGTTCAATCCAGCTGCGATCGAGCATATTGCTGGGCTGGCGGCGCGAGCGCGGGAGCAGGCGGCGTTTGTTGAACACCTGTCGCGACAGCTATTCGAAAGGCTAGTGGTGCTGGACGGGAATGTCGCGCGGATTGGGATCGCGGAGCTGCTGAATCCGCTAAAGTTTGCCGAGGCTGGAGGGTGCGACGTACTGCGAGCGAAGCTGATTTTGCACATTGTCGAGAGCTTGCGGCAGCGACGCGGGCAGATTTCGGCGGGACATATCAACGCGATTGTACAGCTGGCCCGAAAAGAAGAGAGCGGCAGGCGGTTGCAGCTTCCCGGCGGCGTTGATGTGTTGAGGGAAAGAGATGCGCTGGCATTTGCGTGGCGGCGGGAAACCACCGCCAATTGACGGGAAAAGCGGGAGTAAGCACTTAGGGAACAAAATTTGATTTCTGCTTTACAGCGATTGACTGCATTTCCGACAGGCGAGACACTAGTAACAGAAGAAAGAGGCACCAGCGCCTGCGTGGGCCACCCTGGAAACCGTTTTCGAACGTAATCAGGAGCGTGCAGCGTGAGCGCAAAGCAGCGATCTTCGTATACGGCGAAACGCATCTCCGCGAGAATTGACGAGCTGGGCAGGCAGATTTCGCGCGCGTATCGCGGACGCCGCGTGGATGTAGTGGTCACGATGGATCGTGGCTTTGTTTTTGCGGCGGACCTGTTGCGCAATGTTGTTACGCCAACGGTATGCCATTTCGTGCGGGAAGAAGTTCGCGACGTGCGGCAGGGCACAAGGGCACGACGCGAGGTCTTTTTCGGTTCGCGTCCGGATTTGAAGGGGCGCGATGTCCTGGTCCTGGACGCGGTCATGGACACCGGCGTCACTCAGGAATTCTTGCTGAGGCGCCTGGGGGAATCGCAGCCCCGTTCACTGCGGCTGGTGGTGCTGCTGGACAAGACCTCCGGACGCCGGGTGGCACTGGAGCCGGATTACTTTGGCTTCCAGACGGCATCTAACCAAGTGTGGGTTGGATACGGGCTGCCGGACGGCAGGGGCGAACGGCGAAACGAACGCGGATTGACGCAGTGGCCGGGGAAGCAATGGCCGCAGAAGGCCGCAGCGGCGTCTAATAAGAAGAAACACAGCGGGCGATAGCGCGAACACAGAACACAGACAGATGATTTGTTATGGAACGAATTTATAACGCAACGCGAATTTATAAGGCAACGAACGTAACGCAATACTCGGAACCAGTTTTAGCGGGGCAAGTGAGGTAATCGTGAATCCCAGTTCTACAGCAAAAACAATTTTATTCTGGCTATCGATCGTGCTGCTTGGAGTGATGCTCTGGAGGCTGGTCTCGGCAAACGGGCAGGCGGCGCGTGAAGATACGCCCAGCTACAGCGAGTTCATGGCGCACGTGGAGCAAGGCGACGTCAAGGAAGTAACGATGTATCTGGCGCCGAACAGCTACGAAATGCAGGGCGAGTACGTGAAGCCCGCCAACAAGAAATTCCGCACCACCATCTTCAAGGAAGACGCGCCAAACCTGACCAAGCAGCTTCGCGACAAGCAGGTGGCAATCAATGTGAAGGAAGTGCGCAGCGGCGATTGGCTGATCATTCTGCTAAATGCGCTGCCGTTGTTGCTGCTGGTGGGTTTCTGCCTGTTCCTGATGCGGCAGATGCAGGCCGGCGGAAACAAAGCCTTGAGCTTCGGGAAATCGCGGGCGCGCTTGCTTTCCGCGCAGCAGAAGAAAGTGACGTTCAAGGATGTTGCGGGGACCGACGAAGCCAAGGAAGAGCTGCAGGAAATTATTGAGTTTTTGAAGGACCCGCAAAAGTTTCAGAAGCTGGGCGGGCGCATTCCCAAGGGAGTGCTGCTAGTCGGGCCTCCGGGAACGGGCAAGACTTTGCTGGCGCGAGCGATCGCGGGCGAAGCGAATGTGCCGTTCTTCTCGATTTCCGGTTCAGACTTCGTGGAAATGTTTGTCGGCGTGGGCGCGAGCCGGGTACGCGATCTGTTTGAACAGGGCAAGAAGAATGCGCCTTGCATCATCTTTATAGATGAGATCGATGCGGTTGGGCGCCACCGCGGCGCAGGTTTGGGCGGCGGACACGACGAACGCGAACAAACTTTGAACGCGTTGCTGGTGGAAATGGATGGATTCGAATCGAACGAAGGCGTGATCCTGATCGCCGCAACCAACCGGCCGGACGTGCTCGACCCGGCGTTGCTGCGGCCGGGAAGATTTGACCGGCGCGTGGTTGTCGCTCGGCCAGACGTGAAAGGCCGCGAGGAGATTCTTCGCGTACACACACGCAAAAAGCCGATTGCCGACGATGTGGATCTCTCGATTATCGCGCGCGGCACGCCGGGATTCTCCGGCGCTGATCTCGAAAGCCTGGCCAACGAAGCCGCTTTGTGGGCTGCGCGGCAGAATCGCAAGTTCATCTTGATGGCCGACTTCGAAATGGCCAAAGATAAAGTCTTGATGGGAGTGGAACGCAAATCCCTGATTTTGTCGGACGAAGAAAAGAAGAACACCGCGTATCACGAAGCAGGGCACGCGATCGTGGCCGCGATGACTCCTGGCGCCGATCCCGTGCATAAGGTGACGATTATTCCGCGCGGCATGGCGCTAGGCTTGACCATGCAGTTGCCGACCGACGATAAACATTCCTACACCAAGGAACATCTGGAAGGAATGTTGGCTGTGCTGATGGGTGGCCGTACCGCGGAGGAGATGTTCCTCGGCCACATTACTACCGGCGCCGGCAATGACATCGAACGCGCGACAGATATCGCGCGCAACATGGTCTGCGAATGGGGCATGAGCGAACTGGGGCCGCTGGCATTCGGCAAAAAGGAAGAAGCGATTTTCCTGGGCCGCGAAATTGCCCAGCATCGCGATTTCAGCGAAGCCACCGCCGTGGACATTGACAAGGAAGTGAAGCGCATCGTCAACATCGCGTACGAGAGCGCAAAAAATATTCAGAACACGCACCGCGACGTGCTGGAGCGCATCGCGCAGGGACTGCTCGAACGCGAAGTGCTGGATGCCGCTGAAGTGCGCATGCTGATCGAAGGCAAGCCGCTGCCGGAAAAGCCGCGCACGCCTCCGACACCGCCGCCGCAGGGCGCGCCAGCGACCGATCCCAAAGTGACGCGGCCGGAACTTCGGCCGGCGCCGGGATTCACGCGGGGAGACTCGCCAGCGAAGGCGTAATCAGTGACTAGACAGCAGTGAGTAGCTGATTCTGCGAAACGGGTAGGAAAGCGGGCGCGAGCAATCGCGCCCTTGTTTTTTACGGCGCAGGAGTACAATAAGGTCATGGGATTGAAAGACGGCGAAAACCTGAACGTGACCTGCCCGTGCTGCCAGGCTAAGCTGGTGATAGATCCGGTATTTGGCGCGGTGTTATCGCACGAGGCGCACGTAAAGCCCGGGCCTGACGTGGACCTGACGCAGGCTGCGAACATTCTGGAAAAGCAGAAGCAACAGCGCGAAGACAAATTCGCGGATTCCTGGTTCCAGGAAACCAACAAGGAAGACATCCTGGCGAAGAAGTTTGAAGAGCAGATGAAGAAAGCCAAGGATGCGCCTGTGGGCAAGCCGATTCGCGACTTCGATCTGGATTGACAGTCCTGCCTTAGTGGGGATTACTCAAAATAAAGAGCCAGAACAGCAGCATAATGCCGCTTGCAAGGCCGATAGCTTTTCGCACCCGCAGACTGTTCACCGCGGCATTTCGCCTCAATCGCGAGGACAGAATTCCGCCGACGGATAGCAGCACGCCTACGAACGCGACTGCGGGCAATGAGAGGTTGCCCAGAAAAGTGTTCGGCCTGTGAACATGGTTCGCCGCAATCATCAGACTAATGGTCCCGATCCATATGACCACGGAGATTGAGACCAATGCGATTCCGGTCTTGGCTTGCAGTGGATCCGAAATCGGCTGCTCCGCCGCAGCATAGCGGCGCCAAGTTCGCAAGACCAGCAACACAGGTAAAACAAACAATCCGCCAACAAAGATATACTCGCCAGCTGTAGTCATCTTGTTGCCACCGGATGGTATTGATTCACCAAGGATGATTCTTGCACAAACGCAAACGATTTGAACTGCGTCTCCGTTCCGCCAAACTGCATATGGGCGAACGCACGCTGGTTATGGGCGTGCTCAACGTTACGCCGGACAGCTTTTCGGATGGTGGTAAATTTCTTGATGCGAAGCGGGCGGTTGAACATGCGTTGCAAATACAGGCCGATGGGGCCGACTTGCTGGACATTGGCGCTGAATCCACGCGACCGGGATCGGAACCTATTTCCGCTAGCGAAGAATTGCGGCACTTGCTGCCGGTGCTGTATGGGCTGCGCGGCAAACTGAAGATACCGATCTCGGTGGACACGCAAAAATCGACGGTTGCGGAGATTGTGCTCGGCGCGGGCGCGCAAATTCTGAATGATGTCTCCGGCCTGCGGAGCGATCCGAGGCTGGCAAAAGTCGCGGCGCAATACGGGGCGCCGCTGATCCTCATGCACATGCGAGGAACGCCGCGCACCATGCAAAAGGGGCCGTTTGCGCGCGACGTGATGCGCGACGTTATAAGCGGGCTGCGGAAATCCATCTCCACTGCGAAAAAGTTCGGCGTCGAGCGATCGCAGATCGTAATCGATCCTGGAATCGGCTTCGGCAAGAATTATTCGCAGAATTACGAATTGCTCGCGAAGCTGCCCCAGCTCGCCAGGCTCGATTATCCGCTGATGGTGGGCACTTCGCGTAAGGGATTTCTCGGAGCAACTTTGAAAAAAAATGGCAAGCCCGCCCGCGCCGAAGAACGCATCTGGGGAACCGCCGCCACCGTGGCAGCAAGCATCTTGAACGGTGCGCACATCATCCGCGTGCACGATGTCGCGGAAATGAAGCAGATCGCGCTGACCATCGACGCACTGCTTTCCGCGAATTCGTGAGCGGCAATCGTGCGTGCTGCTACATCGAGTCTCGAATGGACTCGTGGCGCTATACTTCACGCGCTCTTTCTCGAGTCGCGGTTTGCGAGCTCACCTTAACCGGAGTGTGTGCCCAATGCGGTCAAGAATAAGATCATCGTTTCCTTTTATTTTGCTGGCGGGACTCTCCGCGCCCGCGCTTTTCGCGCAATTGCCGCCGGTAAAAGTTGATCCGTTGCGGCCTTCGCAAGGCACGCCAGAAACCGCCGCGTGCTCGGCGACGGAGAGCTCTTCATGCGCTGCGGCAGCGGCGAAACTGTTGCCTCTGATCCTGGCCGATTCGCCAATGATCGAAAATTTGCGGCGGCTGACGGACGAGGTTGGCGGACGCGTGACCGGCTCTCCAGAAATGGCGAAGGCGGTGCAATGGGGCATCGCGGGATTTCGCGCGGCGGGCGTCGATGTGCATACGGAAAAATACACCCTGTCGGTGACGTGGAAAGAGGGCGCGACGCGCCTCGCAATTACTGCGCCCGCCAGCGACGGCGCAGTCTTGCACGCGGTTTCTGAAGGCTGGGGACCGGCCACGCCGCGCGCAGGAATCGAAGCGAACGTCATTGATATCGGCATCGGTTCGGATTCTGATTTTTCGCGCGTGGGGAATATAAAGGGTGCGATTGTGCTGGCGCACAGCGAAATCGGCTCAACCTGGCCGGATCTTTTCAATGAGTACTTGAGGCCACCAGCCAGCATTGCACGCGCAGTGAAAGAGGGCGCCGCAGCGATACTGTGGACTGGAGGGCGCGAGCGCCTGCTGCTGTATCGCCACACTAATACGCTTGATGGCGAGATCGACAGAATTCCGCAAGCTGTCGTTGCGCGCGAAGACGCGTTAAAGCTGTCTCGATTGGTGGCGGCGAATCCGGGAAGAGTTCGCGTGAAGCTGGCGATGCCTAACGAAATCGGCGGCCCGGTGGAACAGGAAAATGTGGTCGGCGAAATTCGCGGTTACGAAAAACCTGACGAGGTGGTGATTCTCGGCGCGCATCTGGATTCTTGGGAACTTGGCACCGGCGCTCTCGATAACGGCTGCAACGCGGCACTGGTGATCGAAGCCGCGCGCGCAATCAAGGCGATGGGACTGGTGCCGAAGCGCACCATCCGTTTTATTTTGTTCAGCGGCGAAGAGCAAGGCACCGTCGGCTCATTCGCTTATGTGAAGTCGCACGCTGCGGAACTCGACAAGATCCGCGGCGTGATTATTTTCGACTCCGGCAGCGGACGCGTTTCCGGCTATTCGCTGGGCGGGCGGCGGGACACGGATGCGGGCCTTCGCCAAATCCTGAAACCGCTGGACACCTGGGGCGCAACTCAACACACGAGTGACGCATCCTTCGGCACGGATAATTTTGACTTTCTGCTGGAGGGCGTGCCAACCTTCGTCGCCAATCAGGAAATTGCCAATTATCTGGCGAACTATCACGCGGCATCCGACACGTTCGACAAAGTAGATCAACTCCAATTGAAACTGAACACCATCATCGCAGCGCTCACCGCCTGGGGCATTGCTGATCGAACCGAACCGATTGGCAAGCGTTTGGCGCGCGCCGAACTCGACACCCTGGTCAAAGAGACGGGCTTGGACGACCAAATGAAGACATTGGGTTATTGGGAGCAATGGCAAAGCGGCGCGAGGGGCCGCAAGCCTTAGGCGATATAATAGAGGTGTGAATCCCACGCCACCATTGACCGGCTCTGCCGCGCCTGACGTGTCTGCTACTGGAAAGATCCTGGCTGTGGACTACGGCCGCGCCCGCATCGGCTTGGCCATCGCCGAGTCGTTGCAAGGTATCGCTCAACCTCTCGGCACGCTCAAACGCATCAATCGCAACGAAGATATGCGCCGCCTGCGCGAACTGGTGCGCGATCACGCGGTAAAACTGGTGCTGGTCGGACTTCCGTTGCGCCTCGACGGCGCGCGCGGCGAGATGGCCGAGGAGACGCAGGGCTTCGCGGAACGCATTCGCAAACAAATTGGCGTTCCCGTCGAAATGGCGGACGAACGTTTGACAAGCTGGGAAGCCGAACGCCTGCTCGAAGAGGAGTTCGGACGCAAATCGAAACAGATTGACGGCGCATCCAAGAAAAAGGACGCCGCGAAGTTCACGGTGGACTCCGTAGCTGCAACGATCATTCTTCGGGAATATCTGGAACGCCGGAACACCCATAACAATGCCGCACTGGAGAAGGGCTAAATGAAATTTCTGGCGAAGCTCTTCTTGCTGGTCTTGTTGATTGCCGCGGCGGCCGTCACATATGCGTGGTACACCATCGAAAAGCCGTACGGAAAGTATTTCGGCGAAGGCGTTTTTGTGGATGTGCCGCATGGGGCCTCAAGCCGCAGTGTCGCGCGGCTGCTGGAAAAGAATGGCGTGATCCGTAACGCCGTGGCCTTCGAAATTTATGCGCGCAAGCATCCGCGGCGCACCTTACAGGCCGGTGAATATCATTTCGACCACGCGGTCAGCGGCAAGGACGTTTTCTGGACGCTCGCGAACGGAAACGTGTACGAGCGGCCGTTCACCGTACGCGAAGGCGAGACTATGTTCGACATCGCGCGCGAACTGCAGGACGGAAAATTTATGGCGGAAGAGGAATTTCTGGCTGCCGCGAAAAATCCGGAGATTATTCATGACCTCGCTCCGCAGGCCAGGACACTGGAAGGCTTCCTCTTCCCCGCTACTTATCATTTGTCGCGCCATCCGGCCGCGAACGAACTCGCCGCGGAAATGACGCAAAAATTTCGTGAGGAATGGTCGCACATTGCGGCGCCGGGTTCCGACAAAACCGGCCAGTCGACGGGCAGTCCTTTGCTCTCGACCATTACGCTGGCATCATTAGTCGAAGGTGAAACACCAAAACCAGAGGAACGTCCGATCGTTGCGGGCGTGTTTGAAAACCGCCTGAAAAAGGGCATGTTGTTGCAGTGCGATCCGACCGTAATCTACGCGCTGGAGCAGCAAGGCCGCTACCATGGCTCACTGAGCGGCAAGGATCTGCACGAGGACTCGCCCTACAATACTTATATGCATGGCGGGCTACCTCCCGGACCGATCGGTAATCCTGGCGAGATTTCTTTGCGTGCAGCGCTCGCGCCGGCGAACACGGCGTTCCTTTATTTCGTCGCAAATACCCAGGGCGGCCATTTTTTCAGCGCTACCTTGGAGCAGCACAACCAGAACGTGAACCGTTATCGCCGGATGCTGGCGGGATTGCCGCCTGATCCTCCGCCCGCGCAAGCCGCGCATAACAAATCACAAGGAAAGAAGCGCAGAGGTTCAGGACGATGACGGAAACCCTCGAAACAAAAAGAGCTATGATCCTGCGCGCTGCCGCGGCCATTGGCGCGGAGAAATGGACCGCCGCGGAAATCGATCAGCTGCGCAGGAAACTTTTGGCGGATCATGGCGCGGAAGGAAAAACGAGTTCCGATTACATTGCGGACGTTCTGCAATCGGCTGGATGGAAGGTGGTCTTGACGGCGCAGGAGGAAGCCGAAGACCAGTTCGAGGAAGAATTCGAAGACCTGCTGCACTTCAAAACGCTGGGCGATGCCGAAGTCAGTTTGATGCGCCTGGACGAATTACTGCGCCGCTTCAAGGCGCACGGAGAAAAGGCGGCAGCGGAACGCGTGATGGAAATTGCCCGCCTGGGCAAGCGCCGCGCGGAAATGATTGCCCGCAACCACAAAGTGGAAGCGCACAAACGCGCGGAGAAGGAAGAGATCGCCAGTTGGTTCCGTATCTGGCTAGAGAATCCCGATGCGTTCTTCGACTGGCTGGATGTGCGCAAGCAAACTCCCGACTTTCGCCAGAAATTTCCTAAGCTGGAAGAAGAGGAATGAGCGGCGGTCCAGGAAACGGTGCGGCGGCGAAGGGCGCGCTCGATCTTCCGGCGTTTTCGCTGGATGTGCAGGCGCTGGATCTCGGCGCGGATGTAAAAGCGGTCAGTCTGGAAATTCTGGAAACAGAAAGCCGCGAGCCAGTTCGCGGAAAACAGGCTACGGATTTCTGGTCGGCGGTCTTCCCGTTGCTTTCCGCAGGCGAAACTTTTGTGCTTGATTTCTTCAGCCACCTGGACCGTGTCCGCGATTTTTGCGCGACGAGAAAAATCTCCTTTCGCGAAGCAGGTCCCCGCTGCATTGTCGTTCCGCAATTGGCGCAGGAGCAGCTACGGCAGCTCTTCGAGCGGTTCGAAGCGGAAACTTTCGGATTTCGTGCGGGCGACCGCGTAAACACGGATGACCTTGAACTTACCTGCGAGCTTTCGCAACATGGCCTGGATGCTTATCAAGCGGCCTACCAGCGGTACTCTTTTTGCGCTGTGTGCGAATTCGAGGATGGCTGGGTCACGCTACTTAGCGAAACGATATGGTCCAGCGAAGTGATCCGCCGCGTGCGTCCTGCCGCGCAGTCTTTTGACGTGTATATTTCGCGGCCCCAATAAGCTGCAATTCCTGCTCGATTGACGCGTCGAAGTGGTTGCCGGATTGCTATAATCTTAAGTTAAGTGTGCACAATTTGCGGATGAAACGATCATATTCATGGATGGCAGTGGCGACACTGGCGGCCATTTCCGGCGGCTGCGCGGCCAACAACGGCGTTAGCAAGAAGCAAAATATTCCAGCCCAGGCACGGCCGGTGGCAAGAGTCGCGACGCGAGAGGAGCTGCTGGAAAAGTACAACTCGTTTGCCTCGAGCGTTAAAACCTTGAACGCGACCGTGGAATTAAAGACCACCGCCGGCTCGCAATATTCCGGCCTCATTCAGGAATACCATGAAGTGAAGGCATTTCTGCTTGCCGCGCGGCCTGCGAATGTTCGCATGGTCGGCCAGGCGCCGGTAATCGGCAAAACAATTTTTGACATGGCCAGCGACAGCCAGGAGTTTCACGCCTGGCTGCCGACAAAAAATAAATTTCTGATCGGCGACGTTCGACTGGAACGGAATAGCGAAAAACCGCTGGAAAATTTGCGCCCGCAACATTTGCTGGACGCGCTGCTCTGGCCGGAGATCCGCAAAGAGGAGACCGTGCTGATCGAGGAGTTCAATGAAGAGAATGCGCGTTATTACGTGCTGACCGTGCTGCGCGGCGGATATACCACCGAGATTTTTCGCAAAATCTGGTTCGATCGTGCGGACCTGAATGTCATTCGTCTGCAATCCTACGGACCGAAAGGCGCGCTGCTCTCCGACGTGCATGTATCGGACTGGCAGCCGTTGACCGCCACGCCAGCGGGTGCATCCGCTGCCGCGAACGGCTCACAAAGTTTCCCTCGCGCGATTCGCATTGACCGCCCGCGCGATGATTACCGCCTCGATTTGCAAATTACAAAAATCGATCTCAATGTTGACTTGGCGGCTAATCGCTTTCAGCTTTTGCAGCCGCCGAATTCGGAACTTGTACGGGTCGATCCGAATGGCAATTCAAAACAGCCGGCCACGGATTCGCATCCATGATGGGCGAACTGATATTCCGTAACCTGCTGCACCGGCCGGCGCGCACGTTTATCGGTATTCTGGCCATCTCGGTAGAAGTTGCGCTGGTGGTTCTGATCGTTGGCCTGACTTCCGGACTGCTCACGGAAACCGCCAAACGCATCGAAGGCGTCGGCGCGGACATCATGCTGCAGCCTCCGGCGGCGTCCATCTTTCTTGGGTTCAGTGGATCACCGATGCCCATTAAGATTCAGGACAAACTACGGCAACTGAAGTACGTTCAAGCCGTCGCGCCCGTGCTACTGCAATTTAATTCTACCGGCGGCGTCGAAGTGGTTTACGGCATCGACCCCGAATCCTTCCGTGAAGTAACCGGTGGTTTTGTTTTTCTTTCCGGCCACGACATGCAGGCGCCAGACGACGTCCTTGTGGATGATTGGGCCGCGCGTGCGAAGCATTTGAAAGCCGGCGACACCTACAATCTCTTCAACAATGATTGGCACGTCGCGGGCATCGTCGAGCATGGTAAGGGCTCGCGAGTTTTTGTCCCCATCACCACGCTGCAAGACCTTATTGGCGCGCACGACAAAGCCTCCATCTTCTTTATCAAATGCACGCGCCCCGAGCACACCGAAGACGTAATGGAAGATATGCGCAAGCCGGAAAATTTCCCAGGCTACACGGTCCGCCCACTGAAGGATCTGCTTTCCCTGATGACTTCGACAAATATTCCAGGGCTGCAGGCGTTCATTGACGCCATGATCGCGTTGGCGGTTTCCATCGGCCTGCTGGTAATTTTTCTGACTATGTACACCACGGTGATCGAACGCACCCGCGATATCGGCGTACTCAAATCGCTTGGCGCAAATCCGCTGTTCATCATTCGCGCGCTACTGATGGAATCCGCGCTGCTTTGCTTCGGCGGAATCGCCGGTGGCATCGCGCTCAGCTACGCAGTGCGTGCGGCATTCATCGCGGGATTTCCGACACTTTCGATCCTCATCACACCGGGATGGGTGGTACGCGCCGGTCTAATCGCTTTACTCGGCGCCATTGTCGGTGCCAGTTATCCCGCGTGGGTGGCCAGTCGAAAAGATGCAGTCGAGGCTCTGACCTTTGATTGAGAATATACGTCCAGGCTGCGGCGCTATCGCGCGGATTTTCACCACCGGAGCTCGCTAGGCTCTGGTGGGAATCGCGGCTACAATACCAGCGCCGCATTCTGCTTTGCAGAGCGCCGCGGTTCACAAAGGGAGCAGGGGTTAGAAAAGCGCAGCGTGGAACCGATACTCAAAACGGAAAATCTTTGGAAGCTCTACCACGCCGGCAAAGTGGAAGTTCCGGCGCTGCGTGGCGTCAATTTCGAAGTGCTGCCCGGCGAATCCGTCGCGGTGATGGGCCCTTCCGGTTGCGGAAAGTCTTCACTTCTTTACGTGATCGGCGGATTGGCGCAGGCTTCGCGCGGCAAAGTGCTGGTCGACGGCAACGATTTGACTGAACTGCGCGACTCGGCGCGCACCAAGCTTCGCCGCAGCAAGATCGGCTTCGTCTTCCAGCGTTTCAATTTGCTTCCAACACTGACCGCGCGAGGCAACATCGCCATCGCCCAGTATATTCACGGCGACGGCTTCGATCCACATCGCTTCGACGTAGTGACAAAAATGCTCGGCCTCGATGGCCGCTTGAGTCACAAGCCTTCTGAAATGTCAGGTGGCGAACAGCAACGCGTCGCCATCGCGCGCGCCATTATCAACGAGCCGAAGATTCTGCTCGCCGACGAACCCACCGGCAATCTCGACACAAAAAATTCCGAAATTGTCCTGGAAATGCTGCGCCGCCTGAACAAGGATCTCGGCCAGACGGTCGTAATGATCACCCACAATCCCGAGGCCACCACGTATTTCGATCGTGTCGTGCACATGCGCGACGGTGTTATCGTGGATGGAGTTCCGGCGGACTGACATGGCATCTTCCGGCCAATTTTTCTCCCGGATTTTTTTCTGGTCCTACGAGCGCGGCTCGTGGCAGTACGACCTTGCCGTCATCGCCATCGTTGTTTTCGTACTGCTTACGCCCGGGCGCTGGTTTCATGACCAGCCAACTCGCGCCGTGCCAAGTCCCGCCGCGCAGATCGAACTACTGAACGAAACCGGCAATCGGCAAATTTACCGAGTGGATGCCGCCATCCTGACGCCACCTGAACAGATGCCGCAACTGCAAAACGAACTCCACCGCAAACTACAGAAAGCCCAGTCGTCGCTGCAAACCGGGCGCTTCGAAATTAGCAACGTCGAAGCCGTTCGCGATGCGCAAGGCGCGGTCATCGCCTATCAGGTGACTCTCCACAAAAAATAGATCGTTTTTACTTGAAAACCCCTAAAGAAAGCCCGCTGGGAAACTCCGTCCGCCGGCAATACGTCTTATTAAGTGTGTTACGATTAATTCTGCATGTATTTTCATTGCATTTCCGGGGGATGGCGCTGACTCTGAACGCCAAGACTGGCTTTTGGGGGGGATTAATTTTCGCCGCGTTGCTCTCTCTGGCGCCGGCCGGTCACGCGCAATCAGCTCAAAAGTGGACTGCCGATTCTGTCCTCAACATGATGGACGCGGGCGCCCGCGATTTCCGCACCCTCACCGCAAATATTGACAACGTCAAGTACACCGAAGTGGTGAAGGACACCTCGACTGAGTCCGGCCAGATGTGGTTCCGCAAAAAAGATGAAAGGATGCGCATCGAATTCTCCAAACCCGATCCGCGCACCATTCTCCGCTCTGGTGATTCCCTTTCCATTTACACGCCAAAAATCAATCGAGTCGAGGAATATAATCTCGGCAAGAATCGCGCCATGGTTGACCAGTATGTCTTGCTGGGCTTCGGTTCGCGCAGTGAGAGCATTAAAAAAAGCTACACCGTCACCTTCGCCGGAGAACAGGAACTCGACGGCAAAAAAACGTTACTGCTCGAGCTGGTCCCCAAGTCCGACGAAATTCGCGCGCAGATAACCAAAATCCAGATGTGGATTGACGAATCAGCCTGGCTGCCCTTACAGCAAAAATTCTTTGAAGCCGGCTCGGGCGACTACTTCATTTTTCATTACAGCGACATCAAGAAGAATTTAAGAATCGACGACTCCAAGTTCAAAGCCGACTGGCCCAAAAACGCGACCAAAACCAAACCCCGTGGCTAGCCAGGCTGCGAAAACAATTTCGAAAACAATGAAATAATACTGTTGTCAGCCGTCGTTTTTTCTGCCGTCATTCCGAAGAGCGAAGCGACGAGCAGTCTTTCTCCTCTTCGATTGTGGCAGCCGAAATTCGCCGTTGCCTCTTACACGCGCTCCCGTTCCAATAATTTTTCTTTCCGCGAAATCCCCCACCGGTATCCAGCAAGGTCTCCATCCGCGCGCACCACTCTGTGGCACGGCACCACAATCGAAACGGGATTCGTAGCGCACGCCCGCGCCACCGCCCGCACCGCTCGCGGCTTTCCCATCGCTCGCGCAATCTGGGTATATGTCCTCGTCGTCCCGCGCGGAATCTTTTGCAGCTCCTGCCACACCCGCCGCTGAAACGCCGTGGCCTGCAAATCCAGCGGAAGCTCGCGCCGGGGCGCACTACCTTCCGTGCGCGCGATAATTTCCTCGACCCATTGTGTAAACGCGCCATTCGCCGCCGTAATTTCGGCGCGAGGATATTCGTCGCGCAGCTCCCTCACCAGCTTCGACGCTGCGTCGCCCAGATATACCGCTGACACTCCCCGCTCCGTCGCCGCCACCAGCACTTCTCCCAACGATGATTTCGCTGTCGTGTATCGTATCTTCATACCCTTTCCTCCCTTTTGATAAGTCGCGGGCGTCATGCCCAATTGTGCGTCGCTGCGTTCGTAAACTCGGCTCGACGATCCGTACCCCGTCGCATAGAGCGCATCGGTGATGCCGCCGCCGTCCCGCAACAGCTTCTTAAACTTTTTTAAACGTAACGCCGCTGCCAACTCTTTTGGCGTCAATCCCACCTGCTGCCGGAATGCCCGGCGCAATGCGTCCGTCTTCACTCCGATCTTCTGCGCCAGGGTCGCAATATTCACTGCTTCATCGAGATCGCTCCCCAGCACCTGCGCCGCGCGTTGCACGATTCGAACCGATGCCGGAATTTCATTCGGTTTGCAACGCCGGCAAGGACGAAATCCTTGCAGCTCCGCTTCGCGCCTCGTTGGAAAAAATAACGTGTTCTTGCGCAACGGGCGCCGCGCCGGGCAACTCGGCCGGCAATAAATCTGCGTGGACTTCACGCCAAAAAAGAAAGCCCCATCGGCTCGCGTATCGCGCGCCAGCGTTGCCTGCCAGTACCGTGCTTCCGCCTGCGGCGAAACGCCTCGCATGGAAGCAACCCGTTCGGTCGAATGTGTCTCTGCTCTTGGCATACTCATCAGGCTCATGATGACCAAAGTTACCGCAGCGCCCGAAGCGGCGCTATCCGGAATCTGCGTTCAAAAGAATAAAATTTTTCGACGAACGATTCGAACGAGGAAGCCTACGCTTCGCCTGGAGCCGGCAAGGCATCCGCTGCTTCGCTGGGATTGCGATGCGGCGCGGTAATCACCAGCACTACCGCCGTTAGAATCACCGCTGCGGCCAGCAGAGTCCGTGGCGACAACGCTTCCCCGCCCAACACCCAACCGATGACCAGCGCCACTATCGGATTCACGAAAGCGTACGTTCCCACTCGTGCCGCCGTGCTTTTCTTCAATATATAAAGATATGCCGTGAATCCGATGCACGACCCAAAGACCATCAGGTAGCCGACCGCCATCCAAGCGCGCAGCGGCGCTGCCGCAGGATGAAATCGCGCAACCTCGCCGCTGAAGAACGACATAATCCACAGCGTCGCCCCGCCGCACAGTCCCTGCATCGCCACGCCCAGCATAGGCGAACTGGGAAGTGTCCCGTGCTTGGAATAAAGCGACCCGCAGGCCCACGCCAGCGACGCCGCTATCAGCACTGCTGCACCTGTCGGATCTACTCGGCCGGATAATCCCAATCTCGCTGGCCCAATCAGGATCACCATTCCCACGAAACCCATCACAATTCCGAACAGAATGCGCGCCGAAGGCCTGTGCCCTCCCGGTCTGAGCCAGTCCACCATCACCATCCAGAGCGTTACCGTGGCTACCAGCAGGGCCGCGATCCCCGACGGCACTGTCTGCTCGGCCCAGCACACTCCGCCGTTTCCGACCGAGAGCAGCAGCACACCGGTGATCGCCGCAGTCCTCCATTGTTCCGCCGTTGGACGGATGCGCGTGCGCCAGCGCAAAAGCGGGTACAGCACCAATCCCACCAAGAAGTGCCGCATACCTGCCAGAATCAGCGGTGGGAATGACTCCACGCCAATTCTCATGGCAAAAAACGTCGCGCCCCACAAAACATACACTAGGGCAAAACTCAGGACGAGAATGCCAGTGAGTGATGAGTGTTCGGTTGGTCGCTGCTGGGGACTGTTAGTTGGAATAGGCACGGAAATATGACACTAAATCTTCAGCAAACCGAGGTCGAGCACCAATTTGATTCCCCATTTTTGCAATTCGTGGCTCGAAGCGAACGAATCAAACGCTCCTCTGGTACTACTAAAACTAAGTGTTTGAAGATAGGACACTTCTGGCGATTTCCATAGGTTGACTCTTGCCCCTGCAAAGTGGCATCCTCTCACTCCGTTTCAGTACACGGTTTTCCGCAGTTTCGAAAATTGGCACGCGTTTTTGTATCGCGCACGGTCTGTACAGCTTTGGGCCATCTGCTAGCACGGCAACGCATCTTGAAGCGTCTCTGAGGGCGAGATGAGCGCACACAATCACGCTTTACGGCAAGAACCTGAGCAGTTCGCTGCGAAACCTGTCACTGCGCTGGGACCAGTACCCGTGCCCGCACTCCCGGTACCTACATTGCCGATAGCCGCCGGCGCACCCGGAGGGCCGGCAGCACTTCCACCCGCGATAGGTAGTCCGCGCGTTCCATCGCTACGCGTGATGCCGCTGCAGCCGATGAATCCGATGCGCCGGTTTGCCCGCGTGCCGACTCACGCCGTCGGCGTTTTTCCCGAGCAGCGCGAATATCCCAGAGCCTCTCTTCGGCTCCCTCTCCGGCTCCGCGGAGTCGCTGGCCGCGCCGAAGATTTTCCCATCACCCTCGTGACGCGCGATATCAGTTCCAGCGGTGTCTTTTTCCTTTGCCCTCGCAAACTGGCTCTCGGTACCCAAATCGAATTGGAAGTCGTCCTGGTCAGCCGCCCCATGGGCCGCGGAAACGTCGTCATCGTCAGCAAAGCCCGAGTCACACGCCTTGAACCCGCCGCCATGCCGGGCTGGTTCGGCATCGCCGCATCCTTCGACGACCTGGAATTCGATCGCGACGACAACGTCCCGACCCACCAGCTCGACTCCTAACCGCGAACGCAGACCTACCTCGCGAACGCACCTCCCTGCCACGCCGAATTCTCTGCGCAACTCTGCGTCCTCAGCGTCTCGTTATCTTTTTCTGCAGTCTTTCGTCCCGCATTTGAATTTGCCTTCAGGGCGGCTCCGCCGATCACGCCCGTTGAAGTAAACTTATGCCTTCAATGAAAAACCCCAATGAACCAGGCCTGCGCGGCGTCCTCTTCGACTGGGACGGCACCCTCCTCAACTCCTACGCCGCCGACACCGCCGCCTACCTCGCCATGTTTGCCAAAATGCAAATCCCCTGGGGCGTAGCCGAACTCGAGCAAAACTATTCACCCAACTGGTATCACGTCTATCGCGCAGCGAATCTGCCTCGCGCCCAATGGGACGCTGCCGATCAAGTCTGGCGCGAACACTACGCCAAACATCGCCCCAAACTCCTGCCCGGCGCCCGCCGCGTCCTCGGTCAACTGACGCGGAGCCACGCTCTCGGCCTGGTCACCAGCGGAGATCGCGACCGTGTTCACCGCCAACTCCGCGAATTCGACCTCTGGGATCATTTCGCCGCCCGCGTTTGCAGCGGCGATACCCGGCTTCGCAAACCTCATCCCGCTCCGCTGCGCCTTGCCTTACGCCACATGGGCTTGCGTCCCGCCGAAACCGTTTACGTAGGCGACTCTGCCGAAGACCTGCAAATGGCCCGCAGCGCCGGCGTCCGCGCCGCCATCGCCATCCTCGGCCCCTTCCCCACAGAAAAACGCCTCCGCGCCGCCAAACCCGACCTACTCCTCGAATCCATCACAGAACTCCCCACCGCCCTTCTGCATTTCAACGATTGAATCAAAGCTGCTAACCTTTCAAGACTAAGTTGCTTACCAACGCCAATCCCCAAGTATGGGAACGTCCCGTCTGTCCCCCGGGGTTCCGTCCCGACTGATGTTTCACCGCTTGCCCTGAGATCGATTCGTTTGTCATCACCGGCGCGCTGCTGTATCCTGCCTGCAGAAGCCTGCATTTGGAGGCTGCCAATGACCCAATCCCTCACTGCCCTCGACTCGCTGTTCTTCAACGTCGTTCTCGCCACACTGGCCATCGGCCTGCCTATTATCGTGGTGTTGTCCATCCGCTTTCTGTGGGACCGCAACTTGAACCTTGGCCGTTCGAAAGAACTCGAAAAGCTCATCTGGCAGTTGCACCGCATCGCCAGCGCAATGGAGCATCAAATGAATCTGTCGTTTCCCGCCGTTCAGCCGGGCACGGAAGAGCCTCGCGACATCGCCTATCTCCAGCAGCTTGCTGCCCAACCAACCACTGCTACTCCAAGCGTTGCCACTCCCAGTGCTGCGGCTCTGTCCGCCTCGGATCAGCCCACCGTGCAACAGCCTGTGACTCTGCCGCCAGCCGCCCAGCAGGCGCCCCTTCCTGCGCTTGAGCGTCGAGCGCCTTCTTCCGAGGCCCCGCGCGCCGGGGTCAACTCCATGTTCGGCCTATAAATAAAATTTAGGTTCCCTCACTAAGTCCTTCCGTGTCGAACGACAGATCGATTGACCGACTGTTGGTTAAGGAGTACTTCCTCCTTTCACTGGCGGAACGGCCCATAGTCGGAAGCAACGATTGGTTTCGGTGGCTGGAGGAGTTTCAACAGCGTCACCCAGACGAAGTATCACGATTGACTCAGCCGCTCGCCGAACGAGCACGCCAAGTGCTCTGGAATCGGGGAGGTAACAGGTATTGAACCAGCCCCAATTTCCGACACGCGACACGCGATTCATGCCGTAGCGTTCGGCCCACATAGGCTGCCCATTAAGACGGACTTCTTTGCTGCCCATTCGAACAGAACATCCGTACTATTCCGCCCGAAAGACACCCCGACTACCCTTTTGAGGTGCACCGCTTCTTCCAAATCACGGTCTCCGCAGTTGCCGTCGCGATAATTCTTCTCGGCGCTCGCTACGCTTACTCTCGTGAAGCCGTCCACACCGTGAACCTGTACGAGCGGTATCAGCAAATCAACCGTGAGAGTTTCGATGCAAAACTGCCATATGTCTCGGTCAGTTGGGCCGACTTGTCGGTTCAGAACGCTGACGGAATCACTTTGTTTGATGACAACGACCGTCCGGTTTCGATTGAATTGGACGGACAACGAATAACATCAGAACGGGACCTACGCGCCGTACTCCGTCATGCGGCGTGTCATGTTGCAGTCGGCGCGAAAGTAGCGCATGGTTCGGCCTGGCAACGTTGCATGGACCGTTTTCGAGACTGAGCGAAAACTTCTTCTCGTGTCCGCAAGAAATATACGGTCTTCCTCAACTCTTGATGGGCGTCAGCAACCAGTTTTCCAAGTCCAAATGCACATGCGATGTCGTGTCCCCCGTCCCGGAGGGAGTGCCTCTGGATGCAGTGCTTGCGAAACTCGGAATAGCAAAGCCGCAACTGGTCTTCTCCCAGGACCTCATGCATTTTATGGCCCCAATCGCAGTCAGGCGCTGCGCATCGAATTGTGAATGGTTTCAACACAAGCTAAGAAGTATCGCGCTAGTTTATGCCTCTCCGCCCTCATCCCCAGGCGGCAGCATGCATGGATGCCACTCCTCGTCCTCGGCATGAGCATCGCAGAACCACCTGCCGCATTTCGCGCAATGCACGGTCGCGGGAAAATCGCACGGCTCATCATTAGGCGAGATCGCCTGACACAATCGTTCCACATTCGCGCTCTCGTATTTCATTTCTCCACCGACGCTCCGTGCCGCAATTCTCTGCTTGACCGCCACTAACAAACCGTCTACAAGTGAGACGAGCTTGCTTCCGATTTGGCCCTCGGAACAATGCGAGGAGCCAGCTACGCGGGGCTGTTTGGCTGGGAACGCGTGCGGCTCCGCTACTCTGCTACGCCCACTGCGTAGACCCGATTATTGGCGCGAGAGAAATCGTCCACTGTCTAGCAGGAATCGTGTCCTTTCGCCGTTCGCAAACAATTCGTAATCGCCATCCGGTAACCTGTCCGTCGCAACAGACTCCACGATGCTGTAACCAGAAAAAACTGGTAGGTCTCTATCAAGCGTCGTCTTGGTTGCCCTAACCTTACACTCCACCCGCTGACGTTCACCGACGATTATTCCGCTAAACATGACCGTTTCTTGCACGACGCCACCTCCTGCGACTGGTCACTGGCAAGGTATGGTTATTCCGCCGCCTCTCTAATCCAGCTATGCGCAGCCATTTCGCTACCCTCGAAATGTAAATCTAAATCGTTTCGTGCGGGAATCATATGCGGAAAACAGTGCGTTGATAATTCTGGTTGACGCATTTCACTCAGCCCAAATTGTTTCTCCGAGTATTTTCAGTGCTGCCAGCGCGTCTGTTAGTGCTATCACTTCGCGATGATGGTCTGCGCTGCTTTCTAGTTGCTTGAGTCGCAATATGGCGGCTTGCTCTGCCACGGCAATTCTATCTCTGAGCAGTTTAGGATTTGCTTCGATTACAGCTGCTCGGTAGGGCTCCTGCCAGATTGGATATTTCAAAACTATGTCGCGCACGGTGTCCCTTCTCGGCCAACCAACCCGGTCCGATGAGTAACGCGCTCCCGCGGTTTCGTTGTAAGGAATCCCGACGCATGAATCGGGCGTCTTCGGCCAAAAACGCCTTAACGCGCCTTATGCGCTCCTATCGGTCTAACGGTTGTAGCTAGTCTCATATGTTACGTATAGGAAAGCTGAAGTCAACAATCGATTGTCGCCCTGTCGCCCTCGGGCCTACGTGACTTACCCTATTGACCGCAATACCGTCGGACAGAAATACTGTGTGCTACATTCTGAACGCTAATGCTTCGAGCGGGGCGCAGCACACGCCGTCCTGCCCGAATGATTCGGAGTCTAAACGACGATGCACTGCCCTTTGTGCAAAGCTCAGTACAGGGCCGGATATGACCTATGTGGCGACTGTGACGCGGACTTGGTTTTCACCAAGGAGCAAGCTGATGCTGAGGATGTAGTTCTTTTCTTGGAGAGCGCGAACCTGACGGGTATTGGTGATCTTGCTGATGCGTTGAAGGAAGCAAATGTTCCCAATTATTCAAGGTTTCGAGAGGGAAAGGCCAAAGCTCCACTGATCGGTCTGTTTGCGCAGGCCAAGGCAGCGAAGGAACAGTCTTGGCAAATCTTTGTATTGGAATCCGATCTTGACAGGGCAAGACAAGTCGCCTCTGCTGCGCGATTTGCCACTCGGCTCTTGAACTAAAACATCCAATTCGGGTCTGCAAAGACCGTGCAAAGGCTGAAATCCTCGTGACCTGGTGCAGTCCCATTACTGTTCTTCCATCTAATCCTAGTTCCAGGAAGTTCTTGTAATTGATTAAAGATGGGTTCTAGTCTCTAAGGCTTTGGTTTGGCAGCGTCTGCCGCGGCGGGAGCCGGTGCCGCGTTCGCAACCAACGGCTTGAAATCTGACCACTTGATCACCACCCGTACCGGCATATCTCCGCCGTCCTTAAAATGCAAGTACTCGTCCGATCGCGCGTAGTTGGGAAACCAGTATTTCCCTTCCACATTTTCGCGGTAAGTCTCGAAATTGGTAAACGGCAATTCCGGCGCGCGCTGATCGCCCAGGTCCGTCACCCATTTGCCGTAGGTTTTCACCACTTCCAGATATTGCTTGTCCACCCACACCACGCCCTGAAACAGCGCTTGCGCCCGCTCCAGCAATTTCGGCTTGGCATCGATAATGTAGCAGTCGATCTCGTCCACTTTTTCCGTGCCCACGTAACGCAATTCGTATTTCGTCAGCTGCTGCGGGATCAGCGGATATGCCGGGAGGTGACCGATCATTTTCACGTTGTCCGGTGTAAGCGTCAGAGCGTGCAGCGTCGATTGCTGCTGGTCTACGACTTTCTCGTAGGGCCTGCCCTCCGAATCCAGCACCATCTGTACCGTCAATTGATATTCCCCGCTGGGCTGGCCATCGCGTCCGAATTCAGTCAGTTTGATCGATTTTTTGTAGCCATACTGAACCCGCGCACGCAGAAACTTTTCTTCCTTGGCGGCAAATTCCTTGATGATTTCCGCGGGAGCCATCGCCGGCGGGACCTCCGGAGGTTGCGTCGTCGTGATGCGATGCACATCGTGTTCCGGCGGTGGAGTGAGCGGCCCGTTGGCATCCTGTGCACGAACCGCGTTGCCACCGATAACAACGAGCGCGGTCAGCATGCCGGCCCGCAGTATGTTCGTCAGCACGTTCATCAAACCGTCAGTGTTTCCTGATTTCGTCATCGGCAATTTTTCCGTCTCGCCGCGCTTCGCTATTCGGTGGGATGCGCGTTACGAATATATGGCAGCTTCCCGGTAGCACAGACAATCTTGTTTGCGCGCGGCTGCAACGGGCCTGCATTTGCTTCATTCGGCGAAAATGGCAGCACGTAACCGCGCTCGCTTCAGTCTAGCGCTGAGTGCATAACATGACCAAACGCCCGTAAAAAACTGCCGCGATCTTTGCTTTCACCGAGCCGCAATCTGCGACGCATCGGATTTTGAACTGGCAATGTTACAATTCGGAATTTAATGGCCACGAACCGTATCGCCCGCCGCTACTTGATTTCCGGAATCGTGCAAGGTGTCGGCTTCCGCTATTTCACGCAGGATGAAGCCGAGCGCCTGCGTCTTTCCGGTTATGTGCGCAATCTTCGCGATGGCCGCGTGGAAGTTTATGCCATCGGAGCGCAGGAAAATCTTGCGCGCC
Source organism: uncultured Acidobacteriota bacterium (assembly GCA_963731155.1). GTDB lineage: Bacteria > Acidobacteriota > Terriglobia > Acidiferrales > UBA7541 > Acidiferrum. The sequence goes on from CAVSVB010000008.1 coordinate 600,034, forward strand.
TGCGCACAATCCTCGAACGCGGCCCACGCGGCGCCATGGTGCAGCATGTTGTCGAAGAGTCCGCCGAGATCGATCCGCGATTCGCGGAAGAATTCAGCATCACGTACGATCATTAAGATGAAATCAGTGGCACAGACTGCAGTCTGTGTGGCTTTGCTTGCGACTGCCGCTGAACCAACAGGGAGAGCGTAGGAATGAAGGACTTGAAGAAGTTGATTCGCGAAGTGAAGGACCATCCCAAGCCGGGAATTCTTTTCTACGACCTCACCACGCTGCTGAAAGACAAGCAGGGCTTCCACAATATGATCGACCGGCTGTGCGATCACTTCAGGGATCACGAGATTGACATCGTTGCCGGCATCGAAGCACGCGGCTTTATTTTCGCGCCGGCACTGGCTTATCGTCTCGGTGCGGGATTTGTCCCAGTACGCAAACCCAAAAAACTTCCCGCCAAGGTTGCCTCCATTTCTTATGCGCTCGAATACGGCACGGACACTCTGGAAATCCACGAAGACGCCATCGAGCCCGGCGATCGCGTCATCATCTGCGACGATCTTCTCGCCACCGGGGGCACCGCGGCCGCCACCGTTCAACTCATCCGAAAACTCGGCGGCAAAGTGGAAGGCACCGCCTTCGCCGTCGAATTAACTTTCTTGAACGGCCGCGCCAAACTCCCCGGCCTCGACGTCTTCTCCCTCATTCAATACGACAAATAGCTCTAGCCGTCATTCCGAGCGAAGCGATGAATCCCTCCTTCATTTCTTGGCGTGGCGCTGGCGTAGAGCTTCGAAGAGGACGACGCCGCTGGCGACGGAAACGTTCAGCGATTTCACCGGGCCTGATGTTGGGAGCGAAACTACAAAGTCACAACGTTTGCGCGTGAGTTCGTGCAGTCCGCCGCCTTCGCCGCCCAGCACAATCCCCGTGGGCGAAGTGTAGTCCACTTCGGTGTAGCTTTTGTCGGCGCGTTCGTCCAGGCCGACCAGCCAGTAGCCGGCTTCTTTCAGCTCTTCCATCGTGCGCACGAGGTTGGTGACTTTTGCGACCGGCAAGTGCGCGAGCGCGCCGGCGGATGCGCGCGCAACCGTATCCGTCAGTCCGGCTGCGCGGCGCTCCGGAATGATGACGCCGTGCGCGCCGGCGGCGAGCGCAGTACGAATAATCGCGCCAAGATTGTGCGGATCTTCGACGCCATCCAGCAAGACAATCAAGCCTGGCTTGCCCTTTTCATGGTTCGCGGAGGCAAGAATATCTTGGAAAGTACTGGCCTTGCGGGCCGCGCCAATCGCGACGACTCCCTGATGATCGCGCGTTCCCGCAGTGCGATCGAGTTGTGCGCGTTCTTCGAAGCGTACTGAAATTCCGTTGCGCCGCGCGAGCTGCACAATTTCTTCCGCGCGAGTATCCTGCCGGCCTTTTGCCACCAGCACATATTCCAGCGGGCGCCCCGCTTCCAATGCTTCTTTCACCGCGTGTATGCCCGTCAATTTGTCCATAGGCATCACAGTCTAACGTCGCAGTTTGCTGCCTGCAAAGTTGCAGCTAACCGTGTACGAAGCTTTTCGTCTAAACTCACGCACTGGTTCGACGCGGTCGCGTGTCCACTCACACTTCGGAGAGACTTCCATGCACAAATTCAGCTCATTGCTGCTACTCGTTTCGTCGCTGTTTTTTGCCTGCGGGAGTTCCGCGCAAGACACCGGTAAGCCGGCAAATCCCGCTGCGGGCGCGCTGACGGGACGTTGGGTAGTTAACGCCGATTTTTTTGGTTCCCCGATTTATTTCGGACTGCTATTGCAGCAGCAGGGGGAAAAGCTGACGGGCAACTTCGCTGGCGACAAACTGGAAGGCACGGCATCCGGCGGGCACGTTCATTTTCTGGCAAAAGACGAGCACGGCGGAACCGAGGAAGGAAACGCCACGGTGAGTGGCAGCACGATGACGGGTTCGGTGATCTTCATGGATTCAAGCGATCCTACACATCCCGAAACACACTCGTTCACGGCGACACGGGTTGCCGAGCGGCGTGAAGGCGCAGCAAAGCGCCACGAATTTGTGCCAACTACTTTCTACCGGCGATTTTCCGCAGAAAATAAACCGGTATTGACGGTTGCGCCCGGCGACACGATTCATACCACCACGGTTGATGCCGGCGGAACGGATGAAAAAGGCGTGCCCCGGGTTCTCGGCGGCAATCCCGAAACCGGTCCTTTCTACGTTGAGACTGCATCGCCCGGAGACACGTTGGCGGTGCACATCACGCGGCTGCGGCTGAATCGCGATTACGCCATCAGCGATGATGGAATCGTCGGCCGCGGACTGGACAGCGATTGGGCCGTAAAAATGAAGGACGGTTTTAAAAATGTGCGCTGGCACCTGGATTTGGCGAACGGGATCGCTTCTCCGGAAAAGCCTGCGGAACATTTGACGCATTACTCCGTGCCGGTGCGTCCGATGCTGGGATGCGTGGCGGTTGCTCCAGGAAGCACGCAGGCCCCTCCGGGCACCGGCGATTCGGGCCGCTACGGGGGGAATATGGATTTCAACGAAATCACCGAGGGCGCGACGGTCTATTTATCTGTGAATGTTCCGGGCGCGTTGCTGTACTTCGGAGATGGACATGCCGTGCAGGGCGACGGTGAATTGAACGGCAATGCGCTGGAGACTTCGATGGATGTTGAAGTCACTGTGAACGTAATTGCGAACAAGCACGTTCCCGGACCGCGAGTAGAATCGCAAACCCATTTAATGGCCATGGGCCTTGCTGGATCGCTAGATGATGCGTTCCGCGAAGCCACGGCAAACATGGCAAGCTGGTTGACAGACGAATACAAACTGACGCCGTCCGAGGTGGCGCAAGTGCTTGGCACCGCGTCGGAATACAAAGTTAGCGAGGTCGCAGATCGCAACGCCGGAATGATTCTGAAAATCAACAAGGATCGATTGAAGCCACTGTCGCCGGCAGTGAAATAGTTTCGCGTCCTTGGTCAGAGTACAATGCGGCAGTGAGGGCTCCTAAGAGCACCTAGCCGGAGGTCCTAGCATGAGGATGGGGCTTGCAGTTTTGCTCAATTCTTTGCTGATTCTGAGCGTCCCTGCGCCGCTTGTGGCGAAAGCAAAGATAGTCAAGATCACAATCAAAGGTGCCGACCTCAAAACACCGATTGCAATCTCCGACCCCAAGACTGTAGAGAATTTCCAAGTCTGGACGGGTCCGGGAACAAGTACCGCCGACAGGCAGTCACTCATCATCGATTGGTCTCAAGGCCCGGTCAGCAAACCACCCGAGCCTCTTCGCAGGTATCAAGTCTCGTTCTACACAGCAGATCCGAATGACCGAATGGTTTACGTGGTCTATTACGCGTTCAGTCCCGGCGCGGAACAGGGTGACGTATATTTGCCCGGCGACTCCGATGAATGGGCCGGACTGAATGTGCGTACGACTTACCACGGAGTAGAGGGAAAGTGGTTTCGCGCATGGAGCGCTTGGGAGCGCGTAGCAAGACCGCTTATCGAGAAAGCGGCGCTAACAGATTCAATCCAACCCCGGTGACATCCTTCCCTCCCTGAAGGGTCCCTGAAGGGAGGGGCTTCTCAAGCAACAGGGGCTAGTTGCCCCGCTGTTTGCGCTTGCAGGCGTAGTGCACGCCCCAAGACTACGAGTGCCGCCGCATGGTCGCGTCCTATGGTTAGACCGCAATCGCAACGATCGACTCGTTTCGACAGGGCTTTCTTTGCGATAGCGTGACAGTTGGGGCATTCCTGACCGCTATCCTTCGGGTCTACCTTTAGCAGTTGCCGACCAGCGTTCTCAGCTTTGTAGGCAAGCGTATTGAGGAAGGTAGACCAACCAACATCGTGAATTGCTTTGCCCAGGACTCCCGCCGATAGACCTTTGATGTTCAGGTCTTCGACGGCAATGCTGCCGAAGTTTTCGACTAGTTGGGTTGACAACTTGCGCTGAAAGTCTTTGCACTGATGGGCAACATGCCGGTGCGCTTTAGCGGATCATTTTGTGTTCTTATCGAACGAGGCGGAGGTCGTAGACGGGTTGCGAGCCTTTGTGAGTGGACTGCACTGAGCGGGGTTTCGGAACGACGAAACTCGGCGAGGTTTTAAGGGATGCCTGCCGCGGACGCTGGGTCCTACAGAGGCTCGAGCGAATAGGAAAAGAGACAGAGAGATAGCCACCTGACAAACGGAAGGTGGCCGCTACAGCGGAAAAAAAAGACGGGACACGACGTCCGGCCCCTACGGGAAACGGACGCCGCAAATATTTGCGTCAATCCAGTGCAGCGCAGAATTCGATGATGCGGTTGCGGGCGGATTTTACCGGAGTGGCGAAATTTGCGGCGGCGGCTTCGTCGAGGAGCAAGATCACGCGGTCGAGGTCGCCTTCTCCGGGACGGCCTGCGAGCGACAGGCGCACGGTTTGGAAAAGTTCGCGGCCGCGGATGTCTAGATTGGCCTTCATGGCGTCGATGACTTCGTGGAAACGGTCACTAGTGAGCGGAGCGGGATCGAGGAGCAGCCAAGCGAGTTGGCGGAGAGCGTCGCGCGCGGCGTAACGCGACAGCGTGGCGTGTGCGTCTATCTGCGAAAGAATTTCTTGCGCGTCGTAGTGAAAAATTAATTTGAGTAGATTCTCGAACGCTGGCCGGTCGGCGGATTGCGGGCCGAGGAGAGTTGCGGCATGTTCGCACCATGTGGATTGTTCGGGTGTGAGTTCGCTGGTGTGCCAGTTTTGTTCGCGGAGAATTGCGGCGACGTCTGATGATGAGAATTTGTTCTCGGCAGGAGTGGCGTATTCGGAAGTGGTCATCGGCGAAAAATGTGCCAAGCACGGCGGTTGAGATCCCTCGCGTCCCGGAAAGACCGGGCGCTCAGGATGACAAGATTGTGGACAAAACGCCAGTGGGAGAGACTTGGCGCGGTTGATATCGAAGACGAAGAGAGATTCCTCGCTTCGTTCGGAAGCACGCTGCTTTGAGACATTGATAGGTGTTCATCGACGGTAACAAATCTGCCAGTATTTCAACCGCGCACAGGCAGAAATGTCTGTGCCACTAGAACCGCTAGCCAGCGGTTACCGTTGCCACGACGTATGCGGCGATGGCTTCGCCGCGGCCTATGGCGTCGACACCTTCGTTGGTCTTGGCTTTCAGGTGAATCGTTTCCGGCGCGACTCCTAGCGATTTTGCGAGTGCTTCGCGCATTTCTGGGAAATGGGGGCCGAGTTTCGGTTTTTCGGTGATTACGACAGCGTCCACGTGCTCGATTGTCAGATGCTTGTCATCGAGAAGTTTGCGCGCGTGTTCGAGGAACATCAAGCTGTTCGCGCCCTTCCACTTGGGATCGGTGTCCGGAAAATGCGTGCCAATATCTCCCAGCGCGGCCGCGCCTAACAGCGCATCGCACAGGGCGTGCGCTAGGACGTCACCGTCGGAATGGCCGACTGGACCTTTGTCGAATGGGACTGTGATTCCGCCGACGACGAGCGGGCGGCCTTCCGCGAGGCGGTGAAGGTCGTAGCCGATGCCGCAGCGGACTTTAGTCATGATAGTGCGCTCATGCCAGGTGAGCCTTGCCGCGTTCCAGATCCAGATAAAAGCGGGCCAGTTCCATGTCGGATGGTTTGGTGATTTTGATGTTGCGTTCGGTGCCGTGGACGACGTGGACATCGTGGCCGAGACGTTCGACGAGACCGGATTCGTCGGAGGCGTTCACGCCGTCCGCGGCGGCTTTGGCGAAAGCCTCTTTCAAAAGTTTGGTCTGAAAGACCTGCGGAGTTTGCGCGAGAACGATGCGTTCGCGGGGAATGGTGCCGGTGATGAGCGCCACATCCTGCGGCAAGCTACTGCGCTTAACCTCTTTTACGGTGTCCATGGCGGGAATACCGAGGATTGCGGCGCCGCATTTGCGGGCTTCTTCGATGACGCGGGAAACCTGTTCGCGGGTAACAAACGGGCGAACCGCGTCGTGCACCGCGACCAGTTCCACATCATCGCTAACGTGTTCGAGGGCGGCGGCAACAGATTCCTGCCGCGTGGCTCCGCCCTTGACGACACGGACCAACGGGCGGAATTTTTCCTGATGGCAGCGCTCCTGCATGCGTTGCACTTCATCGGTGCGAGTGGCGAGAATAATTTCGCTGATGGCGTCGCAGGAAACGAGTCGGCGCAGGGTGTGAAGAAGGATGGGCGCGCCGTCCAGTTCAAGAAACTGTTTAGGCGTTTCGCCGCCCATGCGCGTGCCCATTCCGGCGGCGGGCAAGATGGCAGTGACTCTGGTCATTGGATATGGGAGACGGAGGCTGTCAGGTGGCTGTGCGGCCGTCACGCCAAGAGTTCGAGTTTACCCTAACCTGCATTATTCGTGAAAGGTGAGGAGTGGAGAGGTTTTTGTGCGACGCGACAGAGACGTGATGAGGGCAGATACGGGAGACTGATTCTAAAGTTCTTAGCGAGATTCACAGTCCGATTTTGAGGCGTAACGAGACACCACGAGTAAGAGCGAGACAAAGGTTAAGTTTGCGGTTGAAGAAGTGGGAGGCTTAGCCGCGTTGCGCGCCCAAGCGCAAGGCAAGACGATGAAAGCTATCGCGGTACGGAAACGCTTGAGGCAACTGCAGCACGATGCGACGCACCGGGCGATGACTTGGGCTCCGAGCTTTGGAAATGCTCGCGCAAGGTCGAGACTCGCGCCCGGGCGTGGCGGATTGGGGACAAGTGAAGGCGCATCTCTTGCATCGGCACATACCGCAGCACGCGGAACGTCTTCGCCAAAAAGTTCGAGCAACTGGTCCGGCCGATCTGCATGCCGTCGTGCAGTTCTCAGACCAGCCGCCAATGCCGAAATCAGGCCTAACCGTCGCGCGGCAGCCTGCCGCAAAATCGCTCCGCCATCGGAACTGCTCAGCCGTTGACCAAACTTCGCGACCACCGGTCGATCAAGGATATCTGGAAGAAGGAGACACTCTGTTATGGTATGTTCTGTCAAGCGAAGGCCTCGTTTTTGGTCTCAAACGCGAGACAGCTCGAAACCGGATATGGCGTGAAGTAAGCGTCGTCCACATGGTCGAAGTAAGGGTCGAAGAGATGTCTAGGTCGGACTGAGACCTACCGAAAGATTACAAGCGAGCCGTGGTCGTCGATGCGCAGAGGTCAAAAACCAACAAGCAAGACCACTGTTCGGAGTGAACGGAGAAGTGCGCTCAAGAAAGTATCCAGTCCTCAAGAGGAGTCCCGTTGAAATATCGTCTGGTGGACTTATTGCAATGCAGTTGCGGCCGAAGCAATTTTGCTTTGCAAAATATCGCGGAGCGAAGCGTGCCGTTTCCGGATACGTTGCAGAAGGTAAAGTGCAGCAATCATTGCGCACTGCGGGGGCGAAGCGCGGATTCACTTACGCCCGCGGATTGCAACGAGTGCTACACCCGCGAGGTGGACAGCGGCACACTGACCTGCGTGTGCGGCAAGACGTACCCGATTGTTCGCGGCATGCCGCGTTTCCTGCCGGAAGCGATGGCACACGATCTCAAGAAAGCGCAGGAAACATTCTCGTACGAGTGGAAGATGTTCCGCTTCGGCGAGCGCAACTGGGGCCAGGACATCGAGCACCGTAAAGGTTTGTTCCTGGATGCGATGGGCGCCGGTCCCGATGAATTGCGCGGAAAGCTGATGCTGGACGCGGGCTGCGGCAGCGGACTGCTCTCCATGGAAATGGCCAAGGGCTTCGGGATGGAAGTGGTCGCTCTCGATTTGGCGTCCGGGATCGAGAATGCCTATCGCGAGAACACGAACCCGTATCTGTATTTCATCCAGGGCTCAGTTTTGGAATTGCCGCTGCGCTCGCAAGCGTTCGAGCGCATGTATTGCGCAGGAGTATTGGTCGCGTGCCCCAGCACTTACGAAGGATTCAAGGCCATCACGCGGGCGCTCGCAAAAGATGGACGCTGTTTTATCTGGGTCTATCACCCGATCAGCAAGCAATACTATCCGAAGGAATACCACAAACTCGCGGTGTACAACTGGATCCGCACGCGGATCACGGCGCGGCTGCCGATCCGAGTCCAATACTACCTGTATCTCTCGATGCTGCCGATTTTCTTAGTCAAGCAGAGTATTGAGGTGGCGCTTGGCAAACGGCCGGCCCCTTTGACCTGGCGTGAAAAGATGCAGGCCTGGTTCGACTATTTCTCGCCTTTGTATCAACACCGGCATGAGCCAGCGGAAGTTTCCTCTTGGTTCGCCAATCAAGGCTTCCAGAACATTGTGGTTTGCAATATCGGTTCGCAAGGATTCGGTGTCCGCGGCGATCGCGTGGATGTGCGCGCCGAGTAGCCGGAATTCGCGAACGAATCGCAACATGCCGCAGCGATAGCCGTCGATGTTGCTCATCGCTTCAAGGCCTGGACCAGGCCTATGCGGCGAATCACTCCGAAGATGTATCCGGGAAACTGGAGCGAGTGGTGCGGGCTGCTGTGGGGGCTTGTTTGCCGGGTGGAATCGGAGTTTCACCGTGTTCATCGAGGCGGCCGAATATCATTTTACCGGCGGGTGTCTGGTGTACGGAGGTGACGAGAATGTCCACGGTCTTGTTGATGAGGCGGCGAGCGCCATCCACCACAACCATGGTGCCATCCTCGAGATAGGCGACACCCTGGTTGACTTCCTTGCCTTCGCGAAGAATGAAGACGCGCATGCCTTCGCCGGGAAGAAACGCGGGGCGCACGGCATTGGCCAGCAGATTTACATTGAGGACGCTGATGCCTTGAACGCTGGCAACTTTATTGAGATTGAAATCGTTGGTGACGATTTTGGCGTGTAAGCGCAAGGCGAGTTCGACAAGTTTGCGGTCCACTTCGTTGCTGCTGTGGGGATTGTCGTCAATGATGCGAACTTCGATCGTTTGCATTTTCTGGATACGTTGCAGGACTTCCAGACCCCGGCGTCCCCGCTGGCGGCGCAAACTCTCCGAGGAATCGGCGATCATCTGCAATTCATGCAAGACGAATTGCGGGACCAGCAGCGGGCCATCGAGGAAGTGGGCTTCGCAGATTTCGGCGATGCGGCCATCGATCAGTACGCTGGTGTCGAGGAGTTTTCCGTCCTCGTAGGGAGAAGCGGGCGCGATTCGCGGACGTAGAATTCCCTGCAGCGATTCGGGCTTGAAAAAGATGGCCTTTTGCGAGCCGATCATGATGCCGACATAACCGAATGCAAGAAGTGCGGTGTAGGCAAGAAAAGATTTCGTGGCATCAGGCGCCGAAGTGCCGAAGATAAGGATGGCCACGAGCAATGCGGCGAGCGCGCCGAAAAGGCCGCCCACCACGCCGCCAAGAAGAGCGGTGGCGCTGGAACTGCGCAGGCGATGTTCAACAGCGACGATCGCGAGTGCAAGCACGAGTCCCAGGCCCAAGGCGGCCCATCTGTGCAATCCAAACGGGGAGAGGCCAACGGTGATGGCGCACGAAGCCGTAATAAGGACAATGGGAAAGACCCAGGCGTTCCACCGTCGTGATGCATCGGCAGACTTCGGAATGGAGGCAAGATTCCGCTGAGGATCATCCGCTGGCGAGGGTTGAGGAACTTCGGGCAGAGTGCGGCTCATACGACCTTTCAGCGCGGAGTTGTAAGTACAAACCCTGAAACTCCGGCATCCCTGTCAGGATGCTGCATCACTGCAAAATCGGTACCGCTTCCCGCGGACCTTTCGGGTGGCGAAAGGACCAAGCGGGTCCAAAGATGCTGCTACGTGCCCCTGAGACTTGGTATACGCGATAGAAGGTTCAGCCGTCAAGACTGGGGCGAGTGTTTGAGAGATTGTATCGAGGGCCGGAGTTTCAAGCCAGATAAATTCTCGGAACGCGGGCGCTGACGGCGCAGAGAAGGTCGGAAGTGACGGTGCCGATGCTGCGGGCCACAAGATTTGCGGGAAGGATATGTTCGCCGTCGGTACCGTAGATGGTGGCTACATCGCCGAGGGCGACATCGGGCACGCCAGTGACGTCGATCATGGTGACGTCCATGGAGACGATGCCGACGATCGGGGCGAGAACTCCACGTACGAGGACACTGCCTTTGTTGCCGAGGGAACGGTGGATGCCATCACCGTATCCAGCGGCAAGCACAGCGATCTTGGAGGCGCGACTCGGCAAAAATTTTGAGCCGTATCCGACGCCGTCGCCGGCCGGGACGTTACGAATATTGATGATGCGCGCGCGCAGGCTCATGACCGGACGCAGAGGCAATTCTTTTTCAGCTTGGACGCGGCGTTCGATGGGATCGTAACCGGGATGATAACCGTAGAGAATGACGCCTGGGCGAACCATGTCCGCCCAGGTTTCCGGGCGTGAAGCAATGGCGGCGCTGTTTGCGAGATGAATAACGCCGGGATCGATTCCCAAGGCGCGAAGGCGTTCAACGGCTTTGTAAAAACTTTCTTCCTGGCGGCGGTTTTGCGTGGCGATGGGTCCATCGAATACTTCAGAGGAAGCGAAATGCGTGAAGACGCCTTCGAGCTTGAGGCGCGACGATTTTTCGTACTGGCGCGCGAAACATTCGATGTCCGTGGGAGCGATGCCGAGGCGGTTCATGCCGCTGTCGATTTTCAGGTGGAAGCCTGCGGAACGTTTGGCGACTTTCTTGCGCGATGCCGCGGAATCGAATGCGACCAGTTGTTCGCAGCGAATGATGGCGGGCGAAATTTTGTTGGCGAGAAGTTGCCCTTCTTCGCCGGGCCAGAAACTGGTAAGAGCAAGAATGGGTTTGCGTACGCCGGCTTCGCGAACTTGTTCGCCTTCAGTAGCGCCGGTGACGCCGAACCAGTCGGCGCCGGATCTTTCGAGGGCCTTGGCGACTTGCGGGCCACCATGGCCGTAGCCGTTGCCCTTAACGATGCAGAGAACCTTTCGGGGGGTTGAGCGATTTTCGGATTTCGGATTTACGAAATCGCGTATGGCGTGGAGATTGTGGGCGAGCGCGGAGAGCGAAACATCGGCCCAGACCGGGCGGCCATTGGCATTTTGAGTTTTTCTGCGAGCAGGCATTCGAGTCCCAGCGCGGTTGGTGGCGCGCGTCCAGAATTTCTATTTTAAGACATCTCGGCGCCATTGCCCGGTTTGGCAAGTTCCTGGCGCTAGAAAGACAACAGGCCAATATGCACGCCGTGGGCCGGGAATTCGGCATAGTGGAAGGGTTCCTAACGTCGTAATGCGGCATCAAATAGGCCGGAGTGGCAGGTTTTTAAGGGCTGAGAGGTTGTGTGTTGCTGGCCGCACAGTGCGGCAGCGATTACATACCGCGGAACGGACGCTGCCCGACTAGAGAAGGCGGCCGCTACACGAGCTTACGGCTACATATCGTCAGGCGCGAATTGGGAGAAGGCGTCTGGCGCGGCTTCTTCGAAGCGGGTAAGGCGGCTGCGGAACACGAAGCGGACTTTGTCGGTGGGGCCGTTGCGCTGCTTGGCGACCTGGATTTCCGCTTGATCGCGTTCTTCGGGCGAGGCTTCCATTTTTGACCAGTGCGGGCGATAGATGAATATGACCACGTCGGCGTCCTGTTCGATGGCGCCGGATTCGCGGAGGTCGGAAAGTTGCGGGCCGCGCTCTTCGCGTTCGGGGGCGCGGGTGAGCTGGCTGAGCACGAGAACGGGGATCTGCAATTCTTTGGCGAGCCCCTTGAGGCCGCGCGAGATGCTGGAAACTTCTTCCTGGCGATTGCTGAAGCGGCCGCGGCCGGTGATGAGTTGAAGATAATCGACAACGACGAGAGAAAGGCCTTTTTCGCGCTTGAGGCGGCGGGCTTTTGCGCCGATTTCGAGCACGCTGGTCGAGCCGGCGTCGTCGATCCACAGCGGCGCGGAGGAAATGGTGCCGAGAGCTTCGGTCATGCGGCGCCAGTCTTCACGGCTGAGATGGCCGGAGCGGAATTTGTGCGCGTCAATTTGCGCGACAGATGCGACGAGACGCTGCAGCAGGGATTCTTTGGACATTTCCAAGCTGAAGAAAGCAACAGGGCTGCCGGCGCGGATGGAAATGTTTTCCGCGAAATTGAGAGCGAGCGCGGTTTTTCCTTGTGAGGGACGGGCGGCAAGAATCAGGAGTTCCGACGGCTGCAGGCCGGAAAGAAGCTTGTCCAACTCAGTGTAGCCGGTGGAAACGCCGGTGATGCTTTTGCCTTCACGAAAAATTTTTTCCAAGCGCTCGAAATTGTCGCGGACGATGTCTTTTACGGGTATGAGGCCAGCTTTAACGCGGTCTTCGGCGAGCCCGAAGATCGCGGACTCAGCGTTATCGAGAATAGCGTCCGCGCCGTCTTCACCTTCGAGCGCACGTTGCTGAATGTTGTGCGTGGCGTGAATCAAATTGCGCAGCAGCGCTTTTTCGCGGACGATGCGCGCGTAATGTTCGACGTTGCTGACGCGGGGCATGCCATCAGCAAGGGCGGCGAGATACGGAGCGCCGCCGGAGGATTCGAGTTCACCGACGCGATGCAGTGATTCAGTGAGCGTGACCAGATCGATGGCTTGCTGGTTTTCGCCCAGGGCGATCATCTGGTTGAAAACGCGGCGGTGTTGCTCCAGGAAAAAATCTTCGGGCTTAAGATTTTCGATGGCGGCGTTGAGAGCGTGATTATCGAGCAGAATGGCGCCCAGAATGGACCGTTCGGCGTCGAGATTTTGTGGGAGCGGGCGTTCGAGGGTGGCTTGAGCAGACATAAGAATAGTTTTACTGTTCGCCTTTTATTCGCTTTATAGCATTTTGCCCTGCGGCAGGCAATACCGGAGTGTAGAAATTTTCCCGGCGCGGCTTGCTGTCCAAGCATTGAGTGCATTGTGATGGCGAGTTGTCGTGACGTCAATGAGAAGTCGGCGAGAAGCGCTGTGCAAAATTTTGCACAAGTGGAAAAGTTTTGTGCGCGTTGTTTATTTTTTTAGCGCTGCACAAATCGAAGAGAGATTCCTCGCTTTGCTCGGAATGACGACAACACATAAAACTGAAAAGAATAAAAAAAGAAGGCGCAGCAGTGCTGCGCCCCTACGGGAAACAACATCGACGCTGCGAGGGGAATTAAGATTCTTTGTCTACGGTGACTTTGATGGCGGCGGTAACGTCGCGGAAAACTTTTACCGTGATGTTTTGTTCGCCGATGACTTTGATGGGTTCGGCGAGCTGGATCTGGCGTTTGTCTACCTTGAAGCCTTGGGCTGCGAGGGCTTCGGAGATGTCGCCGGAGGTGACGGAGCCGAACATCTGATCGTTTTCGCCGGTCTTGCGGGCGAATTTGACGGCGACGCCGTTCAAGAGCTCCGCCTGCTTGTGCGCGGCATCCAGTTCGGTGGCGGTTTTCTTGGCCAACGACGTGCGGATACGCTCGAGCGCCTGCATGTTGCCAGAGGTGGCTTCGATTCCGATTTTGCGCGGGAGAAGAAAATTGCGCGCGTAGCCTGGCTTGACGGTGACCACGTCTCCGCGGTGACCGAGATTTTCGACGTCTTCCTGCAGAATAATTTGCATATCGTATTTCCTTTTCCATGTGACTGCGAGACTTACAACAATATGTTTTTTGCGGCTACAAAGCTGGCGGTAATTTGTCAGAACCGCCGCGCGCGCTCAATAACTTTGTTGGAGCGCGTTCAACGAGCTGCCGCGACCTCATGCTAAAAAATGAGCCGGCGAGAAAAACGGCCGGGCCAAAGTCTACGCCGCTGGCGGCGGTGTCGTTGCCGGTGGCACGGCCGGCGGTGTAACTGGCTGCTGAGCCTGCGGCTTAGCAGCTTCCACCGGACGGGGAGCAGAGCTACCCGCGGCGCTGCCGGCGAACGGCAGCAAGGCGATGTTACGGGCGCGCTTGATAGCGACACCGAGCCAACGCTGGTGACGCGCGCAAACGCCGGTCATGCGGCGCGGAAGAATTTTGCCGCGCTCCTGCACGAATTGCGAAAGAATGTCGGCACGCTTGTAGTCGATCAAATCCATTTTCTCGACACAAAACTTGCAGACTTTCTTTTTGCGAAAAAATTGCCGCTTGCCGCGGCGAGGCCCGCCTGGACCACCGCCCGGGCCGCCTGGTCCACCACCTTCGCGGCGTCCACCGCCACCAGGACCGCCTTCGCGACGTCCACCACCACCGCCGTGACCACCGTGGCCGCCATGTCCGCCTTGTCCGCCTCCACCTGGTCCGCTGGGACGCGGTGAAGGAACTGACGCTGCTTGCGGGGCTGCTGGTGTTTGATTCTGTTCGTCTGCCATAACGTTAACCCTTTCTCTCTTAATTCTGTTCGGCGCCGACTAATCCGGCGCTAAATCTTTTTCCAACGCGTCCAAATGATCGAATCTTTCTACCGTTCACCTCAGGGGTCAAGGCCCCTGAAGCCTTTGAATTTTGCGGCTGAAGCCGTGTCCTCACAATCCACCTCCGCAAAATACGATCAGCACAAAAGAAACGCTTAACTTGCGGCCGGCTGCTCCGGCGGATGCGCTGGCGCGGCGGCAATGGGAGCCGGCGCAGGCGGTGGTGCAGGACGCTTCGGGCGGCGGGCGGCGCGCTTGTCACGAATAGCCGTAAGTTTTTTCTGACGTTTGAGGTCTTCGTCGAGGCGGATGGTCAGATACTTGATGACGTTGTCCTGCACCTTGAGGCGGCGCTCGAGTTCGACGATCAGATCGTTGTGCGAAGTGCGGATCTGATAGTAGACGTAGATGCCTTCGCGGTGTTTGGCAACGCGGTAAGCGAGCTTGCGTGTGCCCCAGTGCTCGGTCTTTTCGATCTTGGCGCCCTTATCGCTGCAGGCGTGTTCAACCGTGTGCTCGACTTTCTTGACTTCGTCTTCCGGGGTTGCCGGACGAACGATAAAAATCAGGTCGTACAGACGTTCTTCCATGGTTCCTCGTTTCTTACGGCGGGTAAATCGCCGCTATAGCTAAATCCAAGAGCCGGGCTAAAGCCCGGCACTACAAAAGCACGGAACGTCCAATCGGCAATTCCGTTTAAGTCTCAGCGTCTTCGTCCTGCTGGCGTTCGCGCCGGTTGTATTTGTTCATCGCCGCTTCAATGCCCTTGGTCAGCATTAATTCGACAGCGTCGCCAGCGTCCGCAATCATTTCCGCCGCAACTTCCAGTTCCGACTTCTTCATCGGCCGCAGGACGTATTCTTTCCTGCCGCTCAGCGGGTGATCGGGTCCGCAACCAAGCCGAAGTCTTGCGAACTTCGGCGTGCCGAGCGAACTGATCAGCGACCCGGCCCCGTTGTGGCTGCCCGCGCTGCCTTCGGCGTGAATGCGAATCGCGCCCCAGGGCAACTGCACTTCATCCCACATCGCGAGCAAGTCTTGGGGACCTAACTCGTACTTTTCGATCAGCTCCCGTACCGAAATGCCGCTCAGGTTCATGAAAGTCTGTGGCTTGGCAAGAATAACGTCTTCTCCTGCCAATTTGCCCAAACCTACCAGAGCCTTCGCTTCCGGCCGCTCGATGCGAATACCGCCGCGATTGGCCAATTCATCCAGCGCGAGAAAACCCAGGTTATGCGGCGTCCATTGATATTCCGGGCCAGGATTGCCAAGGCCGACAATGAGCCGCATAGTCTAAACAGCCCCTTCGCAAGAAAAGCTGCGTTACTTCTTTTTCTCTGGCTTCTCGGCGCCTTCGGCACCTTCTTCGCCTTCGGCTTCCTTCTTGCCCTTCTTGATGACTTCGGGCTCGGCAGGCGTTGCCGTTTCCGCAGCCACGGCCTCCGCGGGCTTCTCTTCTTCGACCTTGAGCGCGACAACGTGCGCGAGAACGCGTTCCGGTTCAGTAAGCAGCTTCATCTTGGTTGTGTCGATCGGAATGTCACTGGCGCGGAGCTGGCCATTCATCGCCAAGCCGCTGACGTCCAATTTAAATTCGGTCGGAATTTCACCGGGCAAGCATTCGATTTCCACTTCGCGAGTGACGATTTCAAAGACGCCGCCTTCAACTTTCACGCCCGACGGCTCGCCAAACGTGTGCACCGGAACCTTGACGCGCATGCGAACGTCCATGGCGATGCGCAGCAGGTCAACGTGCAGAAGATTGCCGCTGACCGGATCCACCTGCCAGGCCTTCACGATGGCGGGCTGTTCTTTGCCGTCGAAGGCGACCTGGAACAGAGTGTTGTGGCCAGTGGGCGAGCGGAGAATCTGGCTTACCTGCTTGGTGTTCACGGTAAGCGATATCGCGGCATCTTTTCCGCCGTAAAGCGTCGCGGGGACTTTTCCCGATACACGCTGGCGGCGGGCCTCATTTTTGCCGCGGGATTCGCGGGCTGCTGCTTCGACTACGATCTTGTCTGCCATTGCTTTCTTCCCTTCCTTAAGAACTGCCGGCCTTGAACTTCCCTTGCTTCAAGACTTAGATGAACAATTCGCTGATCGAGGATTCCTCGTGAATCGAGCGAATACCGCGCGCGAGCAAATCCGCCACGCTGAGCACGCGAATCTTTTTAAGCGCCTGGCCCGCCTCGCTGAGCGGAATCGAGTCCGTAGCGACAACTTCCTTGATTTGCGATCTAGCGATTCGTTCAATCGCAGGGCCGGAAAGCACGGCGTGCGTGCACGCGGCGTAAACCTGAGTAGCGCCCTCTTTGAGCAACGCCTCTGCGGTTTTTACCAGCGTGCCGGCAGTGTCAATGATGTCGTCAACAATCAGCGTGCTGCGTCCGCGCACCTCGCCGATCAAGTTCATTACTTCGCTGACGTCCACATCCACGCGGCGTTTATCAACGATGGCCAGTGGCGCGTCCAGGCGCTTGGCAAAGAAGCGCGCGCGCTCCACGCCGCCGGCATCGGGCGAAACAACCGTCAGATCCGGTAAGTTCAAATGACGGAAATATTCGACCAGCACAGGCGAAGCGAAAAGATGGTCTACCGGAACGTCGAAATAACCCTGAATCTGCGGCGCGTGCAAATCAAGCGTCAGCGCGCGGCTGGCTCCCGCCGTTTCGAGCAAATCGGCGACCAGCTTGGCGGAAATTGGAACGCGCGGCTTGTCTTTGCGGTCCTGGCGCGCATAGCAGTAATACGGCAGCACGGCCGTGATTCGCCACGCGGAAGCGCGTTTGAAAGCGTCAATCATCAGCAAAAGTTCCAACAGGTGGTTGTCCACCGGATAATGGCAAGGCTGAACGACAAAAACATCGGCGCCGCGCACATTTTCCAGAATCTGAAAATATATCTCGCCATCGCTGAAGCGGCCCAGCATGGCTTTGCCCAGCGGAACGTCCAGATGATTGCAGATGGCTTCTGCCAGCACCGGGTTCGCAGTTCCCGAAAAGATTTTAAAACGCTCGTCGTTCACGAAGCGATCTCCACCCTGCAAAAGCTGCAAGCTGAAATTCCCTTGGGGATTCAGGATTTGTACTTACAAACCCTGAGATAAATTGTTGTGGCTGAAGACGCTGAGGATTAATCGCGAGGCGCACTGATAACGGTGCGACTTTGCATCAGACGACGATACGAATCGCGAGAGACTGTCTCGCAAACGAAAGTCTGATCGTGCGGAAACCCAACAACGGCTCGGCGCGCCTTAACTGGGCTCGGGAAAACTCCAAACACCGCCGAACCGCTACCCGCCAGCAAGGCTTCTGAAGCTCCGTTTTGAAGCAAATCCCGTTTGATTTCAGCCAGACGGGGGTGCTGCTGGAAGACCGCTTCTTCAAAATCATTTAGAAGGGGACTGCCCTGCAGGCTCCAAGCGAGAGCACAGAACCCATAAAGCTTATGGGTTCCGGGCGAATTTGTCAATTGCGGAGCGTTGGCTTCGAATGAATCTAGTTGCGCCGAATTCAGCCAACGGTAGGCATCCGGCGTGGGAACTTGAATCGATTTGGGCGAAACCACGAGCAAGGAAAACTTGGGAACGTCGGGCAGCGGGTAAATTTCGTCACCTTTGCCGATGCCCAGAGCTCGTCCACCTTCCAGGAAAAACGGAACATCTGCGCCAAGTGTCGCGGCAAGTTCGAACAGGCGCTCGCGCGGGAGCTGTTTTTTCGCCAGCCGCAAATAGCCGATCAACGCAGCGGCCGCATCGCTGGAGCCACCGCCCAGTCCGCGGCCCGCGGGAATCACCTTGTGCAGTTCGATCGCGACACCGTCGGCCAGCTTTAGCACCTGGCGTAGCGAGGCAACCGCGCGATAGACGAGATTTCTTTCGAGAGGTTCATTCGAAAGCGGATCGTTACCGAGCACTTTGAGCGTGATGCCCGGCTGGCGCGCGGATTTAAGGCGAATTTCGTCTCGCAGCGAAATGGTTTGAAAAATGGTGCGCAGTTCGTGATAGCCGTCGGCGCGTTTGCCGATGACTTCCAAGCGCAAGTTGATTTTCGCAAGGGCGGGGATGCGAACTTCGGCCATGTATGAGTTTATGGCTTCACGGATTCGGGCGAAGACTTTTCCGCGACGCGATGCCGGGACTGGCTGACTTTCTTCTCGACTTCCGCTACTTTGTCAGGCTCAACATCGGCGGGAAGCACGCGCTTCCACTCCGCCAGCGACTTTTCCCATTCCGCGGCGGCCATTTCAGGCCGGCCTGATTTAGAGTAAATATCGCCCAGGTGCAGGTGCATGGTCGGGTCGTGCGGATCGCGTTCCAGCGCCTTGCGCAGCGCTGCCTCTGCATCCGCGAACTTGTTCTGCTTGTAATATACCCAGCCGAGACTATCGAGATAGGCGGAGTTGTAAGGCTCTTCAGCAAGAGCGCGCTGCACCAAACCCTGCGCTTCATCCAGACGGATTCCAAGCTCGCTGAGCATGTAGCCGTAATAATTTAAAACGGCGGAGCTCTTGGGGTTGACGGCGAGAGCTTTCTTGAATTCCGTTTCGGCCTTGTCGAAAACTTTCTGGTGTTCGTAAATGGAGCCGAGGAAATACCACACCATTTCGTTGTCGCGCGGGGTACCTGGAATGGCCTCCGCCGCGCGCGCAGCCTGTTCCGCTTCGTGGAAGCGGCGCGCGAATTCGAAAGTCTGCGCGAGGTTCAGATAAGTTTCCCGGTCTGAAGCGGTGCCATTGAGCTGCGCGTGAAGAAGTTTCGCGGCTTCGTCGGTTTGATTGGTTTCTCCTAGCAGCAGCGCATACCGCGCTTTGATCGCGGGATCTTTGGGATACTTCGCGACGGCTTCTTTGCCGGCCTGCAAGGCTTTCGACTGGTCTTTCGCGGAGCTGTAAGCATCCACGATCAGCACGCGGGCGCGGCGATCTTCTTCGTCGCCAAGACGTCCTAGTTCCTGATAGGTGTTGACCGCAGCCTGGAAATTCTGAGTTTCGCGATATAGCCCGCCAAGCTGTTGATAGAGAACGGAGAGCGAGCGCCGGCGCGTCGGCATGGAAACGGACTGTCCTTTGACACCGGTGACGGCTTCGGAAAGAACCCGGATCGCGTCTTCATAGCGGCCCTGCGCTTCGTACAACATCGCTTCGTTGTACATCACGTCGAGACTGCCGGGAGAATACTGGCGCGCCTTTAGGAGCGTCTCCTCGGCTTTGTCCGTCTGGTGCAATTCGCGATAAACCTGCGCCAGCCGGAGATAGACGTCCGCATCATCCGGCATTAAGTCAGAAAGTTTCTGATAAACACTCAATGCTTCAGAATATTTCTCTTCCGAAATCAGGGTCTGGCCGAGCCCGCGCTGGTGGCTGGTTTCGCTGGGGTCGAGCTCGACCGCTTTGCGATACGCGGCTTCCGCTTTAGGCAGATCCTTGGTTTGCGTGTAGGCGTCGCCAAGAAGATCGAGCAACGTAGGCGAAGAAGATTTGGAAGTCATGCCTTCGAGAAGCGCAATGGCATCGGAAGATTTGCCTTCGTCGAGGAGTAATTGCGTCAACTGTTCGACCCCGGCTTCATTTTCGGAATCGGTCTTCAATAAGCCGCGAAGAACTTCTTCCGCCTTGTCATGCTGATTCTGCAGGCGGTAAAGCCGCGCCAGCCAGAGAGCTGATTCGGTGTCCGAGGGATCGAGACGCACTACTTCCTTGAATTGCTCGACGGCACGATTAACGGTTTCGGATTGGCCGGTAGCCTCGCCGGAATTGCCGAGACTGCGCAGATAAATGTGGCCGAGAAGACGGCGCGTCTGCGCGTCCTCCGGGTTGCGCTTCAGCAGAGCCTGGGCTTCCAGTTCGGCGTCATGAACGCGCTGCGCCTTCCAATACATCTCCGCCAGGCGTTCGCCAATGATTGGCGACTTAGGGTCCAGCGCATAGGCCTTTTTGTAATAGTCGATGGCTTGCGTGGCGTATTCGCTGCGGCTGGTCGCTTCGTATTGCAATTCGGCAACGTGGCCCATGGTGTAGTTGAAATAGGCGTCGGCGCGGCTGGAAGTTGGCGGAGCGGCCGGCTCACCGTTAGCGAAATCCTGCTTTTGCGCGGGTGCGGATTGCGAAGGCGCGGCGGTCTGCGCAAAAACAGCGCTGGTGGCAAAAGTTGTAATGAAGAGGAATGTGGTTAGCTTTATAAAGTTCATATTTGCCCTGAAAAGAGAGTATCCCATGCACGCATGGGACGGTCAAAAGCGAAATGCCGAACATTTCCAGAGCCAGATGGAAGGCCGACCAAAGTTGGATGCGGGTAAGGGAGAGAGCGTTGGCAGAAAAAAAGAGTTGACACTGCTTCCGTATTGCTGCAATTAGCGAATCATGAAGAAGCCCGATCCACTCCCGGTTACGCGGTCGGCGGATCGCTTGGCCGCGCTGGGCGCCGAGCCGCGACTGGCGATTCTGCGGCTGTTGTTATCAGCTCACCCAACCGCAATGATTGCCGGAGAAGCGCAAGTGGAGCTGGAGATTCCAGGGTCCACGCTTTCGCATCACCTGGAAAAATGAAACACGTCGGATTGATCAATGTGAGGCGCGTCGGAACGCTTTTACCGACACTTTTGCGGCCGCAGGACGTTCCCCCCATTTGTGCTGGCGCAAATTCTTGGCGCAAGCGCGGCGGTTCTTCTTTTTCGCTGGATGATTCCCGCGCGGATCAATGCAGAAAGTGGCGCATGCCGGTAAAGACCATGGCCATACCCAGGCGATCAGCGGCAGCGATGACGTCGTTGTCGCGCACCGAGCCTCCCGGCTGAATCACCGCGACTGCTCCGGCTTTGGCTGCTTCTTCGACGCCGTCGGAAAACGGAAAAAACGCGTCGGACGCGACGACTGAACCTTGCAGAGAAGACTGCGTTTTCATCACCGCAAGCCTGACCGAGTCCACTCGGCTCATCTGTCCGGCACCGACGCCAAGCGTTGCGCCATCCCTCGCAAAAACGATGGCGTTCGACTTTACATGTTTTGAAACCTTCCACGCGAACTTCATGGTGGCGAGTTCTTCGGCGGTAGGTGCGCGCTGCGTAACCACCTTCAGCTCCGATGATTTGATTTCCCCGAGGTCCGATTGCTGTACCAGCATGCCGCCGAGGATTTGTTTTAATTGCAACTCTCGTTCGGGCTCCAGGCCGCCCGCTGGAAGCTCGAGCAGGCGCAGATTTTTTTTGGCGGCGAAAATTTCCTTTGCGCGGGCATCAAACGCGGGGGCCGCGATGCACTCGACGAAGAGTTTTGCGACTTCCTCGGCAGTTGCGGGATCTACTTCGCGATTGAAAGCCAGCACGCCGCCAAATGCCGAAATTGGATCGCAGGCATACGCTCGTAGATAAGCTTCGCGCAAAGTTGCCTGTTCCGCGGTACCGCATGGATTGTTGTGCTTGATAATCACCGCGGCCGGCTTCTGAAATTCGGCGGCAATGCTGCGAGCTGCCTCCAAGTCCACAAAATTGTTGTAGGAAAGTTCCTTGCCCTGAAGTTGCTTGGCCGCGGCTAATCCGGATGGCGGTTTGCCAGCTGGAACATAAAGAGCGGCGGCCTGGTGCGGATTTTCGCCGTAACGCAACGGCTGCTGTTTTTCCAGCGAAACGTAAAAGCGCTGCGGCAGTATTTCTTTCGAAAGCAGAGCGGGATGCCCGGACGAAACCGATAATCGTTCCAGTTCGGTGGCAATCATTCCGTCATAGCGCGAAGTGGTGGCGAAAACTTTGCGCGCAAGTTCCAGCCGGGTCGCCAGAGTGGTATCCCGGTTGGCTTCAAGCTCGGAGGCTACACGTTCGTAGTCCGCCGGATCGGTAACGACAGCAACGCTTTGCCAGTTTTTTGCCGCGGAACGTAACATCGTTGGACCGCCGATATCAATGTTTTCTATGAGCTCTTCCGCGGTCAGGTCCGCTTTCGCTGCGGTCGCTTCGAACGGATAAAGATTCACAATCACCAGATCGATTGGCGCGATGCCGTGCTCTTTAGCCTGCTTCTGATCTTCCGCGAGATTACGGCGATAGAGCAATCCTCCGTGCACCTTCGGATGCAGCGTTTTGACACGGCCGCCAAGCATTTCCGGCCAGCCGGTAAATTCCGAGACGTCCTTCACCGCGACGCCGGATTCGCGCAGCAGCTTCGCGGTGCCGCCGGTCGAAAGAATTTCGATATTCAGCGCGGCGAGACGCTTTGCTACCTCCAGAACTCCCGTTTTATCGAATACGCTGATCAGCGCCCGCTCCACCGCCATATCCAATCCTCCGTAACGCGAAACAAGATGGTGCAAAACAATTCAGTGTAAGCGGAACGGAACAAATCGAAAAGCTGCCAGCTGTGGAAACTTCTCCGGAGAATTTTTGCAGGAAGAAATAAGAGTGCGCCTAAGCCTTGACCAGCGCTTTGAGCTTGACCTGATTGTCAACGACCTCTACAACATACTCGACTTCGTTGCAGTTTTTCTGCCGTTGCAGGTCTTTGGTTTTTTTTCGAACGAATTCGGTGAAGCCGGCGTGAGTCAAACGCGCGATATCTTCGCCCGCAGTCTTTTTCGCTTCCACAAACGCCTGAAATAATTTCTCGACTTTTTCCGGTTCGCGTTCTGGCTCCCGGCAAGTCATGCGAAAAATGGCTGGCTCCGCGACGGCGGTGGCGTAACGCGCATTGGCTTCGGCCAGCCGTTGCGCCCGTTCCGCTTCGATTGCTTTGGCCGCGGCGCCGAAGTGACGTTGCACTGTGCCTTCTTCTTTTTTCTTCAGGCGCTTACGGAAAATGTCCTTGTACTTCGCATAGGTCTGCGTGAGGTTGTTGTAGCGAAACCGCTGGCCGAACTTCATGTCGCCGGAGCGTTCGCCATATTTCTTGACGATCAGGTCGATGCGCCACTCAATCTCATTCGGCGGACGTTTACGGCCTCCGCCAAAGAATTGATCGTATTCGATCTTCAGTTGGCGGATATCTCGTTCCAGTGCGCCGAGTTCTTCGTCGATAGTGGCCAAGTCAGCAGTCTCTCTCATTTTCCATGGTAGGAGGGCGGCTGGCGGGGCGTCAACGGCTCGTCGGTTCCAGTACGCCGAAGGCATACTGCCTGTGACCGTTGGGTGCCTGTACCAACGGACAGGTCGCTCTATTGTTCGCATTGCTCGCCCGGCCCGCCTATGCTCCAATACGAAAATGGATTTTCGCGCAAAACGTTCGCTGGCCCCCGAAACATCCGAATTGCTGCGGCAGATTCCCTCGGTGGACGAATTGCTTCGCCAGCCGCGCATGGCAAAACTTGCGGGACGTATTCCACGCGAGCTACTGGTGGAAGTGGCGCGCGAAGTTGTTTCCAGCATCCGCGCGGAAATCACCGGCGAAAAAGACGTTTCGGTTATCCCGATTATTCCTGCCGATCTTGAAGACGTCATCGCGCGCGAAGTCGAACGCATCCTTTCCCGAACGTTGCAACCGGTCATCAACGCAACCGGAGTCGTGCTGCATACGAATTTGGGGCGCGCACCGCTTGCGCCAGCGATCCTGGACGAGCTTCGCCACACCGCGATTCACTATTCAAACCTGGAATACGACGTGGAAGCCGGAGCGCGCGGCAAACGCGACACGCACACGGCCGAGCTTCTTACCCGGTTGACCGGCGCGGAAGACGCGATTGTGGTGAATAACTGTGCCGCGGCGATCCTCTTGGTTCTCAGCGCGCTGGCAAAAAACGGCGAGGTGGTTGTCTCGCGCGGTGAACTGATCGAAATCGGCGATGGGTTCCGCATTCCCGAAGTGATGTCGCAAAGCGGGGGCATCCTTCGCGAAGTGGGCACAACCAATCGCACTCGAATTGCGGACTACGAGAACGCGATAACCGAAAAGACGCAACTGCTGTTGCGCGTGCACCCGTCAAATTTTCAAATATCGGGATTCACGGAGAAGCCGACTGTCGCTGAACTCGTGGCCCTCAGCCGTCGCGCCAATCTTCCGTTGATTGAAGACCTTGGCTCCGGTTGTCTGGTGGACCTTGCGCAGTACGGGATTAGCGAACCGACTGTTCGGCAAAGCGTGGAAGCGGGAATCTCCGTGGTGACTTTCAGCGGAGACAAATTGCTCGGCGGGCCGCAAGCCGGCATCATTGCCGGAAAAGAGGAATTGGTGCAGCGCGTTCGCCGCCATCCGCTGTTTCGCGCGCTTCGCGTGGATAAATTGACGATCACCGCGCTAGAAGTAACTCTGGCTGCCTATCAACGCGGAGCGCTGGACGAGGTGCCCGCTCTTGCGATGATTCGCATGAGCGCGCCGGAAATGGAAAAGCGCAGCCGGCATTTTATCCGCGAATTAACGCCTTCACTTTCCATGAACGAACTCGATCTGGAGATCGCCGACGGCGAATCGCTTGCCGGAGGAGGCTCGACCCCGGCGCAGTATATTCCTACGAAGGTGATTCGCATCAAGAGTCGGCGCTACTCTGCATCGCAGATGGAGCAACGACTACGTCGCGGTCCGGGTCCTACGCCGGTGATTGCGCGGATCGAGGACGACCGCCTCGTGATCGATCTGCGCACCGTCTTTGCGAACCAGGAAGCGGTGCTTGCCGAAGCACTGGCAGCGGCGCTCCGATGATTGCGGGCAGAGTATAGGCAATCGAAATCAACGAAACGCCATGCTAAAATTGTGATGTAGGTGGACCTAATGGCGACGGCACTCATTCATCTGAACCGCAAACAAAAACAGCGCCTCGCGCGACGCGCGAAAAAACAAGGGAAATCTCTGTCCCATGAAGTAAGCAAGGCCGTCGATTTCTACCTGTCTGTTTCCCCCGAGACACAGAAAGAACTCACCATGGTCGCAAGAGCAGCCAATCAGGCTACGGATCGGATGATTAAGAACCTCGATCAGACCATTGCTCATGTCGATCGCGTCCTGAAGGAACGCAGGAAAGCGCGTAAGTGAGTTGGGTCAGTGAAGTCTACACCGCGATCCGCAGGATTATTTTGCTGGAAGATCGCGTGGAGAATCTGACAGCCCGAGTAAAGGATCTAGCTGACTCTTACGCCGAGTTGGACCGCCGCCTGATTCGCCTGAAAGCGAAATTTGAGCTCATCGAGCACGTTGGCGGAGCTGCACGCCGCAATCTACCTGAGTCCAAGCAACAATAGCTGCCCATGATTTCCTTTCGCGTAACGGGAAGAAAGCTAGTCGAGACGCAGAATTCATTGCCAAGGCTGCTGCCGGGCTGGGCGCTGATCCGCGTTCGAAGGGCGGGAATTTGCAATACGGACGTGGAGATTCTGCGCGGCTACCACAATTTTCGGGGCACCCCGGGACATGAGTTTGTCGGCGAAGTGCGGGAAGTGACCGGGATTTCCGCGGCGGTGAAGAAGCAATGGATCGGGAAGCGAGTCGCGGGCGAAATTAACATTGCTTGCCGCGCGCTCGGCTTCCGCCCGGTGTGCCGGTTTTGTAGGCGCGACTTCACGCGGCATTGCGAGCGTCGCAAAGTGCTTGGCATCGTCGTACATGACGGCGCGTTTGCGGAATACCTCGCGCTGCCTCTTGAAAATCTGCACGTTATTCCCGATTCGATTACTGACGATATGGCGGTGTTCGTGGAACCGCTCTCAGCCGCGTGCGAAATCCTGGATCAGGTCAGCGTAAAACAATTTCGCGAAGCCGCCGTGCTCGGCGACGGCAAGCTGGCGCAACTTATAGCCCGGGTTTTGCGTACCGCGCTGCCTCGCGTGGTGATGTACGGCAAACACTCAGAGAAATTAGCGCTCGCACAGCGTGCTCGAATCGAGACGAAACTAGTTCGCGGCGATGCCAGCGACCTGAAGCGCGTGAAGGAAAGTTTTGCATTGCTGGTTGAAGCTACCGGTTCGTCAACAGGACTGGCTCTGGCTCAGCAAATGACCGAGCCGCGCGGGACGTTGGTGCTGAAATCGACCTTCCACGGTGCGGCTCCTGTGCAAACCTGGCCAATCGTAGTAAAAGAACTTACTGTGGTCGGATCGCGCTGCGGTCCATTCGACAAAGCCATCACATTGCTGCGATCGGGCAAAGTCGATCCGCGCGCCCTGATTACACGAACGTTTCCGCTAAGTGAAGCCGCAAAGGCGATTGATTTCGCGCAAAAATCCGGCGTGATGAAAGTGCTGCTAAAGAACCAATTGAAGTAGCACAAGCGGAAGAGGGTGCAGGCGACCGAACAGGCTGTACTCTTGCCCGCTTTTACTCTTACACTTTTTCGTTACAGCCGATTGATGCAGGACGCAACGCGGGCAGCTCCGAATCCGTTATCAATATTCACGACAGTCACGTTCGAAGCGCAGGAATTGAGCATTCCTAGAAGGGCCGCGACTCCTCCGAAACTTGCTCCGTATCCGACACTCGTCGGGACTGCAATTACAGGTACCGCAACCAACCCACCCACAACGCTTGGCAGCGCGCCCTCCATTCCCGCGACGCAGATGATCACGCGCGCACCGGAAAGCGCCGCACGATTTTCCAGCACCCGGTGGATTCCCGCCACACCAACGTCATATAGATGCTCGGCACGATTTCCCATCACGCGCGCCGTCAACAAAGCTTCCTCGGCGACCGGGATATCGCTGGTTCCCGCGGAAACAACGAGAATTGTTCCCTTGCCGACAATCTTTTTGTCGCGTTCGATCGTGATCACGCCGGAGAGTGGATGAAATTTTGCAAGCCGCGATTCTCTTCCCGCCGCGTGCTTTACGGCAGAAAATGTCTTGGCATCGGTTCGCGTAATCAGAATGTTGTGCTTACTATCTTTTTTCGCCAGCATCGCCCGTACGATCTTCGCAATCTGCTCTGGAGTTTTACCCTTTCCGAAAATGACTTCGGCAAATCCCTGGCGCAGTGTGCGGTGATGGTCCACCTTCGCGAAATCCAGATCTTCAAACGGCAAATGCTTCAATCGCTCGATCGCGTTTGCCGGCGCGAGTTTGCCAGCTTGCACCAATTCCAGAAGTTTCAAAAGTTCCACTGAATTCATAGTAAGCGCCGTCAGAGAATTCTATCACCGCAGTGCACGTACTCTGCTGCTTGACTTGCCACAAATCGGCTGGGAGACTGAAATTTATCCGCGGCGGCAACATGCACGAAAACGGCAAAAAAATCATCACTGTAGGTGTGACCGGCGCGAGCGGCGCTCTGCTCGCGCAAAAAATGCTTACGCTGCTGGATTCCGATCCTCGCGTCGAGCGCGTACATTTGGTGGTCACCGAAACTGGCCTGCGTCTCTTTGCAGAAGAATTGGGGATTACTTCCAGCAACCCCGAACAACTGGTGCAGCGCATCCTCGGTCGTGCTTCCAACAAAATTGCACTCGTTTCCAATAAAGACGTCGGCGCCGCAATCGCCTCCGGCAGTTACACTGTCGATGCGATGGCTGTGATTCCCTGCTCGGTCGGCACATTGGCGAAAATCGCGGCTGGAACTTGTGACGATCTCCTGGCGCGTTCCGCAGACGTCATGCTCAAAGAAGGCCGCAAACTCGTTCTGTGCGTTCGCGACACGCCGTTTAGTCGCATTCACCTGGAAAATATGCTGCGCGCGCAACAAGCCGGCGCAGTGATTATGCCCGCGATTCTCTCCTACTATCACGCGCCGAAGACCATCGACGACCTGGTCACGCAATACGTCTGCCGCGTGCTCGCGCAAATGGATTTGCAACAAGACGCCATGTTCCGCTGGACCGGCTCAGCCGCGGCGAAAGAAGCCAAAGCATGATCGTAACGCGAGATGCCGGCGAGCCACTGTTCCTCGTCTCCGTGAACTCTGTGTCCTCTGCGTTAAAACCCACATGCCAATGACATCTATAACGCGTCTGCGAACAGTGCTAGAAATGATCAAGTTTGAGCACTCGGTATTTGCACTGCCCTTTGCACTGACAGGTGCGTTGCTGGCAGCTAGGTTTGCGCGGCACGGTTGGCCAACCTGGAAACAATTCCTTTGGATTGTAATTGCAATGGTTGCTGCGCGAAGCGCCGCAATGACCATCAACCGCATCGCTGACGTACGCTACGACAAGGAAAATCCACGCACTGCACAACGAGCGCTCGCAACTGGAGCTCTCTCCACCAGCTTCGCCTGGATTTTCACGTTCGCCGCAGTCGGGGCGTTTATCCTCGCCGCCTGGCAGTTGAATCCGCTGGCCCTGAAGTTGGCGCCCGTCGCGCTGGCGATTTTGTTTTTCTATTCCTACACCAAGCGTTTCACCAGCTGGTCGCATCTTTTTCTAGGATTCGCGCTGGGCATTTCTCCCGCGGCTGCGTGGATCGCCGTCACCGGCTATCTCGATCTGCGCATGCTGATCCTGTGCGCTGCAGTCACGCTCTGGGTGGGCGGATTCGATGTTCTCTACGCTTGCCAGGATGTGGATTTCGATAAGCATGCCGGATTGTTTTCCGTGCCAAAAAGATTCGGAATCGCAAATGCGCTTCGGATCGCGCGCGTGATGCACATCGGCGTAGTCGCTCTGCTCGCATGGCTGGCCGCGAGTTTTTCATTGCCGTGGCCGGCGTGGATCGGCATCGCCGTCGTCGCGGCATTGTTGGCGTACGAGCACTCTCTCGTCAAAGCCAACGATTTAAGCAAGCTGGACGCTGCGTTTTTCGCCATGAACGGTTATATTAGTATTTCGTTTCTGCTCTTCTGGGGAGCCGCTGCGGCTCTTTGGAAAGTGTGAAATGTTCGTATGATTCGCCGCGAATCACCGCTGTAGCGGCACTTAAACAGCCGGCATCCAATTCGTTAGGATCCCAGGAAAGCATCGGAGAAAGCTGAAACTCTTGAGCGACCTGATTCTCACCGACACAAAGCTGCAGCCCATCGCGGACAAAGTTATCGCTGGGCAGCGCCTCGCTTTCGAAGACGGCATTGAGCTCTACCGTTCGCCGGATCTGCTCGCTGTCGGCTGGCTAGCCAACTACGTGCGCGAGAAAAAACATGGCAACGTCACTTATTTCAACGTCAATCGCCACATTAACCCCACCAACGTCTGCGTGGCTCATTGCAAGCTATGCGCGTTTGGCCGCGATCCAAACTCGCCGGGCGCTTACACTTACGCGCTCGAAGAAATTTATCAACGCGCCGAACAGGGCGTGCGCGAAGGCGCCACCGAATTCCACATCGTTGGCGGTCTGCATCCCGACCTGCCATTCGATTATTTTCTGGAAATGATCCGCGGTCTGAAGCAGCGCTGCCCCGGCGTTCACCTCAAAGCCTTCACGATGGTCGAAGTTCATTATTTTTCACGCATCGCGAAAATCTCCATCGAAGAAACGCTGCGCCGTATGAAAGAAGCTGGTGTGGACTCCTGCCCCGGCGGCGGCGCGGAAATTTTCCATCCTCGTGTGCGCCGCGTCATCTGCGACCACAAAGTCAGCGGACAGGTTTGGTTGAATACCGCCAAAAAAGCCCACGAAATCGGTTTGCCTTCCAACGCCACCATGCTTTACGGTCACGTGGAAACCGAAGAAGAACGCGTCGATCACCTCGTCAAGCTGCGCGAAGTGCAGGACCAGACACACGGATTCGTGGCGTTCATTCCATTGGCGTTTCACCCGGACAACACGCCGCTCTCGCATATCCCGAAAACCACCGGCTATCTCGACCTCCGCAACATCGCCATCTCGCGCCTGATGCTCGATAATTTTGAACACATCAAGGCCTACTGGATCATGCTCACGCCAAGCATCGCGCAGATCGCTCTGCGCTTCGGCGCCAACGATCTCGACGGCACCGTGGTCGAAGAAAAGATTTATCATGACGCCGGTGCAAAAACTTCCGAGTTCACGCCACGCGCCGAACTCGAACGCCTGATTCGCGCCGCCGGCCGCGTACCCGTCGAGCGCGACACTCTCTATCGTCCGGTAGATCGTTCCAAAATGCCGCCAGTAGCCCCCATGACGCCACCAGGTCTCGTCTCGCTCACTCTCAACGTTTGATTTGCCTACACTCGCCCGTTAGGGCCAAAATTTCCTCGTCGTTTAGCCCGAATGCAGAACGTCTCACTTCCACATCCCTTCATCGCTGGAGCTCACGAAAAACATGCGCACCATTCTCCTCCTGACCGTCTCAAATATTTTCATGACCTTTGCGTGGTACGGCCACCTGAAATACCGTAGCGAGGCGCTGTGGAAAGTAATTATCGCCAGTTGGGGAATCGCATTTTTCGAATATTGTTTCCAGGTACCGGCAAACCGTATCGGCTCCTACGAATTCAACACCGCGCAGCTCAAGACCATCCAGGAAGTAATTACGTTGACCGTGTTCGCGGTCTTCTCCGTCACTTATCTCGGCGAGAAATTGAAGTGGAACTATGGCGTCGGCGCCGCGTGTTTGGTGCTAGGTGTTTTTTTCGTTTTCCACAAATGGTGATACTAGACGTCGACCCTCTGCGGCGCCCATGCAATCATTTCCTGCAATTTTGAAAAATGCAGTCTCGCGGGCGGTCCCGAGGTTTGAATACCGAGATTTTCCGTCATTGTGTTCACTGCGAACGACGCCTGCGCCTCCTGCAACTTCCATGACGCATGGTGAATCTCGCCACGCAGCAATTCGCCGCTCGGCTTCTGCGCATATAAGCAATACCGTTCCGTCAAGAAATACGCCAGCGTTCCGGGTTTTGCTTCGAACCACGAACCTTTGCCGCTGTAACTCGCTTGCAGTTGTTCAGCGCCTCCGCGCCGATCATCGCGGCGCGAGAAATACTCGATTCCCTCTGACTTTGCTTTCGAGTTCATGCGCGCGTGGAAATACGGAAGATGGAACCAGAATCTTGCAAGTTCGACTGCCAGCCGATTCGCCGCATCCAGGCTGAAGAACCATACACCCGGCCTGCCCTCCGCCGTAACGTAAGTGCGTACATTTAATTCCGGAAACGTTGAAAGCCACGGCAGCGCTGGCGTTCCACGTAGCCGTACGCCCGACATCGTAAACGGCACGACCCCAATCCACGCTTGCCCGTTCAACGTATCGAGTTCAAGTTTCGCAGGAACTAGTCTTCGAAGCGTCTCCGGTGCAACCGCCCAATGCGCGAAAAGCAAGTCGTGCCATTTCTGCGCCATCACCCAGGGACCTGTCGGCAAAGCCCACGGTCGGTGCGCAAGCGATCGTAGCGAAGGATGCATTCTGTGCGAGTATGTCGTCAGTCGAATCTCTTGCTAATATACCTGGAACGCTGCCGCGCGAATCGAATCGGTAGATTCAAAGCATTCATAGCTTTCAACTGGAGGATGTAATCATGCAGCGCAAAGCTTCCGCAGTCTGGCAAGGTGATCTGAAATCCGGCAAAGGCACCCTCTCCACCGACAGCGGCGTACTCAAACAAACCGCCTATTCGTTCCACTCGCGCTTTGAAAGTGGCATTGGCACTAATCCGGAAGAGCTTCTCGCCGCGGCACATGCCGGATGTTTCACCATGGCGCTTTCCGCGCAGCTTGGCGGGGCGGGAATGACCGCGCAAAAACTCGAAACCACCGCCACAATCACGCTCGACAAAGTCGGCGATGGCTTTTCCATCACCAAAAGCCATCTCGATCTCGTCGCCACCATTCCCGGCGCCGACAAAGCGAAATTCGATGCCGCCGTGAAAGCCGCCGAAAACGGCTGCCCAGTTTCAAAACTTTTCAAAGCGGAAATTTCCGTCACCGCCAAGCTGAACAGCTGACCGCCGCAACACATTCGCCGGTCAAACAGGTACAATTCCGCCCATGCTCACGTCTCCAGCCGCGTTCCTGACCGGCGTCGCTATCCTTCTCATCGTCGTTTGGGACGCCTTCGAAGTCATCATCCTCCCGCGGCGCGTGACTCGGCGATTCCGCCTCTCGCGATTTTTCTATAAGAACTTCTGGCGCATCTGGAAATTCGTTGCGCAGTTGCTTCCTTCCAACAAAGTTCGTGAGTCGGCATTCGGAGTCTTCGGTCCACTCTCGCTCCTCATTCTCGTCGCGGTCTGGGCCGTAGGGCTGGTGCTGAGCTTCGGGCTGATGCAATACGGTGCAGGTTCCGCTCTTAACGTTGCTGGAATGACGCCGAGCTTTTGGACAGATGCGTATCTCAGCGGCACAACTTTCTTCACGCTGGGTCTTGGCGACGTGGTCCCGCGTTCCGGCATCGCTCGCGCGCTGGTCGTCACCGAAGCGGGGCTCGGCTTCGGCTTCCTCGCGGGCGTTATCGGTTACTTGCCTTTCATCTACGGCTCATTTTCCCAGCGCGAAGTAAATATCTCGCTACTCGACTCGCGTGCCGGTACTCCGCCAACCGCTGGCGAACTTCTTCGTCGCCACAGCTACCCGCAGGGAAGTGAAGCGCTGCGCGTGCTACTGAAGGATTGGGAACTCTGGTGCGCGGAGCTGATGGAAAGCCATCTCAGCTATCCGGTGCTGGCGTATTTCCGCTCGCAGCACGACAACCAGTCCTGGGTCGCATCACTTACCGCCATCCTTGACACCTGCTCCCTGGTGATGGTCGGCGTTGATGGCGCTTGCGAACGCCAGGCTGAACTTACCTTCGCCATTGCGCGGCATGCAGTGGTCGATCTTTCACAAGTCTTTGGCACTTCACCGCGACCGTTGCCGGAGGATCGTCTTCCGCCGGCTGAACTTGGCCGCATCCGCGATGTGCTCGCCCAGCACGGCCTGAAGCTCAACGACGGCGAGGCCGCCGATAACCGTCTCCTGGAACTTCGCCGCATGTACGAACCCTATATCTTCGCTCTGGCGCAATATTTAAATCAGCCGCTGCCCCCATGGATTCCCCTGAAAAAAGGCAAGGACAACTGGCAAACCACGGCCTGGGGCCAGGCAGCGGGTTTAGTGGAAAAACAACACGCCCATGCCACCGACGACCATTTTTAGCTGTACGTTGGTTTGGTGCGGTTTCGCGTTTCCATTTTCTATTTTCTGATTTCCATCGCGGGAGCAACCAATGAAAGCCATTCTCGTTCGTCAATTCGGCGGTCCTGAAGTAATGAAACTCGAAGAAACTCCCACACCCAAACCCGCCGCCGGACAAGTGCTGGTAAAAATCCACGCCGCCGGTGTGAATCCCGCTGACACTTACGCGCGCTCCGGCAATTACGCGGTACTGCCGCCGCTTCCTTACACTCCCGGCACAGACGGGGCAGGCGTCATCGATTCCGTCGGCGATGGCGTGAAAAAAGTTAAACCAGGCGACCGCGTCTACGTAGCGAAAAGTCTATCCGGCACTTACGCCGAATACGGGCTCGCGCTTGAGTCGCAAGTTTTTCCCTTACCCGATCGGCTTTCTTTCCCACAAGGCGCCGGCGTCTTCATTCCCTATGGCACGGCGTACCACGCCATCCATCATCAAGCGAAAGCGCACGGTGGTGAAACCGTTCTGGTCCACGGGGCGAGCGGCGGCGTCGGCATTGCGTCGGTGCAAATCGCGCGCGCGATGGGCCTCACCGTTTTTGGCACTGCTGGAACCGCCAAAGGCCTCGAACTCGTAAAGCGCGAAGGTGCACACCAGGCTTTCGATCATTCGAGGGCCAGCTACAAAGACGAAATCATGAAAGCCAGCGGCGGCCGCGGCGTCGACATTGTTTTGGAAATGTTGGCCAACGTGAATCTTGGTGCCGACTTGAAACTTCTCGCGCAGTATGGTCGGGTCATCGTCATCGGGAGCCGCGGCGACGTTACTATCACCCCGCGCGACCTCATGAGCCGTCGCGCGGCGGTTCACGCGTTCACTCTGTGGGCGCTCACCGATGCCGAAGCTATCGACGTTCATGCAGGCATCAAGGCTGGCCTGGAAAATGGCACGCTGCGTCCTGTGGTCGGCTCCGAAATCCCGCTGAAAGATGCCGCGCAAGCACACATCGACGTAATGAAACCCAACGGCGCCTTCGGCAAAATCGTCCTCGTCCCTTAGTTGCCTCGCGGCATTACGTGTCGATAGGGCCGGCCGCAGCGGAGGCGAGTTCGTACTTTCTCATTTCGCGATCAATCCAACCACCGTGATGAGAAACACGATCGCGCCGATGGGAATGACGATCGCAAGAAACAATATTCGATTCCCGCTGCGAAATTTAACATACCAACTTCCTAAAACCGCGAACCCCAGCTGAACGAGCGCATGCATCAAAACGATTCCGTTGTCGCGGTCGGCGATTTTCTGGCCCATGAGCGGGTCAGCCTGGAACTCGGCAGGGGAAACGGGCCGATCGGCAGCGGCGAACACTGCCAGGAACCCAGCCGCGATGCCAATTGGAACCAAGAGCGCCAGCAATAACACCTTCCACACTGGAATTGGAGGCAAAACTTCGCCAGTCTTGATGGCAGAGTCTAGCATTCCGGCTTCATTGCAGCCCTTAGCGAAATCGAGCGAGCAAATGATACCGGCGGTTGTTGTCGTGAGCTCTCTCCCACAACTTTTATCCGACGGCACTTAGAACTTGTACTCACAGAAAGCAGGAAGGTTAATCGCCTGAGCGGTTGCACTCTCACACCGGCGAGCTTGTGACTAAACGAACCACCAATCCGACCACCGCCCCACCCAGAATCAACCAAGCCGAATTCACGCGATAACGAAATGCCAGCACCGCACTAACCACCGCAATCACCGCCGCCAGCGGCGTCACCACCGACTCCCGCGCAAACTGAAATCCCACAAACGCCATCAACGCCACCGCCGCCGCATTCACTCCATCCAAAAACGCGCCCGCCGTCGGCGATTTTCGCAGCCGCGGCAAAACGTTCGCCGTTATCGCGACATACGTAAACGCCGGCACAAACATTCCAATCGTCGCCAGCCCCGCGCCACGCCATCCCGAAAGCACATACCCCAAAAATGTAGCGACCGTGAAAAACGGCCCCGGCGTCGCCTGGCTCACCGCGATTCCATCCAACAATTGCGATTCCGTAAGCCAATGCATCCGCGTGACCAGATCCTCGCGCAACACCGCCAGCAGCACATACCCACTGCCAAACAGCAGCGCCCCAATCTTCAAAAAATAAACAAACACGCCGGTAGTCGTTGCCGCCGCAGTTGCCGCTCCACTTGCAACGCCCGCCGCACTTCCAGCAGCACCGGCCGCAGCAGCCACAATTCCGCTCTGCGCATCACGACCCTGCCCAAACCGATTCGCCACAATCCACGCCACGCCCGTTCCAATCAGCAGCGCCAAAGTCGCCACATGCATCGCCGCCAGACCCAGCACAATCGCCGCAATCACCATCAACTCGCGCGACTTCAACACCGTCTTCCCCAGCGACCACACCGCCTGCGCGATCAGCACCACCACCACCGGCTTCACTCCCCACAACACTCCGGCAATCTGCGGCAGCGCGCCATACCTCACATACGCCCACGCCATCACGCACATCATCAACGCCGAAGGCAAAATAAACGCCGCGCCCGCAATCAGCAGCCCCGGAAATCCCCCGCGCAAGTGCCCCAGATAAATCGCCATCTCAGTCGAACTCGGCCCCGGCAGCAGGTTCACCGCTCCCACCCGATCCACAAACTCCTCGCGGCTCAACCACCTTCGCCGCCGCACAAATTCCTCCTCCATCAACGCGATATGCGCCACCGCCCCGCCAAACGCAATAAATCCCAGCCGCAAAAACGCAACTGCAATCTCGCGCAGCCGGTTTTCACTCCGTACGCTCTTTGTCTCGATCATCGCCGCGCGATTATGCCCCATCTGCAAGAAACATGTTGAAAACGTGGAGAACTTCTGACTCCGCGTCAGTAAGCTAGTCTAAGTTATGCCAAATTAGAAACGGATAATCGCTGGAGACGCTTTCAAGGCCTCGTCAGGCGGCGTTAACCAATTGCGCGATCTGTTCTTATCTGGTCATTTTTGCGTTTTCAATCGTCGCCATCTCGGGCCTCTTTGGACCCATGCAACTGATCGTTCTTACGCAATCAAATCGGGCATTTGTGCCGCAGTGGCAGTGCTCCTGGCGAAAGAAAGACTCATGCTGATTGCAGGCGCGTTGGCGTAGGTATCGATTCGTTTGGCCATTGCATTCATTTTCGTTCATGATTCGAAGGTTCTGCTGGCAGTGATGGTATCGGGAGGCATGCTCCTGGCGATCGTTCGCTTTGCAGTAAAGTCAAACTGGAAGCCGAGCTACGCGACAGAAAAGGGGATGCACCTTCTCGACCTCGTTGTCGGCCTGAGCGGCTTGGTCTTAGCGATGGTCGTTGCAAGGTGGATAAAGCCCTGACCCGTTAGCACTTTCAAGGGAACGCACCGCTAACACCTATTGCACTGCAAGTTTCTCTCCCTGCTCCCCTAGCGCGCCCCTCGCAAACTTCGTAAACTATCTCCGTCCATGAATCTCCTCGCCACCCTCTGGCTCCTTGCCCAGAATCCCATTTCCAACTACTGGCACAAGGCCACCGACCGCACCTTCTCCGGCATCTACCACGCCAACGCTTTCGACCTCGCGA
Organism: uncultured Acidobacteriota bacterium; assembly: GCA_963731155.1. Taxonomy (GTDB): domain Bacteria; phylum Acidobacteriota; class Terriglobia; order Acidiferrales; family UBA7541; genus Acidiferrum. Next base: position 636,779 of record CAVSVB010000008.1, read on the forward strand.
TGATGATTCCGTACTTCATCGTGCTCATCATCCTCGCGGTTTACGGTCTCCATCGCTACTGGCTCGTCTACGATTACTACAAATATCGCAAGAACGTTCCCGGGCCGCCGCCCGAAGTCGCCCAATGGCCGCGCGTCACCGTACAACTTCCCATTTATAACGAACGCTACGTCATCGAACGTCTAGTCGAAGCCGTTTCGCGCTTCGATTACCCACCCGAACTTCTCGACATCCAGGTCCTTGACGACTCCACTGACGAAACCCGCGAAGTCGCCCGCGCCTGCGTCGAACGCCACGCCGCGCAAGGCGTACCCATCACTTACATTCACCGCACCAATCGCGAAGGCTACAAAGCCGGCGCCCTCGAAAACGGCCTGAAAACCGCCCGCGGCGAATTCATCGCCATCTTTGACGCCGACTTCATTCCCGAATCCGATTTCCTCCGCCGTACAATTCCCTATTTCCAAAATCCCAAAATCGGCATGGCGCAAACTCGCTGGACCTATCTCAATCGCGATTACTCGCTCCTCACGCAAGTCGAAACCATCCTGCTCGACGGCCATTTCGTCGTCGAACACGGTGCCCGCTCCCGCCGCGGCACTTTTTTCAATTTCAATGGCACCGCAGGCGTCTGGCGCCGCGCCGCCATCGATTCCGCTGGCGGCTGGGAGCACGACACCCTCACCGAAGACACCGACTTGTCCTACCGCGCGCAGCTCAAGGGCTGGAAATTTCTTTATCTCCCGGACATCGAATGTACCAGCGAGCTGCCAGTCGACATGAACGGCTTCAAAGCGCAACAAGCCCGCTGGGCCAAGGGCCTGATGCAAACCGCAAAAAAAATCCTGCCACAAGTCTTCCGTTCGAACGCACCTTGGCACGTCAAGGCTGAAGCCTTCTTCCACCTCACCGCCAACATCAGCTACCCGCTTATGGTTTTGTTTTCCGCAATGCTGCTTCCAGCGATGATCGTTCGCTTCTATCAAGGCTGGTTTCAGATGCTGCTCATCGACCTGCCGCTCTTTCTAGCTTCTACCTGCTCCATTTCCAGTTTCTATCTCGTCGCGCAAAAAGAGCTTCGCCCCAAAACCTGGTACCGCACTTTTTTCTACATGCCATTCGTGATGGCCACCGGAATCGGCATCTCCATCCGCAACGCCCAAGCCGTTCTCGAAGCCATTTTCGGCGTAAAAAGCGAATTTGCCCGCACGCCAAAATTCAAGATCGAAGGCAAGAAAGACAGCTTCGTCGCAAAAAAATATCGCAACAAAGCCGGCTGGATGCCCTACGCGGAAATTTTCCTGGGCCTCTATTTCGCGTGCACTGTCGTCTACGCCATTACCAACCAGAATTTCGCCACTATCCCCTTCCTGCTTCTTTTCGTCTGGGGCTACCTCTACACCGGCTTCATGTCCCTCGGCCAAACCTACTTCGCCCACCTCCGCTTCGGCGTAAACGCCCCAGAAATGCGCCCCGCCTCCAGCGGCGCCCCCGGCTTCTAGCGCGGGCCGACCTTCCTTTAACTTGTTACTCCCAATTCTCTGTGCTCTTATCTCTGTTCTCTCTCGTGTTAAATCTTTTGTCTTAGATTTTCTCAGCTGCACGAACCGGTATACGATAGTCACGCTTCCAGCTACGTGTCACGGGTGACCAACATGAAAATGGGTTTAGTTTCCCTCTTAGTTCTGCCCGCTATGTTCGTCGCGCAACAAACCTCTTCGCAGACCTCGATTCCCGTCGAAGCCGAGCCACTCCACAAAGTCCTCTTCCAGAACGAATCAGTCATCGTCTTAAAATTAACTCTGCCTCCCGGCCAACGTACCCAATTCCACACGCACACCCACGACCGCGTCGCCATCGACCTCTCCAACGCCGAAATCACGCAACAAAAAATCAACGAGCCCGAAGGTCCGGCAACTCCCAGCAAACCAGGCAATTTTTCCGCCCTCACTCTCACCGACGCTTCCTACACTCACCGCGTCCACAACGTCGGCAAAACTCCTTACGAAGTTCTCGACATCGAACTTCTGCAGCGCCCGGAAAATCCTTCCGTCGCGCTGGCCGCGACCGTCGCCGCAGAAAATCCCAGCGCTCGCATTTACAATTGGGTCCTCCCTGCCGGCGTCACTTCTCCGATGCACGCGCACGCTCGCCCGTACGTCATCGTCTCGATCAGCGAAATCAACTTGTCAATGAGTTCACCCGACGGCCAATCCGCCACTCACGGCGTCGGCCCCGGCGATTTTCGCTTCGTGGACGCCAAAGTCACTCACAACCTCGGCAATTTAGGCATGACCCCGGGGCAAATCATCGAAGTCGAACTCAAATAGTCCACATCCGAAAAACTCCGCTCCCTAGCACTTTTCTATTATTGCCGTGATTTTCGTCACCTGCTTAAATCGCGCCAGCTTTTAACGGGGTTGTGTTCGAATTCCGGAGTTTCAGGGTTTGTTTTACAAACCCTGAGCTAACCGACGTCCTAGGGGAACGCCTGTGTCTTCCAATCGGCTTGTGTCTCTTCGTGTGTCTTGTGTCGCTTTCGCCGTATTTATATCGTGCGGCGCTTTTCAATCGGCTCACGCTCAGGGTTGCATCGCTGCTCGTTCCAATCAAGGCATCATGGACGAACTCTGCGACGGCGATACCGTCTCCAGCAACTCAGGCCGCAATCACGATCCAGAGTGGCTGCGCCGGCTCACCGTCAACATCGGTTTCCGCGAATTCAATTCCTTCCGCCACTTCATTGGCACCGATGAGCAAACGCAGCGCGCCATCAATCACACTCAGGTCGAAAATCACCAGCTTCTGTTTGACATCGGCATCAACTATCAACTCTCCCGCCGCTGGAGCATCATCGCCGATGTCCCGGTCCTGCAAGGCTCGCGCAACCAGATCTATCCGCCCGTCGGCGTCTATCGCATCGGCGGCATTGGCGATATGCAGGTCGGCGTACAATCCTGGCTATTTCGTCCACCCACGGAAAGCAACGGCAACGTCGCTCTGAGCGGCAGCGTGAAAATTCCCACCGGTATTTGCGACGGCAAAGGCTCCGCTATTCTCAACGGCCAGACCATCACCGCCGTCGCCGATCAATCGCTGCAGCCCGGCGATTGCCGCTGGGGATTCACTCTGGCCACGCAGGCCTATCGTCAGATCTGGTTGCACACCATGCTGTATTTCCAGGGCTCCTGGCTATTCAATCCCGCCGATACCAATGGCGTTCCTACTTTCCGCTCGCGGCCTACCGAAGCCATAATGTCGGTCACCGACCAATATCTTTTCCGCGGTGGTCTTTCCCATGCCATTCCTGGAGTGAGGCACTTGTCCGCCAGCTTCGGCGGACGCATGGAAGGCATTCCTGTGCGCGACGCATTCGGCGCGAGTAACGGATTTCGCCGCCCCGGCTACATCATCTCCATCGATCCCGGCATAATGTATAGCTTCCGCCGCACCACCATCTCCGTCAACGGCCCCTGGGCAGTCGAGCGCAATCGCCGCCGCAGTGTCCCAGACATCCATGATGGCAAACACGGCGACGCCGCTTTCGCCGACTACACACTGATCGCAGTCCTCTCGCATCGTTTCTAACAAACAAAACGGCAAGTCGTGCTTAACATGAATATCAGGCCACATGCACGGAATATCAGGCCACATTCGCGCAACATCCCTCCGCACGCGGCCCTACACGTCATTCCAGGGAGCGCAGAGGCTACCCACGTCATTCCGAGGAGCGAAGCGACGAGGAATCTCTCTGCTTCTTCGATTTTCGACCTGCCAAGGTTTCATCGCATCGCCGCCCGCTTCAACACTTTTGCAATGGCAGCCTTTCTCGTGCTTTCCATCGGTTGTTTCCCAAGCCCGGCACAAACATCCCCGCCATCCGAATTGTCCTTCACAGACCTCTCCGGCAAATCGCATTCCCTTTCCGACTATCGCGGCAAAATCGTGCTCCTCAACTTCTGGGCCACCTGGTGCCTCCCCTGCCGCGATGAAATGCCCATGCTCTCCAAGCTCTCCAAGGATTTCGCGTCACAAGACATAGTTTTCCTAGCTGTCTCCCTCGACGACGCAAGATCCCCATCCAAAGTTCTGCGTTTCCTCGAAAAAAAGAAAATCACTCTCCCTGTCTTCACCGGAGCTACTCCCGCGACCCTCCACAACTTCCAACTCGGTGAAGTCGTCCCCGCCACCATCATTCTCGATCGCGACGGCTCACCGGTCTTTCGCATCATGGGCCAAGCCTCCAAAAAAGACATCTTCTCCCGCGTGGATTGGCTCCTCTCCGATCGCTCCTCCAAATCCCCAAAGTCTCCCCTGAAAAGCTTCTAACCCGTGCCTTATAATCCTGTCCTCATGCATCCGTTCACCGTCGGCGCTTTACTCGCGCTCCAGACTTTTCACGTCCTGTTCCTGGCCTTGCACGATTGGATTCCTCTCGGAAGACTCAATGACGTGAAAGGCGTTCGCGCGGCAAACTCCGGCAGCAAACTTCTTGCCGCCACGCTCATCAGCCTCGCTCCATTTGCTGTCGGACTCGCTGTCAGCGCGAGCTACTTTGGCCGGGCTTATCCGAACTGGCTCTACTGGTGGCTTTGGATCAGTTACGGGTTTTTATTCTGTGGTGAGTTGGAGGCGTGGTGGATTCCATACCTCTTCTTTTCCCAGCCAGAGCGCGCCGCACGCTATCAGGTGATGTTTGGCGCGACGCACGCCTTCCTTCCTGAGCGCAATGGAATTCGGCCAAATACGCTGCACGTGATCCTTCACGCTGCGACGGTCTCCTTATTGATTGTTCTCGGCGCGTTAAACGCACAGAAGAGCTAGCTATTTCGGCGATTCAACTTTTCTATGACTCGCCGAAAGGCCCTCCTCACACTCTTAGCGTCTTCATCATCAATGAAATTTTAATGGCCACCACGGCTTGTTTCCAATGGAACTCTGGAGTGCCGATGTATACTACGCGCGACGCCCCCACACTTATCCATCGGGAGAAAATAATCCGCCTATGAAAAACGTCTTTTCCCGTCGCGGCTTCGTCTCTTCCACCGGACTTGTTGCAACATCGTTCGCTGCTTCAACCCACGCCTTAGCATGGCTCCTGCAACCCCAGCCGCCTGACGAAGCCTCGCCAATCCGTCTAGGCGTGGCCAGCTACACCTTCCGTAACTTCAAGCGCGCACGGTTGATCGGCTTCCTGAAGCAGCTCGGCATCTCCGCCGTAAATCTAAAAGACGTTAAAGATCATCTCCCGTCGGACCCGCAGCAGGAGGCTGCAGCGCTGGCGGACTACGCAGCCGCAGGCATCAAACCCCACGCCGCCGGAACAGTTTATTTCGATAAAAATGAAGACGCGGATATTCGCAGCAAATTCGAATACTGCAAGCGGGCCGGTATTTCCGTCGTTGTCGCCGGCGATCCCGCCGTGGAAACTCTGCCGCGAATTGAAAAGTTCGTACGCGAATACGACATTCAGTTCGCCATCCACAATCACGGGCCGGAGGATAAGCTGTGGCACTCGCCGCTGGATGTATTGAAAGCGGTGAAGGATCTTGATCCGCGCATCGGCTGTTGCATCGATGTCGGACATACCGTTCGTGCCGGCACTGACGTCGTTCAAGCCATCCACGAAGCCGGACCCAGGCTGTTCAATGTCCACATGAAAGACCTCGCCAACTTCCAGGAAAAAGATAGCCAGGTCGCCGTAGGCGAAGGCAAAATGCCCGTGCCAAGAATATTCCAAGCTTTGGTCGCAATCGGCTACAAAGGCTTCGTAGATCTCGAGTACGAAATTCATCCCGACGATCCCATGCCCGGCGTAATCGCCAGCTTCGCCTACATGCCCGGCGTCCTCGCCGGGCTCGGCTACAACACTCCCCGCTGATTCTCCCAGCCGTCGTCAATCCAGGCATAGCCATGGCCCAAACCCGTCATTTCCGAGCAAAGCGAGGAATCTCTCTTCGCTTTTTCGCTCCGTCAACTTGCAAAACTTCACGCACCACGAACCCCCCAAGTGCTTGACCCGGAGGCCGACACAGTGGCAGCTTAAAAAATTCGTAGCAATTTTCTCATCAATAAACGGAGTGTCGATATGCCGGACGCATCAGACCAACCACTGCTTGAGGCTCTGCTGGACTCCTGGGACCGCAACAACACCATCCTCGTCAACCTGCTCCGCGCCCTCCCGGAAGGCGGGCTGGAGACCAAGTCGATGGACGGCAGCCCATCCATCGCGGAGTTGTTCACACACATCCACTATGTCCGTCTCGTGTTCGTCTTCGAGGACGCCCCCGAGTTCGCCAAAAAGCTGCCCGAGGAAGAGTGGTTGGCCGAGCGTGACCCAGCTCGCATCGCGCAGATGCTGAACGAAAGCGCCAAGGCGGTGCGCGACGCAGTAAAGAGCAGAGTGCAGGCAGGCCAGGAGATGAATCTTCACTACGACCACCCAATCCTTCTCCTCCAGCACATGCTCTGGCACGAGGGCTATCATCACGGTCAGGTCAAACTAGCCCTGAAGCTCACGGGCCGCCCAATCACCAATGAGAAAGCCGGGCCACTCACCTGGGGCGTCTGGATGCGCAAGAACGCGCTGAGCGTGCCGCAATGCCGAATGTGGGAGCCGATCCGCTAGCGGCTCGCAATTCTCACAGGCGCAGGCAGCGTGCACTGGCCTGCAATCGACCGTCATTCCGAGCGTACTGAGGAATCTCTCTTCGCTTTTCCGCTCCGTCAACTCGACTCCCAAATCTTAGCACGGGTGCCGCACCATCCGGTTTTAAGGGCGCGGGATTTGATTTTTCCGTTCGCCTGCCGTTCGAACTATATAATGTTCAGTTATATATCGATATTAATAACAATATCCGTGCTACGATACGTTGTGAAATCGAACCTCACCGTCAACTGTCCTGCGTTCGGTCCCTCGCCGCCATTTTCGCCTCTCGTGTTTTCAATTACTTGCAAACTCTTTTTCCGTCCCCTCGTTCACAATCCGAACTAACTCCTGCTTTTTCTTTCGCTTCCGCACTCTTTCGCAATTCCGCAGAAAGCGGTAAATTTCCGACCCTTTGTTTTCTTGCACTTACGCACTCTTTTCACTCTTTCACAAGAGTGACTCGCCATCGCCAATCTTTTCAGTCGCTTGCACGCTCTTTGCAAGAAGGCCAGGGGGTAGGGGTACAGCTTCTCCGGATTTCCGCATCCCTCGCGCTTCGGATACAATTCCCCGCCGTGGTTTGGTTGCCATCCCAAACCACTCATGGCGCGTTTCGGCCTCGCCCAAAGTCCCGATTGCGCTTTCCACTTCGACGAGGTCCTTGGATGAAATTTGCCCCGCAGTCTAACGTCCGCGCCATCTGCATCGCCGCTCTTGCCCTCTTACTCGCTTGTGCGTCGGCGAATGTCTCGCTTGCTCAACAACGTCGTGATCGCGAACCCAACGAAGTCTACGCTGCCCGTCGCGCGCGGCTTGCCTCACAGACCGACGCGCCTGTAATTCTTTGGGGGTTCACTGGCCGCGAAGAAATCTCTCAGGCTTACATTTTCGCCCAGGAAGATGATTTTTATTACCTCACCGGCCACAACGAAGAAGAAGCCGGCCTGATCATTCTCCCCGCGTTGAAAGCTGGGCAAGCTCGCGATTCCTGGGACGGCCCGCGCGAGATTCTTTTTCTTCCCGCTAAAGATCCCGGCAAAGAAAAATGGAACGGTGTCCGCATGTCGCCGACCGATCCTGATATTTCCGCGCGTACTGGCTTCGCCTCCGTGCAACCGTTCGGCCAAATGCGCGCCGCTGTGGAAAAGCTCACCAAGGTCTATCCCAACTTCGCCACCATCCTGCCCTACGAAAAGGAGGTCGGCGGTTATCCCCACGAAAAGGCGGTTGTGGATTGGCTCCAGCTCGTCGATCCTTCGGTCAAACTAAAAGACATTCGCGGCGTGATTGAAACCTTGCGCATGATTAAATCGCCCGGCGAAATCGCATTCCTCAAGAAAGCCATCAATCTCTCGCTCGAAGCACATCTGGAAGCCATGAAAATGATGCGTCCCGGCCTCTACGAATATCAGGTCGCCGCACAAATGCTGGAAGTTCACGCCATGGGCGGCTCCGAAGCCGAAGGCTATGCTCCGATCGTTGGCGCCGGTCCCAACTCCACCGTCCTGCATTACGACAAGCTGGCCCGCAAAATTGCCGATGGCGACATCGTGGTCATGGACGTCGGCGCACAGTTTTCCGGCTACTCGTCCGACATCACTCGCACCCTCCCTGCCAACGGGAAATTCACGTCGCGCCAGCGCGAAATCTACGAAATCGTTCTCGGCGCTCAGAATGCCGTCTTCGCCGCCGTCAAACCCGGCATGAACTATTGCAAGTCCGGCGACAAAAGCCTCTACAAAATTTCCTACGATTACATCAACTCGCACGGCAAAGACTTGCACGGCAAAAGACTCGGCCAGTATTACATCCACGGCCTCGGCCACAACATCGGGCTCGATGTCCACGATCCCGGCGACTATTGCAAGCCGCTCGTTCCAGGCCAGGTTGTCACCGTCGAACCCGGCATCTACATCCCGGAAGAAAATCTCGGCGTGCGCATCGAAGACGACCTGCTGATCACCGATACCGGATTTGAATTTCTCAGCGAGCGCCTCCCCCGCGATCCCGCCGAAATTGAAAAAATCATGGCCGAAGCCGCCCGCGCACGAACAGGAGAATCATCGAAGCCCAATTGACCACATGGAATAGCGCCACTTATACTATTTATTCGCGCGGAACACTTTTTCCCGTTTTGCGCGCCTCGTGCCTGCCCGTAATACGCAGGTCATTCCATTCGCGCCGCCTCTTACAGCGACCGCTTGGAGTTACAGGGTCTGTTTTTCAACCCCTGTGGTAAAGACGTTGTGTGTTACGAACCCTGAGTTGAAGAAGAGTTGAAAAAGAATTTACGAAATCAAACTGAAGGTATCGGACGAAAATGAGCAGCCTTAAAGCCACACAAATCCGCCCCGGCATGGTCATCCTGCACGAGAACGAACTGTACACCGTGTTCAGCACCGACCACCGCACTCCGGGCAACAAGCGCGGTTCCATGCAGACCCGTCTGAAAAGTCTCCGCACCGGAACTATGATTGATTACCGCTTCCGCGCGGAAGAATTTGTCGAACGCGCCATCCTCGATGAAATCGAATTCGAATATCTCTACAGCGAAGGCGACAGCTTCCATTTCATGAATACGAAAACTTACGAGCAGATGGAAATGTCGCGCGAAGAACTCGGCGAAACCACCTACTACCTGGTGCCAAACACGCTTGTGAAAGTGGAATTTCACGACGAAAAAGCCATCGGCATCAACCTGCCGGACACGATGGATCTGCGCGTAACGCAAACCGAACCGACCATCCAGAAAGCCACCGCCAGCTCGGTGATGAAACCAGCAACTCTCGAAACCGGCTTGGTAGTTCCCGTTCCCCCATTCGTCAACGAAGGTGATAAGATTCGCGTGGACACTTCCGAAGCCCGCTACGTCCAGCGCGTCGAGTAGTTTTTTTGTTTTTGTCGTTGCCTTTTGTTTGCTAGTTGCCTTGGTAGCGGCCGTCGTCCGAGGCGGGCGTAGTTTTGCAGTTGCCATCGTAGCGGCCGGTCTTCAGACCGGTGCTTTTTCGATTTTGGATTTCCGCCTCCGCAGCTGAGTTCAGTTCACACTGAAATCAGAAGAGGTGAAAAAAGCGAGCCGCCCCGAAAGGGTCGGCTCGCTTCTGTTTTTCAGAGATAAATCTCCAGCGAACTTAATTTTAAGCTTTGCTCGTGGCGGTTTTTTCGCTGGGCTTTTCGCTAAACACACGGGCGAAAATCGCGTCCACATAGCGCAGTTGGCGCCGCAAATCGAACGTATGTTCCAGCGCTTTGGCGTCGAGGAAGTTTGTGATGCGCGAATCGCTTGCGACGCGGTCGCGGAAACTGGTATCGGTTTCCCACGCGGCCATGGCATTTTCCTGCACCGCCTTGTAGGCGTCGTCGCGCGGCATTCCTTTTTCCACCAAATCCTGCAGCAACTGCCCGGAGAAAACCAAACCTTGCGTGGCGTCGAGATTTTTCTTCATGCGTTCGGGAAAAACGCGCATGTCGGCAATCACTGCCGTCATTTTCGCCAGCATGTAATCAATCAGGATTGTGGAATCGGGAAGAACAATCCGTTCGACGGAACTGTGTGAAATATCGCGCTCGTGCCACAAGCCAATATTCTCGAAAGCGGCAATCATGTTCGAACGCACCAGCCGCGCGAGGCCGCTGATTTGTTCACACACTACAGGATTGCGTTTGTGCGGCATCGCGGAACTGCCGCGCTGCTCGCCGCCGAACGGTTCTTCCGCTTCGCGCACTTCAGTGCGCTGCAAGTGGCGAATTTCGATGGCGATTTTTTCCAGCGTTGCGGCGATCAGCGCCAGCGCGCTGAGATAATGCGCGTGGCGGTCGCGCTGAATCACTTGCGAAGCCACTGGCGCAACATTTAATCCCAGACGCTGGCAAATACGCTCTTCGGTTTCCGGCCCGAGATGCGAAGCATTGCCCACTGCGCCGGAGATTTTCCCGACGCGCATCTGCGCCGCGGCATCCGCGAAGCGCTCGATGTTGCGCTGATTTTCCGCGTACCAGTTGGCGATTTTCAATCCGAAGGTGATCGGCTCGGCATGAATTCCATGCGTGCGTCCGATTTGCGGGGTGTTGCGAAATTGCTGTGCGCGGCGAGCGAGCACTTCGCTGAATTTTGCCAATGCTTCCGCAATCAATCGCGACGCGTCGCGGACCAGCAGTGCTTGCGCAGTGTCCACCACGTCGTTCGAAGTCATTCCGTAATGCAGCCAGCGCGCTACCTCAGGATCGCCGATGGATTCTCCGACGTTCATGGTGAATGCGATTACGTCGTGTTTTACGCGCGCTTCGATTTCGCTGATTCGAACAGCGTCTACTTTTGCGCGAGCGCGAATTGTCGCGGCGGCATCTTTCGGAACTTCGCCGGATTCCGCGAGCGTCTCCGTGGCCGCCAGTTCGACTTCCAGCCACTTGGAGTACTTGTTGGCGTCACTCCAGACGCGGCCCATTTCTTGGCGGGTATAGCGTGCAATCAAGATACGCTCCCTTTTCATCTCAGGGTTTGTAAGTACAAACCCTGAAACCTGTTATGCATGCGGGGTAAGTCCTTTGTAATGATACGGTATTTTGGCGTGGCAGAGCGAAATAGAGGCGGAGCTGGGGCTTGGTTGGGCCACGTCCAAAAGCACCGGTCTGAAGACCGGCCGCTAGGAAAGGAACTACGGCGGGATAAACCCGCGGTACACAGGATGGCCCCGACCGAGTCGGGGCCGGTAGAACGGTTGCGACCGCAGACAGCACAAGAAGACCGAGACCTAACCGGGAAGAGGAAAACCTGTCTAATCGTGAGGATGCGAGAGAGTGGCGAAATGGCTGAGGCGTTTGCCGGCTGCGACGCGGGCGGGATCAGCGACACGGCCGCGGTTGAGCGGACGCTGGCTGGCGAGCGTGAGGCTTATCGTGTGCTCGTCGAACGGCACAGCGCTTACGTTTATCGCGTGGCTTATCGCATGACGGGAAATTCGCAGGATGCAGAAGAAGTGGTGCAGGAGGCGTTCTTGCGGGCGTTCCAGAAGCTGCAACAGTTTGCCGGAAACGCCAATTTCGGAACTTGGGTGTATCGCATTGCGGCGAACTATGCGATTGACCGGCTGCGGCAGAAAAAGAATGAAGAGGCACGGCGGGAAGTTCCTCTGCGAACGACGGAAGGCGAATCGGAAATTGATCCGCTGGAGAAGTTGAGAGATTCGGCACCGTCGCCGGAGCGGCTGGCCGGTAGCGCGCAACTGGCGAAAAAAATGAAGGAAGCGCTGGATGCGCTGACACCCGCGGAGCGCACCGCGATCGTGATGCGGCACTGGGACGGCTGCGGAATCGAAGAAATTGCCGCGGTCCTGAAATCAAACAGCAGCGCGGCGAAAAACACGGTATTCCGGGCAGTACAGAAATTGCGGGCGGCCTTGAAACCTTTTGCAGAAGGGCGCGGCGCGGCCAAGGCGGTGGGAACGGAATCATGAAACACACAACGGAAGAAGAGCTGTTTGCCTACCGGGAAGGCGAAATGAAGGGACGCGAGACGATTGCGGCGCATTTACAGGAGTGTGGCGAGTGCCGTGCGGAGCTCGAACGAATGGAAGAAGTGTTTCAGGCATTGGATGCGATACCAGTGCCCGATCCGGGCGAAGAGTATGGCGCAAAAGTGTGGCGGCAAATTGCGAATCGCCTGCCGGAGGGTGCTCCGAAAAAGGACGCGAATTGGTGGAGCGCGTGGCTTGCGCCGCGAAGGTTGCTAGCGGCCGGAGTCGCGGCTGCGTTGCTGGTGCTGGCGTTTTATGCAGGCCGCAAAACCGGTCCAGGTAAGGACGGCGAAGAAATCGTCGATGCAAGCAAAGTACGCGAACGAGTTTTGCTGGTTGCGGTGGGCGAGCATCTGGGCAAATCCGAAATGATCTTGATGGAGCTTTCGAACGCGCAGCCGGGCGATGCCGGGAAAAAGCTGATCAATATTTCGACTGCACAGAAGCGCGCCGAAGACCTGGTGGACGAAAACCGCTTGTACCGGCAGACCGCGCTGGAGGGCGGCGACAACGCCATCGCCAGCACGCTGGACGAATTGCAGCGGGTGCTGCTGGACGTTGCCAACAGTCCGGCAGAAGTGACGCCAGCGCAATTCGAATCGATCCAAAAGCGAATTGCGGCGCAGGGAATTTTGTTGAAGGTCCGGGTGGTCCGGCAGGAATTACGCGCGGAGGCAGCGGGAAATAAATCCGTGCCGGCGCAAAACGATTCGACACCGAAAGCGAGGAACAAAGTATGAACGGGGGCGAGAGGATGGAAGGTGGACTGAAAAGAATGATGGTCACAGGCTTGATTGCGGGGCTGCTGGCCATGCCTGCACGGGCGCGTGAACGGCAACCATTTGCCGGAGAAAACGTGCCCGGAGAAAATGCACCCGGTTTCATGGAATTAATGCAGGAGCCCGATCACTTTGCCTCACAACAGAGCGAACAGGACCGCCGTGATGCGGAACAGGAAGCGCGCGACCGGGAACAGGAAAAGAAGGATCGCGAACAGGAAAAGAAGGATCGCGAGCAGGAGAAGCTGGACCAGATGCAAGACCTATACGACACGGCCCGCGAAGCGCTGGACGACGGAAAATACCAGCAGGCAGAGCAGAAATTCGACGAACTGGCGCAGAAAAACGGTCCACGAACGGACGCGGCGATGTATTGGAAAGCGTATGCGGAAAATCAGTCGGGCAAGCGGGACACCGCTCTGGCAACCATCGCAAGTCTTAAGAGCAAATTTCCGCAGAGCCGCTGGAAGAAAGATGCGGAAGCCTTGGAAATCGAGGTTCGGCAGTCCAGCGGACATCCGGTGAATCCCGACTTGCAGAGCGACGAAGAACTGAAAACTTTGGCGCTGCAGGGTTTGATGAATAGCGATCCGCAGCGCGGGATTCAGATGATCGAAAAACGGCTGGCTGGAACGGCGTCGCCGAAGGATAAAGCGAAGATGCTTTTCGTGCTGGCGCAGAACGGATCGCCGGAAGCGCGCGAAGTGTTGGGAAAAATCGCACAAGGACAGAGCAATCCGGACCTGCAGCGCAAGGCCGTGGAATATCTGGGAATCTTCGGCGGCAATCGCGCCACGGCTACTCTGGAGGCTGTGTACACAAACAGTACGGACGCCGGCGTGAAGCGCGCGGTAATTCGCAGCTACATGATTTCGGGAAATCGCGAAGAACTTTTCAAGCTGGCGAAGGGCGAAAAAGACGAAAGTCTGAAGCGTGACGCAATCCGAAACCTTGGCCTGGTCGGCGGCCAGAACGAACTGCAGCAGCTTTATCAGCTGGAACCTTCAACGGACGTGCGGCGGGAAATTCTGCAGGGATTTTTTCTTGCCGGACAGTCGGACAAACTGGTGCAGATTGCGGAGACCGATAAAGATCCGGAACTGCGGCGGACAGCGGTTCGCAACCTCGGACTGATGGGCAAGAGCGACGTTTTGCAATCAATCTACGCGAAAGACACGGACCGCAGCCTGAGAGAAGAAGTGCTGAACGCTTATTTCATCGGCGGAAACGCGAAAGGGCTGGTGGCGATTGCCAAGAGCGAGAAGGACCCGGAGTTGAAAAAGCGGGCGGTGGAAAAGCTTTCGTTGATGAACTCGAAAGAGGGAAATGAGTATTTGATGGAGATTTTGAATAAGTGAGGCGGAGTTCAGAGATCAGGGATCAGTAAGAATCTCGCTCTTGGACAGGAGTTTGCAATGACAGCAAGGGTTGGCTTGGAACGAAGGATTGCGGATGCCATGGTCGTTCTATTCGTGGTCGCGACACTTTGCCTGAATGCTCGCGCACAATCCATCCAGTCAGGCGGCAAACCGCAAATTACAAATGCGAAGGTGGAAGAGCGTGAAGTGAAGGTGGGGCTGGCGCAGGAAGTGGACGCTTGGGCAGCGGCGGCGGAGAAGGCGCAATGGCTTGGCTACTCCGTGCCGGCGGTAGCCGGCGATCACCGCATGTGCTGCGGCGATTCTGACGGCGACTGGAACGGCGGACGAGGGTGCGGTCCATGCCGGCTGGAAGGATCGCGCGGCGGAAATAGCTACAACGTGCAAAGTGGTGACGTGAAGCTGGAGGGCCCCGGCAGTGTGGTGGTTTTGTTGCGCGCGGAAGGCCGCAAGATTCAGAAAATCCGCGCGGTTTCCGAGAACTGCGTTTTGGATGCTGGTGGGTTGCAGATTACCTGGCTGACCGGAGTTAAGGCCGGCGACAGCGTAAAGCTGCTGGAACGATTTGTGGACGGCAAAGAGTTAGATGAACACGGCGGCGACCGGCTGAGCCGTGGCGCGTTGATGGCGATTGCGATACACGGAGATGCGTCCGCGGATCAGGCGATGGCCGGGTTTGTCGCGCCGGACAGGCCAGAAGCCATGCGCAAGGAAGCGGCGTTCTGGGCAGGCGAAGCGCGCGGCGCCGCTGGGGTGCAATTGTTGAAGCGCATGGCAAAAGAAGATCCGAGCAGCGATGTGCGAGCGCACGTCACTTTTGCGCTGTCCATCAGCCGGGAAAACAACGCGGTGGACGAAATGATTCGCATGGCACATGAGGATGCGAGCGGTCACGTTCGCGGACAGGCGCTGTTCTGGCTGGCGCAGAAAGCTGGCAAGAAGGCTTCGAGCGCTATTACCGGAGCAATCGAAAGCGATCCGGACACCGAAGTGAAAAAGAAGGCGGTGTTTGCGCTGAGCCAGATGCCGAAAGATGATGGCGTGCCGAAGTTGATTCAGGTGGCACAGAACAATAAAAATCCGGAAGTGCGGAAGCAGGCTATGTTCTGGCTGGGACAATCGAATGATCCGCGCGCGTTGGATTTTTTTGAGAAGGTGCTGGCGAAGTAGCGAGGAACGTTTACCCCGGGGATTTGCGCTACAGATTGTTTCTATGCGGGCGGACACGCCGGACCCGCGATACTCTCACGCGCAAGTAAATTGCGGCCTGCAAGGCGATATGAGAACATGCGGTCAGATGAACATGACCGCCGAGCAAGAGAAACTCGCGCTGGAGTTGATCCATAATCCGCCACCCGGCAGCGCCTTGGCCGCGGCCAAGGAATTCGGCGTGGATTTGACCTTGCTCATTTCCACGCTGCGTCTCTCTCCAGCCGAGAGAGCTCGGGCACTTTCTGAAAGTTCCACCATCTTTGACGTCGCCAAACAATTGCAATCCACAAAATGATCAAGTTGGAAGAGACTGTCAGTGTGCTGTACGACAGTGAAATAGAGTTTGTTTTGATCGGTGGAGCAGCGATGGGAGTGCAGGGTTCTGCTCACCTCACCTGCCGTGTCCTTAGCCTTGAAGGGCTCATCAGAGCCAAGGAAGCCGCGGCTCGCCCGCGTGACCTCTACGTGCTTCCGGAATTGCGTGCGCTTGCAGAATTGAAGCGCAAGACCGGCCTAGAGTGACTGTGCTCGTTTCTAAGGCGATAGCCGGCTCGAAGACAGACTCGGCGATCAGTTCTCAGGCAATGCTGGCTTTGCTCGTGAGCTAAAGCTGCAGCGACTTTAAAGGCGTGTCTTGTAGAGCCAGCAAAAGCTCACCGCTGAACGCCCGTTCAGGCGGGCGCTTTTGCAAAGCGTATTCCGCCGAAATCTTGGCCGTGTATGGGTTATTGTTTTCTTCGGAAAGATGTGCGAGCACAAGGTAACGCGCTTGCCCGTCAAAGCTTTCCGCATCTGATAAGTATTCTGCCACGTCGTGATTTGAGAGATGACCGTGTTTTGACAATATGCGCTGCTTTACCATCCACGGGTATGGTCCGGCCTTAAGCATGTCGGGCTCATGATTCGACTCCAGCACAACGCAATCAGACTCTCGCAAAGACTCCTTGGCCAACTCGGTTAGATAGCCAAGGTCCGTCGCTATCGCGACCTTAGCGCCATTTGCTTTGAACGTAAAAGCAATAGGATCCGCCGCGTCATGGCTGACTCTGAATGCGTGCACATCAATGTCACCCACAACAAATCTCTGGCCGGCGTGGATCGTTTCCACGCCGCGCAAGCGCTTTTCCAGCCGTTCCGGTAAAACGCGCTTCAGCGCGTCCAGCGTCTGTTCCGTGACGTAGAGCGGAGCCTTCCACAGGCCAAGCATCTGCGGCAGACCGTTACAATGGTCGGAATGCTCGTGCGTAACCAGAATTCCGTCAATATGTTCGAGATTAATCTCTGCGGCGGCCAGGCGGGCCAGCGTTTCGCGTTTGCCGAGTCCGCAATCGACGAGGAGCCGGGTGCGCCCCGTTTCGAGCAACGTGATGTTGCCCGAGCTGCCGGACGCCAGAATGGAAACCCGTAAGCCGATCGCTTCCCCCTCAATTACAGCAAGCAGAGTTCCCAATATATGCCCAATAAGTATGCCCAACAAGATTAAAGTGAGTTGCTGCTAAAAAGGGTAATCGTCAATCGTGTGTTGGGGAGGCAAGGGATGCGAGAAAGACAAGACCACGAGCGGAGCCAGCGCTCGAAGGACGGAAAAGACCTGGGGCTATTAACAGGCCAAGCGGGAACGTTCGAGCGAGAAGCCGTTGACTGGGCCTAATACGGTCGCCGAAATCTGTTCGGGACGAAAGAATTCCTGGGCCAGGATTTGCACTTCTTCGCGAGTGACAGCGTCGATGGAAGCGAGAATTTCATCGAGCGAATAAAACTTGCCGAAGTAAAGTTCCTGGCGGGCAAGATTTGACATGCGAGAGCTGGTGGACTCGAGGGAAAGCATCAGCGATCCCTTGAGGTGATTCTTTGCACGCAGGAGTTCTTCTTCGCTGACCAACGATTCCTTCATGGAGCGGAATTCCGCGAGGGTGAGATCGAGGACTTCGCCGATGGTTTCTTTTGCGGTGCCGGCATAGACAGTGAACATTCCGGCGTCGGAGTACGGAGTAATTTCGCTGAATACAGCGTAGGCCAGGCCGCGCTTTTCGCGGATGTTTTGAAAAAGGCGCGAGGACATGCCGCCGCCCAGAAGATTGTTAAGCACTGCAATGCCGAATCGCCGTTCGTGCGCAATGGGAAGAGACGGAACGCCGAGGCAGAGATGGACCTGCTCGAGATCTTTTTTGCGTTCGACGTGGATGGGCGCGCTGGTTTTCGGCGGATCGTGCTGATCGAGGCCGCCTGTGGGTTTTAGATGGCCGAATTCACGCTGTACGAGTTCGAGAACCCTTTCGTGTGGAACATTGCCGGCAGCGGTGACCAGCAAGTGGTTGGGCGCGAACCATTCGCGGAAGCGGCATTGCAGCGCTTCACGCGAGAATTGGCGAACGGTGTCAGGAGTGCCGAGAATCGGGCGGCCGAGAGGATGTTCCGGCCAGAAGCCGCGCGTGAAAATTTCGTGCAGCAGCGATTCCGGATTGTCGAGATCCATCTTGATCTCTTCGAGAACTACCTGTCGCTCCTTTGCTACGTCCTCGGAATCAAAAAGCGGACGGAGACACAGGTCGGAAATGATGTCGAAAGCGATCGGGAGGTGGTCATCGAGAACTTTTGCGTTGAAGCAGATCTGCTCTTTCGAAGTGAAGGCGTCGAGCATGCCGCCGACGGAATCCATCTCGCGGGCGATAGATTCGGCGGAGCGGCGCTCGGTGCCTTTGAAGACCATGTGCTCCATGAAGTGCGCGAGGCCATTTTGCTCGATGGCTTCGCGGCGGGAGCCGTTGCGAATCCACACACCGACGGAAACGGAGCGGACATGGCGCATGGTCTCGGTAACGACGACGAGGCCGTTCGAAAGGACATGCCGCTGGATGTCGCGCTGTTCAGCAACCATACAGAGATTGTGACACACGGAGGGAGGCAGTGGCGAGTGGCGAGTAATGGGCAGGGGGAAATGCTGAAAGCGGCAACGCTCGCGCGCTAGAGGAGCTTTTCGTCGGGATGGAGCTTGCCGTATTCGCTGGTGTAGTGGAGCGGAACGTCGGCGTAGGTGCCTTTATCGCGGTAATAGACCTCGCACATGTCGAACGGCTTGGAGTAGACGTGGATGCTGACGGCGCGCTGATTGTATTCGGCAAGATTCAGGACCTGGTGGACGGGTTCGAGCGGATTGACGTAGGCGGGGTGCGCCGCGTCCATCTCATAAATGTCGGTAGCGACGAGATTGCATGTTCCGCAATGTTCTCCATCGGAGTGACGATCCTGGACACGGAAGTTTTGCACTTTGAGGCGGCCGATCGGCGCGGACATCCAACAATTCTGGTCGCGATGATTGTGGATGCGGCTGAATTGGCCGACTTCCCAGCAGATAGCCATGCACTCGAACATGTCGTTCTTGAAAATCAGGTTGCGGGTGTAGCAGCCTTTGGAGAAGAAGAGATATTTCCCGAGCGATTCGGGACGGACGGCGTGGTGGAGGATGTAGTCCTGGACATTTTCGAGGGTGAAGTTGCGGTCGGGAATGGCCGCGAGGTTTTTGACCCAGTCATCTATGACGAGTTGTTCGATTGCGAGTTGTTTGGGCATGGAAGGAGCCTCCACAGAAAAGTATAACGCGAAGTGCGATAATGGAAGCAGTGCTTGGAAAGATGAGGTTATGGAATTACTGGGAAAATCGCGGGAGGAGTTGCGGGCGTTATGCGTCGCGATGGGGGAGCCTGCCTATCGCGGCGATCAGTTGTATCGCGCTTTGTATGCGGAGCGGATTTTTGATTTATCGCGGGTGACGAATCTTCCTGGCGGATTCCGTGAAAAACTGGTGGCGGAAACTACGGTGACGTTGCCTACTGTGCGGCAGAGGTATGTTTCGGCGGATGGATCGGTGCGGTATTTGCTTGGGTTGGGCGAAGAAAAAGATTTTAACGCAGAGGGCACAGAGGTCGCGGAGCAAAAGACGAGGAAGAGAGCTGCTGCTTCGGTGGAAGCGGTGTTTATGCCTAGTGAGGCGCGGCAGACGATTTGTATTTCCACACAGGCTGGGTGCGCGGTGGATTGCCAGTTTTGCATGACGGCGCAACTTGGGTTGATTCGCAATTTGACCGCTGGAGAAATTCTGGCGCAGGTGCTGCTTCCGTTGGAAGAGCACAAGGAAACTTTAACGCCGCAGACGAATGTTGTGTTGATGGGGCAGGGCGAGCCGCTGCTGAATTATGAGCAGGTGATGGCGGCGATGGAGATTTTGCTGGATCAATCGGGAATTGGCTTGGCGCCGAAACATGTAACGCTTTCGACCAGTGGCATTGTGCCGGGGATCGAGCGGTTGGCAAAGGAAACTCGACGGCCGAAGCTGGCGATTTCTCTGAATGCTTCTAGCGATGCGCAGCGCGATGCGCTAATGCCGATCAATAAAAAATATCCTTTGAGCAAATTGCTGGCGGCTTGTAGGGGCTTTCCGCGCGGTTCGCGCGAATACATTACGTTTGAATATGTCTTGTTGGGCGGGGTGAACGATAGTGCGGAGGATGCGCGGCGTGTGGCGCGCTTGCTGGCGGATTTGGGCCGGGTGAAAGTGAATCTGATTCCTTGGAATCCCGGTTCCCTGCCCTATCGCGAGCCGAGCGAGGATAGCATTGAGCGGTTCCACAAAGTTTTGTTGGAGAAAGGCATTCCGGCGTTTACGCGCTATTCGCGCGGACGCGATGTGATGGCGGCTTGCGGGCAGTTGGCGCTGACGGAAGTAAACAGTAATCAGTTCACAGTTCTAAGTTGAGTTGAAGAAAGAGAGATTCCTCGTCGCTTCGCTCTTCGGAATGACAAACAAAGCTTTGCCCGAAAGCTGTTAGAGGCCGGCGAAGGGATTCTGTACTTTCAGGCTGCCGAAGGATTGCCCATCCTGAAGATCTTCGCTGTACAGAATCCTGCATTGGCTCTCACTCGCGGAGGCCACGATCAAGCAGTCGTACCACGAAAGCGAATACCGCCGGCTCAACGTCAATGCTTCGACGTACAACGAATAGGAGGAATGTACAGCCAGTAGCGGTTGAAAAGTTGCCGCGAGAAATTGCTCGGCTTCTGCGAAGGTCATCCTGGGAGTGAAGCGGCGAAAGGCAACGCTAAAAAATTCTTGCACTACTTGGTAGCTGATCACTCCTTTCCCTGTGGCGATGGCACGGTCCACCAACTCCGCGGCACGATCCTTCTTGCCGGAGGGATTCGCCGGTAGCGCATACACAAAGATATTTGTGTCGAGAAAAAATCTATCGTTCATTCATCTCTTCGCGGGTGTACGGACCACCTGGGTTAATGTGCTTGAGGCGCTCCATTAAATTACGGTGCTGCTGAACATTGCCCGTGCGCGCAGCGTAGCCCGCGAGCCACTCCCGAAAGGCGACATTCAGAGTTTTATGCTCAGCCTTAGCGACCTGACGGGCCCGTTCGATAAGATCTTCGTCAGCGCTGAACGTGATATTTTTCACGGATTCAGTGTACACGACTCTCGTGCACAAATCAATCTGGCTGTAAACCGATCACTGAGAGCAGGCGTCCGGATTGGGCTCCTTCTTTGCGGTAGCTGAAGAAAAGGTCGGTGTTGCATGCGGTGCAGAGGCTGCTGACGAAAATATTTTTGCCTTCGAGGCCGGCGGCTAACAGTTGTGACCGATTGGCCTTACGCAGATCAAGACGGACATTTTTGGGCGGAGGCTGGTGGCCTGGGGGCATCATGTTGAGCCATTGCAGCGGGTTGGGTTCCTCGCCGGTGCGCGGCTCGTCGAAGTAGTCCTCAGCGTCGGCAAATTGCGATGTAAATTCGCTGACCAATTCGGTACCTACTTCGTAGCAACAGCCGCCGATGGCAGGGCCCAGAGCGGCTAGAATGTCAGCGGGGTTTGAACCGAAGTGCATGCGCATTTCGCCGACGGTTTTTTCTGCGATGCGGGCTACGGAGCCGCGCCAGCCGGCGTGGATGGCGGCAACGGCGCGCTTCTTCAGATCGACTAGCAAAATTGGAACGCAGTCCGCGGTTTGCACTCCGAGAAGAATGCCGCGCGAATTCGTGAACGATGCGTCGCCTTTGTGTGGTTCAGCCGGCGGCTCCGCAAAGAACAGTGCGACCGCTGAATGAAATTGCCTCAACAGAACGACGGGGGAGTCCGTTGCGCCGATGGCGGACTGGAAGGCGTTACGATTTTTCAGGACATTTTCGCGTGTGTCCCAGTCAGTAAAACCAAGATTGAGGACGCGTTCGCCCGAATTGAGAGTGCTCGCACCTCCGGAGCGGATGCTGAAACCGTGGACCAGCCATGGGAGTTTCTTGAGTGGTGCGAGTTCAAGAATTTGTACGCCACCGACGCGGCGTAGCGACCAGGGAGCGGCTATTTTGGGGCGTGGCGCGAATTGTGTAGCGGGCTTACCGGGAAGTCGGCGGACAGGGGAAGTTTTGACGGCGTTCGGCATCATGTCAGTATAATCGCAAGCGTATTCGGGTGCAGGCCACGCGGTTTTGCCTGATCTTGTCCAATCGAAGGAAAACTGCTGGCCTGAAGGCCAGCCTCTACAAATTCTCTCGGAGTCGATGCGAAAAGGGACTGAATGATTATTGGAATGGGGATTGACGTGGAGGAAGTGGAGCGTGTGCGGGGCGCGATGGAGCGCCAGGGCGAGCGGTTTTTGCGGCGGATTTTTACGGAAACAGAGCGGGCGTATTGCGAACAGTTCAAGGATAAGTACGAGCGGTACGCCGGGCGGTTTGCGGTGAAAGAGGCGGCGATGAAGGCCTTGGGTACCGGCTGGAGCCGCGGGGTGCGATGGGTGGATATCGAGATTACCCGGCTTCGCGGGGGGCGGCCGACTTTGGAGTTGAAGGGCGAGGCGCGGAAGATCGCGGACCGGCTGGGTGTGAAGAATATTGCGATCAGTATTACGCATACGTCGAAGCAAGCCATGGCGCAGGTGATTTTTGAGAGCTGAAGAGGAAGAGAGAAGACCACGCAGAGACGCAGAGTACGCGGAGGCTCGCTGAGGGCTTTCTATACTGCGGCGCGTTTTTGTTATGGCTTACACTGAGATCCTTCCGAGCTCTGCTCGCCTCAGGATGACAACTTCTTTATCCGGCGCTCATTGTTTTGTAGTTGGGTTCTGATTTCGCAGCGGCGAAAAAACGTCCAAAGCGGAAGGGCTGTGCGCGCGCTGAGGGCGGAAAAGCCGCAGCTGGGCTGCCGCACTCCAAAGCCGGGCTGAAGCCCGGCACTACGAACGTCAAAACCTAGCTTCACCGAAGTTGCGAGAATTGGTCCTGCCGTCTGCTTCGCCGCAAGAGTCTTACTTCACTACAAGAAGCCTACTTCACAACGAGGAAGGGGCCGACGGCCAGGGCGTCTACGCCGGCGCAGTAGAAACTGCGGACGGCGGAGCGCGGGTCGGTGACTAGAGGTTCGCCGAAGAGATTAAAGCTGGTGTTGACCAGGATCGGAGCCGGAGCGCTTTCGCCGAATTTGTGGAGGAGTTTCCAGAAGAGCGGGTTGGATTGTTTTTCTACCGTGTGGACGCGGATGGCGGTGCCGTTGAAGGTGAAGCGATCGAGTCCTGCAATCGGATTTTTCAGATCACCCAGTGAAGCCATGAAACGGCAGTTGGGGCCGCAATCGAACCATTCGTGGGCGCGTTCGGCGGGTACGGACAGAGCGAAGGGATGAAACTCTTCTCGGTGCTTGATGAACTGGTTGACGTTGTCGAGCACGTATTCGTTGAAGGGCGAAGCCAGCAGGCTGCGATTGCCTAGAGCGCGATGACCGAATTCGCTGCGTCCCTGGCACCAGGCAACGATTTTGCCGCGATCCAGATGATGGACGGTTTCTTCGACCAACTGGTCTTCGCCGGATGGATATTTGTAAACAATCTTGCAGTTGTCGAGTACGGACTTGATTTCTTGTGACGTGGGTTCCGGGCCGAGTGCGAGCGAGGCCAGCGGCGCGCGTCCGGAGCGGCCTGTGGCTTTTTTGCGCGCGAGAAATGCCGCGCCTAGCGATGTTCCGGCGTTGCCTGCAACCGGCTGAACGTAAACGTTGCGAAAACTGCTGCGCTGCTCGAGCGCGCGCACGAGCAAGACGTTTTGGAATACTCCGCCTGCGAGACAGAGCGAATCGGCGCCGGTCGTTTCACGAAAGTGTTCGGCAAGTTGCAGGATCATTTCTTCCAGAACGTCTTGTGCGCTGCGGGCTAGAGCAGCGCGAATTGCGCGATCAGTGGGCGGCAGGGAACGTGACAAGCCCAGTTCGCGATAGAGGCGCGGGGAAAAGACACCGGTACCATCAGCTCCCGCGGAATAATATTTGCGGTCCAGGGCCGGCAAGCCTTTGCTATTCCAGACGAAAAGTTTCTTGAACAATTCGCGATATCCGGATTGGCCATCCTTGCTGAGCCATTGCAGTTTGTGCTCGTCGCGGTGCGGGCGAAGACCGACAAGTTGCGTGACGCGGGAATAGAACCAGCCGAGCGAATTTGGAAATGACAGCGAATGCAGCGATTTGATGTGGTCATCTTCGCCGAGTGCGACCAGTCCAGAATTGCCACCAGAGCCATGATCGAGGGTGAGGATCAGGGAGCGGGAAAAATCCGAAGTGTAGAAGGTGCTGGCGGCGTGACAGAGATGGTGATCGAAGCGGGAAAAGCGGCGGCCGGCAAGAAGTTGACGAAGGTGGGCCAGCGTGGATTCGTGATTGGAATTTTTGCGGGGATTCTTTTTTGAAGCGGAGCCACGATCGGCGAGAGCGATTGAACCGATATCCGAGAGGCGAAGGCCGGACGAAGACAGAACGCTGGCGAGCGAGAGTTGTGGAAGGGCGTGCGGGTCGTTGGTGCGGGTGAGTTTTTCTTCCTCGATGGCGGCGAGGATGTTGTGGTTATCAAAAAGGGCTACGGATGCGCCGGGACCTGGAATAGCGATGCCGAGAATGTTCATAGGTTATGAGATTCTGCGCGGCCGCGGATGGGTCGTGGGAACATGGTGAATGTTTGTTTTAACACTTTTAACACAGGGGGCGCAGAGTTCACGGAGAATCTCGAGAAACGGACAAGCGAGGAAGCCGATCAGGAGATTACGGTGACGTCGGCCTCCTGCGGTTGTGCGAGGGCATTCGAGTCCGCTGGACAGAGCGCGCTCACAAATTCATTTGGCGGAAATTGGCCGGCTAGGCGGAGTTTGAGGAAATTGCAAGAGAGAGCGGGAGTCCATTGGTTCGAAGTTGTGGAATCGGAGTGGCCGAGCGTGAGAAACGAAAGATTCCTTCCCGCCTGGCTGCGATGAAACGCGACGGATTTCCTTTCGCTGAGGGCGCGGAGTTCACGGGCGCGGCGCTTGATGGTTGCGCCGGGGACTTGGTTGGGGAGGCTGGCGGCGCGAGTGCCGGGGCGGACAGAATAAGAAAAAACATGTAGGTAGGTGAAGGGGCGCGACTCTATGAAATTCATGGTGGTGGCGTGGTCGTCTTCGGTTTCGCCGGGGAAACCGGCGATGACGTCAGCGCCGATGGCGGCGTGAGGCAGTTGTTCGTGGATGAAGTCGATGCGGCGGCTGTAGTGCTCCGAACGATACCAGCGATGCATGGCGGCAAGGATTTTGTCGGATGCGGATTGTAGCGGCATGTGGAAATGATCGGCGAGACGCGGCGAAAATGCGAAGAGCGCGACCAAGTCGCGGGTAACGTCGAGGGGTTCGATGGAGCTTAGACGGAGGCGTGTGACGGACGTTTCGTCGAGGATCTGGCGCAGTAGATCCGGGAAATCGCGACGCGGGGACAGATCGCGGCCCCAGGCGCCTAGATTGATACCGCTTAGGACGATTTCTTTGTGGCCGGATTCTGAAAGTTGGCGGATTTCATCGAGGATCCTTTCGGGAGGGAGGCTGCGGCTTTTTCCGCGGACGAAGGGGATGACGCAGAAGGCGCAGCGGTTGTTGCAGCCGTCCTGGATTTTTAGAGTGGGGCGTGTGTGGTTGGATTCACCTCCGAGGACGGGAGCGACCAGGACGTCGTGTTGATCGAAGATGTTGCCGGTGAGGATCGGGGCGGGGCGAGGCGTACGATTCGACGCAGAGGAAAAATCGAGGCCCGATGTAGTCGCTTTGGTTGCTAACTGGGGCGGAATATATTGCGCCCCTGCAGAAGCGAAACCGGCGAGCGCGTGAACCGGTACGAAACTCGGACCTGACGGGGAGTAAGAGTTGGCTACCAGATTGGGGATTTGGGGTTTGTGGGAATTGCCTACTACGTAGGTTACGCCGGGGAGAATGGCTAACTCTTCGGGGGCTCGTTGCGCGTAGCAGCCGGTGACGATGATATGAGTGCGGGGATTTTTGCCGTGGAGCTTGCGAATGGCATCGCGGGCCTGGGCGTCGGCGGCGGCTGTCACGGTGCACGTGTTGAGGACGACCACGTCGGCGGCGTTTGGGGAACTTGCAAGAGTGCAACCGCGGTCGAGGAGTTGGCGTTCAATGGCGGCGCCGTCGGCCTGGGTGGCGCGACAGCCGAACTGTTCGATGTAGAAGGTGGGCATCGCCTCATTAGGATAGCAAAGAGCGGTGGACGAAGAAGATGCTAGCAGCTGCCCGCCGCAGCGGCGGCGCTGCAAAAGAATAAAAACGAAGGGTAATCGGCACGAGAAGGAGCCGAGAGTGTGACATCACAAAGAGCTAAGAGCGATCCCTCGCTGCGCTCGAGACGACGGTTGTTTGATCACGTTTGTGACGTTGGTTCAGCGAGGATATTTTTGAGATATGGACCCGGAATTAGTCGGGAAAGCGGTAGCGGACGATGCACCAGAGGGCCTGGAGGCCGTCTTTCCAGGTGATCTTTTTGCCTTCTTCGTAGGTGCGGCCGGCGTAAGAGATGGGAACTTCGTAGATACGCCAGTTCCCTTTTGCGACTTTGGCCGTGATCTCCGGTTCGAAGCCGAAGCGGTTGGATTTGAGCTGTATGCCTTGCAGGACTTCGCGGCGGAAGACTTTGTAGCAGGTTTCCATGTCGGTGAGTTTGAGATTGGTGAAAATGTCGGAGAGCAGGGTGAGCGATTTGTTGGCGACGTAGTGCCAGAAATAGTGAACGCGCTGAGGGCCGCCTAGAAAACGGGAGCCGAAGACTACGTCGGCGCGGCCGTCGAGGATGGGCTCGAGTAGTTTGCCATAGTCGCGCGGATCGTATTCGAGGTCGGCGTCCTGGACCAGGATGATGTCGCCGGTGACTTCGGCGAAGCCACGGCGGAGGGCCGCGCCTTTGCCTTGATTTTTGGTCTGAAAAAAAATGCGGAGATCGCGGAGAGGAATGCTGTCCGCGCCATCCAAGGCGGGCGCCGAGGTTGCCCCGGCGTTTTGCAGCTGCAGCATTTTTTCCAGGATCTGGCGAGTGCCGTCGGTGGAGCAATCGTCGACGAGAATGATTTCCTTGCGAGGCTCAGTTTCGATGACGCGGCGAAGGATTTCGTCAATGGTGGCGCGTTCGTTGTAAACGGGAATGACGACTGAGAGTTTGGGATCGATGAGGGCGAGAGGGTTGTGGCGTGGATGGGCCATAGATGTTTGAGGAGAAAGTGTAACGGTGGACTGGAAGAGGAGTAAAGGGAGAACGGATCGAGGATCAGCCACAACAAAGGACAGCGGCATAAAGCCGCCGCTGCCTAAAAAAAATCAGAATTAGGCGTCGGGGGCCATGCGGCGTTGGAAGGTTAGGAGGATGAGGTCGGCACGGCGGCGGACGCCAAATTTGTTGAGGAGATTGGAGACGTGGAATTTTACCGTGCGTTCGGCGATGTTGAGTTTGCTGGCGATTTCTTTGTTGGAAAGATTTTCCAGGAGCGAATCGAGGACCTCCTGTTCGCGGCGGCTGAGATTGGCGACGGAATCGGACTTTAGGCGGCGACTCTGGCCGGAAAGGATGGAGTCCACGAAACCGGAAAGAACCGTGCGTGGTACCCAGAAACCGCCGGTGGCGACAAGTGGCAGTGCGCGAATGAGCTGATCGCGGGCTTCGCTATAGGTGAGAATGCCTTTTACACCCAGGCGGAGCAGGGAGAAGCTGTTGGCGTCCTGATGGGCTTCACCGACGACGATGAGTCGGGCGTCAGGGTGGCGTTCGAGAATATTGGAGAGCAGCGCACCGGTCGCTTGACGAGCGGCGTGAGCGTCAATGACGTATACCTGAGCTTTGGGTGGTTCGAAAGAACGAAGGTCGGGAGCAAGCGTGGATTCGAGCTGCTTGCTGATGACTTTGAAATCGGGCTTGGAAAGAATGCGTTCGAACTCGCTCAGCACCAGAGGATGGGGCGAGAGAAGGCAGATGGAAAGCTTGGGTGAATTGGAGCGTTTAGTAGCCACCGTTGTCAGGGTAGTGAAAACTGTCCGAACGGGCAAGGGGGTTGGAACGAGTTGTTCACGAATTGATACTGACAACTTGGATGTCTTCCACAGGCCGTTGCGGGCCCGGTGAACGCGCCAGAAAGAAGAGAGATTCCTCGCTGCGCTCGGAATGACGGCGGTTTTGTGAATGACGGTGGGTTTTTATCGAGTAAGGCCTCCTTGAATGTAATTCGATTCCTGAGCAAAAGCCGCGTAAAATAGGGGATGTTCGCAGTTGGCCGTTACCCTGAGGGGGATGGACCGGCTGGCGGAGCCTCAAGGAGCCATTACCTTCTTTCTTCGGATGCGAAACTTCAAAGAAATTGGCAAGGAATTACGGGAGCTGCTGGGACAACGTGTCCTCGTGCTGGATGGCGCGATGGGGACGATGCTGCAGCAGCGCGAGCTGACGGCTGTGGACTTCGGCGGAGCTGCGCTCGAGGGCTGTAACGAAGTGCTGGTTCGAACGCGGCCGGATGTGGTGCTGGATATTCATCGCAAATATTTTGCGGCTGGCGCGGACATTGTGGAGACGAATAGTTTTGGCGGGACGCCACTGGTGCTGGCGGAGTATGGGCTGCAGGCGGAAGCGCAGGAGTTAAACAAGAAGGCGGCGGAATTGGCGCGGGCGGCGGCTGATGAGTTTCATACAGCGGGCAAACCACGATTTGTGGCTGGGTCGATGGGGCCAACGACGAAGGCGATCACAGTTACGGGTGGAGTTACGTTCGAAGGGCTGCGGGAAAATTACTACGTGCAGGCGAAGGGATTGCTGGAGGGCGGGGCGGATTTGTTGTTGGTGGAGACGTGCCAGGATACGCGGAACATTAAGGCGGCGTTGCTGGCGATTGAAAAACTTTCCAAAGAGATTGGCAGCGAAGTGCCGGTGATTGTGTCGGTGACGATCGAGCCGATGGGGACGATGCTTGCCGGGCAAACAGTGGAAGCGATGTGGGCGTCGCTGCGGCATGCGAGGCCACTGGCGTTTGGGATGAACTGCGCGACCGGGCCGGAGTTCATGACCGACCACATTCGAACGCTGAGTGCTTCGACCGGAGAGTTTGTTTCGTGTTATCCGAACGCGGGATTGCCAGACGAAGAGGGGAAATATCTGGAGACGCCGACGTCGCTGGCGGCGCAGCTGGAAAAATTCGTTGACCATGGCTGGCTGAACCTAGTGGGCGGATGCTGCGGAACTACGGAGAAGCACATCGCAGCGATTGCGCAGATGGTGGAGGGGAAAAAACCGCGTGTACTGCCGCAGGAGGCGCACCGCGCTGTCTATTCGGGGATCGAAACGGTCGAGGCGGACGATAGTACGCGGCCGCTGCTGGTGGGTGAACGGACCAACGTCATCGGGTCGCGGCTATTCAAGAACTTAGTGGCGGAAGAAAAATGGGAAGAAGCCAGCGAAATTGCGCGGCGGCAGGTAAAAGGCGGCGCGCACATCGTTGATGTATGTCTGCAGAGTACCGATCGAGATGAACGCAAGGATATTCCGCCGTTTTACGAGAAGCTGATTCGAAAAGTGAAAGCGCCGGTGATGGTGGACACTACCGACCCTACGGCCGTGGAGCAGGCGCTGACGTATTGCCAGGGGAAAGCGATCATCAATTCGATCAATCTGGAGGATGGCGAGGAAAAGTTCGAGAAAGTGGTTCCGATTGCGCATGACTACGGCGCGGCGGTGGTGGTGGGCTGCATTGACGAGGACAAGTTACAGGCGCAAGCGTTTACCCGGGAGAGGAAACTGGCGATTGCGCAACGTTCTTACGAGCTGCTGACCACCAAATACCAACTAGCGCCGGAAGACATTGTTTTCGATCCGCTGGTGTTTCCTTGCGCTACGGGCGACGAAAATTACATTGGCGGCGCGGTAGAAACGGTCGAGGGTATTCGAATCATCAAGCAGGCGTTGCCGGATGTGCGGACGATTTTGGGAATTTCGAATGTGTCGTTTGGATTGCCGGCCGGGGCGCGCGAAGTGGTGAACTCGGTTTTTCTGTATTACTGCACGAAGGCCGGGCTGGATTTGGCAATTGTGAATACGGAAAAGCTGGAGCGGTTCGCATCGATTCCGGAGCATGAGCGGGAGTTAGCGGAGAATCTGCTATTTCAGCATCCGCCAAAGATGGTGGATGCCGCGAATCCGCGCGCCGAGCTATTGAAGAACGCCCCGGCAGATTGGCGCGAGCAGAACAAGGAGCAGCGCGCGGCGATTAATCAATTTCATATTGCAGCGATTACCGAACATTTTCGGACCGCGAAGAAAAAAGACAAAGTACGGGCAAAGGATTTGCCGCTGGATCAACGGCTGGCGAACTACATTATCGAGGGTACGCGAGACGGATTGATCGAGGACTTGGAGAACAAGCGCGCGGAAGGCGCAGCGCCGCTGGACATCATCAACGGGCCGCTGATGGCAGGAATGTCTGAAGTTGGCCGACTATTCAATGCTAATGAGTTGATCGTGGCGGAGGTGCTGCAGTCCGCGGAAGCAATGAAAGCTTCAGTGAATCACCTGGAGCAGTTCATGGAAAAAGCGGACACGGCGAAGCGCGGACGAATCGTGCTGGCGACGGTGAAGGGCGATGTGCACGACATCGGAAAAAATCTGGTTGAGATTATTTTGAAGAACAACGGATACGACGTGGTGAATCTGGGAATCAAGGTGCCTCCAGAAGAACTGATCAAGGCGTATCAACAACATCATCCGGACGCGATCGGACTATCTGGTTTGCTGGTGAAGAGCGCGCAGCAGATGGTGATCACTGCAAATGACTTGAAGGACGCGGGGATTTCGATTCCGCTGCTGGTGGGTGGAGCGGCGCTGTCTGGAAAATTCACGCAGACAAAAATCGCGCCGAGTTACGGGAATGCGGTGTGCTACGCGAAAGACGCGATGACGGGTTTGCGGTTGATGAATGAGTTGATGGATCCGGCGACGCGCGAGACAGTGCTGCGTTCGAATGGCGAAGCGGCGACCGGAGTGAGCGTCACGACTACGGTTACGGTGAAAGAGTTGCCGCCGGTATCGCGTTCGCCGAAGGTTCGCACTGATTTACCGATCGCGGCGGTCGGCTATCTGGACCGCAAAGTGCGACTGGTGCCGGATTTGCACGAATTGTGGAGTTACGTCAATCCGTTCATGTTGTTTGGGCGGCACCTTGGCTATCGGGGAAATTTCGAGCAGCAACTTGCCGCGAGGGAGCCGAAAGCAGTGGAACTCTTCGCGGCAATGGAAGAAGTGAAAGAAGAAGCGGCGAAGTTCATGAAAGTTCGAGCGGTGTGGCAATTTTTTGAGGCGGAGGCTGACCGCGAACAATTGCACGTGTTTGCTCCGGGCGAGAGTTCACCGGCGCACACCTGGAAGTTGAAGCGGCAAAAAATCGCGGAGCGGCTCTGCTTGAGCGACTACATTCTGCCTGCGCAAAGCGGAAAACGCGACCACGTGGCCTTGTTCGTGGTGAGTGCGGGCGAAGGAGTGCGAGAACGGTCTGAGGCGGCGAAGAACGCGGGATATTATTTTCGATCGCACGGACTGCAATCGCTGGCGATCGAGACGGCCGAGGCGTGTGCGGAGTGGCTGCACCGCAGGATACGGGAAGATTGGGGATTTCCGGATCCGCCTGAATTGACCATGGCGCAGCGATTTACGTCGCGATATCGAGGGAAACGATACAGCTTCGGATATCCTGCTTGTCCGGACTTGGAAGACCAGGCTGGCCTGTGGAAGTTGTTGAGACCAGAGGAGATTGGCGTGGAACTCACCGAGGGGTTCATGATGGACCCCGAAGCCAGTGTAAGCGCACTGGCATTCATTCATCCAGACTGTACGTACTTCTCGGTAGGCGAAGAATAAGCCTTCCTTCATTACGTCTAACCGACTCATTCCAAGGGAGTAAACTTCGGATAACGCTTTTCGGACGGGGGTTTTGGGCCGAAGAGAGATAAACTTTTGCCACTTCGTGGAATGTCGCTGGGACAGGCTCCTGATACGAGGAAACAGGTAGGAAGCAAGGCTCCCGTCAAACCATTGTAACCATTTAAGTTAGTCTTGGTTTCAAGGCCTGATGGGTGCGAGCGCTTGGCGAGGCAGTTGCTGAATAGGCGTTGGACCTTTATGGTTACTGGTGTAAGTCGAGCGTTTGAGCTTGTCGACGAAGCTGGCTTTGTCTATGGCCAGTCGGACGCCATTCTATCGGTCAACGCGATGGTTGGGGAGATTTCGCGGACCGACATTCCGGTGTTGCTGCACGGCGAAAGCGGCACGGGAAAAGACGTGTATGGAAGGCTAATTCACCGACTTTCCGCAATGCGAGAATTGTCGCTGGTGAAATTGAGTTGCACGGCGTTGCAGCCGGAAGAATTACTGACTCGAGTGAAAAGCTCGCTGGGGAATTGGGAACGCGAACCGCAGGAGAATGCAGGAACACTGTTTCTGGATGGCATTGACGAACTAGACTTGGATTGTCAGAGAATTCTGCTGGCGCTGCTGCAAGGACGAGAAATGGCTTCGGGCGGACAGATGGGATTTCGACTGATTTCGACGACGACCCGAAACATAGATCGAGAGATCGGGCTGGGAAGGTTTCGCCGCGAACTTTATTTCCGGATCAATGGCGCGTGCATCAAGCTGCCGCCATTGCGCGAGCGAAAAGAAGACATAGCGGTTCTGGCTGAGTACTTCCTGGAGAAGCATGCCCTGGACGCGGGGAAGCGGACGCCAATATTAAGCGCGGAAGAGGAAGAACTTCTGCGGACGCATGACTGGCCGGGAAACATCAGGGAATTAGGCAATCTTGCGCGAAAAATAGTGGCGCTGGGACAATCGCCAGCAGCGATGAGCGAACTACGCAAGTCCGGCCAGGGAACGAACCGGGCGGCGGTTCCATTGACGAGGAACGAGTCGTTGAAAGTGGTTGCAAAGGAAGCTTCGCGGATCGCGGAACGGGAACTGATTCTAAAGGCGCTGGAGAGAACGCACTGGAATCGCAAACAGGCAGCGAGAGAACTACAGGTCAGTTATAAAGCCTTGCTGTATAAAATAAAGCAGATGGAAGTGGACGGGGCGCAATTCAAGAGATTGCCGGGAGAAGAGTGATGAAAGCGCTGCTATGGATAGGGCTGGGGACCATGTTGGCCGTGGGGGGCAGGCCAGCGCAACAGGCCGAGAAGGGTGTGAACAAACCCGTGCCGACGCAGGCGGTGGCGACCAGCGACCCGGCCTATAGGATTGGAGCGCAGGATGTGCTGCGCATTGACGTCTGGAAGGAAGCGGAGATTTCAAGATCCGTTCCGGTGCGTCCGGACGGGAAGATTTCGCTCCCGTTGCTGAATGACGTGCAGGCTTCCGGGCTCACTGCGATGGAACTGGCGAACGTGATCACCGAAGGGTTGAAAAAATTCATCACCAGCCCGCAGGTCACGGTGAGCGTATCGGAGATCAACAGCCGCAGAGTGTATGTAACCGGGGAAGTGACGCGCCCGGGAGCCTATCCGCTGCTGCCGAATATGACCGTGCTGCAGGCGCTGACGAGTGCGGCAGGATTTACGCAGTTTGCGCGGATCAAGGGTATTTATGTCCTGCGGACAGAAAGCGGCAAACAGGTGAAGCATCCGTTCAACTACAAAGACGTGGTCAATGGGAAGCGTCCGGAAGATAACATCATGCTCCAGCCCGGCGACACAATCGTGGTGCCGTAGAGGGGAGCTTATGAAGAAAGATTTAGCACTTGCGAGATTTCTTATTTTGCTGGCAACGGGTTTGTGTGTTGCAGGTATCGCACCGGCACAAGATCAACCGCCGCCAGCACCTCAGGGTGAGGAGAAACCAAAACCGGCGGCGAGGGCCTACGGTCCCATCGGAGCGGATGATCAGGACGCGACGCAGACGCCTGCCGACACTTTGCAACCTGATGACAGGCCACTCACGGGTTTTCAACAACCGACGATAGGAACTCCGACGGAAAGGCACAGCTACTGGGTGCCTGGAGTGTCTTACTACAACTTCATTCAGTCGAACGGCCAAACCGCAGGCGGAGGCAGTAGCTGGAATTCGACGAACTACCTGGCCGGGAATCTCAGTCTGTTGAAAAACTGGAGCACCTCGCAACTGGCGCTGAATTACTCGGGCGGCGGAAATTTTTCGACCGATTCTAGTGTTGGAAATGGATGGTTTCAGCAGTTGGGGGCCTCGCAGACGTTCAACTGGCGACGCTGGCAATTGACGGTGTTGGACGAATTTGCCTACCTTCCGCAATCGCAATTCGGGTTCGGAGCCGGAACCGGGCTAGCACTGCCGGGGATTGGCGGGTCACTGGGGCTGGGAACCACGGGACTGGGAGGCGGGCTAGACCCCGGACAATCCGTGTTCTCCGCCATTGGGCCACGGTACACGAATGTGTTCGGCGTGCAGATGAATTATATGCTGACGCCCAGAAGCTCGATCACATTCGGCGGGATCGACAGTATTTTGCGGTTCAGCGATCCGGGAAATATCGAGAGCAACGACTACGTCGGAAATTTGGGCTACAACTACCAGATCACGCGCGAAGACACGTTGGGAATCGTATACCGCTATAGCTCCTACCACTACCTGGGATTTCCGCAGACCATCGCAGACCAAACCGTGCAGGCAGCGTATGGAAGAAAGATCACCGGACGGCTGGCCCTGCAATTTACAGGTGGCCCAGAAATTACGAATTTCCGAGTGGCACAAACTGCCGGCGGGACAAAGCAGTTTGTTGCCGGGACAGGGAGCGCGACGGTCACTTATGCGCTCGAGGGAGGAAGCATCATTTCGGCGAGCTATTTTCACGGCCTGACGGCGGGTAGCGGGGTGTTTCTGGGGGCCACGACGGACCAACTCAGACTCTCGGGTTCAAGAAAACTTACCAGACAGTGGACCGGGAACGCAAATTTGGGATATGCCCGCAATCGCAGCGTCGCCAATGTACAAATCACGAACAATGTGAACTTCGATACGGTTTATGGAGGGGTTTCGGCGGCACGCCAGTTGGGCCACAACGCGTATGTGTCGTTGGGGTATACGGTGTATGTCGAAAGACCGAGCAACACAGTCTGCGCCGGTACGAACTGCGCTTCAGACTTCACCACACATCAAATTTCGCTGGGAGTGAGCTGGCATACGCGGCCTTTCGTGTTGCGTTAGAAACGCGCCGGAAAAGCTGGCCGGGAAAGACAGGAAAGAGTCGAGGGAGACGACCACAAGATCATGTACAAGAGCTTTTTTGGGCTGAAAGAAAATCCCTTTAACGTAAACCCGGACCCGCGTTATCTCTTTCTGACCAAACAAATCGAGGAAGCGCTTTCCGGGCTGATGTACGGCATACAGACGCGCAAGGGATTCATCACGCTGACCGGTGAGGTGGGAACCGGAAAGACGACGTTGGTGAACCGGCTGCTGGACTGGCTGCACCTGAAGCGGACGAAGACGGCGTTTTTGTTCAACTCGCGCATGAACTCGAGCCAGCTATTTGATTTTATTCTCGCGGAGTTCGATATACCGTGCGACAACCGGTCAAAGAGCCAGCAATTGATGAAGTTGAACCACTGGCTGCTGGACCGGTACCGTGCCGGCGAGACCGCAGTGCTGATCGTGGACGAAGCGCAGAACCTGACCTTCCCGGTGCTCGAAGAAATCCGCCTGCTGACTAACCTGGAGACGTCAACAGAAAAACTGCTGCAGATCGTGCTGTCCGGGCAGCCAGAGCTCGAAGATAAGCTGAAACTGCCGCAACTGCGCCAGTTGCGGCAACGAATTACGCTGCGTTGCAGAACCATGCCGATGTCGAACGAGCAGACGCATGACTACATTCAGGAGCGGCTACGCATCGCGGGAGCGCCGGCGCAGTCAACGATATTCTCGGCGAAGGCCATGGACGCGGCGCATCTCTATTCGATGGGCATCCCTCGCGTGATCAATCTATTGTGCGAGCACGCACTGATCAATTCGTTTGTGGATCAAATACCGGTCGTCGAGCCGAAAGTAATCGAAGATGTGGCGCGTGAATTTCAGCTGGACGAGGTGGAGCCGATCGCGCCTCCGGCGAGCGCACGCCAGGACGGGGACGTATTTCAGTCTGAGGCCTTCATTCAGAATTTGGGCGAAGCGCTGTCGCGGTTCCGGATGAGCCCGCCGCTGCCGACCACGCGGGAGAGAAAGTAATCCGGCGATCGGACGGAACCGACGCGCCAGTCAAGGGATTGCAAGAGTGCTGGGCCGAGGATGGTCATGGCGAGTTCCGTGCACGATAAGAACGAAGCAACGGGGCGCTGGATAAAGATTGCTGCGGGTGAGTTTCGCCAGAAATTCGACCGTACAAGTTTTGCATTGCCGCACGAACTCGCGAGCCATCCGCTGTTTCAACTGCCGGCGCTAATAGAACTGGCCGAGCGTACTAGGAAGCAGCACCCCGGCGACATCTACTCCGCTGCCATCACTCCGGGAGTATGGGCCATGAAAACCTACAATGAGGATGAAGAAACATGGGTAGCGCCCGCTAGAAAACCGAGTCCGTTCTGTAAATCGGGCGACTCAGGAAACTATTTTCGGCCAGGTGCACCGTGACTACGTTACGTGAACTTTCCGACAGGATTCAATCAATTCCTGGCCTTAAGACAGTTTTACAAGCATATTATGAGAGGATTTTCTCCACGACGGGCCACGGCATGTTCCGAGGCGTTTATAGAGACTTTGCGGAAGCATCGCGTGCAGCTCCCAAAACAAAGAAAGTTGGATTCAACCACGAAGAATTTATCACTTTTTACCAGGATCGTTTGCTGCGAGTCTTCGCGGAGGATTATCCGGTCTTATTCTGGCTTCGTCCGATTCTAAGCGATAGCTGCCGAGTGTTTGATTTCGGTGGAAATCGCGGACACCATTTCTTCTCCTATGCGAAGTACCTCGAGTATCCGAAAGATTTTTCCTGGACGGTGTGCGAAGTTCCGATAATAGCAAAAGCGGGAGAAGAACTGGCAAGAGAAAGAAACGAGACTGATCGTCTGAAGTTTACAACCGATTTTCGCGCGGCAGACGGGGCGACGATTTTCCTCGCCGCAGGTTCCCTTCACTACATCGAGGCTCCGCCGCTGGCCGACGCGCTGGCTGGTCTTCGCTGCTTGCCGCGCCATCTAATTCTGAACAAAGTGCCACTATATGGCGGAAAGCCGTACGTCACCCTGCAAAACGGGCGAGTCGCGTTCCATCCGCTGCATGTATTCAATCGCGACGAATTCGTGAGATCGATTCACAAATTGGGATACGAGCCGATGGATGAATGGCAGGTGCTGGCACGGCATGGCCGAATTCCCTTTCATCCTGAAGCATCGTTTCCCGCATACAGTGGATTGTATTTCCGCATGCGCAACGGCTGAATCCGTCAGCCGTCATTTCAACCTCAGTGTGGCCGGTTGATTGCCTGGATAGAATGCACGCAGCTGTGAATACTTGCGAAGACCGCCTGGGAAGCGAAGCAAATAGCAAAACACAATAACAGGAACAGAAACGCACCTTGGCCCCAGATGATCGAACCGGCGAATCGAGGATTGAAGATTTTTCTGGGCGTACTCTGCGCGCTGGTTATGGGTGCGACACTGACCGCCGGCTTGTGGCCCTTTTCATTTCAAGTGGAGAACAAAGCGTGGTGGAAGCCAGAAAGAGTTGGGTTATATTTCGCCGATAATGCGATGGTCGTCAGTCGGGAAAAGTTTTCGGGTATGCCCAGCGATGCCGCCAGGGGCTGCAGTATCGAATTGTGGGCGGAGCCAGCGCTCGCGTGGGATAGCAGCACGCTGCTATCTTTCTATAATCCGCAGGCTTCAAGTCACATTCAATTGCGGCAAAGCGGAGGCGATTTCGCGTTTACGCGAACCTTTGCGCCAGATCACAAAAAGGGAAATCCGCGAAGTATTTTCCTTGACCGCGCACTTCAAAAAGGCCAGGCGATTCTGATCACTCTGACATCGTCTGGGGGAGCGCTAAACGTCTACCTTAACGGAGTGTTTCGCGCGTCCACAAGAAATGTCGAGCTGCGTGGCACGGATTTTGCAGGCACATTAATTGTAGGGAACACACCTTACGATAATTTGACATTTTCCGGGACCATTCGTGGCCTGGCATTTTATGATCACGCGTTGAGCCCTGAAGAGGTAAGGCAAGACGAGCGCATCTGGCTAAAGGACAAGGAAGGAATGGTACAAAGCAAAGCGCGGCCATACTCTTTGTACTTGTTCAACGAGAATCGCGGATCGATTCTGCACAACCTTGCAAGAGCCGGCCCTGATCTGGAACTTCCAAAACACTATTTCATTTTCCAGCCAGCATTCCTTGCTCCCTTCTGGCGAGAATATCAAACCAGTTGGTGGTATGCGCAGGACGTGGCGATCAATGTCTTCGGGTTGATGCCGCTTGGATTTTGCTTCGCTGCGCTGCTGGCGTGGTTTACCGGCCGGAAGCGGAGTCTGCTGTACACGACGCTGCTGGGGTTCTGCGTCAGTTTAACGATTGAAGTTCTGCAAGCCTATATGCCAACGCGGCATTCCGGCACCACCGATATCATTACCAATACTTCCGGCACGGCCTTGGGAGCGTGGTTGTATTTGAATGCCTATGCGCAAGATTGCTGCAGGCGGCTGGGTCTGGTGCGACCGGAGTAAAGCAGACGGTTTGCGGTCTGTCAGGAGATATCTGCATTAGCGCGCTCGATCGCCGCGCGAAGGGCTTTGGCAAGATCCGCCACGAACGGTTCGAGGAGCATTCCAGCCGGATAAACGGGCAAGTGATGCACGTCGAGCGCTCCAAGGACTACACCATTCCAGTTGACGTCTGGCTCCTCATACAGCGAGTACTGATCTTTCGGGCGAAAATCCGCGATGCGACCGGGATAAGGTTTCGGAATGTAAGCGAGTGAGGCTTGGTCATTCATTTTCCAGAGCCGGGCGAGCAGGTGGGATTCCGAGGTATTGACGGCCTTGTCTACGCTGAATCGAGAAAGAAGAAATCCCTTCCAGACGACGGTACGGCTTAGCAGGACCTTCCACTTTTCTCTGAGAAATCTGCGTTTGCCAGGAAAATCCAAAAGGAGAAAATTTTTTGCGTGGAAATAGATGCGCTCGACGTGATAACGCAGGAGATCAATGGAGTTGCGCTTACGCAGACGCGCCCAGTTCACAGTGTCGAAGAGGGCGACGATCGCTACTTCCTGGCCGCTGGCGCGCAACTGCTGAGCCATCTCCAGAGCGATGGTGCCACCGAGGCAATAGCCTCCGAGATAGTACGGCCCGTGAGGCTGGACCTTCTTGATTTCATCCACGTAGAGGGCCGCCATGGCTTCAATTCTTTGCAGCAGATCGCGCTTCCCATCCAGGCCCTGGGACTGTAGTCCGTAAAAAGGCTGATCCGGTCCGAGACGGCGCGACAGACCGCGATAAATCAGGACGTTTCCGCCGCCGCCATGAACACAGAAGAATGGAATACGTGAGCCATTTGGTTGAATGGGCACCAACGACGACCAGGATTCGCCGGTGTTCTGTTTCTCGACCAGGGGGGCAAACTCGGCAATGGTCTTCGCATAAAACAAAGTCGAAATAGGTAGGTGGATATGAAAGACGCGATCAATTTCGGCGAAAAGGCGGGTGGCCAGGAGGGAGTTACCGCCCAATTCGAAATAGTCCTGATCGCGACCGATGGGACGGGTGGAAAGCACGTCCTCCCAGATCGCCGCCAGGGCTTTTTCCGTCTCCGTGCCGGGAGCAACGAGCTCGTAGCGAGGAAGCAGAGTCTCCTGCGCGCGAGACGCTTGGGCGACGCGAGACACCTCAAGGTCGTCTAGTTTGATGTCTGGCTGCACAATGAAAGCCTGGAGAATCTGGAGATAGTCGGCAAGTAGGTGCCGGATAGATTGTGGATCGTAAATATCCGGATTGTATTCGAGTTGGGCGCGAATGCCTTCTTTCCGCTCAATCATACCGAGCTGCAATTCGAAAGGAATGCCTAGACTGATGGTTGGGAGCGGCACGATTGTCAGCGGGCCTTCCTGACGCGGCTGGAGGAAGGCATTTTGATAAAGGAAATAAAACTGGAAGATTGGCTTGCGACCATTGATGGTGCGCATTTTGACGCGATCAACAAGGATTTCGAACGGTAGTTCGGCGTGGCTTAAGGCGCTGAGGTTGCCTTCGTTGACGCGCGTCAAGACTTCACTGAGAGTGGGCGCGCCGGAAAAATCCAGGCGCAAACAGAGCGGGCCAGCAAAAGGCCCGATCAAGCGCTCGGTTTCCTGGCGACGATTGGCGAAAGGCGAACCCACAATGATGTCGTGCTGATTGGAAGAGCGAGCGAGCAAGGTGCCAAAGCCCGCGAGAAGCGTGGTAAATAGCGTGGAGTTGCGAGATTGCGAGAGCTTTTTGAGCGCCTGGGTGAGATCCTCGGGGAGAAGTAAGGTCTCCAAAGCACCATGCGAGGCGGGACGAAGAGTGGGAGGACGGTCCGTCGGAAAATTGACGACTGGGAGATCGCCTTCGAGTTGTTTGCTCCAAAATTCGAGGTGTTCCCTGGCGTCGGCAGAATCCAGCCACTCTTTGAGCCACGCAGAGTAATCGCTGTATTGGATGGGAAGCGGTGGCAGCTCCGGAGGTTTGCCGTTTGCAAGCTGAGAATACGCAGACCAAAGATCTTCCTGCAAAATTCGATTGGACCATCCATCAGCAAGAACATGGTGGATATTCGTCAGCAACACAAAGTCGCCAAGACCAAGAACAAATAGAACAGCGCGAAAGAGCGGTCCGCTCGTCAAGTCGAGCGGCTTTAACGACTCTTCACGAATCAAAACGTTCAGGTGCTCTTCCTTTTGCATCTCCGGAATATTTTGCAGGTCCGTCACGGGAAGGACGAAGGGCTTGGCCGGCGATACGATCTGAACGACTTCCTTATCGATTTCCTCAAAGGTAGTGCGCAGTGTTTCGTGCCGCTCGATCACGGCTTGAAAGCTTTTTTCGAGGGCTGGAACATCAAGAGGGCCGGAAATCCGGACCATCGCCGGCATATGAAACGCGGCATTACTACGTTCGATTTGAGAGAGCAGCCAAAAGCGCTCCTGAACCGGGCTTGCGGGCATGGCATAAACGTCCGATTCGCCGGAGGAGACGGGGCGTGTGGGTGCCTGTAAATGAGGAGGAAGATTCTCGAGAGTTAAGTTGGAGAGCTTGTCCTGGGGAATCTCCGCAACAGCTTCCAACACCCGTTTGAAATTATCGAGGAGCGCGTTGGCGGTGGCGGCGCTGTAAAGGCGAGTTCTATATTCGAGGGAAAGCCGCCATCCGGCTTCGCGCTCGACCAGAAAAAAATTCAGGTCGTACAAAGCACCCTGTGATTTCGAGGGCATGGTGGACATTCGAATGCCCGCAAAATCAAAGTTGAATGTGGCGGCGCGACCGTATTCACGCTGGCAGATAAAGTTGATGCGAAAGAAGGAATCCTGAACAACATCCGCGCCGGGCCGCAAGCTCTTTACGACGTTTTCGAACGGCACATCCTGATTGGAAAAAGCTTCCCACACCGCGTCACGGACTTGCGGAAGGAATTCCTCGAATGTCGGATCGCCGTCAATCTCGGCACGAAAGACAATGTGATTTACAAACTGGCCGATGAGGCTCTCGAGCTCAGTGCGGTTGCGCCCGGCAAGGGGAGAACCCACACACAAATCTTTTTCTCCCGTTATTCGGTGCAGAAAAGCCAGAAAGGCAGCGAGCGTAGTGATGAAAAAAGTGCCGCCTTGCGAATTGCTGTA
This sequence comes from uncultured Acidobacteriota bacterium, assembly GCA_963731155.1. Classification (GTDB taxonomy): domain Bacteria; phylum Acidobacteriota; class Terriglobia; order Acidiferrales; family UBA7541; genus Acidiferrum. Next base: position 678,489 of record CAVSVB010000008.1, read on the forward strand.
GTCCCGCAAACGATCCGTCAGCGTGCGGGGCAGCAGATGAGAAATAATTTGCGCTTCGCTGGACGCGCGATCAGCATCCGCAAAATCCGGAATTATTTCCAGACGGCGATGACGGCGGAGCTTCTTTTTCCAATAAGCGAGTTGTTGCTCGATTTCAGGACGACGCGCCATCTCCTGCTGCCAGACCACGTAGTCGGCAAAGTGCACGGCAATGGGAGGAAGAGGGTCGGATAATCCCTGCGAAAATGCTGCGTAGAGCTGCTGCAGTTCCTCCATGATCAGTCCGATCGACCATCCATCGCAAATAATCTGGTGAATCGTGAGGGTCAGGACGTAGCGCTGATCCTCCATGCGAATTAAGCCGACACGAATCAGAGGATCACGGGAGAGATCGAACGTGCGTTGCGCTTCTTCGAGTGACAAACGGTCCAACTCGGCTTCGCGGCGCTCACCGGGAATTGTTCGCAAGTCCGTTTGCTTAAGGGAAACCATCAAAGATGCCGCGATCACTTGGAGCGGGTGGCCATCAATTTCCTCGACGTTGGCGCGAAGAATTTCATGGCGAAGAATAATTTCGTTGATCGATTTCTCGAGGATGGGCGGCTCGACTGAGCCTGCCAGGTTCATGCGAAAAGACCCGTTATAGATGGTGGAGACCGGTTGGGCCTTACAAGTCTGCCAGATTCGCTCCTGGGCAGGAGAAAGAGGAAAAGCATACGTATCAGGCGAAGGATGCGAGTTCCCGTCAGGAGAACCCGCGCCAACTTCGGACAAATCCAGTTCCCTGCGATCGTGCAACGGGGTCAAAGGTCAGTTACTCCGGGCGTTAGCGAACCAGCCGATATCTGGAGCGTGAAACCGGAGCCAGAACCGGCGCCTGCGACGCTACGCTACGCGTTTTCTCAAGCTCAGCCAAGATGCCGCTAATGGTGCGGAATTGCAATATCTGGCGAGGCTTGACATCAAGACCGGCTTTGTTGGCGCGAGCAACGATTTGGAAAACGTGCAGCGAATCCGCGCCGAGTTCGAAGAGATTGTCGTTTATGCCCACTTTTTCGAGTCGCAGAACTTCGGCCCAGATGTCTGCCATTTGTTTCTCTGTGCCGTTGCGAGGCTCGGTGTAAGAAGTCGCGCGAGACTGATTGGCCCAATCAGGAGCTGGAAGAGCTTTGCGATCCACTTTCCCGTTGGGAGTGAGCGGAATAGCCGGAATGGTGATGAAGCCGGCAGGAACCATATAGTCCGGCAAAGTTGTGAGCAAAAAGGCACGCAGCTGACCAGCGGCCGGAATTCCACCAGCATTCGGAAGCAGATAAGCCACAAGGCGTTTATCGTCTGGAACATCTTCGCGCACCACGACGATGGCCTGCTTTACTGACGGATGCAGATTAAGCGCGCTTTCAATTTCGCCAAGCTCGATACGGAAGCCGCGCAGTTTGATCTGGCCATCCAGGCGGCCGAGGAATTCCAAATCGCCTGACGGCAGACGCCGAACGAGGTCGCCTGTGCGATACGTGCGTGCGCCGCTCGAATCGCGGAATGGATCGGGCAAGAAGCGTTCAGTGGTCAGGTCCGGACGCTTGTAATAACCGCGCGCGACTCCGTCTCCAGCAATGTAAAGTTCGCCGGGAACTCCCATAGGGACCGGTTGTCGATTGCAATCGAGAACATAGAACTGGGTGTTGTCTATTGGCGGGCCGACAGTCACTGGGCCGGTGCCAGGAAGAACCTGAGAAGTTGCCGACCAAATTGTAGTTTCGGTGGGACCGTACATATTCCAGAGAGGAACATCGCAGGCAAGAATGCGATCGGCAAGATCGCGCGACAGCGCTTCTCCCCCGCAAAGAACCGTAAATTTCGGAGTCCCCTTCCAGCCAGCCTCCAACAGAAGATGGAAAGTGATGGGAGTCGCCTGCATAACAGTAGCGTTGCTGCGAGCTAAGAGGCTAAGGAGTTGACGGCCATCACTTGCCGTCAAACGACTGGCGAAAACAAGTTTTGCTCCGGTGATGAGAGGCAGATAAACTTCGAGCGCTGCAATGTCAAAAGAAATGGTTGTGACCGCGACCAGAACATCGTTTTCCGTCAAGCCAGGCTTTTTCGCCATGGAATTGAGCAGGTTCACTACATTCTGCTGCGTGACCACGACACCTTTCGGCTTACCAGTCGAGCCGGAAGTGTAAATGGTGTACGCCGCACGAGAAGGATCGGCATCCAATCGGGGATTTGTAGCGCTCTCTTTCTCGATGGAATTCGAATCGCGGTCCAGACAGACGATGCGAGCGTCCGAAGCGGGAAGATCGGGCAGCAGTCTGGCTTGAGTGAGAATCAGAGGGACCGCCGTATCTTCGAACACAAACGCGAGACGTTCGCGCGGAAATGTCGGGTCCAGGGGTACGTAAGCGGCGCCGGCCTTCCATGAGCCGAGCAGCGCGACGATCATTTCGATCGATCGCTCCATATAAATTCCGAGCAGATCGCCCGGCTGCACACCCAATTTGCGCAGGAAATTCGCCAGCTGATTGCTACGCTCATTCAATTGCTGATAGCTGAGCGACTGTTCCTCAAATTCGAGAGCAACTTTGCCTGGAGTTCTGGCGGCTTGCTCTTCGAAAAGCTGGTGCACGCATTTATCGCGCGCATAGTCAGCATCGGTTTGATTGAGCCCGTGAAGAAGAAGTTGGCGATCGCCGGGTGAAAGAATGGACAGGCGAGAAATTTTTTCCGACTCGTTCGCGGCAAAACTCATCAGCAGCGATTCATAGCAATCAAGCCAACGGGCAACGGTCGATTCGTCCAGAAGAGCTGTGTTGTAGTCAAGATCGAGCGTGAGGCCGTCTCGACTCTCGACAACGTTCAAGAACAGATCGAAGTTGACGAAACTCTTCGGATTGGAATCCACTTCGGCCCGCAGGCCGGAAAATTGCACGCCCGCCCCTACTTTTTCCAAATTGAATTGGACTTCCATGAGCGGAAGGCGGCTGGGGTCACGAGGGATGGCCAATTTACGGACCAGCCGACCATAGGTGTAATTCTGATGGTCGTAAGCATCGAGGAGAGTTTGCCGCATCTGCTGGAGGAATTCAGACATTGCCGGATCGCCTGAAAGGTCGCCGCGCAGTGGAACGAAATTCACGCAATGGCCAACCAGCGTACGATCATCGATCAGGGTCTGGCCCGCCGCGGGAATTCCGACCACGATGTCGTCCTGACCGGAAAGGCGGCTGAGCAACGCGTGAAAACCGGAAAGCAGCGTAACGAAAAGAGTGCACTTCTGATGAGCACCCGCCTTCTGGATGGTCTTGTACGTTGCGGCAGGAATCTTTTTGCGGAACGTAGCGCCACGGAAGCTCTTTAGAGCCGGGCGGGGCCGGTCAATCGGAAGATTCAAGAGCGGCGGAAGTTGCGCGAATTGCTTTGTCCAGTAAGCCTCGTTCTCGGCGCCTTCCTGGCCGCGGAAGTGGCGCTCCTGGTCGCAAGCGTACTCGCTAAAACTCATGTGCGAATCGAGTTGCGCGGGGGTTAGGGAGACTTCCGCGCTGTAGAGCCGCGACAGCTCATCAAGAAAAACGTTTGCTGACCAACCATCGAAGACGATGTGATGAGAGGTAAAGACTAGAACGTGATGAAGCGGTGCGAAGCGGAAAACAGTAGCGCGAACCAGTGGGCCCTTGGCGAGGTCGAACGGATCGCGCGCATCCTTCGCAATCCAATCGTCGAAGCGCTGCTGACGTTCGCTAGATCCGAGTTGCGACAAATCTATGAGCGGCAAATCAAGCGAGAGTACAGGAGCGAAAAATTGTTTATCGCCGTCAAGCCCGAACGTCACTCGCAAGCTGTCGTGGCGCGCGATAAATGTGTTCAGGCTCTTTCGAAAAGCCGATTCATTCAGCTCGCCGTGCAAGTGCAGGGAGAACGATTCATTGAAGCTGCAGTTGGCCTCAGTGCTGAGCTGGGCCGCCAAGAGGATTTCGAGTTGTGATTCTGTTAACGGAGCCGCAGTAAGGCGAGCTCGAACCACGGCCACAGGTTCAGCCTGCAATTCGGGTATCGGACCAGGCTCCTGTGGTTGGGGCAGAACGCCGCCGTCTTGCATTTCAGCGATGGTCTCTTCGAAGGCGCGGACGATGCGATCGAGGTCGGCCTCCGTGTGTTCGGTCGTCAAAAAGCACGGGAAGTTCTCCAGGACGTGGATGCCTTTCTCGCGCAAGCTGTAAAAAAAGAGGCTGCCGAAGCGGAAATCCGGCGGGAAACTGAAATAAAAGATGCTAGCGAATTGTTCGACGTGAGTCGGAACCTGATTTTGTTGCAGAAGCGCGTTCAGGCGCGCAGCGAGCGCAGCACTCTGCGCCGTCAATTTTTCCTGAAGCGCGGGGCCGGATTGTTTGAGATGCAATAAGACAGCTTTGCACGCGGCCATCGCCAGCGGGTGCCGCACGAAAGTGCCAGCCATGAACGTGACGCCGACTTCGGGATAAGAATCGTCGCCATACTGCCACATGCCGCCGTCGAGTGCGTCCATGTATTTGGCTTTCCCTGCCAGGACGCCGATGGGCATTCCTCCGGCAAGGACTTTTCCGTAGGTGGCGAGGTCCGCGCGAATATCAAACAGCGCCTGGCAACCTGCAGGATGTACGCGGAAGCCAGTAACAACTTCATCGAATACAAAGCAAGTATCGGAGGCTTCGGTAATTCTGCGAAGCTCTTTCAGAAATGCGACAGGCTGCAGATTTGGATGGCGGCTCTGCACTGGTTCAACGATCACCGCTGCGAGGTCTTGCGCGTTTTTGCGAACCCACGCGAGGGAGTCGTCGGTTCCGTATTCGAGCACCACCACATTGGCGGCTTTTTCGCGGGGAATGCCAGGGGCACTCGGGACGGAAAACGGTTGGCCGTTTTTCTTGAAGCCTTTTACCAGCACTTCATCGAACATACCGTGGTAATCGCCAGCGAAAAAAACAATCTTGTTGCGGCCCGTGACGGTGCGAGCCACGCGCAGCGCAGCAATCACGGCCTCGGAACCAGTGTTGCAAAAAGTTGCCCGCTCGTTACCCGTCATTTCGCAAAGAGCGGCGGCTACTTCGCCGGCGAGTATGGTTTGTGGTCCAATTTCGAAGCCCTCATGCAATTGCTTTTCGATCGCGGCTTCCACAAAGTCCGGACGGTGACCGAGCATGATGGGCCCAAAGCCATTCAGGATGTCTATGTATTCATTTCCGTCGATGTCCCAAAGGCGCGAGCCTTTCGATTTCGTGGTAATGATCGGATAGACCATCTCTTTCCACTGCACGCGGAAACCGGAGACGACGCGAGGATCGGCAAGAACGCCGCGGTACTGCTGGGTCTTGCTTTTTGAACTCGGCGTCTTGGCCGTGTACCGCGTAATCAAGTTGCGAATATATTTTTGTTGGCGCTCCGTAAGTTCATCGGTCGCACTTTTTTGCAAGGGTTTAAACGGTACGTAGCCTTTGAGTTCTTTCGCGTCTTCACTGAGCTTTTCCGCGCTCGAAGAAACATTCTTAGGTTGCGCTGGTGGTTGGACGGGAATAACGTCGGCGGGGTTCGGAGGAGCGACCGTCGGAATCGGAGCGTTGCCCTGCACCGCGGCAAGCTGTTGCGTAAAGAGCTGATTCATCGCGCGCAATTGATCGCGGAGCAATTGCTCAATCGCGCTGGACGCTGCGGGCGGCGACGCGGCGGATATTGACGGTTGCGAAGGATTGGCAAGCACAGAAGGCACTGAAATCGCAGGAGGCGGCGGAATGGCGCGCGACACCGGGGCGGGCACGGATTTCTGAAAAGCTTCGGATGGCAACTTCTCGTCCAGGAAATTTCCGAGTGCTTCGATGGTTGAGAGATCGCCTAGCAATTGCCGGAAAGTAACCTTGATATTGAATTTTGCCTGCAGGGCTTGGGTAACTTGCGTGAGGAAGAGCGAATCGAATCCCAGGTCAAGAAATGTGGCCGCGTATTCGTTCTCGGAAATAGAAACGCCGGAAAGATCCTGAAAGAGTTCACTGAGCATTCCGCAAATTCTTAGAGCGCGCGGCACCGACGGGTTGGGGGATTGAGGCACAGGACTCACGGTTGAACTTTCCTCCGCTTGAAAAATTTCTGCCGCATTGTTCATCGCAGCCTGCGATGGCTGATACTCGCTCGACAGCGTCACTGGTTTGCGGCTCGAGCTCGGGGGATGCGAGCCAGAAGCGCTTACGTTCAAAAGGATAAGTTGGGAGCGATGCCCGGAGCCGTTTTTCACCGGAATGCACCGCGGCCCAGTTCAGAGGGACGCCCGCGAGCCACATTGCGCCGAGCGCAGAAGCCAGGCTGAGCGCATCGCCTTCGCCAGAAAAACCATCGGAGAGTGAAGAGATGATGCTGGTGTTTTGCGCGTTTAGTTTTTGCTGACGGGCAAGTGTCGCAAGCACGTTGCCGGGACCGATTTCAAGAAGCACGCCAGGGCTTTTCAGCAGTTCCGAAACGCCTGCGGAAAATTGCACGGGACGGCGGAAGTGGCGGGCCCAGTAGCCGGGATCAGTGGTTTCAGCAGCCGTCGCCCAAGTGCCCGTCACTCCTGAAATGTAAGGTATCCGAGGAGCATTCAGTTTGGTGCCGCGAAGTCTTTCTGTGAACGGCGCGACGATCGGTTCCATCATCTTGGAATGGAAGGCGTGCGAAGTTACAAGTCGCCGCGAGACAATCCCCGCGGCCGTCAACTTTTTCTCAAACTGTTGCAAAGCCGAGTGCGGTCCCGCAACGACGGAAAGTGCTGGGCCATTGATCGCTGCGAGGTCTAGCTGGGGTTCAGCCGCGAGACGGGCGCTTACTTCTTCCGCCGGCAATCTTACAGAAAGCATTCCGCCTGACGGCAAAGCCTGCATCATACGGCCGCGCGTTGCGACGATTGCGAGCGCATCTTCGAGAGTGAAGACTCCAGCCAGGCAGGCGGCCACGAATTCGCCGATGCTGTGGCCGAGCATCGCTTTAGGCTGCGCGCCAAAGCTCATGCAGAGCTGTGCAAGCGCGTATTCGACTGAGAAAATCGCCGGCTGAGCGACGATCGTATCGGTCACACGGCGGCGTGCCTCTTCTGAAACAGCCTCCGCAGGATAAAGCAGCGCGCGAAGATCTTCGCCAAGCTGCGGCGCAAGAATTGCCGCACAGCGATCGATGGCTTCGCGAAAGACGGACTCTGAATCGTAGAGTTCGCGGCCCATGTTGGGGTATTGCGAGCCTTGCCCCGGAAAAAGAAAACTGATTTCCGGCGCAGCTCCCGAGTGGACCCGATTTTGCACGCGCTTCGGATCGGGCTTAATGAGCGCGCGGACTGCGTCGTGAATATCGCTTGCAGATATGGCGCGGCGATAAGGGAACGACCGGCGCCCGGTTTGCAGCGTCCATGCGGCATCGGCGAAATTGCTCTCGGGATTGTCAGTAAAAAATTGCGCAAGATTTGCTGTGGCTTTATCGAGTGCGGCCGCCGAACGGGCCGAAAGTAATAGCACTTGCGCGGGACGAGCAGGCCTCTTCGGCTGAACGGCCGGCGCCTCTTGCAAAATTACGTGTGCGTTTGTTCCGCCGACGCCGAAGGCGCTCACGCCTGCACGGCGCGGAATGCCATTCGAGTTCCAGTCGGAGAGCCGTGTGTTCACACGGAACGGACTATTGGCTAAATCAAAATTGGGATTCGGTTTGCGAAAATGCAGCGTGGGCGGGAGCTTCCCTGTTTTTACGACGTGAGCGGCGTGAATCAGGCCGGTAACGCCGGCGGCAACGTCAAGGTGTCCGACATTAGTCTTGGCGGAACCAACCACGCAAAACTGTTTTGCGCTGGTGTGAGCACGAAACGCCTGTGTTAGCGCCGTGAGTTCGATCGGGTCGCCTAGAGGAGTGGCTGTCCCGTGCGCTTCAACGTAGCCGATGGTGGACGGATCGACCGCAGAAGCAGCATGGGCCAAAGCAATAACCTGGGCCTGTCCCTCGACGCTTGGCGCGGTATAACCCACCTTAGCGGAGCCGTCATTGTTGACGCCGAAGCCGCGAATCACGGCGTAGATATGATCGCCGTCGGCGAGCGCATCATGCAAACGCTTTAGCAACACAACTCCGCAGCCGCTTCCGAAAACAGTTCCCTGCGCGTCGGCATCGAAGGTTCGGCAATGTCCATCGGCGGAAACCATTCCACCTTCCTGATAGAGATAGCCACGCTTCTGCGGTAGGGAAATGGAAACAGCTCCGGCCAGCGCCATATCACTTTGGTAGGTGAGCAAACTTTGGCAGGCTTGAGTAACCGCGAGCAGCGATGTCGCACAGCCAGCCTGCATGGTGAACGCCGGCCCGCGCAGATTTAGTTTGTAGGAAACGCGCGTGGCTAGAAAATCGAGACTATTGCCCATCATCGCCAGGTAATTGCCAACCTGATAGTCGCCCGTGAATTGTTCAATGAATCCCGGAGTGGCGCATAACTTGACAAGGAAATAGGTCGACATGCTCATTCCGGCATAAACACCAATGGCGCCGGAATAAGCGGCGGGATCGTAGCCGGCGTCTTCAAGCGCTTGCCAACAGGATTCGAGCATGAGGCGCTGTTGCGGATCCATTAATTCGGCTTCGCGAGGATAGATGCCGAAGAATTCTGCGTCGAACAGATCCACATCATCGAGAATGGAGCGCGAAGGAACGTAATTGGGCTGCTGCGCGAGTTGCGCAGCGTTTGGAATTTCAAGTTCCTCAACCCGGAAGTGCGAGATGGCTTCGACGCCATTGAGTTGGTTCTGCCAGAACTCCGCGATGTTCTGCGCGCCGGGTAAGCGGCCGGCCATTCCGATGATTGCCACGCCGTCAAGGCGCGGTTCTTGTGATTCGGGCGCGCTCATCGTGTCATTTCTTTCACCAGACGCTTTTTCGAGAGCGCCGCGCGCTGCTTTTTGGCTTGTTCTTGCGCAGCGGTGAATGTCTGAATTTTCGAAGCTGATTCGCCTAGGTGACGGGCCAATGAACGAACGGTGGCGTATTGAAAGAGATCGGTCACCTGAATTTCGCGCTGCAAGACTTTTTGCAATTGCGAGTGGACGGCAACAAGCAGCAGTGAGTCTCCGCCCAAATCAAAAAAGTTTTCGTCCAGTCCGATACGCTGCGTACCCAAAACTTCTTTCCACAAACTGGCGAGTCTTTCCTCGAGGTCTGTTCCTTTTCCGTGTTGCGACGGAGATTCTTTCGCTTCGCTGATTGCAGGAAGCGCGCCGCGGTCAACTTTTCCATTTGGCGTTAGCGGAAACGCGTTCATGAATACGAAAGATGTGGGGAGCATGTACGCCGGAAGCTTTGCAGATAGGAATGCTTTCAGCTCCTCTGCGGACGTCGAGCGCTCCGGATCGGAAAGGTAATAAGCAGCCAAGCGCTTATTTCCGGCGGCATCGGTTTGCACTTTAACGCATGCCTGACGAACTGGCGGATGCTGCAAAAGGACCGTTTCGATTTCGCCCAGCTCAATGCGGTGGCCGAGAATCTTTACTTGCGTGTCACTGCGGCCGAGAAATTCCAGCGTACCGTCGGGTTGCCAGCGGGCCAGATCGCCCGTGCGATAGAGACGCGCACCTGGACTACTGGAGAACGGATCAGCCGCAAACTTTTCCGCAGTCAGCTCTGGTGAATTCAAGTAGCCACGGGCAACGCCGTCGCCCCCGGTGCAGAGTTCGCCAACCTCGCCGACCGGAACCAGCTGAAACTCATTGTTCAGCAGATAGACGAAAGTGTTTGAAATTGGACGGCCGATTGAGACAGAGTCGGGAATTACATCTCCGTGTCGCATCGCGTGGCAACAAGTGAATGTCGTGTTTTCGGTCGGGCCATAGCCGTTTATAAGAGTTAGATGAGGCAGATTTTCTAAAACTCTTCGAACGTGAGTGGAAGAAAGTGAATCGCCTCCCGCAAGCAGTTGGCGCAGTGGCCGCAAATCTTCCAGCCGCTGATCAACGAAAAGATGAAAGAGACCGGCCGTAAGCCACATCGTCGTCACTCTGTGCTTGCGGATGTGATCGCCAATTTCCTGCAGCGAAGGCGGTTGCGGCGGCATGAGCACGAGCTTCGCGCCGTAGAAAAGCGCTCCCCAGATTTCAAAAGTCGAGGCATCGAACGAAATCGGAGCCAGTTGCAAAAATACTTCATCCGGACCGAAGTGGCAATAATTGCTGTTGAATACCAGGCGGACAATGGAACGATTCTCAACCATCACACCTTTCGGACGCCCAGTCGATCCCGAGGTATACATCACATAAGCGAGGCCGGAAGCGGTGGCGGAAGTTTGCGGATTCTGGTCGTCACCGTTGCCACCCTCAGGCGGCAACTCGTCCAGCAAAATCGCGGATAGGTTGCGATTCCCAGCGATCGAGGAGGCAAAAGCTTTCTGCGTCAACATGACCGAGACGTTTGTGTCGGCGATCATGAATTCGATACGCTCCGCGGGATAAGTCGCGTCAAACGGAACGTAAGCGGCGCCAGCCTTTAGGATTGCGAGCATCCCAATAATCATTTCAGGTGAACGTTCCGCACAAAGACCGACCAGCGACTCTCGACCGGCGCCCATGCGGAGCAGGCGATGCGCCAGCAGATTGGCGCGTCGATTGAGTTCGCCGTAGCTGACATCTACGCCGCGAAAGCTCAGAGCAACTCTGTCGGGAAATTCCGCGCTTACTTGTTCGAACAGAGCTGCAACGGTTTTTTCCCGGGGAAAGTCGGTGCGCGCACCCGCCCACTGATCGAACGGAGGCGTCAGCCTTTGCGTCGCAGCTTGTTCCGTCGCGATGAGACGGTTATCAGTCATCGCGGCTGGCCCGCCAGTACCGCAGATCGTCGTTGCGGCAAAAGGATTTCCTTTTCACCAAAGAGCCGCTCGGCAATGATTCCCCGGCTCTGGCAATCTTCGATCAGGCGATTCGATTCGACGATGGGCTTGGATGTTTCCGTGTACTTCACGCTCATCACGTAGTTCAGCCAGGGCTCCTGGCCCATCGCGTAGACATATACTTCCTTGCAATGGAACTGATCGACCATGGCTTTTGCGCGTTCGAAGTCGGAACCAGCCAGGCGCCGCGAATGGTCTTTTTGGCGCTCGATGCGCTGTGTGACCAATGGGCCATAAATCCAGCTCATCGGCGCACCGTTACATTCCATCCCGACAAACAAAACGTCCACGTCTCCAGTTTGTTCGTGCACATGTTTGTAGAGTTGCGGTTCGATGTTGCAGGAATCCGCAGCGAAGAGCAGGCAGTTGCCGTTGGCTTCCACACGCCATGCCGCTTTTGTCTGGACGTTCAGGTCGCCGTGCTCTCCCAGGAAAGGCAGCGCCATGATGGAACCCTTTTCGAATGGAATGTCTTCCATCTCGCCAAGCTCAATCACGTTGTGGAAACCACACTGCTTGAGCAACAGGCGCAGCGAGGGATCTTGAAGGGCGCCACCTCCATTGCGTGGAACCACTATGTTGCGAATGCGATGGCGCAACTGCAACAGCGTTTCAAAGAGAATGTGGTCCTGGTGATTGTGTGTGATGAGAACGTAATCGATTACCGGCGGCAAATCCTCGTAGGCATAACGGGAGATATCGCTCTCATAGGTGTAGCTCAAAACGGGATCAAGAAGAATGCTGACTCCCGCGGTTTCCAGCAAAATGCAGGCGTGCCCGAAATATCTCCAGCGCGCGCCCGGACCTTCATACTTGGCGTAGGGTTTCGGAGGCTCGGAAGTAAAGAAACTTCGAAATCGTTGTGCCGCTTCGCCTTCAAGACCAAAGGCGTCTCTGATTTCCTCGAACGGTCGAGGCGTGCTCTTCATGCGAAAGAGTTGATCGTACCGTTCGCTGGCAAACGGGAAATCGAGTTGCACCGAATTTCCATTGCTGAGCCGAGGTGTACTTAAAACGAAGGGCCTGTCATCCCCTGAAATTTCCGAGAGCACGACGCTCTGCATCGCAGAGTCGTAAAAAGGGCTACGGTAGAGCAGAGGCTCAATCAGGCGAAACGATGGTTGATTGTTAAGGTCGTACACCAACTCAACGTATCCTCGCAGCGCGTTTGGGACTTCGCCATATAAACTCTCAAGACTGAAACCCGCAGCCTTCTGCCGGAGCATTTCATCGAGTTCACTGAGGGCGCTAGAGAGCTCCAGTAACTTGCTGCGATCTCGCAGGGTACGGTCGCGCAGTTGTTTGACGCCTTCGACGGCATCGCCGCCGACGTCCATAAATGGACCGCCGAGTAGAGCGGGATTCTTGACCGCTGCGGCGTGCGTCTCCGGCGCAGCGATGTAGGAATCCATAATGCGAAGGTGGCGTTCCGTGAGATTACGCGCGGCCGTAGCTGGTGGAATCAAATGCGCCCAGGCGTACCAACCGTCCACCAATGGCTCGGCCATTACATTAGTGCGTAAGAATAAATTGTCGCTCTTCATGTCGCTGCGCCAACCTGCCCCAGGTTCGACCTTAAATCTCCAGCTAGCTTCAGCGAAAGCGTCGAAACAGACTAGGTTTGAACTCGACCAGAACACTCAAAAAGGTGCAAGTCGCGGGCCACTTCATTACCGTGCTATGTCGCTGAAAATAGGGTTCTTCTGCGATAATTTGGGCGTCTTTCGCTGGGTGACGTAGCCGATCAAGTGGATGTGGGGAAACTTTTTTCCTACATTTCCCCAACTCAACAGGTCAGAATGTAATTCCCAAGCGATGTTACGATTTTGTTTAGTGATGCCAAAAGGAACACGATTATTATATCTGGTTGATAATACAAGACTTGGTCGCCACGATGGAAGTCCTCATGGAACACGCACCCCCGCTTTTGGACCCAGCGTAGAGGAGCCTTCTGGGTTAGACTGCCCCTGCAGAGGTTGCCACACCATGGAATGGATACCTACGAAAGTGAATTCTCCTCTGGGAGCAGGCGAACTCCACGTCTGGCGCATCCATCTTCCAAACCTCGTGGGCAAATCTCAAGAGCTGCGTGCAATTCTAAGTGTGGAGGAAAAGTCTCGCGCCGACAGATATATTCGCTCTGCAGATGGTGCCAAATTTGTCAGCAGCCGGGCCGCGCTGCGCCTAATTTTGGCTGGATACCTGGGCGAAAGTGCCGATCGAGTGGTCATCAAGACCGGTGAATTCGGAAAGCCATACGTCCCTAAGCCGATGAACTATAACGATTTAAGGTTCAACTTGTCGCATTCCGGAGAGCTTTGTCTTGTAGCGGTAAGTTATGGCAGAGAGATCGGTGTTGATGCAGAGAAAATTCGCAACGACGTGGCGGTGGAGGAGTTGGCGACAAGGTATTTTGCCCCGCCGGAAATTGCTGAACTGGAAGCACTGCCCAACGAATTGCGTGTACTGGGTTTCTTTCTTTGCTGGACTCGCAAGGAAGCCTACGTCAAGGCCAAGGCATCTGGACTTCAAATGCCGTTGGACCAATTTTCAGTATCGCTAACGCCCGGCCGACCAGCGGAGATCCAAGGTGCCGAAACAGATGGATGGACAATCCGATCGTTTGATCCTGGAGACGGTTACGTTGCAGCGCTGGTGACTGAGACTGGCATCGATTCCGTAAAATACTGCGATTACATGGGTTAAGTAACGCGCATCACATATATCCGGCAGTGCGCCTCGGATCTCAAGATACACGGCATGGAAAAGGAGCTGCCCTATAAATGGCAGTACAGGTATAGAAAATATCTGCGGTAATCTGTGCGTGTCGTTCGGTAAGGCTTTTGTTTACAGCTCGTTAAGATCGTCCCGGGGGCCGGAAGAAAACTTCCCTATAGTCCGGAACGGGTTTGCAACAATAGGGCAGGGGTTTTCTCTCGTCTCGAGAATTCGGCCATGATCAATTGGCAAAAATACCAGACCCATTCCAGTAAACATAACATTTTCAGTAGGATACGTAATGTAGCAATCGCGCTCCGATGAGAATTTGGGCCGACCGTTCTGGCAGGTGAATTGCCCATACGATGAGGGTCCTCGTACTAATGGGGGTTTTGTGGCGGTAGCCCATCGCGGGATTCAGTTGTAAGACTTTCTTGGGAGAAGGCATTGAATCTGGAGACTTCTTCGGCACATTCAGTTAGAGGGCTGCCTTGGTATGCGCTGCAATGCTGGGTTCGCAAGGAATCCTTGATTGTGGCTCAGCTGGAGGCGCAGGGATTCGAATGCTTTCTGCCGAAATATAAGAGCCTGCGTGAATGGTCTGACCGAAAAAAGGAAGTCGAGCAACCGCTTTTTCCGGGCTACGTGTTTTGCCGATTTGAATATTCGCAGCGCCGCCCAATTGTAATTACTCCGGGCGTTTTGCAGGTCGTGGGATGTGGACGTACGCCGACGCCCGTCGAAGAGCGCGAGATCGAAGCGATCCAGTTTGCGATTGCCTCGGAATTGCCTAGCCAGCCCTGGCCGTATCTTGCGATCGGAGAACGGGTGAGGATCCATACCGGAAGGCTAAGTGGTCTGGAAGGAATTTTGGTCAACTTCAAGGGCAATCACCGGGTTGTTCTATCTGTGTCGTTGCTGCAACGTTCGGTAGCACTTGAAGTGGACCTGGCGTGGGTCGCTTCGCTGGAACGGAGAAACGAAATGCAAGCTCGGCCAATCGCGACCGGGGCCAGCGTCCGAGTCACCGGATAAGAACCTGCGAGTTTGAACGAGCGCTAGAGGATAGTGAAAGACAGGGCCATGAGTGTACTGAGAACAGATTTACAGGCAAAAGAAAGCATGAAGCGCCTCAATACAGACGCGCACGTGACGCTTGAAAAGGGCAGCGTGTCTTCTGGTCGTATCGTTCTTCATGAGGATGCGTTTGTGTCCATGTTGTACCTTGAGCGCCGGCGCGCGGAACGCGCACAAAAACGGTTTGTGCTGATGCTGGTCGATGTAAAAACCGCAATCTCAGACGGACAGAAAAACCGCACGTTGGCCAAGGTGACAAACGCCCTCCTGAGCGTTACCCGGGAAACCGACATTGTAGGCTGGTATCTTGAGGATCATCTGATTGGAGTTATCGGCACGGAAGTCGGGACTGCAAAGCCAAAGACCGTACAAAGCAGAATGTTGGAGAAAGTAAGAGCAGCGTTCATCGAAGCCCTGACACCGGAAAAGGTATCTCAGATCACGGTATCGTTCCATTTCTTCCCGGAGGAATGGGAAGAGAATGGCGCGGATCATTCCGCGAATATCACGCTGTACCCGGATTTGTCGCGCAAGCAGGAATCCCGCAAATTTGCGTTAGGCGTGAAGCGTGCAATGGATGTGATTGGCAGTACGGCTGCACTTGTGCTTCTCTCGCCAGTTTTTGGCGCCGTAGCGCTTGCCATTAAGCTTACATCGAAGGGTCCAGTGCTCTTCAAACAGGAGCGTTTGGGCCAGTACGGAAAAAAGTTTACGGTTCTGAAATTCCGTTCGATGCATACCGACTGTGACGCCAAAATTCACGAAGAGTACGTCAGCCAGTTCATTGCCGGGCAAGTAAAAGGAACTGCCAATGACAATGAAAAACCGGTGTTCAAGATCCAAGAAGATCCAAGAGTGACGCCAGTGGGACACTTCCTGCGAAAGACAAGCATCGACGAGTTTCCACAATTCTGGAATGTTCTCGTCGGCAACATGTCGCTGGTTGGGCCACGTCCGCCGGTTGCCTATGAATACAAAGCTTATGACTTGTGGCATCGCCGCCGCGTCCTGGAAATCAAGCCTGGGATCACCGGGCTGTGGCAGGTGGAAGGACGCAGCCGCACGCGATTCGACGAAATGGTGCGCCTGGATCTGAAATATGCGCGCGGCTGGTCTATCTGGCTGGACATCAAAATTCTTCTGCAAACACCCGGGGCAGTTTTGACGGGTGAGGGCGCTCACTAAAGTCGTCTACTCCTTTCCGCTGAATAAATTCATCGAACGCCCATGGAAACAAGCTTCTAGTAGCTGTAACCGCCGATTTGAACAACGCCCTCTTTCCCCGGGGGGACGTGACTGAACGGTGGACAACGCCGCCTCGAGAGCACTGCGGATTTTGCGACTGAATTCCGCAAGCGAACCTGGGCTAGCGTGCCGTTCAAATCTCAAGGAGCCTTATGATCAGGATTGGTGTGATTGGGTACGGATATTGGGGACCGAATATCGTCCGTAATTTTCATACACACGAAGGATCGGAAGTGGTCCTGGTTTGCGACAAGAGCACAAAGTGCCAGGAACGGCTCCACAAAGCGCACCCATCCATCGGATTTACGAAGGACGCGAATGACGTCCTAAAATCGTCGTACATTGATCTCGTCGCTGTTGTAACTCCGGTGTGGACGCACTACGAGCTGGCGAAAGCGGCGCTGGAAAATGGCAAGCACATTTTCGTAGAAAAACCGTTCACGTGCAGCACCCAACAAGCTGAAGAACTGGTTGAGCTGGCAGACCGCAAGAATCTGAAAATCATGGTGGATCACACGTTCCTGTTCACCGGAGCGGTCAAAAAGATTCGCCAGATGGTGGACGCCGGTGAGCTCGGGGATCTCTATTACTACGATTCATTGCGCGTGAATTTGGGATTGTTTCAGCACGACGTGAACGTTATCTGGGATCTGGCGCCGCACGATCTTTCGATCATGGACCATGTGATCAAAGAAAAAGCGGAAGCGGTTGTCGCCACTGGCGAAAAGCACTTGAATGGCGTGGAAGACATCGCTTTCATTACGGTTTATTTTCCGAAGCGCATTATCGCCCATATCAATGTGAACTGGCTTTCTCCCGTGAAAGTGCGCACGACGCTGATTGGCGGCGAAAAGAAAATGCTGGTTTGGAACGATTTGGAAGCTGACGAAAAAATCAAGATTTACGACAAGGGCGTAAGCATGTCCACAAATCCCAGCAACCTGCACCAGCTGCTGGTCAGCTACCGCTCAGGCGATATGTGGGCGCCGCAAGTGGAACAGATCGAAGCTTTACGCGCGGAAACCGGATATTTCCTGAAGTGCATCGAAGGAAATACCACACCATTCAATGACGGCGTAAACGGATTGCGAGTCGTCCGGCTACTGGAAGCGGCGGAAAAATCTGTCGGCCAACGTGGAGAATTGGTGACGCTGTGAACGAGTTGGTCTCGATCGCTCCCAGCGTAAAACTGGGAAAAGACGTCAAACTCTCCAAGTTCATCAATCTTTACGGATGCGAAATCGGCGATGAGACCAAGATTGGCGCTTTTGTCGAAATCCAGAAGAATGCCAGTGTGGGCAAACGCTGCAAAATTTCCAGCCACACGTTCGTCTGTGAAGGGGTCGAAATTCAGGACCATGTGTTCATCGGCCACAGCGTAACGTTTATCAACGATTCGTATCCGCGTGCCACGACTGCTTCCGGTGAGTTGCAGACCGAGGCCGACTGGAAAGTGGAAAAGACCGTCGTCGGCAAGGGCGCTTCTGTAGGGTCCGGATCGACGATTCTAAGCAATATCACCATCGGCGAAAATGCAATTGTCGGCGCCGGCAGCGTGGTGACCAAAAACGTTCCGGCAAATGCCGTCGTCGCAGGCAATCCGGCAAAACTCTTGCGATACCTTACAGAGGAGAACAAACAACCGAAATGACCAGCACATCGAAGGTCCCATTTCTCGATCTCTTGACTCCACACCAGGAGTTAAAAGCAGAACTCCTGCAGGTGGTAGAAAAGGCGCTCGGCAATGCGGGTTTCATCGGCGGCCCGATGGTCGAGGATTTCGAGAAGGATTTCGCGGCGTTTTGCGACACGAAGTATTGCGTGGGAGTGAACAGCGGAACCGATGCGCTGCGTTTTGCGTTCATGGCGGCGGATATTAAGCCCGGCGAGATCGTCGTCACTGTTCCTCATACCTTTATTGCCACAACGGAGGCCATCTCTCAGGTAGGCGCGCACATTGCATTCGTGGACATCAACGAAAAGACGTACACGATGGACCCGGAAAAGCTTCGCGAATATCTGGAAAATCGCTGCGAGTTCGATAAGAGCCGCGGCAAGCTGATCGAAAAGACATCGCAACGCGTCGTTTCCGCGATCGTGCCGGTTCACCTCTACGGTCAGACGGCGGACATGGATCCGATTCTGGAACTCGCCAATAAATACAACCTGGTGGTGATCGAAGATGCTTGCCAGGCGCACGGAGCTGAATATTTCTCGAGAAAAGCAGGCGCCTGGAAAAAGGCCGGTACCATGGGCCGCGCGGCGGCGTTCAGTTTTTATCCCGGGAAGAACCTGGGAGCCTGTGGCGAGGCCGGCTCCGCAAACACCAATGACCAAGCCATGGCCAAGCGCATCAAGATGATCCGCGATCACGGCCAGGCAAAAAAGTATTACCACGATATCGAAGGCTACAATGGACGCCTGGATTCCATCCAGGCTGGCTGGCTCAGCGTGAAATTGCGGCACCTGGCGAAGTGGAACGAGTCGCGTAGGCACTTGGCGCATCGCTACCACGAATTGTTCGCCGACGCGAAAGACTCTCTGATCGTTCCGCACGAAGCCGCATGGAGCAAGAGCGTCTATCACTTGTATGTGGTTCGCGTGCCGGACCGCGAAGCGTTGCAGGCGTATCTCGCAGAGGCTGGAATCGGAACCGGCATTCACTACCCGATCCCGCTTCATCTGCAAAAAGCGTATCAGCATCTCGGATACCAGCAGGGCGATTTCCCAATCACTGAGCGTGTGGCCTCGGAAATTGTATCGCTGCCGATGTATCCGCAGCTTCAGTCCAGCCAGCAACAGCTGGTCGTCGACAGAGTGAAGGAATTCGCGATATCACACGTCACTTCCAGCCGCTAGATGTCAAGCATCGGACTTCGCGCGAGGAACCACCGTCAGTTGCAATGATTCCGGTGATCAGCAGGAGTCTCGCATTCCTGCGACCGAGCGAATCCGTCAACCCCGTTTAGTTTCTTCGACCTATGTCACGCATCGATAGGATTGCTAGTCTGTACTTTGGCCGCCCATTGGCCCGAATATTCGGGCCAAATGGAAGTGGATGCGTACCGGTGTTGATGTATCACAGCATTTCCGAAAATTTATTTGGCAAATCGCATCCTTACTACCAGATCAATACAACGCCGGAAGTATTCGCTCGGCAAATGCGCTGGCTTCGCAACAGCGGCTATCGGACGTTGGACACAAATGAATTGATGTCGGGGCTGGAAAATCACCAGGATCTCTCGAAGTCGGTGGTCATCACCTTTGACGACGGGTACCGCGATTTCTATACCGATGCGATGGACGTGATGAAACAATGCGGGTTCAGTGCCACCATCTACCTGGCGACCGATCGAATACAGGACAAATCGCTGTGCATCGAGGGCGTCGAGTATCTGACCTGGCGGGACGTTCGCGAGTTGCAGCAAGAAGAAATTCGCTTCGGCTCTCACACCGTCACGCATCCAGACCTGCGGTCCCTCGGCCCGGAGCAGATTGAGTATGAACTTGGATATTCGAAGGAATTGATGGAGGACAAGCTGGGAACGGCGGTGGATTCCTTCTCTTATCCTTTTGCTTTTCCTGAGCAAGACAAAGTTTTCGCACATTATCTGGAAGACGTGCTAACCAATTGCGGATTCGAAAATGGCGTGTCGACCATTCTGGGAAGAGCGACAGCAGCAAAAAATCGCTTTTTCCTGCCGCGCATTCCCGTGAATTCCTGGGATGATGAATCGTTCTTTCGTGCCAAGATCGAAGGCGGCTATGACTGGCTGCATTGGCCGCAGGCGCTCAAGAAGTCCTTTGACAAGAACCGCCCATTGATGCAGCGCCAGGGAAAGCTTCAGACTTACTAATGGCAAGGAACGCAAAAGCTTCGGCCACCTGATGGGCTGAAGTCGAGCGCAAACCGTTTCCATTCTCGATCGACGAACACCGCTATCGACCGGCCTCAAACGCCAGATTCTGTGGCCTGCGACAACAACAAGAAGCCTACCTTTGAAAATATCGCTTGATTCGCTGGAGCAGCCTGCCTGGTATGGGATAAAGTTCAGATAGGCCGGGCGCTCGGTCGGGCAGACAGAAGCGCGTGCTCATGAATTTTCATGAGCGATGGGAGGTCAGAACCAAGGTGACCACGGCGGGATTTTCTGTCGTCCTGAATGGTTCGGAAATAAATCGGCCGATCGCTCTTTTCTCGCTAAAAGTCAAGAAATTGCCGGTCTAGTGAAACGCAGAAAGGTGCGGTTGGCAATTTGCGCGGGCTTATAATCGGAACTGGATCAATCGGGCGGCGCCATCTGAAGAATTTGCAGCGACTCGGCGTGAGCGATCTCCATGTCTATCGTCATAAGCCGGGCGATGCTTCACTTTCGCTCGAAGGAGTTGCCGTTCAAGCGCACTACTGTGCCGAGACGGCATTCTCGGTCCGCCCAGATTTCGCAATCGTCGCCAATCCTACGTCGCTGCATGTTTCATCCGCGATCGAAGCCGCCCAGCATGACTGCCACATCTTAATAGAAAAACCTGTATCCAACAGCCTCGACGGAGTTGACGACCTTCTTCGAGAAGTTCGTGAGCGAAATCTAACGGCCGCTGTCGCCTATAACCTCCGTTTTCACCCGGGAATCGAAGCGCTTCGGGCGAGCCTACAACAGTCGGACATAGGCGAGGTTCTTAGTGTCCGCGCATGGGTTGGTCAATACCTTCCTGATTGGCATCCCGAGGAAGACTACCGCAGAAGTTATGTCGCTCGAGAAGAATTGGGAGGCGGCGTCCTATTCACGTTGAGTCATGAATTGGATTATCTTTTCTGGCTGTTCGGCGGGATTTCCGAGATCAGTGCACAAGCTGTGCGGACAAAGAATCTCGAAATGTCCACGGAAAGCCTGGCCGAGATTACCTGCGTATTCAACAGCGGAATCATCGGGCAAATCCACCTGGACTGCATTCGACGAACTCCATTTCGTGGTTGCGAGGTAATCGGAACGGAAGGGACGCTGCTGCTGGACCTAATTGAACCATGCTTGAAACTGTATCGCCCATCCGGGAATGAGTCGCTGCCGATTCCGGCCCGTGATTCGAATTGGGCCTACTTGGAGCAACTGCGAGACTTTTTGCAGGCCGTCGCCAGCCACACGCCGCCTCGCACTTCACTTGAGGACGGTCTCGCGGTATTAAATCTGATTCTGGCTGCCAGACGTGCTGCGAAAAACGGCATCCGCGAAGCATGCAAATGAAACGGCCACTGACCGTGGGGATAATCTGCGCACGCGGCGGATCAAAGGGAGTGGTCCGCAAGAACCTACGCCTCTTGGGCGGCAAACCTTTGTTGGCATGGTCGATTGAGGTTGCCAAGCTCTGCCCGTCGCTTGATCGCATTGTCGTTTCTACGGAGGACGAGGAAATTGCCGCGGTAGCGAAGTCATTTGGCGCGGAAGTGCCGTTCGCTCGGCCTGCCGATTTGGCGCGTGATGATTCTCCGGAATTGCAGGTTTGGCAGCATGCCATCCGGACTTTGCGAGAATTAGATGGACGCGCGCCGGATCTGTTGGTCAATATACCCACCACCTCGCCGTTGCGCGCGCCCGAAGATGTTGAAGCCTGCATTTCGGAATTACGGAAGAGCAATGCTGATTTGTGTCTTACGGTACGGGAAGCGCAGAGAAACCCATATTTCAATATGGTCACGATGGAGGAAGGCTGGGCAAAAATTGCCATGAGCTCCGCGGGCGTGACTGTCCGCCGTCAAGACGCTCCCAAAATATATGAAATCACCACGGTAGCGTATGCCGCGAAGGCGTCTTATGTGATGTCCACCGCCAGACTGCTGGACGGGCGGGTGCGCGCGGTGATTGTTCCGGAAGAACGATCTCTCGATATCGATTCAGAACTGGATTTGCAGTTTGCCGAATTCCTTTTTGAGCGCAGGGGGAACAGCCATCGAAAATCTATTTGATCTGGGCAATCGCGTGGCGCTGATCACGGGGGGGACGGGCGTACTGGGAACGGTGTTCGCGGAGACGCTAGCTTCACAAGGTGCTGACATTGTGCTTCTCGATGTAGATGAAAATAAATGCGCGTTGCGGGCCACGGAAATTGCCGAGAGCACGGGACGCAGAGTTCTTGGAATTGGCGCAGACGTAGCCAGCGAAGATGATGTACGGAACTCCGTGAACCTTGCGGAAAAAACATTCGGCCGGATCGACATTCTCGTCAACAACGCAGCGGCGCAGCCGGCCGGCATGTTTGCTCAAATGGAAGATTACCCGCTGGAGGTTTGGAATCGGGTGATGGCCGTAAATCTTACCGGCCACTTTCTCATGTCGCGTGCCGTTGGGCCATTGATGGTGCGCAACGGTCGAGGCAGTATCATCAACATCTCTTCGATCTACGGCGTCGTTGCCCCCGACCAACGGATCTATGACGGACTGGGTTTCAACACTCCGCCGGTCTATGCCGCATCGAAAGCGGGTGTTCTTGGACTGACGCGTTATCTCGCAACCTACTGGAGTAACAAGGGCATTCGTGTGAATGCCGTCACTCCAGGAGGGGTGTTCAGAGATCACCAGGAGCCATTTCTCACAAGGTACAGCTCCCGCGTCCCGCTGGGTCGCATGGCTGATCAGAAGGAGCTCCGAGGAGCGATCCTTTATCTTGCCTCTGATGCCAGTAGTTATGTAACGGGGCAAAACCTTATCGTCGATGGTGGTCTGACGACCTGGTAGGAAAGCGAACGATTCTCGCAAGACAAACAAATAGGCCAACCCGGGAATCCAGTTTGCGTGAGATCCTCAAGACGGACGGACACATAGAGAATGGTCAATGAATTTGCTAGCCCTTTAAGGATTGGGCGCTGTGAAATAAACAGCGGCTTTCCGACCTTTCTGATCGCCGAAGCTGGAGTCAATCACAATGGCGATCCTGAGATTGCGAAACAACTGGTCGAGGTAGCAGCCGCTGCCGGCGCCGACGCTGTAAAATTCCAAACCTTCAGGGCCGAGGAACTCGCAAGTTTCGATGCGCCCAAGGCGGAATATCAGAAGCGGACGACCGAACAGGCTGAGTCGCAGTTGGAAATGCTTAAGCGGCTAGAAATTTCTGCGGAAACGCACCGTGAGTTGAGCGAGTTCGCAAAGCAACGTAATATCATCTTCCTTTCTTCGCCGTTTGATCCGCAGAGTGTGGACCTCCTGACCAGGCTTGGCGTACCGGCATTCAAGATACCCTCGGGCGAAATCACGAATTGGCCCTTCCTGGAGTACGTCGCAGGCAAAGAAAAACCAATTATCATGTCGACCGGCATGTCTGACCTGACGGAGGTGAAACAAGCTGTCGGCGTTCTGCGCGGGGCCGGGTGTAGAGAACTGGCATTGCTGCACTGCACCTCCAACTACCCGGCTGGCGCGGCGACCTCGAACCTGCGAGCGATGGAAACGCTTCGCGAGGAATTCGGAGTACCCGTGGGCCTGTCGGACCACACTCTGGGAACAGAGGTCGCTATCGCTGCGGTCGCCCTCGGCGCGAGAATTCTAGAAAAACACTTCACATTGGACAGGACGCTTCCGGGTCCAGATCATGCAGCTTCCCTTGATCCGGATGAGCTCCATCGAATGGTCAAGGCTATCCGAAACGTAGAGGCGGCACTCGGCGATGGATGCAAACGTCCAACTCCAGAGGAGATGGAGGTGCGTCACGTAGCCAGGCGCAGCATACTGACCAGACAATCTCTTCCGGCGGGGACGCGTATAGCGAAGGAAATGCTCGAGTTCAAAAGACCGGGCAGTGGAATCCCTCCCTCAGACCTGGCCAGGCTAATTGGAAAGACCACCATTCGCGATCTCCACGCCGGTGCGCAACTTCGCTTCGAGGATGTGGCATGAAACGCCGAATCGCCGTCGTCTCGGTCGGCCGGTCTGACTATGGCCTTTACTTTCCGGTACTGCGGGCGATTGAAGCCGACGACGAATGCGAGCTACTGCTCATCGCGTCTGCTGGTCACCTTTCATCGCTGCACGGGAATACGATTGAGGAAACCGGGAAGGACGGAATGGCCGTAGCCGAATCCGTCCGAATGCTTCTTGCCGACGACAGCCGAGAGGCTGTCGCGATGTCGGCGGGACTCGGCGTTTATGGATTCGCGGGCGCCTACCAACGGCTCCGCCCGGACATCGTTTTGTTGCTCGGCGATCGCATCGAAATGTTAGCCGCCGCGGTCGCCGCGCTTCCCATGCAGATTTTGGTGGGTCACATCCACGGGGGGGAATTGACACAGGGCGCGATAGACGATTCGGCACGACACGCGATTACCAAGCTCAGCCATCTTCATTTCGCTGCGGCCGCCCCGTACGCTAGAAGAATTGAACAAATGGGCGAGGAACCGGAGCGCGTCTTTCTCACCGGATCGCCGGCCGTGGATAGCGTTAACTTGGAACCAGTAATCTCTAAAGAGGAACTCGAAAAGGAATTTGATCTCGACCTGAGCAAAACGCTGTTGATCACTTATCATCCGGTAACCCTTGACGTTCAGCCTGTCAAGGAAAGCATCGAATCACTGCTTGCTGCTCTCGGAAAGTTCGACTGCGGGATGATTGTGACTTATCCCAATGCCGATGCTGGTTTCGCCGCCATCATCGAAAACCTGCGTTTGTTCGCGCAGAAGAACAACCAAGTTAGGCTGGTTACAAATTTAGGACGTCGCAAGTATCTTTCCATTCAGCGCTACGTTGCGGCCATGGTTGGAAATTCCAGCAGCGGCATTCTAGAAGCTTCCGTACTCCGGGTGCCGGTGGTGAATATCGGAGACAGGCAGCAAGGCCGGCTGCGGCCCAGGAATGTGATCGATACTCCTGCAGAGCAAGGGGCCATCGAAGCCGCCATACAACGAGCATTGTCACCAGACTTTCGCTCCGGCTTGGCCAATATGAAAAACCCGTACGGCAATGGAGACGCGAGCAAGAAAATCGTCGAAATCCTGAAGTCCGTTCCTCTCGACGGGACCGCGCTTAAGAAACGTTTTCGCGATCTGGCTTGGACCGCGAGCACTCCAGGTACGGCAAGCTGATGTTTTCTTGCGTGCCTGACAACAGGATATCCGCGACATGGCTTTGAAACGCATAGTCGTCCTGGGTGCGGGTGGCCAGGCACGGGAGACCAGGTGGTTGATCGAAGAAATTAACCGCAACAGACCCAGCTACGAGTTTGTAGGTTTTGTTGTCGGTGACCTGGCATCACTGACGGATACCGATTCGCAGGATAGCGTTTTGGGCGACGAAAGCTGGCTGGACCTACATCGCGATCGTTTTGATTGTTTGGCGCTAGGTTTGGCAAATCCGCTAGGCCGTCTGAATGTCGCGCGGAAACTGAGCGAGCAGCACCCGGCATGCAGTTGGCCACTGCTGATTCATCCAAGCGCTATTTACGATGCGCAATCTTGTCGGTTCGGCTCCGGTGCGCACATTTGTGCCGGAACGGTTTGCACCATCAATGTTCAGGTTGATTCCTTCGCGCTCTTGAATTTTGCCGTCACCGTTGGCCATGAAGCCAGAATTGGTAGCGGAGCTGTTGTCAACCCGGGCGCCAATGTGTCCGGAGGAGTGGTGATTGAAGAAGGCGTTCTTGTTGGGACCGGAGCACAAATCTTGCAGTACCGAAGGATTGGCGCCGGAGCTACGGTCGGAGCGGGAGCGGTGGTCACCAGGAATGTCGGACCAGGTGTCACGGTGGTCGGAATTCCGGCCCTTCCCAAAAGGATCGATGCCTAGGCTGCGAGCCGCAATGGTTGCCGGCAATTTGTCCGCACCGTGGTCGAAAAGACCTTCGCTCATTAGTTACAGGTGAAAAATGAAGAACGATATTAGTGCCTATATCATTCGGCTGGAGGATAGCCTCCGTCAAACCATGTCTTGTATTGATAAGAATGGCAGCGGCATCGCCTTCATCGTAGATGATGAAATGCATTTGCTTGGAACCTTGAGCGACGGCGACGTCCGGCGTGCAATTCTCAAAGGGTTGAGCCTCGACGTGAAGGTTTCAGACGTGAGTATCGAACGCGAGAAACAGGTTGGACACGGTCCGATCACCGCACCATTCGGGACCAGCCACGCGACGCTGTTGCGTCTTATGAATGACCACGCAATTCGACACATCCCAATCATCGACGATCAACAAAGGCTTGTCGATGTTGCGTCGTTAACTGATTTCGCGAAAGAGTACGAACTGCCCCTCACCGCCGTGGTAATGGCGGGAGGATTTGGCAGCCGCTTGCGGCCCCTGACCGACAACACGCCGAAACCGATGCTTCACGTCGGGGACAGGCCAATTCTGCAAAGAACGGTTGAGCGGCTGAAAAAATCGGGCATCAATAAAGTGAATCTGACCACCCATTACAAGGCCGAGGCGATTTCGGATCACTTTGGGGACGGCAGCAAATTTGGCGTGGCCATCAACTACGTGCACGAAGACCAGCCCCTGGGTACGGCAGGAGCTCTGAGTCTGCTGCAGGAAGACGATGACCCGCTCTTGGTAATTAACGGAGACATCGTGACCGAGGTGGATTTTCGGTCGATGCTGAACTATCACCGCGAAAATCGGGCTTGTCTGACGGTTGGGGTTCGCCAGTATGACCTGCAGGTGCCCTATGGGGTTCTGGAATGCGAGGGTCCTGCGGTCCGCGGTGTTTCCGAGAAGCCAAAACTTCAATTCCTCGTCAACGCGGGGATCTACCTTCTGGAGGCAGAAGCCAAAAAGCACATCCCCAGCGGACGTCGCTTTGACATGACCGATCTCATTCAGGCGCTGATCAAGGCCAACAAACGTGTGGTCAGCTTCCCCATTGTTGAATACTGGCTCGACATCGGACAACGCCTCGACTACGAACGCGCCGTATCCGACCACCAGGACGGGAGATATCAATCATGAATTGGAGTAAGAAGCAGGTGCTGGTCACCGGCGCCGGGGGCTTCATCGCGAGCCACCTGACCGAGCGCCTGGTGGAATCTGGCGCCAGCGTGAAAGCGTTCGTGCACTACAACGCGTTGGGGTCCAGCGGCTGGATGGATAGTTCGCCGGCACGGGAAAGCGTGCAAATGATCTTCGGCGACATCTGCGATCGCGATAGCGTTGTGGCGGCGGCAAAGGGTGTGGACATTATCTTTCACTTGGCGGCACTCATTGCCATTCCATACTCCTACAGCTCGCCAGCTTCCTATGTACGGACCAATATCGAAGGAACCCTAAATCTTCTTCAAGCCGCTCGCCAGCAGAGTGTCGGGCTGTTTGTTCACACCTCCACAAGCGAAGTATACGGAACAGCCTTGCGAGAACCGATCAGTGAGGAACATCCGCTGCAGGGGCAATCGCCGTACTCGGCAAGCAAGATTGGAGCGGACAAGATCGTTGAATCCTTTCATCTTTCCTTCGGGCTGCCAGCCGTCACGGTGCGCCCATTCAATACCTTTGGCCCGCGACAATCGGCGCGCGCCGTGATCCCCACCATCATCAGTCAGTGCCTCAAAGACGGAAATGTTCGGCTGGGCAGCATTCACCCCACTCGCGATCTCAACTATGTCAGTAATACCGTGGATGGCTTTTTGCTTGCTGCGAGTTCATCGCCAGCCGTAGGCCAGACCATCAATCTCGGCTCTGGCCGCAAGATCAGCATTGGGGAGTTGGCGGAACTGATCGGCCGTGTCGCGAAGCGGCCCATAAAAATTGTGCAAGACCAACAGCGCGTGCGGCCTGCGAATAGCGAAGTCGGATGCCTGCTCGCCGACAACTCGCTGGCTCACAAACTGCTGGGATGGAGCCCGAAAGTAAGCTTGGAGGAGGGACTGCAGCTGACGATAGAGTGGATTGAAAACAATCTCGAAAGGTATCGCCCCGATGAATACACGGTCTAATCAGCCTGCAGCGATCCGAGAGATGATACCGCTCAGTGCCCCGGAAATTCGTGGTAATGAGTGGAGCTATGTCAAAGAGTGTTTGGATACTGGCTGGGTCTCCTCGGTTGGGCCCTTCGTAGAAAGATTCGAAGGCTCGGTCGCGGATTTCGTGGGAGCGAAGTATGCAGTTGCTACCGTCAACGGCACATCAGCCCTTCACGTAGCCTTGCGCTTGGCCGGTGTTGAGGCAGCAGACGAAGTGCTTGTTTCCGCCCTTACTTTCATCGCTCCGGCTTACGCGGTTCGCTACCTCGGTGCCTTTCCGGTTTTTATCGACGCAGAACCCAACTATTGGCAAATGGACGCGCAGCAGGTCGTCGACTTTCTGGAAAAAAAATGTGAATGGAAGAATAAGGAGTTGCGTAATCGAACCACGGGCCGCCGCGTTAGAGCAATTCTTCCCGTGCATATACTGGGGCACCCTGTTGACGTCGAAGCATTTCGTGGTATTGCCAATAAGTATGACTTGCCGATTGTAGAGGATGCGACGGAAAGCCTTGGCGCGAGGTACCACGGGCGGCCAACCGGGACACTCGGAGACGTCGCCTGCTTCAGCTTCAATGGTAACAAGATCATCACCACCGGCGGTGGCGGAATGATCGTTACCAACAACCAGGAATGGGCGCAAAAGGCGAAGTATCTAACAACTCAGGCCAAGGACGACCCTCTCGA
The DNA here is from genome assembly GCA_963731155.1 of uncultured Acidobacteriota bacterium. Lineage (GTDB taxonomy): Bacteria > Acidobacteriota > Terriglobia > Acidiferrales > UBA7541 > Acidiferrum. The sequence continues at coordinate 707,046 of CAVSVB010000008.1, forward strand.
GTATGTGCACAAAGAGATCGGTTATAACTACCGTCTGACTAATTTGCTCGCCGCCATGGGCTGCGCACAGATGGAGCAGCTTCCAGCCTACATTGCCGCAAAGCGCCGGATCGCTTCCTTGTATTCAAAAGCCCTGGAGGGTGTGCCAGGCATCACGCCAATGCGCGAGGCTGGTTGGGCGTACAGTACTTTTTGGCTTTACACGATTCTCATTCATCCTCAACTTTTCGGGATGGACAGCCGCGCTGTGCTTCGAACGTTTGCAAAGGAGAATATCCAGACGCGCCCCCTCTGGCAGCCCATCCACCTCAGCAAGGCGTTCGCAGACTGTGGCTCGTTCGACTGTCCCGTGGCAGAACAACTCAATCGCGAAGCACTTAGCCTTCCATGCTCGGTTGGAATTGCGGATGAAGACCTGCAGACTGTCATTGCTGTCTTGACTTCTTCGAAACCACATCATGATTGAGCTCGACCAAGCGAAGGGTATGGGCCAGCCGGCCGCAGGATCAGGCCACACCAGTGGGCTTCAGACGGTTCAGGTACGCTTTTTCCGCTCTGCGGGAGAGGTTGCGGAACAAGGAGCATCGGGCACCGGTTTTTTTCACCATTTCATCCATCTCGCTTTCTGTGGCTCAGTTAGTTTCCGGAGTGGTCATCGTTCACTATATCGCTCCGCATGAGATGGGACTGTGGACATCGGTAACTTTGGCTCTGACCTACGCTTTGTTTGTTCTCGCCGGGGTGCAGAATGGCCTCAGTCGCGAACTACCCTACTATATTGGTGCCAACCAGGATGGAGTGGCGCGCCGCCTTGCCGCGACGACACTGTTTTACACAGCCGGTGGCTGCGCTCTGACTATGCTGGGGGGTGTCGGATCCGTTGCTTTTTTGCTCTGGAGACACGCAGATACTAAGTTGACGTGCGCTGTCGCTGCCGTAACGATTCTAATTATCTGCAAGTTTTATCAAAACTATCTTTTTATCACCTTTCGGTCGAAAAACTCATTCCTAGACTTGGCGCGGGTACAGATGTGGCAGGCAGCTTTGATGGTCTTGGCGCTTCCCCTGTTATTTCTGGGTTACAACGGCCTTCTACTTCGGTTCGTGATCGTCGCTGGTCTAGGTCTCTATCTAATGCACCGAGTGCGCCCCATCATAGTTGCGCCGGCGTGGAGGACGGATTCTTTCCTGCTGTTGCTCAAGACGGGCATTCCAATTTTCCTAACCGACTACATTTTCAATTTTGCCGGTACGCTCGCCACAGTGGCGCTTTTGAAATCTGGCGGCGTGGAGCAGGTTGGTCTCTATGCGCTGGCAGCCAGCGCATCCTCGGCTTTTGTAGTTGTTCCGCAGTCGATCGGCCACTACGTTTACCCGAGAATGAGCCATCATTACGGCCGCACGAACAACCCTCGTATCCTCTGGGGCATGGCGTGGAAGACAGCATTAATCGTCTTCGGTTCGATGATCCCGATCGCAGTGATGGGGAGCTTGCTGCTGCCCCCGGCCGTCAAATTCCTGTTTCCCAAATACATCGCGGGAACCCATGCGGCGCAAATTGCGCTGTTCTCATCAGCCGCCTTTGGAGCCAGCGTGGGTGCGAACGCGCTCGCGAGCCTAAAGGCATGGTCGTATTTAATTGTTCAACAGCTCTCCTATGCCAGCCTCATCGCCGTCGCGCCCTTTGTCGGAATTCGCCTGTTCTCATCTCCATTGAACGGCGTCGCCTATGGAATGCTGGGAGCAAATCTTCTGGGTGCGGTTTTGTCACTGGCGATCACATTCGCGGCCACGCAGCGCGTGCGCAATCCGGCCTCAGAGCCGGCTGCACCGGGGCCAGTGGTGGAATCCGATACCGGAATCGATACAGCGAGTTTGTGAAATGGCTTCGACCGCAGACTGCTCGGGTTGCGACCAAAAAGAAAGAATCGACGGCGTGCCATTCAAGAATTCTAGCTTGCCACATTCACGGGCTGTAACCACATTTCCGCCCCTGGCTTTCTAGACGCACTCATCACATGAATCTATTGCGCAAGCTCACAAAATTCTGGAAGTCGCCCTGGCTCGAGAAAACTCAGAGTGCGGCGGAATTCTATTGGTCCCTGAAGACGCGATTTTATTATCGGCTCTTTTTCGGGGCCATGGGACAAAAATCGAAACTCATCGCACCTATGAGGCTTCGGAATGTCCACAATATTCGGATTGGGGAAAGCGTTCTCATAAACAAGTACGCCTTTCTGTTGACTTTGCAAGAAGACAAATCCCCGGTCCCCCGGCTGACGATCGGAGACGGGTCCATCATCGGCCACATGAATCATATCGCCTGCATATGGGAGGTTGCCATCGGAGAATATGTACTAACCGGAGACCGAGTGTTCATTTCTGATCATTCGCACGCCTATTCCGAGACGACGATTCCCATTCTGAAGCAGCCAGCTATCTCGAAAGGGAAGGTCAGTATTGGAAGCGGAACCTGGATTGGAGAAAACGTAGCTGTTCTCTCGTGCAATATCGGCAAGAACTGCGTAATCGGGTCCAACGCCGTAGTGTTGAGCGACATCCCAGATTACAGTGTCGCGGTGGGCGCTCCAGCTCGCGTGATTCGCAGATGGAATCCTGCATCGCAAAACTGGGAACAAATAGCGGCGATCAATGTAGTCAATAGTCACGACTGAAATCGGAGCTTGAGCGTAACTTAGGATGCGAAATTCTGGAAAATCAGGAGATAGGATGAGACGTGTCCAATAATCCGACACTTTTTCTCGTGCACTGCATTGATACCGAGGGTCCTCTTTGCGAGTCGCTCGAAGGTACGTTCGATCGTCTGGAGCACAGTCTCGGTATCCACCTGACGCCAAGCCATGAAACGTTACAGAAAATTCGATCAGGCGAGATCGACCTCGGCGAGAAAGCAGAGGGGGCGCGAGCCATCTGCGCCCCTCACAACCTCGAGTACAATGACTCCTGGCCCAGAGTCGATTCCATGCTCGATGAGATCCTAAGTTCGGAGTACCGGCAAAGGTTTCCCGATTGCGATGGCCACGGATGCATTTTCAACTGGTTTGTAATGGACCATGTTGGCTTTGACGAGAATCCCCGCGGCCGAGATGTCGGCTACCACAATATCTTCGACCATTATCGGCTGAAGATCGAGGAATCCCGCGCGCACGGTCACGAGTTGCATTTTCACTTTCACCCCACTTCAACATATCGACAGGGCCACATTTGTGCCACCTCCTACCTGAGGTCGCCGCACTTACTAGAAGGCCTCGCGCGCCGAATCATTGACCGCACCTGGTTCCCCAGTTGTTTCCGGGCGGGATTTTATGCGGAAAGGCCTGATTCGCATTGGTTTCTTGAACAGTGGTTCCCATTTGATTTCTCTAACAACGCCACATCGGAAACCAAGATTGAATCTATGCAGCAGGACATTGGTGGCGGACGATTTGGCGACTGGCGGCGCGCTCCCGATGACTGGTCGCATTATCACCCGTCGCATGACGATTACCAAATACCAGGGAACTGCAGGCGCACGGTATTTCGCGCTCTCGCGGTTGGCACAAGAATGCGCCTGCTGAAACAGTCAGACGTTGACCAGGCGTTTGACAGAGCCGCGCGAGGAAATCCAACGGTTCTGGCTTTTTCAGATCATGACTACCGAGACATGCGAAGCGACGTCGAAGCGGTATACTCCATGGTTAGACAAAGCTCTGATAAATTCCCAACGGTAAGATGGATTCACAGCGGTGCCAGGGACGCTGCCCGCAAAGTCTTGGGCCTGCCGCCCTCGCCTCTGGACTTCGATGTGACATTGGAATCCCGGGGAGCTTCGCAACTGCTGCGAGTTGAGGCGCGCGGCCAAGTCTTCGGGCCGCAGCCCTTTCTCGCCGTACGCACGATGGACCGCCGCTACATAAGTGATAATCTCGACTTTCAGATACCTGGAAAGCTTTGGACCTACACGTTCGACCACCAGTCAATCTATCCGGGCAGTTTCGATCGTGTGGGGGTGGGCGCCAGTTCTCCTGATGGGTCCACATGTGTGATGGTTCTGGACGGCAAAGGGGGGCTGGCCGCAAAGCAGCAGTCTTAATGTACATCGTGGAAAAATATTTACATATAAAGTGTCATTAAGATATCGGCATTATGAAGACCACATCAGCGTCCACATTATGGCACGACATCGTGGCGGCTACGGCCGACCTCGGTAACGAAGGCAGCGTATTCCGTATCCCCCTGTTTGTCGAGTTTCGGCAGCGGCCGGGGTCTTTGAGGGAATGTATCGCAGCTGCCATTGGGATGTGCACGCCATTCTTGACATTGCCGCGTAACGCCGGCGAGCATTCACCGAGAGGTCGCGTGCTATTCTGCTTCCCGCATCGGACGCATTCGAACCTCAACAACCTGCTTCCAGTCGCCAGAGAGGCGCTTCGCCGAGGCTTGCTGGGAGGAATTCTCACGGCGCGAGATCTTTCCGCGGAGTTGCACGAGTTTGTTGGCTTGGTTCCAATTGTTTCGGCGGAACAGATTCTTGGTCAATTGGGCATCCGGGAACGAGTCAGGAATGTGGCACGCGTGGCAAAGACTTATAAGCAGATCAGCGCGGCATTACCCCGTCACGTGCAGGGAGTTCGACTCACGGGACGCCGTGCGAGGCTGGCCCGGGAGGTTGTCGTTTCTGTTCTGTATGATTCAGTGTGCAAACGGGTGCTGGATAGTTGGTTGCCCAGCTGCGTCATCTCTACGAGTGATTTCTGGCCCCTTGAGCACCAGTTGTGCTGCCAGGCCTCGCGTCGACAAATTCCTTCTCTGGTCATTCAGCACGGGGTTATTGCCGACTTCTGGTGGCCATTTGTTGCTAATCTTTATTGTATGTGGGGCGATGCCCACGCCGACCAGATGCGGCGTCTTGGTGCTCCTGCTGAACGGCTGACAGTGCTTGGAATGCCCGCGACGGATAACTTGTTTGCACGGAGCAATGCTGGACAGCACAGGCCAGTTGGAGATAGCGCTCAGCCGGTTTGCCTGCTTTTGTCGCAGACCAATGGGCGAAGTTATGAGCCACAGACCTTCCGTAACTACCGGCAATTCCTCGCTGAAGCGGTAAACCTGATGCCGTTTATTACCTGGAAAGTCAAACTCCACCCGGTGGAAGATGACTCGTTTTATCGTGAAATGGGGGAGGCAGTTTACCGGCGATTGACATTTCATGCAAAGCATGTGTCGCTGGAGGAGGCGGTAAACGATGCGGACGTCGCAACCACTGTCTTTTCGACCGCCGGGTTGGAATCTATGATTATGGATCGACCATTGATCGTAGCTCCTGCCACTGCACGCGTGCAGGAACTTGCATGGTGGCCGACAATGGGAGGTGGAACCTATGCCGTTTCGGCGCAGGAGTTTCAGATACAGTTGACTAAGCTCATTCTAGATCAGGACCATCGGGCGCGGCAGCTGGATAAGCAACGCGAATTCCTATCCAAGTGTTTCGCCAACCAGGGTCATGCCGCGGAACGCATCGTCGACCTGCTCGAACGGTACTCTGATCGGTTGCCAGCTTCGAGAACACCATCGCGCCTTGCTGCTGGAATCGGCGGAGGGCCAGCAGCGCCGAGTGCTAGTGACTCGCAAACTTAGATTTTGACGTGAAAGCACACTTCCCCAGGGATCGAATAAGTCTAAACAAAGCTAGTCCCCAGCCGTGAGACGGCGGATTCTTGTGTCTTGCATGGAAGGCCGAACTGGCACTATTTCCCAAAATACAGAAAGTCTGAGGAGTGCCTTCGCGGGAGATCGAACGAGTGCAGTCTTTCTTTCGCCCGATAGTCGACGGCCTCTCGGATATCTAACTTACAATGACTCACCTTCCCTTGTTCCTTGCAACAAACAACGCAGCGGTCGACCCGGCTATCGTTCCGCAGGCCAAGAAATCCTCCTTTTACCGGCCTGAACTGGACTGTCTTCGCTTCTTTGCATTCCTGGCAGTTTTTGTACACCACACGATGCCGAGGTCTGACGAGTTTTATCTAGCTCGCAACCTGCCGACGGCGTTGTCGAATATAAGCTATGCCGGAGCATTTGGAGTTGATCTTTTCTTTTGTCTGAGCGCTTTCCTGATAACGGAATTGCTGTTGCGCGAGAAGGAGCAGGTTGGGCACCTGGATGTAAAGTCATTCTATATTCGTCGCATCTTAAGGATCTGGCCGCTATATTTTGTATTCGTGCTGTTCGCATTCAGTCTGACATTTGTTGACAGCACTCAGCACTTCAGTGGGCGCCAGTTGACAATGTTTCTGCTGCTCGCCGGCAACTGGGCGGCGGCAACTACCGTGATTCGTTCCGTTGTTGCACCGCTGTGGAGCGTATCCATCGAGGAGCAGTTTTATCTTCTTCATCCCTTGCTAGTCCGGAAGGCGAGCCGGAAGCAGATGGTGATCATTTGTTTGGTCATGGTAGGGCTCGCGTTTGTATGGCGCGCTTTCGTTCATTTTCACGCGTATTCCCATGACTTCGCCTGGAACGCTACTTTTGGCCATTTGGACTCGATAGGTTACGGCGTACTCCTGTCGCTGGCTGGATTCCGGAAAGAAATACCTGTTTGGAGCCGGTTTGGATTCTTGGTGGTGGGCCTCTCTTTGTGGTTTTTCGCAGGCGGCATCCAGGATCGCGACGATTATGCGATGGCACTCGCGGCCTTGGGAAGCGTAGCAATTCTTCAAGCGACGATCGGATTGAGACTCGACCACCCCTTTCTTGTGCGCCTGGGAGTCGTCTCATACGGTCTTTATGTGTATCACAGGCTATTCCTTACCTGGTTTAACCGGATCCTTCCTTCGACTCACGGTTGGGGATTTGTCTTGTGGTGGTTATTGGCGTTCTCCTGTACGACAATTACGGCGCTCGCTTCGTATCGTTGGCTGGAAACTCCTTTTCTAAAACTGAAAAAACGTTTTACCATCGTGAAATCTCGTCCGGTATGAATCACCGGTTGGGTGGACGCTGCCCGTCGCTCGAAGCCCGAATGTTGAATGGACCATGCGGAGATTCACGTTAATTGCTGGTCAGGAAGGAAGGGAAATATTTGTGGTCTGGCAGGGTCGGTTGGAAGGCCGAGCGAAATCCTGTACCAAAATTGGCCCTCTGACCAGTATGCGATCGCCCGAGCAGCCTGTAATCTCCCTTTTGCGCGGTCGGAGGCAAGGTTTGTCAGACGGTAGCAGCTTGGCCCGATCGGTTCCGCCGGGTGAGCATCTCTTTTTGGGTTCTATCTAAAGATGATTGTGGAGCACTAATGAGAAAGATTTTGTTTTCAATAGTTTGCATGGCCTTATGGATTCCTATCAGTGCTGCGAAAGACACCTACGTCGCGCAAAACACGGCCGGAGCAGATAGCGGTAGCGATTGCGCGGACGCACACTCTGCTGCATGGTTTAACAGTTCGTCGAATTGGGGCAGCGGATCCACACAGATCGGTCCCGGAACCATCGTTCATCTCTGTGGCACGTTTACAGGCACCGTGAATGCTACTCTGCTGACCACGCAGGGGAATGGGGCTGCTGGTAATCCTATCACCATCAAGTTTGAAACTGGCGCGGTCTTGACTTCTCCCGCCTGGGGGCAAAGTGGAGCCATCCACGTCGCGAACAACTACGTCACGGTTGACGGCGGGACGAACGGCACGATTAAGAATACTCTGAACGGCACTTCAGGTGGGGCGTGCCTCGGCGGAGCGTGCTCGGTACGGCAGGCATTTACCGCTGCCGTAGTAGTGGACGGCAACTTCGGTATCGTCAAAAACCTCGCCGTTACGCATATGTGCATGCATACCTTTCAGGTAAATGACAACTTCTTCTATCAACCCTGTACCGGCATACAGGTAAATGGATCAAATGGGCTGGTAACCCAGAATACGATTGACAATGCTGCGACCGGAATTGGCGGCTCCAATGGAGCCGAGATTTCCTACAACACGATAACCTATTGCAATCATGCAATTACCTTCGGAATCGCGTCCGGTATTTGGACCGGCATCGTGATTCACAACAACGATATCAGTCAACTATGGACATGGGACGAACCGGACAACGCCTACCACCACAATGGCATCATGCTTTTCTCTACTGGTGGGGTGATCAGTGGCATCCAAATCTACGATAACTATCTTCACGGTCTGTGGTCGAATGACAACATCTACGGGGATACCCACGTTACGGCCTGGATTTTCTTCGACACGAATGGCGTGCCGAATTCCATTCCCAACGCCCTGGTTGTCCGCAACGTCCTGGAGGCGGACCCGGGGTCTTTCAACTATCCGTCTAATGGCTACATCACGATGGGGGGTTGCCTGATTTCCAGTGGTTGCAGCCCGTCAAACGCCACGCTTTTCGCCAACAATACCGTCGTGGGAAAGGGGATGTGCTTCCAAATACGCGACCTGTCGAGCGCACCGCTCTCCTTCAATAACCTGTGCGCGACGACTGCTGGCGCCAGTTTACTAGGAAGCTCCAGCAATTATCCCGGAGCTAATATCGACTACAACGTATACGCTGGAACGCCAACGTCAAACGCCTTCTACGTGTCCAGTGGAAATGTCAATAGCTGGGCACAATGGTCGGCCAGTCCTTACTCCTTGGACGTGAACGGCAGGAATCCGACTCTGGCGGCGGTGGCGTTTACCTCCAATTATCATCTCGGCACTAGCTCGGTGGCGATAGGGCGGGCTGCGAATCTGAGATCGAGGTATTGCACAGCAATTCCCGCCCTTTGTGTCGGTGCGCCCTCGACATTTGGCGTGGGCGGGGCAAATGACGGGGTAGCCGTAACACAGTCATTGACCGCTAACTGGGATGTTGGCGCGTACCCCACCGGGACCGCTGCGGCGGGTCCAAATGCTCCGACAGGTCTGGCCGCAATCGTGAATTAGCATATAGACATCATTCCGCGGTCCCCTGTCAGGACCAGATAACCCGGGGAATGGCCGGGCAGGAATCGGCAGCCAAATTAAGACCGAAAACATCCATTCCTAGGAATGAGAAGCTGGCCGATGGCAGGGATGCCCGCCGAGATGTCTCTGACGGTGGTGGGGCGAGAGGCGGTTGGTGACGAGCTGTCGCGCTCGGCCGAGAGAGATGGGATGCTTGGATCCCGGGCGGTGCAGTTCTTGTTCAGGGTGCATGAACCAGTTTTGAGCTGGAGCTAACTCCTCGCTACAATTTACTGAACGTGACTGTCATAATGTGTCAGCTCAGTTCTCTGTCCGGTAGTCAGAAATTCCTTGTCGTGGTAGAAAAAACCTTGCAAATCAGATTCGATAATTGGCCACCTAATGAACGGACCTGAGTTCAATAATCGGTTTGGCGCAGGCGCGACCAGTTCGCAGATCCATCTCTTCGTACTGGTTCTATTGATCGTCACCATCCTATTAATATTCGTGTTGCCGAGGAAATACGTTGTTGTGCCTTTTTTGCTGACCGTATTCCTTACGCCGTTCGGCGAGCAAATATATCTGGGAGGATTGCACTTCCTTGTCCCAAGAATCCTTATCCTGTTTGGCTGGATCCGAATTGTTTTTGCCAGAATGTCATCCAAAACGGAAATCGCTTCTGGCGGATTCACTTTGGTCGACAAGATCTTTATTTGCTGGGCAATTTTTCGGGCAACGGCTACCTATCTGGAGTTTCTTGAAGTAGGGGCCATCATAAACCAGTGTGCATTCCTCTGGGACACTGTAGGTGGGTTCTTCCTCCTGAGATTCCTGATTCGCGATGAAGAAGATATTTTGCGTCTTGCGAGGACATTTGCGTTCATCGTGTCTCTTTTGGCTGTAATCATGCTCAACGAAAAGTTGCGCGGCATCAACTTGTTTGGATATATAGGTGGCCGGTTGGAGCCCTTTGTGCGAGATGGCGCTATCCGATCCCAGGGTTCATTTCTCGGACCAATTCCGGCCGGGACCTTTGCCGCGACAATCTTGCCTCTCTTTCTGTGGCTTTGGCAGAGCAGGAAATCAAGGATTCTCGCGTCCTTAAGCATAATTGCAGCCACCGCGATGGTTGTGACTTCGGCGTCCAGCACGCCGCTCCTGGCCTTTATAGCAGTAATTGTCGGGATTATGATGTGGCCGTTCCGTGAGAAAATGCGCGCAATTCGGTGGGGATTAGTCTTTTTGCTGATCGGGTTGCAGCTCGTCATGAAAGCGCCAGTCTGGTTTCTGATCAACCATATAGAATTTGTCTCCGGGAACTCTGGATATCACCGAGCCCTGTTGATTGACATGTGCGTAAGGCATTTTTGGGACTGGTGGCTCATTGGGGTCAAGTCCACCCAAGGCTGGGGCTGGGACATGTGGGACCAGGCCAATCAATTTGTCGCTGAAGCCGAATCCGGGGGCCTGGCCACGCTGGTTTGCTTTGTTCTCCTGGTTTCTCGAACCTTTGCAAGGCTCGGATCGGCCAGGAAGCTTATCGCTGGCGACCGCAACCAGGAATGGCTGGTCTGGTTTCTGGGAGTAGCTTTGTTCTCACACGTCGTATCATTTTTTGGCATAAGCTTCAGCGATCAATCAACGTATGCCTGGCTTGCATTACTAGCTGTGATTTCCGCGGCCACGGCACCCATCCTGCAGGCATCCATGAGCAAAGATTCACAGCTTAATGCATCCGTGGCCAATACCATCCGCTTGGCCAAGTCACATGGGTATGGAAGGGCCTAGGTTGCCTGCTGCGGTCCATGATGATCAAAATGGGAATTCCGCCGCAGCTCCTCGCCGCTCTGAAAGGGTTCTAACGGGCAAATCAGAAAAAACATGAATCCACAGAACATAAAATATCTGGTCATCTCGCCAGTTCGAGATGAGGAAAAACATCTGCCAAGCACCATTGAGTGCATGGCTGCGCAAACGATTCGGCCAGCGGAATGGGTGATCGTCAACGACGGCTCGACGGATAAGACCGGGCAAATCCTCGACGAAGCTGCGAAGAAGTATCTGTGGATTCGCCCGGTTCACCGCGTAAACCGCGGCTTCCGGAAATCGGGCGGCGGAGTGGTTGAGGCATTCAATGACGGATACAAAGCGGTAACGCTGCAGGAGCGGGATTTCATCGTCAAACTCGATGGTGATCTCTCGTTTGGGCCCGATTATTTTGAGAACTGTTTCTACCGGTTCGAGGAAGATCCGCAACTGGGTGTGGGCGGAGGTGTCATCGTCCACATCTTCAATGGGCAGCGACGGGTGGAAACGAATCCGACATTCCATGTGCGCGGAGCAACAAAGATCTATCGCAATACATGTTGGGACGCAATCGGCGGATTCTGGCCGGCCCCCGGCTGGGACACCATGGATGAAGTGAAGGCAAGCATGCTGGGTTGGAAGACGCGCAGTTTTCCGGATCTCGAACTCGTCCATCACCGTGTGACGGGCGCGGCAGATGGAACCTGGGCCAATTTAGTGAAGAATGGCAGGGCCAACTATATCTGCGGATATCATCCGCTCTTCATGCTTTCCAAGTGCCTGGTGCGCCTGCCGCAGAAGCCATTCATGGTCGGGTCGTTGGCCCTGTTTTATGGGTATGTATCGGGGTACTTAGAAGGGATTCCTCAGGTAGATGACCTCAGGACGATTAAGTATCTCCGCCGGCAGCAGATCAATCGGCTGTTTGGCCAAAACACTATCTGGAAATAACCCGGGCACGTTTTCCGACCGTTGTATCTTTCATGAACCTTTCCATCATTTTTGTAAATTGGAATTCAGCGACATTCCTGCGCGAATGCCTGAAGAGCATTTATGCCCGGCCGCTCGCCTTTTCGTTTGAGATCATCATCGTGGATAACGACTCGCCTGACAAAAATATCGATACCATAGAACAGGAGTTCGTGAATGTTCGGATCATCGAGAGCAAGGCCAACCTGGGGTTTGCGGGCGCCAATAATCTCGGCTATCGGAACAGTTCGGGAGAATTCCTGCTTTTTCTGAACCCCGACACGGAAGTTCTGGATGGTTCCATTGAGACTCTAATAGAAACGGTCAAAACGATTCCAGATGCCGGGATCGTTGGATGCAAACTGCTGAACACGGACGGCAGCATTCAGATCTCATCTATTCAGACATTTCCAACCATCCTGAACCAGGTGCTGGACATCGAGGCATTGCAGTTGCGCTGGCCAGCGTGCCCGCTCTGGAATATTGCTCCGCTCTTCAGCAAATCCACCTCACCAGTCTCCGTCGAGGTGGTTTCCGGCGCTTGCATGATGGTGCGGCGGGATGTTTTTGAGAAAGCTGGGCTGTTCAGCGAAGACTACTTCATGTATGCGGAGGATCTGGACCTCTGCTATAGAGTCAGCCGCCTGGGCTGCAAGAATTACTACGTCGGTTCCGTGGAAGTACTGCATCATGGAGGCAAGAGCAGTGGCCAGAAGCCGGTAAGCCAGTGGTCCACCACCATGAAGATGAACTCCGTGAAGAAGTTTTGCGCAAAGACCAGAGGCCGACCGTATGCTTCTTTGTATCGCGCCAGTATTGGCGCGGCAGCGATGCTGCGGCTGCTCTTGATCGGCCTGTTGCAGCTGTTGGGTAGTCTGGCCATGGATAGGCTTTCGGCTCGGAACGCCTGGGCCAAGTGGAGTGCTATTCTCCGCTGGGCAGCGGGTTTCGATAAGCTTAAAACGACGACCACTTCAAGATAGAAGGAAAGATCATGTGCGGGATCTGCGGAAAACTGATGTCCGATCGCGAAGCAAGCGTGCCGCTCGCGCTCCTCAAGAAGATGACGGGCGCGATCATTCATCGTGGACCCGATGACGAAGGTTTCTTTACTTCCGGACCGGTGGGCCTGGGATTTCGCCGCCTCTCGATTATTGACCTCGCCGGTGGTCATCAACCGCTGTGCAATGAAGACAAAACAGTATGGATCGTTTTCAACGGCGAAATCTATAACTATCAGGAATTACGCACGTTCCTTTTGAGCAAGGGACATACCTTCCGCACCCATTCAGATACCGAGGTGATCGTCCATCTGTACGAGGAACTTGGGGAAAAATGTGTCGAAAAGCTTCGAGGAATGTTCGCTTTCGCTATCTGGGATAGCAAAAACAACTCTCTGTTTCTGGCTAGGGACCGTGTGGGAATCAAGCCGCTCTACTATTGCCAGACTCCGTCCGGACTCGTATTCGCTTCGGAAATAAAAGCGATCCTGGCCGATCCATCGCATCGCGCAGAGGTGGAACCGGCGCTCATTGATCGTTTTCTGACGTTCGATTACATGCCGGGCCAGGAAACGCTTTTTCATGGAATACGAAAAGTGAGCCCCGGCACATCTCTGATGGCGCAAAACGGCCAGATCCGGACTCGGCAATATTGGGATCTGCAATTCAAAGATTCAGGGCTCTCGGAGGCCCAGGCGGAAGAAAAGCTGATGGAGATCCTGGAAGAATCTGCTCGCCTACACATGATCAGCGATGTTCCGGTCGGTTTCCTATTGAGCGGCGGGTTGGATTCTACGGCCATGCTGAGTCTGGCGGTCGGTAAAACCGACAAAAAGCTGAGCAGCTTTACAGTTGGCTTTTCCGAACCGGGCGTGATTGATGAACGCCCCTTCGCGAAGCTGGCCGCGGAAACCTACCATTCCGATCATCACGAAATTACAATCAGCAGCAAGGATTTCGCGGATTTCCTGCCGAAATATATTTGGCATATGGAAGAACCGGTGTGCGAACCGCCTGCGGTCGCTCTTTTCTACGTTTCGAAATTGGCGCGGGAATTCGTGACTGTCCTGATTTCAGGGGAAGGCGGCGACGAGGCCTTTGCGGGTTATCCGAATTATCGGTCCGGACTGTGGCTGGAGACATTGAAGTCCAAACTAGGTCCGGCCATACCGCTTGTCACCGGGCCGGTTTCCCTGGCCAATCGCTTTGTCCGGAGCAGCCGAGTGGCCAAATACAACTATCTTATGTCGCATCCCTTCGATTCGTATTATCTGAGTCGGACTGCCACGCCGCAGCGCTTCACGAAAAATGGATATTCACAGATATATGAACCGGCATTCTCAGAGACTCTTGACAAAGAGGAAACCCTCAGCCCGCTCACGAAATTGCGGCGCACGGCTCCCACGGGCGATATCGTGAACCGTATGCTGTATATCGACACCAAGACTTGGCTGCCTGATGACCTCTTGATTAAAGCCGACAAGATCACCATGGCCAATTCGATTGAGTTGCGCGTGCCTCTGTTGGATCACGAGGTTTTGGAATTTGCCGCCTCGTTGCCCGCAAATCTGAAGATTCGGGGAGCCACAACAAAATACTTGGCCAAGAAAGCATTGGGGAAACGAGTTCCCAAACCGATCGTCGACCGGAAAAAGGCTGGGTTCCCGACGCCTTATGCTGCATGGCTGAAGGGAGATCTGAAAGCCTGGACACGAGATATTCTCCTGGATTCAAAAACACGCGCACGTGGGTATTTTCAGGATTGCACGATTCAGAAAATGCTGGATGACGACAATGCTAAGGATCTCTACGCAAAAGAGATCTTCTCACTGCTTGTTCTGGAGCTGTGGCATCGAGAGTTTGTGGACCACCAAGACCCGCCAATTGCTGGCAATGATGTGAAAAATTCTCTGGAACTGAAGACGAAACCCGCTGCTTGAGGCATTTAGCACCGTTCGAGCCGAGCGATGCAAGGTAATTACTTTCGTGCCGGTCAGAGACAGTTGTTATTCTTCTGCTATGACAAAAAAAAAAAACCAATTCGCGCTCTCTATAGCTTCCCACACAAATTGGGGCAGATCGCATCTGCTACATTGCATGGCAGCAGCTGGCCGGAAGAGGGATTCGGGCTGGTCTGCGCGGATGCCATCGGGAGCTTGTGCGTGCCGCTGGTTTCTGAAGCCTGCACGGATCTGTGCCAGCACATGAAGAATTCGCTGGTGCATCGAATTGCGGATGTGGAAACACTCACCCAGCATAGCTCACTGATACACTCGGATCGGGGCCTCCTGCAAAGACTTCAGGAGGGCTGCCGGGAACTCGCCCCGTCGGTCACGTGGACCGCAGCAGGAAAAGTGTTAGCAGATGGATACCAGCAGGTTATCCGCCAGCACCGGGTCAAAGTGGCTTAGGTAATATTAAATCAACCGGAACATCACCGCTTCTGTCCGCGAACTGTTGGCGACTGGAACCCGAGCGAAACATGACCCAAACCTTTCACGATTATTTTCGCTGTCCGCAGGATCTCGCATCCTTCGCTATTAAGGGAACACCCGGGCAACAGCCCTCTTTCTTCCATTTCGGGGCAGATCTGGTTTGTTACGGCCAGACTGCTCTGTCCGACGGGGATGCCGGAGCTAACCCATCACGACGCGATTGGCAGGAGCTGATGGAGATTGCCGGTCAAACAGTTTATTTACCATTTGACGTCGACGAAGTTGCAAACAATCTGCGTAACGAGTCCTTTACCGGTCACATGCGCGATGACCTCACAAGGCTTGGCGCAAACCCGATGATACGGAGCATCTATTATTGGACCCGACCGATTCTGCCCGTCCCCGTCCGAAGCGTCTTGCAGAGAATCAAACTGCGGGGAGAGCCGAAAAACAGGTTTCCCAAGTGGCCGGTTGATCGAACGGTTGACCGGCTTTTTGAAAAGCTGATGGTGGCGGCGATTCGGGCCAATGGTGGTCGTCCGATACCATTCATCTGGTTCTGGCCAAATGGAAAAAAGGCGGCTTTCATCCTCACACATGATATTGAGGACGAGGCCGGCAAAACTTTCTGTTCTTCACTCATGGATATTGACGACGAATATGGTTTCAAGGCCTCTTTCCAGATTGTGCCGGAAAGTCGCTATCCGATTGAGCCTGAATTCCTCGAGGAATTTCGCAATCGTAACTTTGAAATCTGTGTGCATGATCTGAACCACGACGGGAATCTCTACCGAGAGCGTTCAGAATTCCGCCGTCGTGCTCAACTTATCAACAAATACTGCAAAGAATTTGGCACGGAAGGATTCCGCTCAGGTGTTCTCTACCGGAATCTTCTCTGGTACAGTGACTATCAATTCTCTTATGACATGTCTGTGCCAAATGTTGCCCACTTGGATCCCCAGGGCGGTGGTTGTTGTACCGTCATGCCTTATTTTGTTGGCGATATCCTGGAAATCCCGGTCACTGTGACTCAGGATTATGCCCTTTTTCACATCCTCCATGAACGTTCCATTGATCTTTGGAAGCAGCAAATCAGGATAATCGTGGAAGGGCACGGGCTAATCAGCGTCATTATCCATCCCGATTACGTGATTGAACCCCGGCAGCAGCGCATGTTTCGCGACTTCCTCAGCTACGTTCGAGAGCAATGCGCAACCAGCAATATCTGGGCGGCCGTACCCTCTCGGATAAATTCTTGGTGGCGGCAGCGGAATGAAATGGAGCTCACCTGCAGTTCAGCGGGGTGGCAGATTACCGGGCACGGCAGCGAAGAGGCTCGGGTAGCCTACGCCTGCCTGTCGGGAGACTCTCTCGTCTACTCCTTCACTCCGCCCACCGAACTAATGAGCCAGTCTTTCCACAGCTGACAATGGCGCGACGCTGCCCTTGGCGGCCGGGCCAATCCCGGCTGGTCATTCGAGTTGCAAGAAATCGATTTTAGACGTTCCATCATCTAAGTCAGCACCTTTCTCCGCAGATCAGAGCGAAACCACTGGCGTTTTGCCAAGTAAACTCGCACACTCAGAGTGCTCGCCGTCCACTGCGCGTTGCCATGGTCTCCTACTCTTTCTATGAGACGGACAATCGAGTCCTTCGCTATGCATCAACTCTGGCAAAACGCGGCGACCACGTGGATGTTTTTGCGTTGCATCGCGAAGGAAAGCCCGCCGAAGAATTGCTGCAGGGGGTCCATGTTCACCGTCTACAGTCGCGAATTCGAAATGAGAAGAATCTACTTTCCTACGCCTGGAGGATTTGCCAATTCCTGGCACGCGCCACACTGCAGGTCGCAAAATACGACATCAAGAAACACTATGACCTGTTGCACATCCATTCTGTGCCAGATTTTATGGTGTTCAGCGCCATGCTCCCGAAGCTTCGCGGCGCTCCTGTCATACTCGATATTCACGACATTTTGCCTGAGTTCTACGCGAGTAAGTTTACCTCTGGTAAACAGTCGGGCCTCTTCCACTTTTTGATCGGCGTCGAACGCGCTTCATCCCGCTTTGCGACTCACGTGATTATCGCGAACGATATCTGGCGTGAACGTCTGATTTCACGCACCTTGACTTCGGACAAATGCACAGTGGTGCTGAATTCCCCGGACCGTTCGATTTTCAGCCGGACCGGAGAATGGCCACCCGCAGAACGGAAAATTTCTTATGCTGTACCCTGGATCGCTTCATTGGCACCAGGGCCTCGATATCGCAATTCGAGCATTCGCGAAGATTAGCAAGAACGCGCCACAGGCGGAGTTCCACATTTACGGCGATGGCCCATCCAAACCAGAGTTGTTGGATCTGGCCAGGGAGCTTGGCGTCGAGCATCAGGTCAAAATGCCTTCTGTTCGCTCGCTGCAAGAGATTGCCCAGGTCATGGAAACCGCCAGTCTGGGAGTCGTTCCGAAGCGCAAGGACGGCTTTGGCAATGAAGCCTTCAGCACCAAGATCATGGAGTTTATGGCCATGGGCGTACCCGTCGTCGTCCCGGACACAGATATTGATCGTTATTACTATGATGATTCCGTCGTGCGATTTTTCCGGGCCGGCGATGCTGAGGACCTCGCCAGGGCCATGCTCGACCTCATCGAGTCCCCTCAAAAACGAAAGGCTTTGGTTGACAATGCCAGTCGCTTCATCGAAGAAAATGACTGGAATGCTAAACAGCACGAATACCTTGAGCTAGTGGAGCGCCTTACGGTCAATAGTGAGGCTTAAGCATCAATCGCTCACTGAATTCTCCTGCGGCGCGAGTTTGAGAAGTAAGCTTATCTTGATTCTGGGAGCTCTCTACCTTAGACCCACATGCTTCACTTCTATCATAGTCTCTGCATGTTCAATGAGTGGTGCCTCGTCAGCAACTCTCTGTCCGGCAGAATGCCGAACCAAACAGACAATTTTGTTCCGCCGGGGAATAATGCCCTCCTGTGACGTCGCAATTCTGGGCGCCGGACCGTATGGTCTCGCCGCGGGAGCTCATTTGTGCGCGATCAAGGGGCTCGACGTAAAAGTCTTTGGTGAGCCCGTGGAGTTTTGGAAGTCTCAAATGCCTGCGGGTATGTTCTTGCGTTCGCCCTGGTCGGCCTCCCACATCTCCGACCCGGCGAAGGCGCTCTCTCTAGACGCTTTCCAGAGCAAGTTCGGCAAGAACATCCCGACTCCGATTCCCTTGGACGATTTTGTAGCTTATGGTCTCTGGTTCCAGAGCCAGGCAGTCCCCGTCGTTGATCGCCGTCGAATCGAGCGCGTGGAGTCCACGGATCCTGGTTTTCGTTTCACGCTCAGTGACGGCGAAATCTGGACCTCTCGTCGCCTCATAATCGCGGCCGGAATCAAGGCGTTTGCGGTCCGGCCACAGGTTTTTGCCTCGATTCCTTCTCCGATGGTTCTGCATTCTTCGGACCAGCGAGACTTGACTCAATTCACCGGGAAGCGGGTCGTGGTCGTCGGGGCTGGGCAAAGTGCCTTGGAGTGCGCCGCACTGATTCACGAAACCGGTGGCGACGTGGAAGTGATTGCACGCCAACCTGCTGTGCATTGGCTCGGCTGGCGCGCAAGGCTGCAGCGCCTGAGCCCCCTCGCCAAATTGCTGTATGCCCCAACCGACGTCGGCCCAGCTGGCGTCAGCCAGATTGTTGCAAGGCCCGACCTTGTGAAGTACTTCCCTCGAAGCGTGCAGGACAAGTTTCGCTCCCGCTCGCTTCGTCCCGCGGGATCCCGGTGGTTACAAGCCCGCTTTAACGGCATTCCGATTACCGCAGGTCGGCAGGTGGTTTCCGCAGCTCTCAAGGGCTCTGCGCTCAATCTCAATTTGGACGACGGCGAATTCCGTGAAGTGGACTACGTCGTTACGGGCACAGGATACCGAGTCAACATAGCGAATTATCCGTTCCTCGCTCCTGAGCTCTTGGCCAAAGTGGACAGAGTGGACGGATTTCCAAGGCTGCGTCGGGGCTTGGAGTCTTCTGTTCCGGGGCTTCACTTCCTTGGAGCTCCAGCATCCTGGACCTTTGGTCCGCTGATGTACTTTGTGGCTGGCACAGAGTACGCGGGTATGGCGCTCGCCCAATCGATCGGCCGGTCGCCCGCAAACCATGCAACTCCGTATTCCTAAGGGATATATGCCCGCGCAAACCGAGCCGTCCCATCTATCGCACAATGGACAAGTTGGTGCCCTGATCACGGGTGGAGACTTTCACGGTCTGGCAATCGCTCGAAGCCTCGGTCGGTATGGGATTCCGGTGTGCATTGTTGATGACGAATATTCAATTGCCCGCTTTTCCCGCTATACCACTCACTTCGTGAGCGTCAAGACACTTCGTGCGGAAAAAGAGGCGGTCCAGTCTATTCTTCAAGTCGGTAAGCGACTAAATCTTAAGGGATGGGTCCTTTATCCTACCAGGGACGAACTCGTCGCAGCCTTCTCGCGTAACCAGGCGGAACTGGCGGAATTTTTCCGCGTTCCTACTCCTAGCTGGGAAACCGTGAAATGGGCCTGGAATAAGTGGAACACCTACCAGCTGGCGGAAAAGATCGGTATCCCCATACCCAAGACATGGTGCCCGCGGACCTTACAGGACCTCGATCTCATTGAAACCGATTTCCCTGTCGGAGTGAAGCCCGCTGTCAAGGAGGACTTCTTTTACGCCACCAAAGCAAAGGCCTGGCGGGCGAATGACCGCGAGGAACTTCGGCGACTCTTTCAGGAAGCTTCCGTTCACACCGGATCGAATGAAGTACTGGTCCAGGAGATCATCCCGGGCGACGGAACTTGTCAGTTTTCGTCTTGCATTTTCTTCAAGAGTGGAAAATCAATTGGCAGCATGGAGGCCCAGCGCTGGCGCCAACATCCTCGCGAATTCGGACGCGCTGCCACTTACGTCGAGTCCATCGATCGCCGCGACCTTGAAGAGATGTCACTCCGGTTTCTGCAGGCGATCAATTACTACGGGCTGGCTGAGTTGGAGTACAAGCAGGATCCGCGAGATGGCAAATTGAAGTTGCTTGATGTAAATATCAGGACTTGGGGCTTCCACTCTCTCGGCTACCCCGCTGGCGTCGATTTTTCGTATCTTTTGTTTGCTGATCAGCTCGGTAAGCCGATACAGATGTGTCGGGGCCGTGCCGGCGTGGGTTGGATACGAATGGTGACGGATATTCCGTCCAGTATTCTCGCTATCCTTGGCGGGAGCCTCAAATTTTCCAGGTATGTGCAATCGTTCGCGGGACCGGTCACAGAAGCTGTATTTGATTTCAAAGATCCTCTTCCCAGCATCGTCGAGATCGGACTGCTTCCCGTATTTGATGTACAAACGAGGCTTTTGATCTGTGCGAAGATTGTTGTCGGATCCGCTTCGCTAGGCACGAGCGATTGCGGCAGGCTTCTCTGGATTGAAGGGAGAATCGATACATTCATGAAAGGTGTCGTCCTTGCTGGCGGAAAGGGTTCTCGCCTCTATCCGCTCACGCGTGTCACCAATAAGCATCTCTTGCCTGTTTATGACCGGCCAATGGTTTTTTATCCGATCCAGACGCTCGTCGACGCAGGCATCAAGGACATCATCATCGTGACTGGCGGACACAACTCAGGCGACTTCCTTCGCCTGCTCTCCAATGGGAAGGACTTTGATCTCCATCGCATTCATTACACCTATCAGGAAGGCGAAGGTGGCATCGCCGACGCGCTGCGGCTCGCAGAGCCCTTCGTCGAAGGCGAAAAGATTTGCGTCGTTCTTGGCGACAACATCATCGAAAACAACATCATTGCCTCCAAGGAAGCCTTCGAGAAGCAGTCCGCCGGCGCTCACATTATCCTCAAAGAAGTGCCTGATCCGGAACGCTTCGGGTGCCCGGAAATTTCCGCCGGACGAATTCTAGGAATCGAGGAAAAGCCAAAGTCTCCGAAATCTAACTTCGCGGTGACTGGAATTTATTTTTACGATGCTACGGTCTTCGAGAAGATTGGTAAGACCAAGCCCAGTTTCCGTAATGAACTCGAAATCACTGACGTGAATAACATGTATTTGCAGGAAAAAACACTCACCCACAGCATCCTCGACGGATGGTGGACCGACGCCGGTACGTTCGAATCCCTGCTGCGCGCCACCAACATGGTTTCTGAATCTGGCGCCAACAAAATTCCCGGACGCGGAACTCCGGCGCGGCACTCCCGCAATTCGGAGTGACCATGTGCACCGGCGTTTGCTCGATTTTCGCCTAGGACGATCTTAAGGAGAATTGCTTTGAAACTCTTGGTAACTGGCGGCGCAGGTTTCATCGGTTCGAATTTCATTCGATACCTCCTCTCCTCCCTTCGCGATATTCATATCGTCAATTTTGACAAGTTGACCTACGCTGGAAATCCGGAAAGCCTCGGCGATTTGGCATCCGACGCTCGCTATGACTTTGTCCGCGGAGACATCAGCGAACCTGCGGCGGTTTCTGAAGTCTTCACGCGCGGCTTTGACGCTCTCGTGAATTTCGCGGCTGAAACTCACGTCGACCGTAGTATTGAAGACGCGTCGCCATTCCTGCGCACCAATGTCTCTGGCGCGCAATGCCTGTTGGAAGCGGCTCGTACCACAAAACTTCCGCGCTTCGTTCATATCAGTACCGACGAAGTCTACGGCAGTGCGCCAACCGGAGCGAGCTTCACCGAAGAAACCATTCTTGATCCCCGCAGTCCTTACGCCGCCAGCAAGGCTTCCGCCGACCATTTTGTGACCGCCTACGCCAACACCTATGGGGTGTCCGCGATTATTCTGCGTTGTACTAACAACTATGGTCCGTTCCAGTTTCCCGAGAAGTTGATCCCGCTGATGATCGCTAACGCTCAGGACGATAAACCGCTCCCCATCTACGGTGATGGCATGCAGGAACGCGATTGGCTTTTCGTCGAAGATTACTGCCGCGCCATTCTTCTCGCTCTCGAAAAAGGTAAAGCGGGCGAGATTTACAATGTTTCCGCCGGGACGCCGCAACCCAATCTGAAAATCGTCAAGACCATTCTCAAATATCTGGGCAAGCCCGAAACCTTAATGCAGTACGTAAAAGATCGCCCCGGCCACGATCGGCGGTACTCGCTGGACAGCTCGAAAATTCAGCGTGAACTTGGCTGGCAGCCGCAGGTTTTATTCGAAGATGGCATCCGCCGTACCATCGAATGGTATCGCGCCAATTCGACCTGGCTCGATCATGCGCGGTCCGGCGAATATCGCAACTACTACCACCGCCACTATACAAATCGCTCGGAAACCTTTAGCCGCTAAGACCGTGCGCAACCAACTCACACTCATCTAATGCCTTCACAAACATTGCGGCCGGCAAATCATTCTGATAATTCGCCATGGCTGGGCTCTCTCTCGCAGCGTGTCTTATTTTTTGTCGGCTGGATCGTCGCTACGTGTCTCGTCTGTCTGCGTCCGCTAATGGCATTCGTCACTTACTCGCTCTCAAACGATAACGCTTCTCATCTGGTCCTGATTCCTGTCATCACTGCTTGGCTTCTTTATCTCGAGCGCGAGCGCATTTTCAAGCTCCTCGCCTGCGACCGCCGCTCCGCTTCCTTGTTTTCGGCCACCGGCGCGGCGCTTGCTCTTCTGGCCTTGTTTGCTGGCCCTCATTGGAGCGCTTTGAATCAGCTTTCGGTTTACGTACTCGGACTCATTCTCCTGTGGGTCGCCGGTTTCGCTTTCGTCTTCGGCAGGCCAGCGCTCGAAAGTGCCAGGTTCCCGCTGGTCTTTCTTTTACTCACCATTCCGATCCCCGATTTCCTCCTGGAACAGGCCATCTATCTCCTGCAAAAAGGTTCTGCGGAAATTGCCGCGATACTTTTTGACTGGAGCGGCGTTCCAGTGCTGCGCGAAGGTTTCGTTTTCCATCTGGCGCACGTCACCATTGAGGTTGCACGCGAGTGCAGCGGAATCCGCTCCAGTCTGGCTCTTTTAATCCTGGCCATTCTGGTTGCGCATTTCTACCTGGATACTTTTTGGAAGCAGGCAATTTTGGTAATTGCCGGCTTATTTGTAATGATTTTGAAGAACGGCCTTCGAATCGTCACGCTTACCTTGCTGGCCAGCTATGTCGATCCCGGCTTCCTGTACGGAAGGCTGCATCGCGAAGGTGGTGTCGTCTTCTTTCTGTTGGGGCTGCTGTTGCTGGCACCGCTGCTTTGGTTCTTGCAACGAACTGAACGAAAAACTTCATCCGCGATCGTTGGATAATTTTTTCGTTTTACCGCTTAACCTTGGCTTCTTCGGCCGGGTACCCGTAGTAGTACCCGCCATATCCCGCATCGCTATCCACGCGGTTCAATACCACTCCCAGAATATTCTTCTCCTGAAATTCGGTGGCGGCCTTTGTCGCCATCTGGTGGTCCGTCGCGCCCGCTCGAACCACAAACAACACTCCGTCACACAGGTCGGCCAGCATGCTGGCATCGTGTACTGGCAACGCCGGAGGCGTATCGAGAATGACCCAGTCGAAAATTGGCGTCATCACTTCCAACAGGCGCTTCATGCGGTCATTAAGGAGCAGCTCACTAGGATTCGAGACTTCGCTACCGGCCGGGATAAAGCACAAGTGCGCGTCAGTTCCCCTCTGCACAACTTTAAATTCGTCCACCTCGCCCTTCAGGTAATCCGTCAGTCCAGGATCCCGCGCCGTTCCCAGGACCTGGTGAAGCCGCGATGCTCTTAAATCGGCGTCGATCAGGAGCACTTTGCGGTCCGGTTGGCGCACAATCGACTGCGCAAGGTTTGCCGCGACAAACGTCTTTCCTTCCGATGGCACACTGCTGGTCACGACCACTCTCCGCAACGGCCGTGTCCCGGCGATCTGATATAGACGTGATCTCAGCGTGCGAAACCTTTCTGCTCCAATGTTGGCGTCGTCCCCGCCCTCAAACACGCTCATTCGCGCATCAATTCTCCACCGTGCCGGGTTGCAGCGTTTGATTAAGTCTTCATAGCGAATATAGGCAGGAGCTTCCAGCGGCTCTTGCACGCGTAGCGATGGTTCGTCGAGTTCACGCAGCGGATCACGCAACGGAACGCCCTTTCGTGGTGCATCCGCGACTTCGAGGAAACTTGGCTCAGCGTTGCCCGCCAGCTGCGCAGAGCGTTCTTGCGCGGCTTTCTTCAATGCTTCATGAATCCGGCTCATAGATTTCTCGTTTTCCCTGGTGTCATCTCTTGAACCTCAGGCTCGCGTGCCCGCAAGCCTTAACTGATCCCGGTTATTGTTCGACAGCACTTTGCCAGCTGGCGCTACGTTTGGCACCATCGCAAGAACCGGAAGCTGCAGGCAAACCTCTACATCATGTTCCGTGTGCATGGATGGATCAAATGCGGCCAGCATGTACAAAATCGCCAGTCCCAGCGCTAATCCGCCGCCCGCGCCGACTCCGGCGAAAACCGGCTTCTTCGGAAACGACGGAGTCATCGGAAGGCTCGGCGGGTCCAGCACTCGCAGATTTTCGCCTTGCTGCTGGCGGTTCAAGTCTCTCGCGATCGCCGATTGGTCATGCTTTTTTAACAGGTCGTTATAGCCGTCCAGTGCCGTCTGATAGTTTCTTGTCAACTCTTTGAATTGCTGCTCCACCGCTGGAGTGGACTGAATTTTGCCCTGCAATAGATTAATCTGATTCTGAATTTTTGCCTGCTGCCTTACCAAATCGGCTGTGGTCAGATCATCTTGGCGCAGCTTCGCGCGGTACTGTTGAATCACGGCCGGTTCGATCGCGTTGGCCTGACTATTCGCTTGCGTGCTTGCGCTTTTTGGCGCCTCTGCCATCCGCCTTTTCAATTGTTCAATCTGATTCCTGGCCTTAATTACATCCGGATGATCGGGCGTGTAACGTGCTTGCAGCGCGTTAAGCTGATCCTGCAGGGCGCTTAATTGCTGATCCAGTGTTTCTGCTGGGGTGTCGCCTCGATTCACGGCCTTCCAGGTGGCCAGTTGCGAAGCCAGCAGCGATTCCGTCATGGCCTTATCTTGCTGAGCCCGGTTCAGCGCCTGGGTGCTCGCTTCCAATTGCGTATTCATTCCCGTCAGCAAGCCTAGATTGGTCTGCTCCTGGTCTGGCAACGATCCCATGTATTTTTTCTTAAACTCAGCCAGCTTCGCATCCTGATCGTCCAGGTTCCGCTTGGCCTCTTCCACGTGCTGCGCAAAAAATTCCGTGGTATGCGTGCCTTCGACGTCTATGTCTCTCGAGTTCTGCTCCATGAACATGGTCGTGATTTCGCTGCATACCCGTTGCGCGACTTGCGGATTGTCGAACGTCACCTTGATGTGGAATCCAGGCAGTTGGCGGTTTTGCGTTCCTTGCATCGGTTCGAGCGGCGTCACTTCAATCGCCGCGCGCAACCTCGCGACCAGATCTTCCATGTGAACGCTGTCGCGGTCCGATGCATACAATCCAAATTTTTCAATGATTGGCTGTAAGCGTGAACGGCTCAGAATCTGCTCCTGCATGGAAGCCAAGCGCTGGTTTGTAGCTTCCGTAACCACTGGCTTTACCAGGTCCGGCGATACGGTCTGTTGGTCGACTAATACCAGGGTCTGCGAGGTGAAACGCTTGGGCAGGAAAAAGGTGCTGCCCAGCGCAATCGAGACGCCAGCAATCACCGTTAGAGGCAGGATCAACCAGTTCCTCTTGAGTACCCTCTTGATTTCCGCCATGCTCAATTCGCCGTTTCGAATCATCTCTTCCTCGCTGCCACTCTTTGCTGCATTACAGAGATTCTATCTTCGCCAAGCTGTAGATGCTGCCGATTATCGTTGCCTACCGCAGAATCCAGCTACAAGTCGACCCCAGTGTCCACATTCGAGATTGCAAGCCCGGTGCCACGTCGGGCCAGAGAGGCCAACTCCTACCTTTATTCTAAGTCGTTTATTTTCTGTTAGCTATACAGTTTCTTCGTGAATTTCCTGTTTCGTGTAACCTCCTATTTGCTTTGTGGCTCGCAGGAAAGTGGAACTATTCTATCCACCTTGTCCCTAATTTTAGCCTTTCCGCGCCTCAGAAATTGTGAATTTGAACAAGTGTGTCCCGGGTCCGCGGGCTGCAGCTGCACTTGAACCTGTAAATATATAACAATAAAGCACTTAGTGACTCGACAGGAAACGTGACCGCCCAACCTGGGAGGGTGTAACATTAGCTTCTTCGCTGACGCAGATAAGCAACGGTCTCGTACTACGCCCGGTTCGATACGGTATCTTACCACTTATGAATCATCGTTCCGCACGCGCTCTGACCCTCTTCCTTCTCATCGTGTCCCTGGTCTTCTCCGCTTGTTCCCGCGACCCCAATGTGCGAAAACAGAAATTCGTCGCTCAGGGAGATGCCTACTTCAATGCCGGGAAGTATCCAGAGGCGCAAATTTCCTACTCCCGCGCTCTGCAGATCGATCCTCGCTATGTAGTAGCGCTCTACAAGAGCGCGCAGTGCAGTGAGCGAGTCGGTAATTGGAACGCCGCGTATAACGAGCTTTTGCGGACGGTTGATCTTGACCCGCAAAACTGGCCGGCACAACTCGATCTCGGAAAGATCTTTCTCGGCGGAGGCAAACCGCAAGAAGCTAAAGACCGCGCACTTCTCGTTTTGCGAAGTAATCCAAAGGACGTGGACGCGCAGATTCTCCTTTCCGGCTCCGATGCTGCTCTTGGCAATCAACAGGCTGCCTTATCCGAAGCGCGCGATGCCGTGAATTTGGACCCTGGCCGCGCTGGCGTCTATCTGAACCTTGCGCTGCTACAGGAAAAATGGGGAGCTTTTAACGAAGCCGAAAGCAATTTGCAGAAGGCGCAATCTTTAGACCCTAAATCGGCCACTCCCAGAATGGTTTTGGGCGTTCTTTATGAGCATCAGAAACGTACCGAAGACGCTCGTAAACAATTTGAAGCGGCTATTCAGGCCGAACCGAAAAATCCGGGGCCACGCACCGCGCTTGCCACTCTGTACTTCGCGCAGGGCCAGATCGATCAAGCTGAAAAAGTCCTCATCGACGCCAAGTCCCAGATGCCCGATGTTCCCGCCGGCTATCGCATGCTCGGAGACTTCTATATCGCGCGCAACGACTCCGCAAAGGCCCTGGCGGAATTTTCTTCCCTGACGGCCAGTCATCCGAATGATCTTGCCGTCAAGAAAACCTACACCCAACTACTCATCCTGGCGCACAGACTGGACGAAGCAATTTCCTTGAACGATTCTATTTTGAAGAATGCTCCCAGTGACAATGAAGCTCTGGTCCTGCGCGGACAGATTCAGGTTCAACAACAGAAAGCGGATGATGCGATTTTCACCTTGCAGGGGGCCGTGAAGAATTCACCGGACAACCCGGCAGGCCATTTGCAGCTTGGATACGCCTACCAGCTAAAGGGCAATTCTAATCAGGCTGAAACGGAGTGGCGTAAGACAGTGCAGTTGCAACCGAACTCCGCCGAAGGTTGGCGAGCGCTTGCCGCACTTGCGAGCCAGCGTCACGACTGGAATGAACTTCAAACGATCGGCGCGCAACTGATCAAGATTGCTCCCAATACTCCCGAGGGATATATCTATCACGCGCAGGCTCGTGGAAATCAAGGAGATGTCCGATCCGCTGAAGCGGACCTCAATCGGCTGATTCTATCCGCGCCGCAAAGTCCGGTTGGCTATATTCAACTCGGACTCTTGCGTACGCTGCAAAAACGCTGGGCCGACGCTGAGTCACTTTTCCACCAGGCGCTCGTTCACGATCCCAACTCCTTCGCTGCGCAGGAGGCTCTTGCCAATCTGGATTTCCAGCGCGGTCAGCCCGCTGCCGCCGTGCAGCGTCTTAAAGACCAGTTTCAAAAGTTCCCGAACAGCGGGAATATCGCCTTTCTTCTCGGCCAGGCGCAACTTCGCAATTCCCAGCCAGCCGATGCTGAGCAATCATTCGCTCGATCCGCTGAGCTTGCTCCTTCGAACGCTGCCCCAATGATCGCTCTCGCCGAAATACATGTTAGTCGCGGCGAAACCGATGCCGCGATCGCGAGTTATAAGCGCGCAATTCCGCTTGCCCCCACCAACGCCCAGCTAGTTGTCGCGCTGGGTACTCTTTACGAAGCGAAGGGCGATTGGCAGCAGGCCGAAGCCACTTATAGGCAAGCACTTTCGATTCAATCGGACAACGCTTACGCGGCGAATAATCTTGCCTATCTGCTTCTCGAGCATGGTGGCGACGTGAACGTCGCTTTGGGTCTGGCTCAAATCGCTCGCCGCGGACTTGGCGACTCGCCCAATTCTGCCGATACCCTAGCGTGGGCATACTTTCATACCGGAGCATTCACCGTGGCTACCCCTTTGCTCCAGGAAGCGATCAAGAAAGTCCCTTCCAATCCTACCTATCGCTACCATTTGGGCATGGTCTATCAGAAATTGAATGATCCGGCGCACGCGCGTGCTGCCTTCGAAGGTGCAATCAAAGCGAAACCCGACAGCCCTGCCGCTGAGGCTGCGCGCAAAGCGATAAGTGAACTTGCCGGCACCTAACCCCTCTTCAGCCCTTTACACGTGAAGCATTCCGGCTTTCAATTAATTAAGGCGAGGCAACCCGATGGCCGCTGACGTATCTCCACCGCAAACTCTTCAAGCCGATGTCGTTCCTCTCGGAACGCGTAATGGCATCGAAATGGCCATCGCGCGGCGCAACACGAAAACACTCGGCAATATTATTGCCAAGCCCAATTCTCCTGACCTGATCGAAGGAGTACTAATTGAACTTTTACAGGTCTATCCGGACGACCGCGGCTTTTTTTGTGAGCTTGCCCGCCTCGGCAAAGGTCTAGCCGCAAAAATGGTTCCCGGCGGCCAGTGCCAGATTCAAGTTTCTTTGACGCTTACTTATCCCGGCACCATCAAGGCCATTCATTATCACTCCGAGCAAACCGATCTTTGGGCGCCCGTCTCCGGCATGGTGCAAGTCTTTCTCTACGACCTACGCCGCAACTCCCGGACGTTCGGTGCCATCAATACAATTTTTGCCGGTCGCTTCCAGCCCTGGGAAATCTTGATCCCCCCTGGCGTGGCCCACGGTTACAAAGCCCTTGGAGTCGAGCCCATCCAACTCGTGTATTTCACGGATCGCCACTACAACCCCGCCGATGAACTGCGCCTACCCTACGATCACCCAGACATCGCCTACGACTGGGAAATCCAGCACAAGTAACCATGCGCATCCTTGTCCTGGGTGCCAGCGGAATGCTTGGCACCGATCTTCTGAAAGAATGGCAATCCGATGATTTGATTCCAGCCGACTCGGCCGCAGCCGACATTCGCAATTTCGCCGAGGTACAGAAACTGGTGTCTGGAGTCCGGCCCGACTGGATCGTCCTCTCTGCCGCTTACACCGATGTGGACGGCTGCGAACGCAATCCCGAACTGGCTTTCGCGATAAACGGCACGGGGGTTGAGAATGTCGCTCGGGCCGCTCAGGCCATCGCCGCTCGCATATTTCTTGTCAGCACCGACTACGTCTTCGATGGTGTAAGCAGTCGCCCGTACGAGATTGACGATCCGATTGCGCCCCTAAACGTATATGGGGCTTCCAAAGCAGCCGGCGAGGCCGCGCTGCGGAATTCCACCGCCGCGTGGTCGATTGGCCGCACCTCGTGGCTCTTTGGGGTTCACGGCCCGTCCTTCCCGCAAAAAATTCTGCAGGCCGCCGAAACCCGCCCGGAGCTCTCCGTGGTAAACGATCAAGTGGGATCGCCTACCTACACCCGCGATCTGGCCTGCGCCATTCGTGATTTAGTGCGAAAGGATGCGCGTGGAATCACGCACATAACTAACGAAGGTACCTGTTCCTGGTTCGATTTTGCTCGCGAAATCCTGTTGCAGTCTGGCCGTCAATCCGTTCCCGTCCTGCCGATTACTACCGATCAGTCCGCTCGCCCTGCCCGCCGCCCTAACTATTCCGTGCTGTCTCCCGCCAGCCTTCACGCCTACGGCGTGCGTCTGCGCCCCTGGCAGGAGGCTTTGCGGGCCTTCCTAGAGGAGCGCAGCAGCGGCATCGTTACGTCTTAGAGGACTTCTTAAGGGACAATCGCGGTCACTTCATTCGAATAGACGCTCTCGGTTCCGCTCGAATCGACTGCCGTCGCCACGTAGTAGTAAGTCTGCCCGCTCTGTACGTTCGAATCGGCGTAGTCCACTCCTCCGAGCGGCGACCCATTCATCTTGGCGTACGAGCTTCCGCTCACCGTACTGCGATAAACGTTGTAGCCGGCCACTGTGGAACTGCTCGCGCCCCAGCTCAACGCCACTGAATGCGACACCACTGGCGCAACTCCAGTGCCGCTCAACGCCACGCTCGAAGCCGACGTGGTCGCGTTGCTTAGTATGTGCACGCTGCCGGCCGCCGCGCCCGCTGACGATGGCGCAAATTGTACGCTCACCGATGTGCTCTGGTTTGGCGACAGCGTCACAGCTCCTGCGCCGCTCACGATCGAATACCCAGTGCCCGCCGCAGTCATTCCCGAAATCGCCACGTTTGAGTTGCCTGTGTTCGTTACCGTAAACCCTTGCGCCGCCGAACTTCCGTCCGTCACGCTGCCAAAACTTAGGCTGCCTGGATTGACGCTGATCGTGTACGACGCCGCCACGCCGGTGGCGCTTAGAGCAACGGCCGCCGGAGAATTTGGCGCATTGCTGATAATCGAGACCGTGCCGCTTACGCTTCCCGTCGATTGCGGTGCGTATTGCACGTTGAAGTTTCCACTCTGTCCTGGCGTTAGCGTCATTGGTAGCGCCAACCCGCTCAAACTGAAGCCTGCTCCCGTCACCGTCGCCTGTGAAACCGTCAAGTTCGCCGTACCGCTATTCTTAAGCTGCACCGTCTGCGAGTTTGCGTTTCCTGTTACCACCGAGCCAAAGCTGGCGCTCACTGGCGTCAGGCTCAATCCAGCTTGCGCTTGCGTACCGGTCACGGCTGCAACCGCGTTCACTCCATCGTTATTCGTCACCGTCACGCTGCCGCTGGTCGTGCCGCCGGTTGTCGGAGCAAACTTCACAGCTAACGTGACGCTCTGTGAAGGCGCAAGCGTAAGCGGCGTTGCCACTCCGCTGACAGAAATCCCCGCCCCGCTTGCGGCGACCTGCGTAACCGTCACGCTGGAGTTTCCCGTGTTCGCTAGCTGCACGTTTTGCGTGGTGCTGCTCCCCGCGTTCACGTTGCCAAAGTTCACGCTCGTCGGTGAAAGTGACATCGTGTAACTTGCCGCGACTGCGCTTCCGTTTAACGCCAGCGTTGCCGTTGCATTCTGCGCGTTGCTGGTTATCGTAATTGCGCCCGTCGCAGTTCCGGCCGTCGTTGGCGCGAATGTCGCTTGCAGCGCCATGGACTGGCCCGCGGATATCGTCACCGGCGCAGTCACGCCACTTACGCTGAATGCTCCGCCAGTTACTCCGATTTGCGTAACTTGCACATCGCTGGCGCCGGAATTCTTCAGTGTCACCGCTTGCGTAGCATTTCCATTCACCAGCACGTTGCCGAAATTAAGTGCGGTCGCGCTCAATGAGAGCTGCGATGCTGCCCCGGCAGATGCTCCCTTGAGCTTTACCTTCGACGAAGATCCCCCGTGTGCGGTCATCGCTGTCAGCGTCCCCGATTTCGATCCCGTGGTCGTGCTGGTGAACACCACCTGGAATCTTGCTGACTGGCCCGGCCCGATCGCCAAGGGCGTCGAAAGTCCTGAGGCCGCGAATTCAACGGCAGTCGACGCCAGTTGCGTAATCGTTACCGTTTGGTTGCCGGTATTCGTGAGCACCGCTGTCTGCGTCGCCTTTTGTCCGAGGGCCACGTTGGGGAAAATAATGTCCGACGGCGAAATCTGCACCGCCGCTTGCGGCGTGGGATTTGCATTCGACGTGTTCGCTAGTCCTGCGCAACCGCTCAATATGGCTCCCCCGCACGCCACCATCGCAAATATTGCCGTAATCCCCGATACCCCTTGCTTGCTCGCTCCGAACTCTTCTGCCCCGTTCGTCTTCGCCCCGCTCACGCTTGCCATTTCGTGCCCTCCGGACCGTTTCGTTCCGTGAGGCAGACTACGGCTTCGCTACGCGTAAGAAATACTGGTTAGACGTTCAAATAAGGGACAGGCGTGCCCCTGTCCCAGCGAACATCGTTTAATTCCAGTACCTTTTTTCGCGTTTTCCTGGAAGCAACCTGTGTTGATTTTTTCCCCGGGTGGACCCGTTCGGATGGACGGGAGCTGTACGACCGGTCAGCTTTAATTAATTTTTATAAAATTATTTAGTTATAAAATAAGAAGAGGAGAATGCGGCTGGTCCGCTCCTACGCTGATGCTGGCGTGCTTCCGCCACGTACTTGGCCCGCGGGGCGCTTCACAACCAGTCCGGCGTCGCGAATCTTGTAAATCAAAGCGCGGTAGCTGATCTTCAGTTCTTGCGCAGCCTTCCGCCGGTTCCAATGATTGGCCCTAAGCGCCTCGATGATCGCGTTCCGTTCCATCTCGCGTATCGCTTCTTTCGCGATCGCTTTTAAAGACATCGTGCCCTGCGACCCGTTTCGACCGCTGGGCAAAGCTGGCTTCGCGCGAGTCACTTCTCGCTGCATCAGCCCCTCGGAACCAACAACAATATATCGTGCGATGCAGTTGGAAAGTTCTCGCAAATTGCCCGGCCAGGTCAAATTCTGCAGGTAGCTCAAGAGCTCCGGACCAAACGGTTCGCACTCTTTTTCGAATTGCTTTGAATGAAACCTCCGGAAATATTCGACCAGTTGCGGGATATCTTCCCTCCGGTCTGCCAATCGTGGCATCTCTATCTTTAGTACGTTAATCCGGTAATACAGGTCTGCCCGAAAACGCCCGGCGGCAATTTCATCTTCCAAACGCCTTCCGCTCGCGCATATCACCCTGGTCTCAACGGTTCGTTCGGTCTGATCGCCGAGCCTGGAAAAAAAACCGTCCTGCAGGAAGTGCAAGAGCTTGCTCTGTAGGCTCAAGTCGAGATCGGCAATTTCATCCAGAAACAGCGTGCCCTGATGAGCCATTTCCACGCGACCCGGCTTTGACGCGCTTGCTCCTGTAAACGCACCCTTCTCATGGCCGAACAATTCGCTCTCGAGCAAGCTTCCCGGGATCGCCGCGCAATTTACCTTTACGAACTCTCCGCTGGCGTATCCGGAGTTCGCGTGCAGCCAACGCGCCAGGACTTCTTTTCCCGTGCCACCCTCTCCCACGAGCAGCACCGCCACGTCTGTTCGGCAGATCTTCAGCGCCTTCTGTCTCACCTCGTCCATCGCGCGCGACGTACCGAATACTACATCGTCAGCCGGCAGGCCCCCTGGCCCTTCGATCCTAGCCATTTTTGTTGCAGCTCTTGTCGCCATGTTTGAACGTAGTGCTCTCTCGCCCAAGAGATTGCACTCTGCGCGCCACGACGCTCATATTCAAATTCGAGGTTTGTAGGGACTATGGCCCATCTAACTACTTTATTTTGTGTTGGATACATTGTTCAAACCGAATGGGGTAATAGTACTACTGATTCACTCCGATAGCCTACTCGGTGCATTGTAAGAGAAAGAATCTGCCGCACGGGAGAAGTGCGCTTCCCTCGGGTAGTGCTCAATCGATTGGCCCGGTTTTATCGTTTATACTTCGATTGTTAACGCCGCTTTAACAAGTGCCTTACGGACGGCGTCGTTTTAACTGCTTACTTCTAACTAGCGGCACCGCGCATAATGTCATAACGTTCTATGACTGCCGCCACGCCTTGCCGCTCGTTTCCGTCTTCCATGCGTGACTCCACGCGGACGATCTTGCCCGACGCTTTGACCAGTACTTCCTCTCCATTCGTCATCTCGCGCGGGAGCGTCAACATAATGTCCAAATTAGATCCAGCTCGTACGTCGCGATCGATTACAAAATACAGACCCCTGGTGGAGATGTCCCGGGTTTTTCCACTTTGCGTTTCCGCAAATCCTTGCGCCGGGATCCTTACCATCACCGGTAGCGATAAATCGTAGCGGCGTGCGCCGCGACGTTCAGACATTACACTCATTCACTACCACCCAAGTTCGCGGCGGACAGCTGCCCCAATAGCGTCGCGACCCTTTCGCAATGAGTTTGCCAGCGAATCGCTTTGATTACTATTTCTGAATCTTTCCTAATCGGCTTTGGTGTCCTCAAAAGCAACAGTCACACTTCCAGCCCGTGCGCTTGTACCCCAGACCATCCCTCGAAGCTTCTTCTGTCTGCTCAACACCCGAGCCGAATTACGCTGCCCGCGCGAGCTACTCGGATGTACCCGTGGGAACCGCAACGCTTTCCTTGTTCGGCGTCGCGTTCGCGGTTCGGCGGCTCCGCGGCGTATCCAAATTGAATTGCCGCATCTTATATAATAGCGCCTTATAACTGATTCCCAGCATCTTTGCCGCATCTTTGCGGCACCAGCGTGTTTTCTCCAAGGCGTCGGCGATCGCCTCCATCTCGGCCTCATCCTTCAATCCGCGAACCAACGCCTTTAGCCCCTGTTCTTTCGGCACTGTGAC
This sequence comes from uncultured Acidobacteriota bacterium, assembly GCA_963731155.1. GTDB lineage: Bacteria > Acidobacteriota > Terriglobia > Acidiferrales > UBA7541 > Acidiferrum. Next base: position 741,780 of record CAVSVB010000008.1, read on the forward strand.
TTCCTGCCGCGGAGAAGTTCTCTGCCGCGTCGCGGACATCTCCACCAATTCCCGCAAGCTGCCTTCATCATCTTCCAGGATCACGTAGCGCTTTACGAAGTTTTCCAACTCACGCAGGTTGCCGGGCCATGGATAGTTTAAAGCTGCATCCAGCAGGTGTTTGGATGGCTGCATTGCCTCCTTGCCAAACTTTTCGCTGTACTTGTCCAGGAAATGCCGGAACAGCAGCGGAATTTCCGCTGTTCGTTCGCGCAGCGGCGGCACCAGAATCGATAGCACGTTCAATCTGTAATATAGATCCTCTCGGAACCGTCCTGTCTTCATCGCCTCGTGCACGTCGACGTTCGTGGCAGCCAGTACCCGCACGTCCGTCTCAATCAAGTGCCGTCCGCCCAGCCGCGAATATTGATGATCCTGCAAAACGTGCAGCAATTTTGCCTGCAAGTGCGTGCTCATCTCCGCAATCTCGTCCAGAAAAATCGTGCCCTTGTTTGCCAGCTCAAACTTCCCGGGCTTCGATCGTACCGCGCCGGTGAACGCCCCTTGCTCAAACCCGAAGAGTTCCGACTCCAGCAACTCTCCCGGCAATGCGGCGCAGTTCACTTTTATGAACGGCTGATTCCTTCGTTTCGAACGCAGATGAATCATGCGCGCCACGACTTCCTTGCCGACTCCGCTCTCCCCGCACACGAATACCGGAACGTCCACCGGCGCAATCTGCAAAATCTGCTGGCGGATCCGCACCATCTGCGGACTTGCCGCGAGGAAACTCAAATCTTCCGTGACTTGATCGCAGTAATCGCGCAGTACCTGGTTCTCAGTGACCAGTTCCTTCTTTTGCCGCGATTTCAGCATTGCGGCATCCAACTCGGATTTCTCGAACGGCTTGGTCAGATAATCGTGCGCGCCGATTCGAATCGCTTCCACCACGGTTCCCACTTCGTTCGAGCACGACAGCATGATCACGTTCAGCGTGCGGTCCAGTTGCATCAGTTCTTTCAGTGTGTCTATGCCGTTCATCTCGGGCATCAGCACGTCCAGAATCACCAGGTCCGGTCGCCGCCCCTCGCTGATCTGCTTGACCGCTTCTCGTCCGCTGCTCAGTGTTTCGACCTCGAATCCGTCCACCTCCAGCAACGTTTGCAGATACTTTCGAATGCTCGGTTCATCATCTACTACCAGAACCTTCTCTTTGACGGCCATTGCATTGGTCCTTTCGCGAAACCTATAAGAATCGCGTCAACTCTGCTCGATCGGCAGCAAAAATCTGAACGTGCTTCCCTTCTTCGCTTCGCTTTCCACCCAGATTTTCCCGCGATGCGCCTGCACCAGCCTTTTTGCGATGGCCAGTCCCAAACCCATCCCAGACGTGTTGCGATCCACTCTCACGAAATCTTCGAAAATCTCCTGATGGTGTTCCGGCGGGATGCCCGCTCCGGAATCCGTCACGCTGACTTCCACGCTATTCGGCCGCGGCAACCGAAAACGCCGCCGTTCCTGGCTTGGCGCCGCATCCGCTACGCGCCTCTCCCAGAAATGCGGTTTCGCTAGTAACGTCACGTTCCCGCCCGGCGGTGTGTGTTTCAGCGAATTGTCCAGCAGGTTCGCCGCAGCCTGCTGCACTTTTTGATAGTCGAATCGAAATGTTGGTATCGAGGGATCCAGCTGCACTTCCAACTTTACGCCTTTCCTCTGGAATGCCTCGGCCCAGCGTTTTGCCATTTCATCCAGGCAATCTTGCAAATCATTCTCGCGCAGCTGCAATACCAGTTTTCCACTTTCCAGCGCGGAATAATTCAGGAACATCGAAACCAGCCGCACCAGCCGTTCGCAGCTTTCCTTCGATTCCTCCAGAATGTCTTTCTGCTTTTCAGTCAGGCGGCCCAACGATCCGGCCAGCAGCAAATCGTAATATCCCTTGATCACCGCCAATGGCGTTTTCAACTCGTGCGCCGCTGAAGCCAGGAATACGGTTTTTTGCCGGTTTACTTCCTGCAGCTTTAAATACGCCGCCAGCAGGTTGCGGTAGGTAATCTCTCGCTCCTGCAGCAACTCTTGTACCGTAAGTTGCGTCGCGCTATCCGCGGCCGCGCCGTCCGCGGCTTTGTCCTTAATTTGTACCACCAGCCACTCGGCCTCCGGAGTCAGCCGGAATCGCGCTATTTTTCGATTCTCGGAGCCTGGAAGTTCCCGCTCCGCCCAGGCTCTTCCCGTCGCCAACTCGTCCAGAATTTCGACGCCACTGCCGCGAAACAGGTTCTCAAATATATTTACTGTCTGAGTACTTAAGGGTTCTGAAATACAAAGGACAGCCTTGGCCGCGCCGTTGGCTGCCAACAGCAGGCCCTTGCGATCCGCCACCATCACCGGCGCTTCGATCCCTTCCAACATTCCTCGAAATAAATCAACCGTTAGCACTGTGGGGAACAGGCCATCTGCAGTTGCCGAGGCTACCACCCGACCGCTCATCCTCTAGCTTCACCCGTGCTCTCTGGCAAAGTGGCAAAAATTTTCCCATTGCCTCGCCGCCATACTCCCATCGAGTCATAGGACTGTCAATGGTAAATCCGTTCCATTTGCACAATTGCGGAAACTCCGTGGACATTTGCGGGTTTGCCTTTCTCCCGATACGATTCCGAATGAGGAGCCGCATAATTAACCCTCACACTTTCAATGGCTTAGAAAGAGCTCGAGCCGGCCTTCTGTGGCAATTCATATGCTCGAGAGCGTACTAGTTCATCCGTACTAAAGAGAGCAAAGTGCCTAGTCAAATTCTGAAGACACCCAAAACGATGGCCTCCCCCCACCAGCGCCAGAACCCGCGCATTCGCATTCAAATCCCGGTCTTTCTTCGCGGCACCGATGCACTCGGAGTCGATTTTATTGAGCTCACCAAGACTCTCAATATTAGCTCGACCGGTGCCTGTATCGCTTCCTCTCATATCCTTCAAACCGAACAGGTTGTTCAGTTGACCATTCCCACGCCGTCCCCGTCGACTGCGGGCTTGGTTCCCTACGAGACGCCTCCGATTTCCGCTCGCGTGCTGCGCCAAGAATCCGCTGGCGATCTTCGTCTTTTCGGTTTGGAGTTCGTTCACCCTCTTTCCTAGCTGCATACCAGTACTACTACGGACGGAGGTTTCTATCGCCCCGTTCACGCTCCCGTTTCTCGATTTTTTTCTTTTGTGAATTCCTGTTTGTGTTATTGTAACGCCCACCTGCAGTCTCAAGGAGTGTGCCTTTCGCATCCAGCGTGCCTGTGCTCTTCCTTGGCACTCCGCATGCTCCACTGCTCTTGCACTGCATTTCGTTTCGCCCCATTCCCCGCGGGGACAAAAGAGGTCAAGGTCCACACCGGTGATTCCCAGCTCCGGCGTTCCGGTATCCGCGCGCATGCGCCCGACTGACGCCTATTTTGAACTCATCGCAGACACTCTCGATGGCCTGGAGTCGAGCGCTCGCGCTCAATTCCTGCAGCGTTTTCTGTTCTCACTCGCTCACGTCGAAATTCCCGAAAGCAAAACAATCGCTCTCTGGGACGAGATCCTCACCCGCCGCGTGCAACTCTCTGAACGCGCGGATTCTCCGGTCGCCTTGCACACCGCCCTGGTCGACGTTCTTTCTTCCTCCGGAATGTTTAACGTGCCGGTCGTCCTCGAATACGATGAGCTAAAGAACCTGCATCGCAACGCCGTCACCGATCCGCTGACTGGCCTTTACAACCTCCGCCTCTTTAGCGAAAACTTTGACAAAGAGCTCAACCGCGCGCGCCGCTATGCTCACCCGCTTAGCCTGGTCACTCTCGATCTCCACCGCTTCAAGGAAGTAAACGACAAACATGGCCACCCTCGCGGTGATGAGGTTCTCCGCGCTGCCGCCATTACTCTCAAAAAAGCTCTTCGTACTTCCGACTCCGCCTTCCGTATCGGCGGTGACGAATTCGCATTGCTCCTTCCGCAGACTGATTCTTTTCAGGCCTCCGGTCTTAGCCGCCGTATCGGCGTCGTCTTCACGGAAACTCTTCGTCCTCTCGATCTTATGGTTTCCGTCAGCATGGACCACGGAGTCGCCACCTACCCCCAGGACGGCGACCAGCGCGATCAATTGATTCGTATCGCCGACGAGCGTCTCTATTCCGCAAAACAAGCAAGCCAGAAGACTGTCGCGGAAGCCGCCGCTGACATTGCGCAACGCGCTGCTCATGACGTTGCTACTGAGGCCCCTCAGCAAGTTGCTCCGGAGATGCCTCGTGAAGTCGCACCTCGTCCCACTCCACCGTCTGAGCCAGTTCCTTCAGCGGTGCCTGAGACTTCAGAGGATGTCCAGGCTCCTCCTCCTGCACCGGCACCTGCTCCACCTCCGCCTCCCGCCCCGGCGGCTCCTGAATCCGTTGCCCCGCCACTTCCTGCAACTCCTCCGGTTTCTCCACTCGAAACCTCGCAACCCACTTTCCCGCTCGCCATCGGGGAACCTCGCATCTTTACTGTTCCTCGCAAGGCCGAACGCGTTTCCATGGCCGGAACAAACGCCTACGCTGTCCTCGGCGACCAATCCGCTCATCGTGCTCGCGTCGTCGATCTTGGCTTCGGCGGGGTCGCACTGGACTTCTCAAGCACCGAGGACATCCCCGACACTCTGCTGGCCGTTCTCCACGTGCCCATACTCCCTCCCGTCCGCGTAAGCCTCAAACGCGTCTGGACCAGACAACTCAGCGAAGATACCGTCCGCGTCGGCTGCTGCTTCATCTCCTAACTTCTTTCCTATCCAGCAGATCCTGCCTGCTACTCTCCACTGCTCGCACGGACAGGTTACGGGCCCTGCACCAAAGCTGTCCTTTGACCAAATTGCCAGCTCCTCCCGGTCTTCTATATCTTTGCCTCCATGCGTGTAATCTGTGCTCGGCACCAGCATCGGTGCATTTACTTCTCGTCGATTCTCGACGTCTCCCTTCATTCTTTTGGCTTGCATCACCCTATTCGCAGGCACTTTCTCCGGCTGCGCTTCGGCCTCCGCCGACAGATCTGCCACCACAAAACTTTCCGTTGTCCCCTCGGTCATCGATTTCAAAGCCGTGGTTGTCGGTCAGAAAAACTCCCAAACCGTCCAGATCACCAATTCCAGTTCGAATTCCATCAATCTTAGTAACCTGCAAGTTTCTGGAACCGGGTTCTCACTTTCTTCCGCAAAAGCCCCCGTTCTTTTGCCCCCCGGCAGCCATGTAAGCCTTAGCGTAGTCTTCGCTCCGCCTGCCGTTGCTGACCAGACCGGCTCACTCGTTATCGCCACTCCAGATTTAGACACTCCAGTCCGCGTCCCGCTTTCCGGCGCCGGAGAAAAAGCCGCTCCCAAACTCACGCTTGCTCCCGCCTCCGTGAATTTCGGCACCCGCGCGGTAAGAACCTCCACTTCTCAATCAGTGGTGCTTACCAATACCGGCAACAGCTCACTCTCGATTAGCTCCATTAGCATCGCGAATCCTGCCTTTTCTGTTGCTGGCATCAGCAAAGGCGTGTCTCTCTCTCCGAACCAAAAGCTCGAGTTTCAAGTTTGGTATCACCCAACTGTTGTGGGTACAGCCGCTGTCACGATTTCTCTCGATTCATCCGCCAGCCTGGCGCCGGTAACACTTCCCGTCGTTGGCTCTGCCTCTAATTCCGCAGTCTCCACTCCCGGCGCCACTGGTGCTCACTCTGTAACTCTCAATTGGAATGCCTCCAATTCCACCGCGGGTTATCACGTTTATCGCAGCGAGGTTGCTGGCGGCCCATTCAACCGCATCGACACGAGCCAAATCGAATCAACCTCTTACAAGGACACCGACGTCGTAGGCGGCGGTCACTATTTCTACGTCATTACTGCCGTCGAAGCCAGCGGCCCGGAGAGCGCCTATTCCAACGAGGTCTCCGTCGTAATACCGACCAACTGAACATTTCTCAGACGTTCCCGATTTGGCGGATTCTCCCGCCCGCGTTATAATAGGAAGTTGCCTCGCGCCCTAGCGACGCCGCTCCTGTTCCCTGTCACTCAGGAAGCGGCGCAGACCGGCCGCGACAGAATGGAGATTCATGAAGCCCGGTATTCATCCCGATTATCACGCCGTTACCGTCCACTGTGCCTGTGGGAATACTTTCCCCACGCGCTCGACGATCAAAGGCGATATGCTGCGCGTCGAAATTTGCTCCAATTGCCATCCTTTTTTCACCGGCAAGCAGAAGTTGCTCGACACCGCAGGCCGCGTCGAACGTTTCACCAAGAAGTACGCCGACGCCGCCGCCAAAACCGCCGCTGCCAAGAAGTAGCTTCAACACGAGCGGTGCCATTTCGAGTTTCCCAGGTTCAGGCCCCGGAGCATCCCGGGGCTTTCTTTTTGGTCTCTACCTCTCTCGTACTCTTCTCCGTGTCCTTGCGCCCTCTGCGTTGAGAACACACCTTCTGCCCCTCGAGCGCTCCGTTGCGCCAGCATTGCTCCGAATCTTTTTCTTAGGACTTATCGCTCGCGACCGTCCCGCCGCCGTGTAAAATGATCAGGCACAATGGCCACTCAATCACGCATGTTTCAATCCGGAGATCCCACCGAACTGGTTGAGTCTGCCCCACCACGCGTCACCCTTCGCAATGCGTTCGCGCATCCCTTCGACTCGGCTATCGCCGCAGCGCGCACATGCTACTCCTCCCGCCTCATAGGCCCTGAAGAAATCAACGATAAGCAACGCCTCAACATCGGCGCCGCCACTTTCTTCAGTGGCCATCACACCGTCTACCAACACGCGCATTTCGAATTCGGCCTGGAAAATATCAGCCGCCAGTTTGTCTGGTCCTTCCTCCACGCGCATCCCTTCTACAACTCCGAACAGCAATCGCAGCGCTACGTCCGCATGGACCGTACCCAGGCCTACATCCCGCAACTTTCGCTCTTTTTCGACGCTGAATCCCGCGCCATCTACGAACGCGCCATCGCTCGCGCCTGGTCCTATTACCGCGAACTCTCTTCACTTCTTCTTCCCCAATCGCGCGACATTCTTCTCGATATCTGGCACGTCGGCCCCATGTCCCATCCCAAGCGCCTGCAGAAAATCGAGCGGTCCGCGGAAAAACGTGCCATCGAAATCGCCCGCTACGTTCTTCCCGTCGCCGCTTTCACCGCCATGGTGCACACCGTCTCCGGCATCGTTCTCCACCGCCTCTGGCGCATGTGCGCCGCTTCGGACACGCCCAGCGAAGCGCGCGCCATCATCGGTGAAATGGTTCGTCTGGTAAAAGAACTCGACCCGCAATTTTTCGATCGTTTCGGAACCGAACCGCTAGACGATCTTCCCGAATGGCGGGTCGCAGGGTTTAAGGGTTTGTCTTACAAACCCTTGGAGGAACAGGCTGTACTTTCAGACCCTGCGCTAAAAGAAGGCCTTGCTGGCGGTGCACATGGAGATCAATTCGCAAAAGAATTTGACGCCCAACTGGACGGTCGCACTGCAGCCTTGCTCGACTACTCCCGAAACGCGCCCGCAGTCGTAGCCTCTGCCTACCGTGCTGTACTCGGCCTTACTGCGACCGATTGCTCCGACGCTGAAGCCCTCGACCGCCTGCTAAATCCCGCGCGCAATCGCTATCGCCTGGAAACGCTAAACGTCGGCGTCCACGCGCCGATGATGCGCGCGCTGCAACACGCCAATTACACCTTCGCAAAAAAGATCAGTCACACCGCCGATAGCCAGGACCAACGCCACCGCATGATTCCCGGCTCCCGTCCTCTCCTCACACTCGCCGACACCCGCGAACCCGACTACATCACTCCGGCTCTACTCAAAGAAAATCCTCGCGCCAAAGAGGTCTACGATCGCGCCATGCAAGACGCATGGCATGCCAAAAATCAACTCCTCGATCGCGGCGTTCCGCAAGAAATCGCGCTCTATCTTTTACCCAACGCAAAATGCATTCGTCTCGTAGAATCCGGTTCCCTCCTCCATCTCCTTCACAAATGGACCATGCGCACCTGCTTCAATGCCCAGGAAGAAATCTATCAATCCTCGCTCGACGAAATCGCCCAGCTCCGCCAAGTCCATCCGCAGTTCGCCAAATACATCGGTCCGCCCTGCCACCTCCGCGCCGGCGTCACCACTCCCATCTGCACCGAAGGCGCCCACTTCTGCGGCATAAAAGTCTGGCTGGACTTCCCCAACGTGCAACGCCGCATCTAGCAAGTCTTTCTCCCGTACGGGGTTCTAACTCACTGCTCGCTTCTGCCTCTCTTTGTCTTCTGTGCTCCCCGGACGCTCTGCCCTCTGCGCTAAGCCTTTTCTTTCCTTGTTCTGTTCCCCGCCAATTCCTGTCATCATTCGCGAGTATGAAACCCGCCTTCATCATCGTTCTCGCAACGCTCTTGTTATTTCCGCGAAGCCTCCCATTCGTGGAGTTCCCGCTCTCGGACATCGCAATCCGCGATGCCTATTTCCTGGGCGAGCGCAATGACCAGAAAACCTCGGAATTCCTCAAGCTTTACACCCACACATTTCCTCTTCCCGACAAAGGCCCGTACGTCTCGGAAATTCATCTCCTCACGCCCTACGCGCAAATCGTCTCCGATTCCAGCCGCCATTCGGTCGGTTACAGCGCGCAGCAAGCCACGGCCGACTATCACGGCCGGGGCGACACGCTCCTGCTGCAGGTTCGCATCGAATTAACGCCGACGTACTCCTACGACGATGCCGTGCGTACCGCCAACGACACCGCAGCCGAACTCAATCGCCAGCTTTATCCGGAAGACTTCTGGCAGGCCTTTCAATTCAAACTTTCCCACGATGAGAAAACGTTCGAACCGCGTGCAGTCTCTTCCGATCCCATCGAAGGCGTCGCATGGCCCTCAGATCGCGGGCCAACTCTGCGTGGCGCCATCGTCTCATTGGAATTCGAAGCCGAACCCTTCGAACCCGGTCTCGTCCAGGTCGAAGTGACAGCCCCCACCGGCCAAAAAGTCAGGGCCAAATTCGATCTCTCCAAACTCCGCTAGTCCCTCCTGAACTCCTAACGTTGCAGGAAAACGAATCGATTGAAAGGCGGGGATAGAGTAGACAGAGGCCTTTCATTTCTGTGTCGCAGAGTGCGGTTCGTTGCGAACGGCGTCTATGCCGGCGTCCTCGCAGCCGCTCCGCCCAACCGCTACCGCGTCCCGCGCGCCCTCCGCGACGACGCCGTCGTCGCCCTCCACTCTGCCCTCGAACTGCACGGCGTCGCCAACCAAGTCTTCCAAACCGTCTACTATTTCTCCCCTGGCGCACGCAAAGACGTCGTCTTCGACCACATCACTTACCACCGCGTCGCTCCTCCCCGTGCTCTAGCTACCGCATCGCATCGCCTCTTGCAAACCGAACTCGGCGCCGACAATATTCTCGCCACCGCCCGCGAGCGATCTTTCGTCGACTGCCTGCTCTTCCTCGACTACAGTGGGGGCGTCGAAGAGCTCGACAAGTCCCTGGCCATGTTTCCCTCGTTCGATTTCGAAGCGGCTCTCGCTTATCTCTCAAGCTTCTCCGCCGGCCGTGGCTCTATGCGCGACTTGGATTCTTGCTCGACCGTCAGGCCGACAAACTTTTGTTCCGCGGCAAAATTCGCGACCGATTCCTCCGGAAACTTCCGCGCGGCGTCGTCTATCTCGCCGATAAGCGCCCCGGGAACCACTGGGTTCCCACCTGGAAACTCATGGTGCCCGAAACCTTTTTGCCTTCCAACGAAGGTTCGGTGCGCACGTGAAATTCGACGCCGCACAAATTACCAAGCTCGCGGGAGAGACCGGATTTCCCGCCGACAATTTCGAGAAAGTCCTGCGCCTGCGCGAACTGCTCACCGAACTCCACAAACATCCCTTCCTCAGCGGAAAGCTCGTTCTGAAGGGCGGAACCGCGCTCAATCTCTTCTATCTCGACCTGGCGCGGCTCACGGATGGATTTATGGCCCGATACATCATCATGAGATAAGCGCCCGGCTTCCGCAGCAGATTCGAGCTACCCGCTGATTAGAAAGCCGCCTTGCAGCTCCAGGAAGCCATTCAAAGCGCTTCTGGTATATATTTTACCATTGGTGATGATTTTGGGATATTTTTATAGTCACTGGGACGATTTCGTAGTACTTTACATGGTGAGTCTATTTGGAACGTTTTTCTATAGTGAAAGCACATTTGGAGTCTTTTTCAAGCTACTGGGGTGAATATTATGGCTGACAGGGAAAAACAGGTTATTCCCATAGGATTACACGCCGTAATCGCGCAACTCGATCTCAAACTTCCTCGCCCCATCGTTCGGTCGGAACTAGCCAGCGGTACTCGCAAGACCAAGATCACGAACAATGAGATCCTTGAACAATATCCCCGATCGTATCAGCCCGCCGAAGGAATCGTTGGAGAGCTCCGCTTCGCTCTGAAATACGAGCCACTCGATTTGGGTGTCTACAAGAGCGTCTTTGCACACATCCCTAAAACGGATGTGGAACGCTGGGTACAAAGCGAACCCAACAGCATTTTCGCCCGCCGTGCATGGTATCTGTACGAAATGCTCACAGAGGCAACTCTCGATGTGGCGGATCTCACGTCCGGCCCGTACATAGATCTGCTCGATCAGGATTTGCATCTCGTCGGACCCGCAACGCGCGTCAGGCGGCAACGTGTCTTTGACAACCTTCTTGGCAACCCGGCGTACTGCCCGCTGATACGGCGAACAGAAAAGCTAAATGCCGATCTCAAGAAAAATCTGACCGAAAGGGCGCAAGCCCTGGCTTCAGGAGTTGAACCGGCGGTCCTAAAAAGGGCGATTCACTACCTGTTTACGAAGGAAACCAAGTCATCATTTGCCATCGAGGGCGAGGCTCCCAGCAAGGACCGCACTGAACGATTTGTGACCGCGCTGATGCGCGCGGACAAGTTCGACCCAACGAACAAACAATCATTCATTGAGTTACAAAATATGATCGTCGATCCGCGATACGCGCAGAAAGATTGGCGGGACATCCAGGTCTATGTCGGTGAAACGTTGCCCGACTATTCCCAGGACGTTTATTTCGTCTGTCCACGGCCACAGGATGTCTCCTCTCTGATGGCTGGCTGGATGCAAATGATGGGCCGTCTGTTGGAGGCAGGCAGCGGTGTTCATCCCGTATGTCTTGCTGCTGCCGGAGGATTCGGGTTTGTCTTTGTGCATCCATTTGTTGACGGAAACGGACGCATTCACCGCTTTCTCGTGCATAACGTCCTTTCCAAAATGAACTTCACACCCAAAGGAGTGCTCTTTCCGATTTCGGCGGCAATGCTCCGGGACATGGCGGCATACGACCGGGTTCTTGCGACATTCTCCGACGCAATCCAACCGTTCATCGACTACAAAATGGACCCCGAGCAACGCATGACGGTCTCGAACGATACCGCCGACCGCTATCGCTATTTTGACGCTACCGTGCAGACGGAATATTTGTTTGATTGCATCGAGGACACGATCACGCGCGACTTGAAAACGGAAATCGGTTTCCTCAAGTTCTTTGATCGCGCGCTTAGGTCTGTCATGGAGGTCGCGGACATGCCAAATCAGCGCGCTTCACTGCTGGTGAGGCTTATCCATCAGAACAACGGCAAACTTTCAAAGGGTAAGCGTCAGCAGTTTGCGGAATTAAGCGACGACGAAATCAGTCAGATCGAGTCCGCGATTCAGACAGCGAATGAGAACGTGCGGGGCTAGCATGCAGAACTCAGCCAAGGCTCTGGTTCAAACGGCCGGTCTCTACGACCGCCACCGCAACGTCACTGGCCCATCCATCGGATGCGCCATCTCCCCACCAGTCCGCCGCGCCTCGATCAAATTCGCCTTCAACGCGAAATACCACTTAGCCGGACGGTCCGCATCATCAATCAGCATCAGGCGTGGATTGTGTTTCAGTCCTTCGGCCTGCCGGATCATCGTTTCCTGGTCCTGCTTCAAAAACGTTTTCGCGAACGCCCGAAAGATCGTCACCGGAAGCGGCACATTCCAGGCCGCCACAAAATCAATCCGGCTCAAATCGCGCCGCACCGGAGTCACCGTTGTCAGACTCGAAAACCACAGCTTCCCGCTGCGAATTTCCTCCGTCCGCATATTCGGCAAAATAAAATCAATCGTTGTCGTCACCGGCGCGCCAGTCATCTTCTTCAACAATTGATAGGGCGCACTGTTGGTGCTCGGCGAATGCGTGCTCATGCGGAACCCAAACGGAATCGGCTCAAACTGTTTCGCCTTCTCGTGAATGCTCTTCTTGCTTCGCCAAAACCACGATTGATGCACAAACGGCCCATGCGCCGGATCCATCAATCCGATAATTCCCTGATCGACGTGTGAAGGCAAATCACAGGCCAGATGCGCGCTTTTGTATCGCTCACTGAAGGTAACCAGTTTCGGCGCAGCAGGAACGGTCTCTGTCGATCGAGTTGACGCCCCCGGCATATACACCCAGACGTACCCGTCATGCTCCTCGCACGGATAATGCCCCGCAAAGATTCGCTCCACCTTCAACTTGTCCTGACTCGTCAGCGAAGGAATCTCCACGCACTGCCCACTGCACCCATCGAATTTCCATCCGTGATAACTGCACTCCACACTCTTCCCATCAAACCGCCCATAGGAAAGCGGAATCCCCCGATGCGGACAAGCATCCCGCATCGCAAACGCCTTGCCCTCATCCGTCCGCCCGAGCACCAGCGGCACTTCCAGCAGCATCGCTTTTACTAGCCCCCGTCCCCGTATCTCAGAGCTCCGCACCGCCGGATACCAGAAATCCCACAAAAATCCCGCATCCCCAGCGCGCTCAATCTTTTGCGCGGCCTGCAGTTCATCAACGAGATTTTCATCAATCGCCATAGTCCAAGCCTTAGTTAGGGGAGCCGCATCCAATCACTGGGATTCATCTTACAGCAATCGTGCAAAAGGTGATTTGCGCAGGGACGTAGTTGGCGATATTCTAATGCTAGCAGCTATGAGATTTTCTACTTTCCATTAGCATCACTCCCCACAGCGGCCTCACGCGCCGCCACGCTGAACTGTTCCCTACTCATTACGAACTTCTCACTCGCTCCGCGCGAGCCGTAACAACGCGCCGAAAGGATTTAAGAAATGGCAAGTCTCACGCTCTCCGAAAAACTTGATCAGCTTGACTCGCGTTATGAGGAAATGACCCAGCAGCTTTCGACGCCGGAAGCCGTTTCCGACTCTGCCCGCTTCCAGAAGCTGGCCAAGCAGCACTCCGAGCTAGCGGAAATCGTCAACAAGCATCGCGAGTTCAAGCAAATCGAAAAAGACCTCGCCGGCGCGCACCAGATGGTCCTCGAAAATGAAGATCCGGAAATGAAGCAGATGGCGCACGATGAAGAGAAGCAATTGCTCGAGCGCAAGGAAATCGTCGAACGCGAATTGAAACTCCTGCTGCTGCCCAAAGATCCCAATGACGACAAAAACGTCATCGTGGAAATTCGCGCTGGCACCGGCGGTGACGAAGCTGCTCTTTTCGCCGCCGAACTTTTCCGCATGTATTCGCGCTACGCGGAAACGCAAAACTGGAAAGTGGAAATCCTGGAAAGTTCGCCATCGTCACTGGGCGGGCTCAAAGAAGTTGTGGTCGCTATCGCCGGCAACAAAGTCTATTCCAAGCTGAAATACGAAAGCGGAGTGCATCGCGTGCAGCGTGTTCCTGCAACGGAAACCCAGGGCCGCATCCACACTTCCGCTGCCACGGTCGCCGTTCTCCCTGAAGCCGACGACATTGATATCAAAATCGAAGCCAAGGATTTGCGCATCGACACGTTTTGTTCTTCCGGTCCAGGCGGCCAGTCCGTCAACACCACGTATTCCGCTGTGCGCATCACGCACTTACCGAGCGGGTTGGTGGTCTCGCAGCAGGACGAAAAATCGCAAATCAAAAATCGCGCCAAGGCCATGCGCGTTCTCCGCTCCCGCCTCTACGAAATGGAACTGCGAAAAGCAGCAAGCCGCTCTCGGCGCCGAGCGCCGCGGGCAGATCAAAACCGGCGACCGCTCCGAAAAAATCCGCACCTACAATTTCCCGCAGAACCGCGTGACCGATCACCGCATCGGCCTGACGCTGCACCAGCTCACCGATGTGATGGAAGGCAAACTAGCCCAACTCGTCGACGGCCTCTCCGGCCACTACGAAGCCGAACGCCTCAAGCAAGAACTAGCCGAAGTTTGAGAAAGCACCATGGTCACAGCCTCGATTCGTCATTCCGAGCTAAGCGAGGAATCTCTCTACGCATTCTCCGCGAATCTCTGCGCACCGAGCGTCTCTGCGTTATCCTTATCTTCTCTGACGCATGGACATCCGCACGGCACTCAAACAAGGCATAGCGCAACTCCGCGGCGCAAATGTTTCTTCGCACACGCTGACCGCGGAATTGCTCCTGCTCCATGCAACCGGCCGCACACGCACGTCGCTGTACTCTCATCCCGAAGACCAGCTCACCGAATCTGAATCGCAAAATTATTTTTCGATGATCGAGCGCCGCACCGCAGGCGTGCCAACTCAACACCTCACCGGCAAACAGGAATTCTGGGGTCTCGAATTTGCAGTTACACCCGACGTATTAATCCCGCGCCCGGAAACCGAGCACGTCATCGAAGTTGCGCTCGACCGCCTCGCCTTGCGCGATCTTCGCTCCAAGCAAACCCAGAACATGTCCGGCGAAGGATTGCTCGTCGCCGACATTGGCACCGGCTCCGGCTGCATCGCCATCGCTCTGGCCAAAGAACTTCCCGCGGCAAGAATCTTCGCGCTCGACATTTCCCCTGCCGCACTCACCGTTGCGCAGCGCAACGCCACCCGCCTCGGCTTCTCCGATCGCATCGTTTTCCTTGAATCTGACTTGCTAGAAAAACTCTCGGTTGTAGGGGCGCAGCATGCTGCGCCCTTGCTTGGCAACCAGCGCCTGTCCAAAGCTCACGGGTCACCAGTCACGAGTCACCTGTCACTGCTCTTCGATCTAATCGTCAGCAACCCGCCATACGTCGCGCGCCGCGAAGCGGAAACTCTCGCGCGCGAAGTGCGCGACCACGAACCCGCGATCGCTCTTTTCGGCGGCGAAGAAGGTTACGAACTCTACGCCGACCTGATCACCCAATCCGCCGCACACCTGAAAACCGGCGGCATTCTCGTCCTCGAACTCGGCCACGATTTCCTCCCCGCCGTCCAGCCATTACTCGATACCCCGGCATGGGCCAACGTCGGCGTCGCCAACGACCTAGCCGGCATCCCCCGGGTCCTCACCGCCGAAAGAACTTGAATGCAAAACCGGCTCGGATTAAAATCATCATTGAACTGAATTAATTAGTTCGAGTCAATAGACCGGGCAAATCCAAACCCATGAGAACGAAGAAAGTATCGAACATCATTCCGGCTCTTACGGCCCGTACGCAGCTTGGCCAAATTCTTAAACGGGTGCGACAGAATAACGAGCGTTTCGTTGTAGGCAGGCGAGGCGAACCGCAGGCTGTGATCATGAGCGTTGAGGAATATTTGAAGAATTTCGCTTCCGACGCCCCTGCGCTCAAGAAGGTGCAGCGAGCAGCCAAATCGAGAGGCACGGATCGACTTTCCGAGAGGGCCATCAACGCGGAGATTAAGCGTTATCGTCGTCGGCACCGCCCAAGGAATGCTTAGAGCGGTTCTGGATTCGAACGTTGTGGTGTCCGCGCATTTGAAGGCGGACGGCCCGGCGTCTCTCATCTTCAGGCTTGCTCTTTCCGGATATTTTCAATGTTTCGTGTCTGACGATCTTTTTCAGGAATATTCCGACGTCCTGCTACGCGAAAAATTCATGCTTGATGCGGGCGATGTTAAACGGTCTCTACAATCGTTCCGCGCGGCGGCTACCATGGTTACGCCGTACGACCGCATTTTCGCCGCGAGAGATCCGGACGACAATAAGGTCTTGGAATGCGCGACCGAGGCTGATGCGCAATACATCGTGACCGGGAATATCCGCGACTTCCCACAAGTTTTTCATGGCGTGGCTGTGGTCCTCCCACCTCGGTTTTTAGACATTCTTACAGCTCAGCCGTAGGGAACTTTACTTTCGCCTATTGTTCGATAGGCGGGGTGGGCGTACGCTTGTCGCATGCCGGACCTGGCGCGATTCCGAGCCAAGCATGGCGATTCGGCGTCGGCACTGCCGGCGGAAACTACTATTTTGCACGTGGATATGGACGCGTTTTTTGTTTCGGTGGAATTGCTGGAGCGGCCGGAGTTGCGCGGGAAACCTGTAGTGGTTGGAGGAAGGCCGGACCAGCGCGGCGTGGTTTCGGCTGCGAGTTACGAAGCGCGAAAATTTGGAATTCAGTCGGCTATGCCGCTTCGAACCGCCGGGAAACTTTGCCCGCACGCGATTTTTTTGGATGGGCATCACGCGAAGTATGGCCAGTGGAGCGATCGCGTGGCGAATATTCTGGCGAAATTCTCTCCGATTGTGGAGATGGTTTCCATCGACGAAGCGTACCTCGATCTCGCGGGAACCCAACGATTGCACGGACCGCCTTTCGCTGCAGCGCACACATTACTTCGCACGATCACCAAAACTACGGGGCTTCCCTGCTCCGCGGGACTGGCGTCCACTCGGCTGGTGGCAAAAGTTGCCAGCGAGCAGGCGAAGCCCCGCGGATTGCTTTGGGTTGCGGCCGGACAAGAGCCACGATTTCTTGCGCAATTGCCGGTGCGCAAGATTCCGGGCATCGGCGAAGTGACCGAGCGTGCGCTGCGCGCTCTGGGAATTGCATACGTGCACCAGCTTGCAGATTATCCGCAAGAAAAATTGGAAAAAATATTCGGGCAGTGGGGCACGGCGCTTTACCGCAAAGCGCGCGGAGGCGATTCATATGAATTTGTTCTGGATGCGGAGCCAAAATCGATTTCGCAGAATCATACGTTTGGCGAAGATACCAGCGACGTGGCGGCGATGGAATCCATGCTCAGCCATTTGTCGCAAAAGGCATGCAAGCGATTGCGCGAAGCTGGACTTTCTTCGCGCACATTGACGATTACGATTCGCTACACGGGTTTCGATACTTACACACGATCGAAGACTTTGCATGATCCGGTTCAATTTGATGCTGATACGTTCTCCGTTTTCCTTTCACTGTTTCGCGAGCATCGCAATGCGAAACGTAAGGTCCGCTTGATCGGGGTTGCGCTCAGCGGTCTGACACATGGAAACGAACAGCTGGATTTGCTCGATCCGGGTCGGCGGGCAAAGCTGGATAAATTGACGCGAGCGGCCGATTCTTTGCGCGATCGGTTCGGATTCGGCAAGATTCAGTTTGGCGGATCGTTGCGCAAAGACGAATAGAACGCAAAACCATTGAATCCTTGAAGTGGCAGGTCGCGGCGTTTGCTCGACCGGCTGGGCTGCCTCATATCGCGTGTTTGGGGAGATAAACCTGCGCTGTCCAGGGTTCAGCGCCGGCGCTGGCTGCACCGGCGTTGGCTGCACCGGGCACAGCCCCGTGTGGCTCGGGCTACGGGGAATCACACCGAGCTGCGCTACACTAAGTGCATGTCCACAACCGCCGCTCCGCCACCGATACCGCCAGCGACAAAGCGCAGAATCCGCGGCGATGGCTTGTGGGACCGCATCAGCGAGGGCAAGGAACTGAGCGATTTGTGGGCGCAGTTCTCCGCTGACGCACAAGCCAGTTACGGCTTTTACGGCAAGGACGTGGACTGGCAGGGCATCAACGAACTTCCACGCTGGAGACGCCCGCGACAAATAGCGAAGCAGATTTTCTGGGCGTTGTTGATGAAGATGACGCCGGCGCGCCGGGTTTTCCTGTTTGTTGCGCTGGGTCTGCTCTTGCTTTCCGTCCTGGCGCAGGACGACAGAAATCTTTTTCTGCTGATTGCTGCGCTGTGCTTTCTGCTGCTGCTTTCACTGGAGCTCGCCGACAAAGTAACCATGAAGCGCGATCTGGAAATCGCGCGGGAAATTCAGAGCTGGCTGGTGCCTGCGAAATCCCCGGGAGTCATCGGCGCGAATTTGGCATTTCATACTCAGCCGCAAAATTCTGTTGCCGGCGATTATTACGACGCCTTTTACCCGTTGGAAGACGCCGGGAACGGCGGAAAATTGTTTTTGGCGATTGCCGATGTGGCCGGAAAAAGCATACCAGCGGCCCTATTGATGGCCACGTTTCAAGCGAGTCTGCATACGATCGCGCGGCAGGGAGTGCCGTTAGAGGAGTTGGTGCAGCGGCTGAATCGCTACGCGTGCGCGCACAGCCTGGATGGAATGCGCTTCACCACGGCGGTGCTCGGCGAATACGATCCGGCGACGAATCGTCTTTCTTACGTGAATGCCGGACACAATGCTCCGGTCGTCCGGCGGCGCAATGCCAGCGTGAATTCCGGAATCGAAAGACTGGAAGTGGGCGGCATGCCATTTGGAATTTCGCCCCAGGCCAAGTACGCGACCGGCGTCGTCGATTTGGCGCCACAGGATGCGCTGATTCTTTTTACCGACGGCGTGGTGGAAGCATTCAATCAAAGAGGCGAAGAGTTCACCGACGAACGATGGATTCTGGCGGTGCGCGATTTGCCGGATTGGGATGCACAGCGCTCGCTGCGGTTTCTGATGCAGCGCGTGGATGAATTCGTAGGCGCCACGCGGCAATCCGACGATATTACCTGCCTGGTTCTGCGCCGCGAATAGCAGCTTCTTTGATTCATTCCACAAGCGCATAATTCTCCGATGCAGGCACGAGAGCTGGCCAATTCCATTTGCGACGCGTTGCAGGCCGCCGGATTCGAAGCGTTTCTGGTGGGCGGATGTGTGCGCGATCTGCTGCTGGGGCGAGAACCCGCCGATTACGATGTGGCCAGCAACGCAACTCCCGAACAGGTACTGAAGCTTTTTCCGGACGGCGTAACGGTTGGCGCGCAATTCGGAGTGATTTTAGTTCCGCGCGAAGGCGCAAAAGTGGAAGTAGCAACGTTCCGTTGCGATGTGGGTTATACAGATGGGCGACATCCAGACCGAGTGGTCTTTGCAAATTCCCCGGAAGAGGATGTAAAGCGGCGGGACTTCACGATCAACGGGCTGGTCATGCGGCATAACACCGGGGAAATACTGGATTTCGTTGATGGGCAGGCAGACCTCGAAGCAGGCATCATCCGGGCGATCGGAGAACCGGAGCGGAGGTTTGCGGAAGACAAGCTGCGCATGTTGCGCGCAGTACGATTTGCAGCACGGTTCGGCTACGAGATCGAACATAAGACGTTTGCGGCGATTCGCAAGCATGCGCGATTGATCAGCCAGGTGTCAGCGGAAAGGATCCGCGACGAGCTGACGAAACTGTTGACGGAGGGCGCAGCCAGGACTGGATTTGCGCTGCTCGATTCAAGCTGGCTGCTTTCTATCGTTCTGCCGGAGATTGCCGCAATGCAAGGAGTGGAGCAGCCGCCGCAATATCACCCGGAAGGGGATGTGTGGATTCACACGCTGCTGATGCTCGAAGGGCTGCCGGCAGGTTGCTCAGCGACATTAGCGTGGGGCGTGCTATTGCACGATGCGGGTAAGCCGGCGACGTTTCGCTCCGCCAGAGAAACAGGCGACCGGATACGATTCGACGGGCATGTGCACGTCGGACTGGCCATCGCAAAGGAGATATTGGGGAGGTTGCGATTCTCAAACGACGAAACAGGGCAGATACTTTCGCTTGTGGAACACCATATGAAGTTCAAAGATGTTGGACGCATGCGGCCGGCGACGCTAAAGCGTTTTGTGCGATTGCCGCGTTTTGAGGAACATCTGGCACTCAATAGGCTGGATTGCTTGTCGAGTCATCGGAACCTGGAGGCCTATGAATTCGTGATGGAGTTCCTGCGGACGACGCCGCCAGAGGTTGTTCGACCAGCCAAGCTGGTGCGGGGTGAAGACGTCTTGAGCTTGGGATATAAGCCGGGGCCGCTTGTAGGAAAGATCCTTGCGGCGGTAGAGGAGGCCCAGTTGAACGGAGAGCTGGCGTCCAGGGAGGATGCTATCTCTTTTGTAGACAGTAAGTTCGGGAAACAATCGGAGAAATTAGGGAAGGTTAGCTAAAATGATCAACCGGGCAGGACACAACGGCAATATGCCATTTAACTTTAACAAAATAAGATGTTTAGTATGTATTTTGACAGAAAACAGAGACCGTGATAGGGTCTTAGCGTAATGCACTAAGATTTTGTGATTTGGATCACTGCAGTCTGCGGTACCCTTTTTGTGCCGGCTGCATCTAAAGATTTCACAGGCGGCTTTCCATGTTGATTCCGCCTCGGAACTGAGGAACCTAATGGCTGAGAAAATTTCCATACCGAATCAGTTGCCAATCCTGCCGGTCCGGGACACGGTGCTGTTTCCGGGCGCAGTGCTTCCGCTCACGGTGGGGCGCGAAAGCTCGTTGGCACTGATCAATTCACTGCAGGGCGAGGACAAGGTTCTGGGCGTTGTGGCCCAGCACGACCCACGCGTGGAAGATCCCGCGGCGGCGGACCTGCACAAGGTCGGCACTTTCGCCAAAGTGCACAAGACCGTGAAGATGCCGAATGGCAACGTGGTGATTTTTCTGGAGGGCTTGCAACGGTTTCAAATCAACGATCTGTTGGGCTTGAGGCCGTTTCTAACGGCGCAAGTCGAACCGATGCCGGATGTTCTGGGCGAACAGGACAATGAACTAGAAGCCCTGCACCGCAATGCGTCGGACTTGTTCCGCGACGTGGTGGGACATTCGCCGCAATTGTCGGATGATCTGCAGCAGGTTGCGGCAAATATCGACGATCCGGGGCGGCTGGCTGATTTTATTGCCGGCACGCTGCCTTCGCTTTCAACGCTTGTGCGCCAGGAACTGCTGGAGACGGCGAGCGTACGCAAGCGCCTGGAGTCGTTGATTCGCGAACTCTCCAAGGAGCTCGAAGTGCTGGAACTTCGCTCCAAGATTCACGAACAGGTGCAGGAGCAAGTGAGCCAGAACCAGCGCGAATATCTGCTGCGCGAGCAGATGAAGGCGATTCAAAAAGAGCTGGGCGAACATGACGACAGCGCGGCGGAAATCGACGAACTGCGCAAAAAAGTCGAAGAAGCCGGCATGACGGCGGAGGCCAAGAAAGAGTGCGAGCGCGAGCTGAAGCGTTTGGCGAAGATGACGCCGGCTTCGGCGGAGTACATGGTGTCGCGGACATATCTGGAATGGATGACCTCGCTGCCCTGGTCGAAATCCACCGGCACGCAAGCCGAACAGATCGACATCAAGAAAGCGCACGACATCCTGAACGACGATCACTACGACCTGGAAAAAGTGAAGGAACGGATTCTGGACTACCTGGCGGTGAAAAAACTGCAGCCAGGAATGAAGGGGCCGATTCTTTGCTTCGTTGGGCCTCCGGGCGTGGGCAAGACCTCGCTGGGAAAATCGATCGCGCGAGCCATGGGGCGCAAATTCGTGCGCATTTCGCTGGGCGGCATGCACGATGAAGCGGAGATTCGCGGGCACCGCCGAACCTACATTGGCGCGTTGCCGGGACAGATCATTCAAGGACTGAAGCGGGCGGAGTCGAACGATCCCGTCTGCATGCTGGACGAGGTTGATAAACTTGGCCGCGACTTCCGCGGCGATCCTTCGGCGGCGTTGATGGAAGTGCTCGACCCGGAGCAGAACGCAACATTCCGCGATCACTACCTGGACGTGCCGTTCGATTTGTCGAAGGTGATTTTTATCGCCACGGCGAACTGGATGGATCCAATTCCAGAGCCGCTGCGCGACCGCATGGAGATCATCGAACTACCCGGCTATACGGGTGAGGAGAAGATCCACATCGCGAACAAATACCTGATTCCCAAGCAAGCCGCGGAACACGGAATCAAACTTGGCGAACAAATTGAGTTCACCGAGGAAGGCTTGCAGGAAATTATTCATAGCTTTACGCGGGAAGCCGGCGTACGCAACCTGGAACGCGAAATCGGAACGATTACACGTAAACAGGCGCGGCGCATCGCGGAAGGCAACACGGAAAAAATGCTCGTGACGCCCGAGATCGTGCGAGGATTTTTGGGAGTACCCAAATTCCGCACCGAACGCGAGATCGACGAGCGCGTGAAGCAGCCGGAGTGGCGGTGGGCCTGGTGTGGACGCCAGTGGGCGGAGACATCGTATTCATCGAAGCCAGTCGGATGCGCGGCGGAAAACAGTTCACCACGACCGGACATCTGGGCGAAGTGATGCAGGAATCCATGACCGCGGCGCTGACCTGGGTTCGATCCAATGCGGAGAAATACGGAATCGATCCGGACTTCTTCCGCAAACAGGACATCCACATTCACGTGCCATCGGGCGCGGTGCCGAAAGATGGTCCGTCGGCAGGAGCCGCGATGGTGACGGCGCTGGTGAGCTTGCTGAGCGGGCGGCCGGTGCGCAATCGTCTGGCAATGACCGGCGAGATGACGCTCTCCGGAGTAGTGCTTCCGGTTGGCGGCATCAAGGAAAAAGTGCTGGGCGCAAAGCGCGCGGGCGTGAAGGAAGTGCTCCTTCCGGCCGACAACGAGCCAAACGCGAAGGCCGATCTTCCGCCGGAACTGCTTGGCGATTTGAAGATCACTTACGTGCACACGCTGGATGATGTGCTGCAGAATGCGCTGGAGAAAGAACCGATAGCGCCGCCGGTGGTGCCATCCGCAGGACCGAAGTCAAAGCCTGCCGGCACGGCGGATGCTCCTCGCGCCGTGCACTGAGGCAAAATCCAAAGCGGTAAACGACTACTAAAAGCGGAGCGCGGATAAAATCGCGCTCCGCTTTTTTTGGGTCTATACGATCTCAAAGGACTTCTGGAGTTCTGCAGGCGAAATACGAAGTTCCGGCCCCTCGTCACAGCGCCCGCGGACGAGCCCCTAGCCAGCCGACGTGGCCTGCTGGCCATCAGCTGGAAGCAATTCTTGCTTGATGGTCCACCTCAACCCTAATAAGAAGACGCCCGCGTTTCTTTTCCCCTACCCAACCGCCTATCTCGGAGGCTCGTGACTCGCGCTTCTCTGCAAAAATGTTTTCCTTAGAAAATCGAGGTGCGGGGTCAAACGTCATTTTTTCGCCTTGTAGATCACTACAGACTGGATTCTACAAAAGGCTTTCCCAGTCCACCGAGTCGATGCCAGAGGTTGTCGAACTTGGAGATCACCGGTGGCCGGAGAACTCAAAGGCAAATCATTAGCGGAGCCGTATAGGTCCACTGCTGTCCGAGGAGACTTCTGCAGGAGGAGCACAAGCGTAGTAGATTCAGTGCGATGCATGGGTTTTGGCGTGAAAACGATTTGAAACCCAAAGGGCGTTAAAGCATCCTTGCCGAGGTGCTAGGGTCGTAAGGACAAGATTGCTTTACTTCGTGGGCATAAGCCGCAAGTGTGTATCGGCTGTGATCCAGGCACGATCCGCGATCATACGGCGCAATTCAGCTCCGGCAGAGGAAGGAGACGAGCTGAGAAAATCAATCCAAGTGGAACTATCCACCAAGATCAAACCCGGTTTCTCCGCATGGCCTTGCGATGCCCCTGCCAAATACCACTGCCGTAGTATCGCAGAACGCTCTTCCGGCTCTCCGAACGGACAAGCAATTCCAAGGCCTTATCGACGATTTGCCGTTTCGTTTTGAGGCGCGTGAGCTTTCTGGCCTTGCTCACAAAACTCTCGTTAATGTCAATGTTGGTTCTCATAGAATGACTATGCACCATTCTCAGATATTTTTGTGCATCACTTTGCGACACAATACTTTTTTGTATGGGAGGAGGTAACGGTTCGGAAAGCCCGATGGATTTGCGCGTAGTTCGAAGTAAGCTGGAGACATGCAGAAGAAAATATTTTGGCTGACGTTTGCTGGTTTAGGGCTGGTGGCGGATTTCACGCTGCCGTTCTGGTGGGCGGTGGCCGCGACGTTTCCGATTCTTGCGCTTTCCTGGTGGATTGCGTACCGGTCGGATTGGTTCTAGAACTCACGTCAGATGGAAACCGAGACGGGTACCACGCGCAAAATCAATCGGTTCCCTCTTGTTAATCTCCCTGGAATCCAGCCTGTAAAACGTCTCTGGCTTCTGGGCGACCGCGCCTATTCTTGGAGAAGCGAAACAAATTTCGCCAGGTTGATTCGCGATGTGGCTTGACGGTAGGTCGACGGATAGCTATCATCTGGTATGTATCGCTCAGGGAACCGTGACATATGAACAGGTCGAGCAAAAAACGCCGCAGTCAACCGGAGAAGTCGGGAGCTCGACGCGCTGTCGCAGAGGCAAAGGTGTTTATGACCGGACGCAGCCAGGCCGTGAGGCTTCCTAAGGAGTACCGCGTCACGGGTAATAGCGTCTATGTGAAGCGCTTCGGCAATTCGATCGTGCTCATCCCCAAAACAGCCGATCGGTGGGCGGGACTGTTCGCAGCCCTCGACGAATTCCCTCGCGATTTTGTGCTTGAGCGCCGCCAGCACCAGCCACCGCGTGCCGACCTCGACAAACTCTTCGAGAAGACCACGGACTGACCCCCCGTGTACCTGCTCGACACCACGGTGTGGATCGATCTGCTGCGAACCAATTCCCCATCGATCCGCCGAAAACTTTCCGCGCACGGCAAGAGCGTCATCGGCCTTTCGATCATTACGGCGTGCGAGCTGCAGTATGGCCTCGAGCGTCGAGCAGCCAGGCATCCGCACCTGCGCGCGAAGGAACAACATCTTCTTTCTGCCATCCTCGCACCCTTTGACGTGTTTCCAGTAGACCACGGAGTGGTCGAGATCTACGGAAGGGTCCGCACAGTTCTTGAAAACTCAGGCACGGCGATTGGCGCCTTGGACACCTTCATTGCCGCCCAGGCGCTGAGCTTGGGAGCCACCTTGGTCACAAGCAATACAAAGGAGTTCGCGCGGGTGCCTGGATTGCAGATCGAAGACTGGAGATGATTCGCGGGCTATCTCCGTTTGCCCTGACGCCAAGCGCGGGCGACCATGTTAATGACGTAGCCGCCCTTTGTCGTGAAATGTGCTGGCGTTAGCTTCAGGACATTCATCAGATATATCTGAATAATTATTCGACTATGCCCGAATTCACAAGAGACTTTCCCAGTCCAGCGATCGATGCCAGAGGCTGTAGAACCCGGAGATCATGCCGGTGGCTGGAGAACTTTAAGGCAAAACGTCAGCAGAGCCTGCGCACAGGTCACAACGCCGCGCCACTAACGGCAAAGCATTTCGCCATACTGGGCGCATTCCTGATCAATGCGGTCTGGTCAAATTCCCGAGAAATCCGGTAATCACCCGCGCGAGACGTTCGGCAGTAATGGACTCGGGCAGAGGGATTTCAAGAGTCGGACGTCGGGTTTGCGCATCGGTCCGCAACAACGTGGAGAGACCACGTTCGATCGGTGCAAAACCGTCCGCGCCGCCTGGAGATGAGAGCGACTCCAAGAGGGTGAGACCTGCTTCTAGAAACTTAGAAACAGCCTGTCTGGCGTCCGGCACGAACAAGCCGGAACGTGCATCGCCATCTTGGCTTGCATTCTGCGCAACGCGTATCGTCCCATCCGCAGGAAGCTGAGGCCCTGTCCTTGTCGGACCTCCACGGGGGTCGACGGTTTTTGCCTCGGCATTTCCATTCCGCTTCGCTTCCATTACGGCCGCTGGTTGGAGCGCCGCCGGAGTGAGTACGGGCTTCGCCCTACCAGGCTGGTCGCTGAAGACGTCTTTGATTACGTGCATCATGCTCTTGCGGCCGAGCTTTTCGAAGCTGATTTCGTCCTTCGCCTCATCGAATAATCCCGTGAACAATGCCTTCTTGAGCCTAAGAGTTTCCCAAACGCGTTCCTCGATGCTGTTCTCGGTCAACAGATGGATCACTTGTACGGGCTGCGTCTGGCCGAAGCGATGAACACGGCCGACACGTTGCTCTAATCGGGCAGGGTTCCAGGGGGGCTCAAAGTTCACGACTGCCGAGGCCGCCTGTAAGTTCAACCCGACTCCGCCGGCATCGGTCGAAAGAAACACCTTGCACTCGGGATCCTTTCCGAACCGGGCAATCAGTTCGCCACGTTTCCGCGCCGGCACGTTGCCGTGCAAGGACACCCAACCAATTTTCAGCTTCGTCAGTTCCTGACCGGCCAGGTGCGTCATGCGCTCGTACTCGCTGAAGACGACCACCTTGCGCTTTTCTTCCACCGCCAGCTCGTGAACAATCTCGCGAAACTCCTCAAGCTTGGGAGAGAAATTCGTCGCCTTGTCAAACAAGAAGGTAGAGTTGCAAAGCATGCGCATGTTCTGGATACAGCAAGTGATGCGACGCAGGTCGATCTCGGAGAGCCAGCCTTGTCGCTGCCATTTGTGCATCAGCCTCGCGAGAATGTCACTCTGTTCCCAATAGGGACCTGCCTGTTCGGGCGTCATCCGGACGCGGAAGATCTGATCCGTCCGCTTGGGCAGTTCGGGAAGCACCTCTTTCCGAGTCCTGCGCAGCAGGATCGGCTCGAGTTGTTTGTGAATTTGCTCCAGACCTCGATAGCCAAGTAATTTCCCTTCTTCGTTCTCCATGCGGTGTTCCTTGAGAAAACGGAAGGCTGGCCCCAAACGGCGGCCGTCGACGAACTCGACGACCGAAAACAGCTCCTCGAGCTTGTTTTCGAGAGGCGTACCTGTCAATACAAAGGCATAACGACTCTTCAACTGTTTGATGATGCGGGCAGTGGCTGTCGCCCAGTTGCGAATGCGCTGGGCTTCATCGAGGATGATCAAATCTGGACGTAGGTTGTGCATGTCCTCGATGTCCTTCAGGACGAGCTCGTAACTTGTGAGATTGAAGAAAGTCGGGCTGGCGTACAGCTTTTTGCGATGCGGCATCAGTCCGTCGATGACTTGTGCGGGAAGATTGCAGAACTTCTCGATTTCTGTCTTCCACTGGTACTTTACCGAAGCGGGAGCAACTACCAGAACTCTTTCAATGCCTCGACGGCGCCGTAGCAGCTCAGCGCCAGCGATGGCCTGGATGGTTTTGCCAAGACCCATATCGTCGGCGAGGATCACCCGCCCGCGACAGGCGGCGAAGAGCGCTCCGCGAATTTGGTATGGGAAGAGCGGCACTCTCAGGAGGCCTTCGAGCGGGCTTTTGCCTTTCTTCAACTGCGCAAGGTAGCGGCGCTCGTCTTCAAGACCCGCGGTGAGTTCGTTTTCACGGTCAATGAAATCCAGGACATCGCTGTAAACAACAGCCGTCTCGTCCACGGTCCGCAGCTTCTCGAGGACTTGCTCGAATCGCCGAAGATTATCCCTTCGAAGAAACGCATTGGAATCGAAGTACTCGGAGACAACCTTTCGGAGATCTGTCGATGGCTCAGACGGAAGGCGGAGTTGCACGTTTAAGGTGTCTCCATAATGAAGAGAAAGCGAGGCTCGTGTTCGTTGATATCGCTGGCTATCGAAGGACCGGCCAAAGCGGCGATGGAGACGAAGCAGCAGAGCTTCGATGTGCTTGCAGGTGCCGAGCGTATTTACCGCAAAATCGGCGCACGAGCAGAAGTTTTCAAACACGCTAGGACCGCGCATCGCCACTCGATACTTCCTTCCGCTTGCCGCCTGCACCACGTAGTCGCCATAAGCCTGTCCGGCCGGCTCCGTAAGAATGGTCTGAATCGCTTTGCGGGCGCGCTGTTGTCGGGCGGAGATCTGTTCCTCGACGATCATGTTGGCTCCTCCGGTAGTGAATCGCCAAGATAGCAGGAAATAGCGAAGCGATTGAATGAGCGCCTGTGGAAAAAGACCTTCCAGACTAATTCCCCACCGAAGTTCGTCGAGTTTCAGCGGTGGTCTGCTGCGGGTGCTGATTCGGAAACGGAAATTGGATTTGCGACCAAGACAAGGGCGACGCGAAGAAAAGAGGGAGAAAACACCCGGGCGCAAAAAATTGCGCGTCACGCAGCAACTCAAACTGAGCGTCAGTGCCAATAAATTGCGTATGAGAATTTAGGTTTAAAACACCCTGCAGCGGGCGATGGGAATCGAACAAATCCGAATGAACCAAACAAAGGCGTTACCACCCGTTCCGCCGTTCGATTGGAGTCAAATGGAGTCAATTGTGGTCAAACAAAAACCATAGAATCAGAGAACGTCTCATCTGTCCCCGATTTCCCGCCTGCAAGCGGGCGATGCAATTGACTGCTCAATGAGTTTCCGCAACCTTCTCTACCTGCGGTTTGGCGTAATAGCCTTTGCGGGCATATACCTTAAAGCCTTTCTCGCCAGCGGAAATCTGGATCTTGCGGAACTTGCCATCCCAATTGTTGTTTTCGGGGTGGTAGCCCAGGCTGTACTGGTGGTGCAGTTCGTCGGAGATCTCATCAAGCGCGTCTTCGAGTTTGTCAATGCCCCTGACTTCCAGCATTCGCCCGCCGCTAGCCTCGGCAAGTTTCTTGAGTAGGGGCTCTCCGCTGCTGTCCCTTTGGTAAATGTGGAGTACGTCACAATTGTCCCGTTTTGAGCCATCGTAAATCTGCAGCACGTAAGCGATCACGTCGTTTTGGAGCAGAGCTTCCATTGCGTCTGCCATCGTGGATTCGCTCTTGGAATCACCGGATAGGGCCACGATAACAATGGCCTTGCGCCCAACCTCGCCAACCAGATAGCGGTGTGTAGAGACACGGATGGCATCGTAAAGGTGGGATTCGCGGTTCGGATCGAGCGGGTGGCGGCCGTTGATGCCCACGGTTCCGCCAGTCCAGATGCTTGGATCCGCCGGAGCCCGTTCTGGCAATCCAATCGCCGCTCCCTTCCCGACGGACTCGGCGGCTTCCCTCAGGAGCACAGGGTCCGACGTCGGCAACTGCACGGTCTCCACGCGTGAGGCGTAGCTCACAATGAAGCCGAGGTCCGTGGGGCGCACTACGCGCCTAAGGAACATCTTCGAGGCCTGAGCCTCTTCGCCGAGAATCCAAGACATGTTCGAGCCCGTGTCCAGGAGCACACCCACGTTGAGCACCACATCACTGTGGTGGGCAAAGAATTTGATGGTCTGGGACTGGCCGTTTTCGGAGACGCTGAAACTACTCTGCCCCAGATCGCTGACCAGGCGTTTCTTGCCGTCACGCACTGTGAAGTAGACAGAGACCAGATCGACTTTGCTTCGGAAGGCGTTTCCCTCAGGGCTTTCATCCTGCCCGAGAGCCGAGCGGGCCAACCTAGGCCGGACAACACCAAGACCAGAACAACGGAGGACGCGCAGACTCGGATAGGCATGAGTACGCTCCTTGCACTGCACAATGGACGTGCAAAGTCGGATGCAAACGATCGCCGCAGAGTTGTCGTGCGTATGTTCCCTCACCGCCTGGCCTCAGTACGTCAAGTGGTTGATTAACGTGGTCGAAGGACAAGTAGTACTGCGCCGCTCCTTGGATGCAGTCAACGGTCCATCATTTTCCTGCGTCCAAAACCAGTTGCGAGTTGAGTTTCGCTTCCAACTGGTTCCAGAATCGAGAGATTTGAGATCGTTACTGAGGGTAGGAAGCCAGTAAAGCCACCTGCGGCAGGGCTTTGGAGCGGGCGATGGGAATCGAACAAATCCGAATGAACCAAACAAAGGCGTTACCACCCGTTCCGCGGTTCAATTGGAGTCAAATGGAGTCAAATTGCGCTATTTCCATGATTCACTTGCCCGCATACGGGAAAACCTGCAATCTCGATAATCTCTTGTGAATCTAAGCTTTGATAAACGCTGCTGGAGAAACCTTGAATCGGCGACTCAACGCTTGGATATGTTCCACTGCCAAAGGTCGTTGGCCGTTCAAAACAAGAGATACCATGGATTCAGAACCAAAAATTCTGACGAGATCCTTTTGGCGGAGGTCGTTTGCCGCCATCAGTTCCTTAATAACTTCGACAGGCGAGGCGTCTCGAATCGGGTAGTGCTCCTCCTCGTATGCCTCAATAAGCAAACTCAGCAGCTCAACATACTCCTCTTCCCTCCGATTCAGGTGTCCGCGCATCACCAAGTCGTGAAGCACAGTGGTGTAGTACTCGTTTTGCGCCTCCGAGGTAATCGGACGTGGGGCCTCGAAGCCCTTGATAGTGTATCGTTCAGCAGTTGCAATCATGTTTCCACCAACCCTTTAAGTATCCTACGTGCCCGATAATGAACCGAATAAAAACCATGTGATATTTATAATCAACGTGTGCAACCAGTCGCGCCCGGTTGTTGGCTATGTCGAATACCACACAGATGCCAACCAAGTCTACGTTGCGCCAAGACTGTTTAACCTCTGGGAAGTTCTTCCAATCAGCCGCCTTGGTTATTTTGTGCCACGACTGCAAAGACGCCTTCCACTCGGGGTGCTCTCGGCTGGCTTCCTTAATTCGCTTCTTGGTAATAATCCTCACAGATGCATCTTTACAAATCGTAAAGTTATTGTCAAGGAGACTCTTTACAAATTGTAAAGTGCTCTGCAACGCCTGCCGAAAGTGCAGGGGTTAATTGAATTTGGAATACTCAGACTTTGCGGCCACAAGAATCGGCAAGTCAGGGTCGGTGTCTTTCCACTGGTTACCTATGTAGCCGGACAATTATTTTGTTGGAGCGGGCGATGGGAATCGAATTGCATCCCAAATTTCTAAGCCTCACCGAACCAAGGTGTTACTAGCCGCTCCGTGAGTCAATTGTTGCCAAATGTTGCCAAGCGGCGAAGTTGGCTGGTCCGCAACCTTTCTGGCAAGAAGAGTTTGTTGGCTGAAGCTGCTTCTTGCTTGTCGACTCCGTTGTGGAGTAGACTCCACATAATGGAAACGGTACAGATCGTGCTCGACAAAAAGCTATTACGCGCAGCCGATCAGGCTGCGCGCCGCACCAAGCGGAACCGCTCGGCCTTGGTGCGTGATGCTCTCCGCGAGCACCTGCGGCGATTGACAATCCGCGATCTGGAAGAACGCGACCGCGCCGGCTATTCCAAACAGCGCCAGACTCGCGATGAGACGAGCAGGTGGGAAGCGGAGGCTGTGTGGCCACCGGAATAAGCCGAGGGGACGTTCGGCTTTACGAATTCGCTCCACCTGACAAGAAACGGCCAGTTGTCGTTCTCACGCGCGACAGCGCCGTTCCGTATCTATCCACTGTGACAGTGGCGCCGATCACGACCGCTATTCGCGGTGTGCCGTCCGAGGTTCTCCTCACAGAGAACGACGGCATGAAAACGCACTGTGCCGTAAATCTGCACAATGTCGTGACCGTCACTCAGAATCGCTTGGGAAGGCGGGTCACACAACTCAGTTCGCCCAGAATGGCGGAAATTTGTGCAGCGTTGCGCTTCAGCCTCGGTTGCGACGGCAGTTAGCTCAGCAGGGCCACACCAGCGGGCGTCCGTTGCCATCAAGTCGATAACTGATTTGCTTTGAGAAGGTTTGGAGCGGGCGATGGGAATCGAACCCACGTCCGAAGCTTGGTTCAAATCGAATATCGAGGCGATTAATCTGGAAAAGAGAAAGGCCGACTCGCAGGGAGTCGACCTCTTGGTTCTGATTGGACATTACAAGGACGAATGCGGGAGTGACGTTAAAAGCAGCTGCCGCAACACGCGCTCGATGTGCGGTGGTGGCACCGCGATCAGTTCGCGAAGTTCCTCAACACTCGATTCCGGCTGAATCATTCGGTAAAGACCATGCACTTCTGCAATTGCTGACTGCCTTCCGAGTGCGACCGAGATTGCAGCTTCGGCCATAAATTCAAGCGGCCCTGGCCAGTCAACCGAATCGAATGGGTAAACGTTCGGTCCAATTCCGTCCCCCGGCACCATGCTAACAGCCCCCGATCCGCCGCCCAGTAAATCCCACGATCCCGATGCCACGTACGTGTTCCCGTCAGGAGTCATTTCGATTTTGTCGGCAAAACCAAATGGTTTCGCCGACTTGACACATAGCGCGGGAGGCTTACAGGCGCAGCTCACAGATGTTAGATTGGGCTTCATCTCTATAGGACGGATAACGCATTTCCGATCTGCCTGAAGGTGGCGCCCGCCGCTCCGAGTTCAAGGGCCTGAATCATTTGCTGGTGCTTCTTCACTTTTCGCTCTGAGTTTTGCTGAGACATTCGTTACCCTCCCTTGCGGAGTTAGCGGCACGTAGCTCTGAAGCTACCGAACAATCTTTCACGGCCGCCCTGCGATAAAGCGGAGCGGTCGTTTCCAATTAGGATAGACGCTGCACGTGGTTCGCCCTGCTCTGTGAGGCGATTTTTCCTGTCACCGTTTCTGCAGCTCGAAGGAGTAAATCTCTTGCGTGCTGATGTCCCGTGGGAATAGTGGTACGTCGCCCGGTCCAATCCCTGTCCACGGCGTGGGCCCAAACTGGCCGATGAAAAGTTTGGTCTTCGTTAGGTCAATCATCTTCTCCAACTTCACGTCTTTCGCTCGTAGTCTGAAGAAGCCGGGATCGTTCGACAGAACGGTGTCGAAATAGACGTATGCGCTGTCCTTTGACCAGGCCAGATAACCGAAACTGGTGATGGGCAGCTCCGGCGTCGTCCATTTATCGCTTCGGAAGTCGTAGAGCTGCAGTTTGCCGTTCCCGTAGGAGATCGCAACGATGTACCGGCCATCGGGCGACCAGCGCGGAGCAAAAATACCCTGCGATCCGTTCAATGTCCGCACTGCACGAGTCGCCATGTCAATCATGGTAATCGTCCATTCATTCTTGATCGGTTCGAGTCTCCCAGACGCGAGGGTTTTTCCATCAGCGGACCAGGTTGGGTCCAACTCCTGAAATTCGTCCCGGAAGAGCTGCTGTTCACTGCCTCCATCGCCGGATACCACAAACATTTTCCAGGGCTTTCCGGGTACGGTCGCGACAAACGCAATCTGCTTTCCGTCTGGTGACCAGTGCGGCAGCGCCGCCCGCATCGGAGGATACGTGATCTGAATGCGCGAGCTTCCGTCCAGCTTGCTGCGCCACAACGTATCATCCGGATAGCTGACATACGTCACCCACTGGCCGTCCCGCGAAAAATCCGTCTCGCCTGCCGATATTCCTCCTAGGAACGGCACGAACGCTCCCGACGTCGCATCATAGCGCACGAGTTCCGCACGCCGCCGTTCCCCAACAACAAAAAGCCTCTTTCCGTCCTTGCTGGGGAGCGGCCCGGAGAACTCTAGTGGTCCATTTGTAAGCTGAACCGGCTCTCGCGAGGTCTTCTGCCACCAATGGCTCGTATCGGATACGGCCCAAATGTTCCTGACCCCGTCTCGCGTGCTCTCGAAGTAGTAATATTCCCCGTTCGCGGACCATCGCCCGCAACATTCAGCAGGAGGATTGTTCCATCCGGGAAACACGCGATGCATTCCGCTCCCGTCGGTTCCTGCCTCCCAGAGCTCGTAAGTAAGGTTCACTGGATTTTGCACCGAGAACCTTACACGGCTTCCATCGGGTGCGGCGCTGAGGTCACCTTGCAACTGGCCCCGTACGGTCAGTAGCTTGTGGGGATTGCTGCCATCCGGTTCCGCAGCGTAGAGGTCGCTTCCTTTCGTAAAGACCAACCTTCCGTCTGAAGTCCACACAGCTCCGCGCCCCATTAACTCGCCGATTTTGCGCGGCGATCCTGCCGGAACAGGCACCCGCCAGAAGGAGCCGTCAAATTGACCGGCATCACTGAGCAAGAGTTCCGATTGTTCCGGAACAACATCTACCACTCCAGCGCCAGGAGGAACTTCAATTTTCGCCGTGTCGCCTCCCGCACTCGAAGCCTGCACAACCACAAAACCTGCGGGCGTTTGTTCATTAAAGTAGAGGCGACTTCCATCCGTCACCATCCCGCCCTTCGGAAAACCATCGTTGGTGATCGGTTTGGTCGCTCCTAACCGCGGCGGAGCTGCCGGCGAGCGGAACAAAAATCCCAAAAGCGCTGCGCCCACTACTCCCGCCCCGAGTATTGCGGCCCACTTTCCGAAGCGGGCTCCGCTTTGTGTGCTTGTTTCTGCCGTGGTCGCAGCTGTAGAAGGCGCCGCTTGCACCGCCGCGGCACTTCCTGATCCAGAAGCCACGGCCACAACGCCCGCTGAAGCGGCTGCCATGCCGCTGGTGCCTGCCGCCGATCCTCTTCCCGAATCCATCTCCCGCTTGAGCCGCTTCAGATCCGCGCGCAACTCCGCCGCACCCTGATAGCGCAGCTCACGGTCCTTTTCCAGCGCCTTGCTGATGATGCGTTGCAATTCGTCGGGAATCTCCGGATTGACTCGCTGAGCCGGCACGGGCGCTGCATCCAGAATCGATTTGAAGATCTCCGCCGTGCTTCCGCCTCGGAAAGGCAGCGTACCCGTAGCCATCTCGTACAAGACGACGCCGAACGAAAACAGGTCGCTCCTTGCATCCACTTCTTTGGCTCTGGCTTGCTCGGGCGACATATAGGCAACCGTGCCTAACGTGGAGCCCGGGCTGGTCAGATGCGACTCGTCCATAGCAATCGTTACAGAGTCCCCCGATACCGCTCCGCTTGCCGACACGCCGCCAAACAGCGACTTCGCAAGGCCGAAATCCAGAATCTTCGCGTGCCCTCGCTTAGTAATAAAGATATTTGCCGGCTTGATGTCGCGGTGCACGATTCCTTGCGAATGCGCTGCATCCAAAGCTTCGGCGATCTCAATTGCCAGCGTTAGCAGCGTCTCCATTTCCATAGACCGGCCAGCAATCGCAGGTTTGAGCGTGGCGCCATCCAAAAACTCCATGGCAATGAACGTGCGAGCTTCGTGTTTTCCAATTTCGTGGATAGTGCAGATGTTGGGATGATTCAACGCCGAGGCTGCTCGCGCCTCTCTGCGAAAACGCTCCAGCGCATTGGAATCCGCCGACAACTCATCGGGCAGGAACTTTAGGGCCACGAATCGACCCAGCTCGGTGTCCTGGGCCTTGTACACCACGCCCATGCCTCCGCCACCCAGCTTCTCGACGATCTGGTAATGCGAAATAGTTTGTCCGATGAGGGACTTGGGCTCGGGCATCGCGCCGCCATCTTATGTGCCGCTACAAGCCGAGTCAACCTTTCGTCACGCACCTTTCGTCACGCACTGTCGCTGCAAAATGAGAATGTCCGGTTTGAGCAAAGTAGAAATGTCCCTACCGCTACCTGAATCTTAAGCGGGGGCTTGAGGGTCTTGAGATTTCGGTGACTTAGTCACCGTCGCTATCAATGTGCAGGACGTACGTTTGAAGGAAAAGCAGTAAATGATCTTATTTTCTTTCGGAACCTGATGCGGATTCCGGGAAAAGGCGGAAAAATTGCCGAGAAGCGCGCGAATGTCTCGCATGTGGCGAACGACAAAGCCCCGAATGTCGCCGAGCTTGACCCGCAGAGAATCTGCTCTCGATTCAAGAAGTCTTGCCGTTATCTGACCGATCTGGCTCTCACGGGTAACGAGAGCCGCCCGCAGTGCAGGCGAAAAGTCTCCTTGGGCGACGCAGGTGTGCTCGCGCCGCCCTGCAAGAATGCAAAGGCTGAGTGGTTGCGACTGCTTATGTGCCCATAATCGACTATCACCCATGGCCATTGCGTTAGTGTCTTGTTGACGGTAGCCGAGGGTCTTGCGAGGCCCTCACCGTCTCGCTGAGGACATTTTCTGGGCCAATGCGAAGACGGCGTTGAAAAACACGGAAAGAATGCCAAGAACTCATTGGTTTCGATTATTTCCTCGCTGAGCGAACTGCTGAGTGCGCTGTTAATATCAACAGTCGTATCCCAACCTCTCGGTCAGTAAAATCTGCAGCATGCTTTCGGGCTGGACGCAGTCCGACCGCGACGGCGCAAGTGAGGACTCATGAAGCCTTGCACAGCAGTACGGGGCCCATTGCGGCGCTTCCTCATCGTGGAAGACTTCCCGGCTTTTCGACGATTCGTCTGCTCGACGCTTGGGGAAAGCCTCGATTTGCGAGTCGCAAGGATTCCGATTTCCCCGTGTTCCTCCCCTTCGAGTCCAAAATGGTAATCGCGGATAAAACCGGCGGGCAGATGCTCCTGCTCATGATCGCGGCTTCAACCGCACTCGTGGCTCAGACTAGCGGGCCGGATGCATCTCAGAACCAAGCAAGTGTCACCGACGCTCGTCAGGTCGTGCTCCCTTCGGTCTTGGCCACGCAACGCAGTTGGCAGGCGCGTGACCACTACACGTATGTCGAACGCGATGAGGATCGCCGCTTGAACGCGCTTGGGAAGGTGGAATCGGAGAGTGTCGACGTCACCCGAATCGTGGTGGTCAACGGCGCTCGCTTCGAGCAGCTGCTGGAACACAACGGGCAACCTCCATCGGCCAAGGAGCAAAAGAGAAGTGATGATGATCTCGATAAGCTGAAGCATGAAACGCCGGACGAGCAGACAGCGCGAATACGCAAGGACCAGGAAAACAGAGCTTTCCTTGCGGATGTGCTGGAGGCGTTTGACTTTCGGCTAGTCGGCGAAGAAACAGTCGGCGACAGGCCGGCCTACGTGCTTCACGCTACGCCTCACCCGGGGTATCACGCGCACGGCAAGTACGCCAAGCTGTTCTCCAGAGTAGAAGGCAAGCTCTGGGTGAACAAGCAAGACTTCGGCTGGATCAAAGTCGATGGCCATGTAACACAGTCGTTCTCGATGGGGCTGATCTTGGCGCGTGTAGAGCGCGGCTCTCACATCACCATGGAACAGACATGTGTCGGTGAGGCCGTCTGGGTGCCGAAACGGATCGAAATCCAGGCAACGGCGCGCATCCTTTTCCTAAAGAGCCTCGACATCCAAAGAACCCTTACTTACACAGACTACCGTCCGGCGTCTGACGGGCCATAAGCGAGTAGATAGCCGCCGCATTGTTTTTTCGGCCGATGGGAAGGCCGTTAAACCGAGAGCTAGCTTGGTGTCTGTCACCCCTTATGTGGCGTCGCACCAGGCGGGGTGCCCCTAGGTGAATTCCTAGGTGACGGCCAGAATTTCTGATTGCTAGTATTCGCACACGGCAATAAGAATCCGTTGCGCGGTTGAAGGTCATCAGTAACACAGGTCTACGAGCAAGCGAACCGACCGCGGCACGAATGTAGAGTTTGCCCGCAGCGTCCTCGGTCAGGAGTTGACCTTGTCAACTAGCCGACAAATTAGAAACTGGCTTCCGATTGCGGATTGGCTACCCAGCTACCAGAAGCAATGGTTTCGGCCGGACCTGATCGCAGGACTGACAGCCGCTGCGGTAGTTATCCCAAAGGCGATGGCGTATGCCACGATCGCCGGGCTGCCCGTCCAGGTCGGCTTGTACACGGCGTTTGTCCCTATGATCATATACGCAGTGCTGGGGACTTCTCGCCCACTCAGTGTGAGCACTACCACAACGCTTGCCATTCTAACCGCAACGGAACTCAGTCAGGTCGTCCCAAACGGTGATTTGACATCGCTGCTTCGAGCTTCCGCAATGCTGGCTCTCATGGTGGGAGCGATCCTCTCTTTGGCTTCCCTGCTTAGACTGGGATTCGTCGCCAACTTCATCTCTGAGCCGGTGTTGGTGGGCTTCAAAGCCGGGATTGGACTCGTCATAGTTCTGGATCAGGTGCCCAAGATACTTGGCATTCATATTGCCAAGGGTTCCTTCCTCCACAACATCGCTGCCATTGCCCGAGGATTCCCGGACGCATCACTGATAACAGTGGCCATCGGGATAGCCATGATTGCCGTGTTGGTCGGATTTGAACGATTTCTGCCGCGAGCGCCGGCACCATTAATTGCCGTGGCTGCGGGTATCCTGGGTGCGCGTCTCCTGGGGTTTCAGTCACATGGTGTGGAGTTGGTCGGCCGAATTCCGCAGGGGCTGCCCCCTCTGACAATTCCAGAATTCTCCCTGGCCCAAGAACTATGGCCGGGGGCTCTGGGCATCGCGCTCATGAGTTTTACGGAAACCATCGCTGCAGGCCGAGCGTTTATCAAGGGCGAGGAGCCAACCCCCAGAGCCAACCAGGAATTGCTGGCCACAGGACTGGCAAATGCCGGCGGAGCATTCCTGGGATCAATGCCTGTCGGTGGTGGCACCAGCCAGAGCGCCGTGAACCGCCTTGCGGGAGCACGCACGCAGCTAGCGGAAATGGTTACCGCACTGGCTTCCCTGGCCACGATGCTTCTGCTGGCTCCGCTGATTGCCCTTATGCCGCAAGCCACGCTCGCGGCTGTGGTGATTGTCTACTCCATCGGATTAATTAAGCCCGCGGAGTTTCGGGCAATCCTCAAAATTCGGCGGACCGAGTTCACTTGGGCTTTGGCGGCCTTTGCTGGCGTTGTAGCTCTGGGGACACTCAAAGGCATTATCGTCGCGATCGTGGTCTCGCTCGTGGGGCTTGCAAATCAAGTCGCGGACCCGCCGGTCTACGTCTTGGGGCGCAAGCCGGGCACCAATGTGTTCCGGCCACGCTCTAAGGAACATCCGGAGGACGAGACGTTTTCAGATCTTCTTTTGTTACGGCTCGAAGGGCGGGTCTTCTTCGCGAATGCCGAGCACGTTGCAGCGAAGATCCGGAAGGCGGTCGAGGAAGCAAAGCCTAGAATCGTGGTCATCGATTTTAGCGCCGTATTCGATCTCGAATACACTGCTCTGAAGGCTTTGAGTTCAGCCGAGAAAAGACAGCGTGATCGCGGTTTAGTACTTTGGCTTGTAGGGCTCAATCCAGGCGTACTGCGAATGGTTCAGAAATCACCACTAGGCGAGGCGTTGGGACGAGAAGCGATGCATTTCAACCTTGAGGTTGCGGTCACAAAGTCTTTGGCAATCCTTGCAGACTCTGGCGACGCAGCGCCTTCAATGAAATAGAGTGGTTGAGTGACTTGACACAGCCACAGCGTCTGTTCTTTAACCCACTGTAGCCATTCTCTATATTAACTGGCGACACGTTCTACGCCACTGTACTACGTCCGGTTCAACCCGCATCCCCAGCCTCTTCCTGATTGATCTTCCGCTCCTTACGCATGGGTGCCGTCGGTCGCCTCGTGGTACTTGGACTTGTATACGGCTAGCGCACGTTAGAAACTGTCGCGTAAATCGGAGGGCGAATCGGGGTTCCGGATGCGCTTCTGGAAGCTTTTCAATTTGATGACCTTGGTGAACGGCGGCTTGTCGGCGCTCGTCTCCTCATCCCACAGTTGTGGAGCTGATTCACATCCGAAAACAACTGTTTCCCGAGTCCTGATGGTATTGCATTGTGCCCCTACGCGGGGCTTATCCAATCGTAAACCACTAAGGAAAACTTCAAGCCCATTGCGAACTCATCTCCCTTCAAGGGCTGACAGTAAGTAATCCGCGCACGGAAAGGGAGGGACTCTTGGGGCAGTTTAACTAGAACGCTGTCGTTCGGGCTCCAGTGCCTTTTGGTGACGACGCGTGCTCCGTGACGACTGACATTCTCAGTGAAGGTGATTTCGTAAATTTGAGGTTCATCTGGACCAGAGAGCTCCAGCCCAACTCTCGTCGGAATCCGAGCTTCCATTCGCTGCTGTTCGGGCTTTCTTAGTGCTGCTAGAATCCGCTCTTTCTCGGACAGAAACCAGAACACAAGCATCACGGCAATTACCACGCCGAGAAATATCACGATCGTGATCAACCAGATCATTTGCACTCGCACTCAAACCGACGACAGTGCCGAGCGTACTGCAAAGAGGGGTCTTCCTTCACTGAGCTGAATTGTACATCCGTCGTCGGTCACTCCAAAATCACTTCTTTTCCGAACCCTTCAGTCAGCACTCGCGCTCGCTTGAAACTGCGGGAGTTGCCCGCCCTCTTTTTCGAGGGATTGTCGAACCCCTCTGGCGTCGCCATCGAGCGATTTTTTTGGTTTTCTAGCAGTTCAGCATCGCGAATGAGTGGTTCGCGTCAGAAATTGCGGTTTCTACGCGTAGACACGGTATCCTGCGCGAGGTGAACGTAGGCTTAAGCATGCTCTATGTGAGATCGAGCGGATCGTTCAAAATGCCAT
Source organism: uncultured Acidobacteriota bacterium (assembly GCA_963731155.1). Classification (GTDB taxonomy): domain Bacteria; phylum Acidobacteriota; class Terriglobia; order Acidiferrales; family UBA7541; genus Acidiferrum. The sequence goes on from CAVSVB010000008.1 coordinate 781,770, forward strand.
GATCATGGAAGCTGCCAACAGTGATATCGGCGCGATGCGTGGCGTGACAATGGAACCCTGACTTGTTACGTCGTCAGCTGGCAATTGCCAGATGCTTGGCTCAGCTTGTCCTTTCGGACAAACCTTCAAGCTGAAATGACTTACCGTTTGCATAATTACTGAAATCTTTTGCATACGTGGTTCTTCGGCAAAACCCGAAGTCCTTCTTACTCAGCCTCTTGTGGAATCTGTTTCCGGCCAGCGGATTGCTCTCCCCTAAGAAACCGCCGTGTCGCTTGCTCACCTGTATGTTTGGAGGGTAATCGATGAAATTTCCCACTATCCGGGTCACTATCCTTGCACTGATCGTTTTTGGACTTCTCTCGGCGAGCGCGCGCGCCGACGACATTACCGTGTCCAACGGCAGCAGTGCCGGATGGGTGCAAATCAGCCCCAACACCTTTGGTCTTCCTGCCGACCTCTCCACCATTGGCTGCGGGGCCGAAAACGAAACTTCGTGCGAGCCCATGGGAGTCTTTAACTTCAATGTTGGCTTTGGCTCTTCCGGTGTTATCAATTTCCCAGACAGTAGCGGTGCGCTCAGCGACCAACTTCACTTCTTCAACGATGCCAAGGGACTTGGCGTAGTTACCTTCATATCAGACCCCAGCCTGGCGAATGCTTTGCCAGGCGGTACGACACTATGTACCGAATCTCCAAGCGGATGCGTGGCTTCTTTTCCAATCACGGCCATCGGAGGTTCTGTAATTACCATCAACGCAGCCAGCGACGACGAGGCGGCCTTTGACCCCTTCGGTCTCGGGGCCGACACCAGCGATCAGATTCAGATCAAAGGCGCAACAATTGTCTCCACTCCTGAGCCCGACGGCCTCGTGCTTCTAGGTACAGGACTTCTCACACTTGTCGGTATGCTTCGTAAGACCAGCCTATCTAAGTAAACTCCTCGACAACCATTTCTCCATCCGGGCAGCCTCGCAATGGGCTGCCCCT